>NZ_JAGGPP010000030.1 GCF_018613755.1 Arthrobacter sp. ISL-72
GTGAAACGCCGTATCGGTGAGCCCGTACCCGCACGCGGCCTTCCAGCGCAGGTCGTACGTCAAAGCCTCCGCCGCTTCGCGGTCAGAAAGACCCTGCAACGCCTGCAGCACCAGCACCGATCCGATCACGGGTGCCGGAACTGAAGGGCGGCCCCGCCGTGACGGGAAGAGGTCCTCCATCATTGAATCGGGAAACAACCGGCCCCGATGCCCGGCCAGAAAAGCGAACACACTGCCCGGAGCCAACAACTCCCCGGCCAGTGCCTCCACATCCAAATACCCGCGCTGCGCGTCCTCGCGTCCCTGCATAAGACCAGTCTTAACCACCAGCCGCGCCAGTCCAGCCGACGCGCCTTGACGCTCGCGATTAATTCAGCAGGCTCCTAGGGTCCGCACGCGCGTTTCCACTTTGATCTCCACCAGCACTCCGGCCAGGAAGATCACCGGGACGGCTGCCAGCAGTCCTGCGGCCGTTTCGGCGCTTCCGCCGATGAGGGAGGTGAAGTTGCTGACCACCAGGTAGAGCACCCACGCCAGCAGCGCGGCGGCGAACACCGGTGCGATGAATGTCTGCCAGTGCTGCCCTGTCACGCGTTCCCGGCGGAAATAGGCGACGACGGCGAGGGAACACAGCATGTACAGCACCAGCAGCGCCGCGACGGCCAGGCCGCTGAACCAGGAAAACAGGGTCAGCACCGGGTCCAGTCCCAGTACGGCAAAGGGCGCCACAAGCAGGGCCGCGACCGCGGTCTGGATCCACGCCGCCGTGGCCGGGGCGCGGTGCCTGTTGGTCCGGGCCACGACGGCGGGCATGGAGCCGCGCAGTGCCAGCGAGTGGAGGTAGCGGTTGATGCCGTTGTGGAACGCGATGATGCCGGCCAACAGGGACGTCACCAGCAACACACCGGCAGTGACGCCGGCCCAGGGGCCGAACATCTCAACGATGGGGCCGATCACGAATGACGTTGCGTCGCCGGACTCGAGTGCCGCGCCCGCTGCCTCGACCACATGCGAGGGGCCGTAGAAGCTGACCAGCATCCAGGTGATGAAGGAGAAGAAGACGGCGATGATGCCCACGGAGAGATAAGTGGCCCGCGCAACGGTCCGGTGCGGGTCCTTGGCTTCCGCGGAGTAGATGGCGGTCGATTCGAAGCCGAACATGGAGGCCACGGCGAACATGATGGCGACGCCGGGAGCTCCGCTGGCGATCGCTTCCGGCGCGAACGAGGCGGCTATGTTCAGGCCTTCGGGGCCGCCGCCCTTGAACAGGACGGAGAACCCGAACATCAGCAGGATGGCCACTTCCAGGCCGACCAGCACGGCAAGGACGCGGGCGCCCAGCTCAATGTTCATCGATCCCAGGACCTGGACGCCGGCCATCGTGACGACGGCGAGCAGCCACCACGGAACGGTTACGCCTGCGGAGGCCAGCAGGCCGGAGAAGGCGGCACCGTACAGTCCGTACATGGCAGCCTGCACAGTGCTGTAGGCCAGCAGGGCAAGCCACGCCGCACCGGCGCCGACTTTGCGGCCGAACGCCGCGGTGACATAGGCGTAAAAGGCGCCGTTGGTCTGGACCTTCCGGCTCATGGCCACAAAGCCGACAGCGAAGATGACAATGACGATGCCGACGACGAGGTAGGCCCCCGGGGCGCCGGCACCGTTGCCAAGCGCGGCAGCCAGGGGTGCTGCTCCGACGATTCCGGTCAGCGGGGCCTGGGCCGACAGGACAAAAAACAGGATGCCCAGGACTCCGATGCTGCCTGCGCGCAGGGCAGTGGAGTGTTCCTGGCGGGAACCGGGTTCCGCGGTCCGGGATTCGGGATTCGAAATACTCATTGGATCCTTCTTAACGGTCATGAGTTCTGGAAAGTGCTGGGGAGGGTGCCTGCCAGTGGATGATCGCACCGTTAAATCCAGCATGGCAGCCAGCCACGGATGCGCCTTGTCGGATAGCGCTCAGTTGTTGTGCGTGAGCGCAGTCACGCACGGGATGGCTCTTTTGCCAGCAGGGAAGCGGCGGCACACGCGGCCTCCATGCCGCTTTCAATTGCCCCGTCAATAAAGCCGCCCCACCCGTTGGCGATGTCGGAACCGGCAAAAAGGATCCGGCCATGGGCCGCCTGCAAAGCGGAAAGGTAGGCGGACAGGAAGCCGGTGCGGTGCATGGGCCAGGTTTCACCGGACAGCGGATCCGCCACCCAGTTGTGGCTGGCCACGTCCACCACTTCGACGCCGGGCACCAGCCGGGTGAGCTGCGCCTGGACGGCCGCCGGGTCCTCAACGTCAATCTTTGACGCATCCGGACCGAACCCGACGGCGATCGTGTCGCCGTCGAGCGCGTACTCAACCTGGAAGAAATTGAGGGGCCAGTCGGCGCCGCCCAGCGCCACGAACGGGGCGTGTTCGCCGCGGATCTTGAACCAGACCTTGGCTCCCTTGGCGACCTGGCCGAGGGCGCAGCCTTCGGTCTTGGCCCCCGGCAGGGGTGGTTCGAAGCTCACGGTTTCCATGGCATGGAGCGGAACCGTGACGATCGCTGTTCGGGCGCGGACCGTCCGGCCGTCGGTGCTTTTGATGTTCACTGAATTGTCCGCCATGACGGAGTCATCCGCCATGGTATCCACGGTGAAGCCGTAATCGATGCTCGCCTTCGAGTCCGCAAGGATTGCTGCGGCCAGGGCGGCAGTGCCTCCCACGATTTTGTAGGTGGCGCAGGCTTCGAAGTTCACGGCCCAGTCTCCGTTGGTCAGGGCAACCCAGCGGAGGGCCTGGGTCAGGGCCGCGTTTTCCAGCGGACCGTTGAAGTTCAAAGCCCAGAAGGACTCGAGGACGTCCCGCTGCCCGCCAGCCGGAAACTGTTCACGGATCCGGTCCTGGACGGAAACGTGGTCGATCGCCTTAAACCCGTCGCGGGCCAGCGGTCTGAAGGGCTCCGGAAAGTACTTCCGGGAGTCCCGGACGAACTCCTCATTGGACTGGCCTATGAGCCCGAGCAACTCATCGGGCCCGCCCTCGTGCCGGCTGCCTTCCGCCCACCAGAACGCGCGTTCCGGCTCAGGGCTGGGCGTAGTGTCCAGTCCGTAGCGCTTCAGCTCCGCCCAGACATACGGCTGGGTCCAGTGCACCCAGGTGCCGCCGATTTCGAGGTCCCGGCCAAGCCGGTGATCCAACCACGTCCGCCCGCCGATCCGGTCCCGCGCCTCCACGATATGGACCGCCAGGCCCTGCCTGCTGAGTTCGCGGGCTGCGGTGAGTCCGGCGAAGCCGGCACCCACCACGACGACGTCATACAGTTCGTGTTCCATCGTGTCGTGTTCCATCGTGTGATCCATTGCGGGCCCTTAGGAGTACACAAAGAATTCGACGGTGGGCGCGAGGACGGCCCACCTGGTGCGGGCGCCCTTATTGAAGGAAGCGGCGCCGCCTGGGTTGAGATCGAAAGTATCGCCGTCCTCCACTTCGATGCGCAGGTGCCCTTCGACGATGGAGATGGTTTCGTCAGCGTGGATCACCAGCTCAAACGGCTCGGGTGCCTCTGCCGGCGTTACATGCCAGTAGCCGCAGGCGAGGGCCGGGCGGTTGCCCTCTCCGAAGCGGCGGACCCACTGCACCTGGCCAAGTTCGAAGGGTTCGTTCTTGGACGGATCGAGGGCGGATGAGGTGGTGAAGGCAATGGTTTCTGACATTTTGGCTCCAGATGTTGAGGCTGACGATGTTGTGAGGGGACGTGCCGGGTTCCCGGATGAGCCTCTGAATGAGGCGGAGAGGCGGAGAGGCGGAGCGGCTGCAAAGTGAGACGCATCACGCTTGGATAGATCTAAGCAAGTGCTTAGTTTTAAGTCAAGAGCTCCTGAGCTTTCTGGGCCACTGGCTAGACTCGGTTCATGAAGACACCCGTTCCTGTCCCGCCGTCGAAATACGGGACCGGCAAGGAGGCGCTGCTTCGCGCCGCCGTTGAGGTGGTGGCGGCCAAAGGCCTCCGTGGCCTCACGTACCGCTCGGTGGCGGAAGCCGCCGGCGTCAACAACACGCTCGTGGCCCACCACTTCGGCTCGCGGGACGCCTTGATTGCCGCGGCCCTGGACTGGGCTGCCGAACAGTCCATCAGTGCATCCAAGCTCCGTGAGGCCGCGGCCCTGGGCCATTCCTTCACGGAGTCGCTCCTGGATCTGCTGCTCGCCGAACCTGAGCTGCAGGTCTTCCAATACGAGATGATCCTTGAGGCGCGGCGGCGCCCGGAACTCGCGGGAGCGGTCTCTGCCCTCTATGAGAACTACGTCAGTGCCCTGGCCGAAGGCCTCGCCGCCTCCGGGCTGAACCGGAATGTAGAGGTGGTTGCGCGGACGCTCTTTGCTTCCTTGGACGGTCTGGTCCTTCAGTACCTGGCAGGCGTGGACCGTGCCCTCATTGCGGCTTCGCTTGAGGAAGTCCACGCCGTCCTGCTCTTCCGGATCGGGGCAGGCACGCAGAGTTAGGCAACGGGCAGGGACGCAGCGGCACAGCCCTGGTTGAACAGCCGGAGTAGGCGCCGTTCCCGCATCTGTTCGCCTGGCGTCAAGGGGCGTTCGCGGAAAGACAAGACACTTCAAAGGACGGCCGGGCAGACTCGAGGAATAGCTCAGGCCGCGCTGGCCGTGCGCATCGCCAACTCGAAGTGGAGTACTCCTTGGAAACTTACGACGCCCTCCTGGCCTCGATCACCCCGGACGCCGGCGAGACCCGGACCATCATTGACCCCGCCACCGGCACCCCTGTGGGCGAAGCCCCGGTCCACACCGTTGAGGACCTCGAAGCCACGGTGGCCGCTGCCGTCGCAGCCCAGCCAGCCTGGGCTGCCCTGGGCCACGAGGCCCGGTCCGCCGTGCTGCTCAAGGCAGCCGACGCCGTCGAACGCTCTGCCGAAGAGCTCGCCCGGCTGCTCTCCCGCGAGCAGGGCAAGCCGCTCAACGGCCCGAACGCCCGCTTTGAAGTCGGCGCCTGTGTCGCGTGGATCCGGGCCGCCGCTACCACGCCGCTGGAACCGGAAACCGTGGTGGACGACGGCGAAACCTACGCCGAACTGCACTACCGGCCCATCGGCGTCGTGGGTGCGATCGGCCCGTGGAACTGGCCCATGATGATCACCATCTGGCAGATCGCCCCCGCCCTTCGGATGGGCAACGCCGTCGTGGTGAAGCCCTCCAAGATGACGCCGCTGTCCGTGCTCGCGCTGGCCAAGGTCCTGAACGAGGAACTCCCCGAAGGGCTGCTGTCCGTGGTCTCCGGCGACCGTGCCGTGGGAGCCCGGCTGGCCGAACACCCGGCCATCGGCAAGGTCATGTTCACCGGCTCCACCGACGCGGGCCGTTCGATCATCAAGTCCTCGGCGGCCACCGTCAAGCGGCTCACCCTGGAGCTGGGCGGCAACGACGCCGGCATCGTCCTGCCCGACGCCGACCCCAAAGCCATCGCCCAGGACCTCTTCTGGGGCGCCTTCATCAACACCGGCCAGACCTGTGCCGCCCTCAAACGCCTCTACGTCCACGACGACATCTACGACTCCGTCTGCGAGGAACTCACTGCCGTGGCCGCCGCGATGCCGATGGGCGTCGGCCTGGACGAGAACAATGTCCTCGGCCCGTTGCAGAACCGGTCGCAGTACGACATCGTGGCCCGACTGGTCGAGTCCGCCAGGGAGTCCGGCGCCCGCATCCTGCTCGGCGGCAACCCGGACACCGACCAGCCCGGCCACTTCTACCCCGCCACCCTGGTCGCCGACATCGACAACGACAACCCCCTCGTGGCGGAGGAACAGTTCGGCCCGGCCCTGCCGATCATCCGCTACAGCACCGTGGACGAGGCGGTCGAGTACGCCAACGGGCTCGACGTCGGACTCGGCGCCTCCGTCTGGTCCTCCGACCTCCCGGCAGCCCGCAAGGTCGCAGCCCGAATCCAGGCCGGAACCGTCTGGATCAACAAGCACGGCGCGGTGGATCCCCGCGTACCCTTCGGCGGTGCGAAGCAGTCCGGCTACGGCCTGGAATTCGGCGTCGAAGGCCTGAAGGCGGTCGGTGTCCCGCAGGTCATCAACGGCTGACGCGGCTAGGAGTTTTTGTCCAGATGGAGGGACTTTGGGGACGATTAGCGCCCATTATCTGGACAAAAACACCTAGGGCTAGCTTTGTCGGGCCTGGGCCTGCTGGAGCCAGGGCCGGGTCGGCGTCTGGCCCAGCTGGTCGTTGAAGTCCTGGGCGTCGCGGTAGTACTCCAGCAGGCTCAGGCGTGACGCGGCCGCGGGGTCCAGGATGACGACGGCCCGGCGGTGCATCTGCAGCACCGACGCAGGGCAGTGCGCTCTGACCGGGCCCTCCACCATGGCCTGGACTGCGTCGGCCTTGTTCTCCCCCATGGCCACGAGCACCGCAAGCTTGGCCTCGCGGATGGTCCCCAGCCCCTGAGTGAGGCACAGCCGGGGAACGTCGCCGTCGGGAAAGAACCGCGCGTTGTCCGCGCGGGTGGCTCCCGCCAGCGTCTTCACCCTGGTGCGGGAGGCAAGGGACGACGTCGGCTCGTTGAACCCTATGTGCCCGTTCGCTCCGATGCCGAGGATCTGGATGTCCACCCCGCCGGCCGCCGTGATGGCGCCGTCGTAGCGGTCCGCTTCCCCAATGAGGTCAGGCGCATCCCCCTGCGGGGTGATGAGCTGCTCCAGCGGCAGGTCCACATGATCGGCGAATTCCCGCCGGATGGTGGAGTAGTAGCTCTGTTCATGCTCCGGCGGCAGCCCGGCATATTCGTCCAGGGTGAAGGCGGTCACCCGGCTGAAGCTCAGGTCCTCCTCCCGGTGCCGCCGGATAAGTTCCTGGTACGTGGATTTCGGTGACCCTCCGGTGGCCAGTCCCAGGACGGCCGGTCCCTGCCGGACCCGGGCGTCGATGATGTCGGCCGCCCTGCCCCCTACGTGTTCCGCGGACTCACACAGAATGATCTGCACGCGTCTTCCTTTCCTGAGTTAGCGATGCGCCGGCCCGGTAGGCCTGCAGCAGTTCAAGTTCTTCGGTGGTGACCAGCACGTCCGCGCGGTACCCCCGGGCAATGGAACCGACCGGATACGGGCTACCCTCCGCCGCACCCCGCCGGTCCAGCCCCATGAGCCGGGCCGGCGTGCTAGAAGCCGCGGCAACTGCATCGGCCAGCGGCACTCCCCATTCGACGCAGCGGCGGACATTGTCCAGCAGCAGGCTCGTTGCGCCCGCGATTGCCCCGGGAATCGCATCTCCGGCACCCGGAACCAGCCGCGCCACCCGGTCCTGGACCAGGACGTCCAGGCTGCCGAGCGTGTAGTGGCCGTCGGACATTCCGGCCGCCGCCATCGCGTCCGTAATCAGCGCGATTGAACCCGGACCCACCAAGCCAAAGACCATGCGGACGATCTCCGGGTCCAGGTGCACCCCGTCGGCCACGAGTTCCAGGACCATGCGGTCCGGTGCATCTACGGCCGCCTGCAACAGGACCGGGATGGGTCCCGGCTGGCGGTGGCCCAAAGGAGGCATCCGGTTGAACAGGTGCGTGGCGGACCAGGTTCCAGTGACGGCACCGGCACTGGCCGCACCCGCCTCGATGGCACCGCCGAGCGCCTCCCGCGTCAGGGCCGCCGTCGCATCGGTATGGCCGAGCGACGGGACCACCCCGTAGCGCCGGCAGAGCGCCACAAGGTCGCCAAAGTGCGCAGTTTCCGGGGCCAGCGTGAGGGAACGCAGCGTGCCCTGTCCGGCCTCGAGCCACTGCCGCAGGAGCTCCGGGTCGCCGTCGATGATGGCGGCCGGGTCCTGCGCGCCGCACATGCTTTTGGCGATGAACGGCCCTTCCAGGTGCAGGCCCGCCAGCGTCCCGTCCTGCACCAGCTCCCGCAGCACGGCAATCTGCTCCAGCAGCACGCTGGAAGGTGCCGAAACCAGCGAGGCGAGTACCGACGTCGTACCTTGGGCGGCGTGGTAGGCGGCGGCCAAGCGCGCTCCCTCCGCATCCGCGGAGAAGGTGCGCCCCACGGCGCCGTGGCAGTGCACGTCCACAAGGCCGGGCAGGATGACCGGCACCTGTTGGGTGTCGACGTCGACGCCGGCGGGCAGCTCCGCCGTCGGACCGCACCACAGGATGCGCTCCCCGGCGATCAGCACGGTGCCGTCGTCGATCACAGTTTCGCCGGGCCGGCCGGTAATGAGGCGCCCCCGCAGCCCCAGTTCGATGCCGCCGTTCCCGGACTGACCTGGTCCCGGCACGCCGGGATCAGCTCGCATCGGCTTTGGCCATCGAACCGTTCTCGTCAGTTTCATCTTCACGGCCCATGGTGCGCAGGTTCCAGCGACGGATCACGAAGCGGAACACGACGTAGTAGATGGCCGCGTAGCCCAGGCCGATAGGCACCAGCCAGAGCGGATTCTGCGCAATGCCGAAGTTGAGCAGGTAGTCGATGGCCCCGGCGGAGAAGCCGAACCCGTGGTGGATGCCCAGGAAGTTGACCAGCATCATCGACGTTCCGGTCAGGATGGCATGAACCAGGTACAGCGGCCATGCGACGAACATGAAGGAGAACTCGAGCGGTTCGGTGATGCCGGTGAGGAAGGCGGTGAGGCCGGTGGAGAGCATCACGCCGCCGACGATCTTCTTCTGCGAAGGCTTGGCTTCGTGCCAGATGGCCAGGGCGGCCGCGGGCAGGGCAAACATCATAATCGGGAAGAACCCGGTCATGAACACACCCGCGGAGGGGTCACCGGCAAAGAACCGGTTCAAGTCGCCGTGGGCGCCGTTGTAGTCGCCGATGATGAACCAGACGATCGAGTTCAGGATGTGGTGCAGGCCCAGCGGGATGAGCAGCCGGTTCAGGGTGCCGTAGACTCCGCTGCCCACCACGGTGTTGTCCGCGACGGCGTTGCCCACCGCGGTGAGGCCCGAGTTGAAGAACGGGTAGATGAGGGCCAGGACCACGCCGATCACGATGGCGGCGAACGAGGTCAGGATGGGCACCAGTCGGCGGCCGGCGAAGAATCCGAGCCAGTCCGGGAGGGTGGTCCGGTGGAATTTCTGCCACAGCCACGCCGTGGTCAGGCCCATCACGATGCCGGCCAGCACCCCGTAGTTGATGACGGGATCCTTGCCGCCCTCGGGGGCGGGACCCAGCACCAGCGGTGCCATGACTTTGAAAACGTTGGTGAGGACCAAATAGCCGACGACGGCGGCCAGCGCGGTTGACCCGTCGCCCTTCTTGGCGAAGCCGAAGGAAATGCCGACGGCGAAAAGCAGCGGAAGGTTCTCGAACAGGGCGCCGCCGGCCGCGCCGATCACCTGGGCGACCGTGTGGAGCGACTCGAACCTGCCCAGCAGGTCGTCCTGGCCCAGGCGCAGAAGGAGCGCGGCGGCGGGAAGGGCGGCGATGGGGAGCATCAGGCTGCGGCCGAAGCGCTGCATGTTCTGCAGGACCTTGCCGCTGCCCTTGGTTTTTCCCCCGGCCGGAGCGGCCAACGGGCCGGCCCCGGCGGAAGCGGACGGGTTTTCCGTGGACATGTGGTTCCTCGTTTCGAAAAGGGGTGCTTGTGCGGGGATGCGGGATTCAGTAGAGTTTTGCTGACTGGTTATAACCAGTGACAATCATCACTGTGAAGCGCGGTGGGCTCCCTTGTCAACCTCAGGCCGAAAAAACCTGCAGAGCCGGCCCGCCTTCACCGAAACGATCAACAGGAGTGGACATGTCCAAAGCAGAAACCATCCTCGCCGCTCTGGGCGGCGCGGATAACGTCGAGGAAATCGAAGGGTGCATCACCCGGTTGCGCACCGAAGTGGTGGACGCCGGCCGCGTGGATCAAGCAGCGCTCAAGGCGGCAGGCGCCCACGGCGTCATGGTGGCCGGCACGGTGGTGCAGGTGGTCGTAGGCCCGGAAGCCGAGAGCCTCGCCGAAGACATCCAGGACCTGATGTGAGCACGCCCGATGTGGGCACGGCTGACGTGAACACGCCTGATGCGGGCACGGCAGCACCCGCCGTGGCCATCAGCGTGGCCTCTCCCCTGCCGGGCCGGCTCATCCCGCTGGGCGAAGTACCGGATCCGGTGTTCGCCAAAGGGCTGGTGGGCGGCGGTGCCGCCGTCGTCCCTGATGACGACGCTGGCGTGCTGACCGCCGTCGCTCCCTTGGACGGGCGCGTCATCAAGGTGATGCCGCACGCGTACATCGTCCAGCACGCCTCGGGTCCCGCCGTGCTGGTCCATGTCGGCATCGATACGGTCGGCCTCAAAGGCGAGGGTTTCACGGTCATCGCGCAAAAGGGTGACCAGGTGAAGGCCGGCGACGCCATGATCAGCGTTGATGTCACATTCGTCCGCTCGATGAACCTCAGCATGTGCAGCCCCGTGGTGCTCCTGGACAGCAAACCGGACGCCATCGATTCACCGGCCTCCGGTGCACGGGTGGAAGCCGGCGGGCACCTGTTCAACCTGCCCGGACAATAGAGGCATGGATACGGCAGGAGAGGCATGGATACGGCAGGGGAACTAAAGCACGTCCGGGTGCGCAGGCAGCTGCAGGAGCTGGTGGCGAGCACGCTGCGGCCCGGTGACGCGCTGCTGGGCGAACGCCAGCTGGAGGAGCAGTTCGGGGTCTCGCGCATCACGGTGCGCCGGGCCATCTCGGACCTCGTCCAGGACGGAGCGCTGGTCCGGATCAAAGGCAAGGGAACCTTTGTCTCGCATGGACTGGTGCGCTCAACCCTGCATCTGGCCTCCTTCAACGAGGACATGCGGGCGGCCGGCTACGAACCGAGCACCCGGGTGATCAACGCTGCCGTCGCTGTGCCGCCTGCTGCAGCCGCCGAGCACCTGGGGCTCGCTGAGGGCGACGAGGCCTATCAGGTGCGGCGGCTGCGCCTGGCCAACGGGGCGCCTGTCAGCGTGGACGAATCCTGGCTGCCGCCCGGGGCCTTGCCGGGCCTGCTGTCGGAGGATTTGACCGGGTCCCTCTACCGGGTCCTCGCGGCGTCCGGACATCCGGTGCAGCACGCCGAGCAGACCGTCGAGGCCTCTGCAGCGCCGGAGGAAACCGCTGTACTCCTTGAGATCGAGCCAGGCGCGCCGGTGCTGCTCTTCCGGCGCCGCTCGTTCACCGGGCAGGACGATCCGGGCACGCCCATCGAGTATTCGATCTCGACGTACCGTTCGGACCGGTACCAGGTGTCGATGCGGCTGGCCCTCGCCTGACCGGGTTGGGCGGGCGGGGGCAAGGCGTGAAACCATACGGAGCATGGCCCAGAAGATTGCGTACCAGGGTGAGCCCGGCGCCAACTCCAATATCGCGTGCAAACAGATGTTCCCCGAGTTCGAAAGCGTTCCCTGCGCCAGCTTCGAGGACGCCTTCGAACTGGTCTCCAGCGGCGAAGCCGAGCTTGCCATGATCCCGATCGAGAATTCCATCGCGGGCCGGGTGGCCGACATCCACATCCTCCTGCCCCAGTCCCACCTGCAGATCGTCGGCGAGTTCTTCCTGCCCATCCACTTCGACCTGCTGGGCATCCCGGGCAGCACCATCGAGGCAGCAACCGAGGTCCACAGCCACATCCACGCCCTGGGCCAGTGCCGCAAGTTGATCCGCGACGCCGGCCTCCGCCCCGTGATCGCCGGCGACACCGCCGGGTCCGCCCGCGAAGTCAGCGAGTGGAATGATCCCCGGAAACTTTCCCTCGCTCCCCCGCTGGCCGCGCAGCTCTACGGGCTGGAGGTGCTGGCGTCCGCCGTTGAGGATGACCCCTCCAACACCACGCGCTTCGTGGTCCTGGCCCGTGAAAAGGAACTGCCGGCCCGGGACGAACTGCCCGGGCCGGCGGTCACCAGCTTTGTGTTCCGTGTCCGCAACGTCCCGTCCGCGCTGTACAAGGCGCTCGGCGGCTTCGCCACGAACGGGGTGAACATGACCCGGCTCGAGAGCTACATGGTGGGCAACGAGTTCGCCGCCACCATGTTCATGGCCGACGTCGAGGGCCACCCCGAGGACCTGCCGCTTAGCCTGGCGCTGGAGGAACTGGAGTTTTTCACCACCGAGGTGCGGATTCTCGGCGTCTACGCGGCCGCGGAGTACAGGTCCGGACAGGCGGCCAGCGCCTGACCGTCCTGTTAGAGGGACGGGATACGTTCGGCCCCGGTCCGTACCGGCTCGGCCTTCCGGCCCGGCAGCAGCGGCGCGAAGAACTCGGCGAGCTCCGCCGTCGCGGTCAGCGGCAGGACGTTGGCCACGTATTGGTCCGGGCGGACCACCACCACGACGCCGCCGCGGTCCAGGCCGCGCTGCTCAAAGATGTCCGCCTTCGGATCGGCAGCGTAGACCTTCTCGTAGTCCATCAGCTTGAACGGCCCCACCTCGGGCTTGAACGCCACGGGAACGGCGCCGAAGTCGATGGCGGTGTGGTCCTGCTGGTAGATCACCTTCACATCGAACCACGCATCGGGGTCGGCACCTTCGGGGGTGGCGGCGAGCGGCGAGTCCGGGGAGCCGGCAACCCACTCGGCGAACCGGTCGGTCGCGGAGCCGGTGCCCGGCAACGCAGCGTCAGCGAAGACGTAGATCCGCCACCGGCCGTCCGCCGTAGCGTGGTGGCCGAGGTGCAGCGGGTTGGTGTCACCCACCCGGACAACCGGCGCGGACTTGAAGCGCTTACCCACCGTGTAGCCGGTGGCCAGGGCCTGGTGGTCCGAGGCGCCGACCAGCAGCGACGGCGCGTACTGCGTCATGAAGCCGGCAGGGAACTCGGCGGTGCGGACGTAGAAGTCCTCGAGCTCCGAGGGGTCTGCGAATTCCTCGGGCTTCTTCGCCATGAGGGTTGACCACTCCTTGTCGAAGTCGATCAGGTTCTTCGCGATGACCTGGCGCTCGGCGGAGTACGTGGACAACAGGCTTTCCGGGCTGCGGCCCTCGAGCACGTGCCCCAGCTTCCAGGCCAGGTTGAAGCCGTCCTGCATGGAGACGTTCATGCCCTGGCCGGCCTTGGCGCTGTGCGTGTGGCAGGCGTCGCCGGTGATGAATACGCGCGGCGTGCGGGTGCCGCGGTCCTCCGGGAGGACGTCGTCGAACCGGTCCGTGAGGCGGTGGCCCACCTCGTACACGCTGTGCCAGGCGACGTTGCGCACATCGAGCGTGTAGGGGTGGAGGATCTCGTTGGCCTTGCCGATGATCTCCTCGATGGTGGTGTTGCGCACCGCGCCTTTGTCGTTCGGGTCCACCTCGCCGAGATCCACGTACATGCGGAAGAGGTGGCCGCCTTCACGGGGGATCAGCAGGATGCTGCCGCCGGAGCCGGACTGGATGGCGCACTTGGTGCGGATGTCCGGGAAGTCGGTGACGGCGAGTGCGTCCATGACGCCCCACGCGTGGTTGGCCTGGTCGCCTGCGAGCGTGCAGCCGATCGACTCGCGCACCTTGCTGCGGGCGCCGTCCGCGCCCACGACGTACTTGGCCCGGACAATGCGTTCCCGGCCTTCGTTGGGCCCTGCGGTGTGCAGAAGGGTGACGGTGACGGGGTATTCACCCTCGCCGGTGACCTCGAGGCTGCGAAACTCAAAGCCATAGTCCGGTGCCATCCGCGTCGGTGCGTTCGCCATGTACTCGGCGAAGTAATCCAGCACCCGGGCCTGGTTGACGATGAGGTGCGGGAACTCGCTGATGCCCATTTCGTCGTCGACCGCCCGGGCGGTCCGGACGATGCGCGAGGGGTCCACGGTGTCCGGCTTCCAGAACGCCATCTCGGTGATCCGGTAGGCCTCGGCGATGATCCGTTCGGCGAAGCCAAAGGCCTGGAAGGTCTCGACGCTCCGGGCCTGGATGCCGTCGGCCTGGCCGATGGCAAGCCTTCCGGCGCGGCGCTCGACGATGCGGGTGGTGACATTCGGGAACTGGGACAGCTGGGCGGCGGCGAGCATGCCGGCAGGCCCGGTGCCCACGATGAGTACGTCGACTTCGTCCGGAAGCTCGGTTGGCCGGTTGATGCCGACGCCGGCTGCGGGCTGGACTCGCGGGTCACCGGATACGTAACCGTGATGGTGGAACTGCACGGGCTTTCCTCACTTCGTTGTGGGTGATCATCGCTGGAATCGTGTTCTATATCAGAACACGCAATTCGATAATCGAAATCAGAATTATTGCATCCACTGTACGACAGGTGTGACGCAGGCGACAAGCGGCACTTTCAGCGTCTGAAAATCCGCCGGGATCGGGGGGTTGACGGACCGCTCCTGATGGGCAATAGTGATCGTATACGATTTCGTACTTGATGAGGAGACAGCTTTGGAGCACGTCAACGACGACACCCTGGCGGCAGCACGCAAGGTGGTCGCTGTGCATATCAACTACCCCAGCCGCGCCGCCCAGCGCGGCCGGACTCCGGCCCAGCCCTCCTACTTCCTCAAGCCCTCGAGCTCGCTGGCGCTGACGGGGAACCCCGTGGAGCGCCCGGCCGGCTGTGAACTGCTCGGCTACGAAGGTGAGATCGCACTGATCATCGGCAAGAGCGCCCGCCGCGTCGGCATTGAGGACGCCTGGAGCCACGTGGCCGCAGTCACCGCCAGCAACGACCTCGGCGTCTACGACCTGCGCTATGCGGACAAGGGCTCCAACCTCCGCTCCAAGGGCGGCGACGGCTTCACCCCGGTGGGCCCCGGCCTTATTCCGGCAGACACCGTCGACCCCGCAAAGCTGCGCATCCGCACTTGGCACAACGGCGAACTGGTGCAGGACGACACCACCGGGGACCTGCTCTTCCCGTTCGCCCGGCTCGTGGCGGACCTCTCCCAGCTTCTCACCCTCGAAGAGGGGGACATCATCCTCACCGGAACCCCCGCCGGCGCCTCAGTCGCCGTGCCGGGCGACGTCCTGGAGGTGGAAGTCAGCACGACGACGGCGGGTGCCGACGGCGTCGAACTCACCACCGGCCGCCTGGTCACCACGGTGGAGGAAGGCACGACGCCGTTCGCCGGCTTCGGCGCCCTGCCCAAGACCGATGACCTGCAGCGGGAGGAGGCGTACGGTTCCCGCGAAGCGGCCGGGCTTCCCGAAGCGCAGGGCGTGCTGACCCCGGAACTGAAGGCCAAGCTGGAAAGCGTCGCCACGGCCACCCTGTCCTCCCAGATGCGCAAGCGCGGGCTGAACAACGTGAGCATCGACGGCCTGCAGGCCACCCGCCCGGACCGCCGCGTCGTGGGACTGGCCCGGACACTGCGCTACGTCCCCAACCGCGAGGACCTCTTCAAGACCTACGGCGGCGGGTTCAACGCCCAGAAGCGCGCCATCGACTCCGTCAACGAGGGCGAAATCCTGGTCATGGAGGCCCGGGGCGAGAAGGGAACCGGCACCGTCGGCGACATCCTCGCCCTGCGCGCCCAGGTGCGAGGTGCCGCAGCCATCATTACCGACGGCGGCGTCCGCGATTTCACCGCCGTGGCCGGGCTGGAGATGCCCACTTACTTTGCGAACCCGCACCCCGCCGTACTCGGCCGCCGCCACATTCCGTGGGACACGGACATCACCATCGCGTGCGGCGGTGCCACCGTGCAGCCGGGCGACATCATCGTGGCGGACTCGGACGGCATCCTGGTGATCCCGCCGGCCATCGCCGCGGAACTGGTGGATGACTGCATCCAGCAGGAAAAGGAAGAAGCCTTCATCTTCGAGATGGTCCAGCAAGGCAACAGCGTGGACGGGCTCTACCCGATGAACGCCGGCTGGCAGGCGCGGTATGAGGAATGGGAAGCAGGCAATCTGAAATCGGAAAAAGGCAACTCTGATGACTGAAACCGTTCTGGTTGCCGGCAGCAAGTCCGAACAGGCCTACCAGGCCGTCAAGGCGCGGATCGTCGAAGGCACCTACACCCCGGGCTACCGCCTGGTCCTGAGCATCATCGCCAAGGACCTGGGCTTCAGTGTGGTCCCGGTCCGCGAAGCCATCCGGCGGCTCGAGGCCGAGGGCCTGGTGAAGTTCGAACGCAATGTCGGTGCGACCGTCGCCGGCATCGACCCCACAGAGTACCTCTACACGATGCAGACGCTGAGCATCGTGGAAGGTGCCGCCACCGCGCTGTCTGCACCCCTGGTCAGCGCAATGGACATCGCCCGCGCCCGCGCGGTGAACGCCGAAATGCGGGAATGCCTTCAGCACTTCAACCCCGTCCGGTTTACCCAGCTCAACCAGGACTTCCACAGCGTCCTGTTCGAGCACTGCCCCAACCCCCACATCCTGGACCTGGTCCACCGCGGGTGGAACCGGCTGGCATCCCTCCGGTCCTCCACGTTCCGCTTCGTTCCGGGCCGGGCCCACGAATCGGTGGATGAGCACGAGGCGCTCCTGCAACTGATCGAATCCGGAGCCGACGCGGACACCATCGAAAAAGCCGCCAGGCTCCACCGCTCCGCCACACTGGACGCCTACCTCGCCCAGGCCAAAAACATCTGACCCGCTCACAGAGCAGAGCAACAGACCACCCGAGCAGTAAGGAAACAACAATGACGTTCACTGCAGAACAGACCGCCACGCATTACGTACCCCGGGACCTGCCCACCCACATCCAGCACTACATCAACGGCCAGTTCGTTGATTCCGTGGGCGGCAAGACCTTCGACGTCCTGGACCCGGTGTCCAACACCAACTACGCCACCGCCGCGGCAGGCCAGAAGGAAGACATCGACCTCGCCGTCGCGGCCGCCCGCGAAGCATTCGTCAACGGCCCCTGGCCGAAGATGAAGCCGCGTGAGCGCGCCCGCATCCTGAACAAGATCGCCGACGCGGTCGAGGCCCAGGAAGCCCGGCTCGCGGAGCTGGAGACCTTCGACACCGGCCTGCCGATCACCCAGGCGAAAGGCCAGGCCCTGCGCGCGGCGGAAAACTTCCGCTTCTTCGCGGACCTGATCGTGGCCCAGTTCGACGACGCCATGAAGGTCCCCGGCTCCCAGATCAACTACGTGAACCGCAAGCCGATCGGTGTCGCCGGGCTCATCACCCCGTGGAACACCCCGTTCATGCTTGAGTCCTGGAAGCTGGCCCCGGCCCTGGCCACCGGCAATACCGTGGTCCTCAAGCCGGCCGAGTTCACCCCGCTCTCCGCGTCGCTCTGGGCCACCATCTTCAAGGAGGCGGGCCTGCCGGACGGCGTCTTCAACCTGGTCAACGGCCTGGGCGAGGAAGCCGGCGACGCGCTGGTCAAGCACCCGGACGTCCCGCTGATCTCCTTCACCGGTGAGACCACCACGGGCCAGACCATCTTCCGCAACGCCGCCGCCAACCTCAAAGGCCTCTCCATGGAGCTCGGCGGCAAGTCCCCCTGCGTGGTGTTTGCCGACGCCGACCTCGACGCCGCGATCGACTCCGCCCTGTTCGGGGTCTTCTCGCTCAACGGTGAGCGCTGCACCGCCGGCTCCCGCATCCTGGTGGAACGCGCCATCTATGACGAGTTCTGCGAGAAGTACGCCGCCCGCGCGAAGAACATCGTCGTCGGCGATCCCCATGACCCCAAGACCCAGGTGGGTGCCCTGGTGCACCCGGAGCACTACGAAAAGGTGGCCTCCTACGTGGAGATCGGCAAGTCCGAAGGCCGGCTGCTGGCCGGCGGCGGACGCCCGGAAGGCCTCCCCGAGGGCAACTACATCGCCCCCACCGTCTTCGCCGACGTCTCCCCCGACGCCCGGATCTTCCAGGAGGAAATCTTCGGACCCGTCGTCGCCATCACCCCGTTCGAGAACGACGACGAAGCCCTCGCCCTGGCGAACAACACCAAGTACGGGCTGGCTGCCTACATCTGGACCCAGAACCTGACCCGCGCGCACAACTTCTCGCAGAACGTGGAGGCCGGCATGGTGTGGCTGAACAGCCACAACGTGCGTGACCTGCGCACCCCGTTCGGCGGCGTCAAGGCCTCCGGCCTGGGCCACGAGGGCGGCTACCGCTCCATCGACTTCTACACCGACCAGCAGGCCGTGCACATCAGCCTCGGCACCGTCCACACCCCCAAATTCGGCGCCTGACAGCGCCTACTAACCCCCTTCTAAGAAGAGAGCACACCATGACCAACTTCGTCCCCACCCCCACCGTTCCCGCTCCGGACATCGTCCGCTGCGCCTACATGGAAATCGTGGTCACGGACCTCGCCAAGTCACGCGAGTTCTACGTCGACGTCCTGGGCCTGCACGTCACCGAGGAAGATGAGAACAACATCTACCTGCGCCCCCTGGAGGAGTTCATCCACCACAACCTGGTGCTGCGCAAGGGACCCATCGCCGCCGTCGCAGCCTTCGCGTACCGGGTGAAGTCCCCCGCCGAGGTAGACGCCGCCGAGGCCTACTACAAGGAACTGGGCTGCCGCACCGAACGCCGCAAGGAAGGCTTCACCAAGGGCATCGGCGATTCCGTCCGGGTCGAGGACCCGCTCGGCTTCCCCTACGAGTTCTTCTACGACGTGGAGCACGTGGAGCGCCTCACCCAGCGCTACGACCTCTACTCCGCCGGCGAACTGGTCCGCCTGGACCACTTCAACCAGGTCACCCCGGACGTTCCCCGCGGCCGCAAGTACCTGGAGGACCTGGGCTTCCGCGTCTCCGAGGACATCAAGGATTCCGACGGCGTCACCTACGCTGCGTGGATGCACCGCAAGCAGACCGTCCACGACACCGCCCTCACCGGCGGCAACGGCCCGCGCATGCACCACGTCGCCTTCGCCACCCACGAGAAGCACAACATCATCCAGATCTGCGACAAGATGGGCGCCCTGCGCATCAGCGACCGGATCGAACGCGGCCCCGGCCGCCACGGTGTGTCCAACGCGTTCTACCTCTACATCCTGGACCCGGACGGCCACCGCATCGAGATCTACACCCAGGACTACTACACCGGCGACCCGGACAACCCCACCATCACCTGGGACGTCCACGACAACCAACGCCGCGACTGGTGGGGCAACCCCGTGGTCCCGTCCTGGTACACCGAGGCCTCCCTGGTCCTGGACCTGGACGGCAACCCGCAGCCCGTCATCATCCGCGAGGAAAAGAGCGAGATGGCTGTCACCGTCGGAGCCGACGGCTTCTCCTACACCCGGAAGCCGGGCGAGACTGCCGAGGCTGAAGGCTTCAAGCTGGGGGCGCAGCTGTAGCCATGCTTGATGCCAAGACGATTGAGGCCATCGCGGACGAACTGCTTGAGGCTGGCCGGACCCGCACCCCGGTCCCCCGGCTGACGGCTCGCTACCCCGACATGACAGTGGAGGACTCCTACACCGTCCAGCAGTTGTGGCGCCGCCGCAACGAGGAAGCCGGCCGGACCTTGGTGGGCCGCAAGATCGGCCTCACATCCAAGGCAATGCAGGCCGCCACCGGCATCACCGAACCGGACTACGGCGCCATCTTCGATGACATGGTCCTGGAAACCGGCTGCGCAGTGGAGTGGGACCAGTACACCCACCCCCGGGTGGAAGTGGAGCTGGCGTTCGTCCTGAAGGACGCCCTCAAAGGCCCCGGCTGCACCATCTTCGATGTCCTGAAGGCCACCGACTACGTGGTTCCGGCCCTCGAGATCCTGGATTCCCGGATCGAGATGGAGGGCCGGACCATCGTGGACACCATCTCCGACAACGCCGCCATGGGGGCGATGGTGGTGGGCGGCCGCCCTGTGAAGCCGGACGCCGTCGACCTCCGCTGGGTTTCCGCCATCCTCTACAAGAACCAGACCGTGGAGGAGACAGGCGTGGCCGCCGGCGTCCTGGACCACCCGGCCAACGGCGTGCACTGGCTGG
This sequence comes from Arthrobacter sp. ISL-72, assembly GCF_018613755.1. GTDB lineage: Bacteria > Actinomycetota > Actinomycetes > Actinomycetales > Micrococcaceae > Arthrobacter. The sequence continues at coordinate 19,787 of NZ_JAGGPP010000030.1, forward strand.
CCAACAAGATCGCCGCCCACGGCGACAGCATGAAGGCCGGCGACATCATCCTCGCAGGCTCCTTCACCCGGCCCCTCTGGGTCTACAAGGGCGACACCGTCCACGCCGACTACGGACCGCTGGGAGCTGTGACATGCCGTTTCGTGTAGAAGACACGTTCCGGGGCGCCCTTGCCGGGGCCAACCGTCCGCTGGCAGGAATGTGGGTGTGCTCCGGCAGTCCGCTGGTGGCTGAGATCTGCGCGGGGTCCGGCCTGGACTGGCTGCTCGTGGATGCCGAGCACAGCCCGAACGGGCTCGAATCCATCCTCGCCCAGCTCCAGGCCATCCACGGCTACCCGGTCCACACCCTGGTCCGGCCGCCGGTGAACGACGTGGTGGTGATCAAGCAGTACCTGGACCTCGGCGTGCAGAACCTGCTGATCCCCATGGTCAATTCCGTGGCCGAAGCGGAGGCTGCCGTGGCGGCCACCCGCTACCCGCCCCGGGGCGTCCGCGGTGTGGGCTCGGCATTGGCCCGCGCCGCCCGCTGGAACCGGATCCCGGACTACCTGGCCCGCGCCGCGGAAACCATCAGCGTCACCGTCCAGATCGAATCCACGGCCTCCGTGGAGGCAGTGGAGGACATTCTGAAGGTCGACGGCGTGGACGCCGTCTTCATGGGACCCTCCGACCTCGCCGCCTCCATGGGGCTGCTGGGCCAGCAGGAACACCCCGAGGTGCGCGCCGCCGTCGAACACTGCCTCTCCGCCGCAAAGGCGGCGGGAAAGCCTGCCGGCGTCAACGCCTTCAACCCCGACACCGCCCGGCACTACCTCGCCAACGGCGCCGGTTTCATCCTGGTGGGCGCCGACGTCGCCCTGCTGGCGCGCGGCTCCGAAGCCCTCGCGGGCAAGTACATCAAAACGTCCGACGGCGACGCCCCCGCCAGCTACTGACACTTCTTAAGGACTTCTCCATGACAGTTTCGCCTGCCTTCTCCCCTGCCATCCCGCCTGCCATCGCGCCCGAGCGCGAAGCATCGCTCCTGGCGTCGGTGCCCACCGGCCTGCTGATTGACGGCCAGTGGCGGGGCGCGTCCGACGGCGGCACGTTCGACGTCCACGACCCCGCCACCGGGGAAGTACTCGCCACGCTGGCCTCGGCCACGAGCGAGGATGCTGTTGCTGCCCTCGACGCGGCCGACGCCGTCCAGGCCTCCTGGGCGCGCACCGCGCCGCGGGTGCGGGCCGAGATTTTGCGCCGCGCTTTCGACCTGGTCACCGAACGCGCCGAGGACTTCGCGCTGCTGATGACCCTGGAAATGGGCAAGCCGCTGGCCGAAGCCCGCGGCGAGGTGGCCTACGGCGCCGAGTTCCTGCGCTGGTTCTCCGAGGAAACGGTCCGCGATTACGGCCGTTACCTCACCACCCCTGAAGGCAAGAACAAGATCCTGGTCCAGCACAAGCCCGTCGGCCCGTGCCTGCTGATCACGCCGTGGAACTTCCCGCTGGCCATGGCCACCCGCAAGGTGGCCCCCGCCGTCGCCGCGGGCTGCACCATGGTCCTCAAGCCCGCGAAGCTCACCCCGCTCACGGCGCAGCTGTTCGCGCAGACCATGCTCGACGCCGGGCTGCCCGCCGGTGTGCTGAACGTGGTGTCTTCGTCCTCTGCCTCCGGGATCTCGGGGCCGTTACTGGTGGATCCGCGGCTGCGCAAGGTCTCCTTCACCGGGTCCACCCCGGTGGGCAAGCGGCTGATGGCAGACGCCGCCCAGAACGTGCTGCGTACCTCGATGGAGCTGGGTGGCAATGCCCCGTTCATCGTTTTCGAGGACGCCGACCTGGATGCCGCCGTCGAGGGCGCGATGGCGGCGAAGATGCGGAACATGGGCGAGGCCTGCACCGCCGCCAACCGGTTCCTGGTTCAGGAATCAGTCGCAGCTGAATTCACGGCCAAGTTCGCCGCAGCGATGGGGGCGCTGGCCACCGGCCGCGGCACCGAACCGTCCACCCAGGTCGGTCCGCTGATCAACGCCGGAGCCCGCGACGACGTGCACGCGCTGGTGAGTGCCGCCGTCGACGCCGGAGCCACCGCCCTCACCGGCGGCTCCCCGGTTGAGGGAGCCGGTTACTTCTACCAGCCCACGGTGCTGGCCAACGTCCCCAACGACGCGGAAATCCTCAACCAGGAAATCTTCGGCCCCGTGGCCCCCGTCACCACCTTCACCACCGAGGAAGACGCCATCCGGCTGGCCAACGCCAGCGAATACGGCCTGGCCTCCTACGTGTACAGCCGCGACTTCAACCGGCTCCTGCGCGTGGCCGAGCAGATCGAATTCGGCATGGTCGGGTTCAACGCCGGCGTCATCTCCAACGCGGCAGCACCTTTCGGCGGCGTCAAGCAGTCCGGGCTGGGACGCGAAGGCGGCTCCGAAGGCATCGCCGAATACACCACCACGCAGTACATCGGCATCGCGGACCCGTACGCGAACTGATCAGGAAGCAAGCCCGAAGTCGCACAGCAATGCCCCCACCGACGGTGGGGGCGTTGCTTTGCATCGCTGCTGTTAGCTATCCAATCAGCGTGGTGATGAGCCTAATGGAGGAGGCGATGATGGCGATGAGGCCGATGGCTGCGAAGAGGTTGTGCCACCACTTGTTGCGGAGGCCTCCCATGACGGAGGTTTTGTTGGCCATGATGACGATCAGGAAGCCCAGCAGGGGTGCGATGAGGACGGTGAGCGACTGGGCGATGACGATGAGGCCCACGGGTGAGGCCTGGAAGGACAGGGTGATGATGAGGCCGAAGACCAGGATGACTCCGGTGAATATGCGGGGGGGTGATCCTGCCTTGGCTCCGCGGCCGAGGGCGTCCGAGAGCATGGTGCCGCCGGCGGTCGCGTTGGCGATCATGGATGAGAAGGCTGCTCCGGAGAGGCCTAGGGCGAACACTATAGCGCCGACGGGGCCTGCCAGGGGCGTGAAGACGGAGGCGAGGGCGTTAATGGTTCCAGCTTCGGCGCCGGTTTTGCCGAGCACTGCGGCGGCGACCATGATGACCAGGGCGGTCATGATGCCTGGGGCGACGATCCCGGGAACGGTGTCGACGAGGGTGATGTCACGGTAGTCGGCGCGTGTGCGCTTGTTTTCTTTGATGCCGTAGGACGTGTAGAAGGCGGCGTTGATGGAAAAGTTGGTGCCGACCAGGGCCACGATGAGGATTTCGCTGCCCGGGGGCAGTTGCGGGACCATGCCTTCCAGGGACCGGTACCAGTCCGGCTGGGCGACCACGGTGCTGGCGATGAAGGCCAGGGCCATGAGAACGACGATGACCAGGAGGGCTTTTTCGACGATGCCGTAAACGTTGCGGAAGGCCAGGACGAAGCCGACGGCGGCGGTGCAGACCACGGTCCAGATGACCGGAGATCCGCCGAAAATCAGGGAGAGTCCCAGGCCGGATCCGACGGCGTTGCCGACGGAGAACATGAGGGTGATGCCAAAGACGCCGAAGCCTGCCAGCACGCCGGCCCATTTGCCGAGGTGGTCTTTGATCGAGGTGATCAGGGAGGTGGGTGTTGCGATGCCGAGGCGGACGCTCATGTCGGTGAAGAAGATCATGAGGATCGTGGATACGGCGATGACCCAGACGAGGGTGTAGTCGAACCGGCTTCCGGCCTGCACGGCGGTGGTGAGGTTTCCGGGGCCGAACTGCCAGGCTCCGACCACGAAGGCAGGGCCCATGAGGGCGAGGTATCCCAGGAAAGTACGGTGTTTCTTGGTGGTGCTTGGTGCCTGGTTTCCTTGCTGGGTTGCCATCTGTTCTTCCCTGGTTGCGGGGTGGGTGATGGTCTTATTCTGCTCGCGCATCGGCGAGTCCTCCTTATACAGCGACATTGCTGGGGGTCGTCCTTGACCGGGGTGGAGAGGATTGGAACGGGTGGCGGGCCGGGCCCGCCACCCTGAGGGATCCTGGGGAAGCGGGATCAGGCGGAAACGGTGACGTTGCCGAGGTTGGCGGACTTCAGTGCCAGTGCGATTTCGTCGCCGGCGCCTTCCGCGAGGGGAAGCAGGGGCGGGCGGACGGTGGCGTGCTCGAGGATACCGCGGGCCACAAGGCCTTCCTTGAGGGCGACGGTACCCTCCATGTGGGAGCCGCGGTGATAGACGTTCTTGGTCACCGGCAGGAGGCGGTCAAGGATCGCCCGGGCGGCTGCGTAATCCTTGGCCTTGCCGGCTGCGATCAGCTCCACCAGCGGCTCCGGGGCGAGCCCGCCGTAGCCCACCAGGGCGCCGTCCACGTCGAACATGGTGTGCAACAGGTATTCGTCATGGCAGGTCAGGATCTGCAGGTCCGGGTAGGTGGCCCGCAGCACCGGGATCTCTGTGTCCCAGCGCTTCATGTTCCGCACGCCGTTCTTGGTGGCGAACACGCCTTCCATGCCGGCGATCTCGAGCTGGGTTTCCAGGTCGTAGGTGGCCTTGGTGGCGTCGGGGTACTGGAAGAGGATCAGCGGCAGCCCGGACGTTTCGTAGATTTCCTTGTAGCGGGTCTGCGGTGCGCCCTTCTGGTACCCGAAGCGCAGCCAGCCGTGCGAGGGGTACACCAAACCGGCTGACGCTCCGGCTTCCACGGCCCGCTTGGCTTCGAGGGCTCCGACGGTGTTTCCCTCGCCGGTGATGCCGGCGATGATGGGGATCTCGCCGTTGACGGCGTTCTTGAACTCGCGGATCACCAGTGCCTGCTCGTCCTGGGTCAGGAAGGTTCCTTCGCCGGCGTGGCCCAGGACCACCAGGCCCTTGACGCCTTCAACGCTGGCCAGCCAGCCGCCGAGCCGGTGGATTGCCTCGACGTCGACGCTGCCGTCGCGGTTGAACGGGGTGACGGGGGCGGGGACCAGCCCGCGGAGATCGATGGTCATTTGAGCTACCTCATGTCTTCTTTGATGGTCGGCAGTCCCGCTATGATGAGAACGTTTGCGGGAACGTTTTCATTCTGCAACGTGTCGTACCTCACTGTCAAGAGAACGTTTGCAAAAAGGAGGAATAGAGTGTCTCTAACAACACCGTTGAGGAGGATCGCCATGGAACCCGCCGGACCAGGCACGACCGTCACGCTCAGGGACGTGGCCGCCGCCAGCGGCGTAAGCGTCTCGACTGCGAGCCGTGCCTTGGATGAACGGACGGCTTCGCGGTCTGCCGCCGCGGCCCATGTCCGGAAAGTAGCCGAAGAACTCGGCTACCGACGGAACTCCTTCGCCTCAAGCCTGCGCCGCGGCGAAACGCGCACCCTCGGTGTGCTCGTGCCGCGGCTCAGCGACACCGTTATGGCCCTCATGTTCGAGGAACTCGAGCGTGCCGCTTCGGACCGTGGCTACTTCGCCATGGTCGCCACCAGCGGGGATGACCCCGGGGACGAGAAACGGGCCGCCGAAACCCTGCTTGACCGCAACGTGGACGGGCTGATCCTGGCCACCGCGCGCCTGGATGACGAACTGCCCCGGCTCCTGCGGCAACGGCATGTGGCCCACGCACTCGTGCTGCGGACCGACGGCGTCAGCCCCTCAGCCCTCGGAGACGACGAAGTCGGCGGATACCTCGCCGTCCGCCACCTCATCGACCTCGGCCACCGGGACATCGCCGTCGTCACGGGACCATCATTTACTTCCACAGCCGTCGCACGCCTCGCCGGCGCCCGAAGAGCCTTCGACGAGGCAGGCATCGAAGTTCCCGCGGAATGGATGCAGGCCGGCGGTTACGGCATCGAAAACGGGTTCGCCGCAGGGGAAAGCCTGCTCAACTCCGACCGGGAAAAACGGCCCACCGCCATATTCGCTGCCAATGACAACATCGCGCTGGGCATCATCGCGGCGGCACACCGCTACCGGCTCACCATCGGCGCGGACCTGGCCTTGGTTGGCTACAACGACACTCCCCTCTCCTCGCGGCTTCCCACCCCGCTAACCTCGGTCCGGGTTCCCCTGGACCAGATCGCCCGGACCGCCATCGACCTCATCACGGATCCGGACAAGGAACCCCGGGTCCGGAAATCCATGCCCACGCTCATCCCTCGTGCGTCCAGCGGCCAGCCCCGGCACGAGCACCGCTGATCCCGAAAAGTGCCGGGGGATTTTGCTGCCGGTACCTGCGCCCCGACTCTGGCTGGCGGGCGGTCTCCGGCGTATTCTTGATTCACCTCGCACCCTTGATAGCTGGACAGAGTGGCACCGATGAAGCGCATTGGATCTGGTTTTGCCGCGGGCTTGGGCAGGCTCGTCGGATTCGTGGCCGTGAGCGCCATTTGCGGCGTACTGGCCGCCAGCCTGGTGCTTCCCAGTGTTGCTGCCGCCGGGATGACGGTGAGCAACTCGATTACCTTCTTCAACAGCCTTCCCGGCGAGCTGACAGTGGAACCGCCGGCCCAGTCCACCAAGATGGTCACTTCGGACGGCCAGCCCATCGCCACGTTCTATGAGGAAAACCGCGTGCGGGTCCCTCTCGACCAGATGTCGCCGTTCATTAAGGACGCGATCATCGCCATCGAGGACAGCCGTTTCTATGAGCATGCCGGCGTGGACCCCCAGGGCATCCTCCGGGCCCTAACGTACAACGTCACCGAGGGCGGCAGGCAGGGTGCTTCCACACTGACCCAACAGTACGTCACCAATGTGCTTAACGAGCGGTTTATCTCCTCGGACCAAAGCGAGGAAGTGATTCTCAGCGGGCAAAAGACGGTGGGCGACAAGGTTCGGGAAATGAAGCTCGCCATTGAGCTGGAAAAGAAGTTCACCAAGGACCAGATCCTCGAAGGCTACCTGAACATTGTGTTCTTCAACCGGGACGCCTACGGCATCGAAGCCGCCGCCCGACACTTCTTCAGCACGTCCGCCAAGGACCTCACCTTGCCCCAGGCTGCGCTGCTAGCCGGCCTGGTCAACAGCCCCAGCTTCTACGACCCCGCCGTGCATCCGGAGAACTCGCTCCAACGCCGTAACCAGGTGCTGGACTACATGCTGGAACAGGGAAAGATCAGCCAGGCCGACCACGACGCCGCCGTCGCCACCGGGGTGGAGCTGAAGGTCTCCCCGGGCCGGCAGGGCTGCGCCGGCGCCGTCATGGCACCGTACTTCTGCGATTACGTGTCCCACCTGATCCTCAACAACCCGGCCTACGGCCAGAACCCCCAGGACAGGGAGAGGCTGCTGTACCGCGGCGGCCTGACCATCGTCACCACCCTCGACAGCCGGCTGCAGGGCGCCGCGCAGGCCCAGGTGGATGCCACGGCAGGCGCCAATCCGGACAAATGGGGCGCCGCCCTGGTGACGATCCAGCCGGGCTCCGGCCGGATCCTCGCCATGGCGCAGAACACCGTGTTCCTCCCGCAGGAGGGTAAGTTCGACACCCAGTTGAATTTCAACGTCGATTCCAAGGATGCCAACGGCAATGACCTCAACGGGGCCGGCGGGTTCCAGCCGGGATCCACCATGAAGCCGTTCACGTTCGCGGAGTGGCTGAATGAAGGCAAGCCCCTCAACGCCGAGGTTGATGCCTCCCGGCGGACGTATCCGCTCGACTTCCCCTGGCGGTCCAGTTGCGGCAAGGTCCTGGGCGGCTACAGCACGGCGCAGAAGAACGCCGGCCTGGGCACCGCGGACGACCTGCAGAACAATGACGAGGGCTACTACCGCCGCATGCCCATCGACTACGGCCTCTATAACTCCATCAACACCGCCACCTTCGCGACTGCCACGCAGCTGGACTTCTGCGGCATCCAAAAGATGGTGGACGCCGTCGGCCTCCACAGCGCCCTGGACGGTGCGCCGGTGAACATGCACCAGCTGGGCAACCTGCTCGGTGCCATCGGAGTGGCTCCGCTGCACCTGGCGAATGCCTTCGCCACGTTCGCCAACGACGGCCGCTACTGCGCTCCGATTGCCATCGCCGACGTGAGCGACCAGGCGGGGCGGCACCTGCCCGCCGAAGCCAGTTCCTGCCGCAATGCGGTGAAGCCGGAGGTGGCACGCGGCGTCAATTCGGTGCTCCAGGAAGTACTGAAAAAGGGATCCGGGGTCTACATCGAACCGAAGGTCCAGAGCAAGGTACCGGTGGCTGCGAAGACCGGAACCTCCAACAACAACGGCGCCACCTGGGTGGCGGGCTACACCACGGGCCTCGCGACGGGGTCGTTCTTTGGCGACACACTGGAGGGCCAGAAACGGGCCGGCCAGAACATCACCGTCAACGGCAAGTTCTACAAAGCCATCGACGGCTACATGCTTGCCGGACCCCAGTGGGCCAACTACATGATGCAGGTTGCCGGGCTCTACCCGGCGGCACCCTTCCCCGGTCCCCCGGCCTCCATGAACAAGCCCAGTTGAGTTTGGACGCCAGCAAGCGCCCAATTAGGGCCTAAGGCAGCCCCATCGCGGTGCGGACCTCGTCGAGGATGGCATGCATGGCCGTCTCCGCGGTACCGGCATCGCCGGCTGCCACCGCCGCCGCCACCGCCTCGTGTGCTGCCAGCGCTTCGGGACGCGGTTTGAAGGGCATCAATCCCTGCTGGGTCCGGCTGGACAGGACCTCGGCCACCATGCCGTCCAGGGCCTTGAACATTTCGTTGCCGCAACTGTGCAGGAGCAGGCTGTGGAAAGCGATGTCGGCTTTGAGGAAGGCCTCGAGTTCCCCCGCTTCGCCCAACCGCCTAAGTTCGGCAGCGAGCGCCGTGAGCTGACGGCGTTCCGCTGCTCCGGCGCGCCGGGCGGCACCGGCTGCCGCGATGGGCTCGACGGCGATCCGGAGTTCGGTGAGGCTGCTGTACTGTTCGGCCCGCCGGCCGGACGCCAGCCGCCACCGCACCAGCTTGGGATCGAAAACGTTCCACAGCTCCGGGTCCTGCACCACAATGCCAACCCGCCGCCGCGAATACACCAGGTTCATCGACTCCAAAACACGCATGGTGTCCCGCGCCAGGGTGCGGGAGACGTTGTAGTGCTGCTGCAGGTCATCCAGGGTCAGGCGGCGGCCCGGGGCCAGCTCCCCTGAGACGATGGCTTCGCCGAGCGCATCCAATATCCGCAGGTGCAGGGCGGGAACCGCCCCCTCATCGTCATTTGTCCCTGCGTGGTCTTCTGTCGCCGTCGACATCCTGTGAAGCCTCCCTCTGCGCCTCGGCGCCCGCTTCCAGTCTAGGCCAAGAACGTAAAAGGTATGATCTGTGTAACAAAAAGATACTACTTATCGCTTCGAATGGTGCTATCTTATTTTCCTATCCAGTGTCAGCCGCTGGACTGAGCTTCATTGCGAAGCCAACGACGTCTTCTACGGAGGTAGAACAATGAAGTTTCCTGCCATGCATTTGGTAGTCATGGGTGTCGCCGGAGCCGGCAAGTCCACCATCGCCGGCGCCCTCTCACGGGATCTCGGCTGGGCCATGGCCGAAGCAGACCAGTTCCATCCGGAGTCCAACATCGCCAAGATGAATGCCGGAACGCCGCTCCAGGACGAGGACCGCTGGCCCTGGCTGCAGTCGATCCGCGACTGGATGACCGCCCAGGCCGCGGAAGGACACTGCACCGTACTGACCTGCTCCGCCCTGAAACACAGCTACCGGGAACTGCTGTCCCAGGCCGAAGGCCGTGTGGTGTTTATCCACCTCGACGGTGATCCCGCCCTGCTCGGCGAGCGCATGCGCGGACGCGAGGGCCACTTCATGCCCGTGACGCTCCTGCCAAGCCAGCTGGCCACACTGGAACCGTTGATGCCAGAAGAACTCGCCGCCGGAAGCATGCGGCTCGAGATCACCCGCACGCCCGAAGAACTGGTGCAGGACATCAAGGCGGCCCTTCAGCTGCCGGCCGGCCACGCCCCCTGTACCTCCTAATCTCCCAACACCCCCAACACATCTGTTTCAAAGGAGAACCATGACCATCGAAGGATGGACTCAAACCCTCGGCGCAGGTCCCCTGCTGCTGATCGCCGGCGCCGCCATCCTGGTGCTGCTGTTCCTCATCATCAGGCTGCGCATGCACGCCCTGCTGGCCCTGATCCTTATCAGCCTGGCCACCGCCTTCGCCACCGGCATCCCCGCGGACAAAGTGGTTCCGGTGCTGGTCAACGGGTTCGGCAGCACACTGGGCACGGTGGCCCTGCTGGTCGGCCTGGGTGCAATGCTCGGCCGCATCGTGGAGACCAGCGGCGGCGCCAAGGCGCTGGCAGACTACCTCATCAACCTCTTCGGCGAAAAGCGTGCCCCGTTCGCGCTGGGCCTTGCCTCGCTGATCTTCGGTTTCCCCATCTTCTTCGACGCCGGCCTGGTGGTCATGCTGCCCGTGGTCTTTGCGGTGGCCCACCGCCTCGGCGGCGGCGTGCTGCGCTACGGCCTGCCCGCCGCAGGCGCGTTCTCCGTGATGCACATCTTCCTGCCCCCGCACCCGGGCCCGGTCTCGGCGGCAACATTCTTCGAAGCCAACGTGGGCCTGGTGATGATCGCCGGCCTCATCACCGCCATCCCCACCTGGTACGTCACCGCGTACCTCTACGGCCTGTGGACCGGAAAGAAGATGGTCCTCCCCGTGCCCGAACTGCTGGGCCACGCTGACCGGGCCGCCGAAGAGAACCCGCCGCGCTTCCGCACCATCGTGGGCGTGCTGCTCCTTCCGCTGGTCCTGATCTTCCTCAACACCGGACTGAGCACCCTGGCTTCCTCCGGCGTCCTCCCGGCGTCCGTCAAGGGCGAAGCCTGGTTCCAGATCCTGCGCACCCTGGGTGAAACGCCGGTGGCACTGCTGATCGCCGTGCTGGTGGCCATGTTCGTCCTGGGCCGGCTCCGGGGTTCCCGCGGCGCCACCCTGGAAAAGCTGCTGGAATCCTCGCTGGGCCCGGTGTGCTCGGTCATCCTGATCACCGGCGCCGGCGGCATGTTCGGCGGGGTGCTGCGTACCTCAGGCATCGGCGCCGCCCTCGCTGATGTGCTGGGCGACGTGGGCATCCCCCTGCTCCTCGCAGGCTTCCTCATCTCGGCCATCCTCCGCATCGCCCAGGGTTCGGCAACGGTGGCACTCACCACCACCGCCGGGCTGATCGCTCCGGCCGTGGCCGCTGCCGGCCTGAACGGCATGCAGGTGGCTGCCCTGGTAATTGCCGTGGCTGCCGGTTCCGTGGTGGTTTCCCACGTCAACGACTCCGGCTTCTGGCTGGTGGGCCGCTTCTTCGGCATGGACGTCAAGACCACCCTGAAGACCTGGACGGTAATGGAAACATTTATCGGCGTCATGGGCTTCGCCATCGCTGCAGCGATCTTCGGAGTGGCGGGCCTGGCCGGCTAGCCCGACTAAAGCACCTCAAGACAACGCAGAAAGAACGACGACGGAACCTCCCGCCGTCGTTCTTTCCGCTTAACGCCCGCTCAGCTCAACGCGGTTTCCAGGCCTAACCGCTTCCCCGTACCCGGTGAGCAGCCTGTCATCTTGCCGAAACGTCCCGCATTTGGCCACCCCCTATCACCTGGAGGCGGGCCGCCCTCCCGGGGGCCCCGTCATTGCAAGGATTCCGCGCCGACAGGCCGTACGCAGCAGCCACAGCTAAGAGGCGCCGTTAACATGCCTGAAACAAGGTGGTCACGTGATCTTCACGCACGCTCCGTTCCTGTAACTTTCCGGCAACTTAACGCCCCATTATCGGAAACACGGAACGTGAAACATTGAGCGGGGGCGTGGCCCGGAATCACACGAGGTCCCGTACAGAAGACTTGATGAGAAGGGACACGCAGGTGGAAATCACTGCGGAAAACGTCTGGGTGCTGGTGTCAACGGCCCTCGTGCTGATCATGACGCCCGGCCTCGGCCTCTTTTACGGCGGCATGACCCGCGCCAAGGCTGCTCTGAACATGATCATGATGAGCTTCATCTCGGCCGGCATCGTTGGCGTCATCTGGGTCCTGTGGGGTTACTCCATGAGCAGCGGGGAAGGTGTCCTGGGCATCTTTGGCAACCCGTTCGCCAGCTTCGGACTTACGAACCTCATCGGGTCCCCGGACCTCATCAAGGCGGCCTACGCAGGAACTTTCGCCATGGTCACCGTCGCCCTCATCAGCGGCGCCATCGCCGACCGCGCCAAGTTCAGCTCCTGGGCCCTCTTCGTGCCCATCTGGGTGACCGTCGTGTACTGCCCCCTTGCCTACATGGTCTGGGGCGGCGGCCTGATGGGCGCCGAGGGAGCCATCACATCCGTGTTCGGGCAGGTCATCGACTTTGCCGGCGGCACCGTGGTGGAGATCAGTTCCGGCGTCGCTGCCCTGGTCCTGGCTGTAATCGTGGGCAAGCGCCAGGGCTTCGGCAAGGACCCCAACCACCGCCCGCACAACATCCCGTTCATCATGCTCGGTGCCGCCATCCTCTGGTTCGGCTGGTTCGGCTTCAACGGCGGGGCAGCCACCACGGCCGAGCAGGCCGGCCTGATCTGGGTCAACACCCTGGCGGCGCCGGCCGCCGCAATGCTGAGCTGGCTGGTCGTTGAAAAGGTCCGCCACGGCCATCCCACATCCCTGGGTGCCGCCTCCGGTGTGGTCGCCGGTCTCGTAGCCATCACACCGTCCTGCGCCAACATCAGTCCGGTGGCCGCCATCGGCCTGGGCCTGGTGGCGGGCGCCCTCTGCTGCATCTTTGTGGATCTGAAGTACCGGTTCGGCTTTGACGACTCCCTCGACGTTGTGGGCGTGCACCTTGGCGGCGGCCTGATCGGTACGCTGGCCCTTGGCCTCATTGCCCTGCCGGTGGACGGCCAGGGCGGCGGGCTCTTCTACGGCGGCGGCATCCAGCAGTTGGTGGCGCAGACAGTTGCCGTGCTCGTAACCGTGCTGCTCTCCGGCCTGGTGACAGGCGTCCTGGGCCTGGCCATTCACAAGACCCGTGGATTCCGGGTCAGCGAGGAAGCCGAAACGGCGGGCGTGGACCTGTCCGAACACGCCGAGACGGCCTATGCATTCGGCGAACTGTCCCGCAGCCGGTTCAACCCGTTCCACCACTACGCACCGGTCCCGGCAGCCGCGCAGGCGCAACAGAACGCGCAGGCTCAGCAGGCTCAGCAGGAAAAGGAAGACAGCCTGGTCTAACAGCCGGCTTGGAGCTGGGAGACGCGGGGTTGAGGGGCCGGCGGCGGATTTGGGAAGGCCCCCCGGACATGCCGGGAGTCGTGCCGTCGGCCCTACCTCCATCATAGATAGCAGGGCGTCGCCGGGAAATAGGCCCTAATGCCCTATCGGCTACGAGCCGGTAATTAGGTTACACGTTTGGGTCTTTTTGATCGGGCCGAACAGGCCTACCGTGGGCACAGGGAGCAGCCCGACCGGGCAGCCGAATCACGGAGGATCTTCCTATGACTACGCACGTAGCAGACTGCAGTGTTTCCAACTGTTCCTTCAATGACCATTCGAATTGCAACGCAGCCGCCATCACAGTGGGCGGAACCACGGACCACGCATCATGTGCCACGTTCATTGACACCGGCATCCATGGCGGCCTGCCGAAGGTTCTGGCCGACGTCGGAGCCTGCCAGCGCTCGGAATGCGTCCACAACGACCATCTGATGTGCAAGGCACCTGAGGTCCATGTGGGCCCCGGTGCCGACAACGCGGACTGCCTCACCTACGCCCACGCGTAGCAGCCACCACTAACTGAAAGCAGAGGACGACGGCGGAACCACCGCCGTCGTCCTCTTTCGTTTCTGCCGCTTGGGTTTTCTGCTTCCCGCGTCTTCGGCGCCCGCGGCAGCCACCTTCCGTTGCTGCGGGCCTCAGTCGTCGTCGCGATCGGGTGACTCAGGTTCCGGTGACTCGGGTTCGGGTGACTCCGTCTCGGGTGTCTCCAGCCAGTTCACCACGCTGCTGCCGCCGTGGGCCCTGTTGAGTGTCTCCTGGAGGGCGTCGGCTTCCTGCGCCGCCAGGTCCAGCTCGGACACTGCGGTCATCACGCCGCGCGCGCTTTCATTGTGAGGCCGGGAGTAGTGGGTACCTGCGGCTGCTGCGCGGTGCCATTGGGCCAGTTCCCGGATGGTCTGCGCGATGGAGGCCTGCGTTTCCACGAGGCTGGTGAGGATTTGGTGGCTGTCCGTTGGCGTGTCCAGGTTCCTTGTGGCGCGGGCCAGGTAGCGGGCCGCCTCCTGCATCTGCTGGGCTGCACGCCGTGGTCCGTTTGTCTCTGACACCGTAGAACTCCTTTGTCTGGGCCGTCATCCGATGGGACTTATTGTGCCTCACTCCGCCGTCCTGGCTACGGGCGAATGGTTCTTGACAGTCCTGCGGCTCGGGGAGCTAGATGATCAGTAGTGGGATTCAGAAGTCACGGCAGGAACCACAGCAAAAGGAGCGGACATGAGGGAAAACCCACAGTCGTCGGAGCGTGTCCACAGCGAGGCTCCGGCCGAGGGTGACGAGAACGCTGATCCGCGGGATATCCGGGTGCATTCACAGGAACCGGCTGAAGGCGCCGACGTCACGGATGGGGCGGCCGCCAGCGGCTGAACCATTGTGGATATTATCGATTTCCTGTCCGAGCGCATCAGGGAGGACGAGGCGGCGGCCCGCAAAATCCTCAGCGACCGCACGGTTTCCGAGTCAGGAAAATGGTATGAACACCGCCTCCTGCTGGAGTGCGAGGCGAAGAAGAGGGTCATCCGCATTGTGGAGTCGGCACGGCAGACGGCGCTGGCCTCCATGGTCAGCGACCCTTTCGAGGAGGAATCCCGCTGGATTCCGGAAGCCATCGAGTGGACCACGCGTTCATTGAAGGCCCTGGCGTTGCCGTATGCCGACCATCCGGATTTTGAGCAGGACTGGTTGTGAGCAGGATGGTCTTCCCGGCTAGCCCGCGGGCCGCAGCGAGGTGATCATCCGCTTGATGTCACGGTATTCGTCCGTCTCGGTATAGATCTTGGCTTTCTCCAGGTACGTCAGGGACGCGTCCCCGGGCGTCTTGTTGTTTTCCGGGTTGTAGAACGCCCCGAACATGGCGCCGTTCGGCGGCCAGGTGAAGAAGTGGAAGATGGCGCAGGCGGAGTCGCCGGACGGCGCCGGCCCGGATGTGATGCCGTAGGCGGCAGCGGGAGTGTTTGCCGGCCCCGGATCCTCCGGAGTCCCGCGGGTCTCGAAAATGAACCGCGGGGTGGCCCCCTTCAAGGTCAGCGCCGTCATGTCCTGCGAATCCAGCACGGCGTACGGGAACCGGTCCAGGCACGTGGAGCCTGTGGCCATGTTGGTCCGCAGCGTAGCCAGCGGTTGTCCGGCGGCGTTGGTGATCTCCGCGAAGGTGCCCCCGCCCTCTGCCAGTTCGCCGGCCGGATCCTCCACGCTCCACGCGGCGGGATGGTCGAAGATGAGGCCGTCCGTCGTCGTGTAACTGGTCCACGCCGCGGTCTGGGCGGGAGCCCCGGTGGCTTGGGGTTCTTTCGTTTCCTCCGGTGCCGACGTCGAGCCCGGCGGGACTGTCGCATTCGGCGCCGCGCTGGAAGTCACAGAGGCAGGCAGGTCGCTGGCGTTTTGCGACGGTGCCGGCGGGGCCGCCGGCTGGCCACAGCCGGCCATGAGGCAGGCAACCAGGATGGCGGTTGGAGCCGCAAGGCGGGGCGATGTTGGTGGGCGCATTCATCCTCCTTGATGAGCTGGCGCTGGTCCTTACATTGTGGCTTCCAGCCGGCTCTTCGGACCCTGCCCGGGGCTGATTGGAGCCGAACCGTTGCCGGCCATAACGAATGGCGCGCGCCGTTCCCTCAGCGAAACGGAAGCTGGACGTTGCCCCTCCTGAAATATCACGGCTTGAAATATCTCCGGCCGGAACGGTGTTGGCCCGGACATGACAACAATTGGAATCATCGGTGCAGGACACATTGGAAGCCAGATCGCCCGCAAGGCGGTGGAACTCGGCTACGACGTGGTGATCAGCAATTCGCGGGGGCCGGAAACACTGGCTGGCCTCGTAGCGGAACTCGGACCCAGGGCCCGGGCCGCAACATCGGCGGAGGCCGCCGCGGCCGGTGATTTCGCCGTCGTCGCGGTCCCGCTCCGGAGCATGGGCGACATTCCAGTGGAGCCGCTTGAGGGCAAGGTCGTGATTGACACGAACAACTACTACTGGGAGCGGGACGGACGCTTCCCCGAGCTCGACAACGGTGAAGCCACCACGTCCGGGCTGCTGCAAAAGCACATGCCCACGTCTAAGGTGGCCAAGGGCTTCAACCACATCATGGCCAAGCAGATCGGCACCGACGGAACACCGGCAGGCACGCCGAACCGGCGCGCCCTCGCCACGGCCAGCGACTACCCTGAAGCCGCGGAACTGGTGACGAGGATCTACGACGAGTTCGGCTTCGACACTGTGAACGTCGGCCCGCTGTCCGAAAGCTGGCGAGTGGAGCGGGACCGCCCGGCCTATGTGGTGCGCCAGAACGCGGCCGAATTGGCTGCCAACGTTGAGCGGGCTTCGCGCACCGTCTGAGCGCAGCCTCCGGCCACGGCACCTCCCACAACTAGGCGGTTCCGCCTTTGGCGGGTCCCGCCCACAGCCGCCGCCACCAGGAGCGCTTTGCCACAGGCTCCGGTGGCGGCGCCGTTACGGCGGCGGCAGCGCGGCGCGCGTGCCAGCGCTCCACTTCCGCGTCCACGTCGCGGGTCTTGGTGATGACGGGCGGCCCGCCCTGGAGCTGGCGGCGGGCATCAATCACCCGTTTGTTGAAGTCCTGCAAGATGTCCCGGACCTGTTTCTCCGAGTACTGGGCGTCGATCCGGGCGTCCAGCTCGGCGTCTTCGGTGCGCAGGAGGATCGCCTTAGGCCCCATTCCCGTGATGTTCTCGCGCTGGATAAGGCCCTTGACCCACCAGTCGGGGTCGTAGCCCTCACCCAGCCCGGGGATGGGTTTCCCGGCGTACTCAAGGTTGTCGAACTTGCCCTGTGCCATGGCGTCCCGGATCAGGTATTCGGCCCTCTTGGCGGAGTCCACCTTCCGGAGTGTTTCGCGGTCTTTCTCCTCGGCTGCGGCGAGCTCGGCTTCCTCCTGGGCCGTCATGCCGGTGGCCCGGACTGCGCGGAGTTCTGCGGCACGTTCCACCCGGCGACGGAACTCGCTTCCCGCTCCTTCACTCGGCATGTTCCCACCGTCCCTGGCCGATTCGTGATTTTCTGCTTTCAAGTATTCAGAGGCACGTGACGAGTTTCAACAGCCCTGCCAGGTTGTCCCCTGATCCACGCATTGGCCGGGTTCTTCGCCCGTCCCCCGGAATAAAATTGACGTATTGGGGCAGTCTGGAAAGGGTGTGAGACCGATGGCAGAGCATTACGCTTCGGGGGTCTGGGTCAGGACCCGCATCGGTGCGTGCGTTGCTCTCTGCGAGGACATGCACGGGGCGGACTACGACGTCGCAGCGACCGTAAGTGCGCAGCGCCAAGCCGCGAAGTAACCAAAGCAGAGCGGACGACGGCGGGACGTCCCGCCGTCGTCCGCTTGCGTCTGCCTAGACTGGGATCACAACGCATCACTTGCTGTTGGGCGGCTTCCGGCTGCACAGGAGCCTACGAAAGGTGTGCCGTGACCAGTTTGAACGTCGAGCGGACGGGCGCCGGCAAACCGCTGGTGCTGGTCCACGGGCTGGGT
This sequence comes from Arthrobacter sp. ISL-72, assembly GCF_018613755.1. Classification (GTDB taxonomy): domain Bacteria; phylum Actinomycetota; class Actinomycetes; order Actinomycetales; family Micrococcaceae; genus Arthrobacter. Next base: position 37,401 of record NZ_JAGGPP010000030.1, read on the forward strand.
TCCAGCATCCGCAACTGGGATCCGGTGGTCCCGGCGCTGAGCGCCGAACGGGAGGTGGTGGCCGTAGACCTTCCGGGGTTCGGGGCGAGTGCGCCCCTGGCCGGGGAAGTCAGCATCGCCACCCTGACCGATGCCTTACAGGAGTTCCTCAATGAAGAGGGGCTGGAGGGGGCCGACGTGGTGGGCAGCTCGATGGGCGGCCGGATTGTGGTTGAAATGGCATGCCGCGGCCATACGGGAGCGATGGTGGCGCTGGATCCGGGCGGATTCTGGAATGACCGGCAGCAGGCGGTTTTCAATGCGAGCACCACCGCCACCGTGGCCCTGGTGCGCCGCCTCCAGCAGGCCATGCCGTTCCTCACCAGGCATGCAGCGGGCCGGACGGCACTGCTGGCGCAGTTTTCCGCCAAGCCCTGGAAGCTGGACCCGGCGCAGGTGCTGACCGAGCTCCGCAGCATCAAGGCGTCGCCCAGTCTCGACGAGGCGCGCAGGGCCCTGGCGCACGGGCCCAAGCAGCCCGGGGCCCCGCGCGGGTCGCTCAAGGGCCGGCTGGCCATCGGCTGGGGTCGGCAGGACAGGGTCACCCCGCCCAGCGAGGCCGCGGCCGCAGCCCCGCTGTACCCGGACGCGACGTTTCACTGGTTCGAGAACTGCGGCCACTTCCCGCAAGGGGACCAGCCCGAGGCGACGGTGCGGTTCATTCTTGAGCAGACCGGCTCGCCACCGGCCTAACCCGACGCGTCAGCCAGGAGGATCATGGACTGGATTGATTGGGAGCTCGTCAAGGTGTCAGCGCCGCCCTTCGAGTGGATACAGCTTGAAGACTCGACGTGGGATGCACTGATCTCAGCGTTGGCAGGCGAACGAAACGTGTTGAGGCAACTGCGAAGCGGCAGGGGGATCAAAGCGGATGACCAAGAGATCATCGATAGCACCATCGATGAACACCTGGCTGCCGCAAAGATTCCTCACCGCCCGCGGGGTTACGACTGGTTTCTTCGGCCGCCTCCGGGGCTCCCGAACCTGCCGGCTTTGCACAAGAATCTCAACGAGTACATAGGGGCGAAAAACCCGCGGGCTTCCCACCCCCGTGAACTGCGTGAACTCGTCGAAGCGGGCCTGCGGCTTCTGTACTCCTGAAAGCACCCAGGCAGATGACAAGGACGCCTGGTCCCTACCTATTCTGCGCAGTGCCCTCAGCGGGAGAGCTTGGCTTTGTCGGGGTTGGGGTCGCCGATGTGGCCTGGCGCGTTGGCGGCAAGCACCCGTTCAACGAAGGCGCCGTATTCCTCCATGTAGTGGCGCAGGAAGTCGGCGGTTCCTTGGTCCGTGACGGTGCCGTCGTCGTCGAACGCCTTGGGGTTGAACTTGACGTAGGCTTCAGGCGCGTTCAGCTGGGGCGCGTCGAGAAAGCTGAGGACGGCGCGCATGGAGGACTGCATGACGGCTGTGCCGATGCTGCCAGGTGAGGCGCCGATGATCCCGGCGGGCTTGCGGGCGAAGGAGTTGGTGCCCCACGGGCGTGATCCCCAGTCGATCGCGTTTTTGAGGGCGCCGGGGATGGAGCGGTTGTATTCGGGCGACACGAAAAGGATGCCGTCCGAGCCCTCGATGGCTTCCTTGAGTGCACGGCCGGCCGGCGGAAAATCGCTGTCGTAGTCGTAGCTGTAGAGCGGGAGATCCTTGATGGGGATTTCCGTGAACTCGAGGTCCTCGGGAGCCAGTTTGATCAGGGCGTTGGCGAGGATGCGGTTGATGGAGCCACTGGCCAGGCTTCCGACAAAGTAGCCGATCTTGAACGTTGCCATGCGACAGATCCCTTCCTTGGGCCGGTCTGAGCCGGCTGGCCGACTGGTGGGCTGCCCAACGGGAGGCGCGGCCCGAAAGCCAGTCCAGCACAAAACACCGGTGGCGGCCAGAGGCGCAGCGCGCGGGCCGGTAACTGGCAGGTCTGCGCCATGATGGATCCAATCGGGGAGTTTTTGTCCAGATAATGGGTCCAAATCTCTTCGGAAGTCCCTTTATCTGGACAAAAACTCCATGGGATTCCGCCGTGGGTGCGAGACCATTTGCGCCGTTTTCCGCAACCTTGCGGGATGCTTTGACAGGCAGTGTGACAGGTGCCATAGTTTCCGTATGGACCTGTTGGACAGCTGGACAGCTAGACAAGACCGCGTGGTACGCGTTGGCGCGGCTGAAGCGGTTTTCGCATCCCTCCGCGGCGCCATTGAAGGCGGCATGATTCCTGTTGGAACACGCCTCGACTCGGAGGCTGCGCTAGCGAAGCAGTACGGCGTGAGCCGCACGATGGTCAGGGAGGCCCTGCGTTCGTGCACCGCGCTGGGGCTGACCGCGACGCACACCGGCAAGGGAACTTTCGTCATTGCTGACAAAGTCGCCAAGGACCTCAAACTCGGCAAGTACTCGGCCAGCGCCCTCGTGGAAGCCCGCCCCCACGTGGAAGTTCCGGCCGCGGGCCTCGCTGCGCAGCGCCGCAGCGCCGAAGACCTGGAGGCTCTTCGGGAAATCCTTCGGGAAATGTCGGAGGAGGACGATCTCCAGCAGTGGGTGCTTTTGAACACGGAGTTCCACGTGACAATCGCGCGCTCCAGCGGCAATGGCGTCTTCGAGACATTCCTGTCGGACATCTGTGACGCCATGGCCAACCAATCGAACACCCTCAACCTCGTGGCGGACCGGCGCAAGGAATCAGGCGAGGAGCATGCCCGCATTTTCGCTGCCATCGAGAAGGGATCAGCCGACGAGGCATCCCAAGCCATGCGGATGCATTTGCACGGGGTTGAATGCGCCCTTGGCACCATTGTCCCCGTAGGCGGGAATTCCAGGGCCAGCCATACGCGCTAGTCCTTAGTCCCGAATTTCACGCAGCGTCCCCGGAGCCGCCCCAACGGCCGCAAACCCGCCGTTCTCTGCTGCGGCAGGCCCTTGCCCGCAGCGCCGGCGCGACGTCACCCAGTCCTCCCCTGGCCCTAGATTTTTCCGTCCAAAATTCCACCGACCAAGCCCGTCAATGAAGCCCCGTAAGGACCCAATGCCACTCGCGCAAACCGTCCCAAACACCCGTTCCGAACATGATTTGTTG
>NZ_JAGGPP010000031.1 GCF_018613755.1 Arthrobacter sp. ISL-72
TCCTACTCGGGGGCCCAACCACCACCACATCCCAGTTTCAGAAAAGGATCCTCGAAAGCGCGGAGTTCACAAGCGGCGAGTTCAACACTGCATTCGTCGCCGAACTCATGGAGAGAGAGAACTCACGGTGAGTGAGGTGCGGGCGATCGCGACGTAGCGCTTGGCGTCGTTCCCCAGCAAGGACAGGCAGTTGCAGGGATCGTGCATTCGAATATGCCCGAACTCAAAGCCGATATCTGGATCTTCCCAACAACGCCGACTCCCGGCGAACCGATGATCACCGGGAAGGCGTCCTTCTGATCCCCGGAAGGACGTCCGCGAACCGCTCGGTGGCACGACGGTGTTCGAAGTTCTTTTGCATGGGAAGGGTGGTGCGTTCACCCTCTGGGTCCCCGCGGGGAACTGACGAATACAACAACCAATCATTCCTACTCACGACGACGAAGGAGTCTTCATGACAGCGAACCCCAAACTTGAGCAATCACCAAAGGTGGTGAGCGCTGCGGTCAGCAAACGAAAATCAATGATGGCCAGCACTATTGGTAACGATCACAACCATGCTCATGATGGCGGGCGGCTCGCTGCTGATTGGCCTGATGCCCACCTACGGGCAGATCGGCGTCGCGGCTTCGCTCCTGCTTTTGCTGGCCCGGGTGGCCCAAGGCTTCGCACACGGCGGTGAGTCGGCAACCGCCAACACCTACATTGCCGAAATTGCACCCCGCAACAGGCGCGGTCAGTGGGGCTCGATTCGTATTCATGGCGATCTTCGGCGGATCCGTCCTCGCCTTCATCATCGGCGGCGCGGTAACGAACGTTCTCTCCGATTCTGCAGTTGCCGAGTGGGGGTGGCGTATCCCGTTCCTCTTCGGAGCATTACTCGCTCCCGCCGCGCTGTACATGCGCCGCGGTATGGCCGAAAGCGAGGTGTTCGACGGCGACCAGGAGGAGCAGGCCGAGAACACCGTCACGTCCCTGGACCGTGAGAAGGTCACTCGATCCATCCTAATGATGATCGGTATGACGGCTGGGATCACGGCGGCTCACTACACATGGACCTCCTACGCGTCGACATATGCCATCACAAGACAAGGCATGGATGCGGAGGGCGCATACTGGGTCACCGTATTCGCTCAATTGATTGCACTGGTGTCGCTACCTTCCTGGGGCAGGCTGTCGGATAAAATCGGACGCCGCCCAGTTCTCGTTGTGTTTGCAGGCGCCATGATCGTCGCTCAGATCCCGCTAATGAGTCTGATCAACGACCAGCCATGGACGCTGTTCGTGGCGTCCACACTGGCTCTTCTCATCGTCGCGGCCGCTGGCGCACTGCTCGCGTCTATACTTTCTGAAGCATTTCCGACCAGGGTCCGCACCCAGGGAATTGGGTTCGCATACTCGTTCTCAGTCGCGCTATTTGGCGGTACGGCGCCGTATCTCAACGCCCTCTTTAATAGCTGGGAATTGGGCTGGCTCTCGAATGTCTACATCATGGTTCTTTGTGGACTAACTGGCATCGTGGTCTTCAAGCTTCGCGAGACCAAAGGCATAGATTTGAAAGACGCCTAGAAGCTCGCACCAACTAGCAAGCCCCCGCTTTGTTGGGGGGCGCCCCGAAAATCAAACCGCGCCCCACCGTTGTCGGCCGGCCCGCAGCGGTGACAGGCCCATAGCTTCAGTGGATCGGGGTTACGACATTGTTAACGTGAACAGCGGCAAGTGCCTGGCTCCCGAGGGGGGAGTACCTCTCCTGCACCACTCCTGTCGCAGTCTAGGCCGAAACGGTTCTGTCCTATCGCGCCGTCGTGAACCGTGCTGTCGTGGAGAACTCCGGAAGTGCCGAGACCATCCCCTTCGATCAGCCGGGTCACGGTCCCGGCGTTACGCTAGGGGGCGGACCGACATGCGACCACGCCTTCCTCCATGATCCGGCCGCTCCAACGTTGCCATGCCAGCGATGCGACATCCGGTCTCGCCTCCTGCATGGTTACTGGTGGCGGAGAAGAAGCGCCTGACCGGGCCAAGCTCTGGACGCCGGCACGACGGCTGTCGCTGCGGCACCTTCGCACGGCCCGGCTCGTTTGGGCCGAGGCTCAGTCGGTCAGGAACACAAGCACCTCACGAACGAACTTGTCGAGGTGCTGGAACAGGAAGGCGTGTCCGGCGTCGCTGTAGAGGACGAGTTTCGCGTTGGGCAGCTCCTGCACGGCGGCGTAGGAGCCGAAGGCGTTGATCATGACGTCGTGCGCCCCTCCGGCATACAGCACCGGAGCGGTTATGGTCGCCAGGTCCCGGGCGACGTCGTCCCAGGGCGCGGCCAGCGTCGCGGTGATGGCCTCGAGCTGACCCATCGCGGCTTCCTGGGTGACCTGCGGGGCGCCCTCGGGCATCTCGGCGTCGATGCGTCCGAAGTGGTCCAGGCCCTTGGCGCGGGCTTCGTCGGTCTCGGGGTAGAACAGGTACAGAAGGTCCTCGAGGCCCGATCCGGGCTTCGCCATGATGGTGGCGACCCGCTCCGGCATCGCCGGCATGCCGGGCGCGGTGCCCGAGCCGCTGCCGGCCACAACGAGCTTGCGGACCAGGTCCGGGCGTTTGAGCGCGACCTTTTGCGCCACGACGCCGCCGAAGGACCAGCCGAGCAGGTCGACCTGCGACAGCCCGAGGGCTTCGGCGATCTCCACTGCTCCGTCGGCGAACGCGTCGACGGTCCTCAGCGGTTCGCCCTTGGTGTAGCCGATGCCGATGTTATCGAAGAGGATGACGTCGCGCTCGGCGGCCAGCGCCTGAATGAAGCGCGGGTCCCACCAGTCGAGGGTGGCGCGGAACCGGTGCAGGAGCAGGAGCGGCACCCCGCCGACCGGCCCCAGCCGACGGTAGGCGAATCTGGCCGACTTCGTCTCGATGTACTGCGTCTGTGCCGTGGATGGCGCGTAGGTGCTGCTGCTCATGGCGTGCTCCTGCTCAGGTGGTGGTTGTGATGATGGTGGTGACGGGACGGACGTGATGGGTCAGGCCTGCTCATTGGCCTTGGCGATGTATTCGCCCATGCGGTACTCGAAGTCGAGCCCGGCCTCTGCGGCGATGGCCTGGGTGGCCGCTGCGCGCGTCCGGAAGCCCGGCAGCGTCAGCGAGTGGGCGAACTCGGAGAAGGCGGCAACGAGGTCACCGTCAGGCGGGAGCGTGGCCCTGTTGACCGCGGCCTTGGCCGCGGCGAGCGAGCTCTTGTCAAAGCTCGCCAGACGCGCGACCATCGCATCGACGAAGGAGTCTAGCTCGGCGTCGGGCAGTGCGCGCGTCACCCATCCCCAACGCTCCGCCTGGGCAGCGTCGTAGTCGCCGCTGCCGAGGATGGCCTCCAGCGCCCGGTCGCGCCCCAGGAAACGCGGGAGACGCTCGGTTGCCGCCGCCGCCCGGGAGCAGTCCGGCGCCGACCTCGGGCTGTCCGAAGAAGGCGTTCTCGAGGCTTGCGTAGCGCAGGTCGAGGGCCAGGGCCAGCTCGTTGCCGCCTCCACGTGTACGTCCGCGGATTGACGCGATTGTAATGAAAGGCGCCCTGGACAGGCGCACGACGAGATCGGTCCAGACAGGCAGCTCGCCGGCCTGGGGCGCCGGCAGCTCGTTGACGGCGGCGAGATCGAAGTGGTTGAGGAAGAAGTCTGGCACGTCGCTCTTGAAGACGACGACCTGGACGTCAACATCGTTCTCGAGGTCTGTCACGATCTCGTGAAGCCGAACAGCGGTCTCGGCGGCCACGACGTTGGCTGGCGGATTGTGGAAGGTGATCGTCGCGACCTTCGGGCTGGGACGATCAAGGATGACAGTCCTGGACGTGCTCATGATGTGCTCCATTTAAGTGGGTGAAAATGATGATCCTGGACGTAATCGCGTCCGGGAACGGCTCGCCGCGGTGCTCAGCGCAGGAAGAAGCCCAGGACGCGGTCGGCGCGCTTGCCGAAGGGCGCGTGTAGAAGGTCGGCGGCGTTCCACCGGCCCTGTGTGTAGATGCCCTTGGGGTGGCTGAGGGTGCGGAAGCCCTCGATGCCGTGGTATTTGCCCATGCCGCTCTCGCCGACTCCACCGAAGGGGAGGTCGTCCTGGCCGACGTGCATGATCGTGCCGTTCACGGTCACGTTGCCCGAGGTCGTGCGGTCGAGCACTTGGCGGCGGGCGGCGTCGTCGGCGCCGAAGTAGTAGAGGGCGAGCGGTCGGGGCCGCTCGTTAACGTAGTCGATCGCATCGTTGATCGTGCCGTACGGGAAGATCGGCAGGATCGGGCCGAAGATCTGCTCGTGCGCGATGCGCATCTCGTAGGTCACGCCCAAAACCACGGTGGGGCGGGAAGGTGTGTGGTCGGAGTGCGGCATCCTGTGGCCGGTGACCTACCTCGAGGATGGTCGCGCCGTGGGCCCGGGCATCCGCGATCAGCTCGACCAGGACGTCGTACTGTTGCTCGTTCACGATCGAGGTGTAGTCGACGCTTCTGGGGCCGCCGGGGTAGGCGGCCTTGACCAAGGCGTCGTACCGCTCGACGAAGGCGTCGACCTCGCTCTCGTGCACGAGGGCGTAGTCGGGCGCGATGCAGGTCTGGCCGCCGCTGAGCAGCTTGCCGAAGACGATCGACTCGACCGTCTTGTCGGTGACCCGACCCGGGGCGACGATTGTCGGCGACTTGCCGCCGAGCTCGAGGGTGACCGGTACGAGGTTCTCGCTCGCCGCTTTCATGACGGCGCGGCCGACCGAGCTGCTGCCGGTGAAGACGAGGTGGTCGAAGGCGAGCGACGAGAAGGCGCTGCCGTCGCCGTTGACGACGGTGACCTGCTCCTCGGGGTACAGCTCGGCGATCATGGCGGTGAGGAGGGCGTTCGTGGCCTGGGTGTATTTCGACGGCTTGAGCATCACCCGGTTGCCGGCCGCGATGGCCGTGACCACGGGCATCAGGGAGAGGTTCACCGGGTAGTTCCAGGGTGAGATCACGCCGACGACCCCGAGGGGCTGGTACTCGATCTGATTGCTGCCGTTCCGCAGGGTCAGCGTGATCCGGCGGCGGACAGGGCGCATGAACGAGCGCAGGTTGCGGTCGAGATAGTCGATGCCCTGAACGACGCCCAGCACCTCCATCATCGCGGTCTCGTGGCGCGAGCGGTTGCCGAAGTCGGTGTTGATCGCTTCTTCGATGGCGCGGCGCCGGCTGATCAGCGCCGCCCTAAAGGCCCGCAGATCGCGTCGCCGCTTCTCGAGCGACGGCGCACCGTCGCGGAGCTGGGCGGAACGCTGGGCGGCGAGGACGGCGCCGAAGCGCTCCTTGTCGGAGAGTCCCGCCCTCGCGGCCGGTTCGTCGATGGTGATGGTCATGATGATGCTCCCTACGGGTTTGCTGAGTGGATGCGCGGTCACGCGGGCAGGTGGTCGGTGGATCGGAGTCGGCTCAGCGGTTGCTGCGGCGGATGGTGGCGCCCATGAAGTGCACGATCGCGCGGCGCGGGAGGAAGCGCGCGGCGATGGCGAGGGGTCGTCCGTTGGTGATGACCGAGGGTCGGTGCGAGGTCTTGTCGACGGTGTCGATCGCGGTTTTCACGACGTCTTCGGGGCGGGCGCGGCGGGTTCCGTAGTCGGCGGCCTGGCTGCCGGCGGCGTCGAAGAACTCGGTCGCCATGGCGCCGGGGGAGATGGCGAGTACGCGCAGGCCTGTTCCGCGGGCCTCTTCCCAAAGGGACTCGGTGAAGCTCAGCACGAACGCCTTCGAGGCGCCGTAGACGCTGAGGTAGGGGGTTGGCATGAACCCGAGCAGGCTCGCGACGTTGATCAGGATGCTCGTCTTCTGCTTCGCGAAGACGTCGAAGTAGGCGTGGCTCAGGTCGACGAGGGCGCCGATGTTCAAAGTGATCAGCTGCTGCAGCCGCTCGGGGTCCTCCTCGCCGAATGGGTTGTGCGTGCCGAAGCCGGCGTTGTTGACGAGGCCGGTGGCGAAGATGCCCCGTGACTCGAGCTCCTTTCGGAGCATGCGCCCCGCATCCGGCCGGTCGAGTTCGCGGGCGATGGTGGTAACGCTCACCCCGTCGCGGCGTGTCAGCTCTTCGGCGAGGGCTTTCAGGCGGTCTTCGCGGCGAGCAACGAGGACCAGATTCGCGCCACGGGCGGCGAGTTGGCGGGCGAACTCGGCGCCCAGGCCGGAGCTGGCTCCGGTGACGATGACGGTCTGTGTGGTGTAGTCGATTTCTCTCATGGGAACACTCTATGCATAGTGGTGCACTAAGTGCAAGTTGCTTCCCGCACTGCATTGTTGTACTGTCGGTGCATGGCCTCGACTCCCTCTCCCATCCGCTTGCAGACCCGAGCCGTCGTGCGCTCACTTCTCGCACAGACGGCGATGCAGCTCTTCGCCGAAAAGGGCTTCGACGAGACCACCGTCGACGAGGTCGCAGCAGCGGCCGGCGTCTCGCGCCGCACCCTGTTCAACTACTTCCGCACGAAAGAAGACCTGGCCCTGAGCGGCCTGTCCGAGCAGGGAGAGGTCATCGCGGCGCGACTCGCCGGCCGGCCGGCGGATGAAGACGTCTGGGTGTCGCTGCGGCATGCATTCGAGGTGCTCGACGAGATCGAGGCCAGCCCCGAGAACCGCCTCGAGATCGTCTCGATGCTGTTCGACAACGACTCACTGCGAGCCGGCCACGCCGAGAAGCAGGCGAGGTGGACCGACCTGCTCGCCCCCCTGATCGAACCGAAGCTACCCGCCTCCGAATCGCGTGGCTTTGAGGCCAGGGCCATCGTCGGCGCGGCGATCACCTGCCTGCAGGCCGCCACCGAGGAGTGGCTCCGGCTGCGCGGTTCGATGGCGCTGTTTGACCTCTACGACACGGCGGTGGCAGCCATCCGAACCTCGAACTGACGCCGGCGGGCGGCCCTGCCTCTCCCCTCCCCGCTCAACGCTTCACGATCCACGTCCCGCGGCACCGCGCGCTGACTTTGGCGCGCCTCTGCGCCCCTCAAACCCCCGAGAGCCACACGATTTCCCCGAACATCCCACGAAAGCAGATTCGACATGGCCAACCGTCTCCCCACCCCCGACCTGAACAACCTCCACGCCGCGTTCCGCGCCGAGAGCACCGTGATGCTCGAGTTCGCGAACTCCCTCACGGCCTCCCAGTGGAACGCGCCCAGCAAAGCGGCTGGCTGGAGCATCGCCGACGTGGTCGGCCATATCGGCTCCACCGCCCACAACATGTACAGCCCCGCCGGCCTCCAAGCCGCACGCCAACCGAGCCTCGAGGCCGTCAACGAGGGCCCCGTGCAGGTGCGCCGCGCGTGGAGCCGACAGCAGGTCATGGCCGAGTTCAAGACCGCCACCCGCACCTCGGCCCGCATGCTCGCCTTCGTTCGGCACACCCCGATGCGGGCGGTGCCCACGCAGCTGAACGAGCTCGGAAAATTCCCGATGGCGCTGCTCGTCGGCGGCGCCCTCGTCTTCGACCTGCACACCCACCTCCGCCACGACATGGCCCCCGCCCTCGGCATGCCGACGCCTCCGACGGACGCAAGCCGGATGCGCGCCGTGCTCGACTGGATGACCGCGGTGCTCAGCAACCAGACCGCGAAATCCCCGGCATCCGGAATCGACGCCGGACTGACCCTCACACTCACAGGCCCCGGCGGCGGTACCTGGTGGATCGATGCCGACGGCCTCGCCGCAGCCGGCTCCCACACCCCGGCGGCCCGCATCACCGCCCCGGCCATCACGTTCCCCGACTGGGGAACCCGGCGCTCGTCGTGGCGCGACGCCGACGTCGAGCTCACGGGCGACACCGAGCTCGCCGCGCTGTACCTCGACACCGTCAACGTCGTCTAAAGGGAGACGGCTGCCGGAAAGATGCGGCGCCTACGTAGGCGCCGCATCGGCTTAGGACTGGTGCTGCTCCGGTCCTCCATTGCAACCAGGCGAGGGGTAAAGGCGGCGACCGCCGAGCCACGGGTCGCCAGCCCGTCCGATACTGGGGAACCCGTTAGGCCTGCCGGAGGCCCATCAGGGCGGTGCCGTAGTGCAATGTGCTGACGTTGAGCCGGTGGGGATTAGCCGCCAGCATGTGGTCGATGAACTCCTCGGCGGTCGGATCGGTGGCCAGGAAGTCGTCGGCCTCCTTGAGGTAGGCGATGGTGTCGGCCAGCGCCTGCCCGGTATTCGCGGCGTCGGCGCGGCGGTGGGCGGCCACCACGATCTCCGGTTCGAGCTCCTGGATCTTGACCATCGTGTCGATCCAGGCCTGGCGGGTCTCGTGCGTGCTTTCGACGAGGGGCGGGTGCACGTCGTTGTAGGCGATGTCGCCCACGATGACAGCCGACAGCTCGGGGATGTGCACGTAGGAGGAGTCGCTCACATCGGACTGGCCGGTTGGCACGGCGTACACGTCATGTCCCTCGAGCTCGAGTCGGCCTCCGACGAGGGCCTCCGGCACGACGACCTCGGAGCCGATCTCCTCCACGAAGATCTGGGAGTAGAGCGCACGCTGCTGGCCGGTCTCGGCCTCAGAGGCGATCAGGCGGGCGGTCGCTTCGGTGGCCACCAGGCGCGCCTCAGGGAAGCGCTTGAGCAGCTCGGCCGCTCCGAGGAAGTGGTCGATGTGGCCGTGCGTGATGAAGATGGTGGTGAGCTCCCTGCCGCTGGCCTCGATCCAGTCGGCGAGTTCGGCTGAGTCGTCGATACCGGGCACCGTGTCGACTAGGATCGCCTCGCGTTCGCCGGAGATCAGCGTGACTGAGGTGGGAGGCCAGGTCCAGCCGTCCTCAGGCGCGGGCCCCGGGAGGGGGATGTTCACGGCCCGTGCCGGCGCCGAGAAGATGTTCAGGTTGAGTGATGAGGTCATGTCGGTTCTCCTATTCAGTAATTGACTTACAGGTACAGAAAAATGGCAAAAAGAAATGGCTCCGGATGCGCGTAGCCGTTAAAGGAGCGAGATGGTGGCGTCGGCGATGCTCCGCATCCGCGCGGGGCCCTTCTCGAGTCGGGCCAGGGTATGCAGGCCGGTGACAGTGTTCAGCAGCATGCTGGCCACCGCCTGGTCGTCGAGGTCGTTCCGCAGCTCGCCGCTGCGCCTCCCCTCCGTGATTAGCGACGCGAAGGCGCGCTCGGTGTGGTCGAACAGGCTTTGCACGCGGGTTGCGACGTCGGCATCGGCGACGCCGAATTCGACGGCGCTGTTCGTGGCAAGGCAACCCCGGCGACCGGGGTCGGCCAGATCGGTCTCGACGAGGACCATCAGCGCTCGACGCAGCCGCTCCTTGACCGTTCCCGAATCGTTGAGCAAGCTCGTGACGGCGTCCTTCTGTGTGTCGAGATACCTCTGCAGCGCCAGATCGAAGAGCTGGCGTTTGCCGCCGAAGGCGTTGTAGAGGCTCCCTTTGCCGATTCCGAGCGCGTCCGCGAGCCCCTGGGGCGTGGTCGAGGCATAGCCTTGACGCCAGAAGAGATTCATCGCCTGAACGACGGCGGTCTCCGGATCGAACTCTTTGGGTCTGCCCATGCTTCGACCCTACATAGTTCTGTACCCATGGGTCAAATATCCACGGCGCGACGAGATGTGCGGCTGGGAAAAGGGCGTAATTGATCCGTTCTTCGCCCCTCAACCAGCTCGACACCCCCACGCCAGAGATGTCGACCTCGTTAGAGAAAAGCCCTTCCCAAACAACACCAAGAGATGGGGCGTGCCGGGAACGGACCTTGGCGCTAGGCTCAGCCGGCAAGCTGGCGCTCGAAGCCTGCAATGCTGGCAAATTCATCCGCATCAAGGCTCGCACCGCCGACCAGGACGCCGTCGACGTCGGTCTCGTGCAGCATGGATGGCGCGTTGCTGGCCTTAACTGAGCCGCCGTAAAGCAGCCGGGTCTTGGGGGCGACATCCTGGCCGAACAGGCCGGCCAGTTCGGCGCGGATCGCCCCACACATTTCCTGTGCGTCTTCGGGTCCGGCGACTTCTCCGGTGCCGATGGCCCACACGGGCTCGTACGCGACTACGAGCCCCGCTGCCTGGTCCGTGGTGAGTCCGTCGACGCTGGCGCGCAGCTGGGCCAGTGTGTGCTGGACGTGTGTGCCGGCCCGGCGGATGTCCAGGCCCTCGCCGACGCACAGCACCGGTGTGAGTGCCTGGCGGTAGGCCGCCTTGACCTTGGCGTTCAGGATTTCGTCGGTTTCGCCGTGGATCGTGCGGCGTTCGCTGTGGCCGACGAGCACATACTTACAGCCGAGCCTGGCCAGGAACCGACCGCTGACGTCGCCAGTATAGGCGCCGGAGTCGAACGGGGAGAGGTCCTGGCCGCCTGAGACCAGGCCCAAGCCATCGTCCTGGATCAGGGTTTGTACGGCGCTAAGGGACGTGAAGGGCGGAAAGACGGCAACTTCCACCCGGTCATAGTCGTGCTTTGCCTCAGAAAGGGCCTCGGCCAGATGTTGCAGCAGGCTGCTGCCCTGGACGTGGTCCATGTTCATCTTCCAGTTACCGGCGATAAGGGGCGTCCGGTTAGAGCTGCTGTTGGCAGACGTGTTCATGTGTTTCTCCAAATGGTTATTGTGTTGGCTTGCAGGCGTGGCAATTCCGCGGGGCCAGGAAGTGGCCTCCCGGCACGGTAATGCCGGAGGGTTACGGGTTCTGTGGCTGGCCAGGGAGTGTGGCCTGAAGCCGGGTCCCGTCCTGATTGTGAAGGAGGTGCCGCGTGCCGAAGCCGTGGCTTCTGATCCAGAGGATGTCCGATTGCTCGGTTTTAGTCTCGATCCGCGCCTCGTAGGAGTATCCGCCGGGTTCGATTACCTCGACGAGGTCTCCCGGTCGGAGCGAGGTCCAGTCCTGCGGTTCTGCCGGAACTCCGGTGTCGCCGCTCCCCATATGCCTGATTGAGCGCACCATTACGGCGTGTCCCGTGGTGCTGGGGAGGCTCCATGGCTCCGTGCAGAGGCGAGGGCGCCTTCGACGTCGCCGAGGAGTTCCTTCCAGCTGGCGACGAACTTGTCGAGGCCCTCGGACTCAAGCAGTGCCACGACGTCGTTGTAGGAAACGCCAAGGTTTTCGAGCGCGTCGAGGGTGGCGTTGGCTTCGGCGTAGGTGCCGGTCACGGTGTCGCCGGTGACGGTGACGGTGCCGTGGTCGAACGTGGCGTCGAGGGTCTTTTCCGGCATGGTGTTCACGACGCCGGGGGCGACGAGTTCGGTGACGTAGAGGGTGTCCGGGTAGGCCGGGTCCTTCACGCCGGTCGAGGCCCAGAGCGGGCGCTGGGGGAGGGCGCCGGCTTCGGCGAGCAGGGCCCAGCGTTCGGTGGAGAACAGCTCTTT
>NZ_JAGGPP010000032.1 GCF_018613755.1 Arthrobacter sp. ISL-72
CACGCTGCCGCAAGAAAAGACCGACTGCCCAGAGACCACGAAACCCACTAATTCAGCAGGCTCCTAAGCGCCGCATTGCCCCGCGGGACGCTCGAAGGAATCCCGGCGTCCCCGACTTCAGGCAGGGTCCTTTGTAGACTGTAGGGCGGACCGCAAGAGAACTTAAGGACTCCCGATGACCCACCCCCCAGCCGCCCAGCACTACAGCGAGCTCCAGGCTGGCTCTCTGCAGACCGGCCACCTCCTGCTCCTGCCCGACGGCGAACGGTCCGCGGAAATCCAGAGCGTCCTGGTGGAAAACGACGATTTCGGTACCCCCGCCGTTGTCCTCGCAACCCTTACCGGCGGGGGAATCCTGCGGATTGCCGCGGGGTCCGTGGTCCGTGCGGCGGGCCCCGCTGTGGGCACCTCCGCGGCGGACTCAGGTGAGGCCCGCTCCCCAGCGGAGACCACCTCCGAAGAGTCCGACGCCGCCACTCCGCTTCAGCTCCTCGGGCCCGCTGCTGTCGGGCCCGCCGGCGCAGGGGAGGGTCCTGCCGGGGAGGGTCCTGCCGGGGAGGGTTCCGCCGCGGCGGCTCCCGCCGTCGTCGTACCTCCCCGCCCGGCCACCACGCCCGCTACCGCAGGAAAGGATTCAGCAGCAGCTGCCGGCCCCAGCGAAGAGGAACTGGCGCTGATTCCCGAGCCCGCGGGGACGCCGGAGTGGGTGGTGGAGGCCGCCGCGGCGGCCCACCCGGACGCGGTAGGCGTGATGCTGCTGAGCGACCGGCTGGCCAAGGGCATCAATACCAAATCCGGCAGCTGCCTGAAGGACCTGAGTGACCTGGCCAACGAACTCTTCGTCATGCTCAAAGATGCCGACGGTGCACTGGCCGTCGCGGATCTGCTCAACGTCCTGCCTTTTGACGGCAACCCGGGCCGCTGGACCTCCGTGGAGGCCGCCCTGGCACTGTCCAGCTACATCTGCCGCCAGACCGGCCAGGACGCCCGGGCCGAGGTGTACGAAAAACTCCTCCGCGCCCCCGATGCGATGGAAACGGACCCGTTCAAGGCCCGCATCAACGCCAGGGTCCGCCAGCGTTCCCTGAACGAACCCAACCTGTACGACAAGGAAATCTTCCGGGCCATCGACAACTCCAACCCGGACGCGGAACGCGAATGGCGTCTGCTGCGGCTTGAAGCCCTGATGTTCCTGCGGGCGCACGGCGGTTCGGAAACCATCGGGCTGAAGGAGCTGGAGCGCCGGATCGGCAACGAACTGGAGTCGGTACGGGCCTAAGCGGGACTGTGGGGCCTAAGCGGGGCGCCCTTCAAGCTAAGGCCGGGGCGCCCGGCCCCTTTGGCCCTACCCCGGCGGCGCCGGGAGTTGTAGATTCACCCCATGACGAACAATCTGAGCGTTGTGATTAATTCCGATGCGCAGCAGGTTTGGACAATGCTGCGTGAACCGGCCAAGGTGGCCCAGTGGCACGGCTGGGAAGCAGATGACCTGGCCGCAGAAATCAACGAAATCTATTTCAAGGACACAGTGGTTGAAGGCCCGGACCACACGAGCCTGACTGTAGACGGCGGCGACGAATTCAATCTCAAACCCGTGTCCACCGGCACCGAGGTCAGCGTGACGCGGGCCGCGCTGGACCACAATTCCGAGTGGGCCGCCTGGGACGAGGACATCACCCAAAGCTGGCTGACGTTCCTCCAGCAGCTCCGCTTCGCGCTGGAGCGGCACCCGCACGGCAAACGCCGCACCGCCTTCTTTTCGGTTCCGGGCAGCGACGGCTCCGCGATCGACAAACTGGGACTGCGGGACATCCCGGCCCCCGGCGAGGAGTACTCGCTGACCCTCGCGACCGGGGAGAAGATCTCCGGCAGGGTCTGGTACCGGACCAACCACCAGGTGGGGCTCACGGTTCACAGCTACGCCGAACACGGAGACGGCCTGCTGGTCATGGCGGACCAGCCGCCGATTGCCGAAGTCAGGCCCGACGGCGGGTCCATGATCATCGTGTCCACCTACGATTTAGGGGCCCACCGGCTGGAGGAAATCCGCAACAGCTGGGACAGCTGGCGTGCTGAGAAATATCCCACCTCGGACCCCGTGCACTGACCGCCGGCTAAGCTTCCCGGACCTAAGCTGGCACACTTGAACCGTGCCTGCCAATACTGATTCTCCACACCCGCCTGTCGATCCGGGTGCCGCGGCCCTGCAGTCCGGATTTTCCTTCACGGTGGGCAAGCGGCTCAGTGAGACCTGCTCGCCGACGCCGGAGCAGGTGACAGCCAACGGCGGTGAGTTCCTAGGCCGCACCGGCACCATCAGCACCCCGCACGGTGAGATCAAGACGCCGGCCTTCATCGCCGTCGGTACCAAAGCCACGGTGAAATCGGTGCTGCCGGAGTCCATCGCGGAGCTCGGCGCCCAGGCGGTCCTGGCCAACGCGTACCATCTCTACCTCCAGCCGGGGGCGGACATCCTGGATGAAGCCGGCGGGCTGGGCGCCTTCATGAACTGGTCCGGGCCCACGTTCACGGACTCTGGCGGGTTCCAGGTCATGAGCCTTGGCTCGGGCTTCAAAAAGGTCATCGACATGAAATCGGTGGATTCGTCCGGTCCGGATGACGCGGTGGCTCCCGGCAAGGAACGCCTGGCCCACGTGGACGAAGACGGCGTGTGGTTCAAAAGCCACCTCAACGGCGACCGGCACCGCTTCAGCCCCGAGATTTCCATGAACGTCCAGCACCAGATCGGCGCGGACATCATGTTCGCCTTCGACGAGCTGACCACGCTCCAAAACTCGCGGGGCTACCAGGAAGAGTCCCTGGAACGCACCCGCCGCTGGGCCGAACGCTGCATCATTGAACACTTCCGGCTGACCTCCCAGCGGGTGGGCAAGCCCTACCAGGCGCTTTTCGGTGTCATCCAGGGCGCCCAGTACGAGGACCTGCGCCGCAAGGCCTGCGGGGACCTCGGCGCCATGAACTTCGACGGCTTCGGCATCGGCGGGGCGCTGGAGAAGGAAAATTTGGGCACCATCGTGCGCTGGTGCAATGAGGAACTTCCGGAGAACAAGCCGCGGCACCTGCTGGGCATCTCCGAACCGGATGACATCTTCACGGCGATCGAGAACGGCGCGGACACCTTCGACTGCGTCTCCCCCACACGGGTGGCCCGCAATTCGGCCTTCTACACGCCGGACGGACGCTTCAACCTCTCCGGCGCCAAGTACAAGCGCGACTTCGGGCCGCTGCAGGAAGGCTGCGACTGCTACGCCTGCCTGAACTACTCCCGGGCCTACATCCACCACCTTTTCAAGGCCAAGGAGATGGTCTCCGCCACGCTGATCTCCATCCACAACGAGCGCTTTGTGGTGAAGATGGTGGACGACGCCCGGCTCGCCATCGAGGCCGGCAACTTCTTCGACTTCAAGGCCGAGGCGCTGGGCCGCTACTACTCGGCGTCTTAGGGGCGGCTTCGGTCCTCAGGCCCGCGAAATCGCCGGAAACGTGCCAAGTCGCCGGAAGGCTACGGCGTTCTCGCACGTTTCCGGCGACGTCGCGTTTTCCACATAACGACGGCGGTGCCTCGCCTGCGTGCGGGCGACACACGAAGCTGGTGCCATGCCGCATCACAACACTCCTGCGCTACCGCCAACGGGAAACCTCTGGCGCACTGACCAGCTCCTCGAACTTGGCTATGGCTCGCGGTCCATCAGGTCCCTGCTGGATTCAGGGTCCCTGGTCCGGCTGCGCTACGGCTGCTATCTCCGCGCCAGTGTCTGGAACGCCCAGTCCCGTAGCGTCCGGAGCCGACAGCTGATTTATGCGCATGCACACGGAACACGCACGACGTCGACCGGCGCCTTCGTCTACAGCCACACTTCCGCAGCGCGGCTGCACCGCCTCTATCTCTGGAACGTGGACGACCTGATCCATATCCTGCAACCGGTCCGCCCGTCGAGTGAGCGCCACGGCAAGGATGTGCGGTGCCATACGCGTCCCTTCTCCGACCACGACGTTACTGTGGCGGGCCGGCTTCGAACGACTTCCCTGGAGCGGACCGTCGCGGACTGCACCATGATGCTGAGCTACCGGCAAGCACTGGTCGTTATGGACCATGCTCTTCGCATGGGCGCCGACCGGTCGCGCCTGCAGATGATGGCAGATTCGTTGGACGGGCATCGTGGTGTCCGGACATTCCGCCGCGTACTCGAAACGACCGACGTCCGCTCGGAATCCCCCGGCGAAACCCTTACCCGGGAGCTGATCCTCCGTCTGAAGATTAGACCGCCTGAGCTGCAGGTTGAAGTCACGAGCCGGATCGGGAGCCATCGTCTCGACTTCGCTTGGAAAGAGGAAAAGGTGGCCTTGGAATTCGACGGCAGGGTCAAATATTTCGACTACAAACCTACTGACGAAGTGCTCTTTGAGGAACGCCGCCGCGAAAAGGCCTTGACTGAGGACGGATGGCGCTTCGTCCGGGTCGAGTGGAAGGACCTCTTCAATGAGGCCGATTTCAAGAACCGTGTGCTCCGTGCTTTGGCCGGGCGGTCACGCAATGCGTACGCGCCCCGGTAGGCCCGAATTCGCTGGAAGCATGCCAAGTCGCCGGAAGGTTCCGGCGAACTCCCAGGTCTCCGGCGATTTCGGCGTTACGCGGGTGGCGGCGGGACGGAGCGGGCGCCTCTGCAGCCTACGCGGTCCCGTAGCTCGGTTCGCGCTTCTTGATCCAGCCGATGGCAAGTGCCGTCACGGGCACGAAGAGGAACTCCACCAGGGTCTTGTAGAGGAAGCCCACCAGAACGTAGTTCACGAACATGCCGAAGTCCGTGATGCCGATGACCGATGCCGCGATGCTGCAGAAAATCAGCGTGTCCACGAACTCACCGGCCACGGAGGATCCCATGATCCGCGCCCAGAGTGACTTTTCACCGGTGCGGGCCTTCATCTTCACCAGGATCCAGGAGTTGATCGTCTGTCCGGCCAGGAACGCCAGCAGCGAGGCCAGCACAATCTGCGGAACAGGCCCCAGCGCACCTTCGAGGGCGGCCTGTTTGGCGGTGCCGAACTCGTCATCGAAGCCCGGCAGCGCGATGATCACCCAGTAGCACAGCGACGCGAAGACGGAGAGGGCGAACGTGGTGATGATGGCCTTGCGTGCCACCCTGAATCCGTAGACCTCGCTGATGACGTCGCCCAGGATGTAGGCAAGCGGGAAGAGGAAGAAGCCGCCATCGGTGATGACCGGACCGATCGCTACACCCTTCGAAGCCCCGATGTTGGACAGGATCAGCACCACCGCCATGAAGGCCAGCATGATGCCGAAGTATGGGGAACCAATTGAGGCGAATTTCGGCGCCGCCGGGGCGGGGAAAGTCTTGGCGGAAGTCATGGGTGTCCATTCAGAGTGGTTCGCTCGGCCGCCCGGAAACTCCAGTGGAGTTCGCGGAAGCCGGCTGTATTAGCACTGGGAGGTGTTCCCGCGACATGGTGCCGCCGGAACCGTGTTCCATTCTCGCACCACGGCAGCATTCCAACCTCCCTCGTCAATCCGCCGGAATATTTGAACACGTTCAGTTTTCGTGCAACGATTCTTGAACACGTTCAAAAGTGGAATAGGGGTTTACCCATGGCAGGCAAAAGCAAGCAGACCCGGCAACTCCTGGCCGACGTGGCCCTGCGCATGTTCCGTGACGTCGGCTTTGAAAAGACCACCATGCGGGCCATTGCCAGCGAGGCCGGCGTGTCCGTGGGCAACGCGTACTACTACTTCGCGTCCAAGGACGAGCTGGTTCAGGAGCTGTATGTCCACGTTCAGGCGGAGCACGCAGCCAAGGCGGCGGAAGCCGTCGCCGGCATCAAGGACCTGAGCGGCAGGCTCAGGGCGGCCCTGCACGCCGGGCTGGACGTCATGGAGCCCTACCACCGCTTCGGTGCCGAATTCATCGCCACAGCTATCCGGCCGACATCGCCCGTCAACCCGTTCTCCGGCGAATCGACCGCCGCCCGCCAGTCGTCGCTCGCCATCTTCCGGAACATCGTGGACGGTGCCAGCCCCGCGGTTCCGAAGAAGCTCCGCGGCGACCTGCCGGAACTGCTGTGGCTCGGCTACATGGGAGTGGCGCTCTTTTGGGTCTACGACACGTCGGAGGACCGCCACCGCACGCGGAAACTCGTCGATGGGGCGGCGCCCCTGATTGCGCGGGGGCTTTCGCTCGCCAGGATCCCCGGGGTCAGCAAGGTCCTCGACGACGTCCTCAGCCTGAGCCGCAGCGTCCGCGACTAGCCGGGCTACGTCACGAACAACCATTGGGGGAAGAGATGAACGACAGAAAAACCATGGTGCTCGCCGGGGCCACCGGCTTTATCGGCCGGTACTTCCGGACGCGCTTTGAGCAGGAAGGCTGGCTGGTCCGCACCATCGGCCGCGGTGGCGCGGACACAGCACGGTGGGGCGACGACGACGGACTCACCCGCGCCGTCGACGGCGCCGAACTCCTGGTGAACCTCGCCGGACGTTCCGTGAACTGCCGGTACAACCAGCGGACCAAGGCGCAGATTCTGGATTCCCGCGTATCCACGACGGTGGAACTTGGCCGCGCGGTCGCCCGGTGCTCCACTCCCCCGGCGACGTGGCTGAATGCAAGCACCGCCACTATCTACCGCCATGCGGAAGACGTCCCTCAGGCGGAGAACCACGGCGAGTTCGGCGAAGGATTCTCGGTTGACGTCGCCCGGGCCTGGGAGTCCGCCCTGGCCGGAGCCGAAACGCCGGTGACCCGGAAAATCCCGCTGCGGATCTCGATCGTCCTCGGTCCCGGCGGCGGTGTGATGCGGCCCTTCACCACCCTGTCCAGGCTTGGCCTGGGCGGGCACATGGGCAGCGGCAGGCAAAAATTCAGCTGGGTCCACGTGGAGGACCTCTACCGCGCTGCCTTGTTTCTGCACCAGCGGACGGACATCACGGGGCCGGTGAACGTGGCCTCGCCCAACCCGGTGGACAACCGGGAGCTGATGCGGCTGGTCCGACGGGCCCATGGCGTTCCGTTCGGCCTTCCCACCCCCGCCTGGCTGCTGGAGCTCGGCGCAGTGCTGATTCGTACCGAGACCGAGCTGGTCCTCAAGAGCCGCTGGATTCAGCCGCAGAAGCTGCTTGACGCCGGCTTCAGCTTCCAGCATCCCGACCTGGGCGAAGCGCTCCGCGGCATCGCGGCGCGGCAGGACTGAGCCGCCCGCAACGGGTGGTCCCGGGCGCCATGCCGGCTCGCGGTCTGGAAGCTTGCCACAAGTACGACGACGGCGGGCCGCCGGCGCCCGGACCCGAAGTCCGGTAGCCGGCCACCCGCCGTCGTCCGTCCTGACGTTTCGACAGAAGGCGGGGACGCTACACGTTGAGGAGGTCCTGGTCCTTGTCTTCGTCCCTGCGGCCGTCGCGGCCGGTGTTGCCAGATTCGGCAGCTTGCCAGGCGTGGCCCTGCTCGCGGTCCAGGTGGGTGGACTCCTTGTTCTTCAGTGCGAAGATGTAGACCAGCAGCGAGATGCCGATGGCCACCGTGACGTAGGTGAAGAGGATCTCCACCTGGCCTGCCTTCTGCAGCGCGGCGCCGATCAGCGGGACGGTGCCGCCGAACATCGAGTTGGCCAGCGCGTAGCCCAGGCCGACGCCGAGGGCGCGGATCGAGGCCGGGAACAGCTCGGCCTTCACCAGGGCATTGATCGAGGTGTAGCCGCCGACGATGAGGAGCCCGCCCATCATCAGCAGGAACGCGATCATGGGATCCTTGGTGCCGGCCAGGGCGGACATCAGCGGCCAAGTGAACAGCACTCCGGTGATGCCGAACCAGAGCAGCAGCGGCTTGCGGCCGATCTTGTCCGAGATGATGCCGTAAACGGGCTGCAGCAGCATGAAGATGAACAGCGCCCAGAAGTTGATCACCGACGTCGTTTCCTTGGGGATGCCGCTGGTGTTGTTCATGAAGTTCAGGATGAAGTTGGTGTACGTGTAGAACGCCACGGTGCCGCCAAGTGTCACGCCGATGCAGATCAGCAGTGCCTTCCAGTGCTTGGTCAGCAGCAGCTTCATGGTGCCGGGCTGCGCGTCGCCTGCAGCAGGCCCAACCGCAGCTTCCAACTGGGTGGCGGAGACCGTTTCCTCCATGGAGCGGCGGAGCCAGAAGACCACGAGGGCAGCCACACCGCCGATGGCGAACGGGACGCGCCATCCCCATTCGGAGAGTGCTTCCTTGCCCATGGTGTTCTGCAGAACGACGAGGACCGCGAGCGCCAGCATCTGGCCGCCGATCAGAGTGACGTACTGGAAGCTGGAGAAGAATCCGCGGCGCTTCGCCGTCGCCGCCTCCGACATGTAGGTGGCGCTGGTGCCGTATTCACCGCCCACGGAGAAGCCCTGGACCAGGCGGGCGAGGACCAGCAGGACCAGCGCCCACACCCCGATCACGTCCTTGGTCGGCAGGATGGCAATGAAGAACGACCCTGCGGACATCATGGTCACGCTCAGGGTCAGTGCTGCTTTCCGGCCCTTCTGGTCGGCATAGCGGCCGAAGAACCAGCTGCCGATGGGGCGCATCAGGAACGTGACGGCGAAGACCGCCATGCCTTCCAGCGCGCCCTGCAGCGGGTCTTTGGAGTTGAAGAAGTGGGGCTGGAAGTAGGCCAGGAACGCCGTGTAGATGTAGACGTCGTACCACTCCACGAGATTGCCGGCCGAGCCCTTGAGGATGTTGCCTACGGCCTTCCTCGTCTGCGCCCTTTCGGTGAGTTGGATGCTCATCAATGAACCTTCCTGAATCGGGCGCCGCCGTCGGCAACCGTTGGGTGTTTGCTTGATGTCCGTGCCGTCTGAACCTGCGGTTCCCCGTCGGCGTCGACGGGCCCCTGAAGCAAAGGACTCCATCCAAACTATTGGTGATCCACGGCACAAGCTAAGCCGAACGGCATTTCCTAACACTTCCTTAGGTTTCCGTTCTTCAGGGCCCACCGCCTTCAACGCAGGGCGGAGGAAGCCGCCATGCCGGGAGAGCAACCGGCTGGAACGCTAAAATCCCTTCCAGGGGGTAGGCTCCAAAACGGGCTGCGAACAAAGGACCAGAAGGACAACCACAAAGGAACCTGCCATGGAAGTGCTCATCGTCGAGGACGACGACGCCATGGCGTCCGCCCTTGTCGCGGCGGTGGTTTCCGCCGGGCACAAGGCCACCAGGGTTGCCCGCGGGGCAGACGCCCTCCTGGTGCACAGGCGGTTCGAAGTGATCCTGCTGGACCTGGGGCTCCCGGATCTCGATGGCCTGGACGTGCTGCGGAAGCTCCGCCAGGTGACCTCCTGCCCGATTCTGATCCTCACGGCGCGGGACGATGAGCGCAGCGTGGTCCTTGGCCTGCGCTCCGGAGCGGATGATTACCTGGTCAAGCCGGTGAAGCTGGTGGAACTGCTGGCCCGGATCGAAGCCGTCACCCGGCGGACAGGCCGCTCAGGCGGCGTGCAGCACCACAGCATCGTGCTCGGGGACCTCGACGTCGACCTGGACCGCCGCGTCGCTGCTGTCGGTTCCAGGGTGCTGCCCCTGACGCCGACCGAGTTCCAGCTTCTCGCCCTGCTGGTCCGGAATGCGGGTTCGGTGGTCACGCGGGAACAGATTCTGGATGCCCTCTGGGGTGATGCCTTCCTTGCCTCCTCGAGGTCGCTCGACGTCCATCTCACGGGGTTGCGGGCAAAGCTCCAGCTTCCGGGCTTCATCATCAACGTCCGAGGCGTCGGCTACCGGGTAGAGGGGAACCCTGCGTGAGGCTCCGCGTCCTGGGCATCCTGGCCCTGCTTTCGGTCGTGGTGGTGCTGGCTGCTTCCGGCGCCATTCTGGCCTCCGCCAGCCGTGAGCTCACCCAGGAAGTGCAGATCAACCGCAACGCCGCCCTCAACAGGTTCGCCCAGGTGGCCTACGACGCGGCACTTGACGGTGACTCCACCCAGCTGCAGCGCGAGATGGAGGGCTACTCCCGGCTGTACGGCGAAGGGATCCTGATCCGCCTGCAGCACGGCACGCTGCGTTCGGGCGGCCTGAGCGAGGACGGGGCCGAGGTCCGGGATGCGGTTTCGCGGGCCAGCCTGAATGTGAGCGACACGGTCCTTCCCACGCTTCAACCGCTGGGCAGCGGCTCTGAGGTGATGTCCAGGTCCTTCGGCACAGCCAGCCAGGTGCTCGGCGAAGCTGTCCTTGAGGTCAATCTGGACGCGGCCCGGCAGAAACTGCGGGAGCGCTGGCTCGTCGTCGGACTGGCTGCGGCGGTGACGGAAGCCCTCCTCCTCCTGGCCGCCGCGCGGTTGACTGGCTGGGTGCTGCGCCCCGTCCATCGCCTGAACGCTGCCGTGACCGAATTGGAAGCAACCGGCAGGAGCAGCCAGCTGCCCGCGGACGGCCCGCCCGAATTGAGGGAGCTGACCAGGTCCTTCAGCGCAATGGCGCAGACCGTCACCGAAAGCATCGACTCGCAGCGGCAGCTGATTGCCGATACTTCCCACCAGCTGCGCAACCCGGTGGGCGCCCTCAGGCTGAGGATCGACCTGCTGCACCTCGAACTGCAGACGGACCTGCAGTTGGCTGCCGCCGCCGGGGTGGTGGCAGAGCTTGAACGCGTCGAAGAGCTCCTTGACGGGGTGCTGAAGCTGGCGGCTGCGGAGCACAAGGCGTTTGAGGGCTCGGCCCGCAGCGCCCTGCGCCCGGATTCCCGGCGAAACCCCGGCCTGATCGATCCGTTTCCCGTGCTGCAGGAGGAAGTGGAACGGGCGGCTCCCGCAGCCCGGAGCGCCGGGGCAACCTTGGTGCTGGAGGAACACCCCGGGTTTCCGCTTCAGCTGGCATGCAATCCGGACGAGCTGGCGCATATGGTGGGCGAGCTTCTAGCCAACGCCATCAAGTACGTTCCGGGCGCCCGGATCTCGGTGGCGGTCCGTCCGCAGGCAGGACGCCTGCGGATCGAGGTGTCCGACGACGGGCCCGGACTTTCCGCCGACGAACGCGCCGCTTCCACCGGCAGGTTCTGGCGCTCCCCCCAGCACAAGGAGATCCCGGGCAACGGGCTGGGCATGACCATCGTGGACAGGCTCGCGGAGGCGAACGGTGCCCGGCTTGTGCTGGCGGAGCGGTCGCCGCACGGACTCGTCGCCCGCCTCGACTTTCCGGACCCGGCATCCTCAACTGGCGCGGGGCCGGAACCAGGGCCCGGACCGGCTCCGCGTCCAGGGCGGGAGTCTACCCATGACTGAAACCGGGAGCTTTGCCCATCTTCCGTCCCGCCGGGCTGCCGTCCGGGCGGGGCTGGCCATGGGGCTGTCCGGCCTTCTGCTTCCCGCGGTCAACGCATGCACGCCGGATGATCGCGGCCGAACGGTAACGGTGGCCGGAGGCGAGCCCGGTGGCTTTTACCTCGAGTTTTCCACCCTGCTGGCGGAGTCCCTCGAGCGCCACGAGGTGGTGGGAACTGCCGTTCCCCAGGTGACGGGCGGCAGCCTAGAGAACATCCAGCGGCTCCTCGCCGGCGACGCCACGTTCGCCGTCTCGCTGGCTGATGCTGCCGCGCAGCAGGCGGCGGCCCCGGCATCGCCAGCGACAGCACCGCCGTCGGGAGCGGGCGGGATTGTCGCCCTCGGCAAGGTCTACGAGAACTACGTCCACTGCCTGGTGCGGAAGGACAGCGGCATCCGCACCTTCGCCGACCTTGCCGGGAAGACCGCCGCCATTGGAGAAGTCGGCTCGGGCACGTCCCTGACGGCGCACCGCATCATCACTGCCTCCGGCCTGTCCGCCACTGTCAATGGCGCCGGAAACACGGCCTCGAACAATCCGCTCAGGGAAGTGAACTTCGGCCTCAACGACGGACTCGCAGCCCTCAGAGCCGGGTCCGTGGATGCCCTCTTCTGGTCCGGCGGGGTGCCCACGGCCGCCATCACGGCGGTCAACAAGGAGGTCGGGCTAGCTCTGATCGACCTGTCCGCACAAGTCCGGGTAACCCGGGCGCGATACGGCGGCTTCTACGACCGGGTGCTGATCCCTGAGAACAGCTACGAAGGCATTCCCGGCAGCTGGACGGTGGGTGTGGCCAACCTGCTCCTGTGCCGCGAGGACCTGGATCACCGCATCGTGAAGCGGACCGTCGAACTGCTGGTGGGCCAGGCCCGGGAACTCATCCCGAGGTCCAGCCTGGGGGTGCAGTTCCTGAGCCCCGAAACGCTGATCAACACGGTGGGTGTGCCGCTGCATCCGGCGGCGGCCGCGGCTTACCGCGACCTGCACGGCTAACCGCGGCCACGCATCATGCGGTTAGGAACGGGGGTCGGCCACGATGCCCATGAACAGCGGCAGGCCGGTTTCCCCGTGCACGATCTGGTAGTGGAACGGCCGGTCGAATTCGATGGTCCGCTCGGGCTGCGGCGGGGCACTGGTGGCCTCTCCGTTGATCTGGGTGACAGCGGCCGCAACAGTGCCCTTTTCCGCGACCGTGATGTTGGCAGCCTGAGCAGCCTGGGTGATTGCCATCTTGGGCTGGATGTTGTTGAAGTCCTCAGTGGTGGTGAGCATTTTCTGCAGTCCCAGCGATCCGAAGACCTTGCGCAGGTCAAAACTGGATTTGTGATCCCAGCGCGGCAGCTGGATCTGCACGGGTGCGGGCGCCGCCGAGTCGAAGGCGTCCGCGATTTCCGCCAGCTGTGGCGCAGCGAATATGGCCGAAGAATCCGTGACCTCGGGCAGGACGAGGCGCATGACGAATCCCTCCCCGTAAGGCAGGTCCACGCCGCGCCAGCCGTTTCCTTCCGCGTAGGTCATCTTCAGCTCGTTGTGCATCGCAGGGGCGTCAACTACCTCCCCGGAGTATGTCGTGAAGGGCAGGTCAGAGGTGTCGTTGGGGTCGAACGGCGCCTTCCAGGCCGACGCGAAGTACAGGGAATTGAGCAGGCTGAAGGTGTTCCTGGGATCGTACTTGGCGGGTGCTTCCTTGATCCTGCCGCCTGTGTTCTTGTTGACCCATGCGTCGATGGCGGGCTTGGCGGCACCCTCATCGCTGAAGTCGACGGGATACACGCCGGTCCCGTAGTGCCGGGCCAGTGTGTCGAGGAAGGACTGACCGGCGAGGACATCCTTGTCCACGAACAGCCCATTGGCGGCGTGCATCACAGGTGTCCGCGGCGGGTTGTCCTCGTCCACGCTGCCGGGATCGCCGTCGAACTTCTCAAGCGAGGCGAGCACCGCGTTCATCGCTTCATCACGGTTCTGCACGGGAAGTTTCAGGATGTTGTCCAGCTCTGCTGCCGACTCCCCCGACGTGCCGGTACGAAGCATCGCCAAGGCAATCAGCAGGCTGCCTGGCGACGACACCACGTTTCCCTTGGAACCGTCGCCGCCGTCGGCCAGGAGGGCCTGGCCGAGGACGAACGCGGAAGCCCGGAAGGACCGCAGCTCAGCGGCATAAACGCCCCTGTCCACCGAGACCCGTTCCACGCCGTCGGCCTTCAGGAGCTCCGGAGACGGCGCCGAACATGCGGTAAGCGCCACGAGCGCGCCCGCCGTCGCAATTCTGGCCACGTGGAATGCCTTCATGTTTCCCCCTTGGTTTTGCCTACCGGCACTTGACGGGATGCCCGCCGTCTTTAGTCAAGCAGACGGCGCTCCGCAGAACGACGCCGGTAAAGTCACGGTTTGCCGACGTTTTGGTCTCACCCTTCCGACGCTCTCCCACTTTCTGCAACGTTTTCGGCAACGCTCTCTCAGCTGCACGGGCGTATCCTCGAGGCATCCCGGAAGTCGGAGGTGCGCTCGATGGCACAGCATTTCAGCGACGTTGAAGAGTACATTGCCTCGTTCCCCGCCGAGGTGCAGGGGATCCTCCAGGAGATCCGGCGCAGGTGCCACACCGCGGTGCCGGGTTCCGGCGAAATGATCAGCTATGGCATCCCGACAATCACTGTGGACGGCAGGTACGTCGTCTATTTCGCAGCGTGGGCACATCACATTTCCGTATATCCCGTGCCCGCCGGTGACGAGGACTTCGCGGCTGGGATAGCGCCGTACCGGGCAGCCAAGGGGACGCTGAAATTCCCCCTGGCCAAACCGATCCCCTACGAGCTCATCGAAAAGACGGCGGCGCTGCTCGCGTCCGGGCGGCAGCAGCGGTAACGCCGTCGGAAAGCGGACGACGGCGGGCTGGGAACCTTACGGTCGGCGCATCTTCCTGGCGGGGACCCGGTCAGCTGGGGAACCTAGCTCCGCGGGATGTTGCGCAGGTTGCTCCGCGCCATGCTAACGGCCTCGCCGGCGCCGCGGTTCAAAACCACCTTCGACATGGCCGTGGCGAACCCAAGGACCTGCGCACCCTTGATTTTCGGCGGAAGCGAGAGTGCCTTCGGATCCGTGATGAGTTCCACCAGTGACGGGCCGGGATGCGCGAAAGCTTGGCGGTAGGCCTCTTCAACCAGGGCGGGATCGGTGACGCGGACGGCGTGGAAGCCGAGGGCACGGGCCACGGCTGCGTAGTCGGCGTCAGGCACGTCAACGCCGAAATCAGGCAGGCCGTCCACGAGCATTTCGAGTTTGACCATGCCCAGGGTGGAGTTGTTGAAGACCACCACCCTGACCGGCAGCCGGTGCGCGGCCACCGTGACGAGCTCCCCGAGCAGCATGGACAGCCCTCCATCGCCGGAGACCGAAATGACCTGGCGTCCGGGGTACGCCAACTGCGCGCCGATGGCGTGGGGCAGGGCGTTGGCCATGGAGCCGTGCAGGAAGGAGCCGATGAGCCTGCGGGTGCCCAGTGGGTTGATGTAGCGGGCGGTCCAAACGTTGCACATGCCGGTGTCCGCGGTGAAGATGGCGTCCTCGGCCGCCACCTGATCCAACAGGGAGGCCGCATACTCCGGGTGGATCGGCTGCTTCTTTTCGACCTTGCGGGTGTAGGCTCCGACGGCCTTGTTCATGAGCTTGTCGTGCTTCTTCAGCATCTGGTTGAGGAAGCGCCGGCTCTTCTTCGGAGCCAGCAACGGCATCAGGGCCTTGAGGGTGGGCAGCACGTCGCCATGGACGGCAATGTCGACGTCGGTCCGCCGGCCCAGCTTGTGGGCAGCACTGTCCACTTGGGCGGTGCGGGTGTCCGGAAGGAACTGGTCGTAGGGAAAGTCGGTCCCGAGCAGGATGAGCAGGTCGGCGTCCTCGATCCCCTCGGCCGCAGCGCCGTATCCAAGCAACCCGGTCATGCCGATGTCGTACTGGTTGTCGTACTGCATGAAGTCCTTGCCGCGCAGCGTGTGGCCGATCGGGGCGCCGATCAGTTCTGCGAGGGCGATGACTTCGTCGTGGGCACCCTGCGTTCCTGCTCCTGCGAAGATCGCAACCTTGTTGGCCGCGTTGATGGCGTCAGCGAACTCCCTGACGCTCGCCGGGTCGGGTGTCAGGGTGGCGCGCCGGAATGTTGCGGGCAACGGCGTTTCGCCGGTGGCCTCCACCCCGGCGATATCGCCGGGAAGCGTGACGACGGCGACTCCTCCGAGTGCGACGGCGTGCTGGATCGCGCTGTGCACCACGCGTGGCGACTGTTCCGCTGTACTTATCAGCTCGGAGTACACCGAGCATTCGTTGAAGATCCGGTCCGGATGCGTTTCCTGGAAGAATCCGCTGCCGATCTGCTTGCTCGGAATGTGCGATGCAATGGCCAGCACGGGAGCGCCGGAGCGGTTGGCGTCGTAGAGCCCGTTGATCAGGTGGAGGTTGCCGGGGCCGCAGGACCCCGCGCAGACGGCAAGCTTTCCCGTGAGCTGGGCTTCCGCCGCAGCCGCGAAGGCAGCAGCTTCCTCATGCCGGACGTGGATCCAGTCGATGCCGCCCTGTTGGGAGCCGCCCGTCTTGCGGACAGCATCGACGATCGGGTTGAGGCTGTCGCCCACGATCCCGTAGATGCGCTGCACTCCGGCAGCCTGGAGTTGTTCGATGAGCTGGGTGGCGAGTTCCTTGGCCATGTGTGCACACTCCCGCGATCAGGTTGATGGGCTGACAGGTTGATGGGCTGATAGGGCCAATATAGTCCGCGTGCCTTGGGTGGGTTCCAGGTTCCCGTCGACGACGGCCGCCGGGAACCGGAGGTGGGCCGGTGCGGACCGTTTTTCCACATACGGATGGTCGCCGTTGAAGCCAAGCGTTCCCCACTCATAGCGTTTCCGGAAAGGCATTCAGCCTTTTGCCACAACCACAGTAAGGATCGATTTTGGCCAACAAAACCCGCCGCCGCCGGCAGGCAAGACGGAACTCCCGCAGGGGCCACCCTGCGGGAGAACCAGCCCCCAGACCAGCTTTCGTTGGTTTGCACCAAGGCGACCAGGAAGTGGGTTCCCTCATCGCATTCGTGACTTGGCACCGGGAACACGGGATGTTGCCAGACCTCGTTCCCGTCCTGGGGCACCTGATCGCGTTCTTCCCGATTTACTCCGACATCTCTGGCGGCGCCACAGTGACCGCAATGGACCCCGGACTCATCGCTGAACATGTGGAGTTGCTTAAAGAGAGTGATGCCGAATTTGCATCCTTTTTCTGTGCCTCCCTGTATGAATACATGCATTTTCTGAGACATACGGGCCGCTGGTCCGGCACCGACGGAAGCCACCAGGTTTTGCACGATGTCCTCTATCACGGGATCCTCAACGAAAAATTTTCCTAGGGTGGCTGCGCACGCGAGCCGGAAGCAGTCGTCAAGTCTCAGGCAAGAGTGCGTGAGTGTCCCGGGAAAACCCGCTGGAAGTGAGAGAGCGTCGCGGGAAAACCCGCCGAAAGTGAGAGAGCGTTGCCTCAGCTGTCCGAGTGTGCTTGCAGGAAGCTGTACACCTCGGTCTCGTCCACGCCCGGGAAGGCTCCCGGGGGCATGGCCGCGAGCAGGTGGGAGTGTGCACGCGCGGACGGCCAGGCGTTGCCTGCCCACTCGGACGTCAGCGACGCCGGCGGCCGCTTGCAGCAGGCGGGATCCGGGCAATTGGACGTGGCCCGCGCCGTCGTCTCCCGGCCACGGAACCACTTCACGTGCTGGTACGGCACGCCGATGCTCAGCGAAAACTCCCCGCTTGCCGACCGTTCCGTCCGTGCCGTGCACCAGTACGTGCCCGACGGCGTGTCCGTGTATTGGCTGTAGGCGCTGAACTTGTCCGGGACGTCGAACACCGCCCGCGAGGTCCAGGCCTTGCAGGATGGCTGCCCCTCGATGGCGCCGGTGTGGTCCTGCGGGAAGCTAACGCCGTCGTTCTCGTAGGCCTTGTAGATGATTCCGCTTTGGTGGGTCTTCTGGAAATGCGTGGTGATGCCCAGGTGTTTGGTGGCCAGGTTCGTGAACCGGTGGGCCGCAGTTTCATAGGAAACGGCGAAGGCGTCACGAATGTCCTCGACAGCGATTTCCTTCGCGGCCTTCGCTTTTTGCAGAAATTCCACAGTGGCCTGCTCCGGCAGGAGGAGCGCCGCCGCGAAATAGTTCGTGGCAACCCGCTGGGCGAGGAAATCGCCGTAGTTCCGGGGTGTTTCATGGCCCAGCACGTAGTGGCCGAGGGCCTGCAGCAGCACGGAGCGGGGGTCGTGGTCCTGCCGCTGGCTCTGGGTGAGATAAATTCTGCGGTTCTTCAAATCGGTCACCGAACGCGTGGAATGCGGCAGATCACCCACATGGTGAAGGGTGAACCCGAGGTGCGCGGCGATGTCCGCGATGACGTGCTGGCTCAGCGGTCCGGTCGTGTAGCCCACCTCTTTGAGAACCTTCTGCGCCTCGGCCTCATACTCCGGAAAATAGTTCCCGCGTTCCCGCATCATGGCGCGCAGTTCACCGTTCGCGCGGCGGGCTTCTTCCGGTGTGGCCACCTGTTCATTCATCTTGCGTTCGAGCTCGTGCAGCAGCCCCACCTGCGCCTCCAGGACATCCAGCGGCAAACGCGAACTGACGCGGATTTTGGGCAGGTTCAGCGACTCGTAAAGGGGGCCCCGCTGGTAGCGTTCGAGCTCGATTTCCAGGCCCGCCCGGCGGCTGGGCGGTTCGGCTCCGAGCAACTGGTCGATGGTGACGTTGAGCGCCGTTGCCAGGTGCTGTAGCAGGCCGAGTTTGGGTTCCCGCTTGCCGTTCTCAATCAGGCTTAACTGGCTCGGCGCGGTGCCGACGGCGGCACTCAGGTCATCCAGCGTCAGTCCCGCCTGTTTGCGCAGGTGGCGCACGCGGCGACCGAGCGAGATAACGTCCAGTTCCGCCGTCGGCTGCGGCGACGACGATTGCGAAACTTCCCTGTTCCAGCTTGAAGGCGACATTTATGAAGAATACGTGAAGAACTGCATTTCTTTCCAGACTTTTCCCCTAGAAAGGTGTTGGAAAGTGCAGAAAAGTAAGTGTCACGGAAGAAACACCACCGGAAAGCCGGCCGGAGCTGCAAAGGCGCAGCGAAGGTCGGCCCGGAAAACATCACCCGGAATGGCCCGGGTGCAAACAAGGAGACAAAGATGACTGCAGCATTTGAGCCCACCCAGCAGACGCCCGAAGAGCAGGCCGCCGCCCTGGAGCTTGAGTGGTCTGCCAACCCGCGCTGGGAAGGTGTGACCCGGGATTACAAGGCCGCCGACGTCGTCCGCCTCCGGGGCCGCGTCTCCGAAGAGCACACGCTGGCCCGCCGCGGCTCCGAGAAGCTGTGGAAGCAGCTCACCGAGGAGCACAAGACCGGCAAGTACACCAACGCCCTCGGCGCGCTCACCGGCAACCAGGCAGTGCAGCAGGTCAAGGCAGGTCTCCGCGCCATCTACCTCTCGGGCTGGCAGGTCGCAGCCGACGCCAACAACTCCGGCCACACCTACCCGGACCAGTCCCTCTACCCGGCCAACTCGGTGCCCACCGTGGTCCGCCGCATCAACAACGCCCTCCTTCGCGCGGACCAGATCGAGTTCTCCGAAGGCCTCCAGACCGTTGAGGACTGGATGGTACCGATCGTGGCCGACGCCGAAGCCGGCTTCGGCGGCCCGCTCAACGCCTACGAGCTGATGAAGTCCATGATCCAGGCCGGCGCCTCAGGCGTTCACTGGGAGGACCAGCTCGCCTCGGAAAAGAAGTGCGGCCACCTCGGCGGCAAGGTACTCATCCCCACCCAGCAGCACGTCCGCACCCTGAACGCCGCCCGCCTGGCAGCCGACGTCGCCGGCACCCCGTCCGTCATTATCGCCCGCACCGACGCCGAGGCAGCCACCCTGATCACCTCCGACGTCGACGAACGCGACCAGGAATTCATCCTCCGCGAAGGCGGCCAGCCGGTCCGCACCCCGGAAGGCTTCTACAAGGTCCGCAACGGCATCGAACCCTGCATCGCCCGCGCCAAGGCCTACGCCCCGTACTCCGACCTCATCTGGATGGAAACCGGCACCCCGGACCTGGAACTGGCCCGCAAGTTCGCCGAGGCCGTCAAGGCCGAGTTCCCGGACCAGATGCTCTCCTACAACTGCTCGCCCTCGTTCAACTGGCGCAAGCACCTGGACGACGCCACCATCGCGAAGTTCCAGCGTGAGCTCGGCGCCATGGGCTTCACGTTCCAGTTCATCACCCTGGCCGGCTTCCACGCCCTGAACTACTCGATGTTCGACCTCGCCCACGGCTACGCCCGTGAAGGCATGAGCGCCTACGTCGAGCTGCAGGAAAAGGAATTCGCCTCCGAATCCCGCGGCTACACCGCGACCAAGCACCAGCGCGAAGTCGGCACCGGCTACTTCGACGACATCGCCACTGCGCTCAACCCGAACGCATCCACCCTCGCTCTCGTGGGATCCACCGAAGAGGGCCAGTTCCACTAATCCCCAGCCGCCCCCTCCACTCGCAAGCTCGCGAGGGAACCCGGCGGCCGTGGGCCCACTTACGACGGCGACGCTTGGGTGCGTCGGTAAACCGGACGATCCTCGGCGTGCTTTCCCCCATGGCCGGCTTCTTACCTCGCTGGGCGAGGACGAAGCCGGCCACAGGGCCCCTTTACGCAGGCTGCCGGATGTCCAGTTCACCGCCTATGTACGTACGCCACGCACCGCCGTCGAACTTCCTTCTTGCTTTGAGGAGTATTGAAATGAACAGCTTCACCGACAACTTCACGATCAACGGGATCACTCTGACTGCGCAGCCCATTTGCCGGCAGGGTGAGGTTCTGACTCCGGATGCTTTGGCCTTTGTTGCCAAGCTGCACCGGGCCACGGCCGAACGGCGGCAGGAGCTGCTGCAGGGCCGCCGGGCACGCCGGGCCCAGATCGCCAAGGGGCAGGACCCGCGCTTCCTGAGCGAGACCGAGTCCGTCCGGAACGATCCGAACTGGCGCGTCGCTCCCCCGGCCCCCGGCCTCGAGGACCGCCGCGTTGAAATCACCGGACCGGTGGACAAGAAGATGACCATCAACGCCCTGAACTCCGGCGCCAAGGTCTGGCTCGCGGACATGGAAGACTCCTCCACACCGTCGTGGCGCAACGTCATCCAAGGCCAGCTGAACCTCACCGACGCGCTGGAACGGCGGATCGATTTCACCTCCCCGGAGGGCAAGGAGTACACGCTCCGCCCCGCTGGCGAGCTGCCAACGATCGTGGTCCGTCCCCGCGGCTGGCACCTGCCGGAGAAGCACATGCTGATCGACGGCGAACCGATCGCCGGCGGCATCGTGGACTTCGGCCTGTACTTCTTCCACAACGCCCGCCGCCTGCTGGCACAGGGCAAGGGCCCCTACTTCTACCTGCCCAAGATCGAGAACCACCTCGAAGCACGCCTGTGGAACGACATCTTCATCCTCGCCCAGGACCTCCTCGGCATCCCGCAGGGCACCATCCGCGCCACCGTGCTGATCGAGACCATCACCGCCTCCTTCGAGATGGAAGAAATCCTCTACGAACTGCGCGACCACGCCTCAGGCCTGAACGCCGGCCGGTGGGACTACATCTTCTCCATGATCAAGAACTTCCGCACCCGCGGACCCCGCTTCGTCCTCCCGGACCGCGGACAGGTGACCATGACGGCCCCGTTCATGCGCGCCTACACCGAGCAGCTGGTGCGTGCCTGCCACAAGCGCGGCGCCATGGCTATCGGCGGCATGGCCGCCGCCGTGCCTAACCGCAAGGACCAGGAAGCCAACGCCATCGCCTTCGAAAAGGTCCGTGCGGACAAGACCCGGGAAGCCAATGACGGCTTCGACGGTTCGTGGGTGGCCCACCCGGACCTGGTTCCGGTCTGCCGCGAGGTGTTCGACGGGGTCCTGGGCGGGCGTCCGAACCAGCTGGACCGCCTCCGTGAAGACGTCATCCCGGACGACCGCGCCCTGCTGGACATCGCCGCCACCACCGGCACCATCACCGAACAGGGCATCAGGAACAACATCGAAGTAGGCATCCGCTACATCGAATCCTGGCTCCGCGGCAACGGTGCAGTGGCCATCCACAACCTGATGGAGGACGCCGCCACCGCCGAGATCTCCCGCTCGCAGCTGTGGCAGTGGATCTACTCCCACGCGATCACCGACCACGGCGAGATCATCACCCGAGAGTGGGTAGAGGAGCTCCTGGATGAGGAGTTCCTGCGGCTGGAACGGTTCGAAGGCGACCGCTTCGCCGACGCCCGCGACATCTTCGAGGAAGTCACCCTGGCCGACAAGTTCCCCACGTTCCTGACCCTCCCGGCCTACGCCCGCTTCCTGCACGAAGCCCGGGACGGTTCGGAGGAACCGGTCGAGGACGCGGAGCTCGTCGCCGCGTAGGACTCCGCTGAATTTCCGTTCGCCGGGCTGCCACGCCCTCCGCAACAGGCACCCCGAAATCCGGGGGGCGGCCCGGCAACGGAACCACCACTAAGCACGAACGGACACTTGAGGCCCCTTTTCCAAGGGCCCCAAGTGTCCGTTCGCGCTGTGCGTTGGGACTTAAGTGTCCGTTCGCGCTTTGTGGTTAGCAGGAAAGGTGACGTACGACGGCGGCGGGCGGGTCAGCGGGTTTTGGCACCTTGCGCACCGAGAGCGTTGTGCCCAGGAAGAATGCCGCCACGGAACCAAGGATCAGCAGCATCGGGTTGGTCCAGGACCCGGACAGTCCGTGGACGTAGCCCAGGAGCGTCGGGGCAGCCGCACCAACCGAATAGCCGACGCCCTGGACGATCGCGGACATCCGGCCGGCGGACGCCTGGTCACGGGCAATCTTAATGATGGCAATGAAGATGAGCGTGATGCCGCCGCCCTGCGCCGCACCGCCTATGGAGGACCAGAGCCACCACAGCTGCGGGGCAAGCAACAGGCCCAGGGGAACGGTCAGCCACATCGTGCCCAAGGTGACCGCCACCGCCGTCGTACTGGCGAATCGAGCCACCATGGGTACACCGAGGCCGCCCACGATGGCGAGGATCTGGAAGAGCGAGGACCCGGCGCCGGCGGCGGAGGGCGCCATGCCCAGTTCGTCGATCAGGAAGGTCGGCAGCCAGGCAGTGACGCCGTAATAGGAGAAAGCTTGCCCCGCAAAGCCTGCCGTCAGCCCGGCCGTGATCCAGCGTGACGCCGGCCGGCCCCCGGCTGGACGACGATCGGACGCTTCGACGGCTGCTGGGACGAACGCGCAACGGCCCGCTGCCATCACCCAGAAGACAGCGGCGGCGACGGCGAAGAGCCCGCTGGCACCCAGGGCGAGCCGCCACCCGGCAAGCTCGGCCAGCGGCGCCGTGACCACCGAGGTGAGGGTGGACCCGATGTTCAGGGCAGCAGTGTAGATGCCCATGGCCGTCCCCTGCCGCCGCGGCGAAAAGTCGCGGCGGATGATCAGCGGCACGGCGATGTTGCCGATGGTGATGGCCAGGCCGATGATCGCGGTTCCGAACAGCACCAGAGAACCGTTTCCGGCCGAGCGGACGATAACGCCGGCCAGCACGCCCAGCAGCGTGAGCATGATGGCGAATTCCGCTCCGAACTTCCGGCCGGCAAACGAGGCAAGCGGCGCGGCCAGCGAAAAGCACAGCACCGGAATGCCGGTCAGCAGCCCCAGTTCCACCGGCGAGAAGCCGAGGTCCTGCTGCATCGGGCCCACGACGGGGGCAACAGCCACGAACGGGCCGCGCATGTTCAGGGCGATGAGTCCGATGCTCACCAGCAGGATCCAGGCGCGCGGAACCTTGGCGAGGATATTCGCCGTCATGAGGCGGGCTGCGGCTTGGTGCGGGAGCTGGAAATCGGTTGCATCAGTCCATTGCTATCATGCCAGCGACTCGCATGACGGGTGTTATCCGGTTGCCTGCAGGGTGGCTTCTATCACGGCCGGGGACAGCACGTGCTGCGTGACCATCTGGCTGGCACCCAGGATCGCGGCGCGGTCGCCGGCCATCGACAGGGCGATCCGCAAATGCGACGTAGCCAGCGGCAGGGACCGCCGGTACACCACTTCCCGCACGCCGGCCATCAGGTGCTCACCTGCCTGGCCGAGGCTGCCGCCGATCACGATGACGGACGGGTTCAGCAGGTTGACCACGGTGGCCAGCACGTCCCCCACGTCCCGGCCGGCCTGCCGAAGCGCCTGGATTGCTTGGAGATTACCCTCCCCGACGAGCCGCAGGACATCGCTGCCCTTCTCCGCTGCCAGTCCCTGCCGGGCCAGTTCGCGCGCGACGGCGGGCCCTGACGCCAGGGCCTCGAGGCATCCGTAGTTGCCGCAGCGGCAGAGGACTTCCTCGCCGCGGGGCACGCGTACATGGCCGAGGTCTCCTGCTGTTCCGTTGGCGCCCCGCTGCAGTTCGCCGCTGCTGATGATGCCCGCACCGATGCCGGTGGCCACCTTGATGAACAGGAAGTTGTCGTGTTCCGGCCAGTAGGCCGTGCGTTCGCCGAGGGCCATGATGTTGACGTCGTTATCCACCAGGACGGGGACCGGCAGCGACCGCTGGACGTAGCGGACGACGTCGAACCCGTCCCACCCGGGCATGATGGGCGGCTTTACCGGCATGCCCGTGGCATGCTCCACCGGTCCCGGGAGCCCGATGCCTATGCCGGCGAGGTCCGCGACAGTCCGGCCGGCCTCACCGAGGAGCGCTTTGCCTTCCTCGACCACGCGGCCCAGCACAGCTTCCGGGCCGTCAGCGACATCCTGGACAAGGCGCCGCTCGGACAGCACATTGCCGCCCAGGTCCGTGACCGCAACGATGACATGCGTCGCACCGACGTCGACTGCCAGGACGGAGCGGGCGGCCGGGTTGAAGGCAAAGCGCGACGGCGGCCTGCCGCCGCTGGAACTCGCCTCTCCCGCAGGCCCCACCAGGCCCGAAGAGATCAGGGCGTCGATGCGCGCCGCCACCGTCGAACGCGCCAGGCCGGTGGTGAGGGCCAGTTCGGCCCGGGTGCGGGCCTTGCCGTCGCGCAGCAGCTGGAAGAGATCGCCGGCCCGTGACAGGTTCCCGGCGCCATCGGAGGTCTCGGCACCGGGGTCGGTACGGGTCTCTTTTCCAGACGTTGGACTCATGAGTCAGTGATAACACGAAGCTCTTATGCATGTCACGCGGCCGAAAGATCGCCAGAACCTCTTCAACTTTTGCTTGACGATCGACAAAAGTAGTTCTAGGTTGATCTGTGAGCGGTGTCACCCGAAGCCAGCTGCGGATACCACAGTCCAGCGATTACAAAGAGGTAAGCAACTTGTCGAACCAGGCACAGGCATCACCGGCCCTCCTCGGCGTCGGAATTCTGGGCGCGGGGCCCGCCACCCAGGCGATCCACCTGCCTTCCCTCGCCCGGCTTGGTGACCTCCTCGAAGTCCGCCACATCATGGACGTCGACCCCGCTGTGGCTGAAACCGTAGCCGGAAGGGTGGGAGCGAACTTCAGCACCAGCATGGACGAGCTGCTCGCGGACCCGGCAGTGGACATCGTGGCCATCTGCAGCCCGCACCAGTTCCACGCAGCACAGGTGATCGCCAGCTGCCGTGCCGGCAAGAAAGCGGTGCTCTGCGAAAAGCCCTTCGCCATGAACGGTGAAGAAGCAGCCCGCATTTCCGCTGTTTCCGCCGAGACCGGCGTTCCGATCATCGTTGGCGCCATGCACACGTTCGACCCGGGCTGGCTCGCAGCCGAGGAAGCCTGGGAGGACCTGCCTGAGCACGTCCACACCATCCGGTCATCAATCGTGCTTCCGCCCAACCCCCGTTTCGAGGACTTTGCCACCGAGATCGTGGGCCGCGTGCCGGTGCCGGGCCGGGACTCGACCGACCCGGACGTCATCAAGGCCATGCTCACGGGCGGAGTGATGGGCCTGGCCATCCACGACCTCCCGCTGGTCCGCCGCTTCACCCCTGATTTTGAGGCGGTGGAAGTTCTCCACGCGGAAATCGTCAGGCCCTTTGGCTACGTCATCTCACTCCGGGCCGGAAACGTCTCCATCGAACTGCGTGCCGCCATGAACGCGACGTGGGAACCGTCCTGGGTTTTTGAGGCAATCGGTGACGACGCCGCCCTGAAAATCGACTTCACGCCGTCCTACGTCCACGCCGGCTCGGCAACTGCCCGCATCCGTAGGGCCGGCCGGACCACCGTCCTCGGTCCCTTCGGCCACAACGGTTACGAGGGCGAGTGGCGCAAACTCGCTGAACTGGCCAGCGGCACAGGACAGGCGCCTTCCGCCGAAACGCTGATCCACGACCTTGAGTTCGCGCTGTCAATCGCCGAAGCCGCCGCCCGCCGCGTCGATACAGGCCGGACCGCCGGGACACCCGCAGACGAGGAGATCAACGCATGACCACGCAGTTGTCCGTGTACGCGGATCCAAAGGCTGAAGCAGCCGGTGCCGTGTCCGCCGTCGTCGCTTCCCTTCCTCTTTCCTTCGGTCCGGCCGCAGGTCCGTCGGCAGAGGTACCCGACGTCGTCGCCGTCGCCGGCCATGCAGGCTGGGCCGGCCGGGCGGCCGATGCAATCCGCAGCGGAGCCAGCGGCGTTGTGGTCGCCGCCCCGGTGGCAGAGGACACCGCTGAACTCATCGGCGTCGCCGATTCCGCCGGCGCAGCGGTGGTGCTTGACCAGCAGTGGGCAGGCAACGCGGCCTTGGCCGAATCCAGCGATAACGTTCGCCGGGTTATCGCCGGTGCCCTCGAGGACGCCGTCATGCTTGACTCGGTCGCCGTGGCCGCTCCCGGAACGGACCCCGCGCACCTGCTGACCGAACAGCTCGCCGTCCTGGTCGGGTGCGGAATGGAATTGCGGAACCTGCGGGTGGTCCAGCGCAACGGGAACGGCTACACCGTGGCCGGCGTCCTTGCCGGCGGAACCCCCGTCGCCCTGCAGGGCATCCTCACGTCGGCGCTGCCCGCAACGGCCAGCGTCACAGTCCTCACCTCCACCGGCCGGGCCGACGTCGTGCTTCCGGACCCGGCAGCCGCGTGGCCGGCCGAAGTCCGCGTGGTGACGGCGGAAGGTGCGACGACGCTTCCCACCCTTTACGAGTCATCGCACCGGACCAGCTGGGCCCGGGCCCACGCGACTGTCACCTCGGGGAAACCCGCCAACGACCTGGTACGGTTTGCCGCCGTCACGTCGCTCCTTAACCAACTCACCAGCTAACAGCCCCACTGATCCACCAGCAGTTCCCGTTCCTCAAGTCACTATCCACTCATTGTCGAGAAGGGCCCGGGCATTCAGTCACTCCGGGCCCTGAAAGGAAACCATCGTGCCTACCAAACCTTCCATCGCTTCCTCCGCCTTCTCCCGGCGGGGGTTCCTGGGATTCGCTGCCGCCGCGGCCTCCGTTCCCCTCCTGGCCGCCTGCGGCGGCGGCTCCGCTTCACAGGGAGGCGGCGGAGGCGGAGCGGGTGGAACGGTCAAGTTCTGGGACATGCCGTGGGCCACCCCCGCCTACAACGACGCCGCCAAGAAAATTGCGGAAGGTTTCTCCGGAGCCAACAACAGCAAGGCCACGTACCAGCTCATCCAGTGGAACAACTTCTACCAGACGTTCTCTTCGGCTGTTGCGTCCAAGACCGGGCCGGCGGTATCCACGGGTGGCGGTTTCCAGGCATTCCAGTTTGAGGAGCAGGGGCAGATCGCCTACGCGGACAAAGTGATTGACCAGCTCAAGGAAAACGGGCAGTTCGATGATTTCCTGCCGGGAGTGCTGGAGCCGTTCAAGACGGACAAGGGTTATGTGGCGGTGCCGTGGCAGCTTGATATCCGGCCCCTCTGGTACCGCAAGTCCCTGTTTGAGAAGGCCGGCGTCGACGTTCCCACCGACTGGCCTTCCCTCCTCGAAGCCGGCAAAAAGCTAAAGGACATCGGCGCAGTCGGCTTCGCCACGGGCGCCGGAGCCGGCAACAACATCGGCAACCACCTCATGATCATGATGATGATCAACAACGGCGGAGGCGTCTTCACTAAAGACGGCGAGCTGGACGTGATGAATGACCGCAACGTCGAGGCCATTGAGTTCATGCTGGAACTGGTCTCCAACGGTGTTGTCGACCCCGCAGCCGTCAGCTACACCACTGACAACCTCAACGCACAGTGGAAGGACGGCAAGGCGGCCTTCGGCATGTTGACCCTGGGCGTTCCCGAGCGGGTGGGCGACACTTCCGGCGACATCGTGGTGGCCAGCCCGATGGCCGGACCCCACGGCGACAAGGCCGCCCTGATTTTCCCGAACAACATCATGATGTACACGAACACTCCCTCGCAGGAGGCCTCCGAAGCGTTCCTGGTCTACTACCTGGGCCAGCTGAAGGAACTGTGGAAGCAGAAGCTGATGAACGCGCTTCCGGTGTTCAAGTCCATCACGGAACTTCCCGAATTCACCAGCGACCCCAATAACGTCAAGATCGTGAAGGAATACCAGCCGATCGGCAAGACTTTTGCTTCACAGGGCACCACGCTAAGTGCCGACCTCGCTGTCCTCGACGGCGGCCAGGCCCTGAACCAGTTCACCCAGACCATCCTCACGGGGAAGACCGACGCCAAGTCCGCCCTCCAGGCCTTCGAGTCCGGGCTCAAGTCCACCATCAAGAAGTAGGCGACC
Organism: Arthrobacter sp. ISL-72; assembly: GCF_018613755.1. GTDB lineage: Bacteria > Actinomycetota > Actinomycetes > Actinomycetales > Micrococcaceae > Arthrobacter. Next base: position 28,034 of record NZ_JAGGPP010000032.1, read on the forward strand.
CGTCATGTCGTCCACTACCGCACAGTCCGGCCTGGCACGGGCCCGCCGGGGCCTTGCTCCCGGCGGGCCCGGGGCCGGCCCCAGCAACAACAACCCCAACCGTAAGAGCAAGCTCTCGGCGCAGGCGAGCAGGACGTTCTTCTGGCTCCTGCTCCCCTCGGTCGTCCTGCTGGTACTGATCCACGGTTACCCGCTCTTTCAAGCAGGCATCCAGGCCACCCACGACGGCAACCTGATCCAAACCGGCAACTTCGTCGGCGCGGAGAACTTCGCCGCAGTCCTGTCCTCGCCTGCGTTCTGGAAGGCCGCGCAGTTCACCCTGTGGTTCACCATCGTCGGCGTCTTCGGGTCCTGGCTCGTCGGACTCGGACTGGCCCTGCTGCTGCGCACCAAAATTCCCGCCGGCGGCACCTTCAAGGTCCTGCTGCTCCTGCCGTGGGTGGTGCCGATCGTGGTTTCCTCCACCGCGTGGAACTGGCTCGTGGCCACCCCGGACAGCCTCATCCCGTCCTTGTTCCGCAACCTTGGCCTGGGCACCCCGCTGTTCCTGGCCGACCCCTCCCTCGCCGCGGTCACTGTGATGGTGTTCAAGGTCTGGGTCAGCTTCCCGTTCATGATGATGATGATTTCGGCGGCGCTGGCCTCCGTGGACACCACCGTCTACGAAGCCGCCAGCATGGACGGCGCCACCCGCTTCCAGCAGTTCTCCCAGATCACCCTGCCGCTGATCGCCCGGTCCACGTACATCTCCTGGATCCTCATGACGATCTTCTGCGTCAACGACTTCCCCACCATTTATCTGCTCACCGGCGGCGGCCCGGTCGACGCGACCACTTCCCTGGTGGTCCTGGCATACCGAACGGTCTTCCAGGACTTCGCCACCGGCCCCGGCGTCGCCATCGCCTTCCTCATGACCCTCACCCTCGTGGTCGTGTCTGTTCTCCTGTACCGCCAGATCCGAAAGTCGAGCGTCGAATAATGAGCGCAGTACTCCACGCCCACCCCGAATCCGGCCCAACCCTCGGAGTCGCCGAAACCGGGAAACCCCGCCGCGTCCTCTCCGAAGCAGGGCACCGCGGTAAATGGTGGCGCTTCACGGCCATCCTCGCCATCACCGCGATCGTCCTGGTGCCCATCCTCGTCACCGTCGTCCTGGCCCTCACCCCGGCGCCCAACAGCACCGCCACCGGGCTGACCTTCGAGAACATCACCAACGTCTTCTCCAAGACGCTGGCCGGCACCTGGCTGCAGAACAGCCTCATCACCACGTTGAGCACCGTGGCCGTCTCCGTGGCTGTTGCAGCACCGGCCGGCTACGTCCTCTCCCGCGGACGCAGCAAGGCAGTATCGGGCTACTCCCTGCTGCTGTTCGTTATGCAGTCCCTGCCCATCATCACCTCCGTCGTCCCGCTGTTCATCCTGTTCGCCGCCATGGGACTCGTGGACAACCTCCTCGGCCTGACCATCATCTACGTCGGCTCCACCATGACGGTGGCCACGTGGATGATGGCCGCCTACTTCGACTCGATACCGGTCAGCCTCGAGGAAGCCTCCTGGATCGACGGCTGCTCCGTCTTCGGGTCCTTCACCAAGGTGGTCCTGCGTAACTCCCTGCCCGGCATCCTGTCCACCGCGATCTTCGCCTTCCTGCTGGCCTGGAACGACTACCTCGTAGCGATCGTGTTCCTGCGCTCGAATGAGATCTTCACCCTGCCCATGGGCGTCCAGTCCTTCTTCCAACAGAACAACACCGACTGGTCCGGTGTCATGGCCCTCGCCGTCGTGATGATGCTCCCGCCCATCATCGTGTTCGCCACCCTGAACAAATACTTCAGCGTCGGCGGCATCGGCGGATCCCTCGCGGGCCGCTAACCGGCCCTTCAACCAAATTTTCGAACCAAATACTCCCGCAAAGGAACGAAATGTCTTACTCACTCCAGCTCTACACCCTGCGCAATGCCATCCAGGAGGACCTGCCCGGCACCATCGGGAAGGTAGCGGAGATCGGCTTCACCCAGGTTGAGCCCTACAACTTCGTGGCCACGGCCAAGGAACTCGGCGCCGCGCTGAAGGAGAACGGCCTCACCGCACCTTCCGGCCATGCTCCCCTCCTCAGCCAGGACCAGGACGAAATCTTCGCTGCCGCCAAGGAACTGGGCATCACCACCGTGATCGATCCCTACCTGCCGGCCGAGCACTGGCAGGACGCCAAGACCATCCAGGACACTGCCGCCAAGCTGAACGAAGCAGCCAAGAAGGGTGCCGAGTACGGCATCCGCGTCGGCTACCACAACCACGCCTGGGAACTGGAGTCCACCATTGAAGGCCGCACGGCACTGGAGTACTTCGCCGACCTCCTGGACCCCGAACTGGTCCTCGAAGTGGACACCTACTGGGTTGCCGTCGGCGGCCAGGACCCCGTGGACATCCTGACAAAACTCGGAGACCGGGTGAAGCTCATCCACATCAAGGACGGCCCGCTCAACACGGACACCAAGGCGCAGCAGCCCGCCGGGCAGGGCAAGGTCCCGGTCCTGGACGTCATTGCCGCTGCGAAGTCCCTGGAAGTCGGCGTGGTGGAATTCGACGACTACTCTGGCGACATCTTCGAAGGCATCGCAGAGAGCCTGACTTTCCTCAAAAACAACGCAGCCGAAGGAGCAAACGCGTGAGCATCCCTGCAGCAGCGCAGTCTTCCCGCCGTGGCCCGGTGGGCGTAGCCGTCATCGGCGCAGGCAACATCAGCAAACAGTACTTGGACAACCTCACGGTCTTCCCGGACCTGAAGGTCCATGTCATCGCGGACCTGTTCGAGGACGCGGCCGCCGCCCGGGCCAAGGAATACGGCATCCCGGAGTGGGGCGGAGTGGACAAGGCGCTGAACCATCCCGACGTCGAAATCGTCGTCAACCTCACCATCCCGGCCGCGCACGTGGAAGTGGCTACGGCAGCCGTCAACGCCGGCAAGCACGTCTGGACGGAAAAGCCGTTCTCGCTGGACCGCGAATCCGGGTTGGGCCTTCTGAAGACGGCCGACGCGGCCGGGATCCGGCTCGGATGCGCTCCGGACACGTTCCTCGGCGCCGGCCTGCAGACCGCCCGGCGGCTGATCGAGCGGGGCGACATTGGCACGCCGCTGACTGCCATGACCACGTTCCAGACCCCCGGCCCGGAGTCCTGGCACCCGAACCCGGCATTCCTCTTCCAGCACGGTGCCGGACCCCTGTTCGACATGGGACCCTACTACCTCACTGCGCTGGTCCAGACCTTCGGCTCCGTCCGGAAAGTCGCGGCCATCGGTTCCAAGGCCAAGGAGGTCCGTGTCATCGGATCCGGCCCCAAGCTCGGCGAAGAGTTCACCGTCGAGGTCCCCACCCACGTCAGCGCCATGGCACAGTTCGAAGACGGACAGTCCTCGCACAGCGTCTTCTCGTTCGAGTCGCCGCGGCAGCGGATGGGTTTCGTGGAGATCACCGGCACGGAGGCAACCATTTCCCTCCCGGACCCCAACTACTTCGACGGCGACGTCAGGCTGTGGCGGGCAGGGGACGAAGACTGGACGGTGGTTCCGGCCACCGGACCGTCCAACGGCCGCGGCATGGGCGTGCTGGACATGGCCCGCTCCCTCCGGGCCGGCGTTCCGCACCGCGCCACGGGCAACCTCGCCTACCACGTGTTGGACACCATGGTCTCGATCTCCGAATCCGTGGAATCCGGCACCTTCGTCAACGTCGAAAGCTCCGCCACCGCATCCCCAGCCCTCCCCGAGGACTGGGACCCCACCGCTTCCACCCTCTAGGAATCACGAAATGAACTCCCCCGAAAGCACGGACGGCACCACCCCGGAGACGCCATCGGTACCCGGGACACTGGGCGTGGCGATGATCGGCTACGCGTTCATGGGCAAGGCCCATTCGAACGCCTGGCGGAACGTCGCGTCCTACTTCGATGTCCCGGCCTTCGAGCAGAAGGTGCTCGTGGGCAGGGACGCCGGGCAGGTCGCGGCCGCTGCCGAAAAGTACGGCTGGGCCGAGTCCGCGACCGACTGGCGCTCCGTTCTGGAGCGGGACGACATCCATATCGTGGATATCTGCGCCCCGGGCTGGATGCACGCCGAGATCGCCATCGCCGCGCTCGAGGCAGGCAAACACGTCCTGGTCGAGAAGCCACTGGCAAACACTCTGGCCGAGGCCGAAGCCATGACCGAAGCCGCCGCAACGGCACGCGAACGCGGCGTGCAGTCCATGATCGGCTTCAACTACCGGCGTGTCCCGGCCCTGGCCCTCGCGAAGGAACTGATCGCGGAGGGAAGGCTCGGAACGGTCCGGCATGTCCGCGCCGCCTACCTGCAGGACTGGCTCACCGACCCGGAATCACCCATGACGTGGCGGCTGAACAAGGAGACGGCCGGGTCCGGCGCGCTCGGCGACATCGCCTCGCACGCGATCGACCAGGTCCTGTTCCTCCTCGGCGGAACGGTCACCGAAGTCTCCGGCCGGCTGCACACCTTCGTGACCAGCCGCCCCGGGGCGGACGGCCCGGAAGATGTAACGGTCGACGACGCCGCCTGGGCCACGCTGACACTGGACTCCGGAACTATCGCCTCCGTGGAGGTTTCACGCATGGCCACCGGACGGAAAAACTCCCTCCGGCTGGAGATCTACGGGGACAAGGGTTCCCTGCTGTTCGACCTTGAAAACCTCAGCGAACTCGGTTTCCTGGACGCAACCGTCCCCGTCCGGGAACAGGGCTTCCGGCGCATTTTGGTCAACGAGCCCGAGCACCCGTACATGGACGCCTGGTGGCCGCAGGGCCACGTGATCGGCTGGGAACACACGTTCACGCACGAAATCCGGGACTTCCTGCTGGCGATCGGCGGCGGCACCGCGCCGTCGCCGTCGTTCGAGGAGGGACTCGCCGTACAGCGGGTCCTGGCCGCCGTCGAAGAATCCGCGAATGCCAAGTCCTCCATCATCCAGCTCACCACAGCCCCCATCACCGAAGGAGCCTGACATGCCCCGCCCGTACACCCTGTTCACTGGCCAGTGGGCCGACCTCCCGTTCGAGGAAGTCGCGCGCCTTGCTTCCGGCTGGGGCTACGACGGCCTCGAAATCGCCGTCTCCGGGGATCACCTGGACGCCTGGCGCTGGGACGAACCCGGCTACGTCGAGTCCAAACTCGCCGTCCTGGAGAAGTACAACCTGAAGGTCTGGGCCATCTCCAACCACCTCAAGGGCCAGGCCGTCTGCGATGACCCGATCGACTTCCGCCACGAAGCGATCGTCGGGGCCAAGGTCTGGGGCGACGGCGACCCCGAAGGCGTCCGGCAGCGCGCCGCAGAGGAAATGAAGCACACGGCCCGGCTCGCCAAAGCCCTCGGCGTGGACACCGTCGTCGGGTTCACCGGCTCCTCCATCTGGCAGTACGTCGCGATGTTCCCGCCCGTCCCGGAGAAGGTCATCGAGGCCGGCTACCAGGACTTCGCCGACCGCTGGAACCCCATCCTGGATGTCTTCGACGAATGCGGTGTCCGCTTTGCCCACGAAGTCCACCCGTCCGAAATCGCCTACGACTACTGGACCACCGTCCGCACCCTCGAGGCAATCGGTCACCGTCCGGCGTTCGGGCTGAACTGGGACCCCTCGCACTTCATGTGGCAGGGCATCGACCCGGTCTCGTTCATCTGGGACTTCAAGGACCGGATCTACCACGTGGACTGCAAGGACACCAAGCTCCGGTTCACCGGCCGGAACACGGTCATGGGCTCGCACCTGGCCTGGGGCGATCCCCGCCGGGGCTGGGACTTCGTCTCCGCCGGGCGCGGCGACGTGCCCTGGGAATCATCCTTCCGCGCGCTGACCGCGATCGGCTACACCGGGCCGATTTCCGTCGAGTGGGAGGATGCCGGCATGGACCGCCTCCACGGCGCCCCCGAAGCCCTCGCAGCCCTGAAGAAATTCGACTTCCCGGCCTCGCAGACCAGCTTCGACGCCGCCTTCAGCAGCAAGGACTGACCCCACCCCGGCGAAACGCCCCACCGCCACGGCCCCCCGCCCCCCACGGCCCACGGCCCACGGCCCACGACTCACGACTCACGACTCAGCCCCACCCCATCGAGGGGAACCCAAGGAGTTTTTGTCCAGATAACGCGAGCAAAAGTGCCTTTTGCCGACGTTGTCTGGACAAAAACTCGGAGGACAGTAAACAAAGGAACCCCGCAGATGCGCGCTCCACTCAACAGCAATGACGACGGGAACGGCTTCGTTCCGCTGTTCGACGGCGCCAGCCTGGCCGGCTGGCATGCCGCGCCCAGGATCTACGGCAAAGTCTATCCGGGCGGGCCGTCAGTACTGGAGCACTTCGACAGCCTGGGCCTGGCCCGCCCGGTGGAACCGGAGAAACACCCGGCGCGCTGGTCGTGGAAGACGGCGTCCCGGTCGGTGAACAGGACTCCCCCGGCAGCGGGTACGGCGGCCACCTCGTCAGCGACCAGTCCTATGGCGACTTTGAACTCGTCCTGGAGATGCGCCCCGATTGGCCTCCGGACACCGGCGTCATGCTTCGACGCAGGCCGGACAGCTGGGAAGGATTCCAGGTACTCGTGGACCACCGACCGTCCGGCGGCATCGGCGGCTTCTTCGGCAACGGGCTGGCCAGCTTCTCGGCCGTGCCCTTCGCCGTCGATGTCGAACTCGGCGCCGACGGCCGGCCGGTGGGGCTGATTGCCGATGACTCCTCCACGTCCGTGGAACCTGTCACGGAAGAGAAGCGTGCCCGCCTCAGCTACGCCGCCGACGTCGAGGATTTTCCTTAAAGTGTGGCGTTGGGACGACTGGAACGAGCTGCGGGTCCGCTGCGTGGGGGCCTTGCCGGTCATCACCTCCTGGGTCAACGGACTGAAGGTCGCCGAGGTCCACGCGGCCACTTTGCAGTCTCCCAACTACGATCCCGAGGCAGTCCTCGGAGTGCTCGGCGAGCGCGGACACATCGCCCTCGAAGTGCACGACAACGACGCCATGTTCGGGGAAGCCCGGTGGGGCAAAGGCGCACAGTGCCGCTGGCGCAACATCCGGATCAAGGAACTCCCGCAAACCGCGCCTGCCACCAACAACCGGCCTTAAGCCAACAGAAGGAAGCCAACTCATGCCGGACACCACCCCGGAAACAACCATCAGGCCCCGGGAACTCGGGCAAGGCCAGCGCTGCGAAGTGTGGATCGCCTCTGTCACCGGCGAACAAGAACTCGTTTTCGCTACCGAGGACCTGCTCCTGGAGGCTCCCAACTGGACCCTCGACGGCAAAGCGCTTGTCCTCAACGGCGCGGGAAAGTTGTGGCAGCTTGGCCTCCCCGCCGCCTCGTTGGCCGAGGTGCCGTCATTGGCCGAGGTGCCGCTCACCGGAGTCCCGGACCTCAACAATGACCATGTCCTCGCGCCCGACGGCACAGGCATCTTCCTGTCGGCCAACGACGGCCACATCTACCGTGCAGGACTGAATGGCGGCCAGGCCACACGCATCACCGACGACGACGGAACGTTCCACTTCCTTCACGGCGTCAGTCCCGATGGCAAGGAGCTGGCATACGTGGGCATCGAGGCCGGCGACTTCACCCGGCCGGGCCGGCTCATGACTGTCCCGTCAGAAGGCGGCCCGACAGCAACGATCGACGTGGGCAGCGGCCACTGCGACGGGCCCGAATACTCGCCCGATGGAAAATGGATCTACCTCAACACGGAGTCCTTGACGACATCGCCGGGACATGCCCAGCTTGCCCGCGTGCGGGACGACGGAAGCGAATTCGAGCGGCTCGTCGCGAGCGGAACCGTCGACTGGTTCCCCCACCTCTCCCCCGACGGGCGCTTCGCGAGCTACATCCGCTTCCCCGCCGGAACCGTCGGCCACCCCGAGAACCTGCCGGTCGACGTCGTCGTTGTCTCCACCGGTGACTGGACCACGCCCCTCCACACGTGGCCACTCTTCGGCGGCCAAGGAACGCTCAACGTCAACAGCTGGTCCCCCGATTCCGCCCGGTTCGCTTTCGTGGCGTACCCCTACACCAACTGATCAGCAGCCCACGGGATTAAGGACTAAACGCGTGACCAACCACAACAGCGGCATCTCAGACGGACAACTCCGCTGGGGAATCCTCGGCACGGGATTCATTGCGGGCCTGCAGGCACAGGACCTGATCGAGAACGGATTCACCGTCCAGGCCGTCGGCTCCCGCACCCTCGAATCCAGCAAGGCGTTCGGTGACAAATACAGCGTCTCCACCGCCCACGACAACTACGAAGCACTGGTCGCCGATCCGGACGTCGACGTCGTCTACGTCGCCACACCGCACCCTTTCCATCATGCGAACGCACTCCTCGCCCTCAATGCCGGAAAGCACGTTCTGGTGGAGAAGGCGTTCACCATCAACGCCCGCGAAGCGCAGGAGATTGTTGACCTGGCCGAGTCCAAGGGACTTGTGGTGCTGGAGGCCATGTGGAGCCGTTTCCTGCCGCATATGGCCCGGCTGCGCGAGGTCATCCAGGCGGGCACCATCGGCCAGGTCCGCAAGGTCATCGCCAGTCACAACCAGAACCTCCCCAAGGACCCCGCCCACCGGCTGAACGATCCTGCTTTGGGGGGCGGTGCGTTGCTGGACCTCGGCGTCTATCCAGTCTCGTTCGCCTTTGACGTCTTGGGCACTCCGGAAACCATCCGGGCCAGCGCCTCCATGACAGCAACGGGAGTGGACCGCCAGACGGCGGCGATCTTCGGGTACGCAGACGATCAGCAGGCCGTCCTGGACTGTGAACTGGATGCGGCCGGGCCAAACCGCGCTGTGGTCATCGGGACAGAGGGGTGGATCGACATCGAGTCCACTTGGTACAACCCGACGCCCTTCACGGTGTTCGACACCCACGGAAACGTCCTGGAGAGGTTTGACCAGCCCGTTAAGAGCAGGGGGATGCAATACCAGGCGGCGGAACTGGAACGGCTGGTCAGCGAGGCCCTCACCGCGGGCACCATTCTTCCGCCGGGCGAGAGCGTAGCCATCATGGCCGCGATGGACGAGGTGCGCCACCAGATCGGCCTCAGCTACGAAGCGGACGCCGCCACCTCGGAGCGGAGCACCCGTGCCTGAATCCGTCCCGCCCCGCATCGCCGAACTGCGGGAGCACGAGCAAGAGCTGGTCTTCCCCCAGTTTGACCACCACGACGCCTGGCGCCTCGGCTCGCTCATCGCCAACCATGCCATTGCCGAGGGCCATGGGGTGGCCATTGATATCCGTCGGCACAACCTGGTTCTCTTCCGCTGCGTCCTGCCCGGAGCAACCGCAGACCAGGAGGAATGGATCCGCCGCAAATCGGCAACTACGCTGCGCTTTGAACACAGCACTGCCCTCCTAAGCGAAGAGTTCACTACCAAGGACTTCGACCCGATGCAGGGCGGATGGCTGGCTCCGGAGGACTACACGCTGGCCGGCGGCTCCTTCCCCGTCCGGGTACGGAACTCGGGCGTCGTCGCAGTCGTCACGGTATCCGGGCTTTCCTCCGACGACGACCATAGACTGGTGGTCGAGGCCATCAGGAAGTACCTCAAGGCCGCCGCAGGCTAGGAGTATGGTGTGCACGTGACCGAGACGATCCGCACCGCAACCGCCGACGACGCCGGGAAGCTGGCCGAGCTCGCCGTTGTCACCTTCCCGCTGGCCTGTCCTCCGGGCTCCTCGCCGGAGGACATCAAGGCCCATCTCGCGCGGACGCTGAGCGAAGCAAACTTCGCTGAGTACCTCACCCACCCGCGTATCACCATTTTGGTGCTCGACGACGGCGGGCGGCTGAACGGATACACCATGCTGATTGCCGCACCGGCGGCCGACCCCGACGTCGCCGCCGTCCTCTCGGCCCTTCCCTCCACGGAACTGAGCAAGTGCTACGTACACCCCGGCCACCATGGAAAAGGTGCTGCCTCCCGGCTCATGCGCGATTCACTGGCCCAGGCAGCCAGCACGGGCGCGGCGGGAATCTGGCTGGGCGTCAACAGCCAGAACGCGAAGGCCATCCGCTTCTATGAGAAGTCGGGCTTCCGGACGGTCGGCACCAAGTCCTTCACGCTCGGAAGCACGGTCGAACACGACTTCGTGATGGAACGGGAGCTGACCGGCGCCGAAGCGCGAACGGACACTTAAGGCCCGGCCGCGGCAAGCCCCGCCCGCGCGCCCGGCCCCTGAGTGAGCAACCTGACATCCCTGCCGGGAATGCATGCTGCGGGCGCGGGGTTGTTGCCAGCATGAAGATTGAGATCTGGTCCGACGTCGCGTGCCCCTGGTGCTACATCGGCAAGCGCCGTTTCGAAGCTGCCCTGGCTGAATTCCCGCACCGTGCTTCCGTGGAGGTGCAGTGGCGCAGCTACCAGCTCGACCCTACCCTGCCCGAGCACTACGACGGCACCGAGCTTGAGTACCTCAGCACCCGCAAGGGCATGGCGCCGGCGCAGGTCTCGCAGATGTTTGAACATGTGGCCGAACAGGCGAAGGGTGAAGGCCTCAACTACCGGTTCGACGCCGTCGTGGTTGCCAACAGTTTCACGGCCCACCGGCTGATCCACCTGGCCGCAGCCCACGGCAAGCAGGACGCTGCCAAGGAGCGCCTGCTCAGCGACCACTTTGAGCACGGCAAGGACATCGGCAGCCGGGAGTACCTCACGGCCCTGGGACAGGATCTGGGGATCGACGCCGGCGAGCTGGACGAGCTGTTCACCACCGACAAGTACGCCGATGACGTGCGGTTCGACTTCGAGGAGGGCCGGGCCTTGGGGATCAGCGGCGTGCCGTTCTTCGTGATCGACCGCAAGTACGGACTCTCCGGAGCCCAGCCGTCGGCGATGTTTACCCAGGCACTCAACCAGGCGTGGCAGGAGAAGCAGCCCCTGGTGATGGCCGGCGCCCCGGCCCCCGGCACCGAAGGCGGCGCCGAAGCGTGCGGCCCCGACGGCTGCGCCGTATGACTCAGCTCAACCGCCGGTGGGAGTTTTTGTCCAGATAACGGGGCGAAAACGTCCTCGAGCTCCCGTTATCTGGACAAAAACTCGAAATAGGTTTGCTGACAGATCACTGTAAAGTGTCTGTATGCCTAGGATTTCGGCCGCCACGAATGCTGCCCAACGAGCCGAGACCCAACGCCGCATCCTGACCGGCTTCGGCGAGCTCCTCTTCACCCACGGCCTGCCCGGGCTCACCATGACGGACGTCGCGCGCCACGCCGGCATCGGACGCACCGCCGTCTACAACTACTATGCGGACATCGAAGAGCTGCTGATCGCCTACGCCCTGGACGAAACGGAGCGCTTCCTCGGCGGGCTCCGTGAGTCCTTGCAGTCCCTGGAGAACCCGGTGGAACGCCTGGCACTGTACGTCCGCACCCAGGTGGAGGACCTGAGCCGCCGCCACCTCCCGCCGGGACCGGCCATGGCTGCCGTACTCTCCCCGGCCTCGTTCTCCAAGCTCGCGGACCACGTGGGCGAACTAAGCGTCCTCCTGCAGGACATCCTTCGCGACGCCATGGCGCAGGGCTACCTCCCGCCTGCGGACATCGGGCAGCTGGCCCAGCTCATCCACGGCACGCTGTCCTCCAGCGCCGCCCGCGGCGACGGCACTCCCGAAGCGGTGCTCCGCACCGTCCGGTTCATCCAGTTGGGTGCCGGGGCACGGTTCGACGACGGCGGCCGGCCCGTCACGCTGGGCCAGCCCTAGTCGGGCCACCTGCCCCGCAAGGGCCCTGCCCCGCGAGCTCAACCCGACTTGGGCATCACCGGCCACTTGGAGCTGTCCACGATCCGGCGGCTGTCGCGCGGGCAGCTGAGCTTCCCGGGCGTCTGGTCCACCAGCTCCGGCGCCGTGAGTTCCTTGAATTCATTCGTCAGAAGGACGTCAACGCTGCCGTCTGAACGTCCGTCCTGGAAGTAGTCCGATTTGGGAAGGTTGCGCTGGACAGTGAAGGCGGCTGCCTGGCCCGCTGCCCCGGAGATCACGGTAGCCACGCCCCGGTAGCCGGACTGCGTATTGCCCACTTCCGTCACGGCAAATTTCCTGGCGAGGAACTGGTCAGCCACGGTACGGGCAAGCCCCGGCCTGTTGGTGGCATTGAAGACCCTCAGGCTGACTTTGTCATTGGGCGTGTAATCAAATGTGGACGCCGGGCACGCAGACGCCGCAGCGCGGTGGCTCCGCTCCGCCGTCGGGATCTTGATCTGGCCGTTCATGATTGCCAGCGCAACCACGATCGCGGTGACGATCAGCCCCACCAGCAGAACCAGCACCACGCCGTGCAGGATCCGCCGGCGACGGCGGTCCGGGTCGTCCGCGGCGTCGTCACGCTCAACGAACGTGTTCCTTAGTTCGGGTCCGGTAACTACGCGGTGTCCGTGCAGGATGTCGGAGTCATCTGGTTTCTTAGCCATCTATCACCAGCACGCGGGCGTGGATGGCTGTTCGCTGGTGCAGCGCGGTCCGGACGGCACGATGCAGGCCGTCCTCGAGGTACAGGGTCCCCCGGTATTGCACAACGTGGGGAAAAAGATCGCCGAAGAACGTGGAGTCCTCGGCGAGGAGCGCCTCAAGATCGAGGGTGCGCTTGGTAGTCACCAGCTCGTCCAGCCGGACCGGGCGCGGCGGAAGCGCGGCCCACTCCTTGGGCGTGTTGTAACCATGGTCGGGGTAAGGGCGACCCTCGCCCACAGCTTTGAATATCACCATGCCAGCCTATGGAAGTTGCCCTTGCATGGGAACGAACGACCCCCGTCCCTGCCAAGGTTGTAGCCAAACAGTGACCATTCATTCACCACCGGCTCCGCGCAGGCAACATTCTGCGCCGGGCCTGCCCGGACTGAGAGAATGGAGCCATGACTGCACCCGAGAACCCCGCTGCCGCAGCGCCGTCGGCCCCTCCCCTTGCCCTCCTACTCGACGTCGATGGCCCGGTGGCGAGTCCTGTCACCCGCAACGTCAAGCCGGACATCATTGCGGACATGGTGGCGCTGGCCACCGCCGGGATTCCCGTCATTTTCAACACGGGCCGATCGGATGCCTTCATCCGGGAACAGGTGATGGAACCGATGATCGCGGCCGGCATGCCCGCCGGAACAATGATCCACGCCATCTGTGAAAAGGGTGCCGTCTGGTTCAGTTACACGGCTGCCGGTCCCGGCCCCGTGCACGTGGACCACAGCCTCGCCGTCCCCCGGGCCTACGGCGATGACGTCCGCCGGCTGGTCTCCGAGGACTACGCGACCCACATGTTCTACGACGAAACCAAGCGGGCCATGGTGTCGGTGGAACAGCACATCGACGTGCCGAGCCGGGACTACCTCGACGAACAGACGCTGTTTGATGCCGACGCCATGGAACTGATGGCCCGCCACGGCCTGGGTGTGGTCCGGCTGGACCACCACGCCCCCGATTCGGATGACCAGATCGACTACCGCGTGGATCCCACGATCATCTCCACGGACATTGAATCCGTGCGCCTCGGCAAGGATCTGGGTGCCAGCCGTGCGGTGGAGCTGCTCGCGGCCCGGGGCATCACCCCGCAGGCCTGGCGGACGGTGGGTGATTCACGCACCGACTACGCCATGGCCGACTGGCTGCACCACAACGACCACGAAGTGAAACACGTGGACGTCCGCCCAGCCGACGGGGTTCCCGCCAAGCCGTACACGGTGCTGACGGCCGCCGATCTGGGGTTCGCTGAAGACGTGATCCACGACGACGCAGGCGGGGCGTTCCTGCGCAGCTGGCGTGAGGCCCTGGCCGGCTAAGTCCGGATTAGTCCAGCTTTTTTACCCGGGATATCATGCACGTAGGACCCCTCCAAACAACAGCTCGGAGAATCACCATTACAGACGCACTGGTTCAGGATGAGATCTACTACGGCGGTCAGGCCTCCGACGAGGGCAGGAGCCACGCCGAGGTAACGTCGCCGGCAGCTGTCGCGCGACTAAAACACCGCCCGGACGTAGTCCGCCACCGGGGGCGTTATGCGCTGATCAATGACACCCGGACGCCGTACCAGGCCATGGTGGAGGACCTGCTTTTCATCCGCAACGTCCTGGCGAACGCCGGCCTGGACTACCTGCTGGTGCGCGGCAATAACCACCGGCCCGTCATTGCGCTGGACTGGAAGGACCGGAAAAAGCTCAAGGCCGCACTGGTGGAGGCGTGCCGGAATGAGCCCGTCTACTCCATGACCGTGGACGCCAAGAAGAAGTCCTCCGTCCTGGTTGCCGACGGTGAGCTCTCCCCCAGCAGCCAAGCCCGGATTTTCCGGCTGTACCGTCCACGGGTGGAGCCCGACGGCGGTTTCGAATTCGGTTCGTCGGCCGGTGTGCAGATCGAGCTGTGGAGCTTCGAAGGCAACCAGCTGATCCTGCCGATCGAGAACTCCCTCACCCGCCGGACCATGCTCAGCACCGACGCCGTGCGCGGCACCGTGGAGCGCTACGGCCACACCTGGCCCACCATCGAGAACATGTTCGCCGACCACGCCAGCGACATCAGCTTCGACATCGACATGGTGTTTTCGTGGGTCGACGGCAGCTCCCCGGAGTACGTCGCCGCGCGGCGCGCGCAGATGGCCGGCGTCGTAGTAGGCGAAGGCGATGACCACGAAGCCCGCTTCCGCCAGATCAACGAGCTGAAGTACGCCCTGCGCTCCGTGTACATGTTCGCCCCCTGGGTGCGGCGCATCTTCATCGCCACGGACTCCCCGGCGCCCGAGTGGCTGGCCGACCACCCGGCTGTGACCATTGTCCGCAGCGAGGAGTTCTTCGCGGACCCGTCAGTGCTCCCCACGCACAATTCGCAGGCCGTGGAGTGCCAGCTGCACCACATCGAGGGGCTCTCGGAGCACTTCCTGTACTCCAACGACGACATGTTCTTCGGCCGTGCCGTGGGACCTGACATGTTCTTTACCCCGGGCGGCATCACCAAGTTCATTGAGGCGGAAACCCGCATCGGGCTGGGCGATAACGATGCGGAACGCAGCGGGTTCGAGAACGCGGCGAGGGTGAACCGGAAGCTGTTGTGGAACCGGTTCGGCCGGATCACCACCCGTCACCTCGAGCACACGGCGGCTCCCCTGCGGCGCAGCGTTGCCGCCACCATGGAGCAGGAGTTCCCGCAGGAATTCGCCAAGACCGCAGCCAGCCGCTTCCGGGCTGCGGACAACATCTCCGTGACGAACTCCTTCTACCACTATTACGCCCTGCTGACCGGGCGTGCGGTGACCCAGACGGCCGCGAAGGTGAAGTACGTGGACACCACCGTCCGGGCAGGCCTCAATTACCTGCCCAAGCTCCTGTCCAAGCGCAACATGGACTTCTTCTGCCTGAACGACGGCAGCTTCCCGGAAGTTGAAGCCGACGAACGCGCTCGGCTGGTCACCGACTTCCTGGAGAAGTACTACCCCATCAAGGCGCCCTGGGAGAAGTAGGGCGCCTCAGCCTCCGCTGCGTCAGCCTCCGCTGCCCACTCTGATCATGGGGATGCTTTCGGTGGGGGGATGTCCTTGTGTTTTCGCCTGCCGCGGGATGCGGATGCCGGCGGCAGCCAGCCGCCGCTGGGTTTCCGCTGCGGTGACGGACTCGCCCACCTGCGGGGCGCTGCCGAGGGGAACCACGGAGTGCACGATGGTGTGCTCATACACGTGGACAAGGTTGAACGCCTGGCCGCCGTCGCGGGGCCGGGTACCGCCCACTGGGACATTCAGGTCCTGGGTGTAACAAGTGGCCGAGGCCACCGACACGGGGATACCGGCAAAGCTGGCGGTGGTGGAGTAATGCAGGTGACCGGCCAGGATGGTGCGTACGTCCGAATTACGTACGACGGCGGCCAGCGCCGCCTGTCCGCGCAGCTCCACCAGCACCGCCAGGTCCAGCACGGACGGCACCGGCGGGTGGTGCAGCGCCAGGATGGTACCGTCCGGCGCGGGCGTCTCCAGCTCCGCAGCAAGCCACTTCAGCTGGGCTTCGCTGAGTTCGCCATGGTGATATCCCGGTACGGAGGTGTCCAGGGTGATCACCCGAAGCCCGTTGATGAAGTAGCTGTGGTCAACCGGGGAAGCGTCGCCGGACTGGTCCAGCAGGCCGGTGCGGAAGTTCTCACGGTCGTCGTGGTTTCCTATGGCCCAGATGACCTGCGCGTTCATAGCCTTGCAAGCGGGCTCCACGATGGCCCGCAGCTTTTTATAGGCCTGCGGTTCGCCTTTGTCAGCCAGGTCGCCGGTGAATATCACAGCTTCCGGACGCGCACCTGAGGCCTTAACTTCCTCAAACAATTGCCTGAGGCGGGCTTCGCTGTCGACTGCGCCATAGAGATGATCCGGACCTCCCAACAGGTGGGGGTCGCTCAGGTGGAGTAGAAAATGACGTGGCCGGGGGTGTTCGGCCTCGATGTGCTCCATTACTGCCTTCGTGGTTGGTCGGAAGCGGCGCCTCCGGTGTCCCTCTCAGTACGTTCTATCCAACCAGACATTAGGCCAACTTTGTACAAACTTTTGCGGCCAAGTTGAAAAATCCTGCGTGAAATGACCTTGCAGCGGAGGCCCTGCCCGGCGTTCCCGAGGGACGTGTTACGGCGGGCAGGGCTCCAGCGTGCTTCTGCTGCTAGCTCAGGTAGCCGTTCGGGTTAAGGACGTACTTTGTTGCTGCACCTGCATCGAATTCGGCGTAGCCCGTGGGCGCGTCTTCCAGGCTGATCGCCTTGGCGTTGACGTTCTTCGCAATGTGGACCTTGTCGTGCAGGATCGCCATCATCAGCTGGCGGTTGTACTTCATCACAGGACACTGCCCGGTGGTGAAGCTCAGCGACTTGGCCCAGCCCGTTCCCAGGCTGATCGAGAGTGAACCCTTCTTGGCCGCCTCATCCACACCGCCCGGGTCGCCGGTGACGTAGAGGCCCGGAACGCCCAAAGCACCGCCGGCCGCCGTAATTTCCATCAGCGAGTTGAGCACCGTGGCCGGAGCCTCCTGCGCTCCGGCACCGTGACCGCGGGCCTCAAAACCGACGGCGTCAACACCGCAGTCCACTTCCGGGACACCTAGGATCTGCTCGATCTGCTCGGCCGGACCGCCCTTGGTGAGGTCGACAGTCTCGCAGCCGAAGCTGCGGGCCTGTGCGAGCCGCTGCTCGTTCAAGTCGCCAACGATCACTGCCGCGGCACCAAGCAGGTGGGCGCTGGTTGCCGCAGCCAGTCCAACAGGTCCCGCACCCGCAATGTAGACGGTGGAGCCTACTCCAACCCCGGAGGTGACCGCGCCGTGGAAGCCCGTGGGGAAGATGTCCGAAAGCATGGCCAGATCGAGGATCTTCTCCATGGCCTGGTCCTTGTCCGGGAACTTCAGCAGGTTCCAATCCGCGTAGGGCACCAGGACGTAGTTGGCCTGGCCGCCCACCCAGCCGCCCATATCCACGTAGCCGTAGGCGCTTCCCGGCCGGTCGGGATTCACGTTCAGACAGATGCCGGTCTTGCGTTCCTTGCAGTTCCGGCAGCGGCCGCATGCGATGTTGAACGGAACGGAGCAGACGTCCCCCACCTTGATGAATTCGACGTCCGGTCCCACTTCCACCACCTCGCCGGTGATCTCGTGACCCAGCACGAGGTCAGGCGGAGCCGTGGTTCGGCCACGAACCATGTGCTGGTCGGAGCCGCAGATGTTGGTGGCGACGGTTTTGAGGATTACGCCGTGACGCACTGTGCGGCCCACATTGGCGGGGTTGACGCCCGGCCCGTCCTTGAGTTCGAAAGTCGGGTAGTCAATGTCGATCAGTTCGACTTTGCCCGGCCCCTTGTAGGCAACGGCTTTGTTCCCTGTCATCTCTTTCCTCCTGTTTCCACAAGCACGAACAATGTGTCCGGCATGATTCACGAAGTTTTGATCCACCCTCCCCGGCAGGCATGACCGGCCGCACCGGCCCGCCGTGCTGCGGCCTTCGGGCCGGTGGCGGTGCCGGGGTTGATGGGAGGATGCCGCCAGTCTAGGACTGCAAGCATGCTTGCGGGTAGGGGCCGTTAGGCCCTATGACCGCTGGCGCTGCGCCGCCCGGAAGCGGACTTAAACGAGGGCGTCTTCGACGGCTGCGATGACCTCGGGTGACTCCGGCTCCACCGTCGGGGCAAAGCGGGCAACCACGACGCCGTCGCGGTTTACCAGGAACTTTTCAAAGTTCCACTTCACGAGGCCGGGGAGCAGTCCGTTCCTGAAGCCGGTGAGCTCGGCGTAGAGCGGATGCTGGTTCTTGCCGCGAACGTCGGCCTTTGCAGTCAGCGCGAATGACACCCCGAAGTTGCGCTCGCAGAATTCGGCGATTTCTTCGTCGCTGCCCGGTTCCTGCCCGGCGAACTGGTTGCAGGGGACGCCCAGGATCTCGAATCCCTGGTCCCGGAACTTGCCGTAGAGCAATTCGAGGCCGGCGTACTGCGGCGTGAAGCCGCACTGGGAGGCCACGTTGACCACCATCACCACGCTTCCTTTGAAGCGGCCAAAATCGGTTTCCGTGCCGTCGTTGAGGGTCAGCGGAATGGAGTGGAGTGAATTCACGGAGGGCTTCCCTAAGAAATTGGTCATGGCTGCTATTCGTTCACAACGGCCAAACGTATGGGTTGGTGCCCGTGTGGATTTGGTAGCCGGCACCGCGTTCCAGGGCGTCGGTGTCAGGGAGTGGGCTCGGCGCTCTCCGTCGGAGCGGGCTCCGGCGTCCCGGTCGGTTCGGGAACTTCCGTGGGCTCCGGCGTCCCGGTCGGTTCGGCCGTAGCCGTAAATGTAGGTTCGGGGGCAGGATCCGTGGTGGGCTCCTCTGTTGGTTCCGCCGGAGGTACGGCGCTGGCAGTTGCCGACGGCGTGGGGGTTTCGGTTGGTGTCGGGGTTTCGCTCGGCGTCGGGGTTTCGCTCGGCGTGGGGGTTTCGCTCGCTGTCGGGGTTTCGCTCGGCGTTGCCGTCTCCGACGGCGTCGGGGCGGTCGGCGACGGGGATTCGCTCGGCGTCGGGGCGGTCGGCGACGGGGTTTCGCTCGGCGTCGGCGAAGGCGTGCCGCCTGGGGCGGTGCCAGTCGGCGACGGCCTGCCTCCCGGGGTCGTCGGAGTTGCAGTAACCGTCGGAGTCGGGGGGACGGACGACGACGGCGTGCCGGTCGCGGAGGGCGTCCCGGTTACGGGGCCTTCCGTGTCTCCGCCCGACACACTATGCGAGTTGTCTGCGGACACCGGAATAGCCCAGGTGGGATCGCCCGCCGGGGCATTGCCGCCGGGGACGTAACTGACCATCTCGATGTTCCCCAACTCATCAACCTGCTTGGTCGGCAGGAACTTCCAGTCATGCGGGTTCACGTGGGCGCCGTTGAGGATCGTTTCGAAATGCAGGTGGCATCCCGTGGAAGACCCGGTGGTGCCCACCTTCGCAATGACCTCACCCACCTGGACGGACTCGCCCTTCTTGACTGCTATCCCCTCGAGGTGGTTGTACGTGGTGATCAGCCCGTTGCCATGGTCGATCTCCACACGGTTGCCGCCGCCCCAGGGGTGCCAGCCAACGGCCCTGACCACGCCGGCGTCGGCCGCGTAGACCCGCGTGCCGCACGATGCCGCGAAGTCCTGGCCCCAGTGAAATTCCCCTGCCGTGCCGGTCAGGGGGCTGACCCGGAGCCCGAAGCCGGACGTTTCGGTCAGGAATTCCAGGGGCGCCATCAGCGAGCCGGCGGGGGGCCGCCTCAATTCATGGGAGGCAACGTTCAGTTCGTGCTTCCCGCTCTTGGACGTTGTCCGGACGTCACTGCGGCTGAAGGAGAGCAGCGCATTGGGGTTCGCTGCTATGCCCTCAGGCGCCATGCCCAGCGGCTTCATAAAGGCGCTGGGCCAAAAGGGGGCAATGCCCGGGCCGCCCAGGGCAGGCTGTTGGAAGGCCGGGGCAACCGCGGCCGGAGCAACCACAGCCGTCGGTGGTGATGCGGGCCCCTCGAGGCCAAACGCGATCACGCCAAGCGTTGAAACGGCGCAGACGCCAAGTATCCGGGCAGCAACCAGACAAGGCCGGCCGGGATGTTCTTGGTGTCCATATCCCCAGTGATTTCCCACGTACTGACTCCTGCGATAGGCCCGCCAGACCCCAATCTCGACGGACTTACGTCTCCTATGGGACCACAGCCCCGCTGCCCCTGTGAACCCCCACCCCTGTTCCCATCCCCGTAATCCCCGTGGTTCCGCCGTTCCCGGCCGGAATTCTCAGCTGACTCACAGGCGCGGACGGTGCGCAACAATGGACCCATGCGCAATATCCTCAGGGATTGGCAGGCCGAGCTCAGGCAGACCTTCACCGGAACAAGGCGCGCAGTGCCGCCCTGGGTACCGCGGCTGGAAGAGGGCAACGACGCCGGATACCACCTTCCCGGATCCGCCGTCTGGGCGGTCCATGGATCGATGACCACCATCGTGGCGGGAATCCGGGCGCTACTGATGCAGACCGTGCACCCGGGAGCCCTTGCCGGCGTCTATGACCACTCGCGATTCCGCGAGGATCCGCTGGGACGGCTGGCGGGAACCATCCGCTGGATCTTCACTATCACCTATGGCTCCACGGCCGCGGCGCGTGAAGCGTCAGCCCGGGTACTACGGCTGCATGAATCAGTACGGGGTGAGTACGTGGACGCCCACGGCGTCGCCAGGAGCTACGCGGCCAACGACCCCGAACTCCTCCGCTGGGTGCACATCGCCTTCACCGATGCGTTCCTTTCCGCGCACAAGATCTGGGGGCGCCCCATCCCGGGCGGTCCAGATGCCTATGTCCGCGAATGGGCGCAGGCGGGAAGGTTGATGGGAGTTGACTCACCGCCGCTCAGTGAGGCGCAGATGCGGCAACAGCTGGACAAGTGGTACGACGACGGCGACCTCCGCTGCGATGAAAGGGTCACCGAGATTGTGGCCTTCCTCCGCGACCCGCCGCTGCATCCTTCGCTGCGTCTCGGCTACAAAATGCTGTTTGCTGCAGCCGTTTCCAGCCTGGAACCGAAGTACAGGAACATGCTGGGACTCCGGACGCCACGGCTGGGGCCCCTGCCCCTTCCGGTGAGGACCGGCACGCGGGCGACCCTCGCCGTCGTCGATGTTGTCCTGGGCGGCGTGAGACCGGGTGGCAGGGTGGGCCCGAGCGAACAGGCCGCACGGAGGCGCCTGCGGCGCCTGGGGATTGCAGCGCAGGACAAACCGCCGCCCCGTTATTGCCTCAAAAACCGCTCCGGAACGCAAAAGGCCCCGGTCCGAGGACCGGGGCCAAGACGCGGAGAATGGGGGATTTGAACCCCCGAGGGCGTTAACCCAACACGCGTTCCAGGCGTGCGCCATAGGCCGCTAGGCGAATTCTCCAATTGCTTCTGAATCAAAAGCAGATACTAGAATACCTGAAGATTTCGGCATCACCCAATTGGGCCATTTCGCGCGTTACGCGGGCACGAAAAGCGGCGCCTCATGCGGACCCATTTCGAGCCCCCGGACCCCGGCTTATTCCGCTGCCAGGTCCGCTGTCAGGCAGGCCGGGAAACTGCCCAAAGGTGTCCTTAACGTCAAAATGGACGCCCCCAATGCGCCCACTCCTCCGGAACACCGTTGAGCTGCCGGGTCCGGCCCTTACGCCAGGCCCTGCAGCTCACAACCTTGAGTTCAACCTGAGATTGCCCCAATCGGTGTACATATCCATCGTCCGCTTTGTGCCGAGGATAAGCAAGGGTTCCTACTTGATTATCGGCCGACCGTTACCTTCTTGTGCTGTTATCCGCTCCGGCAGGTGTTGAGAAGATGGGCGCATGATGCAGCTCCACGCACTGGTGACCTACGTCGCCGCCGATCACGCGGAGGCTGTCCTTACTGCGTTGGGCGATGCCGGCGCCGGACGGATCGGCAACTATTCGCACTGCGCATTCACCACCCCGGGTACCGGCCGGTTCACACCCCTCGCCGGGTCCCGTCCCTTCATCGGCACGGCAGGCCGGGGCCAACAGGTGCCGGAAATAAGGATCGAATGCGTCGTGGAGGCAGATCTGCTCGATGCAGTGGTTTCCGCCCTGCGTTCAGCCCACCCGTACGAGGAACCCGCGCTGATGAGCTGGGCAGTCAATGGACACCGCCCGCCAGCTGCTCGGGGCGGCCGGGGAAGTTAGCTTCTAAGCGGCCGGAGGCGCCGGCCCGACGCCGATTCGGGGCACGACCAATCTTCAGGTAAAGTATCTGACGGCCCCTCATGTGGCGTCATCCTGTTGAACTCCCCCAGGACCGGAAGGTAGCAAGGGTAGACGGGCTCTGGCGGGTGCATGGGGGGTCTTTACTATTCCCCCACAGGGCGGCAAACTGTCGGCCCGGATTGGTAGGGTTTTCTCTGTGAGTGTTACTACCGCCCTGTATCGCAGATACCGTCCAGACTCCTTTGCTGACGTTATCGGGCAGGAACACGTCACGGAGCCGTTGATGACGGCACTGCGGAAGAACCGCGTCAACCACGCCTACCTGTTTTCCGGGCCGCGCGGCTGTGGAAAGACCACTTCGGCCCGCATCCTGGCGCGCTGCCTGAACTGCGCCGAGGGCCCTACGGACACACCCTGCGGCAAGTGCCCCAGCTGTATTGAGCTGGCCCGCGGCGGCCCCGGCTCCCTTGATGTGATTGAAATTGACGCCGCAAGCCACGGTGGCGTCGACGACGCCCGTGACCTGCGCGAACGCGCCACGTATGCTCCCGTCCGGGACCGCTACAAGATCTTCATCATCGATGAAGCGCACATGGTCACTTCCGCAGGCTTCAACGCCCTGCTCAAGATCGTGGAAGAGCCGCCGGAACACATCAAGTTCATCTTCGCCACCACGGAGCCGGACAAGGTGATCGGCACCATCCGCTCGCGGACTCACCACTATCCGTTCCGGTTGGTACCGCCGGAGCCCCTCATGGCTTATCTTGAGCTGCTCTGCAACCAGGAAAATGTTCCGGTGGCCCCCGGAGTGCTGTCGCTGGTGATCCGCGCCGGAGCCGGCTCCGTGAGGGATTCACTCTCGGTGCTTGACCAGCTGATGGCAGGCGCAGGGCCCAACGGGCTGGACTACGAGCTCGCGGTTGCACTGCTGGGCTACACCCATGCCTCCTTGCTGGACGACGTTGTGGAAGCGGTAGCCGCCTCAGACGCTGCCACCGTATTCCGGGCTGTAGACCGTGTCATCCAGACGGGACATGATCCGCGCCGTTTCGTAGAGGACCTCCTGGAACGCTTCCGCGACCTCATCATCGTTCAGGCAATGCCGGAGAGCGCACAGTCAATCCTGCGCGGAATGCCGGCCGACCAGATCGCCCGCCTGCAGAGCCAGGCCCACAATCTCGGCGCGGCCGAGTTGTCCCGGGCGGCAGACGTCACCAACACCGCCCTGACCGAAATGACCGGCGCGACGTCACCGCGGCTTCACCTCGAGCTGCTGTGCGCCCGCATCCTCCTGCCCAGCTCCGAGCAGACCGAGCGGGGTATCGCAGCCCGGATCGACCGTGTGGAGCGCCGCCTGAACTATGGCGGTAACGACGTCGGAACTCCCGCCGCCGCTGCGGCGGCACCTTCCGCACCAGCAGCTGCTTCGCCGGCTCCGGTGGCTGCGCCCGCTCTGGTGGCCGCCTCGGCTCCGATGGCTCCGCCCGAGCCGACCCGCGCCGCGCCTCCTGCCGCGGCTGCTCCCCCCGCGCCTGCCGCGGAGGCCGAACCCGCAGGACGCATGGACGCACCCAGCCGTCAATCACTCACTCCACCGAGGGTCTCCACCACGGACTGGCCTGTTGACGAGCCTCCCGCGGCGCCTCGGGGCCTGCCAAGCCAGACACCTGTCCGCCCCGCTGACCAGGCACCAGCCGCCCAACAGGCACCAGCCGCTCAGCAGGTGCCGGCACCGGCACCAGCCGCTACTCCGACGCCCGAAGCTCGCGCGTCGGTGGCTGACACCCAGCTCCCTGCAGCCGGCGTCGGCGGCGACGTCGAGGTCCTTCGCCGCGCCTGGCCCGACATCCTGCAGACGCTGACCAAGATCAAGCGCAGCACCTGGGCCCTCGTGGAACCCAACGCCCAGGTGAAGCAGTTCGACGGCCAGCTGCTCACACTGGCCTTCACCACATCCGGACTCGCCGGCGCCTTTGGCCGGGCCGACCACTCCGAAAACCTTCGGCAGGCGATCCACAAGACGGTGGGAATCGACTGCCAGATCAACGCAGTGTCCGGCGGCGCCAACAGCCCAGCGAGCTCTGAACCAAACCCAAAAGCGCCCGCTAGCCGGGAATCTCCGGCGAGGTCCGCCGACGTTGCTTGGGGTCTTGCCCCTGCCTCCGCCGAACCGGTCGCCGAACCGGCCGCCGAGCCCGCAGTGGCACGGCCAGCCGACAGCCCCGCCGGCCCGCCGGCCGCGGATTCAACGCCCGTGCCTGCCGCAGGCACTGCCAACCCCTCCGTCCGGGCGGAGCCCGTTCTTCCGGCAGGGCCCGCCGGTCCGGCCGGCCCAGCTGATCCGGCTGCGCCCGGTGTTCCGGCAGCGTCCACCGATCCGGCCGCGCCCGCTGTTCCGGCTGCGCCCGCTGTTCCGGCAGCGCCGCCGCAGGAAGATTCCTCCGGGTCCTACGGTTACCCGGACGACGACTGGGGCCCGCCCCTGGACGAAGACGCTCCCCCGATGGACGAAGAGCCGCCTATGGACTGGATGCCCTCGGCGCCGCTGCAGTCACGTCCCAGCCAGCCGACCCAAGGCTCTTCCGGCCTTGCTCCCGCCGACTCTTCCCAAGCGGCAGGCCCGGCGTCCAGCGACGATCCGTGGTCCCGCGCCCAGGAGGAGGCGCCGGGTATCTGGACCGTTGGCGCGGAATCCAACGTTGGCAGGTCCGTCGACGAGCCGGACCGCGCAGGCCTGCCTGGTGTTTCGGAGCCTCCGACGCCCCGCTACGAGCCGGCCGCTGCCCAGCTCCCCCGGCCTGCAGACGTTCCCGTAGACGCCCAATCCATCCGGGCCGGCGAAGCGCCGCGTCCCGTCGAGATCCGTCAACCCGTGGGGGCGCTATCCGGCGGCGGTTCCTCGGCTGCAGGGTGGGCACCGTCCGGGCAGTACGGTCCCGCCACTGCTACTGACCCGTCCCCGGCCATGGCCAGCCCTGATGTTCGAAGCATCGCGTCGGCGCCTGCACCGGCGTCCTACTTGTCCCAGACGCCGGCGCAGCCCGCCCCGGCACAGGCGGGCACGCCCGGCGCTCCCGTGAAGCAAAGCCTGTACCAGCGGCTGTCCAACAGCCCCGAGGCCGAAGCAGGCCGGGCCAAAGCACCTGCACGACAGGCCGAGGTCTGCAAGAGCTACGTCCAGGACATTCCGAGCGCGGATGACGAAACGATTGAGGAATCGGGCGTGTTTGGACGCGCCGCCGTCGAGCGTATTCTGGGCGGGAAGCTGGTCGAAGAGCGGTCGCTGGACGGCAGCCCGCTGGCGCCCCGGTTCTAGCCGCCGCGGGATCTGCGAGCGCATCCAGCAAGGCCGGCGCAGTGCTGTGGCACGGCACGGCGCGGTGGTGCGCGGCAGGGAATGGGAAGACCGCGCCGGCGCTCGCAGCAATTGACGATTCACAAGAACAAATGAAACGAACGAGGACATTGTGTACGAAGGTGCAGTTCAAGAGCTGATCGACGAACTTGGCCGCCTTCCCGGCGTCGGGCCCAAATCCGCCCAGCGGCTGGCATTCCACATCCTCGAGGCGGACCCGCAGGACATGAAGCGGCTGGTGGATGCCATCACTACTGTCAAGGAACGGGTGAAATTCTGCACCGTGTGCGGCAACGTCACCGAGCAGGAAATGTGCAACATCTGCCGCGACCCGCGGCGGGATCCTTCTGTCATCTGTGTCGTGGAGGAGTCCAAGGACGTGCTGGCCGTCGAGCGCACCCGCTCGTTCCGGGGCCGATACCACGTTCTGGGGGGTGCCATTAATCCCATCGCCGGCGTCGGGCCGGAGCAGTTGCGGATCAGGGAACTCCTCACCCGGCTCAACGACGGCGCCATCCAGGAAATCATCATTGCCACGGACCCCAATCTTGAGGGTGAGGCCACGGCCACATACCTTGCCAGGATGCTGAAATCCATCGGCATCACCGTCACGCGGCTTGCCTCGGGCCTGCCGGTGGGCGGCGACCTGGAATACGCGGATGAGGTCACTCTGGGGCGCGCCTTCGAGGGCCGCCGCAACGCGTTGAGCTGACCCGGGCCCAGTTGGCTTCCATGGAACTCTTCCCCTCCATCGTCACGGAACGGCTGGAACTGCGTCTCCTGGCGAACTCCGATGCCGACGCCCTAAGACGCTTCCGGAGTCATCCCGATGCCGTCCGCTACCTGTCGCACCAGCCCCTGACTGCGGGACAAACCGACCGGCTCCTCGCCGATCTTCTGACCCGCGCCGAACGCTCAACGGCCGAGTGGTTCCACTTCGGCTGGGCCGTGGTGCTCCGCTCGACGGGTGCTGTGATCGGTGACGGGCGCACCTGGAACACGGCCGAACCGCCGTTGCCTGGCAGCATCCCGTCCCGCTCTGCGAGCCTCGGGTACATGCTCCACCCGGACCACCACGGCAAGGGGTACGGCAGCGAAGCCGCCGGTGCACTGGTCCGCTGGCTCTTCACCGAACGCGGCACCCACACCATCTATGCAGGCGTCTACGAACCCAACACGGCGTCGCGGCGCCTCCTCGAAGGCCTCGGCTTCGCCCAGGACCGCTACTTCACAGCGGACCAGGACACCCATGGCAAGGGGCTGGCCTCATGGCGCTACCGCCTGAACCGGACAGGGTGGACACTCACGGCGGACGGCTGACAGGCGCTCCTCATTAGGCGCTATCCAAGCAGGCTAGCTGCGGGCGTGGGCCTGCGCGGAGTCGACGATGTTCTCGGTGGCGGCCCAGGAGGCGAGGAGCTTGAGAGCCTCGTCGGAGGGGCTGCCGGGCGTGGCGGGATAAACCGTCAGGGTGTGCCCGGGGTCCTCTTCCAGCCCCAGGACCTGATAGTTGAGTTCGAGGAGTCCCACCACGGGGTGCTGGAAGAACTTTGTTCCGGCGTAATGGCGGCGGACGTTGTGGGCTGCCCAGCGGGTGCGGAATTGATCACTGCGCATGGAGAGTTCGCCCACCAGTTCGGCGATGCCCTTGTCGTGCGGGCTACGGCCTGCTTCCCGGCGCAGGATGGCGACGTTGACGTTGGCTGCCCGGTCCCAGTCGGTGTAAAAGTCGTGCGACCGCGGGTCGAGGAAGATGAACCTTGAATGGTTCGCCGGACGCGCCGCACCGCGGTACATGTCCGAGTACAAGGCGTAGCCCAGGGCGTTGGCGGCGACGATGTCCATCCTGTTGTTTCCGATAAAGGCGGGCGCTCCGGTGATGGTGTCCAGGAGGTACTGCAATTCCGGGCGCACCCCGGACGGAACGGGAGCCGCCGCACGCTTCCGGCCTGATGTGTGGGCCGCGCGTGCGAGGTCGTAGAGGTGGTCGTGCTCGGCGCGGTCGAGCTCCAGTGCACGCGCAATGGCATCCAGGACACTGTCCGAGCAACCGGTCAGGTTTCCACGTTCGAGGCGGGTGTAGTAGTCCACGCTTACTCCGGCCAGGCGGGCCACTTCCTCCCGCCGCAATCCCGGCACCCGGCGCCGGCCGCCATACAGTTCAAGGCCTGCCTGCTCTGGTGTGATGCGGGCACGGCGCGACGAGAGGAACTGTCGTACCTCGGCTCGGTTATCCATATGGACACGTTACGACGTATCCGTAAAGGGGTGGGAGGCTCTGCCAAACCAGTTTCAGCAGACCTGGCCACAAGGCCATGGATGAGCGCCGCGCGATTAAGGTACTCCTGCGTACGCGAGGAGATCGCCGACCGCAACAGCTGCATCCTGATGACCAGCAGCGGGAACTGCGGGGCGGCCAGCATGCGGTCACAATTCAGCGCCGCGCGGTTCCCGGCGATAAACTGGGCACATCAGTTACGCCGTCGCGCCGTTTTGGTCGCTTGGCCCCGGAACCCCGATTTGATGCAGTGAGGGTGCGCGCATGAGTATGCCCACTACCGAAGTGAAGACCGAGAATCAGCCGCACGTGCTGCCCGTCGCTACTGCCCGCACCAAGCAGCTGATTGTGCAGAAGTTCGGCGGCTCCTCAGTTTCGGACGCGGACGGCATCAAGCGCGTCGCCAAGCGGGTCGTCGACGCGCAGCGCGCTGGCAACGAGGTGGTTGTGGTGGTCTCCGCCATGGGTGACACCACCGATGAACTGCTGGACCTCGCCGCGCAGGTTACCGATTCAGCCCCCGCACGTGAAATGGACATGCTCCTTTCCGCCGGTGAACGCATTTCCATGGCCCTGGTCGCCATGGCCATCAACAAGCTCGGCGAGTCGGCCCAGTCCTTCACGGGCTCACAGGCGGGCATGATCACCGACGGCATTCACGGCAAGGCGCGCATCATCGACGTCGACCCGCACCGTATCCGCACCGCCCTGGACAAGGGACACATCGCCATCGTGGCGGGCTTCCAGGGGATGAGCCGCACCACCAATGAGATCACCACCCTGGGCCGCGGCGGCTCCGACACCACGGCGGTGGCGCTGGCCGCAGCTTTGGAGGCCGACGTCTGCGAGATCTACACGGACGTGGACGGAATCTACACCGCGGATCCCCGCGTGGTGCCCTCAGCCCAGAAGATCGACCGCATCTCCAGCGAAGAAATGCTGGAACTGGCCGCTTCCGGCGCGAAGATCCTGCACCTGCGCTGCGTGGAATACGCGCGGCGCTTCGGTGTGCCGTTGCACGTTCGTTCTTCATTCAGCCAGAACGAAGGCACCTGGGTCATGCCCGGAGCCGACGACAAGATCAAGACTCAAGAGGGAGTTGCCTTGGAGCAGCCAATCATCTCCGGCGTTGCACACGACCGTTCCGAAGCCAAGGTCACCGTGGTGGGCGTCCCTGACATTCCGGGCAAGGCCGCCGCGATCTTCCAGGTCATTGCCGACGCTCACTCCAACATCGACATGATCGTCCAGAACGTCTCGACGCATGGCACGGGCCGGACAGACATTTCGTTCACGCTCCCCATCGTGGAAGGTGCAGACGCACTGGCTGCCCTCCGTGCCGCGGAGCCGGAAATCGGCTTCGAAAGCATCGAGTACAACGAACAGATCGGCAAGCTTTCGCTGATCGGGGCCGGAATGCGCTCCCACCCCGGCGTTTCCGCCACTTTCTTCAAGGCCCTGTCTGATGCCGGGATCAACATCAACATGATCTCGACGTCGGAAATCCGTATCTCGGTGGTGACGCACGCGGACCTGCTTGACGACGCCGTCCGCGCAATCCACAAGGCGTTCGATCTGGACAGCGACAGCGAGGCTACGGTCTACGGCGGCACCGGCCGCTAGGTTCGCCGGCAAGCCGGCGCGACTAGCGCCGGGACCGGAAAGGGCAAAAACGAACGGCACAGCGGTGGGACCGCTGTGCCGTTCGTTTTATGTCGAACTGGCCACTTGTCGAACTGGCCACTTGTTGAAGCTGGCTACTGGATGTCTTCCTTACGGACCGCGTAGTGGTGTCCCTCGGAATCTGTCTCTACCTCGAAGTGGGACAGATCCTCTTCGGAAGCCGTCTCAAAATCATCGTGCTTGTGAACAACGGGAGCAGCAGGGTCACCCCGCGTGGCCGGTCCGAAGAAGAACCGCAGCCTGTCTGTCTGGGTCAGGAAGCGCTGTAGTGCACGTGCCATAATTCCCACCCCCTTCCCTTGGTCGGGTCAAGCAGTGATGCATTGGCCGGTTGGTTGGTCCCTGTGCCCATATTTTACGCCCGGGAACTCAAAAAGGCCCCGGGCCGCCGGGCTAAGCCCGCGTCGCAACGGCGGGGGAAGGCTGGCCGTCCTGCAGCTCGTCGTCGGACCTGTGTCGACGTTGTCCGCCGGCAGGCAGCGTCAGGACGAACAGGCTGCCTGCGACCAGCAGGGCACCGACCCAAGCCAGGGCGGGCAGGCGTTCACCGACGACAACGACTGCCAAAATGGCTGCCACCACCGTCTCAGCGAGCGATATGGTGGTGGCCGTGCTGGCGCGGACCCGGGCCAAGCCCCAGCCGAACAGAACATAGCCGGCAAACATCGGAATAAGTGCCATGTACGCTCCCACGGCCAGGTTTTGCCAGGATGTAAGCAGTGGGGCTCCGGTGAAGACCAACACGGGCATCAGGAGACACCCGCCTGCGCCGAAGACGGCTCCCATTGTTGCTCTTGACGGTAGGCCCGTGTTGATCAGGCGGTGCGCGGCCCAGGAGTACAGCGCATACGTCAGACCGGCGACAAACCCCAACCCGATGCCGGCGGGGGTGGACCATCCCGAATCAGATGCTGATGCCGGGCCGCCATTTGCGGCCTCTGCCCAGCACAGAAGCAAGGAACCGGACAGCCCGAGCACAGCGCCGGCAGCCCACCGGCGGGTGAATCTTCGCTTGTCGGCAATCCGCTCAATGACAGCGGAGATGAGTGGAGCTGAACCGATGGAGACAACTGTCCCCACCGCTACCCCGGCGAGGTGCATGGAAGAGTAGAAAGCCAGCGGGTACGCCGCGACGGCCATGGCCCCCAATGCCACCGTGGGCCACTGCGCGCGCAGGGATACGGAGAACGCGGTGATTTGCCGTGCCGCGATGGCCGCCTGGAGCAGGCCGCCAAGGCCCATTGCCACCGCCGCAATGGCGAGAGGACTTACTTCCGGTGCGAAGGTGGCCGCGGTGCCCGTGCTGCCCCACAGCACCGAGGCGGCCAGCACAAACAACGCACCCCACGAACTCCCGTGAAAACCTGCAGTCTTCACAGGTCGGCTACCAGGGCGGCCGCGATCACTCGGGCTTCCTGAATGCAGCGGTCGTTGCCCTCAAGGCCCGCCCGTGTCATGGATCCTTCAAGGAGGAACGCCAGGTGCCGGGCCACGGAACCGGCCCGCTCCGGTGAATCCGGGAGGAGCGCGGCAACGTGCTCCGACAACAACGCCTCGACCTGCTCCTTGTGGCGGCGTACCACTGACCTCCCTGGATCTCCGGCGGGAAGTTCGGCTGCGGCGTTCAGCAGGCCGCAGCCCCGGAAGCCCCGCTCGTAGGCCATATCGGCGTGATCTGCATAAGCATCGAAGACGGCGAGGACCCGCTCCCGCGGGCTGGCCGCCTGATCCAGCCGTGCCTGGTACAGCCCCATCCACTCCTCATGGCGGGCGTTCAGGTACGCCGTCACCAGCTCGGCTTTCGAGGCGAAATTGTTGTAGAGGCTCTTCTTGGCCACGCCCGCCTCGGCGGTAATGGCGTCGATTCCCGTTCCGGCCAGACCGTCTGCGTAGAAGCGGCGCGAGGCTGCTTCAATGAGTGCGGCGCGAGCAGGCCGCCTGGCGGGACTGCTTCCGGGTGCCGTCTGCTTCTTGGACATCTTGACCTCGGGGTAATCGGGCGCAGAGAAGTAGGTATACCAGCCTACCTACTTGGACGTGTGGCCCGCTACCCCTGCAAACGCCGGTTGACAGGCCCGCTAGCGAAGGGACTTGTCGTCAGGGTTCCTAGGCACCACGTAAGTGCTGCCGTCCGGCCGGCGCACAGTCTCCCACTGCTGCGTCTCCGCTTCGCGCCGGGCAAGGAGGGCTTTGTTCTCGTCCGTCATCGCGTGGCCCAGGGCGCTGCTGTTGGCCGGTCCGAAGATGGCGCGGAGCCTGCCGGTAGCTCGCATGAACTTCTGGACGGCGTTTTCCTTGCTGGCCATTGCAGTTTCCCTTTCAGAGCGGTGACGTTGAAACCAGTGTACGCTAATCATTAGTGCACTAACGATCAAGGAGAAGACTGATGAATCAGCGCCCGGCTGCCGCCATCGAGGTGGTTGACGAAGACCTCCTGCTGGAGCATCAGCTGTGTTTCGCCCTGACGGTGGCGTCCCGGAGCGTCGTCGGCGCGTATAAGCCCGTGCTGGATACCCTGGGGCTGACCCACCCGCAGTACCTTGTGATGCTGTGCCTGTGGGAATCCAGCCCGCGCTCGGTCCGGGATATCAGCGATGCGCTGGCCCAGGAACCCGCCACAATCTCGCCGCTGTTGCGCCGCCTCGAGTCCGCGGGCTACATCACGCGCGCCCGGGCGGTCGGCAACGAGCGGGCGCTCGCCGTCGGGCTCACACCCACCGGTGCAGCCCTCCGGCAACGGGCGACGGCGGTCCCCGGAACCATGATGGAACGGTTGGGCCTGACCCGCGGCCAGGTCGGCACGCTCCACCAGGCCATGATGGAGCTGATTGCTGCCACCAAGGCGGCCGTCGAACGCGACGCCGTCCACGGGAACGACATTCCAGCGTCCTAGCGGCGCGCTTTTATGGTGCCGTCACTGCGACATTCAGCTGCGTTGACGGTCCCGTGCCGTACCTGATCAGGCCAACCCAGTTGCCTGCTTCAAGCCCGGTCCAGCTGGCGGTGAGCTCACCGGTGGCACCGTTTTCAATGGTCAGCGGGTTTGGACTCACGGTCAGGTTCCCCGCGTCACCGGCAAGGATCATCGCTTCCACTGAAGCTGCTGTCGCCGCGTTGCCCGGGCTGGCGAACAGGTTGGTGGTCACTTTCCAGTCGCCTGCCACGGGATCCGTAATGGAGACCGCTTCGTTGGCCGCCGGCGTCGCACCCGGATACAGCACACCGGCCGGAGACACCACGTAGAGGTCGAAGTCCGCCGCAGGGTTGGAGGAAATCACCGCGAACCTGGCAAGCGAGGTCCCTGCCGGCACATTCACCACCTGAACGTCGTTCGCTGCGTCCTTGACCCCGGTGTAGGGCCCGGGTACGAGGCTGATCGCCGTCGAATTTGCCTTGGCGAGCCCCTTCACCGTCACCTCAATCGGCTCGGGGCTGCCGGAAGTCACCGGAATGACGACGCTGCCGCTGGGGCCCGCTGAAGAGGCATTGACGACGGCGGGTGCAATCGCCGTGACTGAGCGGATGGCCACCGGCGAGCGGACTGTGAGCTTTTCCGAAGTCCACGTCAGCGACCCGGTGGCAAAAGCGTCCAGGGTGGCACCTGCATTGGTGAACTGCACGGTAAAGGTGGCCTTCTGGCCTTCGGCAAGGGTCATGACATCGGGCGTCACCTCCGCCGTGATGCCGGGAACGTCGATCTCGGCGGTGTAGCTTCCGGCCGTCAGCGCTGTCACGGTCCGGGTCACGGTTTGTGTGCCGGTGAGGCCGCCGATGGCGATGGACGGCAAGTTGACGTCCTTTGCGGCAATCGGGGCGGCACCCATCTGGTAGCCCAGCCCCTGGAGGAAACCAAGCCAGTCGGCGGGGCCGGCGTCGTACACCAGCCCGGGCGTTGTGATTCGTGCAGGGTCGACCTGTCCGGCCCCTTGGGCAAAGACGTCCTGCACCGGGTTTCCTTCAGCATCCACTAAGTCGTAGGCCGTGGTCATCAGCGCCGATTTCACCGTAGCCGGGGACCACTGCGGATTCTTGGCCAGCAGCAGCGCCCCGAAGCCCGCAATGTGCGGCGCGGCCATGGACGTTCCGGACAGGAAGCCGAAGTTCTGGCCATTGGAGCCGATGGGCGAGAAAGCTGCCAGGACACCGACGCCGGGAGCCGCAATGTCCGGTTTCAGGAGATCGCCGTTGGCTGCCAGGGTGGGTCCGCGCGAAGAGAATCCTGCGATCTGCGGTACTGGCGGCGGGTCCTGGCCCGAGGTGTCGGTCGCCACCAAACTCGCCGTCATGGCCGGGTCTGCTGCAACCGCGTCCTTGATGGCGGCGTCGGCGACGTGCACGGTGGGGACGCTGTGCAGGTCCACGTCCAGCGAGTTGGGCGTCAGGTTGACCAGGACCATTCCGACGCCGCCCGCCTGCGCCACTGCTGCGCTCTTGGCAGTCCGGTCCACCACTCCGCGGTCACAGACAATGATCTTTCCGGCGGTCTTCGCCGGGTCCAGGGTGCCCGGAGCACACAGGGCTGCGTTGGCGTCGGTGGCGGCGGCCGTTTTCACTGCCACGGCGAGCGCGATAGGCGCGTTGGCAACTTCAGTCGCCATGATGCTGGCACCCGCGAACTTTTCGCCGCTGGACAGCTCCACTGTGCCGCGGAGGGCACTGCTGTGGGTGGACGCAGCCACGCTGGTCATCCACGGGGCCGCATGGTTAACGGTGCTTACTGCCGGACCCGAGTTCCCGGCCGAGGCGGCCACAAACACACCGGCCGCTGCGGCATTGAGGAAGGCTATGGACACCGGGTCAACGGTGGAGTTGTTCGTGCCGGAGATCGAAAAGCTCAAGACATCGACGCCGTCCCTGATGGCGTCCTCAATGGCCTCCACGCTGCTGGAGGCGAAGCAGCCGGTGGTTGCCGGGCTGGCGCCCTCCCAGCAGACCTTGTAGATGGCGAGTTTCGCGGCGGGGGCCACTCCGGAACCCGTGGCGAAATCCCGTCCGCCAACAGCCTGGCTGACGTTACCGTTGCCTGCTGCCGTGCTGGCGGTATGCGAACCGTGGTTGTTGACATCAACCGGCGAGAACAATTCCTTCGGGGAACGCATCGCCGGGGGAACGGTGGCTTTGAAGGCTTCGTCGTAGTACCGGGCGCCGACTACCTTGCTGTTGCACTCGGTTCCGGTGAACTGGTCACCTGCCTCGCAGACGCCGGCGAACGAACTCCCGTCCGCCTTCAGCATGGTGATCTGGTTGGTTGCGGACAGATAGGGGGCGCCCACCTGCGGGGCTCCTGCGAGCGGCTTGACCTGTTCGCCGGCAAAAAATGGATTAACCGGGGTGTAGCCCGTATCCAGCACACCCACCACAGTTCCCTTGCCGGCGTTGGCCTCGCCGCCGAAGTGTTCGGCCCAGACCCCCGTAGGGCCCGGCAGTCCCAGGAACTCGGTGCTGGAGTAGTCCACCTTGTTCAGGGTGTCCTTAACCACAGCAAGGACGCTGCCGTCCTTGCTCAAAGCGTCTGCCTGCTCCGCGGACAGCTCGGCGCTGAAGCCGTTCACCGCCAGCGTGTAACTGTCGTTGATGGCCACGCCCTCCGCGGCAGCCAGCCTGTTCTGCTGTGACTCGAGATGTGCCGCGTAGCGCTGGGCCTCGGCGCTGCCGGCGTCGAGCTTCCCGCCGTTCGGCACGGACGTGGCCGGGATGCCTTCAACGCCACCCGTGTAGGCAGCCACTGGACTTCCTTTCAGCATCACGATGTAACGGCCAGCGTCCAGCGCGGGTCCGCCGTCCGGCGGACCGCTTTCCTGCCCGGACGGATGCGCCTGCGCGCCGGGAGCGGGCGGGTCAGCCGCGGCCCAGGCCGGGGAGGCCAGCGCCTGGCCGAACAACAGGGAGACACCCAAGGCGACGGCGGCGGACAGGCGTGAGGCCCGGTTTCTGCTTTGGGTGCGGGAGCCAACAGGCGGATAAGTCATGGCGAACGGCCTCCTAGGTTGTCGGACCGTCGGCATAACCGGTCCCACGGACTGGAGTGTCCGTCCACATCGGCACAACATGGGCGGGAGGCCACACAACCAGTGATGGGAGAAACATACCGGAGTGTGGCTGCGGAATCGAGATGTTCCGGACAGATTTAATCAGTGCACTTTCTTTCCGGGCACCCGAGGTCCCCGCTCTGGCTGCCAAGGCACCGGTGCCGCTGCGAGGCCCGGTCCCGAGGCCCTGTCCCGAGGCCGGGCCGGGCCGAATGGCAGGGTCCAGCATGCAGCTCCGGCGATAGAATGGACCAAAATGAGGAGGACCGGTAATGCGTAAGGCATGGATTCACGCACTCGTTCTGGTTTCCGTTGCCGGCCTCGCCGCCTGTTCGCCGGACGGCGGCACCCCCGCCCCTTCGCCGTCCACCGCCACAACGGGCGGCGCCACAACAAGTGCCGAACCCAGTGCCACGCCGTCGCCGGACACCGAAACTACCGTCCCGGCGCCCTCTCCTCCCCCTTCCTCACTGCCTCCCCGGTCCGGCCCGGGCAAGGGGAATGCGGAACTCGCCATCGTGGTCAAGCCTTCGGAGTCGGAAGCCGCCCAGAACTACACTCTGGTATGCAAGGACGGTGTTCCGACCGCTGAAAGCAGCCATCCCTCAGCCGCTGCGGCCTGCGCCGCACTCAAGGACAACCCCGCAGTGCTGAGCCCGGAGCCGCGCAGCACCGACCAGGCCTGCACCCAGCAGTACGGCGGCCCGCAGGAGGCCACTGTCACCGGGATCGTGGACGACGTGCCGGTGGATACCTCGTTTGCCCGCAGGGATGGCTGCGAGATCGGCCTCTGGAACGGCGCCAAGGACATTCTGGGATCCGCGGGCGGAGCGACCTAACCGAATGCAGATTCTGAAACCCGGCCAGCAACAGGTGCTCCCGGCGGACGCCTGGAAAGACCGCGAAGCAGCCCACCAGGCCCGGGTGAGGCGCTACGCCGACCCCTACCTTGACCGCCGCTCCGCCGGTAAGAAACACCCGGTGGAGGACTTCCTCTTCACGTACTACACCCAGAAACCGGGCCAGCTCCTGCGCTGGCACCCCGGTGCCGGCGTCGTCCTGGCCGGGCCCGAGGCCGCCGCGCGCGCAGGCTGGAAGTACTACGGAATGCTCGACGACGGCGACCTCGCCGCCGCCGGGCTGCCGGCCGGGACGCCCGCAGTCACCGTTGACCGCACGGCGTTCCTGGCTGAGCGCAGGGAGGCGCTGCAGTTTGCCGGGATCATCCTGCGCGGCACGGCGAAGCGGCCTGCCCAGTTCGGCTGCTTCGGGCTGCACGAGTGGGCGATGGTGTACCACCAGGACAGGTTCGAGCTGCGTCACGAATACCTGCAGCTGCGCCTGGGCCCGGGCGGGACTGACCGGGTGGTGGAGGACAACAGGATCCGGTGCTCGCACTTTGACGCCTTCCGCTTCTACACCCCGGACGCCACCCCGCTGAACGAACTCACTCCCAGCCGGGACAACCAGAGGTCCATGGAACAGCCCGGCTGCCTGCACGCCAACATGGACCTCTACAAGTGGGCGTACAAACTGTCCCCCGCCCTGCCCAGCGAACTTGTCATGGATTGCTTCGAGCTGTCCTGGCGGGTCCGCGCCATGGACATGCAGGCGTCCCCGTACGACCTCGAGGAGTGGGGCTACCCGCCCATCCCGATCGAAACCGCTGCCGGCAAAGCGGAATACGTCGAACATCAGCGCGCGTTCTCCTCGGAGGCGCAGGAGCTGAGGATGCGGCTGCTCGACGCACTGGCGCCCCTCATGGACGAGGACCGGAACAGCGAATGACTGCCAAGGTGGATTTGACCGTCAGGCTGACCGAGGCGCCAGGTGCCCCGGAACATGAGTTCCGCCTCGTGGTGCGCGACGCGGAAACGCCGCAGGCTGACGTCCTGGCGGGGTCCACGCTGCCGGACCCCGCCGCGGCGCGTGCAGCCGTCGAACGTTTCGGCGAGGAGGTTTTCTTCACGCCGCGGCGGGCGGACATGATGTGCACGCAACAGTACGGCGGCCCGCAGGTGGCGGTGGTCACCGGGACATTCCACGGCCGTCCCGTCCATAGCCGTTTCAGCCTTACCGACGGCTGCGAAATTGCCCGGTGGCGCGCCTTGGCTCCGCTCTTCGGCGGCACGGCGGGATCCACCGGCCAGACCTGAGCTTAGCGTCAGCCCTGACCGTAGCCGGGGACCGCTAGTGCCGTGGGTTCCTACTGCCGCGGAGTTCGGACCACTTCGCTGATCCAGGCCCGCGTCTTGTCATCGATGGGGCCCGCGACGTTGGTGTCCCGGAGCGCCCGATCGGCCTTGATCTTCTGGATCACCATTCGGCCCAGCCCCGCAAATACTGCAGCGGCCATTACCGGGAGAAGTACGGATCTGGGTTTCTGTGTCATGCCGCAATCCTACTGAGCCGGCCTCAATGCGGCCAGAGCCGCCGTCGTGCTCTGCCCGCCCGGCCTATGCTCCAATTCACAGTCAACCCGCGAATGTGGGTTGACGCTCTCAGCCCGGTAGAATAAGCAAGCAAGCTCGCGGAGCGCTCGTTCCCGCTGTTCTTATGTCGCTGTCTTACGTTTGTAGTCCGCAGTGGCTCTAAATGCAGCAGCAGACCAGCGTGAGACGGCACCACTCCGCTGCGCCCTTACCCAACGCTCACGCACAGGAGTTACCGGATGCCCCGGATCGTCGTCGACGTCATGCCCAAGCCCGAGATTCTGGACCCGCAGGGGAAGGCCATCGTGGGTGCACTTCCCCGCCTGGGCTTCACCGGCTTCAGCTCTGTCCGCCAGGGCAAGCGATTTGAACTGACCGTTGACGGCGAGGTGACGGACGCAATCCTGGCCCAGGCCCGCGAAGCAGCCGAAACCCTCCTGTCTAACCCCGTGATCGAAGACGTCGTCAACGTCGAGGTCGTCGAGGCCTGAGATGACTGAACTTCCCCTGATTGGCGAGGCTGTCGCCGCAGACGCTCCCGGTACTCGCGGTCTCGCCGGCGCACGCATCGGCGTGGTGACCTTCCCCGGCACCCTCGACGACCGTGACGCCGCCCGCGCCGTCCAGCTCGCCGGCGCCACACCCGTGGCCCTCTGGCACGCGGACACCACGCTTGGCGACGTCGACGCCGTCGTGATCCCGGGCGGTTTCTCCTACGGGGACTACCTCCGTGCCGGTGCCATCGCACGCTTCGCGCCGCTGATGTCCGAGATCATTAAGGCAGCAACAGGCGCCGCTTCCTCGAATCCCCTGCCGGTCCTCGGCATCTGCAACGGCTTCCAGATCCTCACCGAGTCGCACCTGCTGCCCGGATCAATGATCAAGAACGACCACCTGAAGTTCATGTGCCGTGACCAGGTGCTGCGCGTGGAAAACAACAGCACCGCCTGGACCCTGGATTACCAGGCAGGCCAGGAAATCACCGTGCCGCTGAAGAACCAGGACGGCCAGTACATCGCCGACGAGAAGACCCTGGACGCCCTCGAAGCGGAAGGCCGCGTGGTGTTCCGCTACGTCGGCTTCAACCCGAACGGCTCCCGCCGCGACATCGCCGGCATCTCCAACGCCGCCGGCAACGTCGTGGGCCTCATGCCGCACCCCGAGCATGCAGTGGAACCGGGCTTCGGCCCCGAGTCCCTGGATGGCATCGGCGGCTCAGACACCGATGGCCTCGGTTTCTTTACCTCCGTTTTGAACAAGATTGTGGGAGGCGCAAAGTGAGTACCTCAGCTGAAACCGTCGGCCGGAAGTTCAACATCGACACTGTCGAGAACGCGGCCAAGACTCCGGACACCGAGCTTCCCTGGGCCGAACTGGGCCTGAAGCAGAACGAGTTCGAAGAGGTCGTCAAGGTCCTGGGCCGGCGCCCCACCGGCGCCGAGCTCGCCATGTACTCCGTGATGTGGAGCGAGCACTGCTCCTACAAGTCCTCGAAGAACCACCTGCGCCAGTTCGGCGACAAGGTGACCGAGGAGATGAAGAAGGACATGCTGGTGGGCATCGGCGAAAACGCCGGTGTCACCAACCTGGGTCACGGCTGGGCCGTGACGTTCAAGATCGAGTCGCACAACTCGCCGTCGTTCGTTGAGCCTTACCAGGGCGCCGCAACCGGCATCGGCGGCATTGTCCGCGACATTATCTCCATGGGCGCCCGTCCCGTGGCCGTGATGGATCCGCTGCGCTTCGGCGCGATCGACCACCCGGACACCGCCCGCGTGATGCACGGTGCCGTTGCCGGCATCGGCGGCTACGGCAACTCCCTGGGCCTGCCGAACATCGGCGGCGAAATGGTCTTCGACTCCGTTTACCAGGGCAACCCGCTGGTCAACGCGCTGGCCGTCGGCGTCATGCGGCACGAGGACATCCGCCTCGCCAACGCCTCCGGCAAGGGCAACAAGGTGGTCCTGTTCGGTGCCCGCACCGGCGGTGACGGCATCGGCGGCGCCTCGGTACTGGCCTCGGAGTCCTTCGACGACACGAAGCCGTCCAAGCGCCCAGCCGTCCAGGTCGGCGATCCCTTCGCCGAGAAGGTCCTGATCGAATGCTGCCTCGAGCTGTTCAAGGGTTCCCTCGTTGAAGGCATCCAGGACCTCGGCGCCGCAGGCATCTCCTGCGCCACGTCCGAGCTCGCTTCCAACGGCGACGGCGGCATGGAGGTCGAGCTGACCTCCGTCCTGCTGCGCGACCCCACCCTGACCCCGGGTGAAATCCTGATGTCCGAGTCGCAGGAACGCATGATGGCCGTGGTCACCCCCGGGAACATCGCCGCGTTCGAAGCGGTCATGGACAAGTGGGCTGTGGAGTACTCCTGGCTGGGCGAGGTGACTGACACCGGCCGCCTGATCATCACCTGGGAAGGCGAGGTGATCGTCGACGTCGACCCGCGCACCGTGGCCCACGACGGCCCGGTCTACGACCGCCCGTACGCCCGCCCGGAGTGGCAGGACGCCTTGCAGGCCGACTCCTTCACCGGATCGGTGCAGGACGCCAGCCGCCCCTCGGCCCCGGCCGAACTGGCCGCTGCCGTGACCGAGCTGGTCGCGTCGCCGAACATGTGCGACAAGTCCTGGATCACCGACCAGTACGACCGCTACGTCGGCGGCAACACCTCCCTGGCGTTCCCGGACGATGCAGGTGTGGTCCGCGTCGACGAGGAAACCGGCCTGGGCGTGGCCCTGGCCACCGACGCCAACGGCCGCTACACCTTCCTGGACCCGTACCACGGTGCACAGCTTGCCCTGGCCGAGGCGTACCGCAACGTCGCCACCTCCGGCGCCGTGCCGATGGCCGTCAGCGACTGCCTGAACTTTGGCTCCCCCGAGGACCCGGACGTCATGTGGCAGCTCGCCGAGGCGATCCGCGGCCTGTCGGACGCCTGCATGGAGCTCGGTATCCCGGTCACCGGCGGCAACGTCTCGCTGTACAACCAGACGGGCACCACACCCATCCACCCCTCCCCGGTGGTGGCAGTGCTGGGCAAGCTCGACGACGTCGCCCGCCGCACGCCGTCGGGCTGGAAGGAAGACGGTCAGGCCATCTACCTGCTGGGCACCACGGCAGCCGAACTGGACGGCTCGGAATGGTCCAACATGCGCGGACACCTGGGCGGCCTGCCGCCCAAGGTTGACCTCGCCGCCGAACGCGCGCTGGGTGAAATCCTGATCAACGCATCCCGCGACGGCATGGTGGACTCCGCGCATGACCTCTCCGAAGGCGGCCTCGCGGCAGCCCTCGTGGAGTCCTCGCTGCGCTACGGCGTGGGTGCCCGGATCGCCCTGCAGGACATCATGGACCGCGACGGCGTGGACCTGTTCACGGCGCTGTTCTCCGAGACGCAGGGCCGCGCGATCGTTGGCGTTCCCCGCTCCGAGGAAGTCCGCTTCACGGACATGTGCACCGCCCGCGGCTTCGCCCACGCCCGCATCGGCGTGGTGGACGCAGCGAGCGGCAAGCTGGAGATCAACGGCGTGGACGCCCTGTCCCTCGACGCCCTCCGCGAAGCCCACGAAGGAACCCTGCCGAAGTACTTCGACTAAGCGTTTCCGGTTCCAAGCGCGAACGGACACTTGCGGCCCCCTCCCCGGAGGCCTCAAGTGTCCGTTCGCGCTTAACCGGTCGTCAGTCATGCCGGCCGTCAGTCGTCGCTGTGGATCTCCCGCTGCCGGGCGCTCAGCAGCTCCAGTTCGGGACGGTAGG
The DNA here is from genome assembly GCF_018613755.1 of Arthrobacter sp. ISL-72. Taxonomy (GTDB): domain Bacteria; phylum Actinomycetota; class Actinomycetes; order Actinomycetales; family Micrococcaceae; genus Arthrobacter. Next base: position 69,779 of record NZ_JAGGPP010000032.1, read on the forward strand.
CCACGAAGCGTTCGACGGCGGTGAGCACTTCCACGAGGTGCGCCCGGTCCGCCGCCACCAGGCCCGCGCCCAGTTGCGTCCGCCGGTACTGCTCGTGGTCACCGACCTCGGCGACGGAAACGTCAAAGCGGCGTTTCAGCTCCGCGAGCAGGGGCCGGACCACGGAGCGCTTTTCCTTGAGGCTGTGAACGTCGCCCAGCAGGATGTCGAATTCAATCCACCCGATCCACATCGCAGGCTAGCCGATGGTCAGTTCGCCCATGCGGTCCCAGCTGTCGCCCTCGAGCTGGCGGCTGATGATGCGGGGCGTCTCGGCGAGGGCCTGCGGCATGTCCGCCATGGCCTTCCGGAAATGGGTGCTGTTGACATGATCGCCGGCGGCATCGTCCTTGAAGGCTTCCACCAGGACGAACTCGTTGGGGTCCTCCACACTGCGGGACCAGTCGAACCACAGGTTGCCCGGCTCCTGCCGCGTGGCCTCAGTAAAGTCCTGCACCAGGCCCAGCCACCTGTCCGACCAGTCCGGCTTGACCTTGAATTTGACGACGATGAAGATCACGGCGGGTTATGCCTTTCGTTGTGTTTCTGCTCTTATCCCGGCGGCGAGTGACTGCTCGCACTCCTCGATCGCCGCCCGGGCCCATTGCTGCTGCCGGGGTGTTCCGACGCGTTCCGCCCACTGCTCGGCCAACTGGAACTCCACGAGTGCTTCGGTCAACCGCCCGGCCTGGTGCAGCGTCCAGCCCAGGTTGCTGTGCAGCGAGACCATCCAGCCCTTGGTCCGCGGATCGTGGGCCGTGGAGGCGTATTCAAGGGCGCTTCGGGTCCAGGCTTCTGCGTGCGCGGAGTCTGCGATGGCCAGCATGTGCAGCGCATCGACAGCGAGAAAATCCTCGCCGAGGTGGTCCGCCAGTTCGGCCGCCTGCTCAAACAACGGAACCGCCATTGCGGCGTGGCCGCTGGAGTTCAGCAGCCGGCCGCGTTCCAGGAGCACGCGGACGGCCACGGTGGGTTCGTCGGCGTCGATCGCGTCCAGCAGCGCATCGGCTTCCTCGTAGCGTTCCTGCAGTCCGATGGCCCTTCCCAGCTGGGTGGCGAACTCCGCCCGTTCGTCGGCGTCGTAGTTTTCATCTTCGGCAGCCGCCCGGAAACGGGCTTCCGATTCGACGGGATCGTCGAAGTTCCACAATTGGTCAAGGGTTTTCTGTTCCAGCATCCACCTGCTCCTGATCAGCTTTCACCTGCGGCCAGTTCGTGTGCACTCCCAATGTATCGGGAAGTGACATGCCGTTGGGCGCGTCCCGCCACGGCGCTGCCAAGTGCGTAGAACCAGTTGGACGGCCTGCTGAAAGCCGTGATTTTGAGCACCACCCGGCCCTGGCCGTCCACTTCCACCTCGAAGGCTTCCTCGCCCAGCACCGGATGGCCGGGGAGGGTTCCGTAACCGAAACCGGCACTTTGCGGTCCGCCGCCCGGCACCGGCTGGTGAACCCAGACCACCTCGCAGGGCGCGTTGATCCGGAAGGGCCCGACGCCGAATCCGCTCACCACGCGCGCGCCCGGAACCACGGTGTCCGAGTCGGTGCGGGTCCGAAGCCCGGAGCGCTTCTGCAGCTGCCAGGTCAGGATCCCCTGCGCAACCCGCCGGTAAAGCGGCAGGCCGTCGCCAAGGTAGGCCTGGCTGACGGTGCACTTGAAGCCCTCCGGCGGCTCCCGGTTCTCGGTGGAGCCGATCCCCGGGTAGTTCAGCTCGCTGCTGGCTCCGGCGCGGGCGCCATGATTACGCCTCATGCTCCACCACCTTTGGTGAGCCCGGCCCATCCCAGCTGTTCCCGCTGCTTCCTGCTCAGCGAGGCCACCACCAGGTCGTAGGAGTCTTCCACCATGTCCCGGATCATCTCGTCCGGAAGCGAGCCGTCCAGCCGGACCCCGTTCCAGTGCGTCTTGTTCATGTGCCAGGCGCCGGTGATTTCAGGATGGACGGCCCGCAGCTGTTCGGCCAGCGCAGGCTCGCACTTGAGGCTCACGGACCAGTCCGCCGGGTCCATGGAGGACGCAGCGAACATCTTGGCTTCCTGCCGAGCACCGCCCGCCACGGCCGCCCGCACCTTGAAGACGGACGTTTCCGGGCCGAACGGAAAGTCCTCAAAGGTACCGGGAAAGCTCAGGCAGATTTCGCGGAGAGTGGCAACGTCCATGGCACGAGCCTATCCAAAAAGCTACCCGGCGGTTCGGGCGTCATCACCGATGCTGGGCAGTCCTTTCCGAGTCGGGCAAGGACCGCTTGGCCGGGCCCTAAATGCCCACCCGCCAGCCTTCCCGGGCCGGGCACGAGTCGACCACCACATCCAGCCCGGCGGCCTTGGCGCGCTCCACAGCAGCGTCGTCGAAGACGCCGAGCTGCAGCCACACGGCCTTTGCGCCCACTGCGATGGCCTGGTCTATGACGGCACCCACTTTATGGGAGTTCACGAAGCAGTCCACGACGTCGATCGGGTGCTTCTCAGCCGGGATGTCCGCCAGCGATCGGTACCCCTTCTCCCCGTGGACGTCGTCGCCCGGCAGATTGACCGGGATGATCTCCATGCCCATCCGGTCGCGGACATAGAGGGAAACGTCATAAGCGGACCGCCACTCATTCCTCGTGAGGCCCACGACAGCCCACGTCCCTTTGGTTCGCATGAGTCGCTCAATGACTGCCGGATCGTTAACATGGGCCATGTATCCAGCTTACTCCTGCGGTCATTGGCGCCGATCGTCGAATAAGTGAATGATTCCCCGGCAACATCCCGCCGATGAACGAATATTACAGCGCGGAGGGTGGCGATTTTGTGGAATCCTGCATCTCGGGTCTAGTAGGTAGTGACCATCCCGAGCGGCCGAGAGACCTGGATCGATGAAGCCGCAGCAACCCCGGTGATGTGGGACGACCATTCCCACGGAGCTGTTCCGTCTTTTCCCATGGAATTTTTGGAACTCAGGGTGCTACTGCCAGGACCGATGGAGTGCAGCAATGACCCCTGATAATTCTTCCGCCCTGCCCACCCTTGCCCGGATTCCGTCCGAGGCAACCCCACATACCACTTCGGACGCGACGGCGAACGAAGCAGGGCTGCGTGACGCGCCCGGCTCCTCTCGCGGCTCTTCGGGATGGTCCCTGACCGAGCCCACGGACGGCGCAGTGCACGGCGTCCCCATTGACGGACCGGCGCGTCACCGCAGTACCACTTCCCCTTCCGCCCAAGACACCGTTGCCTTTTGGGAAGAACAGGCGCTCCGCCTCGATTGGGCAGCGCCGGCCGACGGCGACCACCGTGGCAACATCAGCGGCAAGCCCTGGCACACAGCCCACCGGCGCGTGCCGGCCGATGCCGACGCCGGCATCGGGCCGGACATCACCTGGTTCGAGGGCGGCAAGCTCAACGTGGCCCATAACTGTGTGGACCGCCATGTTGCGGCCGGTCGCGGCGATAAAGTGGCCCTCCACTTCGAGGGTGAGCCCGGCGACCGCCGCGCCGTCACCTACGCCGAACTCCAGCGCGAAGTTTCCAAGGCCGCCAACGCGTTGCTCGCACTGGGCATCACCAAAGGCGACCGCGTGGTCATCTACCTCCCGGTCATCCCCGAAACGGTGATCATCACCCTCGCAGTGGCCCGCATCGGCGCCATCCACTCCCTGGTGTTCGGCGGGTTCTCCGCCGAAGCGCTGAAGTTCCGGGTGGAGGACACCCGGGCCAAGCTCCTGGTCACCACCGACGGCCAGTTCCGCCGCGGAGTGGCCGTGCCGGTGAAGGACAACGCCGACGCAGCCGTTGCAGGCGAGAACCACATCGAGCATGTCCTGGTGGTCAACCGTACTACCCCCGCGGACCGGCTGTCGGACGTCCCCATGGCCGAAGGCCGCGACGTGTGGTGGCACGACGCCGTCGGGCAGGCCTCCGATGTGCATGAAGCGGAAGCGTTCGACGCCGAAACTCCCCTGTTCATCATGTACACCTCCGGGACCACCGGTAAGCCCAAGGGCCTGGTCCATACCTCGGGCGGCTACCTGACCCAGGCATCCTGGAGCTTCGAGCACCTGTTCAGCAACCCGGACCCGGCACTGCGCGACCAGGACGTGCACTGGTGCACCGCGGACCTCGCCTGGGTCACGGCCCACACCTACGAAATCTACGGCCCGCTGTCCAACGGCGTCACCCAGGTGATCTACGAAGGCACACCGAACACTCCGCACCCGGGCCGGCACTTCGAGATCATCGAACGCTACGGCGTCACGCAGTACTACACCGCACCCACGCTGGTCCGCTCGCTTATGGGCTGGTTCCCGGACGGCGTCCCGGACACGTACGATCTCTCCTCCATCCGCCTGCTCGGCACCGTGGGTGAAGCGGTCAACCCGGAGGCGTGGCGCTGGCTGCGCGAGAATGTCGGAGCCGGCACCGCCCCGGTGGTGGACACGTGGTGGCAGTCCGAAACCGGCGCCACCATCCTCTCCCCCGCCCCGACGGACACCGCGTTCAAGCCAGGTTGCGCGGCACGTCCGCTCCCGGGCGTGAGCACCCGGATCGTGGACGACGCCGGCAACATGGTTCCGCCGGGCGTCCAGGGTTTCATTGTGGTTGACATCCCCGGCCCTGCCATCGCGCGCACCGTGTGGGGCAACCCGAAGCGGTACTTCGATTCGTACTGGCGCAAGTACGCCGAGCAGGGCTGGTTCCTCGCCGGTGACGGCGCAAAGTACGACGACGACGGCGACATCTGGATCCTCGGCCGCGTGGACGACACCCTCAACGTTTCGGGCCACCTGCTCTCCACGATCGAAATCGAGTCGGCACTCGTCTCCCACCCGGCAGTGGTGGAGGCCGGCGTCTGCCCGGTGACCGACCCCAAGACCGGCCATGCGATCGTCGCCTTCGTAGTTTTGAAGAGCGGTTCGGTTTCGACAAGGCCAACCAGCGAAGCCCTCCGCAACCACGTCGCGAAGGAAATCGGGCCGATCGCCAAACCGCGCGACGTCGTCGTGGTTCCTGACGTGCCCAAGACCCGCAGCGGCAAGATCATGCGCCGGCTGCTCACCCAGCTTTTCGAGGGAACCGCCCTCGGCGACACAACGTCGCTCCAGAACGAACCCGCAATCGCCGGAATCCGGGACGCCGTGCGCAGTTACACCGCAGCGCCGGCGTCCCCCTCATCGGACAGAAGTAAAGGAAAATCATGAACGACATCAGCAGCGTTGCCCGTCTTTCCGAGCCGCTCAAGTTTGCCTACTGGGTACCGAACGTTTCCGGCGGCCTGGTGGTCTCCACGATCGAACAGCGCACCGGCTGGGACTTCGACTACAACAAGAAGCTTGCACGGATCGCCGAAAACTCCGGCTTCGAATACGCCCTGACCCAGACCCGCTACGCGGCTTCCTACGGCGCCGACAAGCAGCACGAGGCGACATCCTTCAGCCTCGCGCTGCTGGCGGCGACGGAGCGGCTCAAGGTCATATCGGCCGTCCACCCCGGCATGTGGCACCCCGGCGTGCTGGCCAAATACATCATCACCGCGGACCACATCTCCAACGGCCGCGCAGCCGTGAACATCGTCTCCGGCTGGCTCAAGAACGAGTTCACCAACTTTGGCCTCGAATGGCTGGAGCACGACGAACGCTACGTCCGCACCGAGGAGTTCATCAAGGTCCTCCGCGGCCTCTGGACCGAGCAGGAATACAGCCAGTCCGGCAAGTACTACAACATCACCGACTTCACCCTGAACCCCGCCCCGGTGGATGTCCCCGGCCGCGCGCACCCGGAGATCTTCTTCGGCGGCAACTCCACTGCGGCCCAGGCCACGGCGGGCCGTGTGGCCGACTGGTACTTCTCCAACGGCAAGGACCTGGAGGGATTCAAGGAGAACATCGCAGGCGTGGTCGCTTCAGCACGGGAAAGCGGGCGCGAGACCCGGCGCGGCACGGAGGGCGCGCTGGCCGCACCCCGGTTTGGCCTCAACGGCTTCGTCATAGCCCGCGAGTCCGAGAAGGAAGCCCGCGACACCCTCCGCGAAATCGTGGAGAAGGCGCACAAGCCTGCTGTGCAGGGTTTCCGCGACGCAGTCCAGGAAGCCGGCGCGTCCACCAAGGACGGCAAGGGCATGTGGGCCGATTCGAGCTTCGAAGACCTGGTCCAGTACAACGACGGCTTCAAGACCCAGCTGATCGGCACCCCGGAGCAGATCGCGGAACGGATCGTGGAGTACAAGAAAATCGGCGTGAACCTGTTCCTGACCGGCTACCTGCACTTCCAGGAGGAAGTCGCCGCCTTCGGCCAGGACGTCCTGCCGATCGTCCGCGAACTCGAGGCGGACCTGGCACGTAAGAACGGTACGGAACTGGATTTGTCCGGAGTTCCCGTCGCCGCCGTTTCGGCCACCGAACTGGCGGCTGTCTAATGGCCGACCGCACTTTCGGTTTCCGCACCCGCGCCCTGCACGCCGGCGGCACCCCCGACGCCGAGCACGGCGCCCGCGCCGTGCCCATCTACCAGACCACGTCCTTCGTGTTCAAGGACACCCAGGACGCGGCCAACCTCTTCGCTCTGCAGAAGTACGGCAACATCTACTCGCGCATCGGCAACCCTACGGTCGCGGCCTTCGAAGAGCGCATCGCATCGCTGGAAGGCGGCATCGGCGCTGTGGCGACGTCGTCGGGCATGGCCGCGGAGTTCATCACCTTCGCCGCCCTCACCCAGATGGGGGACCACATCGTGGCAGCCTCCCAGCTGTACGGCGGAACGGTCACCCAGCTGGACGTCACCCTGCGCCGCTTCGGTGTGGACACCACGTTCGTTCCGGGCACCGACCCCGCCGATTACGCGGCAGCGGTCCGGGACAACACCAAGGCGATCTTCGTCGAGGTGGTGGCCAATCCGTCGTCGGAGGTCCAGGACCTTGCGGCCCTGGCGAAGGTGGCGCACGACGCCGGCATCCCCCTTGTCGTCGACGCCACCTTGAGCACGCCGTACCTCGTGCGTCCGATCGAGCACGGCGCGGACATCGTGATCCACTCCGCCACCAAGTTCCTCGGCGGCCACGGCACCACCCTGGGCGGCGTGATCGTTGAAAGCGGCCGGTTCAACTGGGGCAACGGCAAGTTCCCGACCATGACCGAGCCGGTGGCCTCGTACGGCAACGTGTCGTGGTGGGGCAACTTCGGCGAGTACGGCTTCCTGACCAAGCTCCGCTGTGAACAGCTGCGCGACATCGGCCCCGCCCTCTCACCGCAGTCCGCGTTCCAGCTGCTGCAGGGCGTTGAGACCCTTCCCCAGCGCCTGGACGAACACCTGAAGAACGCCCAGGCAGTGGCTGAGTGGCTGGAGGCCGACGAGCGTGTGGCCTACGTGAACTTCTCCGGGCTTCCCTCCCACCCCCACTTTGAGCGGGCACGGAAGTACCTGCCGCTGGGTCCCGGATCGGTATTCTCCTTCGGCGTGAAGGGCGGCCGCGCGGCCGGACAGAAGTTCATCGAGTCACTCCAGCTGGCCTCGCACCTGGCCAACGTAGGCGACTCGCGCACCTTGGTCATCCACCCCGGATCCACCACCCACCAGCAGCTCAGCCCGGCCCAGCTGGAATCCGCCGGAGTTCCGGAGGACCTGGTCCGCATCTCCGTGGGTCTGGAAGACATCGACGACATCCTGTGGGACCTCGACCAGGCCCTCACCGAAGCGCAGGGCGCCACGGCAGAGGACGCCTTCGGGGAAGAAACCGCCGACACCTGCACGATCGGAGCACGGGCATGAGCGCAGTGGAAAGAACCTGGACCGGCCCCTCCGCACCGGAGCGCCTAAGCCTGCTCCGGCAGGCGAAGTCCATCGCCATTGTGGGCGCCTCGGACAAGCCCTCGCGGGCCAGCTACTTTGTCGCGACGTACCTGCAGTCCTCCACGCGCTACAAGGTGTACTTCGTGAACCCGGTGGTCAAGGAGATCCTCGGCCAGCCGACCTACGCCTCGCTGGCCGATCTGCCCGAGAGCCCGGACATCGTGGACGTGTTCCGCAAACACGATGACCTGCCCGGCGTCCTGAACGAAGCCATCGCAGCCGGCGCGAAGACGCTGTGGCTGCAGCTGGGTTCGTGGCACGAGGACGTCGCCAAGGAGGCGGGAGCTGCCGGGCTCGACGTCGTGATGGACCGGTGCGTCAAGATCGAGCATGCACGCTTCCACGGCGGACTGCACCTTGCCGGCTTCGACACCGGGGTCATTTCCTCGAAGCGGCAGGTCCTCGCCTAGGAGCCTGCTGAATTAGTGGGTTTCGTGGTCTCTGGGCAGTCGGTCTTTTCTTGCGGCAGCGGTGTGGTTCCTGATTGAACGGATCTACTGGGCGCCGCTCCGCAGTT
>NZ_JAGGPP010000033.1 GCF_018613755.1 Arthrobacter sp. ISL-72
CCCACCCGGCGGCGCCACCAGGGCCTCACACTAGGAACCGCAAAGCCTTCATGGACGCCCCAGCCAACTGCGGAGCGGCGCCCAGTAGATCCGTTCAATCAGGAACCACACCGCTGCCGCAAGAAAAGACCGACTGCCCAGAGACCACGAAACCCACTAATTCAGCAGGCTCCTAGGCGAACTTCGCCAGCGGGTTGTCCAGCCGGCCGGCCATCTGCAGCCCGCCGGACGGGTCCGACAGGTCCAGCATCTGCTGGTTGTTGCGCAGCTGCAGCCTGTTGAGGCAGGAGAACTCGAAGTCCGCGGCGAACAGGTTGTGGCGGGCAAACTGGTCCGCGAGTTCCGGCTGCTCTGCCTGGTAGTCATGTACGGCCGCCGCCGCGATGCGCCAGAATTCCTGGCCGGTGAGCACGCCGTCTTCCTCGAGGAGGGCGCTGAGGAACCGGAAGATGCAGTCGAACACGTCGGTGAAGATGGCCAGGACCTTCTCGCCGTCCGGGATCTCGACCTTGATCCGCGATACTGCCTCGGGCAGGTCAAGCCTGTCCCCCATCACCACGATTTCCTCGGCGATGTCCTTCATGACGGCGCGGACCGGCACTCCGTTTTCGAGGACCAGGATCACGTTCTCGCCGTGCGGCATAAAGGCGAGCTCGTAGCGGTACAGGCAGTGCACCAGCGGGACGAGGTACGCCTCGAAGTATTGCCGCAGCCACGCCCCCGGCTCGAGGCCGGACTGTTCGATCAGCGCTGACACCATGGGTCTGCCCGCCGCATCCACATGCAGGAGCGAAGCCATGGTGGCCAGCTGCTGGCCGTCCCTGAGCAGCGGCAGCGGGCTCTCCCGCCACAGCGCGGACAGCATCTTCCTGTACGGGGAACCCTTCGCCGAAGCCGCCTCGTAGTAGTCGTTGTGGTATCCGATGGCTGCCACTTCGCGGATCATCGTCAGACCACGGCCCTGCAGTGCCTCGTCGCCGTCGATGAGCTCCTGGAGCCAGTCATTGATTGCAGGTGTGGCCTTCATGTATTGCGGCGACAGCCCGCGCATGAAGCCCATGTTCAGGACGGACATGGCAGTCTTTACGTAGCTTTTTTCCGGCGCAGCCGTGTTGAAGAACGTCCGGATGGATTGCTGGGCCTGGTAGCTGTCAGCCCCGATCCCGAGGTGGACGATGTGTCGCCGGGCGATTTCGGCCGCAAACGTGACCGTCAGCTTGTTCTCCCATTGCCAGGGGTGCACGGGCATCAGGAAATACTGCGCCGGGTCCAGGTCCAAGGCATTGAGCTCGGTGTCGAAGAACGCCAGGGTGCCTGCTCCGAGTTCGGCTGCCAGATGGGCGGCGTAGTCCAGGCCCTCGCTCGACGTGAACACGGCCTTGCTCCGGTGCACCGCGATCCATTCCAGCTGCACCGGGGCGCCCGCTTCCGGGGCAAAGGCACGGTAGTCGTCGATCCCGAAGCCCAGCCGGCCATTATTGGCCACAAAACACGGGTGCCCCTCGGTCATGCTGCGTTCAATCGTCTGGAAGTCCGTGGCGACGTCTGCTCCGCGGGTCACTCCGGCGGCCAGTTCAGCTGATGACGGCTGGCCCCTCCACTGCTTGTACGCGTGGCTGGAGAGCGTGCTGCTGATCTCCTCGAGGTAGACCGGGAGCATCTCCAGCCGGATGCCCAGAGCCTCGTGGAATTCGGTGATGAACCGGAGCGCATCCAGCGGAGCGTCCTGCCCCTCGCGGCTGCAAGTAATGGAAGCTGCATCGACGGACCAGTGGTCCAGCTGCAGGATCCGGGCAGAGAACCGGTATTCAACCGAGGCGTCATCGGTCCGCACGCAGTACTCGTTTGCTTCGCCTCCGGCGCGGGCACCGGCGTCCGCCCCGCCACTGATGCGTTCCGGGGTGAGGATCCGCTCATGGGAGAACTCGGCCAGCGCCTTGCGGACCAGGTGCCGGTTGGCAGCGGCCCAGCGTTCCGGGGTGAGGTGGGTTGCAGCGTTGCCTGCGGTGAGGACGGATTCAAGTTCAGCGGTGGTCACAGTGATGCTCCCTGGTGGATCGGGGATGAATGAAGGGCTGCGCGGGCGGAATGGAAGGCCTCCCGCGTGCAGAAGCTGAGGAGGGCCTGCTTGTCCGGAAGGGTCACCACGCCGGCAGGCTCAAAGCCCAGGCGCGCGTTGAGGACATGGATCTTGTGGTTCCGGGCGTCGGGCTCAACCACCACCCGCTCCACGTTGTCCTTGGCGAAGAGCCGCTCGAGGACCGCTTCCATTGCCGCGGCGGTATAGCCGGTGCGGGGCGGCCCGGCCGGCGGACCGACCAGGAGGTGCATTCCAATGTCTCCGGGCTGCGTGGCGTAGACGCCCGCCAGCGGCGACAGCAACGGAAGGTACTCCTCCATCAGGAAGGCGGGAACGCCGTCGTCGAGCCCCAACAGCGCATGGTGATGCCCGCTGGCCTGGATCTTCGAGTATTCCTCCACAACGTCTCCAACGGTGGCGGACTGCATCCCCCAGAAGGAGGCGTACGGCTGGGTGACCCAGCTGTGGAGGAGTTCGGCGTCGGCCTCGGGGTCGTAGCAGCGGAAGGTGAAACTCACGCGTGCACCAGCCTCTGCGCCGGTATTTCGGATGGCGCCGGTGCCCCGAAATCCTGCACTCCGAAATCCTGGAACGCGATGCTTTGTTCCACGGGGTAGACCTCGCGGCCGCAGATCTCGCGCAGGATGCACGAGTTGCGGTAGGCCGCCATGCCGAGGTCCGGAGTGACGAAGCCGTGCGTGTGCAGCTCGGCGTTCTGGACGAAGATTTCGCCGGGCTCGACGCCGGTGCTGTAGTTGCGTTCGACAGCAAACCTGCCGCGGCTGTCCCGGGCGATACGGCCCTGCACTCCGGCCAGGAACTCAGGCTCGCGGTAGCCGTAGCCTGTGGCGAGCACCACGGCTTCGGTGTCGAGCGAGTAGTCGGCGCCCTGCTCCTCATGCCGCAGCTGCAGGGTGTGCGAACCCGAGGCCGGGTCCCAGGTGGCTCCGGTGACTGCCGAGTGCGTCAGCAGCCGGGTATCGACGATCCCGGAGAGGCTCTTGGCGTACAGGAGGTCGTAAATGGCGTCGATGAGTTCGGAGTTGATGCCCTTGTACAGGTTCTTCTGGCTCTTGATAAGGCTGTCGCGCTGGTCCTCCCGCAGGCCGTGGAAATAGTCCACATACTCCGGCGATGTCATTTCAAGGGTGAGCTTGGTGTACTCCAGCGGGAAGAACCTGCCCGAACGGGTGACCCAGTTCAGCTGGTACCCGTGCACGTCGATCTCCTGCAGCAGCTCGTAGTAGATTTCCGCCGCGCTCTGGCCGCTGCCCACGATGGTGATGCTCCGCTGTTTCTGCAGTTCACTGCGCCGCCACAGGTAGTCGGCGTTGTGGAGGACCAGTCCGCCGGCGTTCACAACCCCGTCGCAGGCCGCCGGAACATAGGGCGACGTTCCGGTGCCCAGCACCAGCCGCCGGGCGCGCAGCACCTCCGGCCCCGCCGGACCGTGCACGGACAGCGTGTACACGCCGTCGTCGTACGTGATCTCCCGGACGTCCGTCCCGAACCGTACCGAATTGAGCTGCCCGGCCACCCACTGGCAGTACTGGTTGTACTCAGTGCGCAGCGGGTAGAAGTTTTCCCGAATGTAGAAGCGGTAGAGCCGGCCCGTCTGCTTGAGGAAGTTCAGGAAGGAATACGGCGATGTAGGGTCCGCCAGGGTCACGAGGTCCGCCATGAACGGAACCTGCAGGTGCGCGGGCTCCAGCATCATCCCCGGATGCCAGTCGAACGAGTCGCGGCGTTCCAGGAACACCGCATCCAGTCCGTCCACCGGCTCGGTGAGCGCGGCAAGCCCCAGGTTGAAGGGCCCGACGCCGATTCCGGCGAAGTCGTAAATCCAGCCTGAGTCGGAGGTGCCGGAGTTTCCGGTGCGGGCGTCCGTCGTGTTCGGATGGGCGGCGCTCATGCGGCAGCCTCCTGTCCTGCGAGCAGTGCTTCGCCCGTGCGGCGGAGCAGGCTGATGATCGTGTTGATGTCCTCCGGGGTGGCTTCGGCGTTCAGCAGAGTGAATTTCAGGTAGTGGCGGCCGGCAACCTTCGTGCCGGCCACCACGGCTTCGCCCGAGGCAAAAACGGCGGCCCGGATTGCCGGGTTGAGGGCGTCGGCCGCATCCTCGTCCAGGCGGGTTCCGCCGGCCAGCACGGGACGGTAGCGGAAGACCAGCGTGCTCAGCTGCGGCTCGGAGGCGAGCTCGAAGTCAGGGTCCGAGTGAATGGCCTGCCCGGTTCGGGCGGCCAGGTCGATCGCCTCGTCCAGGAGGGCACCCACCGCGTCCGCCCCCATGATCCGGAGTGTGAGCCAGAGCTTCAGGGCGTCAAAGCGGCGCGTGGTCTGGATGCTCTTGTCCACCTGGTTGGGAATGTCCGCCAGAGCGGCGCTTTCGGGGTTGAGGTAGTCCGCGTAATAAGTCACGTGGCGCAGCATGGCCCGGTCCCGTACCAGCAGGGCGCTGGAGCTGACAGGCTGGAAGAAGGTCTTGTGGTAGTCAACGGTGACCGAGTCGGCCAGCCGGATTCCGTTCAGGCGGTGCGCGTAGCGGTTGGACACCATAAGCCCGCCGCCGTACGCGGCGTCCACGTGGAACCACGCACCGTACGCCTCGGCGAGGGCGGCCAGCTCGGCGAGCGGGTCCACCGCTCCGAAGTCAGTGGTGCCGGCGGTGCCGACAACCGCCATCGGCACCAGTCCGGCGTCGGCGGTCTGCGCGAGTGCGGCGGCCAGCGCGGCCGGGTCCATGCGGTGGTCGGGCCCGTACGCAACGGGCACGACGGCGTCGTACCCCAACCCGAGCATGGACGCCGACTTGCGGATGCTGAAGTGGCCGTCCTCGGATGCGAAAATGCGCAGCTTGTCCAGCAGGCCGGGCAGCCGGGCGGCTTCATTGCCGGGGAGCTTCCGCAGGCCTGCTACAGCGTGGTTGCGGGCGATCAGCAGCGCCTGGAGGTTGGACTGGCTGCCGCCGGAGGTGAAGACGCCATCGGCAGCGTCGCCAAGGGAGAGCCGCTCCGCGGTCCAGCCAATCAGCCTCCGCTCGATCATGGTGGCGCCGGCGCTCTGGTCCCAGGTGTCCATGGATGAGTTCACCGCGGAGAGGATGCTCTCCCCCACCAGCGCCGGGATGACGACTGGGCAGTTCAGATGGGCGGCGTACTTCGCATCGTGGAAGTAGACGGCGTCCTGCAGGTAGACCTCCTCGAGTTCGGCCAGCGCCGCAGCGGTGTCCGGCAGCGGGCGGTCGAGGTCAACAGCGCCGACGCGTAACTTGAGTTCCTCGGGCCCGACGCCGGTGAAGGGCTTGGCGGTCCGCTCCAGCTTGGTGGCGACGGCATTGACGCCCTGAAGCACCTGCGCTACATAGCGCGGCGCATTGCGGGAGTTGAAAAGGTGGTTGGTGGCGGCGAGGGCGAGCTCCACCCGGGAGCCGAAATCATGCCCGGAAGTCGGGGCGGGCAGATCAAGGATTTCATCATCCACACGAGGCAACAGCGTCACAGGTTTTCCTTTTAGGTAGGCGATCGGGGCGCACTAACGGAGCAAGGCAAGCCTTACTTAGGAGAACCTTTTAGTCAAACTTTTGTAAGCTAATTCTGAAACTGGCGGAAATCCGCTGTTACAGGGACTCAACGGAACGTCATTGACTGTCGCAGCAGCCGAGGGTGAGGCAGAATATGCGGCTTACTGCTGCGCTGCGGCCGCCGAGTTGCGCCGGCAGAGCAACGTCCAGCGGTTTCCTGCGTCCTCCTTGGCATAGGAAAACTGGTCCAGTGCCACTTTTGCAAGGGCGAGCCCGCGCCCGCTCGCGGACATGCCGTCAGGCAGTTCCGCCCCGCTCAGGTCGATGCCGGCAGGCCTGGCGTTGTCCGTGAATTCGGCAAACAGCCGCTTCGGTTCGCATTCGACGGCCAGCACGAACCGCACCGGGTCGGTCCCGGCCGGCCGCGAGTGTTCGATGATGTTGGACGCCACCTCAATAAGCGCCGTCTCAAACCGGATGCGGTCCAGGAATTCGATGCCGGGTTCCGCCTTCCAGACGTCCTCCAGCAGTTCGTGGATCAGTTCCAGGCTCTCGGGAACCGCCGCCGCCCGCACGCTGAACCGGCTGCTCATGAATAGGCCCCGTCCACCGAGGAGACGGGCTGCAGCACCTTGTTGAGCTTGGTCATTTCCAGGACGGCTGTGATCTGGGCCGTGGGGTTGGCAAGGCGAAGGTCTCCGCCCGCCTGCCGCGTTTTCTTCAGCCCGGTGATCAGGGCGCCCAGTCCGGAGGAGTCAATGAAGCTGGTGCCGGCCAGATCCACCACCAGGCGGACGGTGCCGTCGCTAATGAGCGCATCGATGTTGGCGCCCAGGCGGGGCGCGGAAACCATGTTGAGCCGGCCCACGGGACGGATCACCCCCACACCGTTCGCCAGAGTCTCGTTGTTGAATTCGATCACGGTCTTACCGCCTTCTTTCTGTTGCTGTCTTTTGTCTTGCGGCGCGTGCTGCTGTTCTTGGTGCCGGCGTTGGCGGCGGCGAGCCACGCGTCGAAGCCTGGGTAGCGGACGGCTTCGACGACTACGCTGAGGATCAGCAGGTCAAAGGCAATCCAGACGAAGTTGACGGAGCTGCCCAGCACATCGCCCTGACCCAGCAGGAGGCGGATAACGCCCACGAGGGCGGCCAGGACCAGGACGGCCATGGCGACCAGCTGCGGCCGGACAAGGTGCCAGGGCAGCCGGTTGCGGGCCTGCAGCGTCTTCGGCGTGACGCGGAAGTCCAGGTCCCGGCCGAGGAACACGTTCCCGAACGCCGATGTGACCGACTTGATCCAAGTGGGGAAAAGGGCCAGCGAATATTGCTGGCCGCGCCAGGTCTTGACTCCTCGCCCCACCACCAGGAACAGGATCTGGTTGACCACCAGGAACGGGATGAGCCGGACGAAGAAATCGTTGTTCAGCGACTGCACCGGAAGGATTCCCAGGACGAGGTAAATGACCGGGGCGGCCAGGTAGACCACGGCGGCGAACCCGGTGAGATAGCTCCACATCGTTGCCAGGTACACCAGCCGCTGGGCCAGGCTCAAGCCTTTTTGCAGCAATGGATTTTCCCGGAACATCACCTGCATGGTGCCCTGCGCCCACCGGAGCCGCTGCGTCAGCATCGAATCGAGGTCCTCGGGAGCCAGCCCGTCGGCGAGCTTTTCGTGGTGATATGCGGATTCCCAGCCAAGCGAATGCAGCCGCATGCAGGTGGCCATGTCCTCGGTGACGGAGATGATGGCGAGCGGCATCACCGCCTGCGCTTCCCCGGCCTTCTCGGCATTGACGGAATCGATCAGCACGCGGACGGTTTCCACGGCCCCCAGCGGGGACCAGTCGCGCTGTGAGAGCCGGTCCAGGGCAACGTCGTCGACGACGGCGAGGGAACCGTCCACGTCGATCGTCCGGGACAGTCCCTCAATGGAGTTCAGCTCCGCGTGCAGCGCCGCGACGTCTTCCGCCACCAGGTTCCGGGCCACCGCGTCCACGCGCTCCTGAAACCGGTACGTGACATCCGCAATGGCCTGCCCTTCACTGAGCTCGTGCCGGACCTGCCGCAGATCCTCCGCCACCGTGGAGAGTGCCCGTGCGAGGCGTTCCTGCCCCGGTCCGAGCTGGCGCCGCGCCCTGGCAACAACCTTGTCCGCAGTCCGGAGCGCCTTGTTCAGGGCCAGCTCGGTTTCCGAGACGTAGCGCATGACGCCGAGCTGCATCAGGGCTTCCCGGCGGAGGATCGCGTTGGAGCCGCAGAAGAAGGCGGCGTTCCAGCCGTCCTTGCCCTGCTGGATGGGCCCGTAAAACAACGGCGCCTGGCTTCCCAGCGGATCATGGGGCGGGACATTCACAAATACCTGCGGGGTCTGGACCAGAGCCATTCGTCGGTCGTTGAAATAGCCCAGCGTGTGATCGAGGATCCTGGGGTCCGGAACCTGGTCGGCATCCAGGATCAGCATGAATTCGCCGTCGGTGGCCAGCAGGGCGTTGTTGAGGTTTCCCGCTTTGGCGTGGCGGGGACGGTCCGCCCAGTCCTCGGAACGGGTGATCCAGCCGATGCCTTCCGCTTCAGCGATGGCTCGCAGTTCCGGGCGGTTACCGTCGTCGAGGATCCAGGTCCGGTGCGGATACGTGATGTCCTTGGCGGCCCGCGCGGTTCCCATCACGAGGTCCAGCGGCTCGTTGTAGGTGGTGATGAACACGTCCACGGTCAGCCCCGGAGGCGGAACAGGTGGAGTGTCCCGTTGCCGGTACCGCCACATGGTGACGCCGAACAACAGGGAATCCAGCAAGGAGTAGGTTTCGGCGAGGGCAAGGGGAACCGCGATCCACCAGGCTTCCCAGTTGATCGACACCATCCAGCGCCAAACGATGTAGTTCAGGCCAAGGATGGCCGTGGCCAGGACAATCAGCCTGATAATCAGTTGCCGCGTTGTCATGGCCCGGCTGTCCCCCTGGATCCTCATCGGTTCAGGCAGCCGCCCGATGGGATCCGGCGCCGGGCTGAGACCGATGGAGCGGGAAAGTGCGGACTGCGCAGAAGTCAGTCCAACCATAGCCGTCCGGCAGGGCTAAGGCGCACGAAGGCAATTTGTCCCCGCCGAATCACGTGGTTCAGCTCGCCGCGATTTGGGCCGGCAGAACCGCGCGGCGCTTCAGCTTGCCGCGACCCGGGCTTCAGCTCGCCGCGATTTGCTCCTGCGAGGGGCCCTCGGGCTCCGTCAGGTGCCGCTGATGCAGCTCTTCCGCCGCCAGGTCGTACCAGGTATGGGCACCGAACGACGGGCTGCGGGTGTCCAAGTGCCGGTACAGCGCATCGGCCAGCCTGCCGAGGGCATCGTCGGACAGGGCCCGGACCGTCGCGGCGGGATCCAGGTTCCCTTCGAGGTATTCGGACAGCTCCAGGCCGTTGATGGTGCGCTGCTCCCCGCCGGGCACCACGCCGCCGCTAAGATCCGCGCGGGCGCCGCCGTCGAGGAGGGCATGGATCTGACCGTCCAGGGTGGCTTCTTCCCCTCCGGCCAATCCGGCGTGCTCCAGGCAAATGGGCAGCTCCGCCGGTTCGGCGAGCTTGAGGCGGAACGCCTCGGGGTCGCTCCCCGGGACTTCGGCGCCCAGGCCGTCCTCCCGATTGAGGCCGGCGATGTGGCGCAGGTACATCATCACTTCAGGATCCAGATGGGACGCGCTGTGGAGGTCGACCGTGATGACCTGGTCCGGGGAGAGCCGGCGCCCGCGGCGCATGATGTGCAGCAGGACGGGGTAGTTGGTTTGGGTTAGACAGCCGGTGACTTCAAGGGTTACTTGTCCGGGGTCAACATCCACACGGACGAGCACACGCAGTTTATGGTTCAAGGCTTCTCCCAATGAGACATCCAAGAGCCAGCTTCATAACTCTCCTAAACCTTACGATTTTGTTGCCCACGCCACAAGCTGGCCACCGGGGCCCGGGTCATTCCGTTCCGGGCAGACCTAGACTTAAATATGGACGAGATCACGCTGGACACCTCCGTGGCCGAACAGCTGCAGGATCTGGTCATCAGCAGCCAGGACGTCAACGAATTCCTGGCAGAGCTGTGCGAACTTTCCGCCCACTCACTGTCGAATATCCTCGGCCAGAAGGTGTCCTGCGCCGTCACGCTTAGCCGGCACCACCGGAGCACCACGGCGGCATGGAGCAACCCTGAAGCCCGGCTCTTGGACGAAATCCAGCACGACTTCGGCGAAGGCCCGTGCCTCCACGCAATGAGCACCGGCACAACGGTGCTGGTCCGGGACACACGTACTGATCCCCGCTGGCCCGAGTACGGCCGGGCAGTTGTGAACCAGGGGCAATTCAGCGTGCTGGGGGTTCCGCTGGCCCTGGATGCGAACGCTGCCGCAGCATTGAACGTCTTTGCTCCGGTCCCCGACGTCTTCGACGCCGGCACGGTCCAGAAGGCCGAACAGTTCGCCTCCCAGGCTGAGAAGGCGCTTCGCCTGGCGGTAAGGATCGGCGTCCGGCAGCAACTGGCCGAGGACCTGCGCTCCGCCATGGAGTCCCGGACTGTCATTGACCTCGCAGCAGGCATCATCATGGGCCAAAGCCGGTGTTCACAGGCGGAAGCCATGACCTTCCTCAGCAAGGCCTCCAGCGGCCGGAACCAGAAGCTCCGGGACGTGGCGGAGAAGATCGTGGCGTCGTACTCGGCAGGGACAACGACGACGCACTTCGACGCCTAACCACGTTGGACTAAGCAGGTCCGACGCCGCAGGTCCGACGCCCAGTCGGAAGCGGCCAGCGTCGGAAGCCAGTCTTAGGAAGCGGTGACCTCATCAGTTGGCGGCTGCTCCGGCCAGTCGATGAACTGCTCGTAGGCGTCGTGCTTCTTCAGGTAGGCATAGATGAACGGGCAATGCGGAATAATCCGCTTCCCGGAAGACACCACGTCATCCAAGGCGAAATGGGCCAGCACCTTTGCCAGCCCCTGGCCTTTGAATTCCTCGGCAGTGTCGGTGTGGATGAAGTCCACGTGGCCGGGTTTGTCCATAAAGCGCGATTGGACCGCCAGTTTGCCGCCCACCCGCAGTTCGTAGCGGTGGAGGTCATCATTCCGAATGGTAGTGACGTCCGGGCTGAACGTGTCTTCAGTGGACACCGTGTTCTCCGTCATGGTTCGACATTGGCACTTAATGGCGTCGGTGGCAATGGTCCCCCGGGGCCGTCCGGCGCGTCGTCGGGTGCGCCGTCCGTCGCCCTCTGCGCACGTGCATCCGTGGGTGCGGCAGCGGGTGCCGGCGGGGGCGGGTGCGGCACCGGGACCCGGCCCAGCAGCAGCACGGCCAGGGTGAAGCAGGCCGCTCCCCCGCCCAGCAGCCCGAGGGTCAGACCATTGAACGCTGCGTCCGCCACCGGAATGAACACCACGACGACGGCGGTCACCACCGCTGCGGCGGGCCGGCGGCGGGAGTGGGCGGGCGCCGTCGGACGTTCTTCCAGCCGCCCGAAAAGGGCCAGCACCGGAAGGAGGAGGGCGATGATGGCGGCCAGGACCAGCGGCCGCGACCACCACCACCCGGCGGTCCCGGCGGCCGGCTTGGGGAAATCGGTGAGCAGGAGCATCCCGGACAGGGCTGCCAGCAGCGGCAGGTGCCACAGGTAGACCGTCAGGGCGCGCCGACCGGCCAGCCCCACCACAACGCGGATCCACCGTGCCGACGCGACGCCGGTGAGCACCGGTCGGGACAGCTGCAGCGCGGCGGCCTGGGCCGTCCCGAGCAGCAGCAGGCAGAAGTTGGGCGGATTCAGGTTCACCAGCATGTTGCCGGGGTACAGCCCCAGCCCCGTGACCAGACCCAGGAGCAGGTTGCTTGCAAGGATGACGCCCAGCAGCGTGGAGTTGCCGGGCCTTCCGGCAGGGGTGTCGGCCAGGATGAACCCCAGCTGCTGGACGGCGCACCACAGGAACAGGATGTTGGCGTAAGCCAGGAGCGGCACGGCACCGCGGAAGCAGTCCACGGCCACCACCAGCGCGGCCAGGCCGGCCAGCGTCAGCCATGGGGCACGGTCGTGCAGCCTCGCCAGCAGGGGGATGTTCAGCTGGGCGGCCAGATACGCGGCCAGGAACCAGAGCGGCATGCCGGCGCCGGTGACGATCAGCTCCACCACCTGCGGTTCCACTCCGAACAGCCGCGCCGCCCACAGCCCGGCGAACATCACGGCCAGCAATGCGGCGGCTGGCCGGATGAGGCGCAGCAGCCGGGCCTGGGCGAAGTCCAGGCCGTTGCCGCCACGGGCGCGCAGCCGGCGCCAGGACTGCAGACCGGTGATGCCCCCGGCAACGAAAAAGAGGGGCATGACCATAAAGATCCAGATGACCGGCTCAAACCAGTCCTGCAGGGCGAGCGTGTTCTGGGTGCTCACGGTCCCGTCGGGGTGGAGCGCGGGGCTGACCATCATGGTGTGGCTGACCACCACCAGGGCCAGGCAGAAGAAGCGGGCCAGGTCGATCACGAGGTCGCGTTCCGGGACGTCGCGTTCCCGTGCGGGCAGGGCCTGCGCTGCGCTTGCCTGCCGGGACTGCTGTTGATGCTGCTGCGGTTGCTTCGGAACAGCCATTGCGCTCCCCTACGGAACGATTCCCTCGTACTTCCCATTGTCCGCCGGGCATCCGTCACGGGCCAGAAGCCAGGCCGCTCCGCCAACTGGCGGGCGGGCTCAGGCGAGCAGCAGCCCCAGGAGGCCGAGCACGACGGCGAGCACCGGCGTCGTGCCTTGTGTTGCAGCAGCGCGCAGGTACCTCCGTCCGGTCAGGGCGAGGACGGCGGCTGCCAGCAGCATGGATCCGCAGGACGCGAAGATGAGGGTCCAGCCGACGAGCGGTTGCCCGAGGAGGACAGCGCCGATCCCGATCAGCGCGCCGACGGCCAGGAAAAGGTTGTAGAAGCCCTGGTTGTAGGCCAGCGGACGGGTGGTTTCGGCGTCGGCCTGGGAGGCGACACCGAAGCGCTTCCACGTGGCAGGCCGGGTCCAGGTGACGGACTCCATCGTGAAGATGTAGACGTGCAGGAGGGCCGCGATCAACGCGAAAACGAGGGAAGCCGGGATCATGGCTCGATCCTAGCCTCCCTCGTTCGGAGTTTTTGTCCACTTATCGCGAGCTAAGGGCCCTCGAACGCGATACGTGGACAAAAACTCCAATCCTCCGGGGCCGGTTGCGTTAGCGCGTTGCGTTAGCGCGTTGCGTTAGCGCGTCAGGGTGGCCAGGGCGCCGGTTGCGAAGGTCTTCGCGGAGGCGTTCCACTTGCCCAGCAGGCCCTGGAGGTTTTCGCCGTCGGCCCGGTGCAAAGGGGTCTGGTCCTCCAGGGTCGCCAGGACACCGGTGCGGAGTTCGGTGTTGAAGTTCACCTTGCCCACATTCATGGCGGCCGCTTTGACCAGTTCCTCGCCCGGGATGCCGGAAGCGCCGTGCAGCACCAGCGGGATGTGGGTCCGCACCGCGATGTCCTGCAGAACATCCCAGCGCAGCTGCGGCTCCCCCTTGTACTTGCCGTGCACGTTCCCCACGGCCACGGCCAGGAGCTGAGCGCCGGTCCGGGAAACGAAGTCCTCTACCTGGGCGGAGTCGGTCAGCCCGGCGGTGCCGGTGACTGCGTCCGCGCCGGTGGTCAACGGCCGCGTTGCATCCGCACCGAACGCGCGGTCCTCATCGCCGGCCAGGCCGCCCAGTTCCGCTTCAATCACGACGTCGGCATGCCCTTGCGCTGCCAGCACGGCGCGGGCTTCGCGGACCAGCGCGATGTTGTCCTCGTACGGCAACGACGAGCCGTCCGCGAGGACCGAATCCGCGCCCGCCGCGACGGCGTCGGCAATCACCCGCAGATCCGAGGCGTGGTCCAGCTGCACTGCAATGGGAACACCGGCGGAGTCCGCCAGCCCGCGCAGCGCCGTGATGAGCCGGAGCCCGTTGGGCGTGGCGGCCGTCTTGGGGGCAACCAGCAGGATGGCGCCGCGGCCGGCCTGCTCCGCCGCTTCCACCACGGCCAGGGCGGTGGTGAAGTCGTAGCAGGTGAAGGCCGGGACGGCTGCGCCCTGCTGGAGCGCGGAAACTACCAGGTGGTCGAGTCGGGCACGCATCAGGCGCTCAGGCCTCCCACCAGGATCCAGGCCACGAAGGTCAGTGCGAAGCCGGCCAGGCCCAGGATGGTGGTCAGGACTGTCCAGGTGCGGAGTCCGTCGGACACGGTCAGGCCGTAGTACCGCACCACCGTCCAGAACCCGGCGTCGGTCACGTGCGACAGGCCCAGCGAGCCGAAACCGATGGCGATCACCAGGACGGCGATCTGCACCGGCGAGTAGCCGCCTTCGGCCACGGCCGAGGTGAGCAGGCCCGCGGTGGTGACGATGGCCACAGTGGCCGAACCCTGTGCCGCCCGGAGGGCCAGGGAGATGACGAAGCCAAGGACGATCAGGGGCAGGCCCAGGTGGTCCAGGGTCTGCGACAGGGCCGCGCCGATGCCGGAGGTGCGCAGGACTTCACCAAACACGCCGCCTGCGGCAACCACCATCAGGATCGAGGCGATGGGAGGCAGGGCGCCTTCGAAGATCTCCCCGGTTTCCCGCAGGGACCATTGGCGGCGGACGGCCAGCAGGAAGAAGGACAGGCCAACCGCGACAAGCAGGGCCAGGAAGGGGTTGCCGACGAACGCCGCAACGCCGTACATGAAGTTGTCCTTGGCGATGGTGAGCGTGCCCACCGTGCCGAGCAGGATCTGCACGATCGGGGCTGCGATGAGGAAGATGATCAGGCCGGGGCGGGGAGGTGCAACGGCAAGGGCACCGGGGCCGTCGTGGCCCACCTTGACCAGCGAGTCGGAGCCGAATTCCTCCACCTGCGCCTTGACGCTGGGCAGAAGTTCGTAGTCCTTGCGGTTCATGATGCTGGCCACCCAGTAGGACAGGAAGCCCAGGGGCACGCAGATGAGGAGCGAGAAGAGGGTGATGAGTCCGATGTCGGCACCGAAGACGCCGGCGCCGGCCACGATGCCCGGGTGCGGCGGCACGGCAACGTGGATGGACAGCATGATGCCGGCCATGGGCAGGCCGAACTTGACCGGGTGCACCTTGGCGATCTTGGCGAAGGCGTAGACGATCGGGACCAGCACGATGACGCCCACCTCGAAGAACACCGGGATAGCGACGAGGAAGCCGACGGCGGTGAGCGCGACGGCAACGCGCTTGGCGCCCAGCTTTTCGGTGAAGTGCGAGGCCAGCGACTGGACGCCGCCGGAGACTTCGATCATCCGGCCCAGGATGGCGCCGAGTGCGATCAGCAGCGCCACCTTGCCCATGGTGCCGCCAACGCCGTTGGCAACCACCGTAAAGACATCCTTCAGCGGAATCTGCGATGCCACGGCCACGAGGATGCTGACCGTCAGCAGCGCCACGAAGGCCTGGATCTTGAAGCGGATGATCATGACCAGCAGCAGCGCGATGCCGAGGGCGGCGATGGTCAGCAGGAGCGGAGTTCCCAGCTCCACAGCCGGCTTGATGACGGGAGCGTCAGCCGCCCGCACCATCAAAGAGTTGATCAGGGGGTTCATCGGGGATGTCTCCTTTGACAGGATTTTCTTCGAAAAGGGTACCGAGGGAAAGAGTTCGACGGCGCGTGGTTCGACGACGAACGGCTCAACAGCGGGAGGTTCGACGACGGCGGAGGGGGACCGCCGTCGTCGGGCTTGAGGGCCTTGGAGTTTTTGTCCAGATAACGGGACCTAAAGGGGTTTTAAGTCGCGTTATCTGGACAAAAACTCGAAAGGGGGAAGGGGTGAGGCGGGGCTTGGGGGGGTTGGGGGGGTGAGAGTCGTTAGGCGGTGCGCTTGGTGGGGGCCACTACCTTGATCACCGCTGAATCGTCGGCGGCGGCGAGGCCCTGGGCCTGGCCCAGGAGGTAGAGCTGCTCGGCGGCGGCGGCAACGGGTGCTGCGAGGCCCGCGGCACGGGTGGCCTTGCCCACGATGCCCATGTCCTTCACGAAGATGTCCAGGCGGCTCAGCACCTCGGCGCCGTCCTCCGTGTAGGCCTGGAGGATGCGCGGCCCGCGGTTGGAGAGCATGAAGGAGCCCGCAGCGCCGGCTTCGAGGGCCGCGAGGGTCTTCTCCAGGTCCAGGCCGAGGGCGTCGGCCAGAGCCAGGGCCTCGGCGGCGGCGGCGATGTGCACACCGCAGAGGAGCTGGTTGACCGTCTTCAGGGCCTGGCCGTCGCCGGGCTTGTCGCCAACCACGGTGAGCGTGGACGCCAGCAGCTCGAGGGCGGGCGCGGCCTTTTCGCGGGCCTCCGGCGATGCGCCCACGACGATCAGCAGGTCGCCTTCACCGGCGCGCTTGGGGCCGCCGGAAAGCGGCGCGTCAACCAGGTCGACGCCGTATGCCGCCAGGCGGTCCACGGTGGCCGGGATGGCTTCGGTGCCCACGGTGCTGCCCAGGATGACGACGGCGCCCGGCTTGAGCACGGCGGCCACGCCGTTATCGCCGAAGAGGACGTCGTTGAGCTGCTCGCCGTTGCGGACGGCCAGGAGGAGGGCGTCGGCACCAACAGAGGCCTTCCGGGCGGAGGCGAAAGTGCGGATGCCGGCTTCTTCCGCGAGCTTCAGGCGCGGCTCGGCAATGTCGAAGCCGTGCACGGTGAGCTGGCTGGCGAGGCGGGTGGCCATCGGCAGGCCCATGGCGCCGAGGCCCAGGACGGTGATGGTGTAGTTGCTGGTCATGGTGTTCTCCGTTGAAATTCTGAGGGACGGCTAGAAGGTGCTGCTGAGCTTGCGGGTGACGTCGGAAAGGGACTGGTCATCGCCCACGTTTCCGGCGAAAACGATGTACGGAATGCCCTTGGCGGGACCGTCCACGGGCTCCCACAGGCTCACGATGCCCGGAAGCATGGGGCCGCGGACAATCGCGTGGCGGATTTCCAGGCCGTGCGCGGCCACGTCCGAGGACGTAATCCCGCCCTTGGCGATGACGAACCGCGGCGGGAAGGTCTTGAGCGTGCGGTTCACGAGGGCGACGACGGCGGCGGAGACTGTGCGGGCGATCTTCAGGCTCGCTGCGGCGTCGTCCGTCTTGATGAGCAGGCGGCTGGTGTGGACGATGACGTCGCCGCTGCGCAACGCCTCAACCACCCTGTCCACCGTCCGGTCGAGGTAACCGGCGCCTGTTTCGGCGCCTGTTTCGGTTTCGGCAAGCAGCTTCTCGACGTCGATCTCGATAATGCGTGCTGCACGGTGCTGTTCGGTGAGGGCCTTGAGCTGGCGTGTGGTGACGCCGACGTGCGAGCCGACCACAATCAGTCCGCCGGCTTCCGACGGCGTGTTTCCGGCATAGGCCTCGTCGCCGGTAAGCGCGGCGCGGATTTCCTGGCCGATGCGGCCGCGGACGAACGGCGGGCCTACCCGGTACAGGAGCTTCTTCCCGCGGCGTTCGGCTTCTTCGAGGCCCAGCGAGAGGGCCCGGAAGTCATTTTCGGTGACGATGTCTGCCACGATCGGGGTGGAGTCGGTGGCGGCCTCGATCGCGTCGGCGATGGCCTTGGCGGAGATTGCCGGATCTCCGGCCGCGGCACCGGCACCGGCACCGGCACGGATGATGTTGAGGTCCAGGACGATCACCGAGTCCGCGGCGAAGCGGCCCTGCGACTTCTCTTCCACGTACTTGGCCATCTCCGAGTTGGCGAATCCGAAGCTCGCATCCCTGGCGAACTCGGTTTCGGCCACGGGAATCAGGGTTCCGGCGGCATCACCGGTGCCGCGCATGTAGTGCACACCGCCGATGGTGACGCGGCCGGCGTCGGGAAATGCCGGAACAATCACGACGCCGTCAGTCACTTCGCCGCTGACGGCGGCAACAGTGGCGGCAATGACGTCCGGTTCCAGCGGATAGTGGCCGCGGAGGGTCGAATCGCTGCGGCTGACGAATCCCAGCCGCAGGCGGGGGTTGGCGTTGCCGGCCGCACCGGATGCGGAAACCGCAACGGAATCTGCCGCGGCCAGGGCATTGCGGACGATTTCCTCATTGCGGGCGGCGGCTTCGGCCGGGTCCAGGCTGCGGGTGTTCGTCAGCACGTACACAGCGGGCTTGGTCTTGCTCTCCCGGATGTGTGAGAAGGCCCAGGTGAAGTCGGCCACATCCCAGCGGGTGAGCACCGGCAGGTCCGCTACGGACTGCGTGCCGGTGGGGTCGTCGTCGAGCACTACGAGCACCCGGGGTGAGGCTGCCGACGAAGCCGCTACAGCCCCGGCAACCAGCTCAGCGGGAATCTGGACCTCTGCCGGGAAGGCTGCCAGCACATCTGCTTCAAGGGGCATTTTGCACTCCGTTGTGTATGTAATCTCTGCTGCTTTTGACATTTGTAAGATGTCAGACATCTTGCATCTGAATGCTAGTGTGTCATAAGGCACAGGGACACGCAAGTAGACTTGTCGGACAAATCGTCGCTCACGGCTGAACGGGGGAAAATTGGCACGTAAATCACTGGTCGGCGTGGTGGCCGATGAGCTCCTGGACCGGATCATTGCCGGCGAGTTCCCTCCCGGCGCAAGCGTCCCCGGCGAGCTGGAGCTGAGCGCGAAGCACGAGGTCAGCCGGATGACGGTGCGCGAGGCCATGAAGACCCTCGAGGCACAGCGGATCCTCAGCGTGGAGCGCGGGCGCGGGACGTTCGTCAACCCGCTCAACCGGTGGGCCTCCCTGGAGGCGGTCCTCCGCGCCGCCTCCGAGGGCCAGAATGACGCCGCTGCCGCCATCCAGCTGATCGAACTCCGGCGGATGCTAGAAACGGGTGCCTGCGAACTGGCTGCCGGCCGCGTCAGCGACGCTGACGTCAAGACCCTGCACGGCTACGTTGCGGCCATGCGCAAGGCCCATGACTCCGACGACTTGGCCGCCTTTGTCGAAGCCGACCTGGCCTTTCACGACCTAATCCTGCGCGCCTCGGAGAACGTCTTTGTGGCCGTGCTCTTTGAACCCCTGCACCGGGTGCTGGAGAAGCGCCGCACGCAGACCTCCCAGTTCCGCGACATCCAGGAGCACGCCATCGGGCATCACCACGCAATCGCCGAGGCCCTGGAATCCCGGGACGCCGCGCGCGCCCGCAGCGCCATGGATGCCCACATGCAGCAGACCCTCGATGATCTGAAGACGTACGTGCTCGAGGCGAAAACCACCTGAGCCGCGGGCGGGGCGGGACCGCCGGGACCAGCCGGAGAGGCGGGACTGCCGGGACCACCGCCCTTCGGCCCCTCCGGACCCGCGAACTTGCGCCCTTCGACCCTGTTTTCGCCCGCAACCCGGCGTCACCATAAGGGAATGAACGCGTTAATGTTTCCCGACCCGGAGCGGATCCCCTCCGGAACCCCCACGCAGGGTGCGCATCCGTGGAACCGGTACGTTGCCTTGGGCGATTCCTTTACCGAAGGGTTCGGCGATCCCGAACCGCAAAGCCCCGGTGGAGTCCGCGGCTGGGCCGACCGCGTTGCTGAAGAACTCAGCACGGGCCACTCCGATTTTGCCTACGCCAACCTCGCCGTCCGCGGACGCCTGCTCCAGCAGATCGTGGATGAGCAAGTGGGCCCGGCGCTGGAACTCAAGCCGGACCTGGTCACCTTCTCCGCTGGAGGCAATGACCTTGTCTTCCGTGGCGCTGATCCCGACCGGCTGGCCGAGAAGCTGGATCCCGCCGTCAGGAGCCTCAGCAGTACCGGTGCCACGGTGGTCATCTTCACGGGGCCGGACTGGGGCAGCACGCCCGTCTTCAGTCACATCCGCGGGAAGGTGGCCATCTTCAATGAGCACCTCCGGACCATCGCAGCCAGATACGACGGCGTGATTGCCGATCTGTGGGCGCTTCGGCAACTGAGCGACCCGCGGATGTGGGACCCGGACCGCCTGCACTTCTCACCTCTGGGCCACCACACCATCGCAGCCATGGTGTTGGAAACTCTGAACGTGCCCCACACCCTGAAGCCGCTGGAACCGAAGGCCCTGCCCGCCAGCAGCTGGCGGGAGGCCCGCAGCAGCGACCTCATCTGGGCCAAGGACTATCTGTTTCCATGGGTCCTGCGCAAGGTCAGGCAGCGGCCGGCAACGCCCGGACTCCTGCCAAAACGCCCCGAGCCCGGACCGGCCTACAGCCCGGGAATGCGCGAGGAGGAGGCCAGCTGAACCCGCACGTTGCCCTAGTTCTTCTTCGCTCCGTCGGCTAATCTGCAGGGACGGCCCGCAGTTCCGGGTGTCAATGGAGATTATGAGGAGCGAAGTTGTCGAATCACACCTACAGCATTTCTGAAATTGTCGGAACGTCAACCGAAGGTGTGGACGCCGCCGTCCGCAACGGGATCGCCGAGGCCGCGAAGACGCTCCGGAACCTGGACTGGTTCGAGGTCAAGGAAGTCCGCGGGCACCTTGAAGACGGCAAGGTGGCCGACTGGCAGGTGACCATCAAACTCGGATTCCGGCTGGAGCGCTAAGCTCAGCTCAGTTCAGCGCGAGGTTGGGCCCGCCGTGCTGCGGCGCCAGACGGTGGGTTCGCCCTTGTAGGACGGGAAAATGTGTCCTTCGAAGATCGTGAGAAGGTCCTGCGGTGCGGCGTCGGGGGCCCAGAGCCCGGAAGCCGGGCAGTGTGTTCCGGTGGCTCCGGCTGCGGCCACGCGCTCCCGGAGCAATGCGATGCGCTTCATCGTTGAATCCCATCCTTGGTAGTCGAAAAGGTCTACCCCAAGGCTAGGAAACCGTGCGTGCTTGCCCAATGGGCTTTTGCCCATAATCAGTGCCGCGCGAGGGGCACTTGCACAGCGGCCAGCGCCACCCAAGCCATCGTCAGCTACCCGTGGGCACCGGCGTGGTCAGGGTACGCAGGCCCTGACCGGTTCGGGCGTGGCCTGGCCGGTGCTGCGACGGATCAGGACTTCCACGCACGTCTGGGCATCCGGGCTGGCGATCAGCACTGCCCGGGCTTCGCTGGAGGTGGTGTACTCGCCGGACTCCATAACGGACACCGGGCGCCACATGTACACGTCCCCGTCCGCCGGGTCAGGGTTTTCCCACGTGAAGGTCACGGACCCGCCGGCCTTTGTTCCGGCCAGCTTGGCGGGCGCCGGGACCACGCTTCCTGTCGCTACCGGATCCAGCGGTCCGTCCAATCCGGCCGAGGTCTCGGCCGGGGCCGGGGTTGGCCCGGTGCCGTTGACCAGCGCCACCCCAACCGCAGCAGCCGCCAGCACTCCGCCGGCTGCGAGCAGGAACCACTTGTATCGACGGCGGGGCTGACGGTCCGTGGCATCGTCAAGGGGAGTTTTCGGCCGCGCGGGCCGGAGTTGGGTGTCTTCGACCGCCACCGGCGTGAACGCCGCGGGACGGTCCCATGCCGCCGGAGCAGCGGGCGCCATCGCAGCCATCCCTGGCGCAAAGGCCACCGGCAGCGAAGGCCGGACCGAGGTCGTCTTGCCGGCGGATCCTGTGGCCAGCGGATCGATGGAAACCACCCCGCGGATCCGGGTGGCGTCCGCCGAGGTGTCATCGCCGGAATGGTCGCCGTCGTGGCCGTCGTCGAGAACTTCAAACCGTGTCATGGCGAGGCCGAGCTCGGCCTGGACCCGCTGCAGAGCCAGGCCGAAGGAATGCGCCGAGGGGTAGCGGGATCCGGGCTGCTTGGCCATGGCCGTCGCCAGAACCTGCTGCAGGGACTGCGGCACGTCGATCCGGCCGAGGCCGGGCAAGGGTGCGGAGGCGATCCGGGACATCAGCTCCCGCGGCGAGTTGTTCCCGCCGGCAACAGCGAACGGCGAGTGGCCGGCCAGCAGCGTGTAGATCGTGGCCCCCAGCGCCCAGACATCCACCATCACGCCGTTGGCGTCCGAGCGCTGGAAGGCTTCCGGCGGAGACCACGGAATGGACATGCCGCCGTCGTCGTCCCCGGCCGAATCAGTGGTGCCGGAAATGCCGAAGTCCGTGAGGGCGGGCCGGTTGTAGTCGGTCACCAGGATGTTGGCGGGCTTGATGTCCCGGTGGGCGATGCCTGCCCTGTGGGCGGTTTCGACGGCGGACGCCACCTGGACGCCGACGGCGAGGGCGTCGTCGACGCTGAAGCGCTGGCGCCGAAGCCGGGTGTCCAGGTTGGGCTTGGAGCAATACTCCATCGCCAGGTAGGAGTGCCCGGAGGCCGTGACGTTCGCTTCGTAGATGGTGACAATGAACGGGTGCGTGGACAGCTGCGCCATGAGGTTGGCCTCGGACTCGAAGCGCCGGCGCGCGTCCGCTGTCTTCAAGTCCGAGAGCAGAACCTTCACCGCCACCTTGCGCCGCGGCCTGTCCTGTTCGTAGAGGTATACATCGGCGAAGCCGCCCGATCCCAGGTGCTGGACGTACTGATAGCCCTCGATCGACGGCGGTGCCGCGGGTCCCCGCTTTGTACTCACGTCACTTCCTCCACAAACGAACTGTCCGCTGGAATACCCTCGCCAGTTGCGCCTGGATCCCGCCGGTCGCAAGGGACCGGAGGGAGAACCGGGCGCGCTGGCGCTGCCAGAATGTCAGGGAGCCCGACAGTTCTTTCAGGGACGAGTCCACATCCGCCCAGAACGCCCGCACCTCCTCATCGCTGGGATCCCCCGCGGCGAAAATTGCTTCGTCGGCGCGGCGGGCCAGGGTCAGG
Source organism: Arthrobacter sp. ISL-72 (assembly GCF_018613755.1). Classification (GTDB taxonomy): domain Bacteria; phylum Actinomycetota; class Actinomycetes; order Actinomycetales; family Micrococcaceae; genus Arthrobacter. Next base: position 22,280 of record NZ_JAGGPP010000033.1, read on the forward strand.
GTGGTGACGCCTCCGGCTGGAAAGGCCTCGGCGAAAGTGGCGGCACTTTCCCGGCGCGTGGCTCCGGCAGGAACCACCGCGCCGAGGTCCGTTGCCGCGCTCATGACCTCGCTCCAGCCTCCGCCGATGCGGTCGGCCGCGGACCCGCCTGTTGCCCGCTGCTTACGCCGCCGCAGCTTCAGCCAGGTGATGAGCATCAATGGCAGGAGCAGGACGGCCACCGGGATAAGCCCCAGGCCGATGGCCATAAGAATCGGCCCAAGGAAGGCCCAGAAGCCCTGCTGGTTCTGTTCGGCATCCTGCGCGTCCGGGGACGAGTCCGGCGGCAGTTCCACCGGCGCCTGGGGCGGCGGAGGCGGCTGCTGAACCTGGGGCTGCGGCTTGGATCTGGGCTCCGGGTCCGGCGGGATGGGCACATTGTCTTCGGACGGCGTCGGGTTGAATGCCACCCAGCCCGCTCCGGCGAAGGCGACCTCCACCCAGGCATGGACGTCGTCGCCGGTGATTTCCACCGGGCCGGACTGCTGCGGTTCCTCGGGATCCGGGAAAAAACCCATCACCACCCGCGCGGGAATGCCCAGCTCCCGGGCCATCAGGGTCATGGCCACGGCGTACTGCTCGTCGTCGCCCACCATCTGCTTTGCACTGAGCAGGGACGTGATCCGCTGGGCGCCATGCCCGGACAGGCTTCGCGCTTCACCGTCCAGCCCGTGGCTGAATGCCCCCTGTTTGGACAGCGCAGCTTCCAGCTTCCGGACCCGTTCAATCGGCAGGGTGGAATCCCCCACGAACTCATTGGCCTTGCTCGCCACGATCTGCGGCACGCTTTCGGCGGGCGCAAGCTGCACTCGGGCAAATTGCGCCTGGGCCAGTTCCTCGTCGGTCGGCTGGGATGGATACGCCACACCGAGGCTGTAGCTGTCCCCCGGTTGGAGCCTGGCGGTGGTGATCGCCGTGTCGGTTCCTGCGTTGAAGAAGAGCGCGTCGTCCAGCTGCCTGGACCGGGCACCGCCAAAATCGACGCTGCGCAGGTTCCCGCTGGAGGGCAGCCAGACGCCCTTGTAGTTGCCTACGTCGACACCGACCTCGGCAGTCGCTGCCGGCATGGCGCCTGCTGCTGCCAGGGCAGCGCCGCGGCCGCCACCCGCTCCGATCTCCGCCGCGTTGCTGATGGGCAGGAAGTTGCTTGAGCCGCTGCCATACACGTCGAAGACGACGCCGTCATAGGAGTCGAGGGTTGCCAGCCGGATTCTCGCACCGGAGGGAAGGCCGGTAACGGTCAGCAGCTTCTTGTCCTTCTGGTCCTTCACGTAATCCCGGAAACTGGCGAGGGGACTGGCATAGTCGCGCAGGTCCAGCGGCGGGACCACCACGTCACGCAGGATCAGGCGGGTGGCCGAAGCACTCAGTGCCGGAGACGACCCCAGCGCCACCCCGCCGGCCAAGGCAAGGACCAGCGCCCCGAAGGCAGTCCCCCGCCACCGTGCCGCCGGATGCGCCGAGGACGACGCCGGGACCGCGGTGTCCGGTGCCGAATCGGCCCCGCGCCGGTAGGCAAGCCACACCACCGCAGCTGCCACGAATACGGCACCCCGCACAGCGGCCCACGACGTTTCGTGCGTGCCCATCGCCGTGGCAAGCAGGAGCAGGCCTGCGGCCGGAAGAACCGCCCACGACGGCGTGCGCAACCGCCAAGCCATGGTTCCGGCGAGGAGCGCCGCAACATAGGCGCCAAGGAACGGAACCACCAGCAGGCCGTTGCCGGTCCCCACGGGGGCGGCGCTGGTGAGCAGCTGCTTCCAGCTCAGAACGACGCCGAAGATGACGGTACGCAAGGATTCGGGCGACGGCAGCGCTCCCGCCAGTGCCTGGTCCGGGGCGGCCAGGACGCTCCCGAACACCACATACGCCAGCGCCGCCATGCCCATGGTGAGCAGGACGCCCAGCCGGTGCCGTGCCGCCAGGAGAGCGAGGCCCAGTCCGAGGGCTATACCGCCGAATCCGGCCAGGGAAAACCGGACGTCGCCCGCAAAGGTGGAATGGAGGCCCAGAACCCCGGCGGCAAGGAGCACCCCAAGGCCGGCCACATCTCCCGGCAGGGTGCGCGGCCAGGAAAGACCCCGGCCGCCGTTCGTGCCCCGGCTCATGCCACGGCCTTCACGAGGAGCCGGGGCAGTTCGGAGAGGTCACCAAGTGTCAGAACGGCCAGGTCGCCGATGCTACGGCGTTCCAGCGCCGCGCCGGCCTGGCAACGGATGGCGAAACACCGCACGCCGGGAGGAACCGCTGCCGCCGCCGTCCGCAGCTCAGCCGGTGTCACCTCTGCGCCAACCAGGAGGAACACAATCGAGGCGTTGGGCACGGCATCACTGGTGCGCCGAGCCACGTCGGCGGCTGACACGCGGGATTCCTCCCCCACCAGCCTGGTCATGCCGTCGAGCAGGATCCGGCTGGTTTCCGTCCGGAGCGGTCCGTCCTGCGTGAGGACGCTGACTTCGCGCTGTTCGCGGATGGCCTGTTTCGCGATGGATGCCGCTGCGGAGATGGCCAGTTCCAGGTCGGCGTCGGCCCCGTACTCGCCGAGGTTCGTGGACAGGGCCATGGCCAGGTGCGAGCGGCGGGTCTCCTCGAACTGGCGCACCATGAGCTTGCCGCTCCGGGCGGTGGTTTTCCAGTGGATGTGGCGCCGGTCGTCGCCCGAAACGTAGTCGCGGAGCGCGTGGAAGGACACGTCGGCGCTGGAGAGGTCCTTGGTGGGCAGTCCTTCCAGGTCACGGATCAGGCCGTCGGCGGAACCGGCCAGGGATACGGTCCGGGGGTGGACGAAGAGGTCCACCGCGTCCGTGAGGATCATCTGGCGGTTCAGCAACCGGAACGGGTCGGCGCGGACGGAGCGGACCGGCCCCACCTTAATCACCGAGCGGACGGCCGTGGGGATGGTGAAGAGATCCTCATGCACGTCCTGCGGGCCGAGCCTGGGGATGCTGAAGAAGGCCTTGCCGGCACCCACGGGCAGCTCGAGCGACGCCGGCAGCAGCGCCCGGGCGGAGGTGTTGGACACGGTGATGCTTCCCACGGCCATGTCACCGACTTCCACGCGTGTTTTAGCAAGGTCCATGTCCACCCCGTACGAGGTGCGGCCCAGGACGAAGAGCACGGCGAGCAGCAGCAGGCCGAGAGCCAGGGCGGCGGCGGCAATGGCTTCCTCCCAGCCCAGGAGGGCTCCGACCGCCCAGAAACCCAGGCCGCCACCCAGTACCTGCCAGCCGAGTGAGGTGACCACGGCAAAAACTCCACGGGTCAGCATGGCGGAACTCCGGAGTCCACCGGACCGTCGCTGGGGCGGATCCACAGGTTGTTGATCGCCTTGTACCAGACGGTGCTGGTGGTGCCGGTGGACGCTCCGCTGCTGCCGTCGTAGATCGTGTACGCGGCGCCGTTGGTCACGCACTGGAGCTGGACCCGCGTACCTTCCTCGACGAACTGGCCGCCGCCGGCGGCACAGTTTGCGCGGGTGTCCGAGGCCGAGGTGCCGTTGGTGGGCCATTCGCACGTCCCGGGGCTCTTCGAACCGTTCATCACCACCATGTACTTTGCGGGGGCGGTCCGGCCGGAGGCGCTCACAGCGGTCCGCTGCCCCAGATCGTCGACAGTGGTCACGGTGATGGAGACCGACTGGTCATAACCGTTGCCAACGCTGACCGAACCGCCGCCGGCGCCCAGGCTTCCGGACTGGCCGTCGGAAGCCTGGTACTCCAGCCCGACGACGGTACGGCCGTTATTGGCCACGGAGCCGACGTCGAAGCGGACGGTGGTGGTCACGGTGACCGGGTTGATGCTGGCCGGGAACGGCTTGCCGTAGGGTGCCACCGGGTTGGAGTTGGTGACCGGTCCTTCGAAGGTTTCGCCGTCCATGCTGTTCACTGCACGCACGCCGATGGTGTAGTTGCCGTTGTTTGGCACGCCGCTTCGCACCACCTTGTCGGCCGCAAGTGCCTGGAAGGCACCGCCGTTGACCTGGTACTGGTAGGTGGGAGTGGCGCCGTTGCCTGCCGCCGGCTCGAAGGCCAGCTGCACGGCGTTGTCCAAGGGATCCGCGCGCACTGCCGGCACCGCTCCGGGGGCCCCGAAGGCACGCTTCGGGTTGGACGGCTCGCTGGCTGCGGAACTGCCGGCCTTGTTCCTGGCCACCACCCTGAACGAGTAGTCCGTGGCGGAGTTGCCTACTGTCATGGGCACGCTCAGCTGGCTGCCGGAGACCGTGCTGCTGGCTACTGCCGCACCGCCCTGTTCCGCGGTGACGGTGTAAGTGTCAATGACGGCGCCGTTCTCCGGGGCGGCCGCCCAGCTGACAGTCATGATGGACTCCGAACCGCCCGAGGTAGACCGGGCGGCGGTCGGCTTGCCCGGAGCTCCGGGCAGGCCGGCCGGGATCTCGCTGGCCGAGTAAGCGCTCCAGTCTGACGGATCCGGCGCCTTGTTGGAGGCCTGGACACGGACCTGGTAGGGGGTGCCGTTCTGGAGTCCGGTCCACTGGAAGGACGTGCCCGTGATGTTGCTGGCCCGGACGTTGCCGCCCGGAGGCGCGGGAGAGATCTCCAGGTTGTAGCTTTCCACCGGTGAGCCGGGGCTGTTGGGCACCGCCCAGTTCACGGTGAGTGCTTTGTCCGCGAACACCAGCGTGGGCGGCGCGGGCGCATCCGGCTTGGCATCGGGGCGGGCAGGTGCCGAGGCCGGCGACGCCGGAGAGTCGCCGACTTCGTTCGTGGCCACAACCGTGAAGGTGTACTCAACGTTGTTGGTCAGACCGCTGAGGGTGCAGGTGGTGGCGGGGCACTGCTGGGAGAAGCCGCTGCTGCCAGCCACCTTGTAGCCGGTGATGGGTGCGCCGTTGTGCGCCGGCGGGGACCAGTTCAGCACCACGGTGCGGTCACGGACTTCGCTTACCGTCGGGGTGGCGGGGGCGTCCGGCTTGTCCTTGACGGTCAGCCGGATGCGTCCGTCCACTTCGCGTTCGGCGTCCTGGGTCTTGTCCTGGACCCGGTACCGCACCACCAGGGTGCCCACGAAGTTGTCCGCCGGTGTGACGGTCACGGCGTCGCCGTCCACCGAGGCCGTGCCGGTTCCGGTTTCGACGGCGGCGCTGAGGACTTTCAGGGGCGAGTCCGGGAACGGGTTGCTGTCGTTCCCCAGGACGTCGACGCGTTCAGCCTGCCCGGCCCGTGCGTTGGCCACCACATCGTCGTTGACGCCGGCCAGGGGCCGTTTCGAGGCCACCACCTGGACGTTGACCGTGCTGCCTACGGGAGTGCTGCGGCCGTCGGTCACCGTGACTCCGACGGGAAGGACGGCACCCTTGGGGGCGCCGCCGTCGGCCGTCGCCTTCAGGGTGCTCCCGTCCAGGGAGACCTTAATCCCGGCCGGAGTGCCGCCACTGAGTGCGAAGGCGAGCCTGCCCTTGTCCGCCTCGTCCACATCGGTGGCCACCTGGCGGAGGTCCAGGACCGCTTCCTCGCCCACGGCGGTTTCCAGGCTGCTGCCCGGGAAAACCGGCGGATGGTTGCGGGCGGGGTCGGGCAGCACGCGGATGCTGACAGTGAGCACGGCCAGCCTGCCGTCCGGATCGTCCACGCCGGCGCCATCGGTGACTTCGAAGGACACCGAGGCAGGGCCCGAGTAGTCGTCGGCTGAGGTGAACACCAGGGTGCTGCCGTCCTTGACCAGCGGTGCACCGTTGGAGGCCACCGCTTGGACCTTGGTGTCCTGGGTGATCCGCGGGGTCTTGCCGGCGCGGACCACCACCAGTTCCTGCAGGTTCAGTGTGAGCTGCTGGCCGCTGATCACTTCCAGCGGGGCGCTGCTCTTCAGGGCCGGGGCCTGGCCCTTGAGCCCGGGGAGCATGATGAAGGCCGTCGAGGACAGCTTGTCCACGTCGGTGACGGTGTACGGAATCAGCTGCGGATCGTCCGTGAGGGTCACCGAGACTGTTCCGTCGCCGGTGACCCGCGCGGTGGGGGCGGGCTGGGGGAAGCTGATGGCCAGTTCACTGGCCACGCCGTCGGCGTCCTCGTCGTTCTTGAGGACAGGCACATCCACGGCGGTCTTGCCGAGGGTCTCGGCGAAGGTCACGCGGTCGTCGCGGGCAATGGGCGGCAGTTGGGGCGCGTCGCTGCTGACCTCCACTTTGAGGGTGCCGACGGCGGTGCCTCCTCTGCCGTCCGTCACGCCGTAGTAGACAATCACCGTCCCGGCGGCCGCCGGTGCGGTGAGCTGGACACGGCCGTCCTTAACTTCGGCGGCGAGTTCCGGCGCGGCTTCCAGGCCTCCGCCGGCGAGGCTGACGATGTCGCCGTCGGGGTCGGCGTCGTTGGACAGCACGTCGACGGCGAGGTGGCGGCCGGGCAGCACGGTGATGGTGTCCTCGACGGCGACCGGGTTCTGGTTGGCGCCCGGCGCAGGAGCGATGCCCACCACCACCGTGGCCGTGGAGCGGGCTCCGAAACGGTCCTCAACAACGTATGAGAACAGGTCCTGGCCGGAGGCGTTCCGGGAAGCCGTGTACTCGATGTAGGTGGCACCCACCGTGGCTGTGCCCTTGCCCGGGGCCTGCTCAAGGCCGATCAGGGTCACCGAGTCCCCGTCGGGGTCGATGCCGTCGAGGGGGATGCTGACGCGGGAGGTCTTGCCAGCGATGACGCGGGCCGTGACTTTCTGCGGCAGCGGACGCGAATTCTGCTCGGCGCCGCCGCCGCGGATGTGGATGGTGACCTGGGCGGAGTCTTCCTGCCCGTCCGGGCCCGTCACCGCGTAGATGGCGTGGACCGTCATGGGGGTGGGTCCGGCCTTGAAGCGCAACACGTCGCCGGACACTGCCAGCAGTCCCTGTGCAGGGTCAACGCCTTGGATCAGGACGGGGTTGAGGCGGATTTTGGCGCCGTTCGGGTGGCTGTCGTTGGCCAGGACGTTGATGGTGGCAACGTCGTTGGCGCGCACCGTGACCTCGTCCGGCGCGGCCACCGGAGGGAGCAGCTTGCTCGGGGCAGGCACGGGCACCACAGTCACTTCGCCGGTGGCACTGGCGACGCCGTTGGACGCCGTATAGGTGAAGCTGGTGGGCGCCGTGAGGCCGCGGACGTCCGAGATGCGCAGGATGTGGTGGTCCAGCACGGCCACGCTGATCGCGGAGTTCTTCGGCTGGCTGACGGACTGCACCACCAGGACGCCGCCGGCTGGATCGGAGTCATTGGCCAGGGCGTCCACGAGCACCTCTCCGCCCACCGGCAGCAAGGCGAGGTCCGCCACTGCAACCGGCGGTTCCGCGTTTCCGCCGGCAGGGCTGATTTCGATGCGGACCAGCCCGGCGGAACTCTCCGGTCCGTTGGTGACCAGATACGTCAGGTAGTACGTGCCGGGGTTGGCGGCCCGGAAGCGGAACGTACCGGACTGGTAGTCGGGGGTGACCATCAGGTCCGCCGGACTGTCCACCCTGGTGAGGCGCAGGCCCTCGCCGGTGGGGTCCACGTCGTTGGCCAGCGGGGACACCACCAGGTCCTGGCCGGCGATGCCGGCGGCGTGGTCGGCGTTGGCCTTGGGCGGGAGGCTGCCCTTGGCGCGGACGTCAACGATCACCTTGCCCTCTGTTTGGAGCTGGCCGTCGGAGACCACCAGCAGGACTTCCTTCCGGCCCAGGCTGGTGCCCACGTCCTGGAAGGTGAGCTGGCCGTCCGGGCTGATCCGGACCTGGTCCCCTTCGCTTGAGGTGCTGGCCCCCGTCAGGAGGAGGTCGTCGCCGTCGGGGTCAATCCAGTCCGGGAGCACATTCTGGGTGATGCTCTTGCCCTGTTCCAGGAGGATGCTGGGGACGCGTTTCTGGGTCGGCGCCTCGTTGGTGGCGCGGTCCTTGACGGTGAGGGTGACCCTGGCTGTGGCTGTTCCGCCGCGCCCGTCGTTGGCCTGGTACTGGAACGACGCCGATCCGCTGGCATCCGCCGGGACGGTCACCTGCATGCCCGTTCCGTTGTAGACGTTCTGCAGGGTTCCGACGGCGGGAGGTTCGCCCTGCAGGCGCGCGGTGAGGACGTCGCCGTCGGGGTCCGAGTCGTTGAACAGCAGCGGGAGGAGGGTGGTGCGGCCGGGCCGGACGCCGAACTGGTCATCCACTGCGGCCGGCGGCCGGTTTTCCTTGGTGCGGTCCGGCAGTGTGTTCACCGGGTTGTTGTCGGCCGCGTCTTCGTCCTGGTCATCGGACTTGTCCGGCGGCGGGATGACGTCATCCCAGTTGGAAACCAGGCGCATGTCTTCGGTGACCAGCCAGACGTCGCCGGAGTTGACGTCGTTGAGGACCACCACGTTGCGGTTGACGCGGAACACGAAGTCGGCGCGGTTGCCGGTAGACGGGATGTCCTGGCGTGCATTGTCGCCGGGGTTGTCGCAGTCGCGGAGGTATTTCTGCGAGCCTGCCCAGGCTGCGTACAGGCAGGGGCCCAGGCGGACGGGGGCAGCCGGGTTTCCCGCTGCGCCGAGGTCCGTGACGGTTGCCGCGGAGCCGTCCAGCGGCTGCTTGACCAGTGCTGTGGAGGTGGCAACGGCAACGAAGGAGGCATCGGGACCGCTCTGCTGCAGCCGGGCGCCGGCAGGGTCCGGCAGGGCCACCTTTTTTCCGTTCGGCAGGAACAGGGAGCCGGTGGTGGGGTCGAGGACCACCGGTTCGTCCCCAACGGCGGCGATCTGGGCGTTCTCGATGTTGCGGAGGGCCTCGTACGGCCGGGATTCCCGGGAGGCCACGGTGCCGGCGGCGTCCAGCTTCAGCGTCGTCATTTGGCCGGCGGCCGGGTTGGCCGCGTAGACCACGTCGTCCGCTCCGACGGTGGCCACCACGCCGCCGGCGTCCGTGATGGCCGGCTCTGCGGAGGCGGCGTCGAAGGAGCCCAGCCCGCTGGTGGTGGTCACCCACAGAGCGCCCTTGTCCCGGCTGGCCAGGGCGATCGACTTCTGGCCGAAGCTCACGGCCACCGGGGAAGGTAGGGACTGCGCCTGGCCCAACGTGACGTCGGTGACGCTGACGGGGCTGAGGGAGGACTTGCTCCGGTCGGAAAGGAAAACGGTGCCGGTGTTCTGCAGGACGTCGAAATCAGGGCTGGCAGCGAGGAGGCCGCCGTCGAGGAGCTTGGACTGGTAGTTGAGGTGCCCCACCAGGTTCTTGCTGGCGTTGGTGACCCAGACTCCGCCGTCGTTCAGGTCCACCTGGGTGACCTTGAATCCCGGGTAGACAATGGCCGCCACGGCGACCAAAGCCAAAGTTGAAAAAGTGGTTGCCGAGGCCAGCACGCGCCTCTTTTGTTCCACCCATGAACGAACGCCCATAGCTCCCCCATTCCATAGGTACGTGAATCCTATAGGAGGGATGGCTTGATGCCCTATTTGAGCTTGTCGGGGAGGTGCCTATCCCGGAGGGGACCGGGTACGGTGCCGCCGGATTCTCCGGGACCGGGTGCCGCCCCGCCGGATTCTCCGGCACCGAAGCTGCCCAGCAGGGTCAGGGAATCGGCCGACGGCGAACCCGCCTTCGCGGAAAACACCCGGAGCACCTGGTCCGGGTCCTCAGGCAGCACCAGGTTTTCAAAGTTCAGTTCCAGTTCCCCAACCACGGGATGGTGCAGCCGGACACTGCCGGCGGACGGGGTGGCCACACGGTGCCCGGCCCACCACTGGCGGAAATGTTCGCTGTGCACGGCGAGCTCGCCCACCAGCTGGTTGGCTTCGGCGTCGTTGGGATGCCGGCCGACGTCCACGCGGAGGGCGCCCACAGCTTCGGCTGCCACGGTCTTCCAGTCGCTGAACAGTTCGCGGGCGCGCGGCTCGAGCATGAGCCAGCGTGTGAGGTTGCGTTCCCCGGCCGGCATGGCAGGGAAGTCGGCAAACAGCAGGAAGGCGAGCCGGTTGCCGGCCAGCACGTCACTCCGGCGGCCCAGGACCAGGGCGGGAACGTCCCCCACCGCGTGCAGGAGTTGCCGCAGCGCCGGACGCACGCCCTGGGCAGGAAGCGGTGGGCGCCGGGATTCGGCACAGTTCTCCAGGAGGTCCATCATGTGCGCCTGCTCGCTGGAATCAAGGCGCAGTGCACGTGCCACGGATTCGAGCACAGAGCGGGACGGGTGGATGTTGCGGCCCTGCTCCAGCCGCGTGTAATAGTCAGTACTCACGTCCGCCAGCCGCGCAATTTCCTCGCGGCGCAGTCCGGGAACGCGACGCGCGCCTGCGGTTCCCGGCAGCCCGGCGTCCTCCGGCTTCAGCCGGGACCGCATGGCCTTCAGGAATTTTCCAAACTCGGCACTTTGACCCATGCCTTCCATTGTGCACGGCTGTGAAGCACCCTTTCTACAACGAAAGTAGGACTGCCAGTCCTAGGAAAAACAGGAACAGGCACTCCTACTGACAGGGCACCACAAAATGCATAGGCTCAAACCATAGCCAGCACGAAAGCGGTTTCCCGCGAGCCGCCCCGGGTCCTGGCACCGGCATACCAGCCCTACTCCCGGAGGAATCAACCATGTCCCAGACGCATGAAACCACCATCCCGCAGCTGACCCTCAACAACGGCGTCCAGATCCCGCAGCTCGGTTTCGGGGTGTTCCAGGTGCCGCCGGAAGAAACCCAGCGCATCGTTGAGGACGCGCTCGAGGCAGGCTACCGCCACATCGACACCGCCGCCGCCTACCGCAATGAGGGCGGAGTCGGCGCCGCCATCGCCGCCTCGGGCATTCCACGCGAGGAACTCTTTATCACCACCAAGCTGCGCAACGGCGAACAGGGCAAGGCGAACGAGGCCTTCCAGAACAGCCGGCGGGCACTCGGCGTCGAGTTCGTGGACCTGTACCTGATCCACTGGCCGGTGCCGTCGCAGGGGCTCTATGCCGAAGCGTGGAAAGGGATGGAAAAGCTCTACGCCAACAGCCAGATCCGCGCCATCGGCGTCTCCAACTTCCTCCCGGAGCACCTGGACACCCTGCTCCCGGGCGCGGAGGTAGTCCCGGCCGTGAACCAGTTCGAAATCCACCCCACGTTCCAGCAGCAGGAACTGGCGGCCAAATGCCGGGAACTCGGCATCGCGGTGGAGGCCTACAGCCCGTTGGGACAGGGCGCCGACCTGAACGCGGCCGCCGTGAAGGAACTGGCGGGCAAATACGGCGCGACTCCGGCCCAGATCGTGCTGGCCTGGCACCTTGCGCAGGGCAACATCGTTATCCCCAAATCAGCGGACTCCCAGCGGATGCGGGAGAACCTGGGCGCCGTCGCCCTCAGCCTGACGCCCGCCGAACTCGCCGAAATCACGGCTCTGGAGTCCGGCGCCCGCGGAGGCGCCGATCCCGCCGTCGCCGCCTTCAGCCAGCTCTAAGCCGCTCCAACAAAGTTAGGATCCCGCAGCATGCAGTTCACCCAGCTTGGCCGCTCCGGCCTCAAAGTTTCCCGCCTGTGCCTGGGCACCATGAACTTCGGTCCGCAGACCGAGGAAACCGCGGCACATTCCATCATGGATTCCGCGCTGGAATCCGGCATCAACTTCTTTGACACGGCCAACGTGTACGGCGGTTCGGGCCGCAGGGGCTGGACAGAGGAAATCATCGGCCGGTGGTTCGGCCAGGGCGGCGAGCGCCGCGAACGCACCGTGCTGGCCACCAAGCTCTACGGCACCATGACGGACCGGCCGAACGACTCCAAACTGTCCGCCCTGAACATCCGGCGGGCATTGGATGCCAGCCTCAAGCGGCTGCAGACCGACTACATCGACATCTACCAGTTCCACCACATCGACCGGAACACCCCCTGGGACGAGATCTGGCAGGCCATGGAAGTGGCCGTCCAGCAGGGCAAAATCCTCTACGCCGGCAGCAGCAACTTTGCCGGCTGGCACATCGCCCAGGCCCAGGAATCCGCCGCCCGGCGCAACTTCACCGGCCTGGTCAGCGAACAATCCATCTACAACCTCCTCACCCGAAACGTGGAACTGGAGGTCATCCCCGCCGCACAGCAGTACGGGCTGGGGCTGATCCCCTGGTCGCCCCTGCACGGCGGTCTCCTGGGCGGCGTGCTCAAGAAAGAGCGCAACGGCGTCCGGCGCACCGAGGGACGCGCGGCCGAAACACTGAAAAAGCACCAGGACCAGATCCGCCGGTATGAGGATTTGGCGGACGATCTGGGCCACGAGCCCGGCGACGTCGCCCTGGCGTGGCTGCTGCACCAACCGGCAGTAACCGCACCGATCGTGGGGCCGCGCACGCAGGAACAGCTCGACGCCGGCCTCCGCGCCCTGGATGTAACGCTCGACGCCGACGCGCTCAAGCGCCTCGACGACATCTTCCCCGGCCACCGCACCGCCCCGGAAGACTACGCCTGGTGAGCTTTCCCGCAACGGTGGCGGCGCCGTCGGACATCCTGTTCTGTTCGGCATCTGTGCAAACCGGCTTCAATAGGAAAGACTCGTGGAATGGCACTTTCACCTGTGATTGAGCTCAATGACGGAAACAGGATTCCCCAGATCGGGCTGGGCACGTGGCCGCTGGACGACAAACAGGCGGCGGCCGCCGTCGTCCAGGCCGTTGAAGCCGGTTACCGCCACATCGACACCGCTGTGAAGTACGGCAATGAAACAGGCGTGGGAAACGGCTTCCGTTCGAGCGGCCTGGACCGGTCCGAGATGTTCATCACCACCAAACTGGACGGCGAATTCCAAGGGCAGGACAGGGCGGTGGCCGGCCTGGACGGGTCTCTGAAACGGCTCGGGCTGGACTATGTGGACCTGCTCCTGATCCACTGGCCACTCCCCCGGCGCAATGAATACATCTCCACGTGGGAAACTTTTGAGCGGCTGCAGACAACCGGAAAAGTGCACTCAATCGGGGTCTCCAATTTCAAACCCGCGCACCTGGAGAGGCTCATGGCCGCCTGTGAAATTGTGCCGGCCGTCAACCAGATCCAGGTCAGCCCGGCCGTCACCCGGATTGTCGATATCGGCTACAACCGGCGGCACGGAATCGTCACCGAGTCATACAGTCCGCTGGGCGCCGGCACGGACCTGCTTAACGCCCCAGTACTGGGAAGGATCGCCCAAAAGCATGGCAAAACACCCGGCCAGATCGTGCTGCGCTGGCACATTGAGCAGGGCCTCGTTGCCATCCCGAAAACGGCCAATCCGGAACGCATGAAAGAAAACCTGGATGTCTTCGGCTTCGCCCTGGATGCGGACGACATTGCAGCGATTGCCACACTCGACGGAGGTGATGAGTCCGGCGTTAATTCCGACGTCCAAGGCCACTGAAAGTCGGCTCTCCCGGCAACTTTGCAGCCCCGCCGACTGGAAGATTAATACTAAGCATGATTAGTATTAGGTGGAAGGATGAAGCGTGCCTGGGATTCAGGCACCTCCTCGAGAAGAAGAAGGAACGATAAAATGGGTTTTTTCGCATTTCTGATTCTGGGCCTTATCGCTGGAGCCATTGCTAAAGCGATCCTCCCCGGCCAGCAGGGCGGCGGCATTTTCATCACGCTGCTGCTCGGTGTTGTCGGTGCTCTTTTGGGCGGATTTATTGGCAGTGCGCTCTTTGGCGTCGGCATCAACGAGTTCTTCTCGCTGTCCACATGGCTTCTGGCCATTGGCGGCGCGATCATTGTCCTGCTTGTTTACGGCATGATCACCAAGCGCACAGCCCGCTAAAGCGGGACTGGCCTGAGAGACGGCCCCGGGACTGTTCCTGGGGCCGTTTTTCAATTCAAGATCCTCTATCCATGGCCTCACATCTCTGCATCCCGGCCTCGTTGACCGGGGCGGGCACGGGACCCTCACACGAAGCAGGAGTAAATCATGAAAGCAAAACTTCTTTTCGGTACAGGAATGGCAGCGGGATTTGTACTGGGCTCCCGGTCCGGCCGCGCCGCGTACGAAAAAATCAAGGCACGGGCTGCGGGACTTTGGGACAGCAAGCCCGTACAGGACAAGGTGGCCGCAGCAACCGAAGCGGTCAAGGAAAAGGCGCCCGAAGTATCCGACCAGCTGACTGAGGCGGCCCGCCGTGCCGGCACAGTCATCAGCTCGGCCATGCACCGGGACAAGTCGTCGGACACCGCCAAAGACGACACCGCAAAGGGTGACGCCATCAAGACCGGCAGCGCCACGGGCGCGGTTCCCACAACGGAAGACGAATTCCCGGCCGGCGACTACGTCCCGTCCCACAGCACCCATCCAGAGACGGTAAACCTGGGCACGTCCGCTGACACCACTCCCGACGTCGCCAGCGACCCTTCCCGCAACGACACCACCGGCCAGGACTGGTCCGACGAAGGCGGGGCCACCACCGCCGGCGCCGCCACCAACACCAATCCCGAGCGCGGCTAGAACCGCTACCTTCGCGCCGACCCGTCCGGACCAGATTCCGGGCGGGTTCGGCTCGTTTTGCCCACATCCCGGCGCTGACCCTTCGCCCGGGCCCTAAGAACCTTGTTCCCGACCTGCCGGAATTCTAGAATGTGGGTGGCTAAGCAGTCAGCCGTTGAATCCTTTGCGGAGGCATTCATGAGCTTTCGACGCGTGGTCCCACCGGCCGCTGGATGTGCGGCGCGGCCCATTCTCCGGCGGCTCCCGTGAACGGCTGGAACCTGGATACGGTCGGTTCAGTCGGCCCCAACGCGGTGACCATCGTCGAAGGATCATCGTTCTTCATCTCCGCCGCCAATGGCGACCTTGACCTGGAACTGGCCCACGGGGTCTTCTACCAGGACACCCGGATCGTGTCCCGCTGGAACCTGCTGGTGAACAACCACGTGGTGGAAGGGCTCATGGCGGTGAACCCTGAACCCTACCGGGCCGTCTTCACGGGACGGGCACCCCAGCCCGACGGCGCGGCCGACCGGCCCATGGTGATTGAACGGGACCGGCAGGTGGGCGACGGGATCCGTGAGACGCTGACGTTGCGGAACTACTCCACCTCCCCCGCTCCATGCACCATCAAACTGGCAGTCGAGGCGGACTTCGCGGACCTGTTCGAGGTCAAGGCCGGACGGAAGACCCGCCAACTGCGCCCCTCCCACCGGCCGGAAGGCGACAGGTTGATCATCAGCGGCCGCCACAACGGGCGGTTACTGGGTGTGACAGTCCGGGCGCCGGGCGCGGATGTGAACCGCCACGGGGTGATGTTCAAAGTGACCGTTCCCGCAAAGAGTTCCTGGACCGCCACGATTGTGGTCACACCCAGCTCCGACGGCAACGAGCCGGCGGGCAAGTTCTCCGCCAGCACCGCGCAGCATGAATCGGTTCCCGCCCTCCGCCACCGGATCTGGGTCGCCGCCGCACCACAGTTCAGCATGGACAACTCCGCCCTCGAAAGAACCCTGCGGCAGAGCCAGCAGGACCTGGGCTCGCTGCGCATCCAGGACCCCGCACACCCGGACCGGACCGTGATCGCCGCTGGCGCGCCGTGGTTCATGGCACTGTTCGGCCGCGACTCGCTGCTGACCTCACTCATGGCGCTTCCCGTTGATCCCACTATCGCGCTGGGCACACTGCAGACGCTGGCCGAGCACCAGGGCCAAACCATCAACAAACTCACCGAGGAACAGCCGGGACGGATTCTCCACGAGGTGCGGCTCGGTTCGGGCGCCGCACTGTCGCTCGGCGGCGGCAACACCTACTACGGCACGGCTGACGCCACTCCCCTGTTCGTCAAGCTCCTGGGCGAAGTCAGCAGCTGGGGACTGGAGCCGCGGGCAGTGCAGGAGCTCCTCCCCAACGCGGACCGTGCACTGGACTGGATCACCGGCTACGGGGACCCTGACGGCGATGGCTTTGTGGAATACGAGCGCGCCAGCCGGCACGGGCTCCTCAACCAGGGCTGGAAGGACTCCTACGACGGCATCAGCTTTGCGGACGGCACGCTCGCCGAGCCGCCCATCGCAGTGTGCGAGGTACAAGGCTATGTCTACAGCGCCTACTTGGCGAGGGCGCTGCTGGCCCTGGACTCCGGCGATTCAAGCCTTGCCCGTCACTGGGGTGACCGCGCTGCCGTACTCAAGGAGGCGTTCAACCGCAGGTTCTGGATGCCCCAGCGCGGATACTTCGCTGTAGCCCTGGACAAGGACAAAATTCCCGTGGACGCCTGTGCCTCCAATATGGGGCACTGCCTGTGGTCCGGGATCGTGGATGACGACAAGGCACCGCTCGTGGCGCAGCGCCTGATGGAACCGGACATGTTCTCCGGCTGGGGTGTCCGCACGCTGGCCTCCACAATGGGCGCCTACAATCCCGTGAGCTACCACAACGGCTCGGTATGGCCGCACGACAACGCCCTGATCGCCGCCGGGCTGATGCGCTACGGATTCATCGAAGAATCGCAGCGGGTGGCCATGGCGATCTTCGACGCCGCGGAGGCCTTCGGCGGGAGGCTCCCCGAACTTTTCTGCGGTTTCCCCCGCGAACCGGACCGGGCCCCGGTGGCCTACCCGTCGTCGTGCTCGCCGCAGGCCTGGGCTTCGGCCACCCCCATCCACCTCCTCCGCATCCTGCTGCGCTTTGACCCTTCGGCTCCCACCGGCCGGCTCTGGCTGAGCCCGGCGTTCCCGGATGGCTTCGGCTACCTGAAGAAGGACCAGGTGCCATTGGCCGGTTCCCGGCTTACCATCGAGGTGTCGGGCAATGCCGCACACGTGACGGGGCTGCCCCCGTCGATTGAATTGCATTTGGGGACGCAGGACCCCCGGGCGGACCTTATCCGGGTCCATCAAGATCCTGGCCGGAAGGCTGGCTGATGTAGGAGGCACAATGCGTATCGGTATCCTGGCACCACCCTGGATTCCCGTCCCCCCGCCCAGTTACGGCGGCACCGAAGCAGTGGTCCACACGCTTGCCGTGGGGCTCGCCGAGGCAGGGCACGATGTTGTCCTCGCCGCTTCGGGCGACAGCACCTGTCCGGTGCCGCGCGTTCCGGGTCTGCCGGACTCGTCCGAGCTGAGCATGGACTCGGCCAGGCAGGAGATCCTCCACGTCATCCGGGCCTACGAAGCCATGGAGGACGTGGACATTGTGCACGACCACACGCTGCTGGGCCCGCTCTCCTATCGGAGGACACCCGCCGTTCCCCGCGCCACCACGTTGCACGGGCCTTTCGACGATGACCTCACCCGCATCTACCGCGCGATGCACCGGGACACGGCCCTCGTGGCCATCTCGCACCACCAGGCCTCCACGGCCCGCGGTGTAAAGATCGACGCCGTCATCCACCACGGCATCGACGTCGGCAACGTGCGCTACAGCCCGTCGCACAACGGCGGAGCCTGCTTCCTGGGCCGGATGCACCCGAACAAGGGCCTCCTGCAGGCCGTCATGGTGGCACGGCAGGCCGGCATTCCGCTGCGGATCGGCGCAAAGATGCGCGAACCGTTCGAGCTGGACTACTTTAAAGACGTGATCGAACCGCTCCTCGGCCCGGATGTTGAATACCTGGGCGAGCTGGACACGGCACAGAAGTACCGGCTGCTGGGCGAATCGGTGGCGCTGCTGAATCCGATCCAGTGGCCGGAACCGTTCGGGATGGTGATGATCGAGGCGCTGGCCGCGGGAACGCCGGTAGTGGCCACCCACCGGGGTTCGGCTCCGGAAATCATCAGCGACGGCGAAACAGGGTTCCTGTCGGACAGCCTCCAGGGCCTGGCCGAGGCACTGCAGGGCTGCCAGTGGCTCCGCCGCAGCGACTGCAGGCGGGCCGCCGAGCAGCACTTCAGTTCACAGCGGATGGTCCGGGAGTACGTCAGCTTCTATTCGGCACTGCTGGCCGGATCACCCCGGGCTGCACAAGCGGCGCCCGCCGGCCGGAATTTGACAATGTTCCAGTAGTCACTGTGCCGGTCGCTGCGGTCCCGATCGCTGCAGCGCCCGGCGCTGAGGCAGGCGCTGTACCGATGGCCACTGTAGCGTCCAGCTCCGGGTCGCTAGCCAACCGGGCGGAGAGTCCCGCCCGCCGCATGAGCCCGGCGGTCTGCCGCGCCTGCCCCCGGCTTGTCTCGATCACCACATGGCCGCCGGGGGCAAGCCAGTCCGGCGCTTCCGCAATGACCCTCCGCTGGATGTCCAGCCCGTCCGGACCGCCGTCCAGGGACATCCGGGGCTCGTGCGTCCGGGCTTCCGGCGGCATGGTGCCGATCGCCGCTGTGGGGACGTAGGGGGCGTTGGCCATCAGGACCCTGATGCGGCCTCGCAGATGGGCCGGCAGGGGGTCGAAGAGGTCACCCTCATGGACCTGCCCGCCGGCAGGCTCGATGTTCCGCCGGGCGCACTGCACGGCAGCGGGGTGGAGGTCCGCGGCATGCAGTTCGATGCCGCCCACGCGGGCCGCGAGGGCGGCGGCGACCGCGCCTGATCCGCAGCAGAGGTCGACGACGGCGGGGCGCTCCCCGCCGTCGAAAGTCCCGCCGTCGGAGTTATCCCGCAGCAGCTGCTCCGCCTGGCGTACGAGGAACTCGGTGCGGCGGCGCGGCACGAACACTCCTGCTGCCACGCCGATCCGGAGCCCGCAGAATTCCGCCCAGCCGAGGATGTGCTCCAGCGGCAGTCCGGCGACGCGCCGTTCGATCATCGCTTCCAGCTCAGCGGCTGAAGCGGCCGCGTCCGTCAGCAGGCGGGCTTCGTCTTCGGCAAACACACAGCCGGCGGCGCGGAGGCGGCGGACTTGGTCTTCGAGACGGTCTGCGCCTGCTGCCCGGCCGGGCTGCACGGTGCTTTTAGGCGGCAAGGGCAGGCTCCTCAGCTGCAGTCGATGGACTTCATGCTACCGAACCGGAGGTGAATGCAAAGCAGCCTTGGGATTTGCTGGAAAATGTCGGTGCAAGCGCTTACAGTGTGACTTGGCTCTCAGGGGCCGGTCTCCCGCATCGTCCTTCACAGCAGCAATGTCGCTTTTCGGAAGGTTTCCTTATCGTGTTTTTCCTTAGTGCAATGCCCAAGAATCCCCTTTGCATGGACTCACCCCGCAGGGATTCACCCTGCAAGCGTCCCGCCGGACGTGCAGCCGCGGCAGTCGCAGCCTTAGTGGCCGCGGCCGCACTGGCCGTCCCTGCCCACGCGGCGACGGAGCCGAAAGGCCCCGACGCGCCGGCCGGCCATTCGCTCCGCGCACCGGTGACGGACGAGAACTTCTACTTCGTGATGGCGGACCGCTTCCGCAACGGAAGCCACACCAACGACGACGGCGGGCTCGGCTCGGATCCGATGGTTTCCGGTTTCGACCCGACGAAAAAAGGCTTCTACAACGGCGGCGACCTCAAGGGCCTGCTGGACAAGATCGACTACATCCAGGGCCTGGGCACCACGTCCATCTGGCTGACCCCCAGCTTCAAGAACAAGGCGGTCCAGCCGGAGGACAAGTCAGCCGGCTACCACGGCTACTGGGTCACCGACTTTACCCAGATCGACCCCCATCTGGGCACCAATGATGAACTGAAGGTGCTCATCGACGAAGCCCACTCCCGCGGCATGAAGGTGTACTTCGACATCATCACCAACCACACGGCAGATGTGATCGGCTACGAGGACAAGAACAAGGAAGGCGCGCGCAGGCCCTACGTTTCTAAGGACGCCAAACCGTACAAGACGGCGTCCGGCGAGGCCTTCGACGACCGTGACTACGCCGGGTCCGAGGACTTCCCTCCCCTGGACGCCGCCACGTCCTTCCCCTACACGCCGTTCCTGGACGAACAGGAGAAGAACCTGAAAGTTCCGGACTGGCTCAACGATCCAACGCTCTACCACAACCGCGGGGACACCACGTTTGTGGGCGAGGACTCCTACTACGGCGACTTCTTCGGCCTTGACGATCTCTTCACCGAGCATCCCAGGGTCGTGAAAGGCATGGAGGACGTCTACAAGACCTGGATCGGCGATTTCGGCGTGGACGGCTTCCGGATCGACACCATGAAGCACGTGAACAACGAGTTCTGGCAGCAGTTCGGCCCAGAAGTCCTCAGCTACGCCAAGGACCAGGGCAAGGACGAATTCTTTATGTTCGGCGAGGTGTTCGACACCACCAAGAGCTTCACCTCGCAGTTCACCACCCGCAACCAGATGCAGGCAGTATTGGACTTCCCGTTCCAGGATGCCGCCCGCAACTTCGCGTCCAAGAGCCGGGACACCCGCTCCCTGGAGACGTTCTTCGCTGGCGACGACTGGTACACGGACGCTGATTCGAACGTCTACCAGCTGCCCACGTTCCTGGGAAACCATGACATGGGGCGCATCGGCAGCTTCATCGCGGCCGACAACCCGGGATCAACCGACGCCGAGCAGGTGGCCCGCGACCAGCTGGCCCACGAGCTGATGTACTTTTCCCGCGGCAACCCGGTGATCTACTACGGCGACGAACAGGGCTTCACCGGCCCCGGCGGCGACCAGGACGCGCGGCAGACGCTCTTCGCCAGTCAGGTTCCGGAATACCTTGACGACGACCTGCTGGGCACCGACGCCACGCATGCCACGGACAACTTCAACACGGGCCACCCGCTGTACGCCAAGATCAGCCAGCTTGCCGCCCTTACCAAGGAGCATCCGGCCCTCCGCGACGGCGCCCACCAGCACAGGTACGCCTCCGAAGGACCTGGCATCTACGCCTTCTCCCGCACGGACGCCGAGGACCAGCGTGAGTACGTGGTGGCCCTGAACAACAGCGAGCAGGCACAGACCGCGGAGGTGCCCACATACATCTCCAAGCGCAACTACGAGCTTGTGTACGGGGACGCAGCCGCGGAAGCCAAGACCTCCGCGGACGGGAAGCTGACGATCAGCGTTCCGCCGCTGTCCGCCGTCGTGTACAAGTCCTCGGGCCGCATTCCGCATTCAAAGGCGGCTCCCGCCGTCGCCCTCCAGGAACCGGCTGCGGCGCCGGCTGACAACGGCCGGATCAAGGTGACCGCCGACGTCGGCGGTGCTTCGTTCTACGAGGTCACCTTCGAGGCGAAAACAGCCGGCGGCGACTGGGCGCCGATCGGCACCGATGACACCGCCCCCTACCAGGTGTTCCACGACGTGGCGGCGCTCGATGCCGGCACAGCACTGGAATACCGGGCCACAGTGCTGGACAACGGGGGACACAAGGCCACCAGCGCATCACGGACGGCTGCCGTTCCTGCGCCCGTCCTGACCCTGCAGAAGCCCGTTGAGGGCAGCAGCGCCAGGGGCTCAGTGGAGCTCAGCGCGACGGCCGATCCGGAAAAAGCCAGCCACGTGGTGTCCTTCGAGCGCAGCGTTGACGGCGGCGCCTGGACAGCCCTAGGCTCCGACGATTCCTCGCCGGTGTACTCGCTGGCGGACGATGTGTCGGGGCTCGCCGACGGCACGCGGGTGCAGTACCGCGGCGCCATGAGCGGCCCCGGCTTCAGCGTGGTGAGCGAAACCCGGACTGTCACGGTGGGTGACGCCCCGCAGCCTGACTCGGTGACAGTAGCCGGGACGCTGAACGTACCCATGGGCTGCGCGGGGTGGGATCCTGCCTGCGCGCCGGCCAAGATGGCCCTGGACCCCGCTGACGACGTCTGGCGCCTCACGCTGAACCTGCCCGCCGGGCAGTACGAGTACAAGGCCGCGCTGAACGGGAGCATGGACGTGAGTTACGGAGTCGGCGGCTCGGCCACCGGAGCCAACATTGTGCTGGACCATCCCGGCGGAGCGGTGACGTTCCGCTACGACAACCGCACGCACCTGATCAGTGCCGTCTACCCGTCCCAGCAGCCGGAGGCGGTGGCAGTCGCCGGAAGCCTTGACGGTGAACTGGGCTGCACTGCTGACTGGGATCCAGCCTGCGACCAGGCCCAGCTGACGCTGGACCCGGCCGATCTGGTGTGGAAGCTGTCCGTGACGGACCTGCCGGCCGGCACGTATGAGTTCAAGGCAGCACTGAACCGGTCCTGGAATGAGAATTACGGAGTCGACGGCGTCCCCAACGGCGGCAACATCTCCTTCACCCACGGCGGCGGCGCGGTCACCTTCCGGTACGACCACTTCACCCACTTGATCACTGCCGGCTAGTGGCACCGGCTGGCTGCTAGCAGCTGTTGACGGCCGCGGAAGGAAGCAGCGCCGGACATCAAGCAGCGCCGCCCTCTCCTGAGGACGGCGCTGCCTTGATGCCTGGCTACACCAGGGTTGAGGTGTCGATGACGAAGCGGTACCGGACGTCGGAAGCCAGGACGCGTTCGTAGGCGTCGTTGATCTTGTCGGCCGGGATGACCTCGATCTCGGCGCCGAGCTGGTGCTCGGCGCAGAAGTCGAGCATCTCCTGGGTTTCGCGGATGCCGCCGATCATCGAACCCGCGAAGGACCGGCGTCCCATGATCAGGGCGAAGGCGTTGACCGGCAGCGGCTCGGCCGGTGCGCCCACGTTCACCAGGGCGCCGTCGAGTGTCAGCAGCTGAAGGTAGGAGCTGATGTCGATCGAGGCGCTGACGGTGTTGATGATTAGATCGAAGCTGCCGGCGAGGTCCGCGAAGGTGTTTTCGTCGCTGGTGGCGTAGTAGTGGTCGGCGCCCAGCTTCAGCCCGTCTTCCTGCTTCTTCAGGGACTGGGACAGCACGGTGACCTCGGCGCCCATGGCGTGGGCGAGCTTGACGGCCATGTGGCCGAGTCCGCCGAGTCCCACGACGGCGACCTTCTTGCCGGGGCCAGCGCCCCAGCGGCGCAGCGGGGAGTAGGTGGTGATGCCAGCGCAGAGCAGCGGCGCCGCGACGTCGAGCTCGATCCCCTCCGGGATGGAGACGACGAAGTCCTCGGTCACCACAACATGGGTGGAGTAGCCGCCCTGTGTGATGGTTCCGTCGCGGTCCACGGCTCCGTAGGTGCCGATCATTCCCTTGAGGCAGTACTGTTCCTCGCCGGCCAGGCAGTTGGCGCACTCCTTGCAGGAGTTCACCATGCAGCCGACACCCACCCGGTCACCGACGGCGTGTTTGGTGACTTCGGCGCCGACCTCCGTGACGATTCCGGCGATTTCATGGCCGGGAGCCAGCGGGTAGTGCTGGGATCCCCAGTCACCGCGGACAGTGTGAATGTCGGAGTGGCAGATGCCGGCGTATTTGATCTCGATGAGCACATCATGCGGGCCCACGTCGCGGCGTTCGATCGTGGTGGGAACGAGGGCTCCGTCGGCGGACGGGGCTGCGTATGCGTTAGCGGTCAGCAATTTATCTCCAAGGTTGGGTGAGGTAGTCGCTTGATTGGGTGGCTGTGGAGCCGGTTTGCCCGGTTGTTCTGAGTCCGGTTGTTTTCGGGCCCGGGGGTGCGGCGTCCGCGGTCCGGGGCAAGATGGTTTTCCTTGCCTATCTAGGAAACCGCATCCTGCAACGGGGAGGAAGGTTCTGTTGAAACGGGTACTGGCAGAACCCCCTGAGGCACGGGAAGGGTTCCGGCGGTTGACGGTGACGCCGCACGCTGCCTCTAGCCTGCAACCGAGGAGAACGGTTTGGAATTCCCGCGGAGTAGCCAAGCCCTCCGACATGGCGAAAGTGGAAGTCCGTGACACTGGTCCGCGCCGTACCCTTTACATGCCCGGAATGATGGAACGTGGTCGCGACTGCGTTGCCCGTCAGCCCTGGACTACCGCCGCCACACGCCCGCCGTTGAAGTACTCGAGCTGCCAGCCGTCAACCGCGTGGTGGTGGGCCAGGTTGAGTACGGCGTTGTCGACACTTTCCAAGGTTCGGCCAATGGCACGGCTGAGGCTCACACGAAGGAGTGTGCCATGGGCGACCACCAGGAGGCGGCGGCCGCGGAACTCCTCGGCCAGCGACTCCAACGCAGCCAAACCGCGGGAGGCTGCCTCGTCCTCACTCTCGGCGCCGCGGAACCCACCGGGGATGCGGAGCGCGTCGAGTTCGGGGCCATCCTGCATGCCCTCGGCGGGCCCGAAGCTCCTTTCGACAAGCTCCGGAACGTGCCGCGCCACGCTGAGCCCCAGCCCGGCGGCAATCAGCTCGGCGGTTTCTGCCGCCCGGCTCAGCGGCGAGGAAACGACTGCGTCCCATTCGTAACCCGACAGGGCGGCGACGGCGTCGCACGCCTGGCCGCGGCCGACGTCGTTCAGCGGGATGTCGGTGGATCCCTGCAGCCGGCGCTGCGCATTCCAGTCGGTCTGGCCATGACGGATGAGGGCGAACGTCGTAAGGGTCATGCCCTCTATTCTGCCCTGACAGCGGGCAGGTCCCGGAAACTGGGCTGCGTCATTCGACCACAGTGCTCACGTCATGAAGCATGGTGAGCCTCCTGCTCGTCGACAGGCGGCCGTCCGCCGCGGAGAATGTCCGTGGCGATGTCCTGGATCCTGCGGCTGCCGTTCCGGGCGGCGACGTGCAGGAGTTCGATCGCGTCGTCCCGCCCCGGCGGCTTTGCAGCATGATCAGGGATACGGCAGCGTCCACCGTGGCACGGGACTTCAGCGCTTCACGCAGATGCTCCGGATATTCCTCCGGCAAGTGAAGCCGCAGGGCAAGCCTCAGGATCCTCAGGATCCGCGAAACTGATGCCGCATGTTCTTCTATGGCTTCCACTGTCCGGTGATCAAAAGCTCCGGTCCCGCGGGCGTAGCAGTTCAGGGCTGCTCCGGACGCGGAATCAGTCGGGATCGGGACCGCCAGTACGGACCCGACGCCCTCGCCGGCGATCGCCTCCGCGTAGCGGCTCCATTCCGAATCGGCCTGAAGATCATCTATAAGTACCCGGTGCTGTTCCCGAAGAGCGGTCAGGCAGGGGCCGTCGCCGATCGCGTACTGCTTCTCATCCAGGCGACGCGCCATATCTGTGCTGCTCGCCACAGTCGCCGGTCCGCCGTCCCGTTGCACCGTGATTGCGCAGAGAATCGGCTGTCCATCCTTGCCGAGCAGGGAAGCGGAGGTGGTGGTCAGTCCAAGGAGAAAGTCGATGAAATCCGGGCTTTCAAGCAACAGGTCCTGCAGTTGTTCAGAGGTGGTTCGTACACTGTTCACGGCCGTGCGGCCCCGATTCTAAAGCCGCCAGGCATGAAGCCCCTGGCTATCGGCCGCCGCTCTGAACGCGGGTTAGCCCGAATGTTCCATCCCCGGACCATCGCCCCGTCCCGAAATCTCTTACTTACGACACTACGCTCCCCCGGTGCCCCTAAATACGAACAGCGGGAGCTACTTCGCTTCCTTCCCGCCCGCCGCGCCGGCGTCATCTTCCTTGTTGCCGCCATTGAAGTCAGTACTCCCGCTGGTTGCGTCACGGCGCCCGTCCGCCTTAAATTCGCCAGACAAGGGTGCGCGGGGACGGGCAATCTCATCGATGAGTTCATTGGCAGCCATGGCCAAAAGGTCGCGCTGCGTCGACGGAAACGACAGCATACCCTGAAGGTACGCTTCCACTTCGTATTCACCCGCGTCCCCGGCTATGCCAAAATAGCGAAGCCACAGTTCCGGCACCGACACGTCGGAGGCCTTCATTGCTTCCCTGAGTCTTCGCCGTTGTTCCGGTTCGTTAGGATCAAAGCCCATCGGATGCCCTTACCCGGCGGCCGCCGGTGTCCCGGCAACGACGTCGGCACTCACCTGTCCCAGGGTCCTGCCGGCGGCCCGGGCCTGCCGCATGAGTTCCTGAAGGGCAGCTTCGGGCACGATTCGGTGGCGTTCCATCAGGATGCCGCAGGCTCGGTTGACCGCATCACGGCTGTGCAGGGAAGCCTGCAGACTCTCACTCATCCGCTGCGGCGCATCACTGGCCTGAATGTGGGCCAGCAGCGTGGCGGCGGGAGCGGCGAACAGTGCAAGGAGGCGGCCTGTGGCATCGTCGTATTCCCCGGGCTGGGCACCGTAGAGCTTCAGGGCTCCGATGCATTCCTTACCCGCAAGCAGCGGCACGCTGACTACGGAGCGGATGGGTAGCCCGGCTACGGCAGCTTTCCAATCCGGCCACCGGTCGTCGGAGTCCAGGTCTTCAATCACCACAGCCTCTTCGGCGGCCCAGGCAGTCAAACATGGACCCTGTCCCAGCTCGTACTGCATCCGGTCGGCCTGTTCAACCACTCCATGCATAAATCCGCTGCTTTTCCTGCGGCCATGCACGTCCAGCAGGGATACTCCGGCCCCGATGGTGCCGGCGAAAGACTCCTTAATGGCCCGGGCCAGAAGCTGGACCGCCCTGTCAACCTTCTCCTCCGTCAGCAGGAGTCCCCGGATCCGGGCGATCATGCCAGTGAGCCCGTCCAAAGGAAGTTGCTGCGCCATAAGGTCTCTCATTCGCTCAGGGTGAAGGAAACGTGGCCCGGCCTGGTTCGACGGCACCTGCGTCACGTCAACCGGACGGCCCATCCACCTACTCCAGCATAGGCCCAGACCCGAAGGCCGAATCAAACAAGGGTGGCCGCCAACAGCTCCCTGAGGACCGGCCACCTACCTCACAGCGCCCACCGCCAGATGCTGCACCCGGCCGTCCACAAAGGTCGCCAATACCTGCGCGGCGGCCAGTTCGTCCGGGGCCGCCAGCAGCGGATCCGTGTCGAACACGGTGAAATCCGCACGCTTGCCGGTAGTCACGGACCCAGCAACCGACCAATCCCCCGCAGCCCTGGCTGCGTGCGAGGTATAGCCTTCGAGCGCGCCTGCCGGGCCGTGAGGGCCTGTCCCGGACTGATTGGCACTTCCTCCCGGTGGCCGGACCGCCGTCGTAATTGCGCGTCCGCCAGGATGGGCAGCGGTTCGAACGGGGCGATTGGCCAGTCAGAACCAAGCCCCAGGGTGGTCCCCGCCACGCGGAGGTCGGCACACCGCCAGGCGTTGTTTGCGCGCTCCGGTCCAAGCCGGGTGGACCAGTTGTCCGTCTGGTCCGCGGGGGAGAAATGCGTGCAATGCGTCGGCTGCATGCTCGCCACCAGGCCCGTACGGGCAAACCTCCCGATCAGGGCGTCAGGGACGGTTTCGAGGTGTTCGATGCGGTGCACTGCCTGTGGCCCGCCGGGCGGCAGGGACTCGAAGGCCTCCAGCACGGCTGCCACGCCCGCGTCGCCGATTGCGTGCGTTGCCGTGGGTATGCCGCGGGCCGCGAAGAAGCGCACCGCCGCCGCGTACTCCTCGGGGCGGGGCCAGAACGGTGCCACCGACTCCCCATAGGCATCGGGCTCAAAAAGCCACGCCCTGCCGTTGTCCACCGTGCCGTCGACGAACAGCTTCATGCCGGCCACCTCCCTGCGCTTTCCGCCCAGCCCGATCTGCTCGGCGAGCTGCTGCCAGTCCTGCTCACTGCTGCCGGGCATGCACCACGGCGAGATCCGCAGGCGCAGCGGGAGGCCCGCCGCCCAGGTCTTCTTCCAAGGCCCGGTACAGCTCCAGCGAATCCTCCCCGCAGTCCATCACGTGCGCCCCGGTCAGCCCGGACCGGGAGAACTCCGTGAAGAGTTCCGCCAGCCGCGCCTTCCGCTCACCGAAGGACTCTGCGGGCATCACCCGCGCAACGAGCTCCATCGCGGCGGCCTCCAGCAGGAGTCCCGTAGGCCTGCCGCTCCCGTCGCACACCACCCCGGAAGCCTGGCTGAACGCGCACCCCGGTGACCCCGGCGATTTCGAGCGCCCGGGAACCTTGCCAGCGCGGAATGTCCGTCGAAGAGGCGGATGAGGCACGGGTGTCCGGAGACGACGTCGTCAATCAGCTCGCGGTGGGCCGAGGCGGTTCCGAACACATTGGGGTCCAGGCCCCAGCCCCGCACCCACTCCCCGGAGGGAGTTGCCGCCGCTTCGGCGCGCAGCAGCGCGCGCACCTCCGCAAGGCCGGCGACACCGGACAGGTCGCAGCCGCGGGTCAGCTCCAGGCCGAAGACCGGATGGATGTGGCAGTCCACCAAGCCCGGAGTCAGCACGGCGGCGCCGAAGTCGACGACCTCCGCGGCCGACCAGCTTTCGGCATCCGAACGGCTTCCCACGGCGGCAATTACGCCGTCCTGCACGGCCACCGCCTGCGGTGCTGGGCTTCCTGCCCACCCCTCCATGGTGTGGATGGTGTCGGCCAGGATGATCAACTCAGGATTCATGGGTTTCGAAGCTTCCAATCTGCGCGAAGGTTTCGGGGCGGTGGCGGCGCACCCAGCGGGCGGCCACGAGTCCTGCGATGAACACGACAGGCGTCACGAGGATGAGGATGGTGTTGGTCAGCGCGTCGGCGAAGGTGAGCAGCTCGATGTTCAGGCCGATCAGCAGCACCACGCCGAAGAGCAGGATGGCCGATGCCAGGCTGAGCGGGACCATCAGTTTGTGCGTCGCCGCGGCCGGGTTCCGGCGCAGGTACAGGCCCGCAGCCACCTCTTGTGCGCCTCCCCATAACGCGGGCCTCAGTGTCAGGGAGCCTTCGCAGCCTTGGCGGCGGCCTTGGCAGCCTGCTTGCTTGCGCGAACCTTGGTCAGCGACTCCGGGTCCACAATGTCGGCAACCGACAGGAACGAGTCCTCCTGGCCGTAGTGGCCCGCGGCTTCGCGCCAGCCCTTGGCTTGGAGTCCGCATTGCTTCCCCAGCAGCGCCAGGAAGATCTTGGCTTTCTGTTCGCCGAATCCGGGCAGGGCCTTGAGCCGGCGCAGCACCTCCTTGCCGTCAGGATCACCCTGGGTCCAGATGGCTTTGGCGTCCCCGTTCCAGTCGCTGTGCACGGTCTCGGCGAGGGCCTGGACGCGGGCGGCCATGGATCCCGGGAACCGGTGAACGGCGGGCCGCTCCTTGAACACCTCGACGAAGCCCTGGGGGTCATACCCGGCGATCGCGGCCGGGTCCATGGAACCGATGCGCGTCCGGATCTTTTCGGGGCCGGCAAACGCGGACTCCATGGTCACCTGCTGGTCCAGCAGCATGCCGGTGAGCAGAGCAAAGGCGTCATCGCTGAGTAATTTATCGGCGGCGGGGTCCCCTGTGATGTGCAGTTCCATGCGTCCTATCCTCCCACCCGCGCCGCTCCACCTTCTAGGAGCCCGGCGCCGCGCCCTTCAACCGTCCCCGGACGGCCGCAGTACCCCAGACAGCCAGCAGCAGCCCCGCGAGGAGCAAGCCGGCGTCACCCAGGTCGATGGAACCCAGCCATAGGGTCATCGGATCCTTCAGGCCAAAGGCCGCGTTGAAGAATCCACCCAGCGTGATGACCGCGATCAACAGCGCCGATGCGGCCGAGACACCTGTGATCAAGGCGTTGAATCCGAGCTTGCGGAGCGGATCGTCGACGGCCGACTTGTACATCCGTAGCATCGCCACCCCGTTGAGCGAATCGCACAGCGTCATTGCTGCCGCGAACGCGAAGGGCAGTGCCATCAGTGCCAGTGGGGAAACGCCGGCGAGGGAGGCCGCCGTCGTCATCACCAGCAGCCCGATGGTGGTGGCGGTGTCGAACCCGAGCCCGAACAGGAAGCCGATCACGTAGATGTTCCGCGGATGCTGGACGCGCGAGAGCGGCCGGGCCAGGAGCCGGGCGACGAAGCCTTTGGCTTCCAGGTCCTCCAGCGTGATGCTGGCCCCGGTGCGCGCGCTGCGGTAGAGCTGCGTGGCCTGCAGGAACGCCGAGCCGTTGAAGATGCCCATCATCAACAGGAACAGCCCGGAAACCCCGCTGCCGATCAGCCCCAGCACCAGGTTCCCGGTGGTCCCCTCCTCCATCAGCCGGCCCACCAGCGTTGCCCCGGAGACCACCAGGACGCCGGCGAGGATCACCACGGAACTGTGCCCCAGGCTGAACGCGAAACCGACACTGACCGGGTCCCGCCGCTGTGCCACGAACTTGCGGGTGGAGTTGTCGATCGCGGCGATGTGGTCCCAGTCGTAGCTGTGCTTGACCCCGGCCAGATAGGCCGTCAGGACCAGCCCCAGCGCGAGCGGCTGCCCCCCTCCTCCGGCAGTGCCGGTCATCGGAAAAGTGCCCGCCAACAACAGCACGACGGCGGCGAAATGCAATGCGGCTACGGCCCCGAACGTCCACAGCAACCTGGCGCGCACCGACAGCTGTTCGCGTTTGCGGTAGAGCACGGCCAGCTCTGTCAGCGAAGTCATCAGTGTTTCCTCAGGTTCATGGGTTCCTGCCCATGCCAAGTGTGGCGCAGCAGTGACGTGCACGCACCCAGCAATCGGTTGAGTTCCTCGGTGCTGTTGGCCAGCGAACGAAGGACCAGCCCCATGGTGCCGGCGACAGCCCCGGTGAGGGAAATCCCGGTGTAGGCGTCATGGCCGGCCGTTATTGTGTGGATCTCATCGGCGAGCGCCTGGTCCACCCGGGGATCCACCACCACCAGTGAGCCCAGGTGGCTGAACCCCTCCATGAAGCCCATCCCGGTCACGTCATTGAGGGGAGGCCGGATGAGCAGGTTGTCGAGCGCCAGCAGCCGGGAAACGCCGTCGGCCTCCACGTGGATCTCGTTGCGCAGCCGCAGTTCCTCGTACCGGAAGGACGCCCCGTCCGGGGACCAGCCCGGCGTGATCACCTCGGCCATGACCAGGCTCGACGACGGCCGGACGGTGATGTGCGTCTTCTGCCGGTAGCTGGCCTCCCGGTAGGCGATGACCTGGTCCGGGGCGAGCTCCAGCTGTGCCCCCTCCCCCAGCCGGATAGTCATGCGCTGCTCCGCAAACGACCCCGGCGTCCGGTAGATCTTGGTGGCCGACTGGGTGGTCAGCAGCAATTTCGCGTCCGCTTCCACCTCCACATCGAGCACGTAGAGGTCGGCCCCCAGATAGGCCCCGCCCGGGTTCACGAGCACATAACAAACCTGCCCGGACTCATCCAGATAGTGCGGCCGAAGGACCCGGAGCGCACCTTGATAGTACTGGTGCACGGCCACGGACCGCTGGCCCCGCACGGCCACCCGCAAGGCGAGTTTCCCCATCGGCGCGTGACCCGCCGGTGCCCCAACAGCCCTCGCCCCAGCCGCCGGTGCCGCCGTCGTGCTCATTGGGCCAAATCGAGCATCAGCACGTCGCGGCGCACCCATTCGATGACCGCGTCCAGTCCTTCGTCCGTCTTGAGGTTGGTGAAGCAGAACGGTTTTTCGCCGCGGAATTCGCGCGAGTCCCGCTCCATCACGGCGAGGTCTGCTCCCACGTGCGGCGCGAGGTCGGTCTTGTTGATGATGAAGAGGTCAGACTTGATCATGCCCTGGCCGGCCTTGCGCGGGATCTTCTCGCCCTGCGCCACGTCGATGATGTAGATCGAGAAATCCACCAGCTCCGGGCTGAAGGTGGCGGACAGGTTGTCGCCGCCGGACTCCACAAAAATGACCTGCAGGTCCGGGTGCCGCTTCTTGAGCTCCTCGATGGCGGCCGTGTTCATGGAGGTGTCTTCGCGGATGGCGGTGTGCGGGCAGCCGCCGGTTTCGACGCCGATGATCCGGTCCTCGGGCAGGATCCCGTTGGCGGCCAGGATCTTCGCATCCTCGATGGTGTAGATGTCGTTGGTGATGGCGGCCATGGAGATTTCGCGGCTCATGTGCCGGGTGAGGCGCTCCACCAGCTGGGTCTTGCCGGCGCCGACCGGTCCGCCGATGCCGATTTTGATGGGTTCAGACATTCTGTCCTCCTACTAGCTCATGAACATGCGGGCACGTTGACGCTCGTGCCGCATCTGCGAAACTTCCAGCCCGGGACTCACGGCCCCGAAGTCGTCCGGCGTCAGGTGCCGGATCCTTCCGACGGCGGCAGCGACGTCGTCGGACGCTGCCCGAAGCAGCCGCTGGCCGGCGTTCTGTCCCAGGGGGATGGCGCGCACCGCGTTCTGGGTCAGCGAGGTGACCGTCGCGAAAAGGTAAGCGGCCAGCGCTTCGGCCAGCGGAACCCCCAGGGAACGGGCGACGACGGCGAACGCCAGCGGCTGATGGCCGGCGGCACGGCCCGCGGCCACCAGGCCGCGGTACTGCTCGAGTCCGGCGGAAGGAAACACTTCAGCGCCGATCTGCAGCAGCCGGCCGCCCATCTTGATGCTTGCCTCCCGCAGCTGCCGGGGCAGGAGCAGCGCGGTGAGCCGTGCATCCAGCTCGGCCACGGGAACGTCCTCGTACACGAACCGGACGGCCAGCCCGTCGGAATAGGTCAGCTGCTGGCCCACGTATGCGGCCAGCCACACCCCGAAGGATTCCTCGTCGTGGACCAGGCCCCGCTCAATATACGTCTCGAATCCGAGCGAGTGGGCGAACGCCCCGGTAGGGAGCGCGGAGTCGGTCAGCTGCTGCAGGGCGAGCTGGTAGCCATCTGCCGCAGCGGCGGAGTCAGTGGCTGTGTTCGGCATGGCGGAAGGGGACGGGCATCACGCGTTCCTGGCGCTCGTACGGCACGCCGACGTGTTTGAGGTAGTCCTCCACGGTGTGGTCGTAGGCGCACACCATCACTTCGGCGCCGTATTCGGAACCGGCGTCGAAGAACTGGGCCTGCAGGTGCCGGTTGCCGAGCGAATGCGCCACCACGCCCATTTCGTGGACAGTGCGCGGGGCCACCACCAGGACGTCGGTGGGGAGCACGGACACCACGATCATGTTGGTTTCGGCAACATGGAGGATGTCGCCGTCGCGCAGGTCGCCGGAACCTGACGGCAGCCGGATGCCGATCTCCTTGCCGTGGTCCGTGGTGACGCGCTGGATGCGTTTGACCAGCTGCACGCTGGGAAGCACCACCTTCTCCTGGTGCAGCCCGGCGTACTCACCGGCCTTGGCGGCGGGCAGATCATGCAGGTTGCCGAGGACTTTCTGGATAATCACTTGGTGCTCCGATGGGTCTGTGGTGCTCCGGGTAGTCGGGGGTCAGAAAAGGAAGTAGCGCTGCGCCATGGGCAGCACGTCCGCCGGTTCGCACGTGACGTCCTCGCCGTCCACGGTCACCTTGTAGGTTTCCGGATCCACCTGGATATCCGGGGTGGCGTCGTTGTACTTGAGGTCGGCCTTGGTGAGGTTTCGGATGCCGGAGACGGGACGGATGACCTTCTGCAGCCCCAGCTCTTCCGGCACCCCGGCGTCGATGGCGGCCTGGGACAGGAACGTGATGGAGGACTGCTGCACCGCCTTGCCGAACGCAGCGAACATGGGGCGCATGGTGCGCGGTTGCGGCGTCGGGATGGAGGCGTTGGCGTCCCCCATCAGCGCATAGGCGATCTGACCGCCCTTGAGCACCAGCTCCGGTTTCACGCCAAAGAACGCCGGGTCCCACAGGACCAGGTCCGCGAATTTGCCTTCCTCCACGGAACCGATGGAGTCGGCCATGCCCTGCGCTATCGCGGCGTTGATGGTGTACTTCGCCACGTAGCGCTTGATCCTGAAGTTGTCGCTTTCGGCTGAGCCGTGCGCGGCCCCGGAAGGGTCCTTCAACACGCCGCGCTGCTTCTTCATTTTGTCCGCCACCTGCCAGGTGCGGGTGATCACCTCGCCCACCCGGCCCATGGCCTGGGAGTCGGAGGAGGTGATGGCGAAGATCCCCATGTCCTGCAGGACGTCCTCCGCGGCGATGGTTTCGGCGCGGATGCGGGAATCGGCGAAGGCCACGTCTTCCGGGATGTCCGGGTTCAGGTGGTGGCACACCATCAGCATGTCCAGGTGTTCTTCGATGGTGTTGCGCGTGTACGGCAGGGTGGGGTTCGTTGATGCCGGCAGCACGTTGGGGAGCCCGGCGATCTTGATGATGTCCGGGGCGTGCCCGCCGCCGGCCCCCTCCGTGTGGAAGGTGTGGATCACGCGGCCGCCGATGGCGCGGATGGTGTCCTCCACGAAGCCGCACTCGTTGAGGGTGTCGGTGTGGATGGCCACCTGGACGTCGTATTCGTCCGCCGCTTTCAGGGAATTGTCGATCGAGGAGGTGGTGGAGCCCCAGTCCTCGTGGACCTTGAGTCCGATGGCCCCCGCGCGGATCTGTTCAGCCAACGGTTCGACGGCGGACGCGTGCCCCTTGCCGAACAGGCCAATGTTGATGGGCATCCCCTCGGTGGCCTGCAGCATCCGCTGGATGTGCCATTTGCCGGGGGTCACGGTGGTGGCTTTGGTTCCTTCGGCCGGGCCGGTGCCGCCGCCCACCATGGTGGTGATGCCGCTGGCGAGGGCGGTGGGCACCTGGTCCGGGGAGATGAAGTGGATGTGGGTGTCCACCCCGCCAGCGGTGAGGATCTTCCGCTCCCCCGCGATGATTTCCGTGCTGGCACCGATCACGATGTCCACGCCGTCGGTGATCTGCGGGTTGCCGGCCTGGCCGATCTTGAAGATGTGGCCGTCCCTGAGCGCCACATCCGCCTTGTAGATTCCGGTGTAGTCCAGGATGACGGCGTTGGTGATGACGGTATCCGGAACGGCACCGCCCTGGCCGTCACCGTCCCTGACAACCTGGCCGTTCTGGCCCATGCCGTCGCGGATCACCTTGCCGCCGCCGAACACCACTTCCTCGCCGTACACGGTGAGGTCCTTCTCGATCTCGAGGAACAGCTCGGTGTCCGCCAGGCGGATGGCGTCGCCCGTCGTCGGGCCGTACAGGTCCGCGTACTGCCTGCGGGTCAGGTCGAAACTCACTGGGCAGCCCCTTCCGGCGCAGCGGACGCGGCGGCTTGTTGGCCGCGGGAAAGCGGTCCGTTGACCGCGTTGCTGAGGCCGTGAACCTCGCGGCTGCCCGCCAGTTCGATCAGGCGGACGGTCTTGCTGTCCCCCGGCTCGAACCGGGCCGCCGTGCCCGCCGGGATGTCCAGCCGGCGGCCGTAGGCGGCGTTGCGGTCAAAATCCAGAGCGCGGTTCGCTTCGGCGAAATGGTAGTGCGAACCCACCTGCACGGGCCGGTCACCGGTGTTAACAACGACGACGTCCACCGCCTCGCGTCCCGCGTTGATCGTCACGGGCGCCGAGCCCAGAACGTACTCACCAGGAATCATTGCCCTGCCCCTATCGGATCGGATCGTGGACAGTGACGAGCTTGGTGCCGTCCGGGAACGTGGCCTCAATCTGGACGTCGTGGATCATCTCCGGCACGCCCTCCATCACGTCATCGCGGCCCAGCAGGGTGGTGCCGTAACTCATGAGTTCGGCCACGGTGCGTCCGTCCCGTGCGCCTTCGAT
The DNA here is from genome assembly GCF_018613755.1 of Arthrobacter sp. ISL-72. Taxonomy (GTDB): domain Bacteria; phylum Actinomycetota; class Actinomycetes; order Actinomycetales; family Micrococcaceae; genus Arthrobacter. The sequence goes on from NZ_JAGGPP010000033.1 coordinate 57,340, forward strand.
CAGTTCATAGCTGATGATCGCCACAGCCTCGGGGAAGTTCAGTTTCAGGCCGCGGGCCTGCCGCCGCCTGGCGAGGTCTGCGGCGACCACGATCATGAGCTTTTCCTGCTCACGGGGCATCAGATGCATCGGAAATCCCTTCAAACGGCCCGGCACGGTCCTATGGTTATAGTCCCGGCGGGCCGGCCTTAGCCAGACCTGCCGGAGGACTACCGGGTATGGCTTGTCACCACACTAAGCCGGGCACGTTTCCGTAAGATTTCCGGGGCAGCCTGCAACGGCTGCCAAGCGACCCCTCAGCGGCCCTTAGCCTTCACATTCAACGCAGTAGAAGTGACCGTTCTTTTCGCGCGCGATCTGGGACCGGTGCCGGACCAGGAAGCAGGAATAGCAGGTGAACTCGTCCTGGGCCTGGGGGATGACCTGAACCACGAGTTCCTCGGCGACGAACTCCCCGCCGGGGACCATGCCGTCATCCAGTGCGTCCGCTTCGTCCAGCTCGCGGACAACGCTCCGTGCATCAGGGGCGTTGGCGGACTGGAGTGCTTCGAGGGAGTTGTCCTGGGACTCCTTGACGTCGGATCGTACTTCGTCGTAATCGGTTGCCACTTTAGGTGTTTCTCTTTTCTGGTGTTTTACCTGACGGGACTGCAACATACACCATTCCGCTGTTATTCCCTCACTGATTAAGCTTAGGGCGCTATCAGGAAGCGGGAGCGGCAGTGGAATCCCTCACCACCAGCTGCGTTGCCAGTTCCACGTGGGTCGATTCCAGGGTTTCCCCGTTGGCCAGCCGCAGGATCGACCGCAGGGCCGTCCGGCCCATTTCCTGGAGGGGCTGCGCCACGGAGGTCAGGCGGGGAACCGATTGTTCGGTGATGTCCGTCCCGTCGAAGCCCACCAGGCTCAGCTGTTCAGGCACCAGGATTCCCTGCAAGCGGGCCTCGTCCAGGATACCGAGGGCAATCGCATCGTTGCCGGCAAAGATGGCCGTGGGCGGGTCGGCGAGCGCGAACAGCTGGCGGGCGCCCACCACCCCGAAGTCCCGCCGGAACCGGCCGGCCAGGATGTAGTCCGGATTCGCAGGAATGTTGTTGGCGCGCAGGGCGGCGAGGTAGCCGTGGAGCCGGGCAACGCTGCATTCCGCAGCCTCGGAACCACCCAGGAACGCGATCTTTTGGTGCCCCAGGGCGATCAGGTGTTCGGCCGCGGCCTTGCCTCCGGCCCAGTTGGTGGAACCCACGCTGACGAAACCGGAGCGGGGCGGGTTGAGCGGATCGATCACCACCACCGGGATGTTCCGGCGCCGGAAGGATTCCAGCTGGCCCGGGGTGATTTCCGATGTGACCAGGATGAGGCCCTTGCGGCCGGCGTCTGACAGCCGTTGCGACCATTGCTCGTGGTCGGTGTTCTGGAGCTTGGCCGGCGTGACGCTGCTCAGGACCACCTCGGCGCCTTCCTCGGCCGCGCAGTTCACGATTCCGGACATGACTTCCAGGGAGTAGGAACTGTTCAGTCCGTCAAAGACCAGGTCCACGAGCGCCGGCCCGGTGGACCTGACCCTGCGCTGCATCGGCGACTCATAGCCAAGCTTCACCAAGGCCTTCTGGACCCGCGCGCGGGTGGCCTCCGCCACGTCGTCCCGGCCGTTGATGACCTTGGAAACGGTGGGCGCGGAGACCCCGGCAAGCGCTGCGACGTCGGCCAGGTTCAGCTTGGCCTTCGGCGTCTTTGCAGGCATCAGAACAACTTTCTCGAAAAATTTCGTTGCCTGCAGTCTCCCCCACGAGAGCAACCCTCGTCAAGATTTGCCCCAAAAACCCTTGACGCCGGGACGAAATCGAGGCTACCTTCTAACTCAGTCAACGAATTAGTTGCGAAATATTTCGAAACTGTCCGCACCTTCCTGCCGCCCCCGGGCCGGCACCCTCAACCAGCGCCGCAATGCCGCGGCTCTTTTCAACGGAGAACAGAATGGAACCACGCCTTTCCTCACGCCGGTCATTCCTGGCCCTTGCTGCCCTCACTCCCCTGGCCGCCTGGACTGTGACCGCCTGCGGCACCTCGGGCCCCGGCACGGCACCCGCCGGCGGTGCCACCTTTTGGTCCCTGACCGGAGAGCCCAACGAGTCCATCCGCAAAAAGAGCCTGGATGCCTTCAATGCGGCCAATCCCGACTCCAGGATTGTGGCCACCGTTTTCCAGAACGATGCCTACAAGACCAAGATCAAGACGGCCATCGGCGCCGGCCAGGCGCCCACCATCATCTACGGCTGGGGCGGCGGAACACTGAAGACCTACGCGCAGGCGGGCCAGGTGGAGGACCTCACCGGCTGGTTCGACTCCAATCCGGACGTCAAAGCCAAACTCTTCCCGTCCTCCTTTGCGGCGGCCACCATCGACGGCAAGATCTACGCCGTCCCGACGCAGACCGTCGCGCCGATTGTCTTCTACTACAACAAGGAACTGTTCGCGAAGGCCAACGCCCAGCCGCCCAAGACGTGGGACGACCTTCTGGCCCTGACCAAAACATTCAACGACATGGGCGTCGCCCCGCTGTCACTCGGCGGCCAGTCGCGCTGGACGTCCATGATGTGGCTCGAGTACCTCTTGGACCGCATCGGCGGCCCGGAAGTCTTCCGGGCGATCTTCGACGGCAAAGCCAACGCATGGTCCGATCCCGCCGTCATCGAAACCTGCACCAAGATCCAGGACCTGGTCACCGCCAACGGCTTCATCAAGGGCTTCTCGTCCATCACGGCGGACAGCAACGCGGACCAGGCGCTGCTGTTCACCGGCAAGGCAGCCATGATGCTGCACGGCGCCTGGACGTACGGAGGCATGAAGCACGACGGCGGAACGTTCGTCCAGGACGGCAAGCTCGGCTGGTTCGACTTCCCCGCCATCGGCGGCGGCAAGGGCGATCCCCGCAACACCGTGGGCAACCCCGCCCAGTACCTGTCCATCTCGGCCAAGGCGAGCGCCGCGGAGAAGGAGGCAGCCAAAAAGTTCTTCAAGGACGGGCTGCTCACCACGGACGAAATCACCGCCTACATTTCCTCCGGCGCGGTGCCCATTGTGCAGGGCATCGAGGACAAGCTGGCCTCCAGCGAGGACAAGGACTTCCTGAACTACGTGTACACGCTGAGCAAGAACGCCCCCAGCCTGCAGCAGTCCTGGGACCAGGCGCTGAGCCCCACCGCCGCGGAAGCACTCCTGAGCAACATCGACCAGCTGTTCCTGAAGTCCATCACCCCCGAACAGTTTGCGGCGAACATGAATGCGACGCTCGGCAAATGAGCACGGCAGAAATGAGCAGGGCCCGACGGGGATCACTGGGCTGGATGGTCCTGCCGGCCCTGCTGTTCTTCACGGTGTTCGCCGTCCTTCCCCTCCTGGGCGTCGTGGCCCTGAGCTTCACCAACTGGGACGGTATCGGCGCGATCAGCGCGGCGGGCATGGACAACTGGCTCGCTGTGCTCTCCGACCCCGTCATGTACAACGCCGTCTGGCTGACCTTCGTGATCATGGTGGTTTCGTGGCTCGTGCAGACGCCCCTCAGCCTGCTGCTGGGCACCTTCACCGCTGGCAGCCAGCGGTACCGGGCCGTGCTTGCGGTGCTCTATTTCCTGCCGCTCCTGCTCTCCTCCGCGGCCATCGCCATTGCGTACAAGGCCCTGCTGGATCCGAACTTCGGGCTGGCGGAAGGCCTGGGCCTGCCGTTCCTGGCGCAGGACTGGCTCGGCCAGCCGCAACTGGTCCTCTTCCTGGTGATCTTCGTGATCGCCTGGCAGTTCGTCCCGTTCCACACGCTGATCTACCAAGGCGGCGTCCGGCAGATCCCCAAGTCCCTCTATGAGGCAGCGGAGATTGACGGCGCCGGCCGGGTGAAGCAGTTCTTCTACATCACCGTTCCTCAGCTGAAATACACCATCATCACGTCATCCACCCTGATGGTGGTGGGCTCGCTGACCTACTTCGACCTCATCTTCGTGCTCACCGCCGGCGGCCCGGGCAACTCCACCCGGATCCTCGCCCTGGACATGTACCTGACCGGGTTCCGGGCCAACCTGATGGGCCCCGCCAGTGTTACCGCAGTCATCCTCGTTGTGGTGGGACTCGGCCTTGCCCTGCTGCTGCAGCGGCTGGGCGGCAAGAACGCCGGCGGCAGCCAGCTGGAAGGACTCTGACCATGAGCGCCACCCTCACCAAATCAACGCCGGCGGCAATCACCCCCGTTCAGCCCTCCCCCAACCGGGGCCTTGGGCGCCGGTTCCGGAAATTGAACCTGCCCGGCGGACTGGGTGGCTGGATCTGGCTCGCCGTCATCATCATTCCCATCTATTACATCGTCATCACCAGCTTCAAGAGCCAGGCCGGATACTTCAGCGAGAACCCGCTGGCCCCGCCGTCGAACCCAACGCTGGAGAACTACCAGATGGTGCTGGCAGCGGACTTCGCGCGGTACTTCCTCAACAGCACGCTGGTGACCGTCGGCGCCGTCGTGCCCACGGTGCTGTTCTCCTTCATGGCCGCCTTCGCGATTGTCCGCGGCCGCGGCCGGTTCCTGAAGCTGGTCAACGGCCTGTTCCTGATGGGCCTGGCCATCCCGCTGCAGGCCACCATCATTCCCGTCTACCTGCTCATCATCCGGCTGAACCTCTACGACAGCCTGCTGGCCCTGGTCCTGCCCTCCATCGCGTTCGGCATCCCGCTCACCGTGCTGATCCTGGCCAACTTCATCCGCGACGTGCCGGACGAACTCTTCGAATCCATGCGGCTGGACGGCTGCAACGAATGGCAGACCATGTGGCGGCTCGCGCTGCCGCTGGTCAAACCGGCCATTGTCACCGTGGCCATCTACAACGGCCTGGGCGTGTGGAACGGCTTCCTGCTTCCGCTGATCCTGACGCAGAGCCCTGAGCTCCGGGTGCTTCCGCTCGCGCTGTGGACGTTCCAGGGCCAATACAGCGTCAACATCCCCGCCGTGCTGGCCTCCGTGGTCCTGACCACCCTGCCCATCCTGGTCCTGTATGTCGTGGGCCGCCGCCAGCTGCTGAGCGGGCTCACCGCCGGCTTCAGCAAGTAGTCGATCAATGGAGAACACACCTATGAGTTCGCTGGAAACACCTTCATCTGCCCCCGTGCAGCCGGAGACCATACGGGTAGGCATGGTGGGCCACGCCTTCATGGGCGCCGCCCACTCGCACGCCTGGCGCACTGCGCCGCGGTTTTTCGACCTGCCGCTGGTCCCCGAGCTGAGTGTGCTCGCCGGCCGGGACAGCGCCCGGGTGTCCGCCGCCGCCCGCCGCCTCGGCTGGGCCAGCACCGAAACGGACTGGCGTGCGCTGGTGGAACGGGACGACGTCGACCTCGTGGACATCTGCACCCCCGGCGACACCCACGCAGAGATCGCCATCGCCGCCCTCCGGGCCGGCAAGCACGTGCTGTGCGAGAAGCCGCTGGCCAACAGCGTCGCGGAAGCGGAAGAAATGGCGGAGGTGGCGGCCGAGGCCGCTGCCCGCGGCGTCTATGCCATGTGCGGCTACTCGTACCGGCGCACGCCCGCCCTGGCCCTGGCACGATCGATGGTGCGAGACGGTCGGCTGGGCACCATCCGCCAGGTCCGGGCGCAGTACCTGCAGGACTGGCTTTCGGATGAGAACGCCCCGCTGACCTGGCGGATGGACAAGGCGAAATCCGGCTCCGGCGCACTCGGGGACATCGGCGCCCACAGCGTCGACGCCGCGCAGTTCGTCACCGGCCAGAGCATCACCGGCGTCTCCGCCATCATGGAAACCTTCACCAAGGAACGTCCCGTGGGCGGCGACTTCGTGGGGCTGGGCGGAAGCGGCGCGGTGGGTGCCGACGTCGAACGCGGACCGGTGACGGTGGACGATGCGGTGATCTTCAGTGCACGGTTCGACGGCGGACCCATCGGCGTGTTCGAGGCCAGCCGGGCTGCGCTCGGCAGGAAGAACGCCATGCGGCTTGAGGTGAACGGCTCCCGCGGGTCGATCGCCTTCGACTTCGAGGACATGAACTACCTCAACTACTACGACGCCGGCAGCGGTGCTGACGCTGATTCCCTCGGCTTCCGCCGGATCAACGTCACCGAGGCGCACCATCCGTACACGGGAAACTGGTGGCCGGTGGGGCACGGTCTCGGCTACGAACATGGCTTCACCCACCAGGTGGTGGACCTGCTGACGGCCATCGGGGCCGGAACCCAGCCCACGCCGTCGTTCTCGGATGCCCTCCAGGTGCAGCGGGTGCTGGCGGCCGTGGAACACAGTGCAGGCAAGGATTCCCGCTGGACTTCAGTGGACTGACAAAAGGACATCACATGACTGAAACTAAGAATGCTTTGGTGGTGCGCGGCGGCTGGGACGGCCACCAGCCCGTCGAAGCCACGGACCTGTTCATCCCGTTCCTGCGGGAGCAGGGATTCAACGTCCGGGTGGAGGAGTCGACGGCGGTGTATGCGGACGCTGGCTACCTCGCCGGCGTGGACCTCATCGTGCAGTGCAACACGATGACCACCATCGAAAAGGCCGAGTTCGAGGGGCTGCGGTCCGCGATTGAGGCCGGAACGGGAATGGCTGGCTGGCACGGCGGCATCGCTGATTCATACCGGAACAATTCGGACTACCTGCACCTGATCGGCGGACAGTTTGCCTGCCATCCGGTCAAGGACCACGGCGAGCTGCACGGGGACGCCACGGACAATTTCCGGACGTACACCGTAAACATGCTGCCGGCCGCGGCGGAACATCCGATCACCGCGGGCATCGGCGACTTTGAACTCTTCACCGAGCAGTACTGGGTGCTCACCGACGACTACATCGACGTCCTGGCCACCACCACGCTCCCTGCCCGCGAAAAGGACGCCTGGCACCGGGACGTTGTCGCGCCGGCTGTGTGGACGCGCTCGTGGGGCGAGGGCCGGATCTTCGTGGCCACTCCCGGCCACAGCGTGGAAATCCTCAAGGACAACAACGTCCGCACCATCATCGAAAGGGGCATGCTGTGGGCCAGCCGCTAGCAAAGACAGGACCGGAAGCCGCACCGCTGCGGATTGGGATCGTGGGCTGCGGGAACATCATCGCTGCCTACCTCGCAACCTTCCCGAGGCTGGCCACGGTCCGCCTGGTGGCCGTCGCGGACCTCGATTTCGCCCGGGCGGAGGCCGTGGCTGCCGGGCAGTCCGGCGTACGCGCGCTCAGCGTGGACCAGTTGCTGGCCGACCCTGAGGTCGACCTGGTCCTGAACCTGACGATTCCCGCCGCCCACGCCGGGATTGCCTTGCGGGCGATCGCCGCCGGCAAGGCTGTTTATGGCGAAAAACCGCTGGCTGCCACCACTGACGAGGCCCGCAAGGTGCTTGAAGCTGCAGCGGCGGCCGGAGTCGTCGTCGGCTGCGCGCCGGACACCGTGCTCGGGACCGGGATCCAGACCGCTCGTAAGGCGATCGACGACGGCCTGATCGGGGCGCCGATCTCGGCCACCGCCACCATGGTGACGCCGGGACACGAGCGCTGGCATCCGCACCCGGATTTCTACTACCTGCCCGGCGGCGGTCCGCTGCTGGACATGGGGCCGTACTACGTCTCCGCGCTGGTCACCTTGCTGGGTCCCGTCGCGTCCGTGATCGGCGCGGCGAGCCACACCCGCGGCAGCCGGACCATCGGCACCGGGCCGCGCGCCGGGGAGACCGTGCCGGTCAGCACGGACACGCACGTTACGGGGGTGCTGGTGCATGAGTCCGGTGCGCTGTCCACGCTGGTGATGAGCTTCGACGCCGTGGCCACCCAGTCTGCCAACCTGGAGATCCACGGGGAAAGCGGTTCGCTGATTGTGCCCGATCCCAACCATTTCGACGGCGACGTGAAGCTCCGGTCGCTGGGCGGCAGCGACTGGGAGGTGCTTCCGGTTTCGGCCGGGTACGCGGATTCAGCCCGTGGCTTCGGCCTGCACGACCTGGCCGGGACTCCGGCCGGAAGCGAGCCGCGGGCCGGCGGGCAGTTGGCCTTCCATGTATTGGAGGTGATGGAATCCGTGCTGGAATCCGCAGCCCTGGGGCAGGCCGTGAAGGTCGCGAGCTGGTGCGAGCGGCCGGAGGCGGTGCCGCTGACGAACGTCAGCCGCTAGGGCGTTCTCCTTACGTGATCCTTTGGAGGGGCAGGGCTCTCGCCTAATTCCCTGCAGTCGCAAAATTGTCGGTGGCTGCTGGGATGCTGTAGGTATGGAAAGCAGAGCAGCTGTGGAGGCGATGGAGGGCATCGAGTCCTCCATCGCTGCGCTGGTGATTGTGTCCGCAGCACGGCCGGCGAGGTGGCCCCGACCGGTGTTCCAGCGGGCGCGGATCCCGCCGGCGGGGATCCGGCGGGTCTTGATCCGCTTCGGGATCAGGCCGATGCGTTCCTGGACGGCCTGACCGAGGTGGGCAGGATGGAGGCCCGGCTGGCCGCGCTGAAGGTGCACCTGGCCACCGGCTACGCCGCCGCTGCGGAGGCGATCGCATCCCCGGCGGTGTCCCCGCAACACCAAAACGATGGAACATGCATTGAATGTGGAAAACCCATAGCTTCAGCGCGCACGGCAGGAGACGCGGAAGCATTATTCGTTTGACTGTTCTTATTAACCGCTTCAGACCAGTGAGAACGCGCATCTCGCCTTAGGAAGAAATGCCTCGCAACTACTTCAGCTCCGGTTGTTTCAAGCCGATAACGGGGTTATGTAAAGCTGTACTCTGCGTATCTCATCAGATGAATCAATCAGCTGCCTCGGTGTTGCGCCGGTAATGCTCCGCTGATGAACGAACGAACGCCTGATCCCCCTGCATTGCCGCAAGGGCTGCCCGCTGGGCGGGCCCGTTCGCGCAGCTGGTGGTGGATTCGTGCACTGCACGGAATGTTCCGTCTATTTCCGCAGGCAGTACCAGATAACCTATGCGTGCACCGGTCAGAGCATAGGTCTTGGACAGCGAGAACACGCTCAACACGCGGTTGTCATCACGTCAAGCTGAACTACGCCCTAGCCCGACATCTGTAACCAGCTTGCGGAATCAGTATGGTGATGGCTAAGAAGTAGAGGCTGATCCCTTTTCCCCGATATTCAAGCCTGCGGCAGCAGTTTCGCCACAATGGGCATCGAGTCGTGCCGGCTTTGCTCCACGTGGGCGAAGGCAAGGGCGCCGGCAAGTTCAACCTGTCCTTCAGCAATAGCCTTGCACAGGGCAAAGTGCTCCCGGTGGAGTCCAACCTGATCCCGATCTGTGACGATGTGGAACAGTCGACGCACCCGGCCCTCTACTGGTGACATGAGGCCCTTGAGCAGCGTGCTGTTCGAGACGAGCAGGATCTCCTCATGAATTCTTGAGTTGACGTTCGCTATGAGTACTTCGTCTCGTGCTGCGATTGCTTTCTCAGCTTTGGCCAGCGCCGCGTCCAAGCCGTCAGTCACAGCACCCTTGGCGCACTCGGCAGCCGCCAGCCTCGCGGCGAGTACCTCCAGGCTGGCTCGGACATCGAAGAGTTCCTCGACATCACGGACTGTCATCTGGGTCACTACGGCACCTCGACGGGGCATAGATCGGATATACCCCTCACTCTCCAACTGCGGCAACGCCTCCCGGATGGGGATACGGGAGACTTGTAGTTCCTCGGCCAGTTCTCGTTCCCTGATCCGGGATCCGGGAGTGAGGGTTCCGTCGATGATCCGCTCCCGAAGCCATTGGTAGATGCCATCAGAGAGGGACTCGGCATCGTTCTGCTCCAGCCAGGTACCGTTCCTGGTCCCCTCGGTCGACATTTTCGGGTCTCCTGTCCGAAGTTGGTTCATTGCTCTTCACAGTCATCCTATGGGAGTCCGACCTGACGGTTTGTGTATACCAGACTTAGATCGGTTGGCCTGAAAGGCCGATTTTCTTTACCTAGACCATTGTTTGGCATACCAAACTGGAATAAAGTGATGGACACCACCTGCTAGTACTTTTTCAAGCCGGAGAGTTTCGTGACACTTTTTTTAACAGCGTCCCAGCTGGAAGCGGCAACAGACATGTCTTCAACCATCTCGGCCGTTGAAAGCATCTTTAAGGACATCGCTGAAGGAATGGCCCATCAGCCTTCACCAGTAGCGATGCAACTTCCGTCATCGGATGCGAACTTCATTGTGATGTCCGGGCTGGCAGCAGGGCCTGGCCTGGCTGCAGTGAAGCTGCTTTCCGACATACCCTCAAATTTCGACAAAGGGCTACCAACCCAACGTTCGACAATCCTGCTTACTGACCAGAGGACGGGAGAACCTCTGGCTGTACTGGACGGCAAAGTTCCCACCCGGGTGCGAACGGCAGCCGCCAGTGCCGTTGCGAGCAAGCACTTGGCCCGCCGCGGCAGTACCACTCTAGGGTTGGTTGGCGCAGGTACCCTCGCAGTGGCACACCTGGAGGCGATGCTGCTCGTTCTGCCGATTGACACGGTAATCGTGTGGTCCCGGAGCGCCTCAACTGTTCGCACCTTTCAAGAAGCAACAGCACATCACGGCATCAAAACCTTGCAGGTATCCTCGCCGAGGGAGGTCGTGGAGGCATCTGATGTCGTTTGCACCCTTACCCCATCCGAGAGCCCGATACTTCACGGGGAATGGTTCATGCCAGGCCTTCACTTGAACGCGGTCGGTGCACGCCCCCGTGCTTCCCACCGCGAGATAGATGCCAAAGGAATGGCTGGTGCACGAGTGTTTGTCGACAGCATGGATACGGCACGCATCAAGTCAGGTGACCTTCTTCTGGCCGTCAGGGACGGCACCATGGAGCTGTCCGATGTTGCCGGGGAACTTGGCGGCGTAATCGCCGGTACTACTCCCGGACGAGCGGATGACTCCGACATCACTTTGTTCAACTCAGTCGGGGTAGGGTCGCTGGATCTGGCCATCGGCCGCCTTCTCTTCGACGCCGCACAGGAACGTGGACTCGGTCTGACCGTCGATATGTCGTCCTGACGAATCGAAGGCATTTTCCTCTCACAGCGGCACCCTGCCGCGAAAATCCAACCAAGCTCAACAGGAACCATCTGATAAGCGAGGATCAGCTCGATCCTCAACTACCCGAAGCGGTGATGGAATTATGAACTCTGCAGCTGCACAAGGCTTACTCTCCCGAATGGAGAGCATGCCGATATCAAAGCCTCACTACAAACTCGCCCTGATTGGCGGCCTCGGCCTACTCTTTGACGGCATGGATGGCGCCTTAGTCTCGTATATCCTGCCGGTCATTACGCCACTGTGGCACCTTCAGGGAGCACAAACAGGACTCATCGGCAGTTCTCTTCTCATCGGCATACTGGTCGGGTCCCTGACCGCCGGTGTTGTGGGCGACCGAATCGGCCGGCGAAAAGTGATGATGTACGCCCTGGCTCTTTATGCAGTCGCCACCCTTGCCGCCGCGGCATCTCAAAATTGGGAGATGTTCTTTGCCTTCCGGGTAATCGCGGGGATCGGCATAGGCGCCGAAGCAGCCATTATTCCCACATTCATTTCGGAGTTCATTCCCGCGGCCAAACGTGGCCTCTTCGTGGGTTCAGTGGCTGGCTTCTTCTCCCTCGGATATGTGTCGGCGGCGCTGCTCGGAACATTTGTTGTAGCCGGCAGCCCCGAAGGCTGGAGGATCGGCCAGGTCATCACCGCCGTTCCGGTTCTGATGTTGCTCTGGTGGCGGCGGATCCTGCCCGAATCACCACGCTGGTTGATCAGCAGAGGCCGCTATCAGGAAGCAGAAGCCACCGTTGATGCATTGGAACGCGGGGTCCTGCTGACGCACACAATGAAACAAGCTCCCGCAACCTCTCACTCGGCAACCACAGCAGCCGATGAGTCCATCCAGCGGCCGCCGCTGTTCCACTTCCCGGAACTCTTCAAAAATGGCAATGGCCGGCGGACTGCCGTGCTATGGCTCCTATGGATGTCGGTCACTTTCTCGTTCTACGGCTTCTTCGTCTGGATCCCGTCACTTCTCGTCGCCAACGGCATGACCATGACAAAAAGCTTCACCTACACCCTGATCATCACCATCGCCCAAATTCCCGGATACTACAGCGCCGCCTACCTCAATGAGCGGCTCAGCCGAAAGATCACAATCGCGTCTTATCTGGCTGGTGGAGCAACTTCAGCCTACTTATTGTCGACCGCGCAGGACAGCGCCCAAATCCTCATCTTCGGCTGCTTCCTGTCGTTCTTCATGAACGGCTGCTATGCCGCCCTATACGCCTACACTCCTGAGGTCTACGCCACCAAACTTCGGGCTACGGGCATGGGCACTGCATCAGCGGTAGGGCGCATCGGGGGCATTGCTGCCCCCATCATCATCGGGGCAAGCTACACACAACTCGGTTTCGGCGGAGTCTTCACCCTGGTCATGTCTGCACTCTTGATCGCCGCCTTCGCTGTCCTGGTGTTCGGCGTCAACACCAGGGGAAGAACGCTGGAAGAGATCAGCGAAGCAACAGTCATCGAACCCCGTCACGACCAGGCCCACGCGCAGCCCGTTAACAAATAAGGACAACAGTGAACCTTCCGAACCTACTGGCAAGCGCGGACGACAAAACCATGGCTATCCGCAACACGTCCCTCTTGGATACACGGACGGGACAAATGTTCAAGGACCAAACCGTCGTGGTCCGCGGACCACGTATAGAAGTCGTCGGGCAAGAAACCAGCATCCCACCAGGAGCAAAAACGCTAGATGGCAGGGGGATGACCCTGATGCCCGGCCTCATCGACGCACACAGCCACGTGATGCAAGTCTCCGGGAACTTCAATGACCTGCTCGAGTGGTCGCCGTACTATATAGGCGCCCGAGCAGCTGATGTCCTCAAGGACATGCTGCAGCGCGGATTCACGACCACCAGAGATATGGGCGGGGCTGACGCCGGCATAGCAAGGGCTCTGGAGGAAGGGTTAATTGAAGGCCCGCGCCTCAAATTCGGTGGCCCCATCATTGCCCCCACAGGCGGCCATTCGATGACAAAAGTCTGCGACGGCGAGGTGGAACTACGCCGAGCCATCCGCAAGGAACTTCGGGACGGAGCCGACCACATAAAGCTAACCGTCAGTGGAGGCGTCATCTCCAAGATGCGCATGGAGTCCCTCGGCTTCACCGAAAAGGAACTCAAGGCAGCCGTCGAAGAAGCCCATATGGCCCACCGCTACGTTGGGGCGCACGCGTATACCGCAGAAGCTGTAAACAGGGCTCTGAGATGCGGGATTCGCAGCATCGAACACGGAAACTACCTCGATGACGAGAGTATCCGTCTGTTCCTTGAAACGGACTCCTACTACGTCCCCACCTTAGCAACCTACTGGTACCTAACACAGGAGCCCCATTTCAGCGCCCTGCCAAAAGACAAACAGTCAAAACTCCAAGGCGTCCTTGACGCCGGTCTCGACTCACTGGCCCGGGCAAGTGAAGCAGGAGTCAAGATTGCCTACGGCACTGATCTGCACGGAGCCGGGCACAAACATCAACTGATGGAACTAACACTGCGCGCCAAGGTCCAACGGCCCAGCGACATACTCAGGTCCGCCACCGTAGTCGGAGCGGAATTGCTGAATATGGCTGGGCAAATCGGGGAGATTCGGGCCGGCGCCCTCGCGGACCTACTAGTTGTTGATGGCAACCCCCTCCAGGACATTGACGTACTAAGGAAGCCCGGGGCACTTAAGGTGGTGATGATCAACGGCAGGCTAGTGACAAACCAGCTTTCATAACAGCACAAGTTCAATCCGCCCAAGCGCCGACCGGATTGTCCGCCGCCTGCAGACAGGTGTGTTGCCCGTCCCTCCAAAGAGGTTCAGCGCGAAACTTTGAGCGCGATCGGCTCGGGCTCCCAAGTGGACAAACTCCGGGTCAACAGCGGTTGACCGGAGGTTGTGTGTGGCCGAACCTGAAAATTGTTAGGGAGTTGGTGGACATTCGGAGCGATTGCCTTTTGGCTGGGGGTCTTCGTTGTGGTCAGGACGCTATGCGTGCGGCAACGGGGTTGGGGCGCAAACAGAGAAGCTGGCCGGTTTGTAGCCGGCCAGCTTTCTGAGAACCACTTAGAGCGGCTGGATGTTCTCCGCCTGCGGACCCTTAGGGCCCTGCGTGATGTCGAACTGAACCTTCTGGTTCTCGTCCAGGGAGCGGTAACCGCTGGATGCGATTGCTGAAAAATGTGCGAACACGTCAGCGCTTCCGTCGTCGGGGGCGATGAAACCAAAGCCCTTTTCGGCGTTGAACCACTTGACCGTACCTGTTGCCATGCTTTTTTCCTTCACGGGTCGCGGGCCGGATCCGCTTGTCGGATTGCCGTCCCCGCCACTCACATGATGAGCCTATGTGCCAGTGCCGGTGCGGGCAACAGATTGGTCAAAAAGCGGAACCTGGATGAAGCGGCCGGCCCCACTTCCCACGGGCGGCTGCTCCGAGGGTTCTGGACCCACGGCCTCCAGGGAGATGATCCCAGCGACTAGTCATTCTCCAGAGCGTCCAACCCGGCACGCATGGACTGGACACCCGAACCAGCGGCTCCGTCCCTTCTGTGCCTGTTGTTGGCTTCAGGAGTTGCGGGTGTTTTCAGGGCCTTCGGAGCTTTTTACTGTGTCTCATAGAGACCGCTGCCGCCGGCGGAGTGCCTGGTCCCGGTCCGCGTTGGGTTTGGCCTAAACGGCTTCGCTGTCCCCCATGTGGTCAAGGCCCTGTGCCAGGACCTCCCGGCACTCCCCGGAATCGTAAAACCGCCTATGGTCTTCCCCCGAGGACGAGCGGCAGATAACCGACCTTCTGCCCAGCGGCTTTAAAACGAAAAAGGGACTCCCCCGGTCTGTTTTGGATTGCCGATTATCAGGTAACGCCTAAGTCATTTAGGGCCTGAACCAGCGGTAGCACAGCGGACGCCGCGAGTCAGGACCGGGGTCTCGCCCACGCTGAGACTGGCAGGATAGTGCTGTGACGATACGTGCTGCAGATGAAGATCCCGGGTCGATGTTGCTGCGGGTGGAAGTCTCGATCGTGGGAAGTGAACCGGCCATCTGGCGGCTCCTCGACATCGACCCTTCCCTGACTCTGGACAGGGTCCACGAAGTCCTTCAAACGGCCGTCGGATGGCGGGATTCGCATCTGCATTCTTTCACCGACACCGACCCCTATGTTCGCCTGCGCACC
Organism: Arthrobacter sp. ISL-72; assembly: GCF_018613755.1. Taxonomy (GTDB): domain Bacteria; phylum Actinomycetota; class Actinomycetes; order Actinomycetales; family Micrococcaceae; genus Arthrobacter. The sequence continues at coordinate 72,539 of NZ_JAGGPP010000033.1, forward strand.
GTCAACGGGCATATCCGCGAACCACGGCGCTGGGTCCCCCTGGACCTGCTGGAAGACACCGACGGCGACCTGCCCGAGACGGACTCGGCTCTAGGCCAGATCCTCACAACCGGTTCCGGTCCCCTGTTCTATGAATATGACTTCGGAGACGGCTGGATCCACCGCCTGGAACTCACCGGAAACCCCCCCATGCCGGCCAACGCCCCAAGGGCGCGGCTCCTGAACGGCGCACGGCGGGCCCCGCTGGAAGATTCCGGCGGCATCGGTGGCTACCACGACATGCTCGACGTCCTCGCCGATCCCGGCCACGAAGAGCACGAAGACCTTCAGGCCTGGGTTGCCTGGATAGCCGGGCCATGGCAGGAATTCGATCCGGACCAACTGGACATCGATGCGGTGAACAACGAATTGGCACTGCTGTTCCCTGCCCCCTCTGCCAACGAACACGGACGCGGAAGCGAGTCACTGACCCAGGAACTCACGAACCGGATGTCTCCCGGACTGCGACACGAATTCCGTTCATTCCTGCACGCCGCCGGCCTCGACGGGCCCGCAACGGTCGAAGCAGACGTTGCCGTGGCGATGACCGCCCCCTATCTCTGGCTCACCCGCCGCATCGGGCTTGACGGTCTATGCCTCACCGCTGCCGGGTGGCTACCGCCGGCCGTAGTCCGCGAAGCAATGACAGAACTCGGGTGGGCCAAGGACTGGATCGGCAAAGCCAACCGCGAGGACCAGACCCTGCCCGTCCTTCAGCTGCGCGAAAGCGCCCAGCGGCTCGGCCTGATCCGCAAAATCAAAGGCAAGCTCGTCCTCACATCCGCCGCCAAGCGGCTGCTCGATGATCCCGAAGGGCTTTGGCTCTTCCTCGCCAAATCCATCGCCCATCGGCACCGCCATGATTCCGAGCGCGACGCGACGCTGTTACTCCTGCTCGAAGTCGCCGCAGGGAAACGAACCGAATGGGCCGACTACCGTGAAGCCGTCGCCTTCGGCCTCGGAGCACTCGGCTGGAGCACCCGCTCCGGAGCCGAACTGGAACCGAACACGGTCCAAGCAATCCTCGTCAACGCCCACGAAGTCCTCCTGAACCTCGGCATCTTCAACGACCGCTTCGGGCTCAAAGCAAACACCGTCAAGGCACCAGGGCAAGCCTTCGCCCGCGCAGCACTCCATTCATAACCACTCATAACCAGCAACTCACCGACCCCGCGGCGACCCGCATCCTCCGAGGCGAGCAAGCTTGAAGCTGGCTGCGAAGTTAAGCGTTCCGGCAATGAGAGGCCTTCGCCGCCCATATAGTGACCAAAAATATCGTCATCCCTGAACTGTGAAAGCCCACCCTGACATATCAGTAGCCGCGCGGGTCTTGACTTTCTTCTGGGACGGGCCTAGAACTCAACCTGACAGGTTGAGGGTTGGAGACGCAGAATGGCTGGACAGCGGATCGGGTATGTGCGGGTCAGCACGCTGGACCAGAACGAGAAACGCCAGCTCGAAGGCCAGGTTCTGGACAGGGTCTTCACGGACAAGGCCTCCGGCAGAGACACCGCCCGACCCCAACTCGCGGAGCTTCTGCGATTTGCCAGGGACGGTGACACCGTAGTTGTGCACAGCATGGACAGGCTTGCCCGCAACCTCGATGACTTACGTGCTCTCGTCCAAGGCCTCACCAGCAAGCGCGTACGGGTGGAGTTCGTCAAAGAGAGCCTGGTCTTCACTGGCGAGGACTCCCCCATGGCCAACCTCATGCTTTCGGTCATGGGGGCCTTCGCTGAATTCGAACGTTCCCTCATTAGGGAACGCCAAAGGGAAGGCATCGCCCTGGCTAAACAACGCGGCGCCTACAAAGGCCGGAAAAAGACCCTCACGCCGGAACGGACAGCCGAACTGGTCACGCGTGCCGGAAGCGGTGTTCCGAAAGCGGTCCTTGCCCGTGACTACGGGATCAGCAGGGAGACGGTCTACCAGTACCTGCGCCACGCAAAGCTGGAGTGAACCACTCCCCCTGCCGGCGGCGTCCTTGTGCCGCAGCCCCCCGTGGCCGCTGTAGCTTGACTGAATCCTAATTATCGGCGTTCAAAGCGCGGGAGTAGCAGTAGTAGCGAGGCGATTACGGCTCGTGATGCCGGTGCTGCAGGGTCCCGATTCGAGCGGTGTACCGGGCACTCTGGATGAGCCAACGCGGGGTATTGAACGCTTGTTCAACCTCCGCTAGTGTCCTCCATATGAGTTTGATCACAATGAGCGAGAAGCCAGCGAACAAGAAGCGACTCGTCGCCACCCGAGTTTTCGGGCACGCGCTGACTAGTTTGAAATGCAGCTTCGCCGGCATGCGCACAACCCGCAGGCGCGGACAGCACGTGGTGCTTCGCTCTGATGGGGCCGGTCGGGAAATTCCGACGGAGCCAAGTACCCCAGCGTGGAATGAGGCCGTGATCTACGTCGACACCGCCGGTGCCTGGAACGGGCCCACGGCGGCCATCTAAGGCGTCATCGAGACCCTGCGTGGGGTCGCCCGAGGCTACCGCGACCTCGACAACTACCGCCTACGAGCACCACTCGCCGCTGACGGTCACCACCACGGGGAACACCTACCCGAGCTCAATGGTGAGGGCCAGAAACCTCACTACATGTTTTTAACCGATCAAGTCCATCTTGCTGAACAAGGAGATCCACCTTGAAGAGACCCATGAGCATTGCCTACGCCAGTATCGCCGTTGTATCCATGCTGGCCGCGGCCGGTTGCGCCACCGGCCAGGGCGGTAAGGATGCGGAGGAGAGCCCCAACTCCGAGAACTGTGCGGTACAGGAACATGCGATGGGTCTGCGCTGGCAGCAGCAAAGCGCCGAGGCACAGGCACTGCAGTCCCAGACCTATCGGCTCGCCGGTGAGCGCCTCGCGGAGAAGGTCAAGCAAGCCAAGTCCGAGAACCTCGCGATTGTCACTGATCTGGACGAGACCGCAATCGACAACACCGAGCTGTTGGCCCGCGACATGACCGCCTGCCACGACTACAGTGTCTGGGATACCTGGGGCCACTGGGAGCTCGAGGGTTCACCGTCCGCAATCCCGGGCGCCGCCGAGTTCTTCCACAAAGCCGATAAGATGGGCGTCTCGATCTACTACCTCTCCGACCGAACCGAGGAGAACCTCGATGCCACCATCGCATCGCTGAAGGGCCTGGACTTCCCCCAAGTATCGAAGGACCATGTAATGTTGCTAGGCCCATCAAAGGAGGAGCGGCGTACCAAGATCCAGCGGGAACACGAGATCGTCATGCAACTGGGCGATACACTACATGACTTCGCTGGGGACTACGCCAGCGCCGATCTAGACCAACAGCGACAGCTCGTCGAAAAAGACGCTGAGCACTTCGGCGGCGACTGGTTCATCCTGCCCAATCCAACCTACGGCTCCTGGGAAGATGCCGAGCTCGACGAGTGGGACGCCGAACTGGAAGTCAATAAGTCTTCCTGATGCCTTCTCCGCGTCCTTCGCAATGTCGGCCAAGAGGGCGCCCTGATCGGAGTAATCATCGGTGCCAAAAGGCCGAAGATTCCCTTCCACCCGCGAACCTCCGAGATGCAGGAGCCACTCCTTAAGAGGTTCCTACGCCAGCGCGGGTACCAGGCTCCACAGCCTGGTACCCGCGGCCTGAATATGTCAACGTGATTCAGGACCACCAAGACGGCTTGATTCAGGGCCACCCTGGTTCCAAGCTGAGCGTGCCCAACGAAGACGCGGTTCTGCACCCCACCGTGCCGCCGGGACAAGTTCCGCGGGAATGGCTTGATGCCCGTGCTGCGATCTCGGCCGAGTTGGGAGGCGACTTCTGTGCCGTGACCGACTCCAAGTCCATCGCAATCCTCTATCCGCACTTCATCGGAATGGCCCTCAGCCTCGGTCTGGCAGACCTTGACGCCGCAGCCTTGAAAGACGCCCGACCACGCCAACTTACCCAGGCAATAGCCGCTTGGATCTACGAGAACACAGATTTCGACGGCATCACGTTCGCCTCCCGTCACGGCGACGACCTGCAGCTGTGAGCCATCTTCGAACGACCAGGCGACGGTTTTGTCAGCCCAAAGCTTCGGAACAGCACGTCCGAGGAACTCCACCACGACAGCGACGAGACCAAGCACGCCTTTGCGATGCTTGGCCTAACCTGGAAGAAGGAATAGGCCACTCCCCTGCCTCGGCCAGCCCAGCTTGACGAAAGGTCCATTATCGGCGTTCTAAACCACGGGAGTAGAAGTAGTTGCGAGAACTCCCGACCTTTGGCGAATTTGGTGTTTTCGCAGGTCATGAACGGTGTGTGCTCCCGGTCGAATCGCGGCGATGCCCCCAGGATTTGCTGCGTACAGCGCTCAAGCTATAGGTTTCCTGCATCTAATGCAATCGGCGATGTGCTCGAGCGAGCGGGGCGCCCGGATGTCGCTTGGTGATTTCTGCGATGCCTTCGCAGCTGCACGGGACGCCGTTGGGCTGCCCAAGGAACTGGGGCTGCACTGCCTCAAATACTCCCATGTGACCACCTGATCGAAAGCCGGCTATGATTTAGCGTCGTTCGTACAGACCCAAGTCGGCCACTCGTACGCCTCGACCACCGGCCTCTACACAGCGGTATCGTGGGACTTCAAACAGAAAACCTGCAGCAAATAATCGCGCGCGCATCACCACCTGGGAGGAACCAGATGCCTGAACAGCGCCGGAGCGGCTACCGCTGGAACCTGCGTGCCCTGGCAAAGCGCAACCTCCGGAAGACCACCGAACTGATGCAGCTTCTAAGATCCCACGGAATCCTCCACACGGCCGCCACATATGTCAGCCCTCGACGCTGAGCTTGCCTTCTTTCTGGCTCCCTTTTGGAGAGTCACGGAAGCGGACGTTCCCTCTCAGCGTCGCCGCTAACGGAACCTGTAAGACCCTCAATAACAGCCAATTGGCCGGTTGTGTCAGGGACGCCAGGGAAGTGAACCGGCGCGGTATCAGCAACGGCAGCTGACGCCTGCTTCGCCGAGCGCATGCGAAGAAGTGCGACTGCGGAAATGAGGAACCAGGCGATATTCGTAGCCACGGACGGCCATGCTTCGTGGAATGCGCCATTGGCGATGAAGGCACAAGCACCGAGGAGATTTGCTGTCTGGAAGCCCTTGCCCGCCTTCAGCCACCCCATGGAGACAGTCAGGTACGCAGTGAGTATCGCAACCGCTCCTGCCCAACCGGTTATTTCCCACAGCAGTTCCATGGTGTCCTTTCAGAGATGGCGCCTTCGCTTCATAGTGCTCGTCCACGAATCTTGTTTAGAGCTGAGTGAGGTTGATGCCTTGGTCAGCAGCCTTGAGTGCGTGGGTATTCCAGTCCGCACGGCCGGGGATTCTTATACAGATCCGTTTCAACCTGAGCACAAGTGCACTTTGGAGGTGTTACTTGGCAATCCGGTGCGATGTGCTCCGGGCCCGTACTGGCCTATTTCCTTGGTATTGAGACGCTGGGCGTTCATAGGCGGTCCTGAAAGTGAATGCTTTCTGGAGTGAGCTGCCGCGGCCCGATGCGGCGGGCCTAAAGGTCCGCATGCCATGCGGCGATGCCGAGATGGCCGCCGGAGTCGAGGAGAGACCTTTCTTTCCGGGCATCAACTAGGTACGTCCTGCCGGAAATGCTGACCAGAACCATGGAGCCGAGGTAAACGACGTCAGTGAGTATCTGGTCCCAATGTCGATACTGAACGTCGTGTCCTTGGCCGGTGTACATGCGTTTCACAACCTCGCGACCCGGTCTATTGGCGTGCAGCGACCTTTGCCACCGCTCGATATGTTTCTCAGGAACGACGGTGTCTTCAGTGCCCCAGTACATGAAGACCGGAGAGTCCACGCTTCCAAGATCCGGCAGAGGCGTCCGTGCGTATAGCTCGAAGGCCTGCCGTAGCCCGTCTGATGCCGCGTCCCTGCCCTGGGCAAAAACCCCGCGAGTGGCCTCTTCAATGGCGGAGTCGACGAACCCGGGGATTTTATGGACAGAGCTGCCGGCCGCGAACGTCCACCATGACACCGGATCAGCAGCCACCTGCGCAGGCTCAAAGTCAATGCCCTTCGCCGTGATGGGCTCAGCGTACGCACATGCTAGGTGCAGCGATCGTACCCGCTCGGGATAGCTTGCCGCGAGGTGTGCAGCGTAGGGGCCCCCACCGGAAATAGCCACGATTGACGCTCGGCCAATGCTCAGATGGTCAAGTAAAGACCAGACATCGTCCGCATACTCCTTGAAGCCAACGGCTGGGTTGAAGGGCGTTTGCCCGAGACCGTTGCGCTCAACCGAGATAATCCGGACGTCTAACTGTTCCCGGAGGGAACGGGCGAATTCCATCAATCTGAAGGCGCGGACACTCGTTCCTGCGCCACCCAGAAAGATCAGAGGCATTCCAGTGGGATGACCTTCGTCGATAAAGTGGACAGTCCGCCCAGAGGTGACCTCGCTGCTCCGCACCACAGGGCCCAGCGGATCGAAGCCAGCCTGTCGGACTTCAATATGAGTGGACGAGTTCATTGGAGTGTCCATCCTCATTCCCTTCGTTCACGAGTTCCATGGAGCGGAGTACCCGACGTAGTAGACGACTGCAGGCAGTTGCCTTCCTGCCAGCCGGTGGATGGCTTATATCGGCAGGGCGCCGAAGATAGGGAAAGACATCAAGAGTGTCAACTACATCCAGCAGAGCTTTCGAACTGTACGGAACAGGCAGCCAAGAATGGTCAAGGCTGGGCTCATCTAAGACCAAAGCGCCTCTCTCTTTGAGCAGCATATCGCAAACCTGACTAAATATCAGTTAAGCCCTTGCCATTATCGCAAGTCCCTTATAGCGTCTAGCCATGCCAACATCCACCTCAGAGCAGGCTCAACTGGCCGAGCGTGCCCGCGTCTCCATCCAAAATTCCGGTCTGGTCCAGCGGGAAGTGGCGCGGCACATTGGCCTTGACGAGACAAAGCTTTCCAAGTCACTTGCGGGCACGCGCCGATTCCGCCCTTCGGAACTGACCGATCTCGCTGACGTCACCGGGGTAACCGTGAACTGGCTGATGTCAGGTTCGGATCAGACGCAAGGTGTTTCCGCGCCTCCACCCTCCAGAATCCTGCCAACCCGGCACCCGGAAAACAGCGATCAAGCTCAAAAGAGGCGAAAGATCATCGAATCGGCCTGGTGGCTTCTGGCGCGCCGCGGGTACTCATCGGTCCGTATCGCGGACATCGCCCATGCCTGCGGCGTGAGTACTGCAAGCGTCCACTACTACTTCTCAACCAAACGAGAGATTTTCGCCGAAGTCCTCCGCTACTCGGTGAAACTGGCCTTTGACCGCCAAATCGCGGAACTCCATGCCATCACGGAGCCCGTAAGCCGACTCAAGCGGCTGATCGAACTCCAGCTGCCCGCCGGGGAACGGGGCCGGGCGGAATGGTCCATCTGGCTACAAACCTGGGCCTACGTGGCGGTGGACGACTGCGGCAAGGAAAACCACGCCCAGGGCTACCGCCGCTGGATCCAGACCGTGGAGGACGCCATCGTCTTCGGCCAGCAGGCCGGAGTGTTCGCTGAGGTGCCAGCCGCCGACCTCGCAATAGAGCTCACCAGCCTCGTAGACGGCCTCGGCATAAAAGTGCTGACCGGAATGCTGACTTCCGATCAGATGCACGACCATATCGAAAGTTTCATCGACCGCAACATCGTTAGAGCACAAGGGAGTACCCAATGAATCGCAAGGTCATCGTCACCTGCGCACTTACCGGCGCCGGCGACACCACCGGCAGGAGCGAACATGTTCCCGTCACACCCGAAGAAATCGCAAAGGACGCTATAGAAGCCGCCCGAGCGGGTGCTTCAGTAGTTCACATTCACGTCCGCGACGTCGAGACCGGGCAGGGTTCGCGGGACGTGGCACTATACCGGGAGGTCGTCCGACTGGTCCGCGACAGTGATGTTGATCCCCTCATCAACCTGACCGCCGGAATGGGTGGCGATCTGTTCTTGGACCCCGGGGAACCAACCAAGCAGTTGCCCGGAACAGATCTGGTGAACGGCCTGGAACGCCTGGCCCACGTCGAGGAGCTGCGGCCGGAGATCTGCACCATTGACTGCGGTTCCTTGAACTTCGGAGAAGGCAGCCAGGTCTACATCAGCACCCCGGACATGTTGCGAGAGGGCGCAGCACGTATCAAGGAACTGGGTGTTAAACCGGAGATGGAAATCTTCGATACGGGGAACCTGTGGTTCGCAAACATCATGGTTGAAGAAGGACTGATCGCTCCTCCGCCCCTGTATCAGCTGTGCATGGGAATCCCCTACGGTGCCCCGGTGAACGCAGGGCTGCTCCAGGCGATGGTGAACATGCTCCCTCAGGGCGCGCAGTGGACATCATTTGCCATTGGTCGGGACCAACTTCCCTGGGTAGCGCAATCCGTACTCCTGGGAGGCCACGTAAGGGTAGGGCTGGAGGATAACCTCTACCTCAGCAAGGGCGTCAAAGCCACCAACGCCCAATTGACGGAGCGCGCCATCCAGATCGTCAAGGACCTCGGCTCTTCGGTAGCCACACCGGATGAAGCCCGCGAAATACTGCAGCTCGAGAAGAAGGCGTGACTCATGTCAACCGTTGATTTCACCCCCCTGACCATGAACGACATCGACACGATCGCTTGCGTGGGCATCGGTACCATCGGCGGCGGGTGGGCAGCCTATTTTCTTGCCCAGGGTTACCGCGTCAAGGCTTGGGATCCCTCCCCCGATGCGGAATCAAAGCTGCGCCGCCTCATTGACGCAGCCTGGCCTGCGCTGACAAGGCTGGGACTCGCACCGCATGCCTCAAAGGATAACTTCACCGTTCACTCCGATCTCGCCGAAGCTGTCGCCGGTGTCGGCTTCGTGCAGGAAAGCGCGCCCGAAATCCTTGAACTCAAGCGGTCTCTGCTGGCCCAGATCGATTCCGTAACCGCACAGGACGTCGTGATTGCCTCCTCCACTTCCGGGTACGGCATGACGGAGATGGCTACCGAGGCCGTCAACCAGGCCCGGCTCGTCGTCGGCCACCCCTTCAACCCGCCCTATCTCATCCCCCTCGTGGAGGTGGTCGGAGGCGAAAATACGTCCACGGAAGCAGTGAAGTGGGCAGCCGCCTGGTATGAACACATCGGGAAATCGGTCATCACCATGGACCGCGAGGTACCCGGTTTCATCGCAAACCGCCTGCAGGAAGCCCTGTGGCGCGAAGCACTGCACATGATTGACAACGGCGAGGCCACCGTGGAGCAACTTGATCTGGCCATCACGGACGGTCCCGGCCTCCGATGGCCAATTCAAGGACCCATGCTCACCTTCCATCTGGCCGGCGGAGAAGGAGGAATGGCGCACATGCTGGACCACTTCGGTCCGTCACTGAAGTCTCCTTGGACCCGCCTGGACGCCCCCGAACTGACACCCGGACTGCGGGACGCCGTCATTGCCGGTTGCGACGAAGAAGTTGCCGGACGGTCATTCCTTGAGCTCGTCGCCGAACGGGATGAAGCAATCATCGCCATCCGGAATGCCATAGCCGCGCTGAAAGCGGCACGAAGGTGACCGACATCGCAACAGGCAGCCTTCCTGCGTATCGGTGCACGGTTCTGCCAGAGTGGATCGACTATAACGGCCACATGTCCGAGGCCTTCTACGTACTGGTCTTTGGTTATGCCACCGACCAGGTCATGGATGAGCTAGGAATGGACAAGCTTTACCGCGAGGAAACACAGAGTTCGCTGTACACGGTGGAAGCTCATGTTAGGTATCTCCTGGAAACCGGGCTCGACGCCGAGCTGACAGTGACATCGCTCATCGTTGCCGCCGGCCCGAAAAAACTGCACCTTGCCCACGAACTGCGCTCCGGCCAGCAGCTCGTCGCAACCGAAGAAATCTTGGCACTCCACGTCAATAAGCACACTGGACGCACCGAAGCATTCCCTCACGCTATCAACGACAACATCACCAGAGTCAGACACACGAGCGGACATCAGACGCCGCAGTGGGTCGGACGGAAAGTGACTGCATAGGCGTTTTACGCCTTCAAGGAAGAAGGATTAGTGAAACCAGCATCATCACCATACGGGCTGCCCGGGGGAACAGCCATACATTTGAGCCGGCGCCTCTTGCTCGGCACGGGTATGGCCGTGGGACTCGGCGGTCTTCTGACCGCATGCCGGGATGGCCAACCCAGTGCCGTGGCGAGTGTGTCAGGGCCGCAGCAAGCAGGAGGACGGCTGCGCGTGGGATTGTCAGGAGGTGGCGCGGCAGACAGTCTGGACGCACATTCACCCGTCAGCACCACTGACATCGCCCGTGTGCTGAACCTCTACGAGGGGTTACTCTACCGGGACGAAAATTACGAGCTCCACCCACTTCTCGCCACACGTGCCACTGCCTCACCCGATGCCCGAATTTGGACGGTTGATCTCCGCACTGACGTGACGTTCCATGACGGCCGGCCCATGACCGGCCGCGACGTAGCCGCAACTTTTAGGCGCATCACCGATCCTAAGGATCCGAAGACCGGAGCCTCGTCATTGGCGATTCTTGATCAAGTGGTGGTCCTGAATGATTTCAAGGTCGAGTTCCGACTTAACACTCCCACAGCCACCTTCGATGATTCCCTGGGCCAGTACTCCCTGGGCATTGTTCCCGAAGACTACGATCCAGCCAACCCGATCGGTACCGGGCCGTTCATATACCGCTCCTTTTCTCCCGGGCGGAGCAGCCTCTTTGCACGTAACGAACAATACTGGCGCGGCGGCAATGAGCCGTATCTGGACGAACTGGAAATCCTTAATTTCAACGACAATGACGCACTCATCAATGCGCTGCTTTCCACTCAGGTAGATGCTATCGGCCAAATTCCTTTGGCGCTGCTGGAAGTCATCGACGCGGACCCACGCATCGGCATTTTGAACTCTGAAACAGGGATGTGGATGCCGTTCAGCATGCGCGTGGACAAGCCGCCCTTCAATGACAAGCGTGTGCGCCAGGCCTTCCGGCTGGCAGTGGACAGGGAACAGATGATTGAACAGGTTCTAAGCGGAAACGGGCGCGTCGGGAACGATCTTTATTCTCCCTTTGACCCCGGTTACGCATCCCACCTGCCGCAGCGAGTCCAGGACATCAGCAAGGCCAAGGAGCTGTTGGCCGAAGCCGGATATCCGAACGGGCTCAGTGTTGAACTAGTCACCGCCCCCATCCAGGCCGGGGCAGTGGAGGCGGCCCAGGTGTTCGCCGAACAAGCCGCGGCAGCCGGCATTAAAGTCAACCTGCGCCGAGTCGATACCACGACATTTTTTGGAGACGGTTATCTGCAGTGGGACTTCGCCCAATCCTTCTGGTACACCCGGAATTTCCTGCCGCAGGTCAACAACAGCTCGTTGCCCACATCCCCGTTCAATGAGACCCACTGGGACCACCCCGAATTCGCTCAGCTGGTGGCCATGGCCACCGCATCTGTCGACCCGGAAAAACGTAACAGGCTGATCTCACAGGCACAGGAGATCGAATACGACGAAGGCGGGTACATTATCTGGGGCCATCCGAACCAGGCAGATGCGTACCAGCAATACGTGGCCGGGCTTGTGCCCAGCCGCACAGGTCTTGCGCTTTCAGGCTTCGAGTTCCGCCGCGTTTGGTTGGGAAAAGTCCTATGACACACCTAATTCTCCGCAGGTTGGCGACCAGCGTACTGATCCTGCTGGCGGTCTCTCTCCTCGTCTTCGTCGCAACGCTCCTGCTGCCCGGGGACCCTGCCCAAGCAATCCTCGGGCAGCAGGCGACACCTGAGCGGCTGGCCGCGCTTCGGGAACAAATGAACCTCAATGATCCGATCTGGCAGCGCTACTTGTCCTGGCTCGGCGATCTGACCGTGGGAGACTTCGGCGTTTCCGCGGCGTCTGGTGGTCCCGTGATCGCGCTTCTCGGCGAACGCATCGGCGCATCCCTGGTGCTGCTGGTAGCCGCGGCATCGATCAGTATTCCCGTGGGCCTTCTGGTGGGAACCTACAGTGCCCTGCACCGTGGACGGACGGGTGACCACATCACTACCGGCGCCAGTCTGGTGCTGGCTGCCCTTCCCGAGTTTGTGATTGGTATCTGGCTCATCACGGTCTTCTCAACGACAATTTTTCCCATCCTGCCGTCAGTGACCATGGCCCCACCAGGGGAGGCAGTTTGGAATTATCCATCCCAGCTGGTCCTTCCGGCGTTGACCCTGGTGCTCGTGGTCACGCCCTACATCACGCGGATGATGAGGGCGACGATGCTGGAGGTCCTGGACTCGGGCTATGTGGAGATGGCACGGCTTAAAGGTGTACCCGAACGACAGGTCATAGTGCGCCACGCCCTGCCGCACGCACTCTCCCCCGTCGCCCAGGTGATTGCCATCCAGCTGGCCTGGATGGCTGGCGGGGTCGTCGTCGTTGAATTCCTCTTCCGTTATCCCGGAATCGGCCAGGCCCTCGTGGATGCTGTCGCTAATCGGGATGTCCAGGTAGCTCAAGCTCTATCGATCCTGATCGCAGCCGTATACATCGTGGTCAATCTCCTTGCCGACATGGTGGGCATACTGACCAATCCCAAACTACGCACGGGAGGCTCTCGATGAGCGTCATTGATTCACCTCAGCTTGTCGAGCGGGAAGTGGAGGCGCCGCCGGGGCTGCTCCGCCGCCTCATCCGCCAACGCCAGGCGAAAATCGGCGTCGCCCTCACCGCGGCCGTGGTTTTGATCGCACTGTTCGGTCCGTTGGTTCTTCCCTGGGGGGCAACCGGATACACCAGCACCGAATTCGCGGGTAGGCCGTTCAAACCGGAGGGCCTGTTTGGCACAGACAATCTGGGACGCGATGTACTCACCCGCTTCCTCGATGGCGGGCTGCGCCTGCTGATGTTTGCCGCTCTTGCCACCCTATTGGGCATGATCATCGGAGGACTTTCCGGTATGGCCGCGGCCTATCGAGGCGGCATAGTGGACAGCGCCATCATGCGCAGCAACGACGTTCTTCTCGCTCTTCCTCAGTTGGTTTTCGCCCTTCTCGCCATCACCGTTTTGGGACCGCAGAGCTGGGTGCTCGTAACCGTTATAGCCATCACCCATGCCCCGCGGATCGCCCGTGTTACCCGTTCTGCCACCGTTGCCGTCGTTACCGAGGATTTCATCCGCGCTTCCGAAATGTATGCCGTTCCAAAATGGAAGATCCTCGTCCAGGACGTGTTGCCCAACATCACCGGCCCCCTCATGGTGGAGCTGGGGCTGCGCATGACCTATTCAATCGGTGCCCTGGCATCCCTGTCCTTTCTCGGCCTTGGCATGCAGCCACCGACCGCCGACTGGGGCCTGATGATCAATGAGAACCGGATCGCCCTGGCGATCCAACCGTGGGGCGTCATCCTGCCTGTGCTGGCGATTGCAGTCCTGACCGTCGGCACCAATTTGATTACCGATTCATTGGCACGGGCGTCGGCCAACCTAAACGTGGGAGAAAGCAAATGAGCACTTCGGTCGTGGAACCCCCGACAACAACCAAACCGGTTCTGAGTGCACGCGACCTGCGGATCGCCACCACCTCCGGTTACGAAATCCTGCATGGCGTGTCCTTTACCCTTCAGCCCGGCAAGATCCTGGCACTGGTGGGTGAATCCGGCTCAGGCAAGACAACCGCCGGGTTGGCTTGTCTGGGACATTTTCGACGGGGCCTGAAGCACACCGGTGGTGAAATTCACCTGGCCGGAACCGGTGACTACGGCAACATCCTGGATTTGCCGGAAGCGGAGCGGCGCAAACTCCGAGGTGGCTCAATCTCCTACGTGCCACAGGACCCGGCACTGTCCCTAAACCCTGCCATGACGATTGGCCGGCAGATCCAAGAGGTCCTGCAGGTCCATCACTATGGCGATTCTGAGGAAGACCGCCGTGCCCGTGCTAAGGAAGTGCTGGCCGAAGTCGGCCTGGAAAACTCTGAGACGTACCAGCGCCGATATCCTCACCAGCTTTCCGGCGGGCAGCAACAGCGGGTCGGCATCGCTATGGCCTTTGCCTGCCGGCCAGCCGTCTTGGTGCTCGACGAACCAACCACTGGCCTGGATGTCACGACGCAAGCCCTGGTGCTGCAAACCATCGCCGAGCTAGCCGAACGGCATGGCGTCGCGGGGCTCTACATCACGCATGACCTAGCCGTGGTAGCTAAAGTCGCCGACGAAGTCGTCGTTATGCTCTCGGGCGAGGTTGTTGAGAAGGGTTCTACCGCCCAGGTGCTTTACCAGCCTCGGCACGAATACACGCAGAAACTGCTCAGCGCCGTGCCTGATCTCGCCGGACGGCGACAGGTGGGCCGCGTCGCCGTCATCACGGAGGAACATCCCGCTATCAACCTGGCATCCGGACACGTGACTGCCGTCCAAGCCCTCCAGATTCCGCCCTCAAGCGAAGATCGCTCCAACCTGCTAGAGGTTGCGGGACTGAAACTGTCATACGGGAGCAACAAGGTGCTGGGCGGAATCGATTTCTCGTTGGCGAGAGGCGAGTCCATGATGCTCCTTGGCGAGTCCGGTTCGGGCAAAACCACTCTTTCCCGCTGTATTGCCGGACTCAACGACGACTACACGGGCATCGTGCGCCTCAACGGACACGCGCTGTCCCCCGGGACCCGAGCGCGGACGGCAGAGCAACGCCAACAGGTTCAATATGTGTTTCAGAGCCCGTTCTCGTCATTGAACCCCCGCCGCACTGTCTGCGAATCCGTCGAGGTCCCCCTGCAGATGTCGGGGACGTTGAGCCGGAAGCAGAGGCGGGTACGGGTCCTCGAAGCACTCGACCAGGTCCGGTTGGGCGAAAGCTACCTGGACCGCCGTCCAGGAGACCTAAGCGGCGGTCAGCGCCAGCGGGTGGCAATTGCCCGAGCACTCGTCAACGCACCCGCGCTGCTGGTTTGCGATGAAGTGACTTCCGCCCTTGATGTATCGGTCCAAGCATCCATCATCGACCTGCTCCGCACACTCCAAGCCGAAACCGGTATGTCCATGCTGTTCGTGACGCACAACATCTGCTTGGCCCGCCACATTTCCCAACGGATAGCGGTTCTGCAACATGGACGGATTGTCGACTTCGGCAGTACGGACGAAGTGCTGAAACATCCTCAGCACGAGTACACGAGGGAACTGCTCGCCAACGTTCCCACAATCTAGGACAGGTCCCGCCTTCCCGGGCTCAGAACCAAACCCGCCCCCAAGGGGGCAAGCTCTCCCGGGAAGGCGTCGTCCAGCACGCGCCAGCCCACAACGCTGGACGGCCCAGCAAGAACTAACACGACACCCATGAGGGACTATCAGAGACCCGATCGCCGACCAATGTTCCACATCGGAACCGAGCGCGTGCCGCAGTCGCCGATCTCCCTCAAAGGCGCTCGAGGTTGGCACAAATGGCCACCCTGACTTCGGTTGGGCTCCTGCTTATCAATAAACGCCGCCTTCTTACCCGCGCAAGCTGGGCTGAGTACAACCAGCGACATGACCTACCAGCACCTGATTGCAAAGGACTACCCCGCCCGATGAAGACCACACAACGAAGCCGGTTCCGGGAAGTACTCAAACGCGGCGGACATCCCCTCGGGACATGGATCGAAGTTCCCAATATCGACAGCTTTCATCCTGGCGGCACTGCCGGACCCGATTTCGTTGTCGTCGATTTCGAGCACGCCCCCCGGGACACACGAACAGTGTTGGCAATGATTGACATCGCTAGGATCTCAGGTCTGTCACCGATCGTCCGTATCCCTGCTGCCGAAACTGCGCTGATTCAACACATGCTCCACAGCGGAGCGGATGGCATCATGTTTCCGCACATCAACTCCCCTGCCGATGCCAGCTTTGCCGTCCGTGCTCTGCGGGTTCCGGTCCGCGACCCACGAGGAACCCGAAGCACCAGCGGCGCAAGGCAGCGGGGTGCTCCGGGCAGAAATGAATATGGGCAGCGCGGCCTGGAACAAGTAGCCTGTATCGTTCAGATCCAGAGCGCTGAAGCTGCACTTGCAGCCGGCGACATCGCTTCGGTCGAGGGCGTCGACGCCGTACTTGTTGGTGCTGCAGACGTGGCCGAAGGGGAAGGGAGACAGGTAACAGACCCTCACATTATCGAACTCATCACCAAGGCGGTTGCCGCTGTGAAGCTTGCCGGTGTGCCCGTCGGTACCACCGGCGTGGCGAAACATTCGGGCAGGCGACCATGAATATGGGCTCGGACTTCACGGTGCTCGGCAGAAACGCTCCCCTGCCCAGTACCGCAGCTGCTGATACCCCGCAGGGGTCATTACCGACATGGCAACCGTCCCGTGGGCGTCAACAGGAGGCCAACGTAGAAGTCTTCCGTCGGTGGCTGGCCATTACCAGGGGCGAGAAGTTCGATGACTACGCCGATCTGCAGCGTTGGTCGACCACCGAAATCGCTAGCTTCTGGGCAGCGCTTTGGTCCTTCTTCGATGTGGCTGCATATTCTCGGCCTAACTGTGTCCTCGTTGAGGAGACGATGCCGGGAGCCGAGTGGTTCCCCGGCGCGACTCTCAACTATGTGGATCAGGTTTTCCGGGACCGACTTGCGGACGGGACCGCTGTCATCGAAGAGTGCGAACCAGGCGGTCCCGGTCGGCGCACACTGTCCTGGGAGCAGCTGGAAAGAAAGGTTGCTGCCGTCGCCTCTACATTGCGTGGCAACGGCGTCCAGGCAGGAGACCGGGTCGTCGGGTACCTGCCCAACACCATCGAAACGGTGATTTCATTCTTGGCAACCGCGAGCCTGGGTGCACTCTGGGCATCTTGCGGGCAGGAGTATCTGGCAGCCGCGGCTGTTGACCGTCTCGGCCAGCTTGACCCCAAAGTGCTTATCGCTGCGGATGGATACCGCTACGCGGGCAAATCCCACGACCGCCGAGACGCGATCGGGTACATCCGAACCAACATCACCTCTTTACAGGCCACTATCATCGTTCCGCGGCTGGAGCTGCCCATGGAGGACTCTGGCCTCATCGAATGGTCCCAGGCCAGCGCGGGAAACGCGCCGTTGCAGACCGTGCCTCTGCCTTTCGACCATCCGTTGTGGGTGCTTTTCTCATCCGGCACGACCGGTCGACCCAAGGGCATTGTCCACTCACATGGCGGCGTCTTGCTCGAGCACCTCAAGTCCATGTCTTTCCATCTCGACCTTGCTCCCGGTGACGTGTACTTCTGGTACACCTCACCCAGCTGGATGATGTGGAACTTCCAAGTCGCCGGCCTGTTGGTCGGCGCCACGATCATCTGTTACGACGGAAGTCCCACCCACCCGGCCGACGCCATCTGGGGACTCTCGGAACGAAACAGGGTCACCTTTCTCGGGACCAGCCCGGGATACCTGCAGGCCTGCGAAAAGGACGATCTCTCTCCTGCCCTCACATATGACCTCACCTCCTTGAGAACATTAGGGGTCACCGGCTCCGTCCTGCCTGCACGTTCCAATGCCTGGGTAGCCAACCGTGTCGGAGCCGACGTCCAAGTCGCATCCATGACCGGAGGAACAGACGTCGTCAGCGCCGTCGCCACAGCCGTCCCGACAGTCCCGGTCCATGCCGGGCAAATCTCAGCCCTCGCATTAGGAGCGGCCCTCGAATCCTGGGACAAGGACGGCCGACCTCTCATCGACGAGGTCGGCGAGCTGGTCCTGACCAAACCCATGCCCTCCATGCCGGTCCGTTTTTGGGACGACCCCAGCGGCGAGCGGTATCGTTGCACCTACTTCGACGGCTACCCACGCGTATGGCAGCACGGTGACTGGGTTACCATCAGCGGACATGGCACCGTCACCGTCCACGGCCGCTCCGACGCCACGCTTAACCGCCATGGGGTCCGGATGGGCAGCGCCGACATTTACCAAGCTGTGGAGAAGCTGCCGCAGATACGCGAAGCGCTGGTCATTGGAGTTGAATATGCCGACGGAACCTACTGGATGCCGCTGTTCGTCGCTCTCACCGAGGACACCATTCTGAATGACGACCTGATTTGCGCGATCCAAGACATAATCCGCAAGGAAGCATCACCCCGGCACATACCCGACGAGATCATCGCGACACCGGCAATCCCGCACACTCGCACCGGCAAGAAACTGGAGATTCCCATCAAGAAAATATTCCAAGGCGTTGACATCAACACGATCTTTGACCCACAATCCACAGATGATGCCAGCGTGCTGCAGTGGTACATCGATCTTGCTGCCCGGCGCGCTGGTCGACCAGAATGAGCACTTCCGAGTGGAGCTGGCGGGACAATCAGCACAACCGGGCATAATCCCCTCCCAACACACGGGCAACCAGCGTGATCATCAGCTTTTTCTGTGACCGGCAGGTCGTCAACCATGTACGGGTCTTCCTGTAAGGCGCCACGATTGTGCTGTGAAACTCGGCCGGGCATCCATGTCGCACTTCTGGCGAGACTCTTCCCGCGGATGCGGATCTGTAAGTTTCGGAAGTCCGCTGCACAAAATGTCGGAAGTCGGATGCACTCTTCAAGGTAACAAGCGAGTGGTCACCCAGCCTCCATACTCCCCGGGGCATCTTGCGGGAAAGTGTGGACTCTGACATTGCATCAGTGCTCGGTGGCACTCGGGGAGCCCTGGGGCATCATCGTCATGCTGGTCCGATAGCTAATCTATTGCCCGGCCCTCCCGCTGCGTCATCAGAGATACGCCTATGGCAAGGCGGCGGCTGCAAACCTCCATCTACTACTTTGCTCGTTCCCTGCACCCGTACGTTTGGACTACACCCCAACCTGACAGTATGCGGCACCGCTGGTAGCCGGGAGCCGCAACTTTACGGAACCTCCATTATCGGCACTTGGTTTAGGCCGGGGAGAGGCCCCAAACGGGGCTGTGTGCGGCCTCGTCTCTCGCGCCTATTTTTCCAGAAACCTTGGGGCTTAGGTCTGGTCGGCCAGCGCCTCGTTCACTCTAGGGATGTCCAGGAAGGCAGGGTCGAACGGCTCGTGTGATCCGGTTATTTCGGCCACCCACGTGGAGTGTTTGGCGTGGTCCGGATGTGACGGGTCGGCCAGGGCATGCATGATCTCTTCGTACCCGGGAAATCCTCCTGAATCCTCCAGCGGGCCGCGGCGTGCACCGTCGATCAGCCGGGCCGGCGGAGTGCCTTCGTTCGCGGGACGCCGGGAAACCAGCTCGAGCCGGTGCAGCCAGCTGTCACCGAAGTCGTACTCATAAAACGCTGCGCCGGAACCCAGCGCCAGCAGTTGGTCCAGGGAGAAGTCCTCCTCAGGCGTGTCCTCCGGTTCTTCGCACTCCTGCCCGGGAAGCCACTGCAGGGCTTCGGGAACCTCTCCGTCGACCGGCCGCAGTGGCGCGAAGGGGTCATCTGCTGTGAACCTGTGCAGGTGCGCGTCCTCCCAGCCAAAGGCAGTTTGCAGGACCTGGTGGACTTGATCCAGAGTCAGGGAGCCGAGGACCTCCAGCTGACGCCAGATTTCAGGCTCGCTGTCGACCAGCTCCACGCGAACAGCCAGGACCGATTCCGGTCGACCGTCGACCCCGGCCTCAACAAGTTTGTCCATGCAGGCCATTCTGACAAACTCCACTGCGGGACTCGGAAGATCCGCCTCTTCTCCCAGATTCCCGGGTACAAGAACAGGTCCGACCCGGGGCGCGCAAATTCAGAATTTCTTAGCCGTTGTTCCGAAGATCTGTTGCGTTGTCATCCGGTAGCTGAGCTCTCCGCAGAGTTGCTGTGGTGTCACCCACACCTGGTGGCCTTGGCACACTTCAAATATTTGGCGCGGGTTATCGCTATCGGCAGCGAGCCACAGAGCGGAGGAGTCGGGCATGACGTCTTCGACGAGGCCTGTTCTGATTGTTTGGCCGTCGAGGCGGATTTCGACCAATGTGTTGATCAGGAGGTTCCATTCAACGTGTTTTCGGGGAGTTGCTCGGTTAGGTGGCATGTGTTCTCCGCAATCGGGTAAATCAGTGGCAGTCGTCGCCTGCTTGACGGCTGCCACTGTTCGGGGGGTGGCGGGACTACGACCACTTCGAGAGCCCTTTTTAGTGGCCCTTTACGCCGCCGCCGGGCACCGACTGCGCGCACGCGGCTGTTAGTGGATGTGGCTTCCGCCGTTGATGTCGATGGTGGTACCGGTGAGGTACGCGGAGTCCTCGGAGGACAGGAACGTGATGACGGCGGCGACTTCCTCCGTGGTGGCGTTCCGGCCCAGCGGGATGCCGGCGTTGATGGCGGCTTCCTGCTCCTCGGTGCTGCCTACGCGGATGTTGGTGTCCACGGCGCCCGGGGTGATGGCGTTGACGGTGACGCCGGTGGTGCCGAGTTCGCGGGCCAGGGCCTTGGTGAAGCCGAGGATGGCTGCCTTGGCCGCGGAGTAGGGGACCTTGCCGAAGACCCCGCCGCCGCGCTGGGCGGATACTGAGGACATGTTGACGATGCGGCCCCAGCCGTTGGCGATCATGTCCGGCAGGAACGCCTTGGACACCAAGTAGGTGCCGGTGGCGTTGACGTCCATCACCTTGTGCCACAGCTCAAGGGTGGTCTCCAAAAACGGAAGCGGGGAGGTGATGCCGGCGATGTTGGCCAGGGCACCCACGGGCGGCAGGTTGCCCGCGGCAACCTCGACGGCGACGGCGGCCTGGGCGGCAATGACGGAGGTCTCGTTGGCGACGTCAATCTCGTGGCCGAACGCGGGGACATTGAATTCGTTGCCGATTTCGGCGGCGACCTTGGCGGACTTCTCGCCGTCGAGGTCCAGGATCACCACGCCCCATCCCTGCTTGGCGTAGCGCCGGGCCGTGGTGATACCGATACCGCGCTCGGAGGTGGCCCCGGTGAGGACGGCGGTGCGCTGAATGATATTGCTCATGATGCTCCTTGGAAACCTAGGGTATGCATTGCTGCGGTGCGGTTCAGGGCAATGAGCCGGTACGGGGTTGAGTATCGGCGTTGATCCTCTGAATCTGCAGGGGTGATGTGTATCACTGTAGAGCGAGTCTTGTTAACAGTCAACTCCAAACATTGACTGTTGACATTGCTAATGACCTGCGTCACTATTGTCGTATCAGGTGTTAACAGTCGACAGCGCTGGAGCTTCGTGCTTCGTCGCTCATCGAAAGGGACAAAACTCAATGAGCAATGAAGCTCTGAAAATGCGCGGCCATGTACACGGCACCAAGGACGCGAAGCGCGTGGCCATCGGCTCCGGTGTTGGCGCCGTTATCGAGACGTATGACTTCATCGGCTTCGGCACCGCCGCGGCCCTGTACTTCGGTACAGCCTTCTTCCCCACCGGCGACCCCGTCACCGGAACGCTGGCAGCCTTCGCCACCCTCGGCGTCGGATTCGCTGCCCGGCCCATCGGCGGCATCATCGGCGGGCACCTCGGGGATAAGGTGGGCCGCAAGCCCGTCCTGGTGGCATCCCTGATCCTGATGGGCGTGGCAACGTTCCTCATCGGGCTCCTGCCCACCTACGAACAGGTTGGCCTGCTGGCTCCCGCACTGCTGGTCTTCGTCCGCGTCGTCCAGGGCCTGGCCTTCGGCGCTGAATGGGGCGGGGCCATCCTGATGAGCTACGAGCACGCGCCCTGGAAGTCCAAGGGCAAGTACACCGGTATCGTGCAGGCCGGCTTCCCCGTTGGCCTGCTCCTGGCAAACCTCGTCTTCCTCGTCAGCGTGAACCTGGGCGGCGAACTTGCCTGGCGCGTCCCGTTCCTGGCCAGCATCGTGCTCGTCGCCGTCGGCCTGATCATCCGCGCCAAGGTCCCCGAGTCCCCGGTCTTCGACGAGGTCAAGGAAAGCGGTGCCATCGTCAAGTCCCCCATTGTCGAGGTCATCAAGACCGACTGGCGCAACATCGTCAAGGGCATCGGCCTGCGCATCGCCGAGACCGCCGGCTACGCGGTGTCCATCACCTACATGATTTCCTACCTCCACACCCAGCACCTCGCTGACAAAACCCAGACCCTCGTTGCCCTCTGCATCGCCTCGGCCATCGGTATCTTCGCCACCCAGGCCTGGGCCCGCCTCACGGACCGCATCGGCCGCCGGCCCCTGTACATCTGGTCCTGCGCCTTCGCCGTGCTGTTCGCCGTGCCGATGTTCCTGCTGGTCAACACCGGCCTGTTCATCGCCGTCATCGCCACCGTCGCCATCTCCTACGCCGTCTGCCAGAACTCCCTCGCCGGCGCCCAGGGTGCCTGGTTCCCCGAGCTCTTCCAGGCCAAGACCCGCTCCTCCGGAGCCTCGCTGGCCTACCAGATCTCCGCCATGGTCTCCGGCTTCACCCCCTTCATCACCACCCTGCTGTTCGTGAGCTTCGGCTGGATGGGACCGGCACTGCTCTTCGGTACCTACGCCGCTATCGGACTCTGGGCCGCCCTCGTCACCCGGGAAACCTGGGGCAAGCGCGAACGCGAACTGGCAGATGAGGCCACCAAAAGCACACCCAACACGGTGAACGTCTAATGACCGCCACACACGAAACGAACACGGAGCCAGTAATGCCAGTAAGTAACGTCCAGGACCGTGCAACGCAGACCGGGGTGAGCTCCGCCGACGTTCCGCAGGACCGCATCGAAAGGACCAGCGCCGCCGCCTACCGGATCCGGCACCACGCCCTGAACATGGGCGAAGTCCAGGGCCAGGGCTACGTCGGCCAGGCCCTTGGTGCAGCTGACATGCTGGCTACCGTCTACGGCGACCAGCTCCGGTTCCGGGCCGAGGATCCGCACTGGGAAGCACGGGACCGGTTCCTGCTCTCCACCGGGCACTACGCGATCGGCCACTACGCAGCCCTCGCCGAGGCCGGGATCATCCCGGTCGAGGAACTGGAAACCTACGGTTCGGACGACTCCCGGCTCCCGATGTCCGGGATGTCCACCTACACCCCTGGCATGGAAATCTCCGGAGGATCTCTCGGGCACGGCCTGAGCATCGCCGTCGGCATGGCCCTGGGCCTGCGCTACCAGGGCTCAGGCGCCCGTGTCTATAACTTCCTCTCCGATGGCGAACTGGACGAAGGCTCCACGTGGGAAGCGGCCATGGGCGCCCACCACCACCAGCTGGGCAACCTCACCGCCATGGTGGACATCAACGCCCTGCAGGCCGACGGCAAGACGGACACGGTGCTCCGCACCGAGCCGGTCACCGAAAAATGGGCATCCTTTGGCTGGTATACCCAGCGCGTGGACGGGAACGACGTCGGCGCGCTGCTGGCAGCGTTCGACAACGCAGCCGCCCAGGTCGCCGCCGTCGGACGTCCTTCCGTGATCCTGTGCGACACGAAGGTGGGCCGGGGCGTTCCGCTGCTCGAGGAACGCGAAAAGGCGCACTTCATGCGCATCGAAGAACACGAATGGCAGACCTGCCGCGAGCAGCTCACCGCAGGATACGAAGGAAAGGCTTCAGCATGAGCGCCACCACCGAGGCTCCCGACACCACAACAGCCGCAAAGCCGAAGCTGAAGACCTCGGCCATGATCGCCTCGTTCGCCGATCCGGACCAGAAGACTGCGTCCGCGCCGTTCGGGCACGCACTGGTCAAGGCCGCACAGGAGAACGACAAGATCGTCGGCCTCACCGCGGACCTGGGCAAGTACACCGACATGCACATCTTCGCCAAGGCCTTCCCCGAGCGGTTCTTCCAGATGGGCATGGCCGAGCAGCTGCTCTTCGGCGCCGCGGCCGGCCTGGCCGAGACCGGACTGGTGCCGTTCGCGTCCACCTACTCGGTGTTCGCGGCCCGCCGCGCTTACGATTTCCTCTGCCTAGACGCCGCCGAGCCCAACTTGAACGTGAACATCGTTGGCGGCCTGCCCGGCCTGACCACCGGGTACGGCCCCAGCCACCAGGCCACCGAGGACATGGCGATCTTCCGCGGCATGCCCAACCTGACCATCGTGGACCCCTGCGACTCGATCGACATCGAACAGGCAGTCCCCCAGCTTGCAGCTTCCGAGGGACCCACCTACCTGCGCCTGCTCCGCGGCAACGTCCCCACAGTCCTTGACGAGTACGACTACACGTTCGAGCTCGGCAAGGCCAAGGTGCTGCGCGGCGGCAACGACGTCGTATTCATCTCCTCGGGCCTGATGACCATCCGCGCCCTCCAGGCAGCCAATGCCCTGGCGGCGCACAACGTGGATGTTGCCGTCGTCCACACGCCCACCATCAAACCGTTCGACGCCGCCACCGTCCTCGCCGAGATCAACACCGACCGGCTCGCCGTCACGCTGGAGAACCACAGCGTGGTGGGCGGCCTGTTCGAAACAGTCGCCTCCGCCGTGGTCACCGCCGGCCTCGGCAAGCGCGTGGTCCCGGTGGCGCTCCCCGACCAGTTCCTGGACGCCGGCGCGCTGCCCACCCTCCACGACCGCTACGGCCTGGCCGTGGACCGCATCGTCGCGAAGGTGCTCGCCGAACTCGGCTAGACAGCCTGTCCTGGACAGACTGAATAGATGCAGAAAGCATGGCACCGTTCCCGGCCGAGACCGTGCTTTCTGCCGTACTATCGAATATGACTGTAAACAGTCGACTTACAACATTGAGGATAGGTGTCATGGCCGGACTGACAGCCCCGCTGCTGGGACTGGAGAAGCAAAATCTGCGCGAGCAGGCGCTCTCCGCGCTAAGGACTGCCATCACCAGCGGTGAGCTGGAACCCGGGCGGCACCTGGTGGAAACCGAACTCTCGGACATGCTCCGGATCAGCCGGGGAACGCTCCGCGAAGCACTCCGCCAACTGGCACAGGAAGGCCTTCTGTCCGCAGGGCCCCGCGGCCGGCTCTCGGTCCGGCACCTGGACGAAAAGGAAATCCGCGATATCTTCGCCGTACGGGCTGCCCTCGAATCCCTGGCTGCACGTACACTGTGCGAGCTCCCCGACCGCGCTCATGCCATCGCGTCCCTGCACCGGACGATTGACGTTATGGAGGCAGCCCAGAACGCGTCATTAGCGGAGCGTATCGAATCTGACATGGAATTCCACCGGACTCTTTGCCGACTGACCGGCAATGAAACCCTGCTGCACTCCTGGACCTCCCTCGAAGGCTCCATCCGGATGTCCATCATGTTCGCGGGACTGGAAAAGGGCGTCAAGAACATGAGCGTGAACCGGCACCGCGACATCATTGCTGCCATTGAAACCGGCGAACCATCCGTGGTGCGCAAGACCATCCGCGAACACATGGACACCGCAGCGGACAACCTCGTGTCCTAAGACACCACGCGCTCTCGGACTCGAAGTGCAACAGCCACCATCGTCGTCTGAAGCCTCACCATGGAAGTCCGCCGATATGGGGTCTTCGCTGGAACCGGAGTGGTCGGCGAAACCAGCCTGATTCAGGGACGCTTTGGTTCTAATCCCAGGGTGTCGACGACCGCGTTTGCCCGACAAACCAGGCGGTTTGAGGTGTTGATCCAGTCCCATTAAGCAATGGGTGAAGGTTCGAAGTGGGCCGGCAACCAAAGCGGCCGCCAGCAGGCGTCGTGCTACGCGCGCGGACCTCTCCCCCACAAACACAAAGACAGATGAACGCATCTAAAACGCAACTTGCCCTCAACCTCAAAAACTCCCAAAAGCCAACCCCCTCACCTCGAGGAAATGGCCTCAGACAGCTGGCTATACATGGATTCACGCACAGAGCCTACAGGTCAGTGTTCGTAGGCTGACGAAAGGTCCATTATCGGCGCTTCAAAATGAGCGGGGGGAGTGACTTTTTTTAACTGTCCCAAGCCGTGCAACCCATAAACAGCCGTTTCCGTCTGGCCGCGAGCTCCGGTGAAGATGGGTAGAAGACCGGAGCCCGGATCCAGGCGGCACCGAGGCGCATTGCGACCGACTCCGAAGACAGGCTGCCTGGCGGCGAGGGGTGCTTCGGTGCGGCCAACTTCCTTCTGCTGGTCCACGCCTGCCTCTACAGCTTTAGCGAACTTTTGCCGTTACCGTCGAAGGAAGGACATATCGTCGCGGAATTAGAACGGGCCGAACTTGACGCGAATTCAGAAGCCCAGCCCAGCGTAAGGCTGTAACGCACGTTTGAGCAGCTAGGCAGCCACTTCCACTAGGCCGCGGGGAAGAGTATCAGTGAGCAAAGTGTGGGCAGGATCCGGTGGCTCAAGCCCTATCGGGTCAGTGGCGAAGGAGCCCGGAGAACTCGTGATTTTGGAAGACAAGAGGGTCAGCAGCGCTTCCGGTGCTGAGATCGCGGACTCGGGCCAGAACGAAGTCATGGTCACCGACGGAGGTGACGTTTTCGATCTGGCATTCCATGGCTGCGACTGAACCGGCGACTAGTGGTGCACCGCATGGGCCCTGGTTCCAGAAATGTTCGGCGAACCGGTCCGCTTCCTTTTTGCCGAGCTTGCGACAGAACTGCGTCTGGCTTGCGGACAGGGCGCTGATGCCAAGCACTGTGGCCTCGTTGAGCTTTGGCCAACTTGAGGAGCCTTTGCCAACGAAGAAGCCAATCAAGCAGGGTTCGACGGAAATGAAAACGAACGATCCAACGATCATGGCGGCGCGTTCACCGGTAAGTTCGCATTCGCCCGCAATGACCGGCACGCCGGTGGGCACTTTGGACATGACGTCCCGGACCTGCTGCGGATCGAGGGTGCGGGGTTGTTCGGTGACGATAGTCATGGTGTCTCCCTTCGTGCCGAAGACCCGGAAAGCGATATTTCGCCTCCACCAGGCGTCTCTTTGATTCAAGTATCTTAATTCTAAGATATTTGAATCAACATAGCAATGGTCTGAAGGCGGATGGGTAAGGAAAACCAAACGGGACTGCCCCGGCTTTTGTTGACTCGGGGTCTTAGGCCGCTGTGAGCGCGGCTCGGTTGATGTTTCATGTTCGATGGGCGTGAGTTTTCCCAGCCGTCGTTGCCGTCGCCGGCGGTGGTAGGTCCGCTCGATCCAGGTCGTGATGGCAAGCCGGAGTTCCTGCCTGGTGGTCCACCGCTGACGGTCCAGGACGTTCTTCTGCAGCAGCGAGAAGAACGATTCCATCGCGGCACGCTATGTCTGCCGCGCCATTTTCCGTCAACTCCAGACCATCATGGCTTGACAGAACCCATAGAAAAGTCATTTTGGGTTGATGTCCGGGCCAGGTAGGCAGCAGCCCGGCGGAGAATCTCGTTCTCCTGCTCCAGCAAGCGGTTCCGCTTCTTTAGCTCCCGCATCTCGGCCGACTCCGCCGCTGCCGGGCCGGCTCCGGTCTCCTTGCGCTCGGCGATGGCGATCCGGCGCTTCAGCATCGTGACCGAAAGCCCGAAATCCTTCGCAATCTGCGCCAGCGGCGCTTCGACCTTGCGGGCCACATCAATAACATCCTGGCGGAACTCCGCCCCATAAGCCGTGGGCATGGTCAACATCTTTCCACGAGCATCAGCTCGCTAGGTCAAGGAGTCAATAAAAACGGGGGCAGTCCCCAAAAGGATGCCGCGCTTCCCCTGCCGAGGTATCCCAGCAGTTAATCACTGATGAAGCAGAAGCCGGAACACTGCTAGCGGATATTATGACGAGCTGGGTCGTTCAGTCCGGCCGCGGCGATCGAGTCAGGTTGTACAGTTCCATCAGCGGAGGACGAAGTCCCCGTCGAAGTTTCACATAATCCGGTAGCCCCTGGACTTGGACCGAATCGCTGTTCATATCGATGTCCAGCGAGAGCTTGGCATTTCCGGCGAACGGCACATTCTCCAAATGGAAGCGCGTGCCCGGCGGAAGTGCGGGAGCGAGCCACAACTCGTTCCAAAGAAGTGCGGGGTCAAAACGCATCAGTACGCGGATCAGATGCACTGGAGCCGCTGCCGCCCATGCCTGGGGGGAACATGAGGCTGGGTACGGAACCGGTACCGGGTGGCTCGCCTTGTCCAGGCCGCAGAACAGCTCGGGCAGTCGTCCCCCAAAGTAATCGGCAGCTCCCAAAAGCCCATACGCAATTGCCTGCGCCTGCTCCGTGAAGCCATATCTCATGAGCCCGCCCATGACCAGGGCGCTGTCATGGGGCCAGACTGACCCGTTGTGGTAGCTCGCCGGGTTGTACGCACCCATTGTGCTGGCGAGAGTCCGTATTCCCCAGCCCGTAAACATCTCCGGGGACATGAGCCGTTCAGCTACCAGCCCCGCCTTGTCCTGGTCCACGATTCCGGCCCAAAGACAATGGCCCATGTTGGAGGCGAGGGCGTCAACGGGCTTCTTTTCGCCATCCAGGGCGATGGCGAAATATCCTCGGTCAGGAAGCCAAAAGCGCTCGTTGAAGGCCTCCTTCAGTCTCGCGGCTTTGGCCGCACACGAATCAGCGGTCTCTGTATCGCCATGGGTAAGGGCGATCAGTGCCCGTCCCATATAGGCCGAGTAGGTGTAGGCCTGGACTTCGCACAATGCTATTGGTGGTTCGGCCAGTGTGCCATCTGCGAAATTTATGCCGTCCCATGAGTCCTTCCAGCCCTGGTTACGTAGCCCTTGGTTTGTGTGGCGCTCGTATTCAACGAAGCCGTCTCCGTCGCGGTCTCCGTAGTTCTCTACCCAGCCCAAGGCTCTGTCCGCGGCAGGGAGCAGGTCGTGTATGGCTTTAGATTCGAGTCCCCATCGGCTCAGTTCCCCCAGCACGGCGACAAAGAGCGGTGTGGCGTCAGCCGTGCCGTAGTAGATGCTGCGACCGCCCAGAGCTTGCCCGGTGCTGACGCCCAGACGCACCTCATGGAGTATCCGTCCCGGTTCTTCCTCCGTAAGTGGATTTATCTCCTTTCCTTGATAGTCGGCCAGTGTCCTCAGGGTGCCCAAAGCGAGGGATGGGTCGAGCAGAAAAGACATGAAGGAGGCGAGCAGGCTGTCCCTCCCAAACAAGGCCATAAACCACGGGGCTCCCGCGGCGACTACGACGCGGTCAGCGTGATCGGGGTTGAAGATCCGGAGGGAGCCCAGATCCTCCTGGCTGCGCCTGATTACTTTCTCGAGCGCGTCATCCCCGAGGTCTGCGACGGGCATTGCTGTTCGCCACTCGGTGATGCGTTTCAGAGACTGCTCGTCGCCAGGGACCTTTCCGTATAGGGAGGGCCCTGTGTCCCGGCTGCCGATGAGCGGCGCAGCGGTAACTGTGTGGGCTCGCTCGCCTTGTGCAGGGACTGTAAATGCGGATACGAAACTGCGCCCCTGAACCTGAGCGCCGGGGAAGGTCAGGACGATCCCGTGGCTGTTGCCTTTCCATTCGGAAGCCAAGATTAGCTTCTCCCCGTCAGAGCGCCGTGACTGTTGCCATCGCCGTGAAGGCCTGCCTTCTTTCACCTCAAACAGGTCCGCAAAATCAGTGTCTACGACTAGCTCCATGCGGCAGTTAATAGGCTCACGGGAGTAGTTGCGGACGGTTACAGTTTCAGTCAGACCGGCCCCGAGGATTCGTTCGCGTTCGATCAGCAACGGACTGTCCATCCCTCCGTTGCTGGCGGCCCTCCCGACGAACTTGGCGCGGTAAGGCTCTGGTGTCGCAACGGAAAGTGCTTCGATAGAGCGGCCGTTAATGGTCAGGTTCCATTCCGCGATGAAGCGGGTGTCGTTGAAGAAGGCTCCCTGCGGCCGGCCCGCGGTCATGTCGCCGTTCGCCTCAGAAATGCAGAATGAGGATCCCTCAAGAAGAGTAACTGCCCCTGGCCCGGACGATCCTGCTGCGTTGTTGATATTCCATCCCGGAATCTCTCGGCCCTCCCAAGCTTTCGCTGGCCACGCTGCCTAGCAGCACTTGCTTAGAACTATGCGGGTTTTTCAGAGCGGAGACAAGAGAAAACAGTCTCACGTCTAGGGTGCCAATCACTCTCAGCGTGCCAGCGCCCAGCACGCCAGAGCGGCAGCTGGCCGGACCGAGACACGTTATGTTGGACGAGCTGGCCTGATTATGGCAGTTTGTTTGGAGACCACTTCTGCAGTTTGGTTGGAGCCCACTTGGCGGCTCGCCGGTCGATGAATCGCAGTTTGACTTGAGCCCACCCCACCGTTGATTTCATCAGGGTTGTTTTTCCAACAGTGGAAGGCAGTGATGGAGTTGAGGGTGGAGCTATTTGCCAGGATCCGGCGGGACGCACGGGTCCATGGATCATCAATCCGGGCGCTGGCCAAGGAATACCGGGTTTCCCGCAGGACTGTCCGTCAGGCCCTCGCTGCGGCTGAACCACCAACCCGGAGAGTCCCTGCCCGCGCGGCTCCGAAACTGGACCGTTGCAGGTCCGTCATTGATGACATGCTCATCGCGGATCTCGATGCCCCCCGGAAGCAACGCCATACCGCGCAGCGTGTTTTCGACCGTCTGGTTGACGAGCACCAGGCGGTGATCTCGTATTCGACGGTCCGCCAGTATGTGAAGGCCCGCCGTGCAGAGATTGCGTTCGAGTCCGGGAAAGCAGCCGTTGAGGTGTTCATCCCTCAGGAACACGCGCCCGGCGCTGAAGCCGAGGTCGATTTCGGGGACGTGTGGGTGGATCTGGATGGCGTCAGGACCCGGTGCTACATGTTCGCCTTCCGACTTTCGAATTCTGGGAAATCTGTCCATCGCGTATACCCAACCTGCGGGCAGGAAGCATTCCTGGAAGGGGCGGTTTCTCACCAACGTCGCAACAGGTTTGCCGTGAACGTATCAGGTGAGGGTGGGGGCCGGCTCTGATCCCGCAGGTCCACCTGCACTTCGACCCCGCGACCCAGTCGGCTCGTCTATCTGCTGGCCAGAGCGGCAGCCCGTTGGCACGGCAGCGGATGGACTTCCTCATCCTGTTCTCCAGCAGACATCGCGTGGTCCTCGAGGTCGACGGGAAGCAGCACTACGCGAACGGCGATACCGGCGAGCCCAGCCCTCTACAGCGAGATGGTCTCCGAGGACCGACGGCTCAGGCTCGCCGGCTACGAGGTCTACCGGTTTGGCGGGGCCGAGTTGATTTTAGGTAACTTTTTTGTACCGGGCAGCGGACCCGAACGGTCGGGGCGGGCAAGGAATGCATAAGGTTGCTCTCAACTTGCCCGCCCCGTGTTACTGGTGGTGCTCTGGTCGTCTCAAGCTGTCCGACGACCAGGTGTTACTGGTGTTGCTGTATCCGT
>NZ_JAGGPP010000034.1 GCF_018613755.1 Arthrobacter sp. ISL-72
CCTGATCGCAGCGCACTCCTAGGACCTTTCGTAACAAACGTGGCTGAGGGCCGGCACCGAAGCACTCCGGCGTCCGGCCCTCAGGCATAAATCACGTAGAATTAAGGCACTATGGCGAATTCCCCTGATTCCAGCAAACCGACTCCGGCAGCCTCCGACGCCCCGAAGCGCGGCCTCTTTTCCCGCAAGCCGAAAGAAGCCAAGGTCAAGAAGCCCAGCCGGCTGAAGCAGATCAACGAAGTCTTCCAGATGACTCGCCGCCACGACCCCATGGTGGTCTGGCTGATGCTGCTGGCGTTCCTCGGAGTCGTAGCCGTCAGCTTCCTGGTGGGCTTCCTCCTCGAAAACTGGATCACGGGCCTGATCATCGGCATTCCGCTGGGACTGCTTGCCGCCACCCTCATCCTTTCGCGCCGCGCTGAGCGCGCTGCCTTCGCCCAGATCGAGAACCAGCCCGGCGCTTCCGGTGCCGCTCTCGGCACGCTGAAGCGCGGCTGGATCACCGAAGACCAGCCGGTCGCCGTCAACCCCCGGACCCAGGACGCCGTTTTCCGCGCCATCGGCCGTCCCGGCGTCGTCCTGGTCAGTGAAGGCCCCACCCACCGTGTCCGGCCGCTCGTTGACGCCGAACGCAAGCGCCTCGCGCGCATCCTGCCCAACGTCACCATCCACGTGATCGAGAGCGGCCGCGGTGAAGGCCAGGTTCCCATCAGCCAGGTTGCCAAGAAGATGAACAAGCTGGACAAGGAACTCACCAAGCTTGAGGTAAGTGCGGTATCGAAGCGCATTTCCTCGCTGGGAACCCGCCTCCCCATTCCGAAGGGAATCGATCCCTACAAGGCACGGCCGGACCGCAAAGCAGCCCGCGGCCGCTAACCGCACCGTCAACGCCCCGGAGACCGGCCATCTGGCCGGCGACCGGGGCGTTTGCTTTGGCCCGTCCGCCTGCACCTTTGGCCTGCCACCACAAACTGCACCGCAATCAGAAACCGGAGTACCGTGAAACTGCCCTCGAAATCCGCCGTCATCCGCCTCTTCCGCGTCCTCGCCATCGCCGAAGCGTTCAGCTGGGCCACCCTGCTGACTGGGATGTACTTCAAATGGGTGGCGCAGACGACGGAGCTCGGTGTGGAGATTGCCGGACCGGTCCACGGTGTGCTGTTCATCGCCTACGGAGTCGTGGCCCTGGCGCTCTGGCGGACGCAGCGCTGGCCGTTCCGTGTGGCACTCTTCGCGGGGCTCGCTGCGGTGTTTCCCTTCGCCACGATCCTGTTCGAGCGCTGGGCAGGGAAGCGCGGCCATCTGACACCGGCCGACGGCGGCATGCGCCGGGCCCGCGAACACGAGACCGCGGGCGTATAGGCCCGCCAACAGCTACATGCGGACGAGGATGGTGTTCATCGCCTTATCGTGCAGGCCGCGGTGATCCGGATCAAAGATGACCGCGGGGATGACCAGGCACAGGAGGAGGGTTCGGATCAGCGCGGCCAGCGGCCCGGCGGGAGCGCCGCCGAGGCGGACCACGTGGATGCCAAGGAGCCGGTGTCCGATGCTGTAGCCGAGGGTTCCGATAAGGAGGATCTGCTCCGCCGCAAAGACAGCCAGCGTTGCCCACGGATCGCCGCCGAACGCGAAGTTGCTGATCAGGAGCGCCAGGCCCCAGTCGATGCAGATCGCAAGGATCCTGCGGCCGGCACGGGCCATCGACCCGCGGCCGGACTCCGGCAGGCCCAGCCGCTCCCCCGGGTACTTGGAAATACCGGACGTGTCCGGTCCGCTGAGCCAGGAGCCTATGTCTTTGCGATCTACCACGGATCAAGACTATCCGCTCCGGATACCCGGCAGTGAAGTCCGGAGAGAACTCCCGGCGTGACGTACAAATCCGGGCCGGAGTTCACACTCTGGATGCGGTTCGACCATCCTGTGGACACGGTATAGCTTTTACATATCAGGCGGTTACGTAACCTGCCGGAAACATAGCGGACATGGACGGGAAATCCCGTGTCCCTAGGGTGGTAACAGTTGCTAGCGAGTTAGGAGCGGGGGCACTTTTGTGTTTTCGCGCCGTCGGATTGCGCTGGACCACATGGCTTTCCAGCCAGTTATTACTTATGCGTAAGGAGCATAGATGTTCAAGACTGCGGACGAAGTCCTCAAGTTCATCAAGGACGAAGATATTAAGTTCGTCGATATCCGCTTCACCGACCTTCCTGGCGTGCAGCAGCACTTCAACGTCCCGGCAAAGAGCGTTGATGCGGACTTCTTCATCAACGGCCAGCTCTTCGACGGTTCGTCCATCCGCGGTTTCCAGGGCATCGCCGAGTCCGACATGCAGCTCATTCCGGATGTCACCACGGCATTCCTGGACACGTTCCGCATGGAGAAGACCCTCGCGCTGAACTTCTCCATCGTGAACCCCCGCACCGGTGACCCCTACCACCGCGACCCCCGCGGCGTAGCCGAGAAGGCAGAGGCCTACCTCGCCTCCACCGGCATCGCCGACACCGCGTTCTTCGCACCCGAGGCCGAGTTCTTCGTGTTCGACAACGTCCAGTACCAGTCTTCCCCGCAGGGCAGCTTCTACAAGATCGACTCTGAAGAAGCCCACTGGAACACCGGCCGTGAAGAAGAAGGCGGAAACCTGGGCTACAAGACCCCCGTCAAGGGCGGTTACTTCCCGGTCTCCCCCACCGACAAGCAGGCCGACCTGCGCGATGCCATGTGTGTCGCCCTGGACGAGGCCGGCCTTGAGGTCGAGCGCAGCCACCACGAAGTAGGCTCCGCCGGCCAGGCTGAGATCAACTACAAGTTCACCACGCTGACGCACGCTGCTGACGACCTGCAGAAGTTCAAGTACGTCATCAAGAACACCGCTGACGCCTGGGGCAAGTCGGTCACCTTTATGCCGAAGCCGGTCTTCGGCGACAACGGCTCGGGCATGCACTGCCACCAGTCGCTGTGGAACGGCGGCGAGCCGCTGTTCTACGACGAGAAGGGCTACGCCGGCCTGTCCGACACCGCCCGCTGGTACATCGGCGGCCTGCTGAAGCACTCCAACGCCGTGCTGGCCTTCACCAACCCGACTGTGAACTCCTACCGCCGCCTGGTCAAGGGCTTCGAAGCCCCGGTCAACATGGTCTACTCCCAGGGCAACCGCTCCGCCGGTATCCGTATCCCCATCACGGGTTCCAACCCGAAGGCGAAGCGCATCGAGTTCCGCGCTCCGGACCCCTCCTCCAACCCGTACCTGGCGTTCG
This sequence comes from Arthrobacter sp. ISL-72, assembly GCF_018613755.1. Taxonomy (GTDB): domain Bacteria; phylum Actinomycetota; class Actinomycetes; order Actinomycetales; family Micrococcaceae; genus Arthrobacter. The sequence continues at coordinate 3,258 of NZ_JAGGPP010000034.1, forward strand.
CTGCCCAGCTGATGGCCGGCATTGACGGCATCCGCAACCGCATCGAGCCCCCGGCTCCGATCGACAAGGACCTCTACGAGCTCCCCGCCGAGGAAGCCAAGGACATCCCCAAGGCTCCGGGCAGCCTCGAGGAAGCACTCGAAGCACTGGCCGAGGACAACGAGTTCCTCCAGGCCGGCGGCGTGTTCACCCAGGACCTGATCGATACCTGGATCGAGTACAAGTACGAGTACGAGATCCGTCCGCTGTCCCTGCGCCCGAACCCCTACGAGTTCGAGCTCTACTACGGCGTCTAGTCAGGCACGGGCAGTCCCCGCCTGATCGACCCAAAAGTCCGCTTGTGCTGCTTCGGCAGCGCAGGCGGACTTTTTTGTGCCGGCCGTGCCGCGCCGCCCCGGGAAGGACGCGAAACGGCTTCCGCCCGACACCCCTGGCCTTCCGTACTTTGGGTTCATCGCCGCTTAGAAAGCGCGGTACATGGTCCGCTGCGCTCCGGCTCCGCCGCCAAGGTACTGCCCCCGGTCTTCGAAGCCCGCCTTGCGGTAGGCAGCCTGCCCGGCCGGGTTGCGTTCGTTCACTGAAAGGACGACGCCGGCCTCTTCCCCGCCCAGCCGGGCCGTCAGTTTCGCGGCCTCCCGGACAGCAGCCGCGGCCGCGAGGGTGCCCATTCCCTGGCCCTGGCGGTTCCGGTCAATCAGGAACCCCCGCAGGAGCCACACGGAGTCATCGCCCGTCCACCCCGCAAGCGAAGCCGCGCCGCGTTGCAGGGTGAGCACACCCACCGCGCTTCCGCCGGAGTCCACCACATAGGGAAACCGCGAATCCTCCTGCAATGCCACCAGCATCATGCGCAGGGGATCCCCGGCGAACTCCTGTTGCCCCGGCGCTAGTTCCAGTTCCGCAACTTCGCCGAGTTTGACGGCCCTTGCGTCGTCGTCGAGGCTCTTCAGGGCGATGAGCCACACGGAATCAGGCATGGACTGAGCCTATCCGTAGGTAGCGGGGGCAGGCGCTACTCGGCCTCCGCCGGCGCTCCGGCGGGGTCCATCCAGAAGACCTCCCACAGGTGGCCGTCCGGGTCCTGAAAGCTGTGGTTGTACATAAAGCCGTAGTCCTGGGCTTCCTGTGACGGAGTTCCGCCGGCAGCAAGGGCCTTCCGGACTGTCTGGTCCACGGCCTCCCTGCTGTCAACCGAGAAGGCAACGATGGCTTCGGCGGCGTTGCCGGTGTCGGCTAGGCCCTTGGACATGAAGGTCCTGAAGTAGCCTTCCACCAGCAGCATGACGTACGCGTCGTCGTTGACGATCATGCAGGTGGCGTTTTCATCGGTGAAGTCCGGGTTAAAGGAAAAGCCGAGCGCGGTGAAGAACTCGACTGACCGGTTGAGGTCCCTGACGGGAAGATTCAGAAAGAGTTGGGTGGCCATGCGCTCAAACTAGCATCCGCCCCGTTCCGTGTCAGCCCCTCGGAAGGCGTTCGGCCGGCGTCGAAGCAGACTCTACTGGCCGTAGAATACCCGGTCGAAAACGGCTCGGGTCCGCCGGCTCAGCCTCAGGTAGTCCTCTTCGAGCGTTGCCGCGTTGCCCGGCTTGTAGCCGCACCACCTGGCCACAGCCTCAAGGTCCCTGCGGGAGGAGGGCAGGAGGTCGGAAGCGCGGCCCGTCCAGATAACGTTGGCAGAGCGGATGCGGCTCGCCAGCCGCCACGCCTGGAGCAGCAGCTCAGCCTCGTCCGGCGCCAGGTAACCCAAAGAAGCGGCGGCCTCGAGCGCCGGGACCGTGGACGTGGTCCGGAGCTCCGGGTGCTTTCCCGCATGCTGCAGTTGCAGCAGCTGCACAAGCCACTCGACGTCGCTCAGGCCCCCGCGGCCCAGCTTGAGGTGCCGCGCCGGATCCGCTCCACGGGGCAGCCGCTCCGCTTCGACGCGTGCCTTGATACGGCGGATTTCCCGCACGTCCTTCTCGGACAGTTCGGCCGGATAGCGGATCGGGTCGATCAGCTCCACGAAGTCGGCGGCAAGGTCGTCGTCCCCGGCGATGGGCAAGGCCCGCAGCAGTGCCTGGGCTTCCCAGACCAGCGACCACTGGCGGTAATACTCCGCGTAGGAATCCAGGGACCGGACCATGGCGCCGTTCTTGCCTTCGGGCCGCAGATCGGCATCCACCATCAGCACGCGCTCGGCGAGGATCGCCGGTTTCAGCGGCTGGGTCAGGAGCTTGGAAATGTGGCCCACGATCTGGGCTGCCTGGTGCTGCGCCTCCTCCTCGGGAACGCCGGGCAGGCCGCGGTGCACGTACATCACGTCGGCATCCGAGCCGTAGCCGATTTCCCGGCCGCCCTGCCGGCCCATGGCGATCACGAGGACGCGTGTCTTGAGCGGGCCCGATGCGGAGACGATTCCTTCGGCCACCCGGAGGGCGCCCAGGACTGCCGCGCGATCCGTGTCCGCGAGGGCCGCCCCCACCTGGTCCTGCTCCAGCAGGCCGGCGCTGTCCGCAATGGCCACCCGGAGGATCTCCCGGCGCCGGATCAGCCGGATGAGCCGCATGGCACTTTCCGGGTCCTCGTGCCGCGACATCTTTGAGGTGATCTCCAGCCACTGTGCCTCGAACCCCAGCGGGGCAAGATCCTTGTCCGTCCCCAGCCACGCCACCGATTCCGGGGACACTTCGAGGAGGTCCGCGATCAGCCGGGAGTTGGAGAGCACATGGCACAGCCGCTCGGCGGCCGCCGTCGAGTCCCGCAGCATCCCCAGATACCAATGGGTTGTTCCGAGTGCCTCGCTCACCCGGCGAAAACCCAGCAGTCCGGCGTCGGGGTCCACGCCGTCGGCGAGCCATCCCAACAGGATGGGCAGCAGCTGGCGCTGCAGCGCCGCACGCCGGCTTACTCCGGCGGTGAGCGCCTCGATGTGCCGCATGGCCCCTTGCGGATCCAGATACCCCAAGGCGGCCAGGCGCCCCTGTGCAGCCTCCGGCGTCAGCCGCGCGTCTTCACTGCTCAGTTTGGCGGCAGTGTTCAGCAGCGGACGGTAGAAGATGCGCTCGTGCAGTTCACGGACTGACCGCTTGGTTTTCTGCCAGGCCGCCAGCAGGGCATCGGGGTGCGGGCGTTCACGGGCGAACGGTCCAAGCACGGCCTTGGCGAGGGACCGCAGGGCGTCCTCCCTGACCGGCATGAGGTGAGTGCGCCGCAGCTGGAACAGCTGAATCCGGTGCTCAAGGAGCCGCAGGTACCGGTAGGCATGGTCGAATTCCGCGGCGTCGGTGCGCCCGATGTAGCCGCCGGTCGAGAGCGCAGCGATGGCCGAGGTGGTGTCGCGATGCCGGAGGGATTCATCGGCCTTGCCGTGCACCAACTGCAGCAGTTGGACGGTGAATTCGACGTCCCGCAGTCCGCCGCGCCCGAGTTTAATCTGGCGCTGTTCCTCGTCTGCCGGAATATTGTCCGTAACCCGGCGGCGCATGGCCTGCACGGACTCCACAAAGCCATCCCGGTTCGCCGAACCCCAGATCAGGGGCAGGACAGCCGCCTCATAGCGGGCGCCCAGTTCTGCGTCACCGGCAATGGTCCGGGCTTTCAGGAGTGCCTGGAACTCCCAGCTGTCGGCCCAGCGCGCGTAGTAGGTCTGGTGGGATGCGAGCGTCCGCACCAGCGGTCCGGATTTGCCCTCCGGCCGCAGGTTGGCGTCCACTTCCCAGAGGCCAGGCTCCCGGCCGATCGACATGATGGCGCGCGAGATTCCGGTGGCAAGGGCTGTGCCGATGGTATTTGCGCCTGCTTCGTCCAGCCCGTCTGCTTCAATCACGTAGATGACGTCGACGTCGGAGATGTAGTTGAGTTCACGGGCACCGCATTTGCCCATGCCGATGACCGCCAGCCCGACGTCGGCGACTTCCGCCGCGTCGAACTGCTCACCAGCTTCGGCGCGGGAAACGGCCAGGGCCGCCTCGATGGCGGCACCCGCGAGGTCTGCCAGTTCGGCGCCGGCGGCGGGCATGAAGTCCAGGGGGTCGGCTGCGCAGAGGTCCTTGACGGCAAGGTCGACGACGCCCCGGCGGTACGCCGTCCGGAGCGCGGCGTACGCTTCCGGTCCGGACAGCCCGGCCACCGGCCTGCGCGCCTTCGGGTCCGCCTGCACGGACCGCAGGAGGCCGGCCCGGAGTTCCGCGGCGTCGGCGGGCACCGGCTCGGGACTGGCCACCACGTCAAAGGCCTCAAGGTGCTCCGGGTGGCGGATCAGGAATTCGCCCAGGGCTTCGGAGGCCCCCAGGACCCGGTACAGCGGCTCGCTCGTATCGATGTCCGCCGCGGCGAGTTTCCGGAGGTCCGGATGCTTTTCGATCAGGCGCACCAGGGACTGCAGAGCGGTATCGGGGCTGGCGGCAAGGTGGAAGCCCGCGAACAGGACATCCTGGTCGATGCCTTCCAGCTCCGGGGCAGCCAGGAACCGCTCCCCCTTTTCCAGGTCACTGAAACCGGCGGAGATCAGGCGACGGGCAAGGCTCACCGTGGCCGCCTAGAGGATGCCGAGATTGCGCTGCAGTTCGTAGGGAGTCACCTGGAGACGGTAGTCCTGCCATTCGGCGCGCTTGTTGCGCAGGAAGTACTCGAACACCTGCTCGCCGAGGATCTGCGGCATGAGCTCGGAATCCTCCATTGACCTGATGGCGTCGTGGAGGCTGGCGGGCAGCGGGTCGTGGCCCATTGCCCGGCGCTCGGCCGAGCTCAGCGACCAGATGTCGTCCTCGGCCGCGGCGGGAATGTCGTAGCCCTCTTCGATGCCCTTGAGGCCGGCACCGAGCAGGACGGCGTAGGCGAGGTAGGGGTTGGCTGCGGAGTCGATGCCGCGGTACTCAATGCGCGCGGACTGGCCCTTGCCCGGCTTGTACAGCGGGACACGCACCAGTGCCGAGCGGTTGTTGTGGCCCCAGCTCAGGTAGCTGGGGGCCTCGCCGCCGCCCCAGAGCCGCTTGTAGGAGTTCACGAACTGGTTGGTCACGGCGGTGAACTCGGGCGCGTGCTTCAGGATGCCCGCAATAAACTGTTTGGCTGTCTTGGACAGCTGGAATTCCGCGCCGGCTTCGTAGAAGGCATTGGTGTCGCCTTCGAAGAGGGAAAAGTGCGTGTGCATTCCCGAGCCGGGGTGCGCGGTGAACGGTTTCGGCATAAACGTGGCGTAGGTGCCCTGCTGCAGGGCGACCTCCTTGATGACGGTGCGGAACGTCATGATGTTGTCCGCCGTCTGCAGGGCGTCGGCGTAGCGCAGATCGATCTCGTTCTGGCCGGGACCGGCTTCATGATGGCTGAACTCGACGGAAATGCCCACGGACTCGAGCATGGTGACGGCGGTGCGCCGGAAATCCTGGGCGACGCCGCCCGGGACGTGGTCAAAGTAGCCGCCCTCGTCGACGGGGATGGGCGAACCGTCCGGGCCGGGCTCCTGCGACTTCAACAGGTAGAACTCGATCTCGGGGTGCGTGTAGCAGGTGAAGCCCATGTCCGCGGCTTTGGCGAGGGTGCGCTTGAGGACGTTGCGGGGATCCGCCGCGGAGGGCTCGCCGTCGGGCGTCAGGATGTCGCAGTACATCCGCGAGGTCTGTTCCGTCTCCCCGCGCCACGGCAGGATCTGGAACGTGGACGGGTCCGGCTGCGCCAGCATGTCGGATTCAAAGACGCGGGCCAGGCCCTCGATGGCGGAGCCGTCAAAGCCCAGGCCTTCCTCGAAGGCGCCTTCAACCTCGGCTGGGGCAAGCGCAACAGACTTGAGTGAACCTACGACGTCCGTGAACCAAAGACGCACGAACCGCACGTCGCGCTCTTCGATAGTCCGCAGGACAAACTCTTGCTGGCGGTCCATTATGGCCTCTTCTCCGGATCAACATTTTGATGCCCCGGGTCCGTATTCTTAGAGCCGGCGGCAGCTCAAGATTCACTTTACTAAGCATTCCGGCCGAATGTTGGAGCTGGACCTCCGCGTAACACAGCGTTAACACGCGCACCTGTCCGTTGCGCCGGACAACAGCGCTGCGGTGGGCCCCGGCGGCCGCGTTTTGTGACGCGATTCACCGGCAGGGGCCCGTCGTCCGGTAGCTAGGACGCACGGTACCGCACTACGCTCTAGCCATGGCCACAAGCAACAGCTCCGATTCCAGCATGTCCGCCGAAGTACCTGCTCCCTACGGCACCGGCCCCTCCCGCCCGGGCGTCACGCCGTCGGCGACTACCAGCCAATCGGACACGACAAGCCAAACGGACAGCAAGAAGCCGGTGGGGCGCGTGCGGACGCACCACCTGCAGCAGGCCAAAACCAAGGGTGAGCACTTTGCCATGCTCACGGCCTACGAACAGTACACCGCCGAGATCTTCGACGAAGCGGGCATCGAGGTGCTCCTGGTCGGCGACTCCGCCTCCAACAACGTCTTCGGAAACGAAACCAGCCTCCCCGTCACGGTGGACGAACTGCTTCCGCTGTGCCGTGCCGTTGCACGCTCGGCCAAGCGGGCCCTGGTGGTGGCGGACCTTCCGTTCGGAAGCTACGAGGTTTCAGCAGAGCAAGCCGTGGCCACCGGCGTCCGCTTCCTCAAGGAAGGACTCGCCCATGCCGTGAAGATCGAAGGCGGCAGGTTCTACGCGGACACCGTCCGGGCCATGGTTCAAGCCGGCATTCCGGTCATGGCGCACATCGGCTTCACACCGCAGAGCGAACATTCCCTGGGCGGTTACCGGGTGCAGGGCCGCGGCGATGACGCCCAGCGGCTGATTGACGACGCCGTCGCCCTCGCCGATGCCGGTGCCTTCAGCGTGCTGATGGAAATGGTCCCGGCGGCCACGGCCGCGGCGGTCGACGCCGCCATTGCCGTTCCGACCGTCGGCATCGGTGCCGGCAACGCGACCACCGGCCAGGTGCTGGTCTGGCAGGACATGGCCGGGCTCCGCGGAGGAAAGATGGCCAAGTTCGTCAAGCAGTACGCCGACCTGCGGACGTCCCTCAGCAGCGCGGCAAAGGCTTATGGCGATGACGTACGCACGGGCCAGTTCCCGGGGCCGGAGCACTCGTTCTAAGCAGGCCTAAGCAGGCGCCGGATCATCCATGGATGATTCGGGCCGCACCTAGTCTTCGTCGTCCTTTTCCCATGCCTCGTTGCGTGCTTTGACCTTCTCCAGCGCATGCTCGGCGTCGGTACGTGTTTTGTACGGTCCGATGAGCTGGGTCCAGTCGGACAGGGCGTCTTCTTCAACCTCGTGGGTTTTGACGTTGTACCAATACTCGGTCATTGCTTCTCCTCGCATCGTGGCGGCGCGTGCCCGGGCGGGAGTGATCCACGTAACGTAAAGCTCCATCGGGTTCCGATCCGGCTGTCCGTTACATGGGCTTCCACACCGCCTTATATGATCAATCTATGCCTTCTCTCGCCTCGACTGCACCCACCGGCACACTGGTCCCTGGAACCGTCAGCCCGCGACTGCCCGTTCCGGCATCGGTTCCGCGTCCCGAGTATGTAGGCAAGCCGGGGCCGGAGAAATTCACCGGCTCGGAAGTGAAGTCCGCGGAAACCATCGAGAAGATCAGGATCGCCAGCCAGATCGCGGCGCAGGCCATTGTGGAGGTCGGCAAGCACATCGAGCCGGGCGTCACCACGGACCAGCTCGACAGGATCGGCCACGAGTTCCTTCTGGACCACAACGCCTATCCCTCAACACTGGGCTACCGGGGCTTCCCCAAGTCGCTGTGCTCCTCGCTGAACGAAGTGATCTGTCACGGAATACCGGACAGCACCGTGGTCCAGGACGGTGACATCCTTAATATCGACATCACCGCCTTCATCGGCGGCGTCCACGGTGACACCAACTTCACATTCCTGGTGGGCGACGTCGACGAAGAGTCCCGGCTGCTGGTGGAACGCACCAGGGAATCGCTGAGCCGTGCCATTAAAGCAGTTGCTCCCGGACGCGAAATAAACGTCATCGGCCGCGCCATCCAGTCCTACGCCAAGCGTTTCGGCTACGGTGTTGTCCGGGATTTCACGGGACACGGTGTGGGCGAGGCGTTTCACACCGGCCTGATCATTCCGCATTACGATGCGGCTCCGGCCTACAACACGGTCATGGAGACCGGGATGGTCTTCACCATCGAGCCCATGCTGACGCTGGGCACGGTTGAGTGGGACATGTGGGCCGACGAGTGGACCGTGGTGACACGGGATCGCAAACGCACCGCCCAGTTCGAGCACACCCTGCTGGTCACAGAGTCCGGCGCCGAGATCCTGACGCTTCCCTGATTTCCCGCCCGGCCCCACCGGGATTTTTATCACCCTGCCCATTTCCCGCCCACAGCACGAACGGAATCACATTGGCCAAGAAGGACGACAAGTCAACCAAGAACGCACCGCTGATCGGCATTGATATTGGCGGCACCGGAATCAAGGGCGGCATCGTCGACCTCAAAAAAGGCAAGCTCGTGGGCGACCGCTTCCGCGTTCCCACCCCGCAGCCGGCCACTCCGGAGTCCGTTGCCGAAACGGTGGCCGCTGTCGTCGAGGAGCTCAACGCACGGCCGGACGCTCCAGCCTTCGATTCCCCGATCGGAGTGACCTTCCCGGGCATCATTCAGCACGGTGTGGTTCACTCGGCAGCCAACGTCGACAAGTCCTGGCTCAACACGGACATCGACACCCTCCTGACGAAGCGCCTGGGCCGTCCAGTGGAGGTCATCAACGACGCCGATGCCGCCGGCCTCGCCGAAGCCCGCTACGGCGCCGGTGAGGGAGTCTCCGGGACGGTCCTGGTGATCACGCTCGGCACCGGCATCGGTTCGGCCTTCATCTTCAACGGCAAGCTCGTGCCGAACGCGGAACTCGGGCACCTCGAGATCGACGGCTTCGACGCCGAGAGCAAGGCTTCGGCGGTTGCCCGCGAACGTGACGGCCTGAGCTGGACGGAATACAGCGTGCTCCTGCAGCGCTACTTCTCCCACGTCGAGTTCCTGTTCTCCCCCGAACTGTTCATCGTCGGCGGCGGCATCTCGAAGCGCGCGGACGAGTACCTGCCGCACATGAAGCTGCGTACGCGGATCGTTCCGGCCGAGCTCAAGAACGACGCCGGCATTGTCGGTGCCGCGATCGAGGTCGCGCTGACGCACAAACTGGCCAAGTAGCAGGAACGGCCGGCGGTGACCGCCGGCCGTTCCTCGGACTTGGTGCCGGTGGCGGCCTCGGCTTCCCCTCCGCTGCCACCACCGGAGTCTAGAGCGGGCTCTTCTCGGAGTTCTGGCCCTTGGCCGCTTTGGCTTCCACTTCCGCCTCATGGCGAAGGATGGAAATTGCCGTCTCAAAATCCTCGAGCGACTCGAACGCCTGGTACACGCTTGCGAAGCGCAGGTAAGCCACTTCATCCAGTTTCTGGAGCGGGCTGAGAATGGCAAGGCCCACTTCATGGGCATCGATTTCGGCAGCGCCGGACGCTCGGATTGTTTCCTCGACCTCCTGCGCCAGCATCGCGAGGTCGTCCTCGGTCACAGGGCGGCCCTGGCATGCTTTGCGGACGCCGTTGATTACTTTGCTCCGGCTGAAAGGCTCGCCTACGCCCGACCTCTTAATGACGGAGAGGCTGGTGGTTTCCACGGTCGTGAAGCGGCGGCCGCATTCGGGGCACTGCCGGCGACGGCGGATGGCCGAACCGTCGTCGGCCATCCGGCTGTCCACGACGCGGGAATCAGGGTTGCGGCAGAACGGGCAATGCACGTTGTTTCCTTCCCCTGGCCGGAACACTGGCCGGAATACATTTTTCCAACCTCAGTTTACGACTACATGTAGCCGAATAACAATCCTGTAATTACTACATGTAGTGGTCAGTCGTTTCCGGCGAAGCGGGCCGTCACAGCTTCACCGTGGGCCGGCAGGTCCTCGGCCCCGGCGAGGCTGACGATGTGCCCGCTGACTTTTTCGAGCGCCGGCTTGCTGTAGTTGACCACCTGGATGGCACGAAGGAACGTTGTCACGTTCAAGCCTGACGAGAAGGCGGCCGTGCCGCTGGTGGGCAGCACGTGGTTGGACCCGGCGCAGTAGTCCCCCAGGCTGACGGGGCTGTAGTCACCCACGAAGATCGCCCCCGCGTTGCGGATCCGGGCCGCTACAGCCGGCGCGTCGGCTGTCATGATCTCCAGGTGCTCCGCGGCGTAGGCATCGCACGCTGCGATTCCCTGTTCCAGGTCGTCCACCAGCACCACGCCGGACTGCGGGCCGGACAGCGCCTCCTTCACCCGCGCGGAGTGCTTGGTCAGGCCAGCCTGCACGTCGAGCTCGGCCCGCACGGCCTCGGCGAGGTCCACTGAATCCGTGATGAGAACGGACGCCGCCTTCGGATCGTGTTCAGCCTGGCTGATGAGGTCGGCGGCCACGAGCGACGGGCGGGCGCTGCTGTCCGCAAGGATGGCAATCTCCGTGGTGCCGGCCTCGGAATCGATGCCGACAACACCCTTGACCAGACGCTTCGCGGTGGAGACAAAGATGTTCCCGGGTCCGGTTACGACATCCACCGGTTCCAGGGCTTCATCCGGATCCGCCGCGGGAACACCGTAGGCGAAGGCCGCGATGGCCTGGGCGCCCCCGATGGCGTAGACCTCGTCGATGCCCAGCAGGGCCGCCGCGGCCAGGATGGTGGGGTGCGGAAGTCCCCCAAAGTCTTTTTGGGGCGGCGACGCCAAGGCAATGGAAGCCACGCCGGCGGCCAGCGCCGGGACAACGTTCATGACGACCGACGACGGGTAGACCGCCAGCCCGCCCGGGACGTACAGCCCGACGCGGCTCACGGGCACCCAGTTCTGGCTGACGACGGCGCCCTCGCCGAGTTCGACGTCGATGTTGGCCGGCCGCTGGCCGTCGGCGAACCTGCGCGCGCGGCTGATGGATTCCTCCAAGGCGGCCCGCACCCCGGGATCCAGGTTTTCCAGCGCCGCGCGCAGCGCGTCGCCGGGCACCCTCGGGTGTTCCTGCTCGACGCCGTCGAACGCCCTCGCAAACTCGCTCAGCGCCGCGAAGCCGCGGGAGCGGACGGCCGTGATGATGTCGGTAACCTTCTGCTCGGCATCGGCAACGGTCTGGTGCCGGGCACGGGGCACCGCGGCGCGGAGCCCGGCCAGGGAGAGCCGCTGGCCGCGCAGATCAATGGTGCGGTAGCTGATGGCCGGGTCGGTGTTCTGGGCGGGGCTGTCCGAAGAAATGGTCACCAGCCCATTTTACGTGCCGCACGGAGCGCTTCTTTCCGTGTTAAGCCAGCGCCTGGTCCGCCGGGGCCTAGCCGTCGTGTGACGGCGGCGTGCCCAGGAGGCTGAGCAGGTTCACCACGAAGACCGCTATGGCCACGGCTGCCGGCCAGACCGCCAGCACAGCGAAGGCACGGAGCGAGAACGCAATGCTGGCATTCGGGGCGGTGTCCTCCGCTGCACCCCACCATTGGCCTGCCAGCATGCCGGCCTGCCAAGCAACAACGGCGCCCACGGCTCCGGCAGCCACAGCGAGGACCACCGTTCGGGGCGCCACAGCGCCGCTTCGCTTTCCGTTGAGCAGGAACCCCGTCAGGCATCCCGCCAGCAGGAACAGGCCGGCAAGGACCAGGTCCCGGGGAAGCCAGCCCTCCGGGTTCGTACCGGTAGCCAGGGCGGGGTCGCCGCTTAAAAGGTTCTGTCCGCCCGGGGCAAGCAGCCACCAAAGAAGCCCCACCGGGATCCCTGCCGCGGCAATGACCGCCAGTGCCCGCCACGGTGCCCGGTGGCCGTCCCCGTGGTGTGGTTTGCCCTCCGTCAACGCCTCGGATCGCTGGCTTCCCGGCGCTGTATCCCCGTCAGCGCGGTAAAGTTCACCATAGGCGGGAATGCGTCCGGCGGCCGCGGAAGGCTTCGGATTCTGCGGAACCGGGCCGGCGCCTGATGGCTGTGTCATGAAACAAACATTAACAAACGTTCACCGGCGTCAAACAAATGACGCAGCAGGTAACCATGTCACCGGCAGCGCAGGACGCCCCATACGCTGGCAGGCAGGACCCAACCAGGATCAGGTTTCAGCAGGGAGTTAGAGCACAGTGACCTCAGACAACGCAGCCTTCGAAGGCACGTTCAAGGAGATGTTCCGCCGGCATGCGGCCGGCGTGGCAATTATCACGGTGAACTATAACGGCACCCCGTTCGGATTCACGGCCACGTCGGTGGCCTCATTGTCGGCCCAGCCGCCCCGCTTCACCTTCAACATGGCCCGCAGCTCGAGTTCATGGCCCGCCGTGGCAAACACCACGCACATCGGCGTGCACATGCTGGGGCTGGACAACCAGGAACTCGCTGACCGCTTCGCCCGCACCAAGAACCGTTTCGAGGGCGATCACTGGGCACTCGGACCCCACGACGTGCCCATCCTCAAAGACGTGGCCGGCTGGCTGATCGGCAAAATCCAGATGCGCCTGTCTTTTGAGAACAACGCCGTCGTGGTGGTGGAGGTCGTGGAAGGCGAGGTGGGCGAGGACGGCACGCCGCTCCTGTACCACTCCGGCTCCTACAGCCAGCCCGTCCCCCTCGATTACGAAATCTGAGGACCGGACCCTGCCGGGGCTAGTTGTCCAGGCAGGTCGGGCCCAGGAGCACCTTGAGGTCGCCGAAAAGTGACGGGCTGGGGTTGACCCTCAGGTGCACCGGCAGGCCCATGACCTCCACCCGCGTGTCTCCCTGCAGGTGCAGGCGCACTTCGGAGTTGCCGCGGTGCGTCCGCAGCACGTCGCCGAGCTCCGTGACAACCGCTTCGGTGGCCTTGTGCGTCTGCATGGTGATCACCAACGGACCGTTCAGTCCCTCGCTCAGGTCCGGTACGGAAAGTTCCATGCAGTTCAGGGCAATAGCGCCGTCGTCGCGGCGCTGAAGCCGGCCCTTGACCACTACGATGAGGTCTTCGGCCAGCACGGAGGCAATCGGCCCGTAGACCTGGCCGAAGAACATGACCTCCATGGAGCCGCCGAGGTCTTCGATCTCGGCGCGGGCATAGGCGTTGCCGCTGGCTTTAGCGATCCGCCGGCTCAGCGAAGTGATCATCCCTGCGATGGTGACGATGGCGCCGTCGTGCGGGCCGTCCTCGGCGATGATGGAGGTGATCGACTGGTCGGCATGCTGGCTCAGCAGCCCTTCGAGCCCCTGCAGCGGGTGGTCCGACACGTAGAGGCCCAGCATGTCGCGTTCGAAGGAGAGTTTGTCCTTCTTCTCCCATTCGGGAAGGTCGGGGATCTCGATGCTCAGGGACGCCTCCGATTCCGCCTCTTCGAAGCCGGCAAAGAGGTCGAACTGGCCGATCGCTTCATTGCGCTTGAGCGTAATGACGGAGTCGATGGCTTCTTCGTGGATCATCGCCAGGGCTCGCCGGTGGTGTCCCAGGGAGTCGAAGGCCCCGGCCTTGATGAGGGATTCGATCGTGCGCTTGTTGCACACCACCGCGGGCACCTTCATCAGGTAGTCCTTGAACGAGGTGTAGGAGCCTTCCTTTTCGCGCGCGGCCACCATGGCTTCGACGACGTTGACGCCGACGTTGCGGATCGCGCCCATGCCGAAGCGGATGTCGTTCCCCACGGGAGTGAAGTTGAGCGCAGACTCGTTGACGTCCGGCGGCAGCACGGTGATGCCCATGCGGCGGCATTCGTTGAGGTAGATCGCCGACTTGTCCTTGTCGTCGCCCACGGAGGTCAGCAGGGCGGCCATGTACTCCGGCGCGTAGTGCGCCTTCAGGTAGGCGGTCCAGTAGGAGATGACGCCGTAGGCGGCCGAGTGCGCCTTGTTGAAGGCGTAGTCGGAGAACGGGAGCAGGATGTCCCAGAGGGTCTTGACCGCGGCCATGGAGTAGCCGTTGTCCTGCATGCCCTGGGAGAACCCGGCAAACTGCTTGTCCAGCTCGGATTTCTTCTTTTTGCCCATGGCGCGGCGCAGGATGTCGGCCTGGCCCAGGGTATAGCCGGCCAGTTTCTGCGCCACGGCCATAACCTGTTCCTGGTAGACGATCAGGCCGTAGGTGGTGCCCAGGATCTCCTTCAGCGGCTCCTCGAGCTCGGGATGGATCGGAATGACTTCCTGGATTTTGTTCTTGCGCAGGGCGTAGTCGGTGTGCGCGTTCGCGCCCATCGGTCCCGGCCGGTACAGGGCCAGCACGGCGGAGATGTCTTCGAAGTTGTCAGGCTTCATCAGCTTGAGCAGCGAACGCATGGGGCCGCCGTCGAGCTGGAACACACCAAGGGTGTCGCCGCGGGCCAGCAGTTCATAGGAGGCGGCGTCGTCAAGGGCCAGGGTTTCGAGGTCAAGGTCCACGCCGCGGTTCATCTTGATGTTTTCCAGGGCGTCGGAAATGATCGTCAGGTTCCGCAGGCCCAGGAAGTCCATCTTGATCAGGCCGAGGCCTTCACACGTGGGGTAGTCGAACTGCGTAATGACCTGGCCGTCCTGGATGCGGCGCATGATCGGGATGACATCGATGATCGGGTCCGAGGACATGATCACGCCTGCGGCGTGCACGCCCCACTGCCGCTTCAGGCCTTCAATGCCGAGCGCCGTCTCGAAGACCTTCGCCGCTTCGGGGTCGGTGGCGATGAGCTGGCGGAAGTCCCCTGCCTCGCTGTAACGCTTGGACTCGGGGTTCTGGATGTCAGCTAGCGGAATGTCCTTGGCCATCACGGCCGGCGGCAGGGCCTTGGTCAGCTGTTCACCCATGCTGAAGGGGTATCCCAGCACGCGCGAGGAGTCCTTGAGCGCCTGTTTGGTCTTGATCGTGCCGTAGGTGACGATCATGGCGACGCGTTCGTCGCCGTACTTGCGCGTCACGTAGTCGATCACTTCGGAGCGGCGCCGGTCATCGAAGTCGACGTCGAAGTCAGGCATCGAGACGCGGTCCGGGTTCAGGAAGCGCTCGAAGATGAGGCCGTGCTCCAGCGGGTCCAGGTCGGTGATGCGCATGGCGTATGCCACCATGGAGCCTGCACCGGATCCACGTCCCGGACCCACGCGGATGCCGTTGTTCTTGGCCCAGTTGATGAAGTCGGCCACCACCAGGAAGTAGCCGGGGAAGCCCATGGACGTGATGACGCCGAGCTCGTAGTCCGCCTGCGTCCGCACCTTGTCCGGCACCCCGCCGGGGTAACGGTATTCGAGGCCCTTGGCCACCTCCTTGACCAGCCAGGAGGTCTCGTCCTCACCGGGCGGACAAGGGAAGCGCGGCATGTAGTTGGCGCCGGTGTTGAAGGACACCTCGCAGCGTTCGGCGATCAGGAGGGTGTTGTCGCACGCCTCAGGATGGTCGCGGAA
This sequence comes from Arthrobacter sp. ISL-72, assembly GCF_018613755.1. GTDB lineage: Bacteria > Actinomycetota > Actinomycetes > Actinomycetales > Micrococcaceae > Arthrobacter. The sequence continues at coordinate 18,577 of NZ_JAGGPP010000034.1, forward strand.
AAGCTCCCGCATTTCCTGCGGCGACTTCAGGTAGTAGCCGCTGCCCGAGAAGGCGAACCGGGAGCCGCCGTTGTCGTAGGTCGGCTCCAGGAGCGTCGAGCCGGACTGGATGGCCAGCAGGGCCTCGTGGGCCTTGGCGTCGTGCTCGTGGGTGTAATGAAGGTCGTTGGTGGCCACCAAGGGCAGGTTGAGTTCCTTGGCCAGGCGCAGCAGGTCGCCGGTGACCCGCCGTTCGATGTCCAGGCCGTGGTCCATGAGTTCGCAGAAGTAGTTTTCCGCGCCGAAGATGTCGCGGAACTCGGCCGCGGCCTCAAGGGCCTCCCGGTACTGCCCCAGCCGGAGCCTGGTCTGGACTTCACCGGACGGGCAGCCCGTGGTGGCTATCAGGCCTGCGGAATAGGTGTTCAGCAGTTCCCGGTCCAGCCGCGGCCACTTGCCGAAGACAGCGTCCAGGGAAGCGATGGAAGAGGCCCGGAAGAGGTTCCGCATGCCCACGTTGTTGTAGCTGAGCAGGGTCATGTGGGTGTAGGAGCCACCGCCGGAGATGTCGTCCTTGCGCTGGTTCTCCTCGCCCCAGCGGACACGGCTCTTGTCGGTGCGGGCCGTTCCGGGGGTTACGTAGGCTTCGACGCCGATGATCGGCTTGATGCCCTGGTCCGTGGCCCGCTTCCAGAAGTCGAAGGCGCCAAAGAGGTAACCGTGGTCGGTGGTGGCCAGTGCGGGCATGCCCAGCCGCTCGGTTTCCTGGAACAGCTCGCCGAGCCGGGCGGCGCCGTCCAGCATCGAGTACTCGGTGTGGTTGTGGAGATGGACAAACGAGTCGTTGCTGGAAGTCACCGGACCATTCTAGTGCCGCCCGCCGACAGTTCAGGCTCAGGCCTGCCCGGAGCCGAGGATTTCCAATGCGTACGCCAGGTCCTGCGGGTACTCGCTGGTCACGGTCACGCGCTCCCCCGTGCGGGGGTTGTCGAACGCGAGCTGCCGGGCGTGGAGCCACTGCCGGGTGAGGCCCAGCGTTGCGGCCAGGCGGGGGTCCGCACCGTAGGTCAGGTCTCCGGCGCACGGGTGCCGCAGCGCGGAAAAGTGGACGCGGATCTGGTGGGTGCGGCCCGTTTCCAGGTGCACTTCCACGAGCGACGCCTTGCCGAAGGCCTCCAGGACCTCGTAGTGGGTCACCGAGTCGCGGCCGTCCTCCAGGACAGCGAAGCGCCAGTCGTGGCCCGGGTGTCGGCCGATGGGGGCGTCAATGGTGCCCGCGAGCGGATCCGGCAGTCCCTGCACCACTGCGTGGTAGACCTTGTCCACCGTGCGGTCCTTGAAGGCACGTTTGAGGGCCGTATAGGCACGTTCCGACTTGGCCACCACCATCACTCCGGAGGTGCCGACGTCGAGCCGGTGCACGATTCCGGCACGTTCGGGGGCACCCGACGTCGAAATCCGGTAGCCCAAGCCGGCCAGGCCGCCTACGACGGTGGGCCCCACCCAGCCCGGGGACGGGTGGGCGGCGACACCGACCGGCTTGTCGATGACCACAAAGTCTTCGTCGTCCAGCAGTACCTTCAGGCCTTCCACAACTTCCTCCACGACTTCCAGGGGGTCCCGCCGTTCGGGAACAACAACATCCAGCACGGCGCCGGAGGCAAGCTTCAAGGATTTCCCCACGGCCTTGCCCGCGGAACTGACGTTGCCTTCGGCGATCAGCGTGGCCGCCTGGGAGCGCGATATTCCCATCAGCCTGGCGAGCCCGGCGTCCACGCGCAAACCTGCCAGTTCTTCCGGGACGGTGAGTCTCTCAGGCATCCTGGCCCCCCGCCTGCTTCTGGAGGCGTGAACCGTCGAGGGAGATGCCTCGCAGGGTCAGCAGGCAAATGATCGCGACGGCGCAGACCACAGCCGAATCGGCAATGTTGAAGATGGCAAAATTGGGCAGCTGGATGAAGTCCACCACGTGGCCCTGGGCGAAGGACGGCTCGCGGAACAGCCGGTCGGTAAGGTTGCCCAGCGCACCGCCCAGGAGCAGGCCAAGCGCCAGCGCCCACCAGGCCGACCCAAGCTTGCGCAGCTGGAGGAGAATGGCGATCGAGACGCCGGCCATGATGATGGTGAACACCCAGGTCACGTTTTCGCCGATGGAAAACGCCGCTCCCGAGTTCCGGATGTAGTACCAGTGCAGCAGCGGCGGCAGCACCGGGATCCGCTCCCCCTCAACCATGGTACTGGTGACCCACAGTTTGGTGAGCTGGTCGAAGACGTAGGCGAACACCGCGAAGCCTGTGAAGAGCGTCAGCAGGAACGCCTTTCGCGGCAGGGCTTGCGTCGGTGCTGGCTGCGCTGCGGCAGGTGCTGAGTCGTCAGTCATAAAGCTTTCATTCAGGAGCCAGTCCCGGGACTGGAAGGAAGTTGCTCTTGCCGGCCACTAACCGCGCGGGCGGCTGGTCCCGCCGGCGGCTGTTAATGGCAAAAGCCGGCGGCCGAGGAGTCCTCAGCCACCGGCTTTCAGAATACTTGCTAAACGGCGGGGCTGCCGTCGGTAACCTCCGGCGCAGCCACGGAACCGCGTGCATCCAGGTCGCGGAGCTGGCCTTCGATGTAGGCCTTCAGGCGCGAACGGTAGTCGCGCTCGAAGCCGCGCAGTTGCTCTACCTTGCGCTCCAGCACGGACCGCTGCTGCTCCAGGGCGCCCAGGATCTTGCGGGACTTCTCCTGCGCGTCGTTGACAAGGCTGCTGGCTTCGATCTGCGCCTCGGCGATGATCTTGTCCTTTTGCTGCTGGCCGTCGGCCACGTGCTTGTCGTGCATCTGCTGTGCCATGGCCAGAAGGCCGGCAGCGGACTCGGCGGTCGGGTTGACCGCGGCAGGTGAAGCCGGTGCGGGAACAGCTGCAACCGCGGTTGCCGGCTCAGCAGCCTTCTTCTTCGCTTCAGCGGCCTTGGCCTCGGCTTCCGCCGCCTTGGCGCGGGACTCGTCCTTTTCAGCCTTGACCGGCGCGGGGACCTTTTCCACTACCGGCGCCGCTACTGCGGAGCTGGCAGGCGTACCTGAGCCGCTCTCGGCAAGCTTCTTGCGAAGCTCATCGTTCTCCTGGTTCAGGCGGCGCAGTTCAACGACGATTTCGTCCAGGAAGTCGTCAACTTCGTCCTGGTCGTAGCCTTCGCGGAACTTGGTCGGCTGAAAGCGCTTGTTGACAACGTCTTCTGGCGTCAAAGCCATCTGGTCACCTCGTTGGTCTAGTTAGTCAGTAGGCCTTCCGGCCGTCAAAACTACGGTACCTAAATATGGTCTGGTTCCTCTAATTCAACACTGAGGTGTCAAACCGAGTTTCTGCGCGACGCCTCGGGTGGCGGTTCCCCGCCCCGCTGCTGCCCCGCAAGCTCTAATGCAAGTTACGCGAAGGACCTCACGATTGTCATTGCCACGCTGATAGCGATGAACAACAGCAAAAACCCGAGATCCAGCGAAACCCCGCCCAGCCGAAGCGGCGGGATCCGGCGCCTCAGCACCTTCAGGGGCGGATCCGTGACGGAGTAGACAGCGTGCGCGGTCACGAGTGCGGCCCCCCTGGGCCTCCACTCATGGGCAAACATCTGCACCCAGTCGAAGACCAAACGGATGATCAGGGCCACAAATACAAACAATAAAGCCAAATAGATGAGTCCGAAAACAATTCCCATGAGTTATCTCATATCTCCATGTTCATTCCGGATACCGCAGTGTCCTGTTGCCGTTCTCATCTATTTCAGCACAGATGCCAGACAGGTGTCCTGCCTGGCATTTGGGGTCCCGGGCTAGCTCTGGTTGAAGAAGCTTGCCTGGGTCTCGCTGGCCTTCTTGTCATCGCCGATGACCTCAACATAGGACGGCGAGAGCAGGAACACTTTGTTCGTCACCCGCTCGATGCTGCCGCGGAGGCCAAACACCAGTCCGGCCGAGAAATCCACCAAGCGTTTGGCGTCGGCTTCACCCATGTCCGTGACGTTCATGATGACGGGGATGCCGTCACGGAAGCTCTCGCCGATCAGCTTGGCATCGTTGTAGGACCGCGGATGGATCGTGGTGATCTGGCGGAGTCCGGTGGTCTCTTCGCGGCTCGAGGCCGCGCGCTTGATAGGTGTCACAGGTGCGCGATATTCCTCTTCGGCGGCGTGTGGAGTCGGTGTCTCCCGGCTGACCTCGCGGACGGGCGCCGGCGCCCGGCGTTCCTCGCGGTCATGCTCCATTGAATCGTCCTCGTCCTTGTGCGGTGTGTGGTGCTCAGACTCGTAATGTTCATCGCCGTCGGCGAGCCCAAGATAGATCATTGTCTTGCGCAGAGCGCCAGCCATGGTCGACTCCCTAATCGTGTCCGTAAGCGGGCCGCTGAGTTGACTTGACAGCATTGGAATCCCCGCCATTCTCTTCCAATGCTTTGACGCTACCGCAACGCAGGACGCGATCCCAATATATCGGAGCCAATTCTCAGGTGTGTCGCACCCGCCATAATGGCGGATTCCAGGTCCTGGCTCATTCCCGCGGAGATCGCCGAAGCGGACGGGTGGTCCTTGAGCAACTGCGCCGAAATTTCCGCCAGCCTGCCAAAGGCGGCATCGGGATCGGAACCGAGCGGAGCCACCGCCATCAGGCCGGCAAGGAGCAGTCCGGGCGATCCGGCCAGCTGGTCAGCCAGGGCCGGCACATCCAGCCGGCTGGCGCCGCCCCGGTGGCTGCCGGCGTCGTCGTCCAGGCTCACCTGGATGAAGCATTCCAGCGGGCCCCGCCCTGTCTTCTCTTGCTCGGCCGCGATTGACCGGGCGAGTGCTGCTGCCAGCTGCGGCCGGTCCACGGAGTGGATGGCTTGGGCGTACCGGACCACCGACTTTGCCTTGTTGCTCTGCAGCTGACCGACAAAGTGCCAGCGAAGTCCGAGTTCGCTGAGCTTGGCGGCCTTGTCCGAAGCTTCCTGGTCCCTGTTCTCACCCACATCGGTGATGCCGAGCGTTGCCAGCCGACGCACGTCATCGGCAGGGTGGAATTTGGTCACCACGATCAGCTCCGGCGGGGTGCCTTGACGGCCGGCGGCTTCCGTAGCGGCCGCAATCCTGCTCCGGACGGCACTGAGGCGCTGCTGCATTTCCTGCAGACGAGGGTCATCCGCCCCGGTTGCGTTGTGGTGCTCACTCATTGGTCCACACCAGCCCGGCGAACCTGCCCGTGTCCGGGTTGCGGCGGTAGGAGAACAGATCCTGGCTTTCAAGCGTGCAGGGCCCGGAATACTCCACTGTGGCGCCGCCTGCTTCAAGCTGGCTGCGGGCGCCGGCCGGAAGGTCAAGGCCGGGGGTGCCCCTGGATGTAGTGGACCAGGTTGCCGGCACCGCTTCCGCCACCTCAGCCCGCATGCCCTCGGGCACCTCGTAGCAGGCTCCGCAGATCGACGGGCCGATCCAGGCACGGATGTCTTCCGCACCGTCGCCGCGCATGCGCTCCAGCGTCGCGGGGATGACCCCGCCGGCCACTCCCGGCCGGCCGGCATGCGCCACCCCCAGGACAGGACAACCCGCGCGCGTTGACCCCGCCAGCACCACGGGAACGCAGTCCGCCACCATCACGGCAAGCGGACGCCCCGAGGAAACCATGGCGTCCGCCGTGGGGCCGCCGGCAGCACTTTCAGCGGCATCACCGATGTAGGCCACGGCGTTGCCGTGAACCTGGCTCATGTACTGGAAGCTGCCCGCCGCGAGGCCGGCTTCGGCTTCAACGAGCTGCCGCCGGCGTCGCACTTCGGCCGGATCGTCCCCCACGTGGAGGGCGAGGTTTCCAGCCCGGGCATCAGTGAATGCCACCCAGACGCCAGGACGGACCTCGGTTCGCCACCAAAACAATCAAAACACCGCTAACTGACTAGCTGACAAAAAGCCGGGCCGATCCCTACTTCAGGAAGTCGGGGACATCCAGGTCGTCCGAGCGGCTGCCGGACAGGTCCGGCTCCACCACGGACGGAAGGTCGACGTCGAATCCCGAGTCGGCGGGAACGGCGGAGGGGCGCTGCTGTCCCCAGTTGCTCAGGCCCGAAGCACCGATGCCGGCGTGCACGGGCTGAACGTGCTGGGCGGGCGCCTGCGCGGGGGCCGGAACTGCGGCGGGCGCGGCAGGACGCTGCGGGGCAGCCTGCGGCTGGGACTGGTCCATGGACGGAGACGTTGCTTTGACGTCGTCGAAGCCGGCAGCGATCACTGTTACGCGGGCTTCGTCGCCGAGGGCGTCGTCGATGACGGCACCGAAGATGATGTTGGCCTCGGGGTGGGCGACTTCCTGGACCAGGCGGGCTGCCTCGTTGATCTCGAAGAGGCCGAGGTCCGAACCGCCCTGGATCGAGAGGAGTACGCCGTGGGCGCCGTCGATCGACGCTTCCAGCAGCGGCGAAGCGATGGCCAGTTCGGCGGCCTTGACCGCACGGTCTTCACCGCGTGCCGAGCCGATGCCCATCAGCGCCGAGCCCGCACCCTGCATGACGGACTTAACATCCGCGAAGTCGAGGTTGATCAGGCCCGGAGTGGTGATGAGGTCGGTGATGCCCTGGACACCGGACAGCAGCACCTGGTCGGCGGAGCGGAAGGCGTCCAACACTGAGACGTTGCGGTCGCTGATGGACAGCAGCCGGTCGTTGGGGATCACGATCAGGGTGTCCACTTCGTCGCGGAGGGCGTCGATGCCGGCCTCCGCGGAGCCGGCGCGGCGGCGGCCCTCGAACGTGAACGGACGGGTGACGACGCCGATGGTCAGGGCGCCGAGTGAACGGGCAATGCGGGCCACCACAGGGGCGCCGCCGGTGCCGGTGCCGCCACCTTCGCCGGCGGTCACGAAGACCATGTCAGCGCCGCGCAGAACCTCTTCGATTTCGTCGGCGTGGTCTTCGGCGGCCTGCTTTCCGACTTCCGGGTTTGCACCGGCGCCAAGGCCACGGGTCAGCTCACGGCCAACGTCAAGTTTGACGTCGGCGTCGCTCATGAGCAGAGCCTGGGCATCGGTGTTGATTGCGATGAATTCGACACCGCGGAGACCGACTTCGATCATGCGGTTGACTGCGTTCACGCCACCGCCGCCGATGCCGACGACCTTGATGACGGCCAAGTAATTCTGCGGAGCTGCCACGTTACGTGTCCCTTGTTCGTGTCCTATTGCGAAAACTGATGGAGTCGCGCTTGAAAGTTGCAACCTTAACCCTCGACTTGAGGGTTACAGTTATGTCAAGTAACTCATGCTGTGACGCTATTTCCTATGCCTGAGACATTCAACGACCTGCTCCGCGTGTCGTGCGAATACCCGCTAAATGGAGCGGAAATCATCTTACAAGACGGCCGTCGGCCCACCGGATTGACGGCGTGCCTGAATGTCTGTCCCGGGGCCGGCAGTGATGCCCATCCGGGTGCCCGTCCACTATCGTGTCACGGGATGCCGCGGCACGCTGACATCGTAGACCTGGACGGGGTTTTTCGGGTCGGCCGGCGCCTTGAGCAGGGCCGCGAGCACCCGGGCTTTGAGCTCCTTCTCCCCCGCGTTGCCCCACACGATGGTCTGTCCGTCCACCAGCTTGAGTTCGACGGCGTCGACCGACTTAGCGGAGGCGTCGGACAGTTTGGCGAGGACGTCGGCCGGCAACGCCGCCAGCACCGAAGTGATTGCTTTGAAGAGATCCTTGCCCACTACCCCTGCCCCGCCGTCGATCACCGGCAGCTGGACGCTGGCGGCATCCTCGGTGGTGCCAAGCTGCACGCCGTCGACGTCAACCAGTTGGAAGACTTCCCCCTGCTTCACCAGTGCGACGGGTGTGCGTTCGTGAATGTGGACCACAAGTACTGATGGCGGCCGTGCCTCGGTGGTGACTTCCTTGATCTGGACGAGGGGTTCAAGCAGCTGCTTTACCTCGTCGTCATTCACCTGGGGCAGGGGTTTGCCGTGTACCGGTTCCAGGGCGTCCTGGACCTGCCCGGGCGTCAGCATTTTCGTGCCGTCCACCGCAACCGTCCGGACCGCGAACAGTGGCGAGTAGACAACCGCCGCCAGCAGCCCGGCGACCAGCGCCGCTATTATGCAGGCCGCCAGGATGAGGTTCCGCCGGGTCCGCCTGCCCTTGGGCTCCGGAAAGGACAGCACATTGTCGGGGGCGCCCCCGGCAGGATTGGGGGGTCCGGCGGGCGCGGCCTTGGAAGCGGAGATGACGTCCGTGCTGCCGTTGCCCGGCCCGGGCCTCCTTTTGGCGGCAGGGGCGCTCGTCCTGTAGCTCGGCCGGCGTGTACTAGCCACTTGGCGCCTCTGCCTGCAGTGCCTCCACAATCAGGGGACCGTAGGCAGTGACGTCGCCCGCGCCCGCCGTGAGCACAATGTCGCCCGCTGCCGCATTGGCCACCACGGCCTGCACTGCTTCGCCGGCCGGAACAAGCCGCCCGCCGCCGGAGAGGCGGTCCCCGATCAATTGGCTTGTGACTCCCGGAATGGGATCTTCCCGGGCCGGGTAGATGTCCAGGACCAGGGCGGTATCTGCGGTGTTGAGTGCATCGGCGAACTCAGCCGCGAACTCGCGGGTGCGGGAGAACAGGTGCGGCTGGAACAGCACGTGCACCTTATGGTTTCCGGCCACGGAGCGAGCGGCAGCCAAGGCGGCCCGCACTTCGGTGGGGTGGTGCGCATAGTCGTCGTAAACCCGCACGCCGCGGCCGGCCCCTTTGAATTCAAAACGGCGCGAGGCTCCGGAGAAGTTGGCCAGGGCCGCGGCCGCCGCTTCAGGCGCAACGCCGAGCTCCAGGGCCACGGCAACGGCTGCGGCCGCGTTGAGCGCATTGTGCCGGCCGGGCACCTGGAGTTCCAGTGCGAACTTCCCGGCGGATGTGGACACCCACACGTCACCGGGTCCGCCGTCGTGCAGCCGCAGCTGCGAGTCCTCGGCGGTGCCGTAGAGGACCACCCTGGTGTTGCCCCGGGCGCCGGTGCGCTCAGCCAGGGCACGCGCGCCGGGGTCGTCCGCGCAGGCGACCAGGACGCCATCGGCCGGGAGGAGTTCGGTGAAGCGGTCAAATGACTGGTAGACGGCTTCTGCGGTGCCGTAGTAGTCAAGGTGGTCGGGTTCAACGTTGGTGACGACGGCGATCCGCGGACGGTAATTGAGGAAGGACCCGTCGGACTCGTCGGCCTCTGCCACAAAGACATCGGAGGTGCCGCTGGCCGCATTGACGCCGAGGGCCGGCACGTTGGCCCCGATGGCAAAAGTGGGATCCAGGCCGGCGCCTTGCAGCAGCACGGTGATCATCGACGTCGTGGTCGATTTTCCGTGCGTTCCGGCCACGGTGACCACCCGGTCGCCGGCCATGGTGGCGGCCAGCGCCTCCGAGCGGTGCAGCACGGGCAGCCCGGCCGCGCGGGCTTCCTCAAGTTCCGGATTGTCGGCGCGGATGGCCGAGCCTGCCACCACCGTCTGGGCATCTCCCAGGTTGCCGGCCGCATAGCCAACCGAGATGCCCGCACCGGCGGCCGCCAGGTCTGCCATCACGGGCAGGTCCTTGGCGTCCGATCCGGTCACCGGGACACCGCGGGCCACCATGATACGGGCCACCGCGGACATGCCCACGCCGCCTATGCCGATGAAGTGCACACGGCCCAGGGACTCCTGGCTCCGCACGCCGTTTCCTGCTGCAGACGTGGTCATTTGCAGACCGCTTCCAGGACAAGATCGGCCATTCGGCGATCGGCGTTTCGGATACCCAGGGCTTCGGCGCTCGACGCCATCTTCGCCAGCCGGGCCGGATCGGACAGCAGCGGAATGATTTCCCTGCCGACCCATCCGGGCGTGAAGGCGGCGTCGTCCACGGTCAGCGCCCCTCCCGCTGCCACCTGGCCGGCGGCATTCAGGGCCTGTTCGCCGTTGCCGATCGGAAGCGGTACGAACACGGCCGGAACGCCCACTGCCGCGGTCTCGCAGACCGTGGCTGCTCCGGCGCGCCCCAGCAGAAGGTCGGCAGCGGCGTAGATGGTCTCCATGCCGTCGACGTACTCCACCTGGCGGTAGCCGTCCGCGGCGAGGGGCTTGCCATCGGCGCCGAGGACGGATTTGCCTCTGCCGGTGATGTGAAGGGTTTGGATGCCGGCCTGGGCCAGCGCTTCCAGGGAAGCCGCAATGGTCCGGTTGATGCTCTGCGCCCCGGATGAACCGCCGGTGACGATCAGCGTGGGCCTGTCCTGGTCAAGGCCCAGCAGCTCGCGCGCCGCACGGCGGGAGCCGGGGCGGTCCAGCCCGGATACTTCCTTGCGCATCGGCATGCCGACGTGCCGCGCCCCGCGGAGCTTTGTGCCGGCGAAGGCCACGGCAACGTGGCGGCTGAACCGGGCGCCCACCTTGTTGGCCAGGCCCGCCCGCGTGTTGGCTTCGTGGATCACGATGGGGATTTTCCGTTGCCAGGCGGCCAGGTACAGCGGAGTGCAGACGTAGCCGCCAACTCCCACCAGGACGTCCGCCTGTGCGTCCTCGAGAATTTTTCCGGCCTGCTTGACCGCGCCGGCCAGCCGGACCGGGAGCCGGAGCAGGTCCAGGGAAGGCTTGCGCGGAAACGGCACACGGCTGATGGTTGCCAGCTCAAGGCCGGCCGCCGGTACGAGCCGGGTCTCCATTCCGGCCGGCGTCCCCACGGCGAGGAGCCTGGCGTCCGGGCGGACGTCCCGCACGGCCGCGGCGATGGCGAGCAGGGGGCTGATGTGCCCGGCCGTTCCGCCGCCGGCAAGGACTACTGACAAAGACTCGGCATTCATTAAGTGCTATTTACGCTTTCGTGTGGAGGTTGGGCGCCCGCCCTTGGTGCGGAACTTGGGCAGCCGTTTGGGCTGGACGCTTGGCGCAATCTGTTCCCGTGCCAACGACAACACTACGCCGACGGCACACAGGGACATCAGCAGCGCGGAACCGCCATAGGAAATGAACGGCAGCGGGACGCCGATGACCGGCACGAGGCCCGTGACCACGGACATGTTGACGGTGGCCTGGCCGAGCAACCACACCATGATGGTGCCTGCGAGGACACGGTGGAAAAGGTCCTCCTGGGCCACCACCACCCGGTAGATGGCGGCACCGAGGATGGCGAAGAGGATGAGTACGACGACGGTGCCCACCAGTCCGAGTTCCTCGCCGATGATCGCGAAGATGAAGTCGTTGTGGGCTTCCGGGATCCAGCTGTACTTCTGCCGGCTTTGACCCAGGCCTACCCCGAACCAGCCGCCCGACGCCAGGCCGTACAAACCGTTCGTCGCCTGGTAGTTGGCGTCGGTGCCGTTGGCGCAGGACTCGCCCGTCCACCAGGAGGTGATGCGGCACATCCGGTTTGAACTGGTCACGGCCATTACGGCGGTTCCAGCCGCAGCCACCAGTCCCGCGATGCCGAAGAAGTAGAGGGGAACACCGGCGAAGAACAGCGCTGCGGCGGTGATCATCATGATGATCATGGCGGTGCCAAGGTCGTTGCCGATCAGGACCAGCCCAATGACCACTGCCGCCATGGGTATGACCGGAACGAACACGTGCTGCCACCGGTGGAGCAGCTTTCCCTTCACGGCAAGGACCGTTGCCATCCAGAGCGCCAAGGCAAGCTTTGAAGCCTCGGACGGCTGGAAGGTGATGCCGCCCAGGTCGATCCAGTTCTTGTTGCCGTTGACCTCGTCGCCCACCACCTGCACGAGGACCAGGAGGACCACCGCCGCGCCAATGAGCGGCCAGGCGAGGCGCTTCAGCCACACCACGTTGACCCGTGACAGCACGAACATGGTGAAGATGCCCATGCCGGCAAAGACGCCCTGCTTAAGTGCCGCCGTGTAGGGCGACTCCCCCGCGGCAATGGCTTCAACGCTGGACGCCGAGAGCACCATCATGATGCCGATGGCGGTGAGCGCGAGGGTGGAGCCCAGGATCAGGTAGTAGGTGGAACCGTTGCGGGATTTCCCGGTTCCCTCCAGCTTGGCCCAAAAAGTGCGGTACCAGACCCGAAGCCCGGCCAGCGGAGGCACGTGGCCCGTCCGGGCACGTGTGGGCGTGCTGACCATTGTTACTCCTCGCCGGTCTGAGCCTGCCCTTCCACGAGCCCCCGGACAGCTTCAATGAAGGCGTCGCCACGGTGAGCATAGGAAGAGAACTGATCCATGGATGCAGCCGCCGGGGCCATGAGCACAGTGTCCCCGGGAGAGGCCAGCTGTGCGGCTGCGGCAACGGCCTGCGCCATCACAGTTTCACCGTAGATCGGCGAGGGCACTGCGTCGGCACCGCCCGTTTCTGCGGACTGCACCGTTTCAGTGTCGCCCTTGGTGGGTCCGATAACGGGGACATCCGGCGCGTGTCGCCGAAGGGCGTCCGAGAGCGCCGTGGGGTCCGTTCCGATCAGGACTACGGCTTTGAGCCGCGGAGCCTGTGCCTGGACCAGTTCGTCGTAGCTGACGCCCTTGGAGAGGCCGCCCGCAATCCAGATGACGTTGCTGAAGGCGGACAGCGACGCGGCCGCAGCGTGGGGGTTGGTGGCCTTCGAGTCGTTGATCCACAGCACATCGTTGTGGCGGGCCACGAGCTGGATGCGGTGCTCGCCGGGGATGTAGGTCTTGAGCCCCTGGCGTACAGCCTGCGGTTCCACGCCGTATGCACGCACCAGTGCTGCTGCGGCAAGGGCGTTGGCCACCATATGGCGAGGTGCCACCGGGCCCAGGTCAGCCATGGCGGCAAGTTCCGCTGCGCTGTCCTTGCGTTCGGCGATAAAGGCACGGTCCACCAGGAGGCCTTCGACTACCCCGAGCATGCTGACGGCGGGAGTCACCGTCGTGAAACCCACCGCGCGGCAACCTTCCACCACGTCCGCGTTCTCCACCATGCGTTCGGTTTCAATCTGCTCGGCATTATAGATGCAGGCTTTCTGCGTCTGTTCGTAGATCTTCGCCTTGTCCGCCAGGTAGGAGGCGTAGGATCCGTGCCAGTCCACGTGGTCTTCGGCGACATTGAGGCAGACGCTGGCGACCGGCGAGACAGAATGGCTCCAGTGCAGCTGGAAGCTCGACAGCTCGACGGCAAGGACGTCGTACTCCACCGGGTCCCGCAGGGCGTCGAGGATGGGTGTTCCCACGTTCCCGACCGCAATGGCCTTGAGCCCGGCAGCCTGCAGCATGGATTCGGTCAGGCCCACCGTTGTGGTCTTCCCGTTCGTTCCGGTGATGGTCAGCCAGTCCGCGGTCTTGCGGCCCTCGCGCTCACGGACCCGCCAGGCAAGCTCCACATCGCCCCAGACCGGAATGTGCGTCCGTGCGGCCAAGGCGAGCAGGGCCTGGTCCGGGCGCCACCCCGGAGAGGTGACAATCAGTTCCGGCTTCTGGCCGTCGATTTTCGGCATGGTGTGCACGGCATCCTCGCCAAGGAGGACGTCCACGGCACCGACGATTTTCAGGGTGTCGGCCTGCGCACGGGCTTTCGGACTCGTGGCTGCGTCAACCACCACCACGCGGGCGCCGAGCTCGATCAGGGTGTCTGCAGCGGCGAAGCCGGACACTCCGATTCCCGTGACCACCACCCGGAGTCCGGCCCACTCGGAGTCCCAGCTCACCAGGTTCTCGAGCCGGGGCGATGTTGCCAATGGCGAAGGTATAGGGCTGCTCACAGCAGGACCACCCATTCTGCGTAGAAGATACCCAGACCCGCGGCGACGAAGAGTCCGCCGAGGATCCAGAAACGGACCACTACGGTGACTTCCGCCCAGCCTTTGAGTTCAAAGTGGTGCTGGAGCGGGGCCATCTTGAAGAAACGCTTGCCCCGGGTGACCTTGAAGTAGCCCACCTGGATGATCACCGAGAGGGTGATCAGGACAAAGAGGCCGCCGATGAAAGCCAGCAGTAGCTCGGTCCGGGACAGGATGGCGAAACCGGCCACGGCACCGCCGATGGCGAGCGAGCCGGTGTCCCCCATGAAGATCTTTGCCGGGGAGGTGTTCCACCACAGGAACCCGACCAGGGCTGCGCTCAGGATCGCGGCCAGGAGTGCGAGGTCCAGCGGGTCGCGGACGGAGTAGCAGCCTCCGCCTGCCTGCCGCGGCGAGCCGCAGGCCTGGTTGTTCTGCCAGATTCCCATCAGCGTGTACGCGCCGAACACCATGACCGAGGCGCCGGCCGCGAGCCCGTCCAGGCCGTCAGTCAGGTTCACGCCATTGGTGGCAGCCGTCACGATCAGGTTGGACCACAGCACGAACAGTATGGCGCCGAGCACGGTGCCGCCGAAGGCGAGGTTCAGCCACGGGATGTCCCGCACCAGGGAGATCTGCGTGGATGCGGGCGTTACGCCGTCCGAATTGGGAAAGTTCAAGGCCAGGATGGCGAAAATAACGCCGACGGCGCCCTGGAGTATCAGCTTGGCCTTGGCGTTCAGGCCAAGGCTGCGCTGCTTGGAGATCTTGATGAAGTCGTCCAGGAATCCCACCAGGCCCATTCCCACCATCAGGAAGAGCAGCAGGAGGGCGGAGACCGATGGCCCGGCCGACCCCGGATTCATCATCCACATGATCAGGTGGGTCAGCGCATAGCTCATCAGCACCGCGAAAACCACCACGGTGCCGCCCATGGTCGGCGTGCCGCGCTTCGTGTGGTGGGACGTGGGGCCGTCATCCCGGATGAACTGGCCGTAGCTCTTCCGTACAAGCAAACGGATGAACAACGGGGTTCCCACCAATGCAAACAGCAGGGCCAGGCCAGCGCCGATCAGCAGTGCAATCACAGCGACTCGCTCCCTTCATTGGCGCTTGCTCCGGTTTGTGGGGGTAATGCTATCCGATCCCCTAAGTGCCTCAGTCCCACGCTGTTGGAGGACTTGAACAGCACCAGGTCGCCGGGTTCCAGCTCGTTTTGGAGGAGGTCGTAGGCTTCTTCCGCTGTCTCCGTGAAGACGCATTCCTCCCCCCAGGAGCCTTCCTGGATGGCGGACACATAAAGCGAACGGGCCTCGCGGCCGACCACCACCAGGCGGGAAATGTTGAGGCGCACCACCTGGGTGCCGACGGCGGTGTGCTCGCGGATGGAATCGGGACCGAGCTCCAGCATGGCGCCAAGGACGGCCCAGGTGCGGCGGCCGCGGCCGAGGTCAGCCAGCGTCCGCAGCGCTGCGCGCATTGATTCAGGGTTGGCGTTGTAGGCGTCGTTGATGACCGTCACGCCGTCCGGCCGTTCGGTGCGCTCCATCCGCCAGCGGCTGGCGGCAGTTTGCGCGCTGAGCGACGCGGCGATCCGTTCACCGGGCACTCCCGCGGCGTGTGCGGCTGCGGCTGCTGCCAGGAGGTTGGCCACGTGGTGGGCACCGATGAGCTGGCTGCTGACCCGGTGTCCCGTGGTCCCGCCGGGAAGGAAGAGCTCAAACTCGGGGTTGCCGGCCGGATTGGTTTCCACGTTGACGGCGAGTACATCGGCCGCCGCGCCGTCGTCCGCAGCCTGTGCGGAGAAGCCGAGGATGTTGGCCGTTGTCCTGCTCCGCATCGCGGCTACGCGGCCGTCATCGAGATTGATCACGGCTGTTCCGTTGTCAGGGAGTGCTTCAAGCAGCTCCCCCTTCGCTACGGCGATGTTGTCAACCCCGCCGAATTCACCGGCATGGGCCGTTCCGATCCCCAGGACCACTCCGATCGTGGGCCGGACCATGTCCGCGAGGTAGCGGATGTGGCCGATTCCGGTGGCACCCATCTCGATCACCAGGTAGCGGGTGTCGAAGCCTGCCTTAAAAACGGTCAGCGGTACGCCCACTTCACCGTTGTAGGAGCCTTGGGGAGAGATGGTGCTGCCTTCGGTGGAGAGGATACCGGCGAGCAGGTCCTTGGTGGTGGTTTTGCCGGCGGAGCCGGTGATGCCGATCACCGTCAGGTCCGAGCCCTCGGCCTCCCGGCGGGCGCGGATGCGGCGCACGGATTCCGCTGCCAGGGCACCCATGGCGAGCACGGCGTCCTCCACCACGATGACGGGATGGGGAAGGCCGGAGCCGTTCGGGACATCACGTTCCACCAGGGCCAGGACGGCACCCCGTTCGAAGGCGGAGCCGATGAAGTCGTGGCCGTCAGCGGTTTCGCCGGGCTTGGCCACGTAGAGGGACCCCTCCGTGGCCTCCCGGGAATCCGTGACCACCGCCGAGGGGGTAATGGTCGGATCGGCGGCAAGGCGGCCATTAGTAATTTCGGCAATTTCCGCCGCAGTAAATGCAATCATCTCGGTCTAGGACTCTATCCGCTGCTCAGTCAGAACGGTGAATCCGCGTGCTGTCAAGGCCTCGCGGAGCTCCACCCTGTCATCAAGCGCCAGGTTGACGCCTTTGACTTCCTGCCACACCTCGTGGCCGCGCCCGGCAACCAGGATCGTGTCCTGCGGGTTTGCCATGTCCACAGCCTGCCGGATGGCTGCGTCGCGCGGGTACGACTCCAGGATCTCGCAGCCGAGGCCGCCGGTTTCCTTGGCCTCGCGTGCGCCGGCCAGGACGTCGGCGCGGATGGCAGCGGCGTCCTCGTCATGGGGGTCGTCGTCGCTGATAATGACCACGTCTGCCAGGCGCGCGGCAATGGCACCCATGGCCGGCCGTTTGCCCTGATCCCTCTGCCCTGTCGCACCGAACACCACGATCACCCTCGAGCCCGGCTCGGGTGAACGCACCGCTTCCAGCGCCCGCTGGAGGGCATCGGGGTTGTGCGCAAAGTCGACGACGGCGGCCGGCGCCGTGGAGACCAGCTGCATCCGCCCCGGTACGGCGACGGTGAACGGGTCTGCCGCGTCAAGGGCAGACTGCAGCGTTGCCGCGTCCACTCCGCTCGCCAGCACCATGATGGTCGCCAGGGCGGCATTGGACACGTTGAAGCTTCCGGGAAGACCCGTGTGGATGCACAGTTCGGTGCCGTCGCGGTGCAGCAGCCGGAATTCCGTGCCAAGGCCCCGCGGGGCGGGGGACGTGACGGTCCAGTCCGCTCCGGAAGCGCCCGGAACATTGCCTGGGTCACTGCCCGTGTCATTGCTTGCAGCTGTCGCCAAGGTGGTAACAGGAATGTCGACGCCGGCAGCGAGGCGCCGGCCCCAAAAGTCGTCGACCGTGACCACCGCTGATTTGGCCCGCGGTGGAGTAAAGAGCTCCGCCTTGGTCTGGAAATATTCGTCCATGGTGCCGTGCAGGTCCAGATGATCCTGCGTCAGGTTGGTGAACCCGGCAACATCAAACTGCACGCCGTCCACACGGTGGAACGATACGGCGTGCGAGGAAACCTCCATGGAGGCGGCATCCAGGCCGCGTTCGCGCATCAGTGCCAGCAGTGCGTGGATGTCGGTCGATTCGGGCGTTGTCAGCAGGCTGGGAATCGGATCACCGCCGGCCACGATCTCGATTGTTCCGATCAGTCCGGTCCGGCGGCCCAATGCCTGCAGGAGCGCGTTGATGAAGTAGGTGGTGGTCGTCTTGCCGTTCGTGCCGGTGACGCCGAACAGCGCGGGAGCTGCACCCTCGTCCGGCCGGCTCCGGTAGATCAGCGCGGCGAGTCCGCCCACAACACTGCGGGGCTCGTCAATCACCAGCACGGGCACGGCACTGTCGGCGGACAGCGCAAGGAGCCTGGCGCCGTCGTCGTCGGTCAGCACCGCAACAGCCCCTGCGGCGACCGCCTGCGGCACGAAGTCAGCGCCGTGCCGTGCGGCACCCGGCAGGGCGACGTAGAGGTCGCCTGGCTGGACGGTCCGTGAATTGAGTGAAATCCCGGTGACGGCGACGGCACCGGATGCCGCGGGAATTACGACGCCGACCGCCTCGCCGATGGTGCTGAGCGGCACCGCGGCAACGGCAGTCGGCCGGAACCCGGTACCGGAAACCGCGGCGTTTGCTGCGTCTGTACTGCCGGGGGCATAGTGCTCTGACAAGTGGATCTCCGTTGGCGCTAGTGGATCACACCGGGCGTAGAGGTAGCTTCCCTGCTGCGTTCGGTGTTGTGGACGTGCTACTTGGCGTACTGGGGCAGCCTGACCGGCTCGCCCGTTGACGGCGGGACGTTGTATGTCCGCAGGGTCTGGCTCATCACGGAACGGAACACCGGACCATTGGTGATTCCGTAGATGCTGCCTTTGGGACGCTGCAGGACAACTTCCACAATAAACCGCGGATCGTCCATCGGCGCCATTCCCACCATGGACGCCGTGTACCCGCAGTACCCCGACTTGCCGTCGTCGCAGGGTGATTCGGACGTTCCGGTCTTGGCTCCGACCCGGTAGCCGTCAATGGCGGCGTCCTTGATCTGGCCTTCGGTCACGGCGCTCTCGAGGATGTCCTGCACCTGCTGGGCGGTCTCCTTTGAGACAACCTGCCGGTTTTCCTTCGCCGGAACCTTTTCTTCGGTCCCGTCCGGGCTGATGTAGCTGTCGATCAGGCGCGGCTGGAGCATCACACCGTCGTTGGCAATCGACTGATAGGCGCGGACAGTCTGCAGGGTGGATTGCGAAACGCCCTGCCCGAAGAGCACCGTGTACTCCTGGCGGCCGTCCCACTGATCGGCCGGCGTGAGGATTCCGCTTGCTTCAGCCGGCAGCCCGATGTCCGGGGCTTCGCCAATGCCGAACTTCTCCAGCCAGTCGTGGCGCTGGTCCTTGCTGAGGCGCTGGCCGGCCATTACGGTTCCGGTGTTCATGGACCAGCCCAGGATCCCGGCCAGGGTCCGTTCTTCGGTTCCGTGGTCGAAGGAATCCGTAAAGACCTGGCCGTCCACCACGTAGGACGGCGGGATGGTGAACTTGTCCAGCGGGCTGGATTTGCCTTCCTGGATGACGGCGGCGGCGGTGATCATTTTCTCCACGGAACCCGGCTCGTAGGCTGCCGTTACGGAACGTACGCCGCGGTCCTTGGCGTCCACTTTGCCGGGATCGTTGGGGTCCGGGGCGTTGGTGTCCGCCATAGCGATGATGTTGCCGGTTTTGATGTCCTGGACGATGATGACGCCCCACTCGGCGCTCAGCTTGTCCGCCTGGCTCTGGATGGCCTGCTGGGCGAAATACTGGAGGTCGGAGTTGAGGGTCAGCCGGATGTCCTTGCCATCCACTGCGGGGGTCAGTTCGTCCACGCCTACGGGGATGCGCAGGCCGTCGGCACCGATTTCGAAGACCCGCTTGCCCGGGGTGCCCCTCAGGACCTCATCCTGGGTCTGTTCCAACCCTGCCTGGCCGGTGGTCCCGTCCTGCAGGAAGCCGACAATCCCGCCCGCCACCGAGCCGTTGGGGTAAACGCGCTTGCTGGTGCCGACGGTGACTATTCCCGGAATCTGCAGTTTGGAGATCCGGTCCTCCATGTCCGGTTTGAGGTCCTTCGCCACGATGTAGTAGGGCTTCTCCCCCGTCAGGGCGTCCTTGACGTCCTCGAAGTCCTGTCCCAGCAACGCGGCGAGCTCCTCGATGCCTTTGTCCCTCGAAACCGTGACAAGCTCTTCCTTGTCCCCGACGGTGTCCAGCCGCCTGAACGATTCCGTCTTGGTGTTGACGCGCTGATCCACCACCACGTTGTAGCGGATGACACTGTTGGCCAGCACCGTCCCGTCCGAATCCAGGATGCTGCCGCGCTCGGCAGGAAGCTCAATCGGGGTCAGGCGGTTGTTCAGCGCAGCCTCGGCCATGCCGCCGATATCCAGCCCCTGGACCATAAACAGCTTGCCGCCGACCACCAGCAGCAAAGCCAGCATCATGCCCAGACCCAGGCGGAGCCTTCTTGTGGCGTTCGGCACTTTTGCGGTCGTCTTCTTGCCGGTGCTCTGCGCCACGGTGAGTCCTTGCTGCTTGCGATCTGGTGGTCAGTCCTGCCGATTACTGTCCCGGCGTCTTTTGCTTCGGCGCCGGAACGGATCCTCCGTGCAGATCCACCGCCGGCTTCGGAGCAGCCGCGGCCGGCGCCGGTGCTGCTGCAGCAGGTGCCGCTGCGGCTTCGGCGGGCTTACGGACGGCCAGCGGTTCCTTGGTGGTGGCGGGGGGAACCACCGTCAACTGTCCGGCAACGGCCGGTGCCGCGATGACAGCACCGGGCTTGTCACCCTTGACTGCCGGCTTCGGGGTGCCGCTGACCGTCAAGGTGGACAAATCGATCTGGCCCTTGCCGGTGGAAGCCACCATGCCCAGCTCCATGGCCTTGGCGGCCAGGTTCTGCGGAGCATCATAGTTTTGGACCTGCTGCGTCAGATCTTGGTTCTGCTTCGTCAGCGTGGACTGGTCGCTGCGCAGCTGAACCAGCTGGTACTGGGCCGTGGAAACCGAAATATTCAGGACCAGGACGGCCATCAGCGCGAGGGCCAGCATGGCGAAGCAGAGCACCACGAAGGGAGCCCTGCGCTTGCGGGGAGTGGAGCGGACCACCGACAGCGGGGTCCGCAGCTTCCGCTCCGAACCGCCGGACGGCTTGAGCCCCGTCAAGGCACGGGCTGCCGTGCCGGACACGACTGGGAAGTTCTTGGCAGCGGCGGTGCTCATGCGGCCCTCCTGGCTCTGATTCGTTCGACTGCGCGCAACCGGGCGGACGCTGCGCGTGGGTTTTCGGCGATTTCATCGGCAGTAGGCACCTCAGTGCCTTTGGTCAGGGTCTTGAGATCGGGTTTGTGTTCTTCCAGTTCCACCGGGAAGCCCAGCGGCGCGGAGGACTTCGAGCCTGCCTGGAAGACCTTCTTGACGATCTTGTCTTCCAGCGAGTGATAGGACATCACCACAACGCGGCCACCCATGGCCAAGGCATCCACCGCAGCCGGCACCGCGCGTTCCAGGACGTCGAGTTCCTCGTTGACTTCGATCCGGAGGGCCTGGAACGTCCGCTTGGCCGGATGCCCGCCGGTCTTGGCAGCCCCGGCCGGAACCACGGCCCGGATCGTGTCCACCAGTTCACCCGTGGTGGTGAACGGCCTGGCTTCGCGCGCGGCCACGATGCGGTTGGCGATTCTGCCGGCGAACTTCTCCTCGCCCCATTTGCGGATAATGCGGACCAGGTCTTCTTCGCTGTAGTTGTTCACAACATCCGCGGCCGTTTGACCCCGGCTGGTGTCCATCCGCATGTCCAGGGGTGCATCGAAGGAGTAGGCGAACCCGCGGTCGCGCTCGTCGAGCTGCAGGGAGGAAACCCCGAGGTCCATGAGGACGCCGTGCACCTCCGTTACGCCAAGGTCCTCGAGGACGTCGGGGATCTCGTCGTAGACAGCATGGACCAGGTCCGTCCGGTCCTCGAACGGCTTCAGACGCTCGCCGGCGAGGGCGAGCGCTTCTTCGTCGCGGTCGATGCCGATCAGGTGGAGGTCCGGAAAACGCTGGAGCAGCGCTTCGGAATGGCCGCCCATGCCGAGGGTGGAGTCGATGACCACCGGGGTCTCGCCGCGGCGGCGGGCTGCCTCAATACCCGGGGCCAACAAATTGATGCACCGGTCCTTGAGAACCGGTACATGGCGTTCGGACGTGGGTTTTGGCTGGTTGGGATCGCTCATACCTTCGTCCTTTCGTGCCTGTTTGTGCCTCGGTAGGCAACGGTGGTCCTCGGTGCGCTTCTTGAGCCAGATCCCCATCCGCGCCTATCCGGGCGTCCGCCTGGCTCCGGGGAAGTGAGTCAGGAAAACGTTCGGATGGGCGGCTGGAGATCTCGTTCAAGAAGCCCTTCCGCCGTCGCCTCCGGGATTCAGAAGATTCCCGGGATGGCGTCGTCGGTTTCAGAGAAGGAGGTTTCCTTCTCTGCCAGGTACTCATTCCAGGCCTGGGCATCCCAGATCTCCGCCCGGGAACCGGCGCCGATGACGGCGAGTTCCCTGCCGAGACCTGCGTAAGCCCGGAGTGCGGGAGGAATAGTCACGCGCCCCTGCTTGTCAGGTACCTCGTCCGAGGCTCCAGAGAGGAAAACCCGGATGTAGTCACGAGTCTGCTTGGAGGAAATGGGCGCCTCCCGCATTTGCTCGTGAATCCTTTCGAATTCCCGCTCACTGAAGACGTAGATGCAGCGTTCCTGGCCCCTTGTGAGTACCAAGCCGCTGGCAAGTTCCTCACGGAACTTCGCTGGGAGGATGATCCGCCCCTTTTCGTCCAAACGCGGCGAGTGAGTGCCAAGAAACATGGCCACCCGCCTGTCTGTCGTCAGGAGCTGCACGTCCCCTGTGCTGCCACTACCCTCTTACTCGCTCCACTTTACTCCACATCGCTCCACAGTCAACGCGACACGGGCTATTCCTCCCGGGATTGGACGAACAGTCCCGCGGAAATGCGCGGATCCGGCCCGGTGGTGGAAAGTGGAGGAGTTTTCGCGGCAGGTGGGGCCCCGGCGGCCAGCAGAAAAAGTACGACGCCGGGCGGGCGGACCGCCGTGCTGTCGCGGGCCCGGAATGTCGGGGTTTTAAACGCAAAAAGACCCGCCGGCAGCGGGTCTTCGTGCAGGCCTGCCCAGGGCAGGTGGTGCAAAGTGGAGCGTTAGCGTGCGGCTGTTACGGTTCGCCGCGGCGGCGTTCGTCCCAGCGCTCTTCCAGGCCGCTCATGAATGAACTGCGCTTGCCGGTTTTCCTGCCGCCGGCCGCCGAGCTGCGCATAGTCGCGAAATATACTCCGGCTCCCATGACGATAAAGCCAAGAACCCCGACGAAAATGCTCTGAAGGGACACTCCCACCAGCAGGAGGAGGACACCGGCCAACGTGGCCAGCACGCCGATAACGATGTGGCGCGTGGACCAGTTGCGGCCCGGGTCCGATCCCATGGAATTGGCAAACTTAGGATCGTCCTCGTGCAGCTGCTTCTCCAACTGCTCAAGCAACTTCTGTTCGTGCTCCGAGAGCGGCATCACGACCTCCTTAAGTCGGCCAACGTCCTGACCTGCCGTGGCCTCTGTTCTCAATCCCCTAACGTCCGGCATGCGTGGGAGGTTCCCGTCCTCCGAATATCGGAGAATCGTGGTACCACGCATTCAGACGACGGGCTGATCCAGCTGCCATTTCAGTGCTTGCTTTGAAGCATGCCCAGACGTTCGAAATCTATGTATATCTAAGGATAGTTTGTTGCGCCCTGTTCTGAAAGACACTCCGGCGCCGCCCGGCAGGGCAGAAACGCAGCCATTCCAAGAGCCGTCAGTCGGCGTCCTGGTGCGGGTCCAGCAGCCTGGCCGGGAGCACCGACTTCGAGCCAAATTTCTCCGCCACCCTGTCCAGGGCTTGTTCAGCAGCCCGCCAGTTATCGTCGCGGCGGTCCAGGCTCAGCTGCAGCGAGGTCTGGGCCGCATCCTCAAGTTGTTCGGCCCGGACGCCAACAAGCCGCACCGTCATGGCACGCGGCCCCAGCGATTCGAGAAGCTGGACGGCAACGCCGTAGATAAGCTGTGCACTGTCGACCGGCGCATGCACGGTCCTGCTGCGGGTGATGGTCGAGAAGTCGGTGTAACGGAGTTTGAGGGAGACAGTCCTGGTAACCAGCCCGGCGCTGCGTAGCCGCTCCGCCGTCCGGTGGGAAAGACGCAGGAGCTCCCGGTGGAGTAACGCGTCGTCTGCCGTATCCACCGCGAATGTTTCCTCGGCCCCAATGCTTTTCTCAACGCGGACCGGAGTCACCGGCCGTGGATCAATCCCCCAGGACAGCCTGTAGACGTGCTCCCCCGACGCACCAAGCAACTTCTTGAGCGAGGAAAGCGGCGTCGCGGCAACATCCGCGACCGTCCGGATGCCCATCCGGGCCAGGACCTCGCCAGTCTTGGCCCCCACGCCCCACAGTGCGTTGACCGGAAGGCTGTGCAGATAGGGCACAGTCTCATCCGGACCGATCAGCAGGAGGCCGTCCGGCTTGCAGCGGGTGGAGGCTATCTTGGCCACAAACTTGCTCGCAGCGATGCCGACGGAGGCGGTAATGCCGAGTTCGTCCCGCACGCGCCGGCGGATGATCCCGCCGATCTCCTCCGGACTTCCGAGCCGCCGGATGGCTCCGCCGACGTCAAGGAAGGCCTCGTCAACGCTCAGCGGTTCCACCAGGTCCGTGATCGAACCGAAGATGGCCATCAGCTGGGCGGAAACTTCGTAGTAGAGCTTGTGCCGGGGTTCGATTATCACTGCCGAGGGGCACATCCGCGCCGCAATCGCCATGGGCATGGCGGACTTGACCCCGAATTTCCGGGCCTCGTAGGAAGCGGACAGCACCACCGAACGGTCGGCAGGGTAGCCCACGATCACAGGCTTGCCACGAAGCCCGGGCCGGCTCCGGAGCTCAACGGAGACGAAAAAAGCGTCCATGTCCACATGCATGATGCTGCTTCGGCGGAGCTCCCTGAGGGTCGCTTCGAGCTGCTGTTTATCCTGTTCCGACCCCACGCCTTCAATCCTATGCCGCGGTACTGACTAAACTGGAGGCTGAATCCGGCATCAACACCAGGAGGACTGTCCCTGTGAAGGTAATTGGAAAGCTCAAGCCTGCGGGCTGCGCTGCAATCGTGGCTGGCGCCGTGCTGGCCCTGGCGGCATGCACCCCGTCCGCTCCCGGCCCCACGGCTTCCGGGACCGCAAGCGCTTCAGCTTCCGCCACTGAGCAGGCTTCCGCATCCGGGCAGGCATCCTCCGGGCAGCCGTCCACCACCGCACCGGCCAGCCCTTCGGCTTCGCCCGGAACCACGGCGACCGTCGGGGCACTCGTTCCCGGCTTCCCGGAAAAGCTGCTGCCCGTCATGCCGGGGGCCAAGGTGGTTTCAAGCAGTTTTGACAAGACGTCCACTCCGGCGACCGCAGCAATGGTGGGAAGCATCACCTCCCCGGCCGCCGCCGTCGTCGACTTCTACACAAAACAGCTGGAGGCCCAGGGCTTCAAGGTAGTACCCGGGGACAACGTGGGCGGCGTTGCGTCAAAGGACTTCCTCCGCGGCGATAACGAGACAGTGAACATAGCGGTGGTGGAAGCCGGCGGCGTCTCCACCTTCACTATCGGAGCCAACGTCGCAGCTGAGTCTGCGAAGTGACGGTCGCAGAGCAGCTGCGCCTGGAACAGACGGCCTTCGTCGCCGCCGTCGCCGGCAGGCTCAATGACTTCCTGGCTACCCGCCAGTCCGTCATGTCCGCCATTTCCCAGGACATCGATCCGCTGATGGGCTCCATCTCCAACTTGGTCACGGGCGGCAAACGGCTGCGGGCACTGATGTGCTACTGGGGCTGGCGCGGCGCCGGCGGCGAGGCCGCAGCCGCTGAGGTGGTGACCGCCGGATCGGCACTGGAGCTTTTCCAGGCCGCGGCACTGATCCACGACGACATCATCGACCGTTCCGATACACGGCGCGGCGGCCCCAGCGTGCACCGCCGGTTCAGCCAGCTGCATGAAGACCAGGGCTGGGCGCTGGACAGTGAGCGCTTCGGCCATGCGGCCGCCATCCTCACCGGCGACCTGTGCCTCTCCTTCAGCGAGGAAACGTTCACCGACATCGGCCAGGCGGCGGCGTCGGGAAGCCAGGCGCGGCTGATCTTCAACCTGATGCGGGCCGAAGTAATGGCAGGCCAGTACCTTGACATCCTCGAAGAAGTGGCGGGGCCGATGCGTGACCGTGCGGGGGCAGTAAGCCGGGCCCAGTCGATCATCAGGTTCAAGTCGGCGAAGTATTCCACCGAGCACCCGCTTGCCCTGGGCGGCGCCCTGGCAGGAGCTTCAGATGAACTGCTCCGGGGTTATTCCGCTTTTGCCCTGCCGCTCGGCGAAGCCTTCCAGCTCCGGGACGACGTGCTTGGAGTCTTCGGAGATCCGGTGGCCACCGGAAAGCCCGCGGGCGACGACCTTAAGGAAGGAAAGCGGACGGTCCTGGTGGCGTTCGCCCTCGACCAGGCGCCGCCGGACGAATCGCAGTTCCTTGACGCTAAACTCGGAAGCCCTGATCTGTCCGACGCCGACGTGGAAGAGATCCGGCGCATCATTGTGGATTGCGGCGCACTCCAGGCCACCGAAGTCCTGATTGAAGAGTTCGGCCGCGCCGCGTTCACCGAACTTGACCTGCTGCCACTGGAAGATCTTCCCAAGACGGCCTTGCGGAAATTGGCCGAGGCAACCGTCAGCCGCGCCGCCTGAGTCCGGCGGCGCGGCCCGGCGCTTGCAAAGGGAATGGACTACCGGGGAATCCCGCAAGTCCTAAGCCTGCAAAGTACTACCAGGCGAGGGATTGTGCCCTGCGGCGGATCTCCGTCTTCCGGCCCTCGCGCAGTGCGTCGATCGGGCGGCCCCGCAGTGATTCGTCCGGGGTGAAAAGCCACGAAATCAATTCCTCATCCGAGTAGCCCGCATCGGCCAGGACCACGATGGTCCCTTTCAGGCTCTCTACCGGATGGCCGTCCTGCATAAAGTCGGCGGGCACCGACCTGATTCGACGGTCGCCTACCCGGAGGGCAACCAGGGCCTTTTCGTCCAGCAGCCCGTGGACTTTGGTGATGGAAACGTTCATCATTTCTGCGACGTCGGGCAGCGGCAGCCATTCGCCAACGAGGCTCTCTACATTACTCACGGATCAAGATTGCCACGGCGGGCGCTATTGCGCCTAGTCAGCACCATGCTGCGTCAGGAAACCGTCAATCGACACTCCGAAAGAAGGCATTTCTACATTCCCGAACATTTCTTGTGCTATTCCGCAAATCGTGAGAGATTCACATAGATCACATTTGCACCAGCACCAACTTTAGTAACACTAGTACCAGACGTAACAACGGCTTGACCGACAGCATTCGCCGCTGAGAAGAGGATCACTCCCATGACGACGCCCCGATCGCCTAAGCAGCACCCCAGGCCGAGCCTGCCCTTGATTGCGGCCACAACCGCCGCCCTTCCGGCAGTCGTCCTGTCCTCCTTGGCCATCGCTGAGCCTGCCGCGGCAGAAAGCCGCCCGCGGACGCTGCCGGCCACCCTTGCCGCTGCAATGCAGGCCCAGGAAGCGTCGCTGAGGTCCGGTGTCATTCCTGCCGGATCGGTCTCCACCGCCCTCCCCAGCTCCTTCCGCCCGGCCCAGCCCGCCGCTCCGGCCGAGTACACCATTGCGCGCGGCGACACCATCAGCGGCATCGCGCGCCGCTTCGGCCTCGACACCAACACGGTCCTGAAGCTGAACAACCTGCAGCCGAATACCGTCATCTACCCCGGACAGAAGATCAAGCTGACCGGCTCTGCCGCGGCACCTTCCGCCCCTGCAGCCAAGCAAGAGGCTCCTGCCCCCTCCAACTCCGGGGGCAGCACCTACACGGTCAAGGCCGGTGACACGCTTGGCGCCATTGCAGCACGGCACGGCGTCAAGCTCTCCGAGGTACTGGGCTGGAACGGGCTCAACATGAGCTCCATCATCTATCCCGGCCAGAAAATCAAGATCGGCGGCGGGCAGGCCTCCGCTCCGGCGCCGGCGTCAGCGCCCTCGCCGGCACCTGCTGCGACCGCAAACACCGGTTCGGGCTCGTACACGGTCAAGGCAGGCGACACCTTGTCCGGCATCGCCGCAAAGCACGGGGTCAAGCTGTCGGACATCCTGTCGGCGAACAAGCTGAGCATGACCAGCGTGATCTACCCCGGGAACAAGCTGGCGATCCCGGGAGGCTCGATCCAGCCGGCCGCCAGCGTCACTCCCCTGGTGCCCAGCTCGTTCCTCGGCTTCACGTACCCCTCAGCAGTGGTGTCCTCTGCCAACCAGAACAAGGCCCTCCTCAACGCGTCGCCAGTGCCCAGCAGGGAACAGATGAAGTCGATCGTCGCGGACACGGCGCGGCGGATGGGTGTCGATCCCTCCCTCGCGCTGGCTTTCGCCTACCAGGAGTCCGGCTTCGACCAGCGGGCCGTCTCGCCGGCGAATGCCATCGGCACCATGCAGGTGATCCCCACGTCGGGCGAATGGGCTTCGGACCTTGTGGGACGCAAGCTGAACCTGCTCGATCCCTATGACAATGCAACGGCCGGTGTGGCCATCATCCGCCAGCTGATCAACACCAGCAAGGACCTGGACCACGCCATCGCCGGCTACTACCAGGGCCAGTACTCCGTCAGCAAAAACGGCATGTTCGACGACACCAAGGCGTATGTAGCTGCTATCAAGGCGCACAAGAAGAATTTCGGCTAAAGCCGTCGCCTCGCCCGCTGTACGGTGGAGGTCCCGCTGTACGGTGGAGGTGAGGGTGCCGATGCGCGCAGCGCAAGGGTAACGATACGGGTCCGGATTGCATGTCGATTCGGACCCGTTTCCGTGTAGCACTTAGGATCGTAGGGTGCAGGAAAAAGTGTCGGACTCCCTTGTTGGAACCCTGGTGGACAACCGGTACCTGGTCCAGTCCAGGCTGGCGCGCGGCGGAATGTCCACCGTCTACTTGGCAACGGATCAGCGGCTCGAACGTGAGGTGGCACTCAAGGTCCTCCACCCGCACCTCGCCAATGACGAACACTTCCTGGACAGGCTGGGCCGGGAAGCCAAGGCCGCGGCCAGGCTGTCCCACCCGCATGTCGTAGGCGTCCTGGACCAGGGCATCGACGGGCACACAGCCTATCTGGTGATGGAATACATCAAGGGCCACACCCTGCGGGACGTTCTCAAGGAGAAGGGGGCGTTGTCCCCCCGGCTTGCCCTGGCGTTGATCGACCCCGTGGTCGAAGGGCTGGGCGCGGCACACGCCGCCGGCCTGATCCACCGGGACATCAAGCCTGAGAACGTCCTGATCGCCGACGACGGACGGATCAAGGTGGGTGACTTCGGCCTGGCGCGGGCTGTCACCACGTCAACGAGCACCGGCGCACTGATCGGCACGGTGGCCTACCTGTCACCTGAACTGGTGCTCGGCAGGCAGGCGGATGCACGCAGTGATATCTACTCGGTAGGCATCATGCTGTATGAGATGATCACCGGCAAGCAGCCTTTCGACGGCGAAGTCCCCATCCAGGTGGCCTATCAGCATGTGAATTCCGCCGTGGAAGCCCCTTCGGCCGAGGTGCCCGGGCTTGCTGCGGAAGTTGATGAACTGGTGCAGTGGTGCACCGCCCGGGACCCGGAGCAGCGTCCCGTTGACGGCAATGCCCTCCTTTCGGAGCTCAGGCACATCCGCACCAACCTGACCGACCCCGAACTGGATCTCCAGCCCCCCGCGGCGATTGCCGCCGTCGCCCATTCCCCGGCCGGACTGCGCCCACCCGCGCAGCCGCCCGCCTCCCCGCCTTTCGGGCCGCCGACCCCTGCCGGGCAGGAACAAACGGAGATCCTGAATCCTGCCGGACAGCATCCGACGGAGGTCATCTCCAGGGAAAGCAATCCCACTACGGTCCTCTCGGCCTCACCGCGGCGCCCCGGGCAGTTCGGAGCCCTGGCACCCCCGCCGGAACCGGATGCCGCTTTCGGCGACGGGGATGACGACGACGCAGTTCCCTTGAGTAAAAGGGCGCAGCGCAAACAGGACCGCGATGCCGCCAGGGCACAGTCCAAGGCAGCCTCAACACCCGTCCGCTCGCTGCGTGAAGGGAACTCCCGCCGCCGCGGCCTACTCTGGATCATCGTCCTGGTGATCGCGGCGCTGCTTGCCACGGGTGCGGGCTGGTTCTTCGGCATGGGCCC
Organism: Arthrobacter sp. ISL-72; assembly: GCF_018613755.1. Taxonomy (GTDB): domain Bacteria; phylum Actinomycetota; class Actinomycetes; order Actinomycetales; family Micrococcaceae; genus Arthrobacter. The sequence goes on from NZ_JAGGPP010000034.1 coordinate 48,120, forward strand.
CGGCTCCCCCGGGACCATTCCAAGGGTGGCCAACAAGACGGTGGCCGAGGCACAGCAGCTGCTTGCCACCGCGGGGTTCCAATCCAGCACGAAGGACGTTTTCGATGACGACATCCAGGCCGGCCTGGTGGTGGGCACCGAACCTGAAGCGGGGCGCGAGATCCGCAAGTTCCAGCCGGTATCGCTGTTTGTTTCCAAGGGTCCACAGCTATTTCCTTTGCCGTCCCTAAGCGGCCTGATGCTGGATGAAGCGAAGAACGAACTCAACGGCGCCGAGATGGCCCTGGGCCCCGTCATCGAGACGTTCAGCGAAACCGAGCCGGCAGGTACGGTGCTCGCGCAGGATCCGCCGGCGGGCACCGCCGCCAGGCGCGGCACGCCAGTCGGCCTTACTGTCTCCAAGGGACCTGAACCGATTCCGGTTCCGGACGTTCGCGGGCAGGAACAGGGGGCGGCGGTCAAGGCGCTTGAGGCCGCAGGCCTCAAGGCCGTGATCTCACCGGAAACTGTCAACGACAAGAAGGTCCCCAAGGGTGCGGTCGTGGCCCAGGAGCCGTCGTCCGGGACGCTTACGCGGGGCGAATCTGTCACCCTCACGGTGTCCAAGGGACCCAAGCTCGTGAACGTGCCGAGCTATATCGGCAAGCAGGCGGACGATGCCCGCAAAGCGCTGGAGAAGCTTGGCTTCGAGGTCCGGGTCAACAACGTCCTTGGCGGCTTCTTTGGAACGGTCCGGGACCAGGACCCGGTAAACACCCAGGTGCCTGAAGGTTCCGTCATCACCCTCACCGTCGTCTAGGAAACCGTCGTTCAGGAAACTGTCGTCCAGGAATACGAGGCCCCTTTAGGAATATGCGGCCTTTGAAACGGCCGCCATCGAAAAGCTCCGCCCGGCCAGAAAAGCTCCGCCCGGCTGATCCAGCCGGGCGGAGCTTTTCTGTTGATCTTTTCTGTCAGTGGACCGGGTCAGCGCTTGGCAAGTGCCCCTGCGACGAGGAAGGCCATTTCGAGCGACTGCATGTGGTTCAGACGGGGATCACAGACCGACTCGTAGCGGTCAAGGAAGGCTTCCTGGTCGATCGGGTCGGCGCCGCCAAGGCATTCCGCGACGTCATCACCCGTCATCTCGACGTGCAGGCCGCCCGGAACGGTTCCCAGAGAGTGGTGGACTTCGAAGAAGCCACGCACTTCGTCGATGACGTCGTCGAAGTTGCGCGTCTTGTAGCCGTTGGGCGAAGTGACCGTGTTCCCGTGCATGGGGTCGGTAACCCAAAGAACCTGGGCGCCGGAAGCCGTGACCTTCTCAACGATGGCGGGCAGCTTCTCGCGGATGTTGCCTGCGCCCATCCTGGTGATGAAGGTCAGGCGGCCGGGCTCGCGGTCCGGATCCAGCCTGTCGATAAGCCGCAGCGCGTCGTCGCCTGACGTCGAGGGTCCCAGCTTCACGCCAATAGGGTTGCGGACCCGTGACAGGAAATCGACGTGGGCGTGATCCAGCTCGCGGGTGCGTTCGCCGATCCAGAGGAAATGTGCCGAGGTGTCGTACGGCAGCCCGGTGCGGGAATCGATGCGGGTCAGCGCGCGCTCGTAGTCGAGCAGCAGCGCCTCGTGGCTCGCGAAGAACTCCACGCGCTTCAAGGCTTCGAAGTCGGCCCCGCAGGAAGCCATGAACTGGATGGCACGGTCAATGTCGCGGGCAAGCGACTCGTAGCGGGCATGCGCCGGGTTCTCGGTAAAGCCCTTGTTCCAGTGGTGCACCAGCCGGAGGTCGGCGAAACCGCCCTGGGTGAAGGCACGGATAAGGTTCAGCGTGGAAGCGGACGTGTGGTAGGCCTTCAGCATCCGGCCGGCGTCGTGGCCGCGGGACTCGGGGGTGAAGTCGTAGCCGTTCACGATGTCGCCGCGGTAGGCCGGGAGCGTCACGCCGTCGCGCGTTTCGTCGTTGGAGGAGCGCGGCTTGGCGAACTGGCCGGCCATGCGGCCCATCTTGATGACCGGCATGGCAGCACCATAAGTCAGGACGACGGCCATCTGCAGGATGGTCTTGACCCTGGCGCTGATCTTGTCCGCGGTTGCCGCCTCAAACGTCTCCGCACAGTCACCGCCCTGGAGCAGGAAGGCCTTTCCCTGGGCGGCGGCGGCGAGCCGTTCGCGCAGGATGTCCACTTCGCCGGCGAACACCAGCGGCGGCAGGACGGACAGTTCCTTCACCGACGCGTCAAAAACTTCTTTGTCTTGCCAGCTGGGCTGCTGCGAAACGGGAAGTTCCCGCCAGCGGTCCAGTCCCGGATAGTTGGCGGCACCGCTCTGGGCAGTACTGGTCAGCAGGGAGGCGGGTTTTGCAGATAGCTCAGTCACACTACAAGACTAGTTCCCGAAACCGGGTTTCCGCACCGCAACCGTCATTCGAACCAAACCGCCGTCACACTTTTCCCGGCTCCGCCGGACCGCCGCCGGCGGAGCCGTCCGAGCCGTCAGTGGGTATGCCCGCCAGCCGCAGTTTGACCACCGCGGCGTATTCGTCAACGTACTCCTGTCCGGACAGGCGCATGAGTTCGTACATGATTTCGTCGGTCACCGCCCGCTGGATCTCGCGGTCCTCCTCCATCCCGTAGTAGCGGCTGAAGTCCATCGGTTCGCCGAAGATCATCCCGATGCGCCTGATGTTCGGCATCCGTTTGCCGATGGGCTGAACTTTGTCCGTTCCGATCATGGCCACGGGAATGACCGGGACCCTTGCCTGCAGGGCCAGTTTCGCGACGCCTACTTTTCCGCGGTAAAGCCGGGAATCGGGGCTCCTGGTTCCTTCGGGATAGATGCCCAGCAGCGAGCCATGGGTGAGGACGTCCATTCCGGCGCCAAGCGAGGCCGCCGAGGCCGCTCCCCCGGACCGGTCCATGGGCAACTGGTTTGTCAGCCGGAAGAAGAGGGCCGTCAGCCTGCCTTTGACTCCCTTGCCCGTGAAATACTCGGACTTCGCCAAAAAGATCACCGGGCGCGGAACCATCAGGGGCATAAAGATGGAATCGGAGAACGACAGATGGTTCGAAGCCAGGATGGCGGCGCCTTCGGCCGGGACGTTGTCGAGCCCCTTGACCCATGGGCGGAACAGAAGCTTCAGCACCGGTCCCAGAACGAACGTCTTCATGAACCAATAAAACACGTGGTGTCCCTCTCCGGACGGCGTCTGACCGGCCCTTCCCCCGGGCCCGGCCAGGACTTCAATGCAACCCTACTCTAGTGAGATTTGTGCCGAATGGTGACACGATGAGCACATGAGAGAAAGCAGCAAACGGACTGTGCCTGCCGCTTTCAGCTACCCCGGCCACGGCAGGAATGCCGTGATCGGGATTGCCATTTGCCACGGCTTCACCGGGAGTCCCCTGAGCGTCATGCCGTGGGCCCTGCACTTGGCCGAGCAGGGGTTCGCCGTCACCGTCCCGCTGCTGCCCGGACACGGTACCGACTGGCGTCAGCTCGCCCGTTCCGGCTGGCGTGAATGGGCCGGCGCGTTCGAGACCGCCTACCTGGAACTCGCGGCCAGGACTGACACCTGCTACGTGGCCGGCCTCTCCATGGGCGGGGCCGTCGCGCTGCGCACCGCGTCCCGACACCAGGTTGCCGGTGTGGCAATGGTCAACCCCGGACTCAGCTTCTACGACCCCAGGATACGGATCGTCGGCATCCTGAAGTACTTGCAGCCGACCACGCTGCCCATTGTGGAGACCAACCCCACAGCAGCCACCACCGACGATGGCGACTATACGCAGACACCGCTTGCCGCGGTTCACCAGCTGAAAAAGCTGTTTGCCGCGGCCCGCCGCCACCTGCCCCGCGTGACTGCCCCGGTGCTCGTCTTCAAGTCGGCCAGGGACGACGTGGTGCCGCCGTCGTCCCTAGCAATGATCCGGCGGCGGCTGGGGTCTGCGGACCTTAAGGTCGTACCCCTGCCCAACAGCGGCCACGTGGCTACGCTGGACAACGACGCGCCCCTGATCTTCGAGCTTTCAAGCCGCTTTTTTCATGAGCACGCGCCGCACCGCGTATCCTCGGAGACATCATGAGCATCGCCGCCGACCACAGCCCCCTGAGCAGTCCCTTTTCCGGCGACGGCCCGTCGATAGGCGTTGCTGTTTCCCATGGCTTCACCGGCAGCCCGCACGGCGTCCGGGCGTGGGCCCAGTCGCTGGCCGATGCCGGTTTGGCCGTGCGGATGCCCCTTCTGCCGGGGCACGGCACCAGCTGGCAGGAACTCGCGAGGACCCGGTGGCAGGAGTGGCACGCCGCTTATGACGCGGCGTACCTGGAGCTTGAGGCCGAATGCGACCACGTCTTCACCGCCGGCATCTCGATGGGAGGCGCCCTGGCCCTGAGGGTGGCCGCCCTGCGTCCGGTGGCGGGAACAATTGTGGTCAATCCGGGACTTGTCATCGATGATCGCCGCGCGCCGCTCGCCGGCATCCTGAAGCTGGTCCTCAAAAGCACGCCGGCGATTGCCAATGACATCCTGAAGCCGGACATTGACGAGGGCGCCTACTCGCGCACGCCGGTGGCCGCGGCCCACGAGCTCAACAGGATGTTCAGGGACACCCTGCGGCTGCTGCCGCGGATCACAGCGCCCGTGCGGGTGTTCCGCTCAACTGTGGACCACGTGGTGTCCGATTCGAGCATCGAGGCGCTGCGCCGGGGCCTCACCAACGCCCCGCTCCAGCTGAGCGCCTTGGAAAACAGCTACCATGTAGCCACCCTGGACAATGATGCCGAGGCGATTTTCAGCGGGACCGCGGACTTCATCCGCGCCGTGGTTCCGGGTCATGTGAACGCTTCGCCCGCCAGCCCTGAAGGAGACGGCCGATGACCAGATCCGACTCCAATTCCTCGGATCAAAGCGCGAACCAGGACGACGCCGTGTGGCTCGACCTGGTCTCCCGGCTCGAGGGCCGCGACACCCAGGCTGCTGCCGGGGAAGGCAGTGAACCGTCCCGGCGGCCCTTCCGCGACTTCGATCCGCTGGGCCTTGCCGGCGCCGCTCCGACTGAGCCTTCGGCATCGGAACGCCAGGGCATTGCGCATAACCGGGGGAACGCCGAGACCCAGGGCAGCGCAGAGACAGGCACCGGGCCCCGGGACTACGAGGCCGACGACGACGAGCCGTTCGTTCCCGAGGAACCTCCGAGCCTGGCCGGCACCGATCCGCTGACCATGCTGGCATGGCTGGGCGCAGTCGGCGGGCCCGTGGCCCTGGTGCTGTCCGCCATGTTCTGGCGTTCGGCTCCGCTGCTGGCCATCCTGGGGATTGTCGCCGCCTTCGTGCTGTCCGTAATCTACCTGATCATGCAGCTGCCGCAGGAAAAGGACGAGCACGACGACGGCGCCCGGGTTTAGCGCCCGGCCCCGGTCTGGCGTTCGGCCCCGGCATGCCCCCCCCGCGGCCGTTCTTCGCTGAATTCCCGTTAGCCGTGCATCCGGCTGCTGACCCGGGACAGGTCGGCGGCGCCGATCAGGCCGGCGTTGGGCCCCAGTGCTGCCAGTGCGATCTCTGCTGCCGGCCGGAATCCGCGGCCGGTCAGGTTCCGGGCAAAAGCCTTCCGGGCCGGAGCCACCAGCAGCTCGCCGGCATCGCACAGGCCTCCGCCGATCACGAACTTGCCGGGATCCAGTGCGGCAGCCAGGTTGGCCAGTCCAAGTCCCAGCCACTCCCCGACGTCCTCCAGCAGTTCCCGCGACGTCGCATCCCCGGCCTCCGCCAGTTCCGTCACGATGACGCCGGTGATCCGGTCCGGCTTCCCGTCCACCGCTTTGAGGATCTCCTGTGCCACCGGGGAATTGGCGGCGGCCAGTTCCCGGGCTTCCCGGCCCAGGGCATTTCCGGAGGCGTACTGTTCCCAGCAGCCGCGGTTGCCGCATTCGCACCGGTGGCCGCCGGGCATGATGATCTGGTGGCCGAATTCGCCTGCAACGCCAAAGCGTCCGCGTTCCAGCCGGCCATCCATCACCATGGCACCGCCGATCCCCGTGCCCAGGGTGATGCAGACGAGCCTGTTCTGGCCCTGGCCCGCGCCGAAGCGCCATTCCGCCCAGGCGGCGGCATCGGCGTCGTTCGTCAGCAGGACAGGCCGGCGCAGCAGGCGCTGGAGGTTGTCCCGCAGCGGTTCGTTGCGCCAGGCGAGGTGCGGGCTGAAGAGCACCGTCCCGCCGTCGAGGTCCATCCAGCCGGCGGCGCCGATTCCCACTGACCAGATGCGGTGGCCGTGGCTCAGCTCTTCCACGAGTTCCACGATCACCTGTTCCACCGCGCGGGGGTCATTTCCCGGGGTGGAGCGCCTGGCCTGGCTGAGGATCCGGCCTTCGGCGTCGACTACGCCGGCCGCGACTTTTGTACCCCCGATGTCCACACCGATGGCGAGGCCTTTGCGCCCCAGCCGGAGGTGCTCGCGAAAGTTCTGGCTTGCGGCCAGCGCGTCCTGCGCGGCGGTCCTCCTGCGCCGCCAGGCCGCCTGCCGTCGGTAGGGTGCGGGCAGGTCGCCGGGCGAAGGTGTATGCATGGTTCCTCATTCTATTGCCCGGCCCCTTTTCCGGCGCCGCAGGCCCTCCAGGACGCGGCTGCCGAGGGGCCCTGGTGGCGGTTACGGGCATTCGACCCGTAAAGTTACTCGCCAGTAGGTTTATCACGAGACACCTGTGCAAAGAGCGTACTAGTGTTAGCAGTACCCCCCTGTGGGTCTATGGATAACAAAGGAGCTATCGTGCGCGAATTCAATGTTCCGCCGTTGGTCAACGTACCCCCGGAAACCAACATCACCGACCTGGTGCTGCGGCAGGCCGCCAAGGCCTCGAACCCTGCCCTGTATTCGCGCCTGGATGGCTCCGGACAATGGCAGGACGTTTCGGCCTCCGATTTCCTTGCCGACGTCCGGACCCTGGCCAAGGGCCTCATCGCCAGCGGCGTGGCTGCAGGCGACCGCGTCGGCATCATGTCGCGCACGCGGTACGAGTGGGCCTTGGTGGACTTTGCCATCTGGTTCGCGGGCGGCATCTCTGTCCCGATCTACGAAACGTCCTCCCCTTCCCAGGTGGCCTGGAACCTGGGCGACTCAGGGGCAGTTGCGGCGTTTGGCGAGGCCGCGCACCACGAGGACATCATCCGGCAGGCCGCCGCGTCCGAAGGCCTCTCCGCCCTCGCCCACGTCTGGCAGCTTGAAGGGCCGGGGCTTGACGAGCTCCGGGCCGGAGGCATCGCCGTCACCGATGAAGAACTGGAAGCCCGCAGGAGCCAGGCTTCCCTGACTGACGTCGCAACGATCATCTACACCTCCGGGACCACGGGCAGGCCCAAAGGCTGCGAACTGACCCACGGCAACTTCGTGGAGCTTTCCGAGAATGCGCTGGCCACGTCACTGTCCGGCATCGTGAACGAGAACGCCAGGACCATCATGTTCCTGCCGCTGGCCCATGTGTTTGCCCGGTTCATCTCCGTCCTTGCGGTGGCGGCCGGCGTCACCGTGGCGCATACCCCGGACATCAAACACCTCCTGCCGGACCTGCAGAGCTACAAGCCCACGTTTATCCTCGCCGTGCCGCGCGTGTTCGAGAAGGTGTACAACTCCGCGCTCACCAAGGCCGAAGACGGCGGCAAGGGTGCCATCTTCCACAAGGCAGCCGAAACCGCCATCGCCTACTCCCGGGCGCGGCAGGCAGGTTCTGTCGGCTTGGGCCTCAAAGTCCGCCACGCCCTCTTCGACAAGCTTGTCTACGGCAAACTCCGCGCGGCCATGGGCGGCCAGGTGGCCCACGCCGTCTCCGGCGGAGGCCCGCTGGGCGAACGGCTGGGGCACTTTTTCCAGGGCATCGGCCTGCAGATCCTCGAAGGCTACGGCCTGACCGAGACCACCGCCCCCATTACCGTCAACACGCCTTCGCTGATTCGGATCGGCACGGTGGGCGCACCCCTGCCGGGGAATGCGGTACGGATAGCGGACGACGGCGAGATCCTCACCAAGGGCGTCTGCGTGATGCGCGGCTACTACAAGCGCGACGACCTGGCGGCGGACACCTTCGTGGACGGCTGGCTGCGGACCGGCGACGTCGGGCAGATGGACGAGGACGGATTCCTCACTATCACCGGCCGGAAGAAGGAAATCATCGTGACCGCGGGCGGCAAGAACGTGGTGCCGGCACTGCTCGAAGACCAGATCCGCGCTGACGCCCTCGTCTCCCAGGTCCTGGTGGTCGGTGACAACCGGCCGTTCATCGGTGCGCTGGTCACTGTTGATGAGGAGGCCCTGCCGGGATGGCTGCAGCGCCACGGACTGCCGGCTTCGATCACTGTTGCCGAGGCGGCGGAGCATCCGGTGGTCAAGGCAGCCGTCCAGGACCTGATTACGCACGCGAACCAGTCCGTGTCCCAGGCGGAAGCCATCAAGTCGTTCCGGATCGTGCCGTCCGACTTCACTGAGGCATCCGGCCACCTCACGCCGTCGATGAAGGTCAAGCGGGCCCAGGTGATGAAGGACTTCGAATCCGTCATCGAGGAAATGTATGCCGCGCCGCGCCAGGCCCGCAGCACGGCGTCCGGACAGCACTAGCTACTTGCAGGCTAAGGGTTAAAACGAAAGGGGGGCTTCCCGGCGAATTGCCGGGAAGCCCCCTTTCATGTGTGTCCTATTACGCCGTGTCCTACTCGATGACCAGCAGCAGGTCTCCGCCCTGGACCTGTTCCACTGCGCCCACGGCGAGCCGTGCAACAGTGCCGGCCACCGGCGTCGTGATTGACGCCTCCATCTTCATGGCCTCAATGGTGGCAACGGTGTCACCGGCGTTGACAGCGTCGCCCACCTTGGCGGTGAGGGTGACGGCCCCGGCGAAGGGTGCGGCCACCTGGCCCGGCTGGCCGGGATCCGCTTTTTCCGCTGCCTTGACATTGCTGACCACGGCGCGGTCGCGGACCACTACCGGCCTGGACTGCCCGTTGAGCGTGCACATGACGGTGCGCATGCCCTTCTCGTCGGGCTCCGAAACGGCTTCGAGGGACGCGATCAGGCGGACGCCCTTCTCGAGTTCGATCTCGTGTTCCGCGCCGCGCTGGAGACCGAAGAGGTAGTCGCGGGTGTCCAGGACCGAGAGGTTTCCGTAGGTCTCCACACTCTTCTGGTAGTCCTTGGTGGGACCTTCGAACAGCAGGCGGTTGAGCGTCTGCTGGCGGGTCTTGGAATCGCCCTTGAGTGCAGCGCTGTCTTCGGCGCTCAGTTCCGCGTCCCGCACCTTGATGCTGCGGCCCTGCAGGGCCTTGGTGCGGAACGGCTCCGGCCATCCTCCGGGAGGATCACCCAACTCGCCGGACAGGAAGCCGATGACCGAGTCCGGAACGTCGTAGTTCTGCGGGTTTTCGTTGAAGTCGGCGGGGTCGGCATTCAGGCCTACCAGGTGCAGGGCAAGATCGCCCACCACCTTGGAGGACGGAGTGACCTTTACAAGGCGGCCCAGGATGCGGTCGGCCGCCGTGTACATGTCCTCGATGGCCTCGAACCGCTCGCCGAGTCCGAGGGCCATGGCCTGCTGGCGCAGGTTGGAGAGCTGGCCGCCTGGAATCTCGTGCTGGTAGACGCGGCCGGTGGGGCCCGGAAGGCCCGACTCGAACGGCGCGTAGACACGGCGAACTGCTTCCCAGTACGGTTCCAGCGAGCTGACCTTGGCCAGTCCCAGGCCGGTGTCGCGCGGGGTGTTTTCCAATGCGGCCACCAGGGCGGAGGCCGAAGGCTGGCTGGTGGTTCCGGCGAGGGAAGCCGAGGCGACGTCCACTGCGTCCACTCCTGCGTCCACCGCGGCCAGCAGGGTGGCCAGCTGCCCGCCTGCGGTGTCGTGGGTGTGCAGATGGACCGGAAGGTCGAAGCGTTCCCGCAGGGCCGCCACAAGCTTCGCGGCGGCTGCAGGCCGCAACAGTCCCGCCATGTCCTTGATGGCCAGGATATGGGCACCGGCGTCGACGATCTTCTGCGCCAGCTCCAGGTAGTAGTCCAGGGTGTAGAGCTTTTCGTCGGGATTGAGCATGTCGCCGGTGTAACAAAGGGCGACTTCAGCGACGGCGGTGCCCGTGGCCCGGACAGCGCGGATGGCCGGGGCCATCTGGTTGACGTCGTTGAGGGCGTCGAAAATCCGGAAGATGTCTATTCCGGTGGCTGCAGCCTCGTTGACGAAGGCTTCAGTGACTTCCTCCGGGTACGGCGTGTAGCCCACGGTGTTCCGGCCGCGGAGCAGCATCTGCAGGCAGATGTTCGGCAGTGCCTTCCGCAGCGCCGCCAGCCTGTCCCAGGGGTCTTCGCCGAGGAACCGCAGGGCAACGTCGTAGGTGGCACCGCCCCAGGCTTCCACGGACAGCAGTTCGGGAAGCAGCTGGGACACGGCCGGCCCGGCAGCCACGAGGTCGCGGGTGCGGACACGGGTGGCCAGCAGTGACTGGTGGGCGTCACGGAACGTGGTGTCGGTGACTGCAACGGCGTCCTGGGCGCGCAGGGCCCTGGCGAAGCCTTCAGGGCCCAGCTCCAGCAACCGCTGGCGTGAACCACTGGCCGCCGGAGCATCCCCCACTGCGGGAAGCTTTGCTGCCGGGTCCGAGTGGACCGTGAGTTCGCCATTGGGCTTGTTCACGGTGACCTCGGCCAGCCAGGTCAGCAGCTTGGTGCCGCGGTCCGCGGAGACGCGGGCCCTGAGCAGCTCCGGGCGCTGGTCGATGAAGTTGGTGGCCACATCGCCCGCAACGAAGTCCTTGTCGTCCAGCACGGCCTGGAGGAAGGAGATGTTGGTGGAGACACCGCGGATGCGGAATTCCGCCAGGGCGCGGCGGGCGCGGGCAACGGCTGCGGGGTAGTCGCGGCCGCGGCAGGTCAGCTTGACGAGCATGGAATCGAAGTGCGGGCTGATCTCGGCACCTGAGTAGACGGTGCCGCCGTCGAGCCGGACGCCGGCGCCGCCGGCGGAGCGGTAGCCGGTGATCTTTCCGACGTCGGGCCGGAAGCCGTTGGCCGGATCCTCGGTGGTGATGCGGCACTGCAGGGCTGCGCCCTTGAGCTGGACGGTTTCCTGGGACAGGCCAAGGTCGGCCAGGGTCTCGCCGGAAGCGATGCGCAGCTGCGCCTGGACCAGGTCCACGTCCGTGACTTCCTCGGTGACTGTGTGCTCCACCTGGATGCGCGGGTTCATCTCGATGAAGACGTGCTGGCCCGCGCGCTCACCGACGGTGTCCACGAGGAACTCGACGGTGCCGGCGTTAACGTAGTTGAGCGCCTTGGCGAACTTAACGGCATCGCGGTAGAGCGCCTGCCGGATGCCTTCATCCAGGTTCGGGGCCGGCGCGATCTCGATGACCTTCTGGTGGCGGCGCTGGATGGAGCAGTCGCGTTCGAAGAGGTGCATGATGTTGCCCTCGGCGTCGGCGAGGATCTGGACCTCGATGTGGCGGGGGCGCAGTACTGCCTGTTCCAGGAACATGGTGGGGTCGCCGAAGGCTGCGTCTGCTTCGCGCATGGCGGCCTGCAGCGCCTCGGGCAGGGCCTCCCGGGTGTCAACGCGGCGCATGCCGCGTCCGCCGCCGCCGGCGACGGCCTTGGCGAAGATGGGAAAGCCGATTTCGTCCGCGGCAGCGATCAGCTCATCCAGGTCCTTGGAGGGCTGGCTCGACTTGAGGACGGGAACGCCCGCGGCACGCGCCGCTTCGAGGGCGGCAACCTTGTTGCCGGCCAGTTCGAGGACCTCCGCCGGCGGCCCGACGAAGGTGATGCCGGCCTCCTTTGCTGCCCGGGCCAGGCGCGGGTTCTCGGAGAGGAACCCGTAGCCGGGGTAGATGGCGTCGGCCCCGGCCTCCTTGGCGACCCGCACGACTTCGTCCACGTCGAGATAAGCGCGGACGGGATGCCCCTCTTCGCCGATCAGGTACGCTTCATCAGCCTTCTGGCGGTGGATGGAGTTACGGTCCTCGTTGGGGAACACAGCTACAGTCTTGGCGCCCAGCTCGTAGCCGGCACGGAAGGCGCGGATCGCGATTTCGCCGCGGTTAGCCACCAGAATCTTGGAAAACATACTTCTCCTGCATCATTGCGGGTATATCGGTAAGTGGTCACAGTGTGTAAGACAGGCGCGGGGAAACACAAATCATTGTGTCGACCATCACAGAATTATCCGTCATGTCGGAGGTAATAGGCAGGGCAATTAGGGAATGCCCCCTGCAGCAGAGTGGCCTGCATCGCACACACGCCCGATGAAACGGGATTCATCAGCCCGGCAACATATGATGAGGTGGGTGGCGTTCGCGCGCCCTCCGCTCCGGGGAGCCGGAGCCGGCACTACCCCAACACGGCAACCGGCGTTAGGTATTGGTCTTTCAAGTGCAAGTAGTCAGCATCAGCAGCCTCAAAGGCGGGGTCGGCAAAACTTCCGTCACCACCGGATTGGCATCTGCGGCCCTGGCCGCCGGCATCCCCACCCTTGTGGTGGATCTCGATCCGCACGCGGATGCCAGCACCGCACTGGGCGTCCAGCCGGATGACCAGCTGGATATCGGAAGGATGCTCAAGAATCCCCGCCGTGCCCGCCTGGCCGAAAACGTCGTCACCAGCGGCTGGGTTGCTCGCGAAAACTACAACGGTGCGCGCCCGGCTGTCCTGGACGTGGCGGTCGGTTCGGCCTACACGGGTATTTACGACCGCCCGGACCTCGGCCGCAGGGACCTGCGCCGGCTGTCGGCAGTCCTGGCCGGCACGGATAAGTACCAGCTGATCCTGGTGGACTGCCCGCCGTCGCTGAACGGCCTGACCCGGATGGCGTGGTCCGCCAGCGGCAAGGTTGCCCTCGTGGCGGAACCGGGGCTGTTCTCGGTGGCAGGGACGGAGCGCACCTTGCGCGCCATCCAGCTCTTCCGCCAGGAGTTCGCCCCGAACCTCTCCCCTGCGGGCATCATTGCAAACCGGGTCCGCACCGGCTCGTCCGAGCATGCCTTCCGCCTCGCCGAGATGCAGGCGATGTTCGGCGATCTGCTGCTGAACCCGCACATCCCGGAGCAGGCCAACTGGCAGCAGATCCAGGGCGCCGCCCACTCGGTGCACCATTGGCCGGGCGATTCGGCGAAGCATGCCGCCAGCCTCTTCAACACGCTGCTTGACAACCTCCTGGCTTCCAACGGCGCGGAGTTCGCCGGGGCTATCCGGGAACGCAGCCTGCGGTAGCGCGCCCCGGCCGCCACCGCGGCCACCCACCCACGGAACCTCCCGTGCCGCCGTCGTTACCAGGCAACCCGCGGTAACCGGCAAAAAGGTATTGAATGCAGAAAGGCCGCCTTCCTGATGGAAGGCGGCCTTTCTGTTGGTGTGTTGGTGCTCTCAGCCGGTCTTGCGTGCGGCCCGGCGCTTGCTGAGTTCGTCATCCGGAAACGACTGCTCGATGGCGTGCTCGCTGGGAAGCGCTGCCAGGCTGCCTTCCACTTCGCGCCACACGCGGCCGACGGCGATCCCGAAGACGCCCTGGCCGCCCTGGACGAGATCAATGACTTCGTCCGCGGACGTGCACTCGTAGACGCTGGCGCCGTCGCTCATCAGGGTGATCTGTGCCAGGTCTTCCACGCCGCGTTCCCGCAAATGCTCGACGGCGGAACGGATCTGCTGCAAGGAGACGCCTGTGTCCAGCAGCCTCTTGACCACTTTTAGCACCAGGATGTCGCGGAAGCCATAGAGCCGCTGCGAGCCGGAGCCGGCGGCACCCCGCACGGCAGGCTCGACCAAGCCGGTGCGTGCCCAGTAGTCGAGCTGGCGGTAAGTGATGCCGGCCGCCTTGCAGGCAGTCGGTCCGCGGTAGCCTGCGTCCTCATCCAGGACGGGTAGGTCTTCCGTGAAGAGGAGGCCCTGAGCACCGCTCGCAGGCAGGGCGACGCCTGCCGTTGAAGCCTGCTTTAGCTCGCCTGCTTCGCCTTTCGGACTCACGTGGACCCTCCTCGTCGTATGCTCCCCTAAGGAAGTTGCAGCATCAGCGAACACAGACGAGAAATTCATCCGTGTAATTCAGCCGGGGCTGCACATTCCAGTGTGACTTGCGCCGCTGTCGTATGCAATGGGAACTTGATATCTTCGACGTTAGGCCTGCCGCGCCCCAAGGTCAAAGACGTTGGCCCATTTCAGGGGCGTGTCGAAACTTTCAGGCTCGACTTTAACCTTAACGTGACCTCAGCCGTCGAAGTCTTCGGGCTCCACGTCGTCCAGGAACTCCCGGAAGCGCCGGAGTTCGCGCTCCTCATCGACTGTGGGACCCGGCTCGGTGTCCTCACCCTCGTCGTGCTCGGTGATCCGGACGCCGGCCTCATCCATGACCGAATCGGCGCACCAGATCCGGCATTTGGCGCGCAGAGCCAGCGCAAGGGCGTCCGAAGCCCTGGAACTCACGGTGGTGCCATTATCGAACTGCAGCTGCCCGTAGAAAATGTTGTCCTCGACGGCGACGATGTTGACGCTGACGATGGAGTGGCCCAGCGACTCCACGACATCGATCAACAGGTCATGGGTCATGGGACGGGGCGGCACGACACCCTGCTGGGCGAGGGCAATGGCACTTGCTTCCGGTGTACCGATCCAGATGGGCACGTGCCGTTCGCCATGGATCTCCCGGAGCAGGACCAGCGGCTGGTTCGAGGGCAGTTCAATCCTCACACCCACGATCTCGACTTCAATCATCAGATGTCCATTCGCGATATACGGTCCTGCACCAGGGCGCGGTGAAGGGTCAGGCAGAGATCACTGATTTCGCGGGCTGCCTCCGCGGCCCGCGCGTGGGATGCAGCGTCCTTGCGGGAGGTCAACGGCGCCACGGCACGCTCCACCAGCCCGAACTCCCGATCCGCCGCGGCTTGGAACGGCCGCAGGTGCCGCGGCTCGAGGCCGTGGCTTTCCAGCTGCACGCACGCACGGGCCACCTGCAGGGCGTGTTCGTCGAACTGCCCGTTGACGTGGCCGATCAGGCCGAAATCGAGGAGGGACTGCAGCAGCGGGACGCTGGCGCCGGACTCGGCGCGCAGTTGATCCTCGCTGAGCCTGCGCACTTTGTTCTGCAGTTCAGCGGCGAGGTCCTCCGAGACGATCCGCGGCGACACGGTGACGCCAGGCGGGAGGTTTTCGGGGCGTTCGCCGCGGTCAATGGCGTCGAGGTAGTCCTTGATGACCTTCAAGGGAAGGTACTGGTCGCGCTGGAGGGCCAGCACGAACCGCAGCCGCTCCACATCGGTGTCGGCGTACTGCCGGTAGCCGGCAGGAGTGCGCCGCGGGTTGATCAGGCCCTTTTCTTCGAGGAACCTGATTTTGGACGCAGTCATTCCAGGAAAGTCGTCGCTCAACTGCGCCAGTACTTCCCCGATGTTCAGGACCTGGGGTCCGCGCCGTTCCGGTTGGGCCAGTGCCACAGGCAACTACCCCGGGATCAGACGTTGCCTGCTGCGCGGGCAGGACTGAGGTAGAAAGTGAGGCGGAACTTGCCGATCTGGACTTCGTTTCCGGACCTGAGCTCCACGCTGTCCACGCGGTCGTGGTTTACGTAGGTTCCGTTGAGGCTGCCGGTGTCAACGACTTCGAAGCTCCGTGCGGTCCGGCGGAACTCGACGTGACGGCGGGACACCGTGACGTCGTCAAGGAAGATGTCCGCGTCCGGGTGCCGGCCGGCAGTGGTGACGTCCGAATCCAGCAGGAAGCGCGCTCCCGTGTTGGGACCGCTGTGGGCAACCAGGAGTGCAGAACCGAACGGGAGGGCCTCGACAGCAACCCGCTCCTCAGGAGAGAGCTTGGGAGCGATCGTCGGCTCGTCACGGATTGGCGTGAGGTGGATCGAGGTGGTCTCCGAAGACTTCGATCCGCCCGTGCCGTAATCACCACCGCTGCGGCTATTTTCGTGACCAACCATGGATTCCTCCTGTTCCGTTGCAGATGTCCCCCTGCAAACAACGCGTACCTCCGGAAAAGCCTGGCAGATCCGGTTCTGCGGCTTGTCGTCCGGCTGTCGATTCCTCAACAGCCGGACCGCCATGCCGGTTGTCTTTAGCCTACCTGTTGTTCGTACTCCGATGCACTGAGCAGGGACTCCACTGCATCTGCCTCTGCAAGCTTGACTTCAATCAGCCAGCCGTCGCCGTAAGGATCGCTGTTAATCAGCGCCGAATCTGTGTCCAGGGCTTCGTTCCGGGCAACAATTTCGCCGCTCACGGGAGCGTAAATGTCACTCACGCTCTTGGTGGACTCAACTTCGCCCACAACCTCGTTCGCGCTCACTTTGGTGCCGACCTCGGGCATCTGTGCGTAAACGACGTCGCCGAGGGCGTCCTGGGCAAAATCGGTGATGCCCACCCGCACCACGCCGTCGGCGCTCGGGGCGGACACCCACTCGTGTTCGGCAGTATAGGACAGGTCTTCGGGAATGTTGCTCATCAGGGGCCTTTCATCGGGTCAACCAGCAGTGTCGGTCAATCAGCAATGTCAACGGAGGTCTGCAGAACAAGCCGCCGCTGAAAGTATATGCATATCAACTGCCGCGGCAGCGAGCACCTTGTCGGGCCCTTGTGGCACAGTGGTGACATGCCAGAACTTCCCGAAGTGGCCGGGCTGAGCGCTTTCCTGGGCACCCAGCTTCGCGGAGCCGTGCTGACGAAAATCGAGATCGTCTCGTTTGCGGTGCTCAAGACCGCAGTCCCGCCGTATACGGCTTTGGAGGGCCGGACTGTCACCGGCGTGGAGCGGCGGGGCAAGTTCATCATCGTGGATGCCGACGGACTTTACCTGGGGTTCCATCTGGCCAAGGCCGGCTGGGTACGCTACACGGAATCGCCGTCGAACGCTGTTCTGGCGCGCGGCAAGGGGTATATCGCTGCCAGGCTGGAATTCGCCAGGCGCCAGCCGGAGTCCGACGGCGGCGAGACGCATCTGGGGATTGACCTGACAGAGGCAGGGACGAAGAAAAGCCTCGCCCTCTATGTGGTCAGGGATCCGCAGGAGATCCCCGGTGTCGCCTCGCTGGGTCCCGAGCCGCTGAGCGAGTCCTTCGGCCCGGAGGCGTTCGCCGGGATACTTTCCGGCAGCAGCCAGCAGATTAAGGGACTGTTACGCAATCAGGGCGTGATCGCCGGCATCGGCAACGCCTACAGCGACGAAATCCTCCATGCAGCCCGCATCTCCCCGTTCGCCATCGCGAAGTCCCTCGATCCGCAGGCGGTCCGCGTGCTCTATCACGCCGTCCACAGTGTTCTGGGGGCAGCGGTGGAAGAAGCCGTGGGCAAGGCGCCGAATGAACTGAAGGACGCGAAGC
The DNA here is from genome assembly GCF_018613755.1 of Arthrobacter sp. ISL-72. Lineage (GTDB taxonomy): Bacteria > Actinomycetota > Actinomycetes > Actinomycetales > Micrococcaceae > Arthrobacter. Next base: position 65,439 of record NZ_JAGGPP010000034.1, read on the forward strand.
GGAGCACCATGCGGGTCCACGGCCGGACCGGGCAGCCCTGCCCGGTCTGCGGGGACACCGTCCGGGAAGTGTCCTTTGCCGACCGTGCGCTCCAGTACTGCCCGGCGTGCCAGACCGGCGGCAAGATCCTCGCCGACCGGCGGACGTCCCGCTTCCTTAAGTAGGCGCTGTCCTTAAGTAGGGGCGGCCCGGAGTAGGGGCGCAAGAAGCGCGGCCGGATCCAGCCCCGGCAGGAAAAATAACCAGCAAAAGAAAAACCGCCCCTCCCCCGGGATATTTCCCGGAGAAGGAGCGGTTTCTTTGGTCGGGCTGACAGGATTTGAACCTGCGACCCCTTGACCCCCAGTCAAGTGCGCTACCAAGCTGCGCTACAGCCCGTTAGTTCCGCCGTTCTCCGCCTCGGTGTGTTCCAGGTTTCCCTGGCTTTTCACCTCAGCAGTCCGGCCGAACCACCTCCAAAAGCTTACACGACTTCGGAGGGTGCTTGTGACACTTTGCGGGTGTCACGGGCAAGGTGTGTCGGAATTAACGCTTCTTGCCCCGCTTTTCGCGGACGCGCATGTTGACCTCGATGGGTGTGCCCTCGAAGCCGAAAGTTTCGCGGAGCCGCCGGGTGATGAAGCGGCGGTATCCGGGGTCCAGGAAGCCGGTGGTGAACAGCACGAACTTCGGCGGACGGCTGGAGGCCTGGGTGCCGAACAGGATGCGGGGCTGCTTGCCGCCGCGGACCGGGTGCGGGTGAGCTGCGACGAGTTCGCCGAGGAAGGCGTTGAGGCGGCCGGTGGGGATGCGCTTGTCCCAGCTTTCCAGTGCCGTATCCAGGGCAGGAACCAAACGGTCCTTGTGCCAGCCGGTCAGCGCCGAAATGTTGACCCGCGGTGCCCAGGCCACGTGGGCCAGGTCCTGCTCGATTTCACGTTCCAGGTAGGTGCGGCGCTCATCGTCCAGCAGGTCCCACTTGTTGAAGGCGAGAACCAGGGCGCGGCCCGATTCGATGGCCAGTTGCAGGATGCGGACGTCCTGCTCGCTGAGCACCTCGTCCACGGCAAGGAGCACGACGGCGACCTCCGCCTTTTCGAGGGCGCTCTGCGTCCGCAGGGACGCATAGAAGTCGGCGCCCTGTGCCATGTGCTGGCGGCGTCGGATGCCGGCGGTGTCCACGAACCGCCAGGTGCGTCCGCCGAGCTCGATGAACTCGTCGACGGGGTCGCGGGTGGTGCCGGCGGTGTTGTCCACCACTACCCGCTCGGAGCCGGCCAACTTGTTCAGCAGCGAGGATTTGCCGACGTTTGGGCGTCCGATCAGGGCGATACGGCGCGGACCGCCGGACCTTTCCAGGCCTTCGATGGTGGAGAACTCAGGCAGGGTGTCAATGACGTGGTCGAGCAGGTCCGCCACGCCGCGGCCGTGGAGGGCGGACACGGGGTACGGCTCGCCGAAGCCGAGGCCCCAGAGGGTGGCCGAATCAGCTTCCTGGGCGAAGTCGTCTACCTTGTTGGCCACCATGATGACCGGTTTCTTGCTCTTGCGCAGCATTTTGACGACTGCTTCGTCCGTGGCGGTGGCGCCGACGGCGGAGTCGACGACGAACAGCACGGCGTCGGCAAGTTCCACGGCCATCTCGGCCTGTTCGGCTACGCGGAGGTGGATGCCGCGGGCATCGTGCTCCCAGCCGCCGGTGTCTACAACGGTGAAGTTCCGGCCGTTCCAGGTGGCCGAGTACATCACACGGTCCCGGGTCACGCCGGGGGTGTCTTCCACCACGGCTTCGCGGCGGCCGAGGATACGGTTCACCAGCGTCGATTTGCCCACGTTGGGCCGGCCGATGATGGCCAGGACCGGGTCCAGTTTGACCGGGCCGTCGTAATCCTCGTCGTCGTAATGCCCGCTCAGGAGGGCGGCGTCGTCCTCGTCCAGTTCGTAGTCATCCAGGCCTGCCCGGAGGGAGGCAGCACGAAGCTCGGCCTCGTCATCGTCCAGGGCAGCAAGGTGCTCCGCCACCTGGTCCGTGCCGGTGGGCGTGTATTCGTCTTCGCCGGCGCCGAATTTGCCGGAGGTTTGAGTCGTATCGCTCATTGCACTTTCCTTAGTGGTGATCTGCCGGCGTCCCGGCTACTTCTTCATGACGTTCTTGCGGCGAATCCGCGCCGGGCAAAGGCTGCCCGCTAAGTTGAATGGTTTGCTGGACATGCCGTGCCAGTGCAGCGCGGATCTCATTTCCCGCCCTGTCCATTGAAACACGCCCGGTCTCGCCGGGCCTGCGGCTGACAGAAACGGCTTCGCCGAAGCTGACGTGCAGCTTACGGCCCGGCCTGGGGACGGCGTCGAGGTGCTCACCGGCGATCCTGGTGCCCAGGATCGCGACCGGAACAACCGCCGCGGCTGAGTTCAGCGCGAGCCAGGCCACCCCGTTGTTGATGGTGCCTGCGTCGCCGCTCCCCCGTGTTCCTTCGGGCAGGATACCGACGCACCGGCCGGCGTCGAGCGCGGCTTTGCTGAGCTGCAACGCGGCCCGGTCCCCGGACCGGTCAACGGGCAGCTGGCCGGATGCCTTCAGCACGCGTCCGAGGAACCCCTTGAACATCTCCTTCTTCACGAGGATGTGCATGGGCCGCGGGGACGCCCCGAACAGGACCGGCCCGTCCAGGAAGCTGATGTGGTTCCCGGCGAAGATCACGGGGCCGTTGGCCGGAACGTTCCCGCGTCCGTGGACAGTTGTCCGGTAGACAACGTGGTCCAGGATCCAGCCGACCGGCCTGCTCCAGGCCATGGTCCAGGTTCCGGGCACGGCGGGGCTGCCGGGCTGCCGTGCCTGAAGTGGTGGGTGGCCTCCGGCGTCAGGCACGGTTGACGACCTTGTTGACAATGCCCAGTGCCGCGTCAACGGTGCGGTCGAAGTCCAAATCGGAAGAATCCAAAGTGACAACGCCGTCGGCGGCCGTCGTGAAGTTCACAACGGTGGAATCCTTGGCATCGCGCTGCGTGACCTGGGCCGCGAGCTGTTCAGCGCTCTGCGTCCCGCCCAGCTGGACACCGCGGCGGCGAAGCCGGGCCTCCTCGCTGGCGGTCAGCAGCATGCGGACTTCTGCGCCGGGCGCGACGACGGTGGTGATGTCGCGGCCTTCCACCACAATGCGGCGGTGGTGGGTTTCGATCAGCTCACGCTGCCGGCGCACCAGCTCGCGACGGGCACCGAGTGTGGTGGCGATGGCACTGACAGCAGAAGAAATGGCCGGCTCCCGGATTTCCTGTGTCACGTCCGTCCCGCCGACCCGCACGTATTCCTCGTGCGGGGTGGTGCTGATCTCCAGCGGAAGGTCCTCGGCGGCCTGTTCGATGGCTGCGGCATCCCCCAGGTCAATGCCCTGGTCGAGGCAGTACCAGGTAAGCGCGCGGTACATGGCGCCGGTGTCCAGATAGGCGAGGCGCAGGCGCCGTGCCACTTCCCTGCTCACGCTGGACTTTCCCGAACCGGAAGGCCCGTCGATGGCGACGACCAGCGGCCGGCCCTGGCGGAGCATGGGCATGGTTTCGATGAGTTCCTGTGTCATTACTGCAGTACCCGCCATCCACGGTCGTTGAGTGCTTCGATCAGCAGATCGTGCTTGTTGGGCAGAACGGACAGTTCCACCATGCCTACATTCTGCCCGGAAGAGTGATCCAGCCGCAGGTCTTCGAGGTTGACCCCGATTTCGCCGATCTCGGTGAGGAGCCGGGCGATCTGCCCCGGCCGGTCGTCCACCAGGACGGTCAGCCAGGAATAGGCCTGCGGAGGTCCGCCGTGCTTGCCCGGAATCCGGGACTGCCCGGCATTTCCTTCGCTCATCAGCTGGGCCAGATCGAGGCGGGCACCGGGGGCGGTGGGGTCCTCCAGGGTACCGATGAGGCGGTTCAGGTCCTCGCGCACCCCGTGCAGGATGTCAACCACCTGCCCGGCGTTGGCGCCCAGGATCTGCACCCACAGGGTGGGGTCGCTGGCGGCGATCCGCGTGACGTCGCGGAGGCCGTTGCCGGCAAGCGACAACGCATGCATCTGCGTACCCTGCAGCCGGCTGGCAACCAGGGAAGACATCACCTGGGGCAAATGCGAAACCAGGGCAACTGCCTGGTCGTGTTCCTCGGCGTTGAACTGCGTTACCAGGGCGCCGAGATCCGTTGCCAGGGCGCGGGCGGCCTGCAAGGCGCCGGGCGACGTTTCCTCGGACGGGCAAACCACCCACGGCATGGAGGTGAACAGCTCACCGCGGGCCGCAACGGGGCCGGACTTTTCCCGGCCTGCCATCGGATGTGTCCCCACGTAGCGGGCAAGGTCCACGCCGCGCCGGCGAAGGTCAGCCAGGATGCCGGCCTTGACGCTGGCGATGTCCACCACGGTTGCGGCGGGGTAATCGGCCAGCGACCGTTCCACCACGTCTGCCGTTACGTCCGGCGGCGCAGCCACCACAACGAGTTCAGGCTGCTCGCCGCCAAGGCGCGCCAACGGAAGGCCTGCCCCGATATCGACGGCGACGGCCTGGTTGGTGGGTGACGGATCGGACAGGAACACGGACACGCCGCGGCCCCGGAGCCCGAGGCCGATGCTGGTGCCCAGCAGTCCTGTTCCGATAACAACCACCGGGCCGTTAAGGTGCCCGCGGCCGTGGGTGCGAAAGGCAGACATGCCCTACAGCCCTACGGATGCCAGCAGGTGGCCGACTTCCTGCTTGCCGAGGTTGCGGATGCTGCCCTGGCGCTGGTCTCCCAGTCCGATGGGGCCCACCTTGACGCGCACGAGCCGCAGGACGGGGAAGCCCACGGCGTCGAAGAGCCGGCGGACGATGCGGTTCTTCCCGGAGTGCAGCACCACCTCAATCAGCACGTGGCCAGGCGTGGAGTCGACCAGCTTGAAGGAGTCCACCGACGCGAATCCGTCCTCGAGTTCCACACCGGCCTTGAGCTGCGCGCCGATTCCCTGCGGGAACGGGCCGCGCACCTGGACCAGGTAAGTTTTGGGGACTTCGTAGGAAGGGTGCGTCAGTCGGTTGGCGAGTTCGCCGTCGTTGGTCAGCAGGAGCAGCCCCTCGGTGGCGACATCGAGCCGGCCCACGTGGAAGAGGCGTTCGCCGTGCGTGTTCCGGACGAAGTCGCTGATGCACGGACGTCCGTCCGGATCCTCCATGGTGGACACCACGCCCTTGGGCTTGTTGAACACCATGTAGACCATGTTTTCGTCCAGCTGGATGCGCAGGCCGTCGACGTGGATCACTGCGGTCTTGGGATCGACGCGGACGCCGAGCTCGGTGACAACCTTGCCGTCGACCTCAACGCGGCCTTCAGAGATCATTTCCTCGCAAACACGCCGTGAAGCGACGCCGGCCGAGGCCATGACCTTCTGCAGGCGGACGCCGTCCGCGTCGTGAAGCTCGGACTGAGGAACGTCTTCGCGGGGACCGCGCTTGCGCGAAGGCCTGCGGACGGCGCCGAGGTTCTGGCCGAACCGCTCGCCGCCGAAGGCGCGGGTGCCGAAGGTCTTCGCTGCAGCGGCCCGCGGCTTGGGCTTGAGGGCGCCGGGTGTTCCGGGCGCCTTGCCGGCGCCGGGCTTGCGTGAACCGGGCTTTCGGGCGGCCGGCCTTCCCTGCTTCCAGTCACCGGACTGCCGCTCAGACGGCGCGCCGCCGGGACCCTGCAGGTCCGGATCGACGAAGGCCTCTTCGCGGGGCTTGGGGCGCTTGAAGGGACGGTCGCCACCGCCTTGGTGACCGGCCCCGCCGGCACCCTTGAAGCCCGCGCCACTGGCCCCGCCTGCACGACTGCTGCCGCCCTGTGCCGGATTGCGTCCGGCCCTGCCTTGTCCGGCGCTGTTGCCTCCGGCGCTGTTGCGTCCGGCACTGTTGCGTCCCGAACTGTTACGTGGTGAACCCTGGCGTCCCGCCTGTGTCATGACCCGTCCTTCGTTATGTTGGCTGGCGATCGCTGTCTCCCGACAACGCCGGCCAGCCGGGCAGATAGGTTCCGCCCTGGTGGATACTCGTGCGCAGGCAGGGATACTGCCTACATTCTTCCGGCGTCGTAAAACTCTTCGATGCCTTCAAGCCCCGGAAGATGGGGTGAAAGCTGCGGCAACTCAGCCACCGAGCCGATTCCCATGCGCTCCAGGAAATACGACGTCGTGCGGTAAAGGATGGCTCCGGACTCGGGATCGGTACCCGAATCTTCGATCAGTCCCCGCTGCATAAGCGTCCGCACGACAGAGTCAACATTAACCCCTCGAATTGCAGACACCCTGGCCCTTGATACGGGCTGGCGGTATGCGATGACGGCGAGCGTTTCGAGCGCCGCCTGCGTCAGCCTGGCTGTCTGTCCTTCCAGCACGAACCCGCCGACGATTTCGGCAAAGTCCGCACGGGAATAGATGCGCCAGCCTCCGGCGATATTCCGCAATTCAAAACCCCGGGGGCTGGATCCGTGGCCGGTTTTGCTGGCAACGTCCGTGTCCGGGGCATTAACAGTATAACCGTTATAATCCTGCTGAAGTTCCGCCAGCAGCTGCTCGACGGCGTCGACCGTCAGGTTCAGCCCGGCCGCCAGTTCCATGGCGGTGGCCGGCTGGTCGATCACCATCAGCACTGCTTCAAGGGCGGCGCGCGCGCCGCCGGGAAGTTCCGCTACGTTCAGGCCGCCCCCGGTGTCCTGATCGGGGGCTGGTTCCGGTACGCTTCCGCTCAATGCTGCTCCTCATATTCCTCACTGAGATGTTCGCTGCTCCAGTCATCGTCTCCTGCGGTCCAGCGCACCGTGAGATCGCCCAGCGGCTGGAGCTGGTCGAACCCCACTGCCTTGTCGCGGAACATTTCCAGGAGCGCCAGGAAGCGCACCACCACCACCAGGGTGGACTCGGCGTCGGCGATGAGCGTCCGGAACGACATCGGCCGTCCATGCTGCAGCTTCCGCCCCAGGATTTCGGCCTGCTCCTTGACGGTGACCGCGCTGCCGTGAAGGTGGGCCAGGCCGACCTCGTTCGAGGGTGCTTCCTTGGGCTTCAGGGCCGATTCCGCCAGGGCCGCGAACTGCTCAGGAGTGTGACGCCACACCAGTTCCGGGAGAAGCGCGGCGAAATGGCCCTCAAGGGCAACCTGCCGCGGGAAGCTGCGGGCTTCGAGTTCCAGGGTGGTGTTGATCAGGCCGGCCACCTGCTTGAAGGCCTTGTACTGAAGCAGCCGTGCAAAAAGGAGGTCGCGCGCTTCGAGGAGCGCGATGTCTTCGTCGTCCTCCACCTCGCCTGCCGGCAGGAGGCGGGCGGCTTTGAGGTCCAGGAGCGTGGCTGCGATCACCAGGAATTCGCTGGCCTCATCAAGTGCCCATTCCTCGCCGAGCTGCTGGAGGTTCTTGATGTACTTGATGAATTCGTCGGTCACGGTAGCCAGGGCCACCTCCGTGATGTCCAGCTGGTGTTTGGTGATCAGGCCGAGCAGCAGGTCGAACGGACCGGTGAAGTTGGCAAGCCGTACTTCGAAGCCGGTCTTTTTAGCCGGTTCCGCCGCCGTGCCTGCCGGCCGGAGGGCTGGTGCGAGCGGAGTGCCTGCCAATGCCACGATGCTGGTTACGGCGCGCCGCCGCGCGAGATCAGCTCCTTGGCCAGGCGGCGGTAGGCGTCAGCCCCGATGTGGGTGGCAGCGAAGCTGGTGATGGGCTCAGCGGCAACGGTGGCGTCGGCAAACTTGATGGACCGCTTGATGACGGTCTCGAAGACCTTGTCACCGAAGGCCTCCACAAGCCTGCTGATGACCTCGCGGCTGTGCAGGGTTCGGGCGTCGTACATCGTGGCCAGCACGCCGTCCACCTGGAGCCTGGGATTCAGGCGGTCCTGGACTTTGTCGATGGTCTCCACCAGCAGCGCCACCGCACGGAGCGCGAAGAACTCGCAGATCAGCGGGATGATGACGCCGTGGGCGGCCGTAAGGGCGTTGACGGTGAGCAGGCCAAGCGACGGCTGGCAGTCGATGAGGACGACGTCGTACTCGTCCTCGACCTTCTTCAGCGCCCGGTCCAGCACCTGTTCCCGGGCAACCTCGTTGACCAGCTGGACTTCGGCAGCCGAGAGGTCGATGTTCGCCGGCAGCAGGTCCACGTTCTCGACGCCTGTCTGCTGGATGGCATCCCGGATGTCCACTTTGCGGTCCATCAGGACGTTGTAGACGGTGAGGTCCAGTTCATGGGGATTGGCACCAAGGCCCGCGGACAGCGCGCCCTGGGGATCGAAGTCCACCAGCAGGACCCGGCGCCCGTATTCGGCGAGCGCGGCGGCGAGATTGATGGTGGAAGTCGTCTTACCGACGCCGCCCTTCTGGTTCACCATGGCGATCACGCGGGCAGGGCCGTGGGAAGACAGCGGCGCAGGCTCGGGGAATTCGCGGTAGGGACGCCCGGTGGGACCCATAACGGCGTCTTCCAGGTCAAGTTCGGTGCCTTCCAGAGTTGCTGAACCGTACTCGCTGCTCACGTATCTATCCACACTTTCGATGACGTTGATGTCCTGCCGCTGAATGTTCAGCGCCGATCCTTCTTCCCACCAAGGTTACAGCGCACTTTCCGCGATTCAACGGAACTTGACACGCGCCCTTGCCTGAGCCTTTACCTTCTGGTAAAGGTCGAAGGTTAGCCCCGGAGGAACGAAAAAACCGCCCGTGCAGGATGATCCTGCACGGGCGGTTTTTTGCGCTGCTGTACTGGGGTGGAGCCTCGGGTTAGGCGCGTGCGGGCGCCGCCTGGGCCGGGGCTTCCTGCTCCACATGGTGGTGGGCGACCATGGTCTGCTCGTCGAAGGGCTCTTCGCCGGACAGTACGCGTTCCACCTGTCCGCCGTCGATCTCCTTGACCCAGGTGCCGATCAGGACCGTTGCCACGGCGTTGCCGGTGAAGTTGGTCAGGGCACGGGCCTCCGACATGAAGCGGTCGATGCCGACGATCATGCCGACGCCGCCGAGCAGTTCGGGCTTGTGGGCCTGCAGGCCGGCAGCGAGCGTGGCCAGGCCGGCGCCGGTGACGCCCGCGGCGCCCTTGGAGGCAATGATCATGAAGATCAGGAGTGATACCTGCGCGCCCAGGTCGAGCGGAGTGCCCATGGCGTTGGCCACGAACAGGGACGCCATGGTCAGGTAGATGGCCGTGCCGTCCAGGTTGAAGGAGTAACCGGTGGGAACCGTGACGCCGACAACCGGCTTTGAGACACCCAGGTGCTCCATCTTGGCGATCAGTCGCGGCAGGGCTGCTTCGGAGGAAGACGTGGAGAAGATCAGGAGGTATTCGCGGGCCAGGTACCTCATGAGCCGGAAGATGTTGACGCCGGCCACAACCTGCAGCAGACCGCCCAGGATGACCACGATGAACAGGGCGCAGGTGATGTAGAAGGCAATCATCAGGGTGAACATGCTCACGATTGCGGCGAAACCGGTGGCGCCTACGACCGCTGCGATGGCACCGAATGCACCCACCGGAGCCAGCCACATGATCATGATGAGGATCCTGAACACAACTGCCTGGCCGTAACCGATGGCCTTGAGGATGGGAGCACCCTGGGTGCCCATCTTCTGCAGCGCGAAACCGACGAGGATGGCGGCAAGGAGCGTGGGCAGGACGGGAATGTCCCCGGGAATGATTCCCAGCAGGAAGTCAACGGTGCTGTCCGTGGCAGCCTTCTTGTTGGGATCGTACGGCGCCAGCTTCAGGCCCTCGCCCGGGTGGATGATGTTACCGACCACAAGGCCGATGGCCAGGGCGAAAGTTGACATGATCACGAAGTAGCCGAGAGCCAGGCCGCCCACTTTGCCGACCGTTGCTGCCTTCGCAATGGAACCGATGCCCAACACGATGGTGCAGAAGATGATGGGTGCGATCATCATCTTGATCAGCTTGATGAATCCGTCGCCGAGGGGCTTGAGCGATTTGCCGACCTCAGGGAACAGCAGTCCTACTGCTGCGCCCAGGATGACGGCGACGATGACGGCGATGTAGAGGTAGTGGGATTTGTCCAGCCCTTTGCGTGCGGCCTTGGCCGGCGCGGCTGACTCTCCTCGTTGAGAAGCCATGATGTGTCTCCTTATGGATAATCTGGAAGACGTTGCGGCACAGTCTCTGGGCTCTTCACGTCCGTCCGGTGTGATATCCATCATTGGGCATGGCGTGACCTGGCTCACCGTTGCGTTCATATTGGTCACGGGAGGTAGGAATGATCCACCGCTGGAGCATCGCCCGCAGGCTGTTCGTGGCCAACCTGCTGATAGTGGTGGCCTTCATTGCGATCGTCGGAACTGCCACCTTCATCGACGCCCGGGACCGCGCCTACGAAGAAGCGGGACGGCGGATGGCCGGAGTGGCTGCTGCCATCGCCGCCAATCCCCTGGTGCTCCAGGCGGCCGGGGGGCCGGACCCGTCGGCCGTGCTGCAGCCGTATGCCCTTCGGGTGATGGCGGGAGCCGGCGCGGACTTTGTGACCATCATGGCGCCGGACCGGACCCGGTGGACGCACCCGCGGAACGAGGAACTCGGCAAGCCCTATATCGGCACGATCGAACCGGCGCTCCGCGGCGAGGTGTTCACCGAAGTCACGGCCGGGACCCTGGGGCCCTCCGTGCGTACCATCGCACCGGTCAAGGACGCGGGCGGCAACGTCAAGGCGCTGGTAGCCGCCGGGGTCACCGTGAGGACACTTGATGTGGCCTTTTCGGGCCGCTTGCCGGCTTTGCTGGCCATCGGCATGGCATTGTTGGTCGGCGGGTCCACGGCTTCATGGCTGCTGGGCCGCTACCTCCGCAGGGTCACCAGGGGCTGGGGCCCGGAGCAGCTCGCGCAGCTTTTTGCCTACTACGAGTCCGTCCTGCATTCCGTCCGCGAGGGTGTCATCCTCATCGATCCGAAGGGCCGGGTGGTGATGTACAACGACCAGGCCGCTGAACTCCTGGAGCTGACGCCGCGCGTTGCCGGAGGCGGCCCCGGCGACGCCGCCCTGCTGGGCGACCTGGCCCTGGCGCCCAGCCTGAAGGAGCTGTTTATCTCGGGCCGGACCGCCCACGATGAAATCCATGTGGCCGGGCCCAGGGTCCTGGTGATTAATCAGGGGCCCGCGGTGGGTCCGCAATCGTCAGCCGGGCGGCAGCGCCCGGCGGTGTTCGGCACGGTGGCAACCATCCGTGACCGGACGGAGATCGAGTCCCTGGGCAGCGAGCTGGAAACGATGCGCACTCTTTCGGACGCTTTACGGGCCCAGACCCATGAGCACGCAAACCGGCTTCACACCATCGTTTCGCTGATGGAACTGGGCCGGGCGGACGAAGCCCTGGACTTCGCCACCAAGGACCTGGAGCTCAGCCAGCAGTTCACGGATGAAATGGTGGGCTCCCTGGAAGAACCTGTTCTCAGTGCGCTCCTGATGGGCAAGGCAGCGGAAGCCCATGAGCGCGGCGTTGAACTGGGCCTGCAGGCGAGCAGCACAGCCGGCACGGCCGGGGTGGCGGTCCAGGACCTGGTGACCATTGTTGGCAACCTGCTGGACAATGCCATTGACGCAGCAGCTGACGCGCCGGCCCCCAAGTGGGTCGAACTGTCGGTTGAATCCACTGCCCGGGGCGTGGACATCACCGTGGAGGACTCCGGACGGGGAATCGATCCCGACGCGGTGGAGGACGTGTTCCGGTACGGTTTCAGCACCAAGACTGCCGGGCCGCATGGACGGGGGCTTGGCCTGGCACTGGTGCGGCAGGCCGTCCACCGGCTCGGCGGGACCATGACCATTACCAATCCCCGGGGGGCGCATTTCCACGTTTTCCTCCCTGCCGCGAGCGCGTCGGGCGCGCCCGACGCGCCACGCGCAGCCACCGGCACCACTACAGGCACGGCCCCCGGCACCACCAAGGAGACTTCATGAGCGATATCCGGGTCCTCGTCGTCGAGGACGAACCTGTAGCCGCGGCAGCGCACGGCGCCTATGTGGGCAGGCTCCCGGGATTCTCCCTGGCAGGCACAGCTCCTGACGGCCAGTCCGCGCTGCGCCTGCTGACGGAATTCGCGGCTGCCGGAAAACCCGTGGAGCTGGTCCTGCTGGACATGAACCTCCCCGACCTCCACGGCCTGGACATTGCCCGGCGGATGCGGGCCTCAGGCCTGCTGGCGGACATCATTGCCATTACCGCCGTGCGGGAGCTGACCATCGTGCGCAGCGCGGTGTCCATCGGGGTTGTCCAGTACCTCATCAAGCCCTTCACCTACGCCAGCTTTGCCGACAAGCTGACCAGCTACCGGCAGTTCCGTGACCAGCTCGCCGCCGGATCGGGCGGGACAAAGTCAGGGGCGTCGCAGAGCGACGTCGATCAGGCTTTTGCCAGCCTGCGGGCACCCACCGAGCTGCCGCTTCCCAAGGGCCTGTCGACGTCGACCCTCGACGCCGTGCAGGAGTTTATGAAGCAGCAGGCCGACGCAGTTTCCGCCACGGAGGTGATGGACGCGCTCGGGATGTCCCGCGTGACGGCCCGGCGGTACCTCGAGTACCTGGCCGACGCCGGTACCGTCTCCCGGACGGCCCGCTACGGCGCGCCGGGCAGGCCGGAGAACGAATACCGCTGGAGCCGGAGCTGACTACCGCCGGTCGACCGGGCGAAGGGTCCCGATCAGCTGGTCGATCACACCGGCGTCCTCGATCGTTGACGGCACCGTGTACTCCTCGCCGTCGGCAATCTGCCGCATCGTCTTGCGGAGGATCTTTCCCGAACGTGTCTTGGGCAGGGCCTCCACCACTGCGACGTGCTTGAAGTCCGCAACGGCTCCGATGTCCCGCCGGACCAGCGCGACCAACTCCTTCACCAGAGTCTCCTCCGGCACCTCCACTCCCGACTTGAGCACCACGTAGCCGCTTGGCCGCTGGCCCTTCAGCGGATCCGCGAGGCCGATCACCGCGCACTCGGCAACCGCCGGGTGCTGTCCGATGACCTGCTCCATCGCACCGGTCGAGAGCCGGTGCCCCGCCACGTTGATGATGTCGTCCGTCCGGCCCATGACGAACACGTAGCCGTCTTCGTCGCGGTAGCCGGAATCGCCGGTGGCGTAGCAGCCCTCGAATGCCTGCAGGTAGGAGGAGATATAGCGCTCGTCATTGCCCCAGAGGGTGGTCAGCGTTCCGGGCGGCAACGGCAGCCCGAGCACAATGTTTCCTTCGGTCCCGGTTTCGACGTCCTGCCCTAGGCCGTCAACGATCCTCAGCTTGAACCCCGGCATCGGAACGCTCGGGGAGCCCGCCTTGATGGGCAGCTCCTCGAGTCCGCGCGGGTTGGCGCAGATGGCCCAGCCCGTTTCCGTCTGCCACCAGTGGTCCACCACGGGAACGTTCAAGGCCTGCGACGCCCAATGGAAAGTATCAGTGTCCAGCCGCTCCCCCGCGGCGAACAAGGAGCGCAGGCTGGAGATGTCGTATTCCGCCAGGAGTTTCGCCTCCGGGTCGGCCTTCCGGATCGCGCGCAGCGCGGTGGGCGCGGTGAACAGGACGTTGACGCGGTGATCCTGGATCACGCGCCAGAACGCGCCGGCGTCCGGAGTGCCGACAGGCTTGCCCTCATAGAGGACGGTGGTGGCGCCGGCCAGCAGCGGGCCGTAAACGATGTAGGAGTGGCCCACCACCCAGCCGACGTCGGAGGCGGTCCACATGACATCCCCCGGACCGATGTCGTAGACGTTTTCCAGGGTCCAGCTGAGCGCCACCGCATGACCGCCGTTGTCCCGCACCACTCCCTTGGGAGTCCCTGTGGTCCCGGAGGTGTAGAGGATGTACAGCGGGTCCGTGGCTTTGACGTCGACGGGCGCTGCCGGCGCCGCGCCAGCCATCTCGGTTTCCCAGTCCAGCCACCCTGGGGCTGCAGGGGAAAACCCGTCCCGGGCCCTGACAATCACCGGGAGCTCCGGAGTGCCGGCCAGGCGGAGGGCTTCCTCAACGGCGGGAAGGTATTCTATCCGGCGCGAGGGCTCGAGTCCGCCTGATGCCGTGACGACTACGGCGGGATCAGCGTCACGGATGCGGGCAGCCAGCTCCTTGGGCGCGAATCCGCCGAAGACCACCGAATGGACAGCGCCAAGCCGTGCCGTCGCCAGCATCGCGATGGCGGCTTCGGGGATCATGGGCATATAGATCACCACCCGGTCTCCCTTACCCACGCCGCGCCCGCGGAGCACTCCTGCAAAGCGTGCCACGAGCCCTGTGAGCTCCGCGTAGCTGAACCGCTGCTGGACCCCGAGCATGGCGGAATCGTAGATCAGCGCGTCCTGGTCTCCCCGCCCCGCCTCCACATGGCGGTCGAGGGCGTTGTAGGAAGTGTTCAGGACGCCGTCCGGAAACCAGCCGTAAAGCGGTGCCCTGCCTGCATCCAGGGCCTGACGCGGCGGCTCCGTCCAGGAGATCTTTGCGGCAGCGCCGAGCCAGAAGTCATCGGGCTCTGCCAGGCTCCGGGCGTAGTTGTCCTGATAGCTCTTACCAACCATGAAATGCATCCCGTCCACGACGTTGTGATGGTGCCCATGGTAGTCCGGGCCGGACAGGACGCACAAGGAGCGTGTATACAAATCCAGAACATTTTTCGCCGGTTCTCCTCACATGCTGGGCAGATTGGTGCTCTGTGTATACACTGAAGGAGGTCAACCACCGAAAGGAGGTGTGGATGCGCGCCAGCGACAGAGCCTATGCGGCGTTGCGCGATGACATTATCGAATGGCGGCTGCTGCCCGGCACGGTACTCGCCGAAGTCGAGCAATCCGAGCGCCTTGGCGTCTCACGCACTCCCCTCCGGGAGGCGCTGGGCCGGCTCACGGCGGAAGGCCTGACGACGACGGCGGGCAGCCGCGGCGTCGTCGTCACCGATATTTCACTCGACGATATTGACGAGCTCTTCGAACTCCGTGAAACCCTCGAAGGCAAGGCGGCCGCGCTGGCCGCCGAACGCGGCGACGCGGCAACGTTTGAGCATCTGCTGACCGAACTGCTGCATGCCCCGGAGTTGATCAACGGCAGCGCTCCCGGCCGGCACGCCTACTACGAGCTCGCCGGCCGCCTCGACGCAGCGATCGACGCGGCGATCTCAAACTCCTACCTGGCCCAGGCAATGCGCGGCCTGCGCGTGCACCTGGTCCGGATCCGCCGACTGGCCGCCGACGACGCCCAGCGGCTCACTGCCGCGGCGGCCGAGCACGCCGCGATTGCCGAAGCGATCGCCGCCGGCAATCCCAGGCTGGCCGAAGCGGCCACCATCCTGCATCTGCACCGAAGTCTCTCCCACGTCAAAGCCACGCATACACCTCATCACAAGGAGCACCATGGTTAAGGAACACCACGTCCGCGTTTACAAGAGCGAGGAAAACCTGCCCCGCGAGGACCAGCTCGCCTTCAAGATCGCCAAGGTTGCCACGGATCCCGTCGCCGTCACGGACGAGGTCACGGACATGGTGATCAACCGCGTGATCGACAACGCCTCGGTGGCCATCGCCTCGCTGAACCGCGCCCCCATCGTAGCGGCCCGCGCCCAGGCCCTCACTCACGGACCCACCACGGGCGGAAAGGGATCGAAGGTCTTCGGCATCGGCGAACGCGTCTCCCCGGAGTGGGCGGCGTGGGCCAACGGTGTGGCGGTCCGTGAACTGGACTACCACGACACGTTCCTCGCTGCCGATTACTCCCACCCGGGCGACAATATCCCGCCGATCCTGGCCGTTGCCCAGCACGCCGGTTCCAGCGGGCAGGACCTGATCCGAGGCATCGCCACGGGCTACGAGATCCAGGTGAACCTGGTCAAGGCCATCTGCCTGCACAAGCACAAGATCGACCACGTGGCCCACCTCGGCCCCTCCGCCGCAGCCGGGATCGGCACGCTGCTGGGGCTCGACGCCGAGACCATCTTCCAGTCCGTCGGCCAGGCCCTGCACACCACCACCGCCACCCGGCAGTCGCGCAAGGGCGAGATCTCCACCTGGAAGGCGCACGCCCCGGCGTTCGCCGGCAAGATGGCCGTCGAAGCCGTGGACCGTGCCATGCGCGGACAGACCTCCCCGGTACCGATCTACGAAGGCGAAGACGGCGTGATCGCCTGGATGCTGGACGGCCCGGACGCGTCCTACATGGTTCCGCTGCCCACGCCCGGTGAGGCCAAGCGCGCCATCCTGGACACCTACACCAAGGAACACTCCGCCGAATACCAGGCGCAGGCCTGGATCGACCTCGCCCGCAAGCTCCACGGCGCGCACCCCGAGGTCACCGATCCGGCCAACGTGAAATCGGTGCTGATCAAGACCAGCCACCACACGCACTACGTGATCGGCTCGGGCGCGAACGACCCCCAGAAGTACAGCCCCACCGCCAGCCGTGAAACCCTGGACCACTCCATCCCGTACATCTTCACCGTCGCGCTGCAGGACGGCGCCTGGCACCACGTGGACTCCTACTCCCCCGAGCGCGCCGCACGGCCGGACACCGTGGAACTCTGGCACAAGGTCAGCACGGTCGAGGACCCGGAATGGACCCGGCGCTACCACTCCCTCGACATCGCCGAGAAGGCCTTCGGCGGCTCCGTGGAAATCACGCTCACCGACGGCACCGTCATCACCGACGAAATCGCCGTAGCCGATGCCCACCCCCTCGGCGCCCGGCCGTTCGCCCGCGAACAATATGTGAACAAGTTCCGCACCCTGGCCGCCGGACTGGTCGAAGAAGCCGAGATCGAACGGTTCCTCGACGCCGCGGCCCGTCTCCCCGAACTTGCCGCCGGCGAGCTGGACCAGCTCAACATCACCGCCGCTCCCGGCGTCATCGACTTCGGCGCCGCACCCAAGGGGCTGTTCTAGATGCTGTACTCCAAGGTCACGCCGGAACAAAAGCGGATCCGGTTCCGCGAGCTCCTGGCCTCCGGGACCATCGCCCAGTTCCCCGGCGCGTTCAACCCCCTCTCGGCGCGGCTCATCGAAGAAAAGGGCTTCGCCGGCGTCTACATTTCCGGCGCCGTCCTCGCCAACGACCTCGGCCTGCCGGACATCGGCCTGACCACACTCACCGAGGTGGCCACCCGGGCCGGGCAGATCGCCCGCATGACCGACCTGCCGGCGATCGTCGACGCCGACACGGGCTTCGGCGAGCCGATGAACGTGGCGCGCAGCGTCCAGGAAATCGAAAACGCCGGCCTGGCCGGGCTCCACATCGAGGACCAGTTCAACCCCAAACGCTGCGGCCACCTGGACGGCAAAAACGTGGTGGACCTGGACACTGCCACCAAACGCATCCGGGCCGCAGCCGACGCCCGCCGTGACCCCAACTTCCTGATCATGGCCCGCACCGACATCCGCGCCACCGAGGGGCTCGAAGCGGCGCAGGAACGTGCCAGGGCGCTGGTTGAGGCCGGGGCCGACGCGATTTTCCCGGAAGCCATGAAGGACCTCAGCGAGTTCCAGGCTATCCGCGACGCCGTGGACGTGCCGATCCTGGCCAACATGACTGAATTCGGGAAGAGCGACCTCTTCACCGTGGACCAGCTCCAGGCAGTCGGCGTGAACATGGTCATCTACCCCGTCACGCTGCTCCGTAGTGCCATGGGCGCCGCGGAGCGTACTCTGGAATCGATTAGGTCCGACGGCACCCAGGAGGCACAGGTAAGGAGCATGCTGACCCGTGCGCGGCTGTACGACCTCGTGGACTACGAAGCCTACAACCGCTTCGACACCGGAGTCTTCAATTTCAAGATTCCCGGCACCAACTGACCGTCCAACCATCCAGGATTTCCGGCCTCGGCCGGCACGCAGCATAAGGAACGAAGGAGTTTCAGCATGGCTGAAAATGAGATCAAAAAGGGCCTCGCCGGCGTCGTGGTGGACTACACCGCGGTGTCCAAGGTCAATTCCGACACCAACTCTCTGCTGTACCGCGGCTACCCTGTCCAGGAACTCGCCGCCCGGTGCAGTTTCGAGGAAGTGGCCTACCTGCTCTGGAACGGCGAGCTGCCCACCGCGGAGCAGCTGGCCGCGTTCACGGCACGGGAACGGGCGGGCCGGCCGCTGGATCCGGTGGTCAAGCAGGTCATCGACGCGCTGCCCACCAGCGCCCATCCCATGGATGTGTGCCGGACGGCGGCCTCGGTCATGGGGGCACGGCACGAGCTTGCCGAGGATTCATCGCGCGAGGCCAACATGAAGAAGGCCATTGATCTCTTCGCGGCCATGCCGGCAGTGGTGGCGTACGACCAGCGCCGCCGGCGGGGCCAGGAGCCCGTGCAGCCCCGCGAGGATCTGGACTATTCGGCCAACTTCCTCTGGATGACTTTTGGCGAGGAGCAGGTTCCGGAAGTCGTCGAGGCTTTCAACGTGTCCATGATTCTGTACGCTGAGCACTCCTTCAACGCTTCGACTTTCACGGCCCGTGTGATCACGTCCACGCTCGCGGACCTGCATTCGGCCGTGACCGGTGCCATCGGCGCGCTCAAGGGTGCGCTCCATGGCGGTGCCAACGAGGCAGTGATGCACACCTTCGATGAGATCGGCATCCGTCCCGAAGAGTCCCTCGAGGACGCGGCAGCGCGGGCGAAGACCTGGATGGAAGACGCCCTGGCCCAGAAGAAGAAGGTCATGGGCTTCGGCCACCGGGTTTACAAGCACGGCGACTCGCGGGTCCCCACCATGAAGGCCGCGCTGGACAAGATGATCGCGCACTACGGCCGTCCCGAGCTACTGGGTCTGTACAGCGGGCTGGAGACCGCCATGGACGAGGCCAAGGGCATCAAGCCGAACCTCGACTACCCCACCGGCCCCACCTACCACCTCATGGGCTTCGACACAGCAACGTTCACTCCCCTGTTCGTCGCCAGCCGCATCACCGGCTGGACCGCGCACATCATGGAGCAGTTGGACTCGAACTCCCTGATCCGTCCGTTGAGCGAATACAACGGCGAGGAGGAACGGCACCTTTCATAGTCCTTGCGTTCCCGGAACTACGACGGCGGGGCCGGCCACCTTAGGTGACCGGCCCCGCCGTCGTACTCGGGCCTCTTAGCCGTGGATCTTCAGGGACATGACGATGCGCTTGAGCGTCTTGAATTCTTCGGATTCCATGTAGGCCCGCGCCTCGTCCATTGAATAGAACTTCAGGTCCGTCGCGGCGCCGCTGTTGTAGTTCTGGGCGAAGAAGTACTCTCCTGATGGGAGACCGCTCACCACATTCTGCGGGTCGCAGGTGGTGCCGTCCACGCCCCAGCTCTCATCAGCAATGCCGAGGTTGGCGACGAAGGGCGCTGAGTCACGGGCGAAATATGTCACATCCCAAACCCGGAAAATGAACTGCGGCGGGATGGCGCGCTCACCTTGGCGGTTGCTCGGGAAGGACATCGGTGCGCTGTCCAGGACAGTGAAGGGCGTGCACGGAGAAATGAGGTTCGGCATGTTCCGGGTCTGGTTGAAGCCGAGGGTGAGCAGCGTCCGGCCCTGGTCGTTGACGACATCCGAGTAGCGGCCATCTTCCCGGCCTGCGATGGTCCAGTTGTCGGGGTACTCAAAACTGCCCAGTCCGTTGCCGCTGGTGTAGCTCTTCCACTCCACCGGCTTCTTGACGGGCCGCAGTTCCAGGGAGATCAGCATCCGCTTCATGTCCCGGTACTCCTGGGTCTGCATGTAGGCCTCGGCTTCGGCCACGGAGCCGAACGTCAGTGGAGCGTCCTTGCCATCCTGTTGCAGGGACCAGGTATCCCCGAAGCTGACAGTGGGAGTGTCTTCGGGTCCCAGGATGCTGTTGTAGAGGACACAGGTCGTGGTTCCGGGAGCCAGTTCAGCGTCATTCAAGGCCATGCTTCCGTAAACTTTGTCGGACTGAATGACCCGGAACACGAACTCTGATGGACCACGTGGAAGTTCCTTCAGCTTCGCCGCCTTTTGGGGAATGTCCAAGGCCACCGCGTCGAGGGTGTTGTAGGGCTTGGGGACGGGGCAGGTGTAGCCAGCCGCACGGTCGTAAATCAGGTCCAGGGTCGCTACCTTCTTGCCAGCAGAATTGTTGACGCCAATAACGTTGTAGCCGGCCCCTTGGATGGTCTGGGGTTCCTCCGTCACGGTCCAGCCCACAGGGTGCTCGAACGTCGCCTGGCCGGTGGCGTCGGTAAATTTCGTCCAGGCGGCAGGCGCCGCACTGGGTGTGGCAGTGGGCGTAGGAGTCGGCGTGGGCGTGGCGGTGGCAGATGTCGTCGGCGTCGCAGTGGCGGTTTCCGTGGCCGCCGCCACTGTGCTGGCGGGTTCGGGGGCCGAAGTCAGTGCGCCGAGGTTTCCGGCCACCAGGACGCCGGCGGCGACGGCCGCCACCGCGATCGTCAGCAGTGCTGCAACCTTGGCGCGGCGCCGCCGTCGGGCGTCATCCAGGGAAGCCACCCCGGTGGCGACGTTGTCGCTAAAGGCGGCCGGTTCAGACAGCATCCGGCGCAGCTCGGTTTCACCGTCGGGGACACCGAAAGGATCGGAGTGGAGCGGGTCCGTGCCTGCGATCAGGTTCTTGATCGGATCCATGGTTATGCACCCATTTTCTGTGTGATCGATTCAGAGTGGGCCGGCAGATGCTTTCGGAAGGCCGCCCGTGCCCGGTGCAGCCGGACTTTGGCGGCCGATTCGCTGCATTGCAGCACGCCGGCTATTTCTGCCATGGTCAGCCCGTCCCAGTACGCCAGCTGCAGGATGTCCCGGTCCTTGTCGCGGAGTGCCGCCATGGCATCGTCCACGGTGGAGCCCTCGTCGCTGCTGTTCGACGGCGACGCCCCGGTCAGGCGGAGCTTCTCATGGAGCGCCTGCTGCCGGTCCCTGGCCCGGTAGGCGTTGCCCACCAGGTTGCGGGCGATCGTCAGCAGCCGGGCAATTTCCACCGGACCTGTGGCCTGCGGTTTCTGCCAGACCACCCGAAAGACATCGGCCGCCAGCTCCTGGGCGAGCTCGCGATCATTGACTCGGCGCTGGATGTACGAGTACACGCGCGGATAGTTGTCTTTGTGAAGGGCGATGAACGCCAGTTCGCGCTCAGAAAGCACGATGTCCCCCTAGTAAGTAGTGCCCTGATCTGCAGGCTAACTGTGTAGTTTCCGGCAGGCGGTGGTGCCGTTACATCCGGTTCAAAAATCTTTATGCAGGCGGAGTGAGACGAAAGCAGTCTCATCGAACACCTGCCTACGGCAACCGGGACCATGCCTCGCTGTGGACCTCTGCGACGTTCTCGTTGTCCGCGGCGAGGACGACCCTCACAGCGATGCGCTCGCCGGAAATCATGGCCGGGAGCCAGTGTTCGGCGTCTGCCCACATGTGCTGCACCGGAAGTTTCTGCACGGGATACCATTGCGGAGCGATCTCCTCGCTCTCACGCGGTTCCCCGGCCCAGCGTTCGCTGAGGTAGACGGTGGTGAACATATTCCATTCCGGTCTCGCCGGAAACACAAAGTCCACGGTGCCGGCAGTGACCAGGTCGTGCTCGGCCACATGGACATGGATTTCTTCCTGGACCTCCCGGCAGGCGGCTTCCGGAGCCCGTTCCCCCGCTTCGACGTGTCCGCCCACGCCAACGACCTTTCCGACGCCGAACCCCGTCTTCTTCCGGCCAAGCAAGACTTCCTGCCCCGCGACGCCGTCGCGGAGCAGGAAGCAAAGGGTAACGAGGGCTGCGCTCATTGACTCAGCCTAACGGGAGGACACCCGCTGTGCTGTCAGCTTTGCCCCGGTGCTACCTGCAGGGTCGCCAGCACGGTGGCAATCTGGTGGTACTCCGCGCTGGCAATCCAACCTCTTGCCACTTCAAGGTTGTCGAACCTCAAGTCAATCGCGCCGGCTTCACTCGGCTGGGCAAGACCGGTATCAAAATTCAGCGCCAGACCGTCCACCCGGACCGGAGTGAGGGCGCATGTTTGCTCACCCGCGGCTTGGACATGGGCCACCAGCAGCGCCCCGTGCAACTGTTCGCCCTTGAAGACCCCGTAGACCATCCTGGCCGACGGATCGGGAATTCCTTGAAGGGGGACCGATTCAAGGATTTCAAACCCGCCCTGCGGTCCGCAGGAGATTTCAAAGTCAGCAGCCGCCGGCGCGCCAAATGCCAGGCTCGCAACACGCGTCCCAAAGCCGTCCTCGACCATCAGGGCCAGCGATCCGTCAGCCGGGCCGGCAGTTCCGGGCCGGACCGCGAAGGCGGCAGGATGCTCGAATGTCACAACATGCCCCTGGGAGGCCTGCTGGAAAGTCGTGCCTCCGGTGTCGGCAGAAGTCGGACCCTCGCCCACCAGCTGCGGACGCAGTTCAACCGGAATTCCCTTGTCCGTGAACTCCTTGTCCATGGCCTGCTGCGGGGTGACCTGCTGGCCGTTCTGCGCGACGTCGTTGTTCAGCGTCTGGAACTTCCAGTTGAAGACGCTGGACCACTGCTGCTTGAAGTCCGTGAGGAAGCGGCCATTCTCAAGCTTGGCAATCAGGAACCAGGCGTTGCCGCCGTCAAGCTGCAGAGCACGGACTCCGTCATCGGAGATGGCGTACGCGAGCCAGCCGTCCGCGCAACCCAGCACCGTGTAGTACTTCTGCTCGTCGGCGGGAATCGGTTTGATGGCGTGTTCCTGGTCGTTGCGCTGCTGGTCGATGTTGGCGAGCGTGCACTCCACTCCGTTGCTGCTCAGCGCGGCCGGTGCGCTTCCGGTCGCAGTCGGAACGGCGGAGGATGTCGGAGTCGGGGCCGCCGTCACCGTCGGAGTGCCAGTCTGAGCAGGAGCAGGCACCGGTTGCGGTACGAGGTTGCCGCCGACAATCACGGCACCAGCGACGGCTGCGGCGGCCAGGACGGTGGCGGCAGCTGCCCGAACGGCGGTGCGGCGTGCAGGCTTGCGCCCCGCCAAGGAGACGACGTTCGGATCCGTGGAGAACACGGCCGAACCTGCCGCGTCGAATCCCTGAGTTGCCTTGGGGTCTCCTACGCGTGGTTTGGCATCCTTCATGAGCTGCTCGATGCGGTCCATGGTTAGCCCTTCCGTTCTGTCATGAGGTGCGCGGGTGCGGCTTTCGCGAAGGCCTTCCTGGCCCGGTGCAGCCTGACGGCGGCGGCCGAAGGAGAGCATTCCAGGCTCTCGGATAATTCGCCGGTGGTGAGGTCGTCCCAGTAGCTGAGCATGAGGACCTCCCGGTCCCGGTCATTGAGGCTCATGAGCACTTCGGCAACGGCGGCGCGCTGCCCGTCGTCCGCAGCAGTTCCCCGCGTACGGGCTTCCTCTTCCAGCCGTTCGATCAGTTGCTGCCGACGGCGGCGGCCCTTGTACTCGTTGCCGAGAACATTCCTGGCCGTGGCGATCAGCCAGCCGATGCCGGGCGGCTCGTCGGACCGTTTTTCCCAGGCAATCCGGAAAACGTCGGCGGCAAGCTCTTCCGCGCGGGTCTGGTCGTTAATGCGGTATGCGATGTAGTGATAAACGCGAGTGAAATGCTGAGTGTGCAAGGCAATGAACTCGTGTTCCCTGGCAGCCAACATAGTGCCTCCCCCGGCCTCGGATGACTTTGGACTTTAATCACTAAGTGTCCTGGGTGAGGCCGTTTCTTACACCGCCGGAAAAATTCTTTCCGGCTTTGAGCCGGTCACTTTCTTGAGCCGGAAACTTGCCAGGTTAGGCGGCGCTTAGCCGAGTGCCCGGGGATGCGCGGCGGCATAGATCTCCCGCAGGGTGTCTGCGGTGACCAGGGTGTAGACCTGCGTAGTGGTGACTGACGCGTGGCCGAGGAGTTCCTGGACCACCCGCACGTCGGCGCCGCCTTCGAGCAAGTGCGTTGCAAAGGAATGCCGCAGCGTGTGCGGGGAGACGTCCTTGGTGATGTTCGCTTTGTCCGCCGCGGCCTTGAGGATGGTCCAGGCGCTCTGCCGGCTGATCCTGCCCCCGCGGGCGTTAAGGAAGAGCGCCGGGGTGCCCTTGCCCTTGGCCGCAAGCAGGGGTCGCCCGCGCACCAGGTACGCATCCAGGGCCCGGGCGCCATAGGATCCGAGGGGCACCAGCCGCTCCTTGGACCCCTTGCCGAACAGCCTGACGATTGCCGGGCCGGCCAGCTCTGTCTGCAGCGAAATATCGTCGACGTCCAAGCCAACTGCCTCGCTGATGCGGGCACCGGTGGAATACAGGAATTCCAGCAGGGCGCGGTCCCTCAGGCCTGTTGCCGTGTCAGTGCCGGCCGCTTCGAGGATCCTGGTGACCTCATCGACGCTGATGGCCTTGGGCAGCCGCTTGCCGGGCATCGGCGGGTGGACGTCGCCGGCGGGGTCCGCCGTCGTAATTCCCTCCAGCGCCCAGAACTTATGCAGGCCGCGGACGGCCACCACGGTCCTGGCGGCGGACCGGACACCGAGTGCCGTGCCGCCGTCCGAACCGTCTGAGAGCGCCTGCACAAACCCGGTCACGTGACGGCGGGTGACGTCAGCGGGATGCGCCGGGCCTGACGCCGCGAGGTAGTTTGCGTACCGGGCGAGGTCCCGGCGGTAGGCCGAGAGTGTGTTGGCCGCGAGGCCCCGTTCAACCCCCATGTGCTGGAGGTAGTCGTTGACGGCACGGTCGATGGCGTTCCGCGGCCGCTCCGGTGGGGCTTCCTTTGCCGGGGCGTCCTCTGCCGGTGCCTCCTGTACCGTGGCCTCCCGGGCGGGGACGGGCGCAGCACCGGCGCGTTCCGGCGCGGGAGTGGCCGTGCTGCCCATCAGCGCTGACTGGGATGGGCCGGCCAGGGAGCGTTTGCCGGACGAAGGTGCTCGAATCCGTCTGCGCGGGCCGCAGCGGCGGCAAGAATTCCGACGACGGCGGATGGGTTGTGCAGCCGGCCTTCCAGCACGGCAGCCACGGCGTCCTCCAACGGCGTCCAGTGCAGTTCGATCTCCGCTTCCTCGTCGGTGCGTGTGTGGAGCTCGTGGTGCGGGACGGCGGTGAGGTCCCGCGCGAGATAGATGCGGATGGCCTCGCTGGAGGATCCCGGTGAGTTGAAGAAGTCGGCCAGCACATTCCAGGTCCCGGCAATAAGGTCCGCTTCCTCGGCGAGCTCGCGGGCAGCGCCTACGACGAAGTCCTCGCCTTCAATGTCCAGCAGCCCGGCGGGGATCTCCCACAGGTCCATGCCCACCGGGTGCCGGTACTGCTTGACCAGCAGCACTTCGCCCGCGTCATTCATCGGCAGAACCGCCACCGCCCCCGGGTGGTCGATGTAGTCCCGGACCAGCTCGTCCCCGTGATCGCTGAGCTGGAAGCTGTCACTGACAACGTCCCAGATCCGGCCTTCGTACACCTTCCGGGACGACAAAAGACGGCGCGGGCTCGGCGCATCCGAAACCTGCCGTGCAGCATTGGGGGTTTCAGGAATACCGGGCATCGCGCCGTCCTTTAATTTAGTTTTGGTTACTTTGCCGAAACCGTGCGGGCGGACCCGCTGGCGTCGGCCGGTGCTTCGGCACCGTTGGCTACTTCGGCGGCAGGAACGGGGTCCCCGCCCTTCTGGTGGTCCAGGGCAGCCTTGACCAGGCCTGCGAACAGCGGGTGCGGGCGCGTGGGCCGGGAGCTCAGCTCGGGGTGTGCCTGGGTGGCCACGTAGTACGGGTGGACTTCGCGGGGAAGCTCCACGTACTCCACGAGCTTGCCGTCGGGGGACGTTCCGGAGAACACGAGCCCCTTCGAGGCAATCTGGTCACGGTATTTGTTGTTGACCTCGTAGCGGTGACGGTGCCGTTCGCTGACCGTGGTCTTTCCGTAGGTTTCAGCGATGACGGAACCTTCGTCCAGCCTGGCCTCGTAGAGGCCCAAGCGCATGGTGCCGCCAAGGTCGCCGCGGCCCTCCACGAATTCGAGCTGCTCCTCCATGGTGGCGATCACCGGGTACTTGGACTCCGGCTCGAACTCGCTGGACGATGCGCCTTCGAGGCCCACCACGTTGCGCGCGTATTCGATGACCATGCACTGAAGGCCAAGGCAGAGCCCCAGGACCGGCATCCGGGTTTCGCGGGCATACTTCAGTGCGCCCAGCTTGCCTTCCAGGCCGCGGATGCCGAAGCCGCCGGGCACGCAGATGGCGTCCACCCCGGAGAGCGAGTTGAGCGCGCCCTCGAGGGTTTCGCACTCGTCCGAGGGGACCCAGCGGATCTTGACCTTGGTGTCGTTGGCGAAGCCGCCGGCACGCAGCGCCTCGGTGACGGAGAGGTAGGCGTCCGGCAGGTCGATGTACTTGCCGACCAGGGCGATTTCAACCTCGTGCTTGGGGTTGTGGACCGCTTCGAGCAGCTTGTCCCAGCTGGTCCAGTCAACGTCCTTGAACGGCAGGTCCAGGGCGCGGACAATGTAGGAATCCAGGCCCTGGCTGTGCAGGGTCTTCGGGATGTCGTAGATGCTTGGCGCGTCGGGGCACCCGATGACGGCTTCGATGTCGACGTCGCACATGCGGCCGATCTTGGCGCGCATGGCTTCGGGGACTTCACGGTCCGAGCGGATCACGATTGCCTCGGGCTGGATGCCGATGGAGCGCAGGGCGGCTACGGAGTGCTGGGTCGGCTTGGTCTTCAGTTCCTGCGAGGGTCCGATGTACGGCACCAGGGAAACGTGGACGAAGAACACGTTTCCGCGGCCGACGTCCTGGCGGACCTGCCGTGCTGATTCCAGGAAGGGCTGCGACTCGATGTCGCCGACAGTGCCGCCGATCTCGGTGATGATGACGTCCGGCGCGTTCTTGCCCTCGGCCGGAAGACGCATCCGGCGCTTGATCTCATCGGTGATGTGCGGGATGACCTGGACGGTGTCGCCGAGGTACTCGCCGCGGCGTTCCTTCGCGATGACAGTGGAATAGACTTGGCCGGTGGTGACGTTGGCTGAACCCTCGAGATTTTCGTCGAGGAAGCGCTCGTAGTGGCCGATGTCCAGGTCGGTTTCGGCGCCGTCGTCAGTGACGAAGACTTCGCCGTGCTGGAAGGGGTTCATCGTGCCCGGATCCACGTTCAGGTAGGGATCGAGCTTCTGCATAGTTACAGACAAACCGCGTGCCCGCAGCAGGTGGCCGAGGCTCGAAGCCGTCAGTCCCTTGCCTAGCGAGGACGCCACACCGCCGGTGACGAAGATGTGTTTGGTCGTCTTGGACGAGCCCGGGAACCGGGAATTTACACGGGAATTTGATCGCTGCACCACGGAATTCGAGCCTATCATCAAATGAGCCTTCCACGGGTCGAAAATCGGATTCCCCAAATGACTCAGTCTCCCCCGCCGCGCGGCCCTGATCAAGGGATGGAGGCCCCCAACAGCTTTGCGGGCCGCCGGGATGTGATGGTTCTCGCAGTCCCGGTCCTCAAGGCGCGGGCGAACCTAAGCCCGCTGGGGCAGCAGCTTGGCGTCGTCCAGCAGCTCCTGGGCGTGCGCCTGCGCCGATTCCGAGTCCTCCTGACCGGCCAGCATCCGGGCGAGTTCCCGCACCCTCTCCGGGCCGTCAAGCAGCCGGACGTCGCTGGACGTGAAGCCTGTGGCGGTGCCGCCGTCGGCTCCCCGGACTGAAGTCTTGGTCACCGTGATGTGCTGGTCCGCGAAGGCTGCCACCTGCGGCAGGTGGGTGACCACAAGCACCTGGACGTGGCGTGCCAGCATGGCCAGCCGGCGGCCGATCTCCACGGCGGCGCGCCCGCCGACGCCCGCGTCGACCTCGTCGAAGACGAAGGTCGGTACCGGATCGACTGCTGCCAGCACCACTTCGATGGCCAGCATGACGCGGGAAAGCTCACCGCCGGAAGCTCCCTTGCCCAGCGGACGGGCGGGTGCGCCGGAGTGCGGCTGGAGCAGGAAGGAAATTTCGTCAGCGCCGTACGGCATGAGCTGCTCGGCGGGATCGACGGTGATCACCAGCGTGGCGTCTGCCATGGCAAGGGCCTTGAGCTCGGCGCTGACCCGCGCGGAAAGATCCTTGGCGGCCTTGGCCCGGATTTTGCTGATGGCGGCGGCCAGCTTCCTCAGCTCCGCTTCGGTCCGGGCCACGTCCGCTTCCAGCGCCTCGATCCGGGTGGAGTCGTCCTGCAGCTCGTCGAAGCGGACGCGCGCATTCTCCGCCCACTCCAGCACTTCGTCGATGCTGGGAGCGTATTTGCGGACGAGTTTGGCTAAAGCAGCCCGCCGGTCCTCGATTTCAGCAAGCCGCTCCGGGCCCTCCGAATCGAGCCCGGCCTGATAGCTGGCGAGTTCCGTGGCGATGTCGTTGAGCAGGAAGCCGACTTCGGCCAGGCGTGCGGCGGCGGCTCCGAGTTCGGCGTCATGCTCGGCCACGTGCTCCAGGGTCCGCCTGGCCGCATCGACCAGGGTGGTGGCGTCGCCGGCGTCGCCGTAGTCTTCCGCGATGAGCGCCTGGTGTGCCGTGTTGGCCGCAATCCTGAGCTCTTCGACGTTGGCGAGCTTGACTGCCTCCGCCTTCAGGGATTCGTCCTCCCCCGGCTGCGGATCAACGTCGTCGATCTCGGCCAGCGCGGTCTCCAGCGACTCTGCCTCCCGCAACCGGTCCCGTGCCGCGCCGCGCAGGCTGGCCAGCTCACTCTGGCTGGCTTTCCAGTGCGAATACAGCGCCTGGTACGTTTCCAGTTGCCCTGCCAAGGCGTCGCCGGCGAATTTGTCCAGGGCGCCGCGCTGGGCTACGGCCCCTTTCAGCCTGATCTGGTCCGACTGGCCGTGGACCACGACCAGGGTCTCGCCGATCTCCGCGAGGACCCCTACGGGGGCTGCCCGGCCGCCAAGGTAGGCGCGGCTGCGTCCGTCTGCCCCCAGGCGACGGGCGAGGATGAGCTCGGCACCGCCGTCGAACTCCTCCACCTCGGCGCCGGCCTCCAGCGCCCGCCCGACCGCGGCATGGCCGGAATCGAGTTTCAGGACGGCCTCCGCGGAGGCACTCTTAGCGCCGCTCCGAACCGCGCCTGCGTCGGAACGGGCACCCAGCAGGAGCCCGACGGCGGTGACCACCATGGTTTTGCCGGCACCGGTTTCGCCGGTCACCACGCTGAGGCCCGGGCCTAGCGGCAGGGTTGCGTCGGTGATGACGCCGAGGTCGCGGATTCTCAGTTCTTCAAGCATGGTTCACTTCGCAGTCGTCGGGTCAGTCTCGGACGTCCCGGGGTGCCGGGGACCCGCAGGCGGCGCAATGGGCCTGGGGGTACGGATGATGGGGATCGGCCCCGTGTGCACGGATTCGGACTGGGGCATGGGGCCGCGCCAGCCATGGATCGGGAGCTGGAATTTGCGGACCAGCCGGCCTGAAAACGGGGTCAGATGCGTCCGGGCGAGCCGCACCGGCGTGGCCGAGCGCGTCACTTCCACGCGGGCGCCCGGCGGCAGGTCCACCGAGCGTCGGCCGTCGCACCACAGCACTCCCCGGGCATCGGTCCGGTTCAGGACTTCCACGGCCAGCCTGGACCGGGGCGACACCACCAGCGGCTTGGCGAACAGCGCGTGGGCGCTGATGGGAACAATAACCAGGGCTTCGACTTCCGGCCACACCACCGGGCCGCCCGCCGAGAAGGCGTACGCCGTTGAGCCTGTAGGCGTCGCCATCACCACGCCGTCGCAGCCGAACGATGTCAGCGGACGCTCATCCACCTCGGTGACCACCTCAAGCATCCGTTCCCGGTTGCCTTTTTCGATGGCGGCCTCGTTCAGTGCCCACGTATGCCAGATCTTCTGTCCCCGGACCCAGACCTGGACGTCGATGGTCATCCGTTCTTCCACGACGTAGTCGCGGCTCGCAATCCATTCGACGGTCTGCGCCAAGTCCGCCCGCTCGCTTTCGGCTAGGAATCCGACGTGGCCAAGATTGACCCCCAGCAGCGGGACATCAACGTCCCTGACAAGTTCAGCCGCGCGAAGGATGGTCCCGTCACCGCCGAGGACCATGACCAGTTCAACGTCGGGGAGCTGGATGTGGTCGTGGAGGATTTCCACGGGGTCTTCGAGCCGGCCGAAAAAGCCTTCCATGTCTTCGAGTTCGGACTTCTGCATCACCGGGACTATGCCTGAGGCGTGCAGTTGGATGCACGCCTCCCAGGCAGCCTTTAGTGATTCCTCGCGGCCGGTGTGGGCAAGGACCAGTACACGCCTGCTCATCGGGTTCCGCTTTCTAGTGGTTCGGCCAGATTGTTCCGAGCAACGCAGCAACGGCTGCGTCCCGCTCTTCGATCTTAGGCAAGTCTGTGGTGATCCTGCGCTTTATCCACAGGAAGTATTCAACGTTTCCGTCCTGGCCGGGCAGCGGGCTGGCCGCAAGGCCGTGCAGTTCGAGCCCTGCAACCACGGCGGCGGCGGCCACTTTGCCCACTGCCTTGCGCCGTTCCAGTTCGGAACTGACGACGCCGGTGCGGCCAAGCCGGTCTTTGCCGATCTCGAACTGCGGTTTCACCATCAGGACGAGGTCGCCGCCGGGATCCGTGCACGCCGCCAGCGGCTCCAGGACCAGGGTCAGCGAGATGAACGACAGGTCAGCGACTGTCAGCGCTGCTGGGCCGCCGATCTCATCCGGCGTCATGTAACGCACGTTGAGGCCTTCGTGCACGGACACGCGTGCGTGGTTCCGCAGCTGGGGGACCAACTGGCCGTGCCCGACGTCGACCGCCACCACATGTTCCGCTCCTCGCCTCAGCAGGACTTCCGTGAATCCGCCGGTGGAAGCGCCGGCGTCCAGGCAGCGCTTTCCGTCCGCACTGACTTCCGGAAAAGCGTCGAGTGCGCCGGCCAGTTTATGGCCGGCCCGGCTGACGTAGGTGTCCTGCCCGTCGTCGGCAACGTCCAGTGGTGTGAGGTCGTCCACCTGGCTGGAGGCCTTGGCCAAAACTGCGCCGTCCGAGCTGACTTTGCCGTCGGCAATCAGCCGCGCGGCATGGGTGCGTGATCTCGCCAGTCCCCTGGTGACGAGCATCTGGTCAAGCCTGGCCATTCTCAGGCGTCACCCGCAGTCGACGGGTCCTCTTCGTTCAGGGCGTGGAGAAGTGCATCGTGAAGGGCTGAGTAGGCGTCCGCATGGCCGGCAACGGGAAGCCCCGGAATGTCTGCGAGACGTTCCAGCACGGCTGCGACGGAAGCGTCCGCGACGGCGGAGCCGGCGGCGGGAGCGGCGGGCCAGCCGGCCCCGGGCCGACCTGAGCCCGTTTCCAGGAAAGTGTTCAGCTCGGTCATGTTCCCAGTCTAGTGACCGCGGGTCAGCCACTCGACGGCGGGCGCCGCGGCGGTGTCTGCCTGCGGGTTGGCCGTCCACCACGCCGAGCAAGCCGCACGCCATGAATCCAGGTCGCCCTCACCGCCGCTGATGTGGACCGTGTCTCCCCGCACAACCGCGGAGGCAGCACCGCAGCGGAACGTGCCGCCGTCGTGCTTCTCTACCGTCGGGTACGGGCGGTACAGATCGCTGAGGTCATTGATGAGGTAGTCCGGGCGCTCGTCGGTACGGGCAGCGAGGATCGATTCCCGCGTGTCGACGCCGGTGAGCACCGCCACCGTGGCGAATCCCGCGTTGTTCCCGCCGAGGATGTCCGTGTCCAGCCTGTCGCCCACCACGAGGGGCCGTTCTGAGGAAAGCCGCTTGGCCGCGGTGCGGAACAGCGGCGCCTCGGGCTTGCCGGCGACCAGGGGCCGCTGGCCGGTGGCCGCCGCAACGGCAGCTACCAGCGTTCCGTTGCCGGGAGCAATGCCGCGGGCCTGCGGGATGGACATGTCCGTGTTCGTGGCTACCCAGAGGGCGCCGGCGGCAATCACGTACGAGGCTTCGGCGAGATCCTTCCAGCCGATCTCCGGATTGAATCCCTGGACCACTGCCACCGGATTGTCCGCGGCGCTGTGGACCGGGGTCAGTCCCACCAGCTCCACTTCGTGCGCCAGCGCGGGGCTGCCCGTCACCAGGACGCGGGCCCCGGCAGGAAGAAGGCCGGCCAGCAGCTCGCCGGCAGCCTGCGAGGAGCTGACCACCTGCTCGTCGGCGGCGGGCGCGCCAATATCGCGCAAGTGCGCGGCGACCTGGGCGGGAGTCCGCGACGCGTTATTGGTCACGTAGCCCAGCCCGACGTCGATGCCCGCCAGCTCCCGGAGCGCCTCAACGGCACCCGGAATGGCATGCGGCCCGGCGTAGACAACGCCGTCGAGGTCCGACAGCAGGGCGTCGAATCGTGAGATCAGTGAGGCACCGGTCATGCGCAGTTATTCCCTCTCGCGGTCCGGCTGACCGGAATCAGCATCGCCGGTTTCAGGTGAGTCAATGTCCGCGGAATCGAATTCCTCGGCAGCGCCGTCTTCAAGAGCGCCGTCTTCGAGTTCGTCCACTTCGACGGAGTCTTCGTCGGATTCAGCGTCGTCGGACTCAAAGTAGTCCGACTCCACGTCGTCGGTGCCTTCGACCAGGGCGGCTGCATCGGACGCGGCGGCTTCCACCACGGGCGATTGGCGATCCTCCTGGACATCAGGAGACGTAGGCGCGCTGTCAGCCTTCTGCTTGGCAAGCACGCGGCGCCGCGCTTCCTCTTCGCGGGCTTCCTCTTCCTCGTCCCAGCCGAGGTCGATGATGTCAGGTTCCTCGTCTTCTCCGAGGCCGAGGGCGTTCTCGGCTACAACGGCCTGGCGCTGCCATTTGTCGGCTTCCTCGGTCCTTCCTACGGCTGCCAGGGCATCTGCGTAGGCACGGAAGAGGCGGGGGCTGTACGAGAAGGCCCGGTTCATGTCCAGCTGGGCGATTTCCAGTTCGGCAACTGCCGCGTCCAGCTGGCCCAAATCGGTGCGGGCTCCGGCGGCGACGATGGCCAGTTCTACCTTGCCGGGTGCGTCGAGGTCATTGGCCTCCTCTGAGCGTGCGACGTCGAGGGCGCGGTCGGGCCGTCCCAGTCCGCGTTCGCAGTCGGCCATGACGGGCAGGTGCACGTTGGACCCGCTGATCCGGCGGTACGTGCGGAACTCGCGCAGGGCTTCGCCGTAGTGGCCAGCGGCGTAGGCTGTCAGGCCCACGGCCTCGCGCACCGCGGAGAGGCGTCCGCCGCGGCGGCTGGCAGCAAGCGCGTGCTGGAAGGCCAGTTCCGGTTCTTCGTCGATGAGGCGGCCGGCCATCACCAGGTGGCGGGAAACCCACTCTGCGCTCTTGGCCTCGAGGGTCTTGATCTCGTGCTTGGTGGCGCGGTCCAGTTCCTGGCCTGTGACGTCTTCGTCGATCTCGGGAGATCGCTCACGGTCCGGGCGGTTGGCGCTGCGCAGGTCACGCGCGTTCGGGACACGTGCGGGACGGTCCTCGGGGCGGTCGCGGCCGAAGTCCCGGGGGCCGGAGTCGCCGCGGTCAAAGCTGCGGGGTGCGCGCTCCGGGCGGTCACCGAACGGCTTGCGGTTGTCTCCGCCGCCGAAGGTGCGGCGTTCGCCGTCGCCTTCACGGCGCGGACGGTCGCCGTAGGGCTTGCGGTCACGATCGCGGTCACCAAACGGCTTGCGGTCACGGTCGCGGTCGCCGCCGAAGGTGCGGCGTTCGCCGTCGCCCTCGCGGCGCGGACGGTCACCAAACGGCTTCCGGTCACGATCGCCGAACGGCTTCCTGTCGCGGTCGCCGGCTCCGGCACCAAAAAGCTTTCGGTCGCGCTCCCGGCCAGCGCCTTCCCGCGAGGGACGGTCGCCGTACGGCTTCCGGTCGCGGTCGCCGCCGAAGGTGCGGCGTTCGCCGTCGCCCTCGCGGCGCGGACGGTCACCAAACGGCTTACGATCACGGTCACCGGCGCCGAAAGGCTTCCGGTCGCGGTCAGCGAACGGCTTCCGGTCGCGATCGCCGGCACCGGCACCAAACGGCTTACGGTCGCGGTCTCCGCCAGCGCCTTCCCGCGAGGGACGGTCGCCGTACGGCTTGCGGTCACGGTCACCGCCAAAGGTGCGGCGTTCGCCGTCGCCCTCACGGCGCGGACGGTCACCAAACGGCTTACGGTCACGGTCACCGGCACCAAAAGGCTTACGGTCACGGTCACCGCCGAAGGTGCGGCGTTCGCCGTCGCCCTCCCGCGACGGACGCTCGCCGCGGTCATCCCTGGCGCGGAATCCGCGGGGATCACCGCCTGAATTATTCGACGCGCGGTACGGACCGCCGCCTGACGGCCGGCCCCCTCCGTAACTGCCGCGGTCCTTGCCGCTTCGACTTCCGCCGTTGTGCTCAGCCATGTTGGATTCCTCCCGTTATGAGCTGACCACTGGCGCGATTGCAGCCGCTCTTATTCGTGCTTCGTTATGCCACGCAACCCGAAATCAAGCGCTTCAGAGTCCGTACATCTCACTCAATTCTAGGCGAGGCACAGCACAGCAGGCACCGGCCCGGCGGCACGGGGCGGCAACAGTGACCATCATCATAGGCGCAGCGTCAGAGGCCGGCTTTCTTGCCCAGTGCCAAAAGCTTCTGCTTGACGTTTGCGTAGTCCGGGGTCTCCGGGCCGGACGGAAGAGAGACGAGCAACTTCGTGGAAACCGTATCCTGCACTGAAACAAGCACGTACTCGGTGCTGCCGGTCAGCGAGTTCATCCCGTACTTCGCGTCACCGCGAAAGTCAGTTACCGGTTCCGCCGACATCAGCAGGCCAAAGGGGTCGCTGTCGGCCAGCTTTTGCGCTGTTTCGAATCTTCGCTGTTCGACGACCACGCTGTGGTCGGTTCCGGCCCCTGATTCAAGCGCATAAACGCACGAATCGACAGCCGTGCCGTCACGGTCCGTCGACACCACTCCCTGCCCTGATTGGAGTCCCTCGGCCCATTCGCCAAGTTCCGCCTTGATATCCGATTCAGGCAGCAGGGAGCAGGATTCAGCCTTGGCGGTGGGATCGATCGTCCGCCCGTCCCGGCCCACTTGCGGTGTGTTCGCGCTTTGGCTCGGGCTGGACGATGATTCCGACGGACTGGTCTGGGTGCCGGACGGGGAACTTCCCCCGTCCGGTGATGAGCCTTGCGGGGTGCAGCCCATGAGCACGGAGCTGCCAAGGACCAAGGCTGTCAGGGTGGCTAGCGCATTTCTGCGGACATGTGACCTATTCGAATACATCGTTGCTCACACCCATGATGAGTCGGTCCCCATAGCTGGCTGACTGGAGGTATCTGATCACGTTGGCCTCGCTCAGGGAAATGCATCCCCAGGTGGGAACGGGATTTGCGTGAAGGAAAATAGCGAATCCTGCGTCCATCACAATATTGGAATCCGGGGGCCTGTTGTAGTTGATGACAGCACCTTGGCGGTAATCGCCGGACGGCCGCGTGGCGTAGTACCACATGTTTTCATCCGGGAAGATGTCCGCGCTTGACTCGAAGTATTTGTTGTAGTTCGAGTTGAGGCGGCCGCCCCAGCGCGAATAGGCGTTGAGTGTCTGGTAGGGCAGCGACGTTCCGGGATTGGAGAGGCCGAAAGCCAACGTGATCGAATAGGACCCGGTCGGTGAGTATTTGCCGGTGGTCGGGCCAGTTGCCACGCCCGGCCGTGCGAAACCGCTCTCGCCGGCGTATCCTCCCGCTGTCCACTCGTGAACGTACCTGCCGTCACGCTTGACGCAGTTGGTAAAGGTCACGGGGGTGGTGCCGTATGCCTGGGATACCGCGAAGGACACCCGAGCCGCGCCGGCCCCTGAGTATTTGGTGGCTCCCACGTTCAAGGCCCGGCAGTATCCCCACTCCGAATAGCGAAGTGAAGTTCCCTGGCCCGCTGTCCATTGGATGTAGCCGCCTTCGAACCGCTGGACACAGGTGCTGCTCTGGCAGGACTCCTCGGTAACGGGGTAGCCCAAGGCCCCATCCTGCGCCCTCTTGGAGCCCCACATTTGCGCGTAGACGCCATAGACGGCATGGAACCCAATTCCTTGGGCCCAATAGACGTATCCGCCTTGGAATACCTGGACGCACCCCGAACCGGACAGGCCGCACTGCTCGTTGGACAGCGGATAACCCAGTCGGCCTGCTTCCTTGCCGTACTGGCTCCACATCTGCGCATAACCGCTATACACCGCGTACGCGCCGTTGCCTGCACTCCAGTAAATGGAGCCGCCACTAAACTGCTGGAAGCATCCGCGGTTCACGAGCCCGCAAACTTCCGGCGCGGTGGGGAGACCCAGGCGGCCGGACTCGCCACCGTAGTTTGTCCAGACTGACGCGTAGATCCCGGCCACCAGGGTAGTGCCGACGCCGGGGGTCCATGCGACGTATCCGCGCTGGAACTGCTGCACACAGCCGGTGCCGCTGGCCGTGCAGCGTTCGTTGGAAATCGGGTAGCCGAGCTTCCCGGCTCCCATGCCGGTCGCGGCCCACATGCTGTAGTACGGATCGTAGAGTGCAACAGTTCCGTGGCCAGCCGCCCATACAATCGAGCCGCCCTGGAACCTCTGCGTACAGCCGCCACCTCCGGCGTCGCACTTTTCGGCCGCCGAAGGTAGGCCCAACCTCCCGGCTGCAGCGCCGTACGCAGTCCACACCGAAGAATACGGTGCATAGACAGCGAAGGTTCCAACGTTGGTGGCCGAAGCGATAAAGCCTCCTTGGAAGCTCTGCTGGCAGGTGGAGGCATTCTGGTTGCAGGAGACGCTTCCCACGGGGTAACCAAGTCGGCCAGCCTCTTCTTTGTGGCTTGCCCAGACAGTTCCGATGTTTCCGGACGTGGCGACCGCTCCGGTGGACGCCGTCCAGTGAATCTTTCCATTCTGGAAGAGACGCCGGCAGCCGTCCTGGCTGAGTCCGCATTCAGCGGCGCTCAGCGCATTGCCCAGTGCGCCCCCGGCTCCGCCGAGTCGCTGCCATTCCGCTTCAATTGCGTCCGGCCCTGGAGCAGACGCTTCAACAACAGCGGTTCCCGATGCTGCCGGAGATTCCTGAGCGGTCGTCGCGGAGGTCGTAGGAGCCTCAGTGCTATCAGGAGATGCGCTCGACGGCGAGGGAGTCGCAGTCACCGTGGCCGGAGCGCTGGAAGAATCAACCGGGGCGGTGGACTCCGCAGGCTGCATTGTGGAGGGGGCTGCAGATTCAGACGGCGACTCAGTCGGATCCGCTTTCTGGCTCCAGCTGTTCCCGCCAAACGACGCCGGACCAGCCCCCGAGGCTGCCGGCGGAACCGCCAGCGCTAAAGCCAGCGCAAATGTTGCCGCCGTAGACCAAATAACCCGACGTTTCATCGAACCACATCCCCCATTTGTAGTCAGGATCCCTGGCCGGCGCAATTAAAGCCGGTCAGCATTCCGAACCTGAGGATACCTTAAACATCCCTATTACGGCGCTAAATATTGGGCCTGAAAGTTCCGCGTCGTTCTCTCATTACCTGCCGGCTTTTCCGGGACGCTCTCTCACTACCTACGGTTTTTTCACGACGCTCCCTCAGTAGCCCGGATTGTTGGCGACGGCGGTGTGCCCGGGTCCGGGGGCAGGGCACCATTCCAGGAGGTGCGTGAGGATCCGAAAAAAGGGGGGCCGTTAGTGAAAGATGGTTTGGTCAAAAGCGGCATGAAGTGGGAGAGCGTTGTTGCCTTGCTGCAGGTAGTGCGGGAGGTTTTGGGTTTTGTGGTTTTAAATGCGGGAGGCCCCGAACCGTTGTCTGGTTCGGGGCCTCGACCTAATGTGTGTCCGGCGGTGACCTACTCTCCCACACCCTCCCGGGTGCAGTACCATCGGCGCTGTGGGTCTTAGCTTCCGGGTTCGGAATGGGACCGGGCGTTTCCCCCACGCTATGACCGCCGTAACCCTTTTTACCCGTTCCTCCGGG
>NZ_JAGGPP010000035.1 GCF_018613755.1 Arthrobacter sp. ISL-72
CAACAAATCATGTTCGGAACGGAAGGCGGCGGGGGATACGGTTTCGGTCATGGGAATCCTCGGGAAGCGTGGCTGGCGGACGGTGGCGGAGTGGCGGGCGGCTAGGTTGCCGGGAGGAAGTCGGTGGCCGTCAGTGTTCCCACGTGGCGGCCGCCGCCCAGGACGGCTCCGGTGGCGATACCCGCCAGCGGTGCGGTGTCGACGTCGAGCGCTTCCAGTGCGCGGACGGTGACGGGCATGCGGGCGCGGTCCCCGCCGTCGGAAATCTTTACTGCGACGGCACGGCCGTCCGGCAGCCCCACGAGCTGGACGCCCTCGAAGCCGTCCTTGGCCACTGCGCCGGGGAGCAGGCGCATGAGATCGGTGACGTCGCGGCCTTCGCCCGCCACCATCTCGGGGTGCTGCATCATGGCGCGGCCGACGACGGCTTCCGGGCCGTCGGGGTCTGTCACCACTGCGGCGGCAAGGCGGCCGAACGCGCGGGCCATGCCGCGGAGGGTGAGTGCGAACAGGGGAGTGCCGCAGCCGTCGGTGCTGGTGCGCTCGGGCTCTTCGCCGGTGAGTTCCCGGACTGTCCGGGCCACGAGCTGCTGGAGGGGGTGTTCGGGATTGAGGTAGCCGCGGACCGGCCAGCCGTTGATGACGCACGTTGCGGCCATGGCGGCGTGTTTGCCGGAGCAGTTCTGGGTCAGCTGCGTGGATTTCCCGCCGGCGCGGATCCATTCTTCCCGTTCGTCCGGTCCGTAGGGGAAGTCGGTGCTGTTCTCCAAGGCGTCGGCCGTGAGCCCGTGGGTTTCGAGGATGCGGAGCGCGCCCTC
This sequence comes from Arthrobacter sp. ISL-72, assembly GCF_018613755.1. Lineage (GTDB taxonomy): Bacteria > Actinomycetota > Actinomycetes > Actinomycetales > Micrococcaceae > Arthrobacter. The sequence goes on from NZ_JAGGPP010000035.1 coordinate 819, forward strand.
CCGGTGTACCGCGGCTCCGGAGTGGCTGGCGGCGGTGAGGGCCAGGAGGTCGGCGGGTAGGTCAAGGCCGGCTTTGACCATGGCCACGGCCTGCAGCGGCTTGAGCGAGGACCGCGGGTAGAAGGTCGCCAGCGGGTCACCCGCGGAGAGCAGCGTGCGGAGGCCTCCGTCGGCGGATTCGTCCAGGGCGGTGGCGATCACCGAACCGTAGTGGATGCTTTCCACAAGACCGTCGCGGATCTGCACGGCCAGAGGGGTGTGCTGCGGCAACGCTGTGGCGTCCGGCTGGTCCGGGGTCCGCACCGGAGCGTGGGCGTGGGCGGGCAGGGCTGGGGAGAGCATGGAGTCCTTGGTGTATCGGTGGCTGGGTGTGGTGCGGTTACTGGCTGAGGATGGAGTCGAGGGCAACGCCCACGGCGCGCAGGTGCTCCTGCATGGCGGCGCTGGCCTCTTCGGCGTTGCCCGATTCGATGGCGGCGAGGATCCGTTGGTGTTCCTGGTCGGAGGCGTGCTGGCGGTCGGCCACCATGTTGAGGGTTTCAGACTGGTGGGCCAGGGCGTCCCGGATATCCGAGACCACGTTTTCGAACACCTTGTTGTGGCTGGCGCGGGCGATGGCTGCGTGGAAGCTCGAGTCGAGGGCCACCCAGGCTTCGGGGTCATCCTCTGCGGCCATGGCAGTGACGATATCGCGCAGGCCTTCGAGTTGCTCGGGGGTGCGCCGTTGGGCGGCGAGGCCGGCGGCCGGGACTTCGATGTGCGGGCGGGCCTCAGTGAGGTCCAGAGCGGAATACTGTCCAAGCACCAGGTCCTTGGCCACCCGGCTGGCCACAACGAAGGTGCCGCGGCCGGTCTTGGTTGTGGTCAGGCCGAGGGCGTTGCACGAGCGCAGTGCCTCACGGACGACCGAACGGCTCACCCCGTACTGCTGGGCGAGGGTTGCTTCGGAGCTCAGCTTGGTGCCGACCTCGAGCTTGCCGGATTCGATGTCCGCGCGGAGGACGTTGAAGACGGCTTCGGCCGCGCTAAGGCGGGCGAGGGGTGCGGCTCCGGGCTGTCCTGCTGTCCGGCTGTCTGACAGGTTCACGCTTAAAATATGGCACGGGTCACAGGTGGTGTCAATTGGGCGCTTGTGCTCTCAGGTGCGGCCCGGCACGTTCGTTCCGAAAAGAGGCTGTACCGGCCCCCCTTTTGATTTATACAATGAGAGGTAGGAATATATCGGCACGTTCGTGCCTATCGGGAGGACCCGGATGACGGATGCGTTTACTGACCGGCTCGCCGCTGAGGTCCGCGGCCGCCGTGCAGCCCTGCGCCTCACCCAGCATGACCTCGCCCAGCTCGCAGGAGTCTCGGAGCGCTTCGTCCGCTTTGTTGAGCAGGGGAAGCGGAGCGTGCAGCTGGATTCGCTCCTGGCGTTGCTTGAGACGCTCGGGCTGGAGCTTCAGCTGACGACGCGGACCCGGGCCGCAGCGCGCGCGATTGGTGGCACGCGTTCTGCTGGCAAGCCGCTGCCGGAGAACCGGCCATGAGGCACCGCGTCGCGGACGTTTACAAGGCGGGCGTCCTGGCCGCGCGGCTTGAGCGGCACGAGGGCGGTACCAGGTTCAGCTATCTTCCGGCGTACCTCGCGTCGGGAGGTCCCGCCGTCGCCAGTTCCCTTCCATTAAGTACCGAACCGGTGTTGTCCGCGGCCGGTGCCGCACCGCCCTACTTCACGGGGCTGCTGCCGGAGGGCCGGCGGTTGAACGCGCTGCGGCGGTCGGTTAAAACCAGTGTGGACGACGAGCTCTCCCTCCTGATTGTGGCGGGCGCCAATCCGGTGGGCGACGTGCAGATCGTGGGGCACGGCGAGCCCCTCGACCCGGACGAGCACGCCGTTGAGCTCAATCCGAAGACGCCTGTCGACTTTGACGCATTGCTGGGCGATTCCGGGCTGATCGACCCCGTGGCCCTCGCCGGCGTGCAGGACAAGTTGTCCGCGGGGATGATCTCAATGCCCGTGGCAAGTGCCGGCCGGCGCTACATCCTCAAGCTCAATGCGCCGGAATTCCCGCACGTGGTGGAGAACGAGTTCGTGATGTTCCGGTATGCGGCGAAGCTGCGGATTCCGTTGAGCAAAGTGCGGCTGATCAGGGACGTCGGCGGCCGGCCGGGGCTCCTCGTGGAGCGCTTTGACCGGATTCCCTTGGCGGGAGGTTCGCAGGGAGCGGTGCAGCGGCTTGCCGTCGAGGATGGTGCCCAGGTTTTGGGGCTGTATCCCGCGGATAAGTACAACGTGGGCTACGGGCCGGTGTGCCACGCCCTCGCGGAGTACTGCGCCGCGCCGCTGCCGGCACTCCGGAACCTGGCCATCCAGGCGGCGTTCGCGTGGCTGAGCGGGAACGGCGATCTGCACGCCAAGAATGTGTCGATGGTGCAGCAGCCGTCGGGGGAGTGGGCGGTCGCCCCGGTCTATGACATCCCCTCCACGGTGGTTTACGGGGACAAGACGCTCGCCCTCACCCTCGACGGCAAGCGGACCGGGATCTCACGGCGGCATTTTCTTGGCTGGGCCACCGGCCTGGGGCTGGCGGAGCGCGCGGCGGTGCAGGTCCTGGAGCTGGGACTGAAGGCTTCGGGCCCGCTGGTGGCCGACTTGGAATCGGGCACGGCCTTTGCGGGAACGAACGACGACGGCGCCTCGCCGTTTCCGGCGCAAGTCACCCGGTCATGGCTTAAGGAGCTCAAGCACCGCCGGCGGTTGCTTGAGGGGTGAGCTTGCTGCCTGAGGCGAGGCCCGCCGTCGGGCGTTACCTAGTCGGGCGCTATCTAAAGGTGCTGGATCCCAGCCCGCTGCATCGCGTCTTTGTAGATTTCGATGTTCTTGCTCAGCAGCTCTTCCTGCTTGTTCGCGGAGACCGCGAAGGCCCGGCCGCCGAGGGCGCTGGCCTTGTAGATTTTGATCCCGGAATTCCTCAGGGACTGGTGGTACGTCTTTTCGAAGAGGGTCAGGAAGGTCTGGGCGTCCGTGCCGTGGGCAATGATGGCCGAGACCCGCTTGTTGATCTTCAGGAACTGGCGGAAGGGCCGCAGGCCGTCCGTCTTCTCCTGGACATTGAGGGCCGATGGCAGGTCGGGGTCGCGCACCCAGGGGTAGGCGTTCCACGGCATGACGTAACGGGGGTCGAGTTCCACGATTTCGTAGATCGACGTGGCCCGCCGGGCTGCTTCATCGTCATTGAAGTGCGAAACGAAGCCCGATTCGGTGCCTTTGCCGGGGCTGACATGGAGGCTGACGATTCTGCATTCGTCCTCGTCATGGACGGGGTCGATGTACGGGACTACGGAGCCCGGCTTCTTTTCCATAAGTTCGTCGCAAAGCTGGGTCACAGCAGCGATGTTCGGTTCCTGCAGCAGGGCCTTTTTTTCGTCCCAGTCAATCGTCACGATTTCTCCCTCAGCACACGGCGTCCAGAATCAGGCGTCTGGTCCCACTCTACGCTTTTGGCCGGGGTTGTGGTTTTGGAAGAGGCCAGGAGCCGCGCGGCAGTCAGTCTTCTGAAAACGTGGGCGTGAACAGTGTCAGCTCCTGAGACTGTCGGATGCTGGCCCAGATGATCGTCCAGAAGGTTGGTCCGAAGCGTGTCATTCTCGTGCTGCAATGACAGTGCCGTCTATCGCTTCTGCTTGTAACTGCAAGGAACGTCATCCCCTTTGGGTGCCAAATTTACGCAGGAACGCCTCAACCATCGTGACTCGATACGGTGCGCCGACAGGAATAGTCGTGTTCGGCAAGGCGCACAAAGTCGTAAGGCAGCTCCCTGTGCCATCAAACGGACGCCTACGCCTATGAACGACGACGGATGATTCGGTTGGCTTCCTCGCGTTACAAAGTTCGCTGACCGTTGATGTTTTCCGCCGCCAGGAGTTCGCGCAGTTGGGGCGCGGAGCCGGTCGACCGCGCGTCGCCGGCTCATCGGGCGTGCGCAATTACTGCAACGCAGGCCAGTCGTCAGGCCGCAGCAGCAGCCGCATATGTTCGCCTGACGCGTTTCAGCATCGCTGTCTTGGCCCGGTGTCGGAGGTCGTGTCTTCGGCGGGATCCCGGCTCGGCGAACGCACTCAGGGGTGTGCCGGGCAGGGGTGGTGCCGTGGAGCGGTAGCTGTGGCCGGTTGGCGTCCGGATCTCCACCGAGTGCCTGGCTCCCGGGACGGGTCTGGCGCTCCAGCCCGCAGCCTCTTTGGTGTGGTTGCACGCTTCGCACAGCCCGGCGCCGTTGTCCTGGCTCGTTGTCCCGCCGTCATGCCAGGGAACAATATGGTCCAGGTGCCGGATGGGGGCGCCGCAGTACGGTGTGCGGCAGGTGTCATCCCTGGCCTGGATGAAGCGGCGCAGCCCCGGCGGGAACAGCCGGGCCCGGGAATCCATGCCCACGAGCTCACCGCTGCCCGGGGCGGTGTACAGCCTCCGCAGCCAGATGTTCAGGCCACTGTCCTGGCTCGAATTGACCGCCGTCCGGGCCCAGCCGGCGGGGACGGTGCCGTAGCCGGGCAGCCGGGCGGGTTCGTTGTCGCACTGGAAGAGGGTGCGGTCGGTCATGACGAGCTGGATCTCGACGCCGCTGACACCGCCGGGAGTCCCGGTGATGCGTTCGACCAGGTCATCGGCCATCACCTGGCCCCGGGAGCGGGCGTCCCCGGAGCCGCGCTGTGCCTCAGCGGACCGGGTCAGCGCCGCGTAAGCGGCGACGCCCTCGGCGACCGGCAGCAGGGCCGTGAGGTAGCACATCGTATCCGGGGCCGGCCGGAGACTGACGTGCCGTTCCGTGGCGGCGCGGCCGGCCCGTTCGGTGACCGACCGGGCATCGCGCCGATACGCGGCCGCCCGGGCCGCTGCGACCACCGCACGGTCACCGGCACCGGTGAACGTTCCCCTGTCGGGGGCGAGTTCTTCATCGACCGCGCAGCGGTCCACCGCGGACAGGCACGCGGTCTCGCGCACCAGCAGCGTGGCACGCCATTCATTGAGCTCCCCGGCCTCCAGGGCCGCGAGAGTTCGCGGCATCTCGGCCACGAGTGCCTTCGCCAGGCCCAGAAGCCGGCCACCCTTAGCGGGGGATTCGCGCCGCGCCAGCGCCACCTGCGCTGCGACACCGGCTCCGAGCTGATCCGCCGGGACACCGGCGTCGGACTGTTCATGACGCTGCTGAAGATCGAAGGCGACCGTGACCCGGGCCTCCCTCGCCGCGGCAGCCGATTTCAGGTCTTCAAGGATCCGGAGCTCCTCAATCAGCCCGGCCGAATCCCCGGCAAGGGGCAGCACCGAAAGCGCCCGGATCATCTCCGCGGCCGCCCCCGGCCCTGCTGCCGGAACCACCGGCCCCTCATTGCCGTCCATGAATCAAGTCTCCCCGCGACCCCCGACAATAAAGCGAGGTCCCCGTGGACGGACCATCCCTCACTTAAAAAACAGCAAACAGACCCCCGGCGTTCGCGCCGGGGGTCTGTTTCGCACTATGCCCGATGGGGCCTACACATCTAGTGCTGGCCGAGGGTTCCCCCTGCGGGCGGCAGGCCGCCGTCGCGGTCTACGTCTCCTTTGCGCTCCGCAGCACTTGCGGTGTCGCTGACAACGGTCCCGTCGGAGTCGCCTTCGAAGTCGACCAGGCCGTTGGTCTGGTCAAACGGCTCACCCACGGGCCGGTCGGCAGGCACGGCGGTCGTGGGAACAACGGGAGTCGTCTCCGCGGGTACTACGGTAGGAGTGGTTTCGGTCCTGGTGTCATCCCCGCGCATGGCTGCGGCTGCGCCGACTGCCGCTGCCGCAGCGACTCCTACTCCGGCCGCCATCTTTCCGGAAACGCCCGCCTTGCCGGAATCGCCGCGCGATGCAGCGGCGGCGTCGACCCCGGGCGTGCCGATAGCCGCACCCCCGCCGACGGTCCCGCGCCAGGCGCCACTGGCGTAGCCCTCATCCTCGATGAACTCCTTGAACCTCTGGAGGTCCCCTTCGACCTGGCGTTCGACAACGTTCAGCTTGTCACCGACTTTTTCCACGATGCCCTCGGGCTCGTACTCGAGCGTCAGTTGGACCGAGGTCTGGCCTCCGCCAAGGTCTTCGAACGTCACGGCGCCGGCGTTTGTCGCCCCTTCGGTGGCAGCCCAGGCAACTTTTCGATCCGGGACCTGCTCCAGGATCTTCGCTTCCCACTGCCTGCGTACGCCTGCGATTTCGGCGACCCATTCAATGCGGTCATCGCTCAACTGCGTAACGCTTTTGACGCCTCCCATGAAATGCGGAAATTCCTCGAACTGGGTCCACTGGTTGTATGCCGTGCTTACCGGGACATTGACCAGAATGCGCTTCTCAACCTTCGTGCTCATGGTGTCTCCTTTGGCTGGAATGGTTTCGAACTGGGCCTGACGATGACGATGTCCACATCAAGTCATCAGTATGCTTACTATAACTTCGACTGAGCTGCCCGGCTAGAGTTTCCTTGACAGCGGCCGCCGTTGAAAGACTTCCCGAACCAAGGATCCAAGCAATGAACGTGGACAAGCGGTCGCTGAGAACCGAGGGATTCGCGGGATTCAGGACCTTCGCAGAAGTCGAGATCAACCGGATTCCGCAGGCCCCGGGGATCTTCGCGGTGCTCCGGCCGGATGGCTTCCAACCGCAATTTCTGGCCAGGAGCACGGCAGGCGTATTCAAGAAGAAGGACCCCTCGCTCCCGGCCGAAAAGCTCACCGCCGAGTGGGTCGACGCCGCGGACGTTCTTTACATCGGAAAGGCCGGATCCGGAAGCAAGGGCAACCGTGGCCTGCGCCGGCAGATCCAGGAATTCATGGATTTCGGCAAGGGCAAACCCCCGGGCCACTGGGACGGGCGGCTTATCTGGCAGCTCGCCAACACCAAGGCCCTGATCATCGCCTGGAAAGAGCTACCCGCAGAGCCGCTGCCCGCGGGCGGGCTGAGCGCGGTCGAAGCAGAATTGCACGCGGCGTTCGTCCAGCAATACGGCCGGCTGCCGTTCGCCAACCTGGTGCAGGCCCGGGTCAAGGGGTAGTACGACGGTGGGCGGCCGGTTGGGGGCTTAAGTGTCCGTTCGCGCCCTCAAGGGGTAAACCCCGCGCGCGGCAGCCTTCCTGGCCGCCTCTCCGAGGCGAGGACGAGTTCGGGTGCCGTGTGGCATACGAACAGGCTACTCAGGCTCCCGGATTCGGGACTTTCGTCCCTTACGCAGGCGTGGCGGAGCCGTCATTGTTTGTTGTGGGGTTTCTCATGCGCGTGTTGGTCAACGCACGCACCTCGGGGAGGGAGATTCTTCAGCCCGCACCACAGGTCTCGCTACACCATTGGGGAAGGGACGGCGCCGCGCGCCTCCCGGACATAGCAGGAGACCAAGGCCTCATGAATCAGCACGCCCGAACCGCCCTGGGTACACGCCCTACCGTTCTCTCCCATCATGGGGCCGTTTCCACCACGCACTACGAACACTCGGACCACCGGCTCAAAATCGTCGTCCGCATCGAGGCGGACCTGGAAGCTGCGCGCATCGAAGTCCGCGGCGTTGTCACCGGAGCGAACCTCCGGGCGTTGTATATCGTCGCGCGGCGGACCATCTCGTTGCTGCACGGCAACGCTCTCACCATCGACCTCACCCGGGCGCGGGTGACCGAATCTGCGCTGGAGCAACTCCATGAATGTGCCCGGCTGTCCAGGCTGTCGACGGGTGTGGATAGTTCGCAGGTGCCGTGCCATGTCCAGATCATGGACCCGGTCCTCATCCACAGGGTGCGGGAGCACGCCTGACACGAGCCAGGAAAGGACCGGCCGGTTATGAAGCCAGGCCGGATCGTCATGCTGGTGCTCGGCACCCTCGCCGCCCTGATGGGGCTGGGACTGCTGACGGCGGCCGGCGCAGTGGGATGGGTCAACTTCCAGCAGCGCGACAACGGATACTTCACCACGCCAACGGAACGTTACGACGTGGCCACCCGGGCCATCTCGTCACCGGGCCTGAACGTCCTGATCGACGATGAACTGCCGGACCTCCTCCCGGTGGACAGCGCAGGCCGGGTGCTGCTGCGCGGAACTGCTGCGTCGGGGCAGCAGATCTTCATCGGCATAGGACCGCAGGAGGACGTGGCCCGCTATCTTGCCAACGTTCGGCATTCAGAGCTCAGCGATGCCGACTTCTCCCCGTTCCACGCCGAGTACCGGGAAACCCCGGGCGACGCCGTACCCGCTGCCCCGGCGACCCAAACGTTCTGGTCCGCGTCAGCCCAGGGAACGGGTACCCAGCAGATCGAGTGGGACCTGCGGGCGGGTCGCTGGGCCGTGGTGGTTATGAACGCCGACGGCGGGACCCCGGTTTCGGTGGATCTGCAGGCAGGGGTCCGGTCCGATCTGTTGTGGCCGGTCTTCATCGGGCTCCTGGTCAGCGGCATCGTCCTGCTGGCGGTGGGGGTGCCGCTGATTGTGGCCGGCGCCGCAGGGCTCGGCAGGCACGGCCCGCCGGCCGGCGCTCGGACCGGAGCCGGCGCTCCCGTGGCGGCAGGGGCGTGGGATACCGGTTTCTATCCGGCGCGCCTGAACGGGCGCCTTGATCCTGCCCTGTCCCGGGGAATGTGGCTGGTCAAGTGGTTCCTGGCCATCCCGCACATCATCGTCCTGTTCTTCTTGTGGTTTGCCCTGATCATCACCACCATCGTGGCCTGGTTCGCCATCCTGTTCACGGCCCGCTACCCGCGCTCGCTGTTCAACTTCAACGTGGGTGTGCTCCGCTGGAGCTGGCGGGTCTCCTTCTACGCGTTCACGGCGATCGGCACCGACCGCTACCCGCCGTTCACCCTGGCCCGCACGGACTATCCGGCAGACTTCGACGTGGACTATCCGGACCATCTCTCCCGCGGCCTGGTGCTGGTCAAGTCCTGGCTGCTGGCCATCCCGCACCTGCTGGTCGTGGCTGTGCTGGCCGCCACCACGCGCACGTGGGTAGCGTCCGACGACGACGGGCGGGTAACGGGTCCCGCTACGTCACCGGGAACGGCATTTCGCTGATTGGACTCCTGACCCTTATCGCGGGTGTGATCCTGCTTTTCACCGGGAGCTACCTCCACAGCCTGTTCGACCTGCTCCTTGGCCTGAACCGCTGGGTATACCGCGTCATCGCCTACGTCGCCCTGATGCGGGACGAGTACCCGCCGTTCCGCCTCGACATGGGCCCGACGGATCCGGCCGGCGCGCTGCCGCCGGCAGGCGGCTACCAGCCGTCCGGCAGCTATCCGCCGCCGGTTCCGGCTTCGCCATCCTCGCCGCCAGGGCAGCCGCAAGCAGGACCGCCGCCGACCCCGCCGCCTCGGGGGTAATCTTCCCCGGCCAGAGCCAACCGGCCTGCTAAGCCACCAGGTTGTCGGCTGCGCTGTCCATGTGTTCGCGGATGGTCTTGCGGGCCAGCGACGCGTCGCCGGTTTCGATTGCGGCCACAATGTCGTGGTGGCGGTCAACGCTCATGTTGCTGACGCCTTTTTCCAGGCCCGCGAACATAATGGACATCCGGATGGAACCTTCCAGTGATTCCCATGAATGGAGGAGGGTCTCGTTGCCGGTCAGGCGGCACATGGTGCGGTGGAACTCCAGGTCTGACTCGATGCGGTCCTCGAGGCTGCCCTTGGTTGCGGCCTGCATGGCATCGATGGCCGCACGAAGCGAGCTGATGACGTGCTGGCGCTCCGGGAGCTCGCACAGGGTGCGGGCGGCCAGGGATTCCAGGGCCGCCCGGACGGAGTAGATGTCCCGGATTTCCTTGGCATCGAGGTGCCGGACGGAAAGGCGCCCGCGGGGGCCGGCGGACAGCAGGCCTTCCTGTTCGAGCTGGCGCAGGGCCTCGCGGAGTGTTCCGCGGCTGATCTGGAGCATGTCCGACAGCTCGGTTTCCACCAGGTGCCTGCCGGGTGCAAGCTCGCCGCTGGTGATGGCGGTGCGCAGCGCGGAAAGCGCCTGCTCGCGAAGGCTCTTCTTTTCCAGTCCCAGCAGGGGTGCTGTTGCTCCGGCCATCGAGGTACTTCCTTCATGTCAGTGGTCGACTGTTTACCTTCGGTATGTTAACTGTTGATACTACGGCAGAAGCGCGGAACAAGCTCGTGCCCGTTCCGCGCTTCTGGCATCTCCGGGCTTAGCCGAGTTCGGCGAGGACCTTGGCAACGATCCGCTGGACGGAGAGGCCGTAGCGTTCGTGCAGTGTGGGCAGCGCGCCGGCATCGAGGAACTCGTCCGGCAGTGCTACGGGAACCACGCGCTTGCCGAGCCCGGCGGTCACGACGGCGGATGCAACGGTTTCGAACAGCCCGCCGATTACGCTGTGGTTCTCCAGCGTCACCGCGAGCCGGTCCGTGTTGACCTCGGCCAGGACGGTGGCGGCGTCGAAGGGTTTGATGGTGGGGGTGTGGACGACGGCGACGTCGACGTTGTGTTCGGCCAGCGCCTTGGCTGCCTGCAGGGCCCGCATGGTCATCAGCCCGCTGGAGATGAACACGACGTCGTTGCCGCCGCGCAGGACCTTGGCCTTGCCGAGCTCGAACGTGTAGCCGTACTCATCCAGGACGGTGGGGACGTTGCCGCGCAGCAGGCGCAGGTAGGTGGGCCCGTCGCTGGCGGCCAGTTGCGGGACGGCCTGCTCGATGTCGATGGAGTCGCAGGGGTCCACGATCGTCAGGTTGGGCATGCCGCGGAAGATCGCCATGTCCTCGGTGGCCTGGTGGCTGGGGCCGTAGCCGGTGGTCAGGCCCGGCAGGCCGCCCACGATGTTCACGTTCAGGTTCGGTTCCGCGGCGTCGAGGCAGAGGAAGTCGTAGGCGCGGCGTGCCGCGAACACCGAGTAGGTGGAGGCGAACGGCACCAGCCCGGTTTCTGCCAGACCGGCGGCTGCGCCGAAGAGCAGCTGCTCCGCCATGCCCATCTGGAAGAACCGCTCCGGGAAGGCCTTGGCGAAGATGTGCATGTCCGTGTACTTGCCGAGGTCCGCGGTGAGGCCAACGATTTTGTCGTTCTCCTGCGCGGCTTTCACCAGGGCGTGCCCGAACGGCGCGGACGCAGTCTTCTGGCCGGGGTCCGCGAAGGACGCGATCATCGCGGACGTCTTGAGCTTGGGGGCGGCGCTTGTCACGGCGGGGCCCTTGACTGCTGTGGTGCTCATCGGGCAGCCTTTCCTTCGTATCCGGCGGTCAGTTGCTCGCGGCAGGTCTGCCATTCGTGTTCTTCGATGCGCATGAAATGCGCCTTTTCCCGGTCCTCGAGCAGCGGCACGCCGCGGCCCACCTTCGTGTCGCACAGGATCACCGAAGGACGCCCGACGGCGGCCGCCTGGGCCGCAGCGTTGTCGAAGGCCTGCAGGAGTTCGGCCATGTTGTTGCCGTCCACCCGCTGGGTGTACCAGCCGAATGATTCCCACTTCTCGGTGACCGGCTCGGTGCGGAGCACCGTGTCCGTCTTGCCGTCGGCCTGCAGCGCGTTGATGTCCACCATCGCGGTCAGGTTGCCCAGCTGGTGGTGGTGCGCGCCCATGGCCGCCTCCCACGTGGAGCCCTCGTCCAGTTCACCGTCGGAAAGGAAGTTGAACACCCGCGAACCCGAGCCCTGGTACCGCAGGCCCAAGGCCATGCCCACCGCGATGGTCAGGCCGTGACCCAACGAGCCGCCCGAGACTTCCATGCCCGGAGTGTACGTGGACATCCCGGACATCGGCAGCCGCGAATCATCCGAACCGTAAGTCTCCAGTTCCTCCACCGGCACGATGCCGGCTTCGGCCAGGGCCGCGTAGTGGCCGATCGCGTAGTGCCCGGTGGAGAGCAGGAACCGGTCCCGCGCATTCCAGTGCGGATCCTCGGCCCGGAACCGGAGCTGGTCGCCGTACACGGTGGCCAGCATGTCCGCCGCGCCGAGCGCCTGGCCGACGTAGCCCTGGCCCTGGACCTCGCCCATGTTCAGGGCATGGTGCCGGATCCGGTAGGCCGCGGCACTGATCTTCTCGACCCGCTCCTTTGTCACCCCGTTCTGCGCGGCGCGGTCCTGGACGGTTTGTACTGGCATTACTGACTCCGTGTTCGTTCCGTGTGTGGCGGTCATTTAGACGCTCACCGTGTTGGGTGTGCTTTTGGTGGCTTCATCTGCGAGCTGCCGTTCACGCTTGCCCCAGGTTTCCCGGGTGGCGACAGCGGCCCAGAGCCCGATGGCCGCGTAGAAGCTGAAGAGGAGGGCGGGGCCCATCCAGCCCAGGGCGACGAACAGCAGGGTGGTGATGAACGGAGTGAAGCCGGAGACCATGGCGGAGATCTGGTAGGCCAGGCTGGCGCCGGAGGCGCGGGTCTTGGCCTGGAAGAGTTCGGGGAACCACGGGCCCTGTGCGCCGGCGAGGGAGTTCTGGCAGACGGCGTAGGAAATCACGATGGTGGCGATGACGAAGATGAACATTCCGGTGTTCACCAGCAGGAACATCGGGATACCGAAGAGCAGGGCGAAGGCTGTGGACCAGATGTACAGTGGCCGGCGGCCGATGCGGTCCGTGAGGCGGGCGCATGCCATGGTGGCGAAGATGCCGATAGCCGAGGCGATGCAGAGGGCCACCAGGGTCTGGGTCTTGTCTGCGAGGTGCTGGGTGTGCAGGTAGGAAATCATGTACGTGATGGACACGGCGTAGCCGGCGGTCTCCGCGATGCGCAGGCCGATGCCCCGGACGATGCTGCGCCAGTCGGTCTTGATGACCTCGACGATGGGGGACTTGACTATGGAGCCGCTGTCCTTGACCTCGTCAAAGACGGGGGACTCGGGAACCTTGGAACGGATGATCAGGCCAACCACCACCAGCACGATGCTGGCCAGGAACGGAACGCGCCAGGCGAGCTCGCCGCCAAGGTTCACGCTCACCAAGAAGACGAGGTTGGCCAGCAGGAGGCCGACCGGGAAGCCGGCCTGGACGATGCCGGTGTACTTGCCCTTGGCCTTCCAAGGCGCGTGCTCGTAGCTCATCAGGATGGCACCACCCCACTCCGCGCCGAAGGCCAGGCCCTGGACGACGCGGACGAAGACCAGCAGAGCCGGAGCGAGCAGTCCCACCTGGCTGTAGGTGGGAAGGAGGCCAATCAGGAACGTAGCTACACCCATCAGGATCAGCGAAGCAACCAGCACAGGCTTGCGTCCGAGCTTGTCGCCCAGGTGTCCGCCGATGATGCCGCCAATGGGACGGGCCGCAAACCCGACGCCGAGGGTGGCGAACGCGGCCAGCGTGCCGGTGACGGGATCGCCGGTGGGGAAGAAGGCAGTTCCGAAGTACAGTGCAGCCGCAGTGCCGAATCCGATGAAGTCGTATGTCTCGATCACGGCGCCGACGCCGGAGCCGATGGCTACCCTTTTGGCGTCCTTGGTGCCGTGTACCGGACCGCGCATGCTCAGAGCATCTTTGCTCATGGTGGTTCCCTTTCGGAAAGCGGCTGAAGGGGGTTCGCCGCTGTCGACGGTTAACAAATGATAGACCCAGTGTGACGTAGGTCATCTACTATGTCAACAGTCAACCTCAGGGGTTGACTGTTAACATTGATCGCCGTTACTGTGGTGCCCATCACTACACACCGGGGTAACTGGCCGGTGACTCCGACCAGAGGATCAACGAAGATGTTCAACTCGCGACTGGGCTGCTCTTCCATCAGCTTCCGCCACCAGGAGCTGGGCACCGCCCTGCGGACCATCCGCGGGCTGGGTTTCGAAGAAATCGACCTCGGTGCCCTGCCGGGCGTCTGCGATCACGTTCCTTATGAGCTGGACCCGGAGTCCGTAACAGCCGTTGCCGCACAGGTTGCCGCCTCCGGGCTGCTGGTCCGTTCGGTCAACGGGGACATCGGGGACCTTAATGCAGTGCTCGGCGCCGGGCAGCGGGCAGCACGCGAACGTCACCTCGAGGCGCTGTTAACGCTCACCGCCAACACGGGCGCCAAGGCGCTGGTCCTTCCCTGCGGCGCCCTGGCCCACGAGCCGGTCCGGGGCCTCGACGAGGACCTGGACGCGATCGCGGGCCAGCTCATCCACGCCGGTGAGCGCGCTAAGGAGTTCGGCGTCGAGCTCTGGACCGAGTCCCTGCACTTCCTGCGGTTCTGCTGGAACCTGGACCGTGCTGAAGCGCTGGCGCGCCGGCTGGACGGTTCCGGCGTGGGGATCGTCATGGACTTCAGCCACATCGTCGCCGCCGGCGAGGATCCGCTGGAGTACCTGGACCGCCATCAAGGCCGCATTGCCCACGTGCACCTCCGTGACGCCGTGCCGGACAACATCAACGTCAGCATCGGCAACGGCAACGCCGACTTCGCGGGCGGGCTAAAGCGGCTTGCCGCGGACGGCTACACCGGCCACTTCTCGCTTGAACTGGAAACCCGGGACGTCACGCACGACGAACGGCCGGCGGCCGCCGCCAAGGCAGCCAGCTTCATCACCGACCTCATCTGAAGCAAAGCCTCACCTAAAACACACCTCACGCACTACAAGGAGCACCACATGACCACCATCCAGCGCACCGCCGTCCTCACCGGAGCAACCTCGGAGCGGGGCATCGGCATCACCACCGCACGCCGCTACGCCAGCCAGGGCTGGGCGGTGGTGATCCTGGACCTCGACGGCGAGAAGTCCGCCAAGGTCGCTGCCGAAATCGGCAACGAATTCAACGTCCCGGCCTTCGGCTACGAAATCGACGTTGCCAGCGAGGCCTCGGTAAATGCCGCGTACAAGGCAGTGGCCGCTGAGGTCAGCGCCGGAAGCCTTCCCGCCGTCGGCGCCCTGGCCAACATCGCCGGCATCACCTCCCCGGTACCGTTCCTGGAAACCACCCTGGAGCTGTGGCACAAGGTGATGGACGTCAACGCCACCGGCACCTACTTGGTCACCAAGGCATTCCTGCCGGACATGATCGCCAGCGGCTGGGACCGGATCGTCAACATGTCCTCGGTCTCCGCGCAGCGTGGCGGCGGTGTCTTCGGCAAGGTCCCCTACTCGGCAGCCAAGGCAGCCATCCTGGGCCTCACCAAGGCCCTGGCCCGCGAACTGGGCACCACCGGGGTCACCGTCAACGCCATCACCCCGGGCGCCGTGGACACCAACATCCGCGTGGGCAGCACGGAGGAACAGGAAGCGGCCATCAACGCCGGCATCCCGCTGGGCCGCAACGCCACCACTGAAGAAGTTGCAGCCGTCATCACCTTCCTGTCCTCGGAAGACTCGGCTTACCTGACCGGCACCACCATCGACATCAACGGCGGAAGCCACATGCACTAGCAGCCCTCCCGGCCAGCTAAGAACCCGCATCCGTTAGAGAGCCCACCATGACCAGAATCTTCAACGATCCCTCCGACTTCGCCGAGGAAGCCCTCGCCGGGTTTTGCGACGTCCACGCCGATCTGGTGCGCCAGGTACCTGGCGGGGCCGTGCGGCGGCGCCGCCCCATCCAGCCCAAAGTGGCGGTCCTGGCCGGCGGCGGCTCCGGCCACTACCCGGCGTTTGCGGGCCTGATTGGCACGGGGCTGGCCGACGGCGCCGTGGTGGGCAACATCTTCACCTCGCCTTCGGCGCAGCAGGCCTATGCCGTGGCCAAGGCCGCTGATTCCGGCGCCGGCGTGGTGTTCAGCTACGGGAACTATGCGGGGGACGTGCTGAATTTCGGCATGGCCAGTGAACGGCTTGCCGCCGAGGGGATCCAGGTGGAGAACGTCCTGGTGACGGACGATGTCGCCAGCGCCCCGCCGTCGGAATCCGGGAAGCGGCGCGGGATCGCCGGTGACTTCACGATCTTCAAGGTGATGGGAGCGGCCGCCGAAGCAGGGGCCGACCTCGCCGATGTCGTGCGCCTCGGCCGGAAAGCCAACAGCCTGACCCGGACCATTGGCAGCGCCTTCCACGGCTGCACCTTCCCGGGTGCGGAAGCACCGCTGTTCACCCTCAAGGACCGGCAGATGGGCCTGGGCCTGGGCATCCACGGCGAGCCCGGCCTGTTCGACACCGAACTCCCGCCCGCGAAGGAGCTGGGCCAGGAACTGGTCTCCCGGCTGCTGGCCGAGACACCCGCCGGTGCGGGGGACCGCATCGCCGTCATTCTCAACGGCCTAGGCTCCACCAAGCACGAGGAACTCTTCGTCCTGTGGCTCACCGTGGCGCCGCTGCTCCGCGACGCCGGCTACACGCTGGTGATGCCGGAGGTGGGCGAACTGGTGACCAGCCTCGACATGTCCGGGGTGTCCCTCACCATCACCTGGCTGGACGACGAGCTGGAGCCGCTCTGGACCGCTCCTGCCGAAACGCCCGCCTACCGGAGGGGAAACGCCGCCCTCCAGCCGGGCGGCCAGCTTGCGGAAGAAGCGTCCGACGACGCCGCCGCGCCCGGCGCGTTCGAGGCCACCGAGGCATCGCAAGGCTATGCGGCGAACTGCCTGGCGGCGCTTGCTGCCGTACGGGACTCCCTGCGCAGTGCCGAGGCCCGGCTGGGGGACATGGACGCCATCGCCGGTGACGGCGACCACGGGCGCGGGATGGTCCGCGGCATCGATGCCGCCGTGGCAGCCGCCGAGGACGCCGTTGCCCGCGGTGCCGGAGCAGGGGCAGTCCTGGCAGCCGCGGGGGACGCCTGGGCGGACAAAGCCGGCGGAACCTCCGGCGTGCTGTGGGGTGCCGGGCTTCGCGCGTTCGGCGAAATCCTCGGCAACCAGCTGGTTCCCGGCCCCTCCGAACTGGCTGCCGCCGTCGGGGCGTTTGCGGCGAGGATCACCGGCCTCGGCAAGGCCGAACCCGGTGACAAGACCATGGTGGACGCCCTGCTGCCCTTCACCGAGACGTTCAGCCGGCTCGTGGCCGATAGCGCCAGCGACGCAGCACAGACCGAAGCGGCGTGGAACGAAGCGGCTTCCGCCGCAACCACCGCGGCAGAGGCCACCGCCTCGCTGCGTCCGCTCAAGGGCCGGGCCCGGCCACTCGCTGAAAAGAGCGTGGGCACCGCGGACCCCGGAGCAACGTCGCTGGCCATGATCTTCACCGTCATGGGCCCGCATCTTGCTGGGCCGGCATGCCAAGGAGAAGTTGGCGGCGGACTGGGCGGGCAGGCAGTGCGCCAGGCCGCCGGAACCCTGTCATGACTACGAAAGGACAGGCCGTGGGCATTCGACTCATCCTGGGCGCCGATGAAGCGGGCGTGGATTACAAGGACCGGATCATGGAGGACCTGCGGAACGATCCCCGGGTCAGTGAAATCATCGATATCGGGGTCAACCGCAGCGATGCTCCCGAGCAGTTCAGCACTCCCTATCCGTACGTGGGCATTGCCGCGGGCGAGATGATCAAGGACGGGAACGCCGACCGCGCCATCCTGTTCTGCGGCACGGGAATCGGCGTGGCAATCGCCGCCAACAAGGTGGACGGGATTAGGGCAGCCACTGCCCATGACTCCTTCTCGGTGGAACGTTCAGTGCTCTCTAACGACTGCCAGGTGCTCACCATGGGCCAGCGCGTGGTCGGCGTCGAGCTGGCCCGCAGGCTGGCCAAGGAGTGGCTCGGTTACACCTTCGACCCCTCATCGGCCTCGGCTGGCAAAGTGAAAGTCCTGACAGACTTCGAAGGCTGTTGACGCCGGGCCAGCGGGGTTATTAGGCGGGGTCATTAACGGTGCCGGTCAGCGTCTATTCAACGTTCACCTTCACGCGCTGCACCACGTTGTTGCCCAGGCCTTGGTAGTTCCACACCTGCTCCAGGGGCTGCACTGAACCGGTGGCGTCGGTGGCCCGGCAGGCGAGCTCGTGCTCGCCCCGGTCCGCCACCCACGGCAGCGTCCACTCGCACCACGCGAACGGGCCGGCGGGGTGCCCAAGATGCGCGGGCACCCACTTTCCGTCGATCCCCACTTCCACGCGGACCACGGCGCCCTCACCGGACCAGGCCCTGCCCTTGAGCATTACCGGACCGGGGGAGAGGACCCTGCTGCGCGTGAAGAAGTCCGGGATCCCGGGCGGAATCATCAGCGACCGGACCTTGATGCGCGTGACGGGAGTGCCGTCGTCGTCCGCGTTCTTCTGGTAGCGGTACGCCACCGACTGCTGGAAGCCGTCAAACGGGTGGGTTACCACCTGGATGGACTCCAGCCATTTCACGCTGGCCATGCCGTACCAGCCGGGGACCACCAGGCGCAGCGGATAGCCGTGCTGCGGCGGCAGCTCGCGGCCGTTCATCTCGTACGCGAGAACCACGTCCGGGCGCATCGCCTCCTTGATGGGCAGGCTGCGCCCGTACTGCTGCCGGACGCCGCCCTGGATGCCGGCGTCGGCCCCGGTGAACACTACTTCCACCGCGTCCTCATCCACCCCGGCCTGGGCCAGCAGGTACGCCAGCGGCACGCCGGTCCACACCGCGGTGCCCACGCCTTCAAGCCGCCACGGCTGGCTCAGCGGCCGCGGCCGGAGGAGCGACCTGCCGTTGCCCGCGCACTCCAAGGTCACGGGAATGCTGATGGCAGGATCCCGGCGGAGCGCGCGGAGGCTGATTTCGACGGCCCGCTGCACAGCTCCGCCGATCCGCAAGTGCCAGGTGTCAGCCTCAATGTGCGGGATATCAAAATGCGTCAGGAGGTAATGCAGCCCCGCCGGCGTGATGTCATCCCGCAGCGCCTCCAGCGGCAGCGAATGGTTCCTGACCGCGAGCTGCAGTTCCTCGGCGGTGATCGGACCGTTCGTCGGTTCTCCTGTATGCGCCTTGGGTTTCTCGGATTGTCGGCGCTTGGAAATCTGCTTCGTCATGGCGCTGCGATTCTGGTACTAGGGCCGGATTCTGCATCGGGCGGGTGCCCGTGCACACAGGTTTACGCCGCCGCCGACGGCGCGTCAAGGCCGGGGCCGGCACGGCAATGCCGGGCTCCCCGGAGGGGAACCCGGCATTGCGGCCGGCTCTCTAGCCTGTTTTAGCGGGTCACGATGGCCGGTGAGCCGGCGGCAACGTACTCGGCGTTCGCGGCTGTCACCAGGCCGGCCGGGGAATCGTAGTAGAGCGCAGTGCTGCCGGTGAACTTCACAAAACTGCTGCCCGGAATGAGCGTGCTTGTCTGCGGCGTGGGCATTCCATAGCCCTGCCACTGAGCAAAGTTCAGGTGGCTGCCCTTGTTCGTGCTGCCCACCAGGTAGATGGCTCCGCTCCAGGAATTCTTCACGAAGCGGCCCTGGCCCATGTCGGTGAAGGTGCGTTTCGCCGTCGGGATGGCCATCCACTCCGGGTAGGTGAGTTCGTGGCTGTTGCCGGATGGCGATTTGAGGAAGATCGTGGGCAGGTTGCTGTACTTGCTGGCAACCGATCCGCCGACGAACCCGGTGGTTTGCGGGGCCGGGAAGCCCGCGGCGCTCCAGCTGGCGAAGCTCAGGGCTGACACTTTGGCGTCGTACTCGGACTGTCCGGCCGCCGTGGCCTCCACCTTGAAGATAGTGGGCTCCCACGCATACTTCACGTACCGGACGGGAAGGGTGATGGCGGGGGATCCCGCGCTGGTCCACTGCGCCTGCGACGACTTGGTTTCCCCGGCCGGGCTGAAGTAATAGAGACCGGTGTCGTTGAACTTGCTGAAGAAGTACGTTCCGGCCAGGAGCTTGTAGGCCACGGGGGCGGGCTGGCCGTAGGCGGTCCAGTCGGCGTAGCTCAGGGCCCTGCCTTTGTTGGTGCTGTCCACCGCATAGATCGTGTCGCTCCAGGTGTTCTTGACGAAGCTCACGGCGGGAAGCGCGGTGAATGCCGGGAAGCCCAGGTCCGAATACTCGGTCCAGATCAATGACTTGAAGGTGCCGTCAGGGCGCCTTCCGTAAATGCTGGGCGAATCAACGTGCTTGAAGTAGGAGGAATACGGGCTCTTGCCGCGGATGGTGATGGTCGCCGCGCTGCTCGTGATGGAGTCGATGCTGATGGTGGTGCCCGCTGCGGTGGTGAACCGGCCGCCCTGCCAGGCCAGGTTGGGGTGGTACCAGCCGTCGTACGGCTTTGTGTTGGGCATGAGGATCATGGAGGCTGCGGGGTCCGACGGATCTGCCTTCAGGATCTGCACGCCCTGGTTGCCACCCACTGCGGTGATGGCATCGTAGCCGACCGGCATCCGCAGTTCCACGTAGTAGACCTCGTTGCTGACGGGGTCGGTGAACTTCAGTGCGCGGTTGTCGCCCGTACCGGCCCAGGGTGTCAGCTTGAAGCTCTTGGCGCCCAGGATGGTTCCGGCGTCACGGATCTCGTAGCCGTTGCCGAAGGAGCCGAGGTCATATTGGTAGGAGTCGATCGTGGGCAGCGCAGCGCGGGTGGGACCCATGATGGAGGTGTCGTTGCCATAGGGCCGGGACCAGCAGTTGCTGTTGACCAGGCGGCCGTATGCGGCGGTCGAGTCGGAACTGCCGTCGGTGCACTGGATGCTGTTGGCATGGTCCAGGCCGAAGACGTGGCCGAACTCATGGGTCATCACGGTGTTGGTGTAGGTCCCGGGGTAGGGCATCAGGACCCGGCCGCTCGTTGCCCCGCCGGACCACCCGGCCCCCAGGTTGCCGCCCTGGCCGTAAACCACCACGTCGTTCCGCGGCATGAAAATGACCAGGCTGGTGTTGGTTGTTTCCTGCCAGCCGAGTTCCTTGGTGACCCTCTCCAGGATGTCGTCAAAGTTCCAGTCGGAGCGTGCGCTTGTCTTGAACCCCTTGACGACGTCCACGATGGACAGGGACAGCCGGCCGCCGGACATTCCGTGCCAGTAGTTGCTGGCGACGCTGATCGAATTCTTGGCGGCGTCCAGATTGATGGCATCGGTTTCGGCGGTGCTCTTGTCCGCCGTCTGGATGGTGACGAGGGAAACTTTGACGTTGCCGGCACGGGGAAGCCACTCGGTGGTGAGCGATCCGGGAGAGACCCCCGAGGGTCCAGTCCGGATGAAGTCAACGGGTCCGGGCGGCGGAGGAGGTGTGGTCTCGGCCTGCGCGGGGGCGACGGCCACCAGCGTTCCCGAAGCCAGGACAACCAGCAAAGTCAGAGTCCGCAGCACCGCGGAAGAAATAAGTCGCATCGGGCTCCCCAAAAAGTGCGCCTGTTGGCAGCATGCCCCGACCTATTGTCGGGTGAGCCAAATCCTAAACGCTTTTGGAGGCTTTGGAAATAACACGAGCCACTTTCAATAACATCATCCCCATCTTTAACAGGATGGGCGCCCGGAAAGTCAGAGGCGGTGCGCCTCCTTGAGGAAGTCTGCGAGCCCCTGCGGTTCCCTGCCCGTGAGGCCGTAAACGTCCGACGTCGGGCCGGCGAGTTCGCCGTTGGCAATGGCCGTATAAGTGCTGACCCAGGCGTCCACCTGCCAGTCCGGACCGCCGTAGGATGCGCGGGAGGCGTACGCTTCCTCCACCGTTTCCTCGTGGTAGCTGATGGTCCGCCCGGTGCCTTCCGTGAGGAGCTCCGCGGCCTGCTGCAGGGAGATGTCCTCGGGTCCGGTCAGATTGTAGGTGCGGCCCACGTGCAACGCGGGGTCAGCCAGCACCGCCGCGGCGCACCGGGCAATGTCCATGCGCGTGACCGCGGCCATCACCCCGCCGCCCGCCGGACCGCGGATGACGCCGTCTTCTCCGGTGAGCAGCGGCAGGAAGTCCAGGTAGAAGTCGTTCCGGAGGAAGGTGTAGTTCATCTCCGAGGCCTTGATCCGCTCCTCGGTGGCGAAATGGTCCCTGCCCAAGGTGAAGGTGCAGTCCGCTGACGCGCCGAAAAAGGACGTGTATACGATGTGCCCTACCCCGGCTTCGGCGGCGGAGTCCACGAACGCGAAATGCGTCTGCAGCCTGTCCGCGGCTTCCGAGGCGGACACCATCAACAGGGTCTTCACGCCCGCCAGGGAGGACCGTGCCAGCACCGGGTCCTCATAGGCCGATACCACCGGAACTGCGCCCGGAAGGTCTGGCGCCCGGGAGGCATCGCGCACCAGCAGCCGCTGAGGCCGTCCGGCGTCGGCCAGGATCCTGGCGACGAGTCCGCCGAGCTGCCCGGTGGATCCGGTGACGGCAAGATCGGGAAGGGGTCCGGTCGCTTCTGTTTCTGCGCCTGTGCCTGTCGCGCGCTCCTGGTCCGTCATGGTTAGGCTTCCCGGGACGCGGGCGACTTGGTCTGCGCCGGGTCGCGTTCGGCCAGCGAGCCGATGACGCCGTCGATCTTGTCCATGATGGCCTCGTCCAGTTTCACTCCGGCCGCTGCAGCATTGCCCGCAACCTGCTCGGGACGGGACGCTCCCATGATGGCCGAGGCAACATTCTTGTTCTGCAGCACCCAGGCGATGCTCAGCTGTGCCATGGTAAGCCCGGCTTCCGCAGCGATCGGCTTGAGCTGCTGGACACTGGTAAGGATCTCGTCCGACATCCACCGGTCGATCATCTTGGCGCCGCCCTTGGTATCCGTGGCGCGGCTTCCCTCCGGGGCAGGCTTTCCCGGATGGTACTTGCCGCTCAGCACCCCCTGCGCCATGGGGGACCACACGATCTGGGACAGGCCCAGCTCTTCCGACGCCGGGATCACCTCAGCTTCGATGACCCGCCACAGCATGGAGTACTGCGGCTGGTTGGAAATCAGCTGGAAGCCCAGGTCCTTGGACAGGGCATGGCCGTCCCTGATCTGGTCGGCCGTCCATTCGCTGACGCCGATGTACAGCGCCTTGCCCTGCCGGACGATGTCCGCAAACGCCTGCATGGTTTCTTCCAGCGGCGTCTCGTAGTCGTACCGGTGTGCCTGGTAGAGGTCCACGTAGTCGGTCTGGAGGCGCGTTAGTGAACCGTCGATGGACTCCATGATGTGCTTGCGGGACAGGCCCACATCGTTGTGGCCCTTAGGCCCGGTGGGGCCGAAGACCTTCGTGAAAATCTCCAGGGACTGGCGGCGCTCGCCCTTCAAGGCTTCGCCCAGTACCTTCTCAGCCGCTGTGTTGGCATAAACGTCCGCGGTGTCAAAGGTGCTGATTCCTGCGTCCAGTGCCGCCCGCACGCACTGCGCGGCTACATCGTTCTCCACCTGCGAGCCGTGCGTGAGCCAGTTGCCGAAGGTGACTTCGGAGATCTTGAAGCCGCTGTTGCCAAGGTATCTGAATTCCATGCTGTTCACCGTAGCCCACGTGGTTGCTCAGGGTAAGGACTTTTGCCAGCTACCTCCGGCGGAGCTCGGCGTACTCCAGGGAGGGAACCACGGCCCCGGCATCACGCTCCACGAAGTTGGTTCCCGGCGGCACCAGCTCGTCAATGGCGTCCAGCACGGATTCGTCCGGCACGGTGTCGGCGGCCTTCAGGTAAGCCTGCAGGTGCTCCTCGCTCCGCGGGCCCACAATCACGCTGCTGACGGCGGGATGGTTCAACGCGAAGCCGAGGGCCAGGTCCACCAGCGGCAGTTCCAGCTTGTCCGCCAGCCGCGCCAGCGAATCTGCGGCGAGTAGTTTGCGCTCGCTCGCGGGTCCGGAGATGTCGTAGCGGCCCGGCAGGGAGTGGACCCGCGTGGCCGGCTTTCCGGCGTCCAGGACAAAGCTCCCGGACAGCCAGCCGCCTGCCAGCGGGCCGTAGGCCAGCACGCCCAGTCCGTACTGCTGGGCGATGGGAAGGACGTCGCGTTCGTTCCCGCGGACCAGCATCGAATAGGGGACCTGGTTTGCCACGGGCGGGATGAGGTGGTTGGTGGTGGCCAGCCACTGCGCCTCCACCAGTTGCGCCGGGGTGAAGACCGAGGTGCCGTAGTAGAGGATTTTGCCCTGCCGGATGAGGTCGTTCAGGGCCGTGATGGTTTCCAGGACGTCCGTGTTGTAGTCCGGCCGGTGCGCCTGGTAGAGGTCGATCCGGTCCGTCTGCAACCGGCGAAGGCTGCCTTCCACGGCCTGCATGATCCAGCGCCGTGAATTGCCTGAGTGGGCGGGGTTGGCGCTCATCTGGCCGTGGAATTTGGTCGCGATGAACACGTCGTCGCGGCGGC
Organism: Arthrobacter sp. ISL-72; assembly: GCF_018613755.1. Lineage (GTDB taxonomy): Bacteria > Actinomycetota > Actinomycetes > Actinomycetales > Micrococcaceae > Arthrobacter. The sequence continues at coordinate 24,814 of NZ_JAGGPP010000035.1, forward strand.
CCTTCAAGGCGCGGCCCACCACCTGCTCGCTCTGCCCCTGGGAATAGACGTCCGCCGTGTCCACCGCCGTGATGCCCGCGTCCAAGGCTGCGTTGATGATGCGGATGCTTTGGTCCGCGCCGGTGGGTGCATAGCCCTGGGCAACGCCGCCCGCTGGTCCTGCACTGCCCGCCGCCGGCCCCTCGCCGAAGTTCATGGTGCCCAGAGTGAGCGGGCTGATCAATGTCCCGCTGCGCCCGAACACCCTTAGCTGGTTGAGGCTCATCCCGGTTTCCTCACTTTTGACTTCGACGGCTGACTGCTGTGGATCGTCACGAGGCTACACAAAATCAGCTGCGCGGAGGCCGCGGACGAAGCAGTTCTTAGCCTTGCGTAGTGCGGAGTAACGCAGGGGGCGGCAATGACGAATTGTGAATCAGCCGGCGCGGCGGTGGTCAGCCGGCGGGGCACCTTTCAAAGCGCCGGGATGGCCGGCCAGGGAAACCAGGGAGCCCGTGTCCAGCATGGCCGTCGGGCCCGGTCCCGGGGGCTTCGCGAACGAACGCGGTGTGGCGCGGACGGTAACGTGCTGGTCCGTTGCGGACTCCACCAGGGGAGCTACGGCCGTGACTTTTTCCACCGGCGTTTCCGGGCTGGGGAGATCGCGCACGGTGACCTTCACCTCGGGTGCCGCTGCCGCCTTCGCCCGGGCCGCCGCGCGTGCGTCCGCCTCGGCAACGGCCGCCGCCCAATCCTCGGCCAAGGCCGGGGCGTCCCGGCGCGGGGCACCGGCCTGCGGCGGCTGTCCCGCTGCACGGCCCGGTTTGGTTTTGCCGGCCGCCGTGGTTTTGCCGGCACGAGTGGACTTGGCGGGCACCGTTTGGACGGAAGCGGGCTCCGGCTGGACCGCCAATGCCGGGCCGGCGGAGGCCGTCTTGCCGGGACGGTAACGGAACACGGCCATGACGGTGACGCCGACGAGCCGGCCCAGGCCGGCCATCAGCAAGGTGGCGACAAAAACCAGGAAGAGACCGATGAACATGACGAACGCCACACCGAGCGTGCCAAAAAAGGTCAGGTTCAGGGCAATGGTGGTGGGATCTTCCATATACCTCTCCTAACGGCATGCGGGCGCCTGGGCGCCGGCAGGAATCACCCGGCGATGAGCACCCCTTAACAATACGGACTTTTGCAGGCCAACACGCCCGCATTGGGCGCGGCCGGCGCGACGTGTCGAAGCTGTTATCGGATATGACAAGACCGGAGCCTCCCGCCTGGGCCTATAGTCGGAGGCAGCCGAGTTTGGCCGCCGCCAGCCATGTCCGAAGGATTCCCGATGCCCCAGCAGTCCCAGCCCTGCCCCTGCCTGTCCGGTGAGCAGTATGCTGACTGCTGCGGCAGGTTCCATCGCGGTGAGGCGGACGCCCCGACGGCGGAACAGCTGATGCGCTCCCGCTACAGCGCCTTTGTAGTAGAGGACGCTGGGTACCTGCTCCGGACGTGGCATCCGGAGACCAGGCCCCCGAAACTCGAACTGGATCCGGCCATGCAGTGGCGCCGCTTGGACATTGTTTCGACCTACCGCGGCGGCCCTTGGGATTCCGAGGGTACGGTGGAGTTCAAGGCCCATTTCAGGCACGACGGCGAGCTGGGAGTCCACCACGAAACCAGCCGCTTCCTGCGGGTGGACCGCCGCTGGTACTACCTGGACGCCATCCTTTAGGCAGGCCGGACCTTGCCGCAGGCTTTTAGCTGTCAGCTTCAACCGGGGTGAACCCTGCCCGGTCCACCTTGCGGTGGAACCGCATGCCGGCCATGCCGCCCAGCACCGCACCGATCAGTGCCACCGCGGCCACCACGACGGCGGCGATGATTCCGGTGGTTGTCAGCTGTCCTTCGTTGACCGGGATGCGCGGGAAGCTGTTCAGGCTGGCCAGGATATTGAAGCGTTCACCGGCGATCATGGCCAGGACCGCAACAAGCACTGCGAAGATCACGGCCCAGATCCACACCATGAGTCCCTGCTTGGCCCCGTTGAAGCGGGCCATGCGGCCGGCCACGTAGCCGCCGCAGTAATAGGCCACAAAGAGGATGACCAGAAGTACGATGATCCCTGCGATTCCCACGGTCTGGCCGGAGGATGCCTGGTTCACGGCCTCATTCACGTCCGTGTGTGTCGCAAGGCCCACTGCCGTTCCGGCTGCCGCAACCAGGGCCGTCAGCAGTACGGCCATTCCCGTCGCGGCCAGCCAGCCGAAGAATGCCGAGCCTATCTTGATGCCGCCGAACTGCTCTTTCTCGCGGGCCGCAACGGTCTCGCGGGTGGCAGCATTCGGATCCACCACCAGCGCGGGCTCGGCAGTGGGCGGAACCGCATAGGCGCGGGTGTCGTCGTCGTAGTCGGTGCTGCCGGTGTCGTAATTACGGCTGGCATCAACCCGGGTGCTGTCGTCGTAGTCGGTGCTGCCGCTGTCGTAATTACGGCTGGCGTCGAGGCGGGCGGTCTCCTCGTCGCGGGCGCGCCGCGACCGTCTGTCTTCGGGCCCTGCTGTGCTGCTCATCAGGCGTTCTCGCTTTCATCGATTGAACCGGCCCATTGTTTGGGCCGGCCACCGCTATGCGGAGATCTGCATGGTGCTCTTACCTCCACCTAACCACGGCGGAACAGCAGTAGCAAGGGTGCTTAGTATTTTCGGAACGCCCGAAACTGGCGTGAATCAGCGGTATTTTCGGTGCAGGTTCTCCTTCACGGATGCACGGGGAGACGCGTCGGCAATCCATGGTCCGGTTCCTTCCGACGGGTCCAGGACGCCTTCCTCCAGCCAGGCGAAGTCCCCGGCAAGCACCTTTTCAGTGAGATCGCGGTCGGCGTCGTCCGTGTTCCGCCACAGCTGGTCGAAGTACTCGTCAATGCGAACCCGCGCCTGCTCGCAGTAGGCCTCCGCGAGTTCGTAAGCGGTCGCAGCGCGTTCGGGGGCGGAGTGGAGCATGCCCTCTGCCCGCGAGCAGCAGGCTGCCATGGCGAACAGCTCGGCTCCGATGTCCACGATCCGCCCCAGGAACGCCTGCTTGTGCTCCAGCTTGGCCTGCCACCGGCCCATCCCGTAAAACGTCTGCCGTGCCAGCCGCCGCGAAGACCGTTCGACGAAGCGCAGCTGCTTGGCGAGCCGGCCGAACTCGGCGTAGGACCGCGGGTCCATTCCGGCGCCCGCCACCAGCTTGGGCAGCCACTTCGCGTAGAAGCCCGAAGCGCCGACGGCGGCCCGCGCCTTGTCCTGCAGGCTGGCATCCGCGGAAGCAAGGTCCCCCGCGGCGGCGAGGTGGGCATCAACCGCCTCGCGGGCAATCAGGAGCCGCATGATTTCCGAGGAACCCTCGAAGATCCGGTTGATCCGGAGGTCGCGAAGCTGTTGTTCGGCCGGCACGGCGCGCTCGCCGCGGGCTTCCAGCGAATCGGCCGTCTCGAAGCCTCGGCCGCCCCGGATCTGTACAAGGTCATCCGCAATCCGGCAACTGATCTCCGTTGACCAGAGCTTGGCGAGGGCGGCCTCGATCCGGACGTCCTTCTGGCCGGCGTCGGCCATTTCGGCGGACAGTTCGAACACGGCGTCCAGGGCGAAGGCGCTTGCGGCGATGAACGCGATCTTCTTGCCCACGGCTTCGTGCTTGCCCACCGGCCTGCCCCACTGGGTGCGGGCGTTGGACCATTCGCGGGCGATCTTGAGGCTCCACCGGCCGGACGCCACGCACAGGGCCGGAATGGACAGCCGTCCCGTGTTGAGGGTGGTGAGGGCGATCTTCAGGCCCTGGCCTTCCCGCCCCAGACGGTTGGCCGCGGGTACCCGCACCTGATGGAAGCGGGTGACACCGTTCTCGATGCCGCGCAGCCCCATAAAGGCGTTGCGGTTTTCAACCGTGATGCCCGCGGAGTCCATTTCGACCACGAAAGCGCTGATGCCGCCCTTGTGGGCCGTGCCGTCGGAATCCGTGCGGGCCGGGACCAGGGCCATCACCACCACCAGTTCGGCGATCACGCCATTGGTGGTCCACAGTTTCACGCCGTCCAGAATGTAAGCGTCGCCGTCGTCCGTGGGGACCGCCGTGCTGCCCATCCGGGCGGGGTCGCTGCCGACGTCGGGCTCTGTCAGCAGGAAGGCTGTAATGGCGCCGGCGGCGCAGCGGGGAAGGTACTTCTCCTTCTGCTCCGGGCTGCCGAAGACCTTTACGGGCTCGGGGACGCCGATGGATTGGTGCGCCGACAGCAGTGCGCCGAGGCTTGGATGCACTGAACCCAGCAGGGCCAGTGCCCGGCCGTAGTAAACGAGGGACAGGCCCAGGCCGCCGTATTCACGCGGGATCTTCATGCCAAAGACGCCCAGCCCGGCCAGGCCGGCCAGGTACTCATCCGGGATCCTGGCGTTGCGTTCGATCTCCCGGCCGGACAGGGTCTTGCAGAAGGCGGTGAGGCGGGCCATGAACTCTTCGCCCCGCTCCACGTCCTCTGTTTTGGCCTCGGGCCACGGATGAATCAGCGAGATGTCGAAGCTGCCCAGGTACAGGCCCTTCGCGAAGCTGGGCCTGTCCCAGGCCGTCTCCCGGGCGGCTTCCGTGATGGCACGGGCATCGGCGGCGGTGGCGTCGGGGCCGATCTGGTCGGGGGCGACGGGAACGTCGGCGGCGGGACTGTCAGTGGCAGAGCTCACGGGGCATCTCCTCTAACCGGGGTGGCCGGCTCGAGCCCTGGGTCCGCCTCGGGTGGAGAACCCTTCAGCTGTCCCTCAATGCTACCCGCGGGTAAGTTCCGGTGCTAGGGGCTGGCTGGCCCTGAAAATCGCCCGGGATCTCCACCGTGGAGGCGTGGTGCACCAACCGGTCCCAGAGGTGGTTGATGGCGTGGACCAGTCCCAGCAGCGTGCCGGCGACGACGAACCAGGCAAAGCGGCCCAGTCCCACGAGCACCATGGCCAGGAAGGCAGCCGTCATCATGAAGCCCACAATCAGCATCGCAAACACCAGGGTGCCGATGAACACGAAGGTGCCTGTTTCAACTGCACTGAGATCAAACTGCATGGTTTCCCCTTGCGTCATTGCCTGGATGGATCAAGTAGCAAGAGCGTAGGGTGCGGGCGGCACCGCCAACCAGAGCCCGGAGAGCGTGGCGCGGGTGTTGATACGGGATCGAAATGCTACCGCACCGTAGGTCACAGCGCGGTCACATAGTCACACCAGTATCACAGGCAACAGGCGGCGTGGGTGCCGGACTGGCTGCGCGGGCCACTGCGTTAACCTTGTAGTTGGCAGTTTCCGGGTTTTCCGCTGCCCGAACGAGTTCTGAGGCAGCTGAAGGAGAGTCTTGTCCCGCTCCGCCCCGTCCTCCGCCGACGCGATCAGTGCCCGGCTCCGGGACCTTGAACTGCTGACGAAAGGCCCGGCCTGGGCGCTGACCCGGTCCGCGCCGTGGGTCATCGCGGTCCTGCAGGCTTCCTTCACCCGGACACGGCCTCAGCTGCCGCTGGAAGAGTTCCACGCCGACGTCGACGCCTTCCTTGAGCAGCTCCGCCGCCAGGATCCCGCGCTGGGCGGTGCCGCCAACGGAAAGTCGTTCGGCGATGAATGGACCCGCAAGAATTTCCTGACGCGGCGGAACCAGTCCGGGCAGATCGTCTACGAAGTCACCGAGCCTGCGGCCCGTGTCCTCGCGTTCCTGGACAGCCTCTCCAGCGAACGCTCCACGCTGAACGGTTCCCGGCTGGGCACGCTGCTGGGCGACGTCGAAAAACTCGCCAACGAGACGAACCCGGACCAGACTGCCCGGTTGGAGTCCCTCGAGGACGAGATCGAGGAGCGGCAACAGCTCATCCAGGACATCAGCTCCGGCGATTTTGACGGGTTGCTGGATGACGACGAAGCCGTGGAGGCCGCCGGAAACATCCTGGACCTGGCAGCCAGCCTGCCGGCGGACTACAAGAAGATGCGCGACCGGATCGAGGAACTGGTGGGCGAGCTCCGCAACCAGATCATCGAGGAGTCACTCAGCAAGGGCGCCACCATGGCACAGGTGCTGGAGGCGGACAAGCGGCTCCGGCAAAGCCCTGAAGGCCGGACCTTCCGCTCCTTCACGGCTTTCCTGGAGGATCCTCAGCAGCAGCTGCGTTTCCGCTCGGCAATCGGCGAAGTCCTGAGCCGGCAGTTCGCTGACGACCTCAGCCACGAGGACCGCGAAACGTTGAAGAACCTGGTGGCCGAACTCCGCACCCAGCACAGCCAGATCCAACGGATCTACGGCAAGCTCAGCGAAAGCCTCAACACGTACGTCCAGAGCGACGATTTCCGCCAGTCGGTGCGGCTGCGGAAAGTGCTGCGCGAGGCTGAACAGGCCATCCGCTCGCTGCCCTACGAGCGTGAACGGCCGGGCCTGGTCTCCGGCCCGGTGCTGTTCAATGCCGGCTTCGAGTCGCTGTCCATGGTCAAGCTTTTCGACCCCGACGAGTTCGCGGCGCCACCCAAGCTGGCCGATCCCATCGCTTTCAGCGACTCGGACCGGGCGCGCTCGCCGCGGACCGCCAAGGCCAAGCCGGCGGCCATCCGCGCCGCGCTCGCCGGAGCCGCCACCCTGCCGGAGGCCTGGGAGCAGCTGCCGCCCGAGGAACGCCACATCAACTCCATCCGCGCGCTGCTGTCCCACGCACTGCACGACGGCGCCGGCTTCGACCGCGCCGGCTGGGACGCCATCGACTTCGAACAGATAGACGGCACCACCCGCCAGGCTTTCCTGCCGGTGGTCACCCTCAAGAAGGATTCACGATGACTGACGTTACGAACGCCGCGGGTGCGACGGCGGGTTCCGCGAGTGCGACGGCGGAGGCCGCCGTCGACAGCGACACGCCGGAGGCGCTTCCGGCGCCTGAGCATATTCCCGCCGACCCGTTCACGGTCACACCGCGGGACACCTTCGTTGACGGCGCCGCGCTGTTCCCGGGCGACACCGGGGTCCTGCCGATGAAGGTCCGGCAGGCGCTGGTCAAGCTGCTGAAGGGGCCGTACATCGACGGCGGCCGGGACGAGAAACTGTGGACCACCCTGCTGGACAACCAGCTGATCCTGCGCAGCCGCCTGTCCGAGCTGTTCCTGACGCTGCAGCTTGACCACGAACGGAAGGTGGCCGTACTGCGCCCGGTGGATCCGGACGCCATCGGCGGCAGTACCCGCTCCAGCATTCTCCGCCAGCAACGCGCCCTCAGCCGGGTTGAGACCATCGTGCTGCTGCGCCTGCGGCTCCTGCTGGATCGCCACGTCACGGCCCAGACGGATCCGACCATCACGCGGGAGGAAATCGCCGAACTGGTGGCCCACTACCAGCCGTCCGGCCAGCAGGACGCGCTTCGGGACTCCGACGTGGTCAACCGCGCCATCACCAAACTCCTGGCCCGCCAGCTCCTCATCAGCACCGGCCTCGAGGACGTCTACACTATCTCCAACGCACTCCCGCTGGCCCTCCCCTTCGAAAACATCGGCGACATCCCCGCCCAAATCGAAGCCCTGATGGCAGCCACGGCAGACCCCACGGGCACGGAGGCGATGCTGGAGCTCGACGGCGATACCGCCGTCCAGTCAGATGACGGCACTGAGGACGACGACGCGGACGCCTCCGGCGACGCCGCGCCAGTTGATAACGAGGAGGACACCCAGTGAGCATCGCAACCATGCTGCCGATCGGCGAGCTCACCAACCCCGGCCAGATGCGGCTGGCGCTGGTGCAGGTGGTGAACTGGGGCACGTTCCACGGGGCCCATACGATGCACGTGGACCGCAACGGCACGCTGCTGACGGGTAACTCCGGCGTCGGCAAGTCCACCTTGTTCGACGCCATGCTGCGCGTATTCGACGCCCGGCCGCGGTCCAACGAGGCCGCCGCGCAGCGTTCCGGGGCTGTGGAGGACAAGAGAACCACGTTCACCTACATGCGCGGCAAGGTGGGCGACAAGGCTGTTGGAGAGGGCTCGGCCAGTGCCTTCCAGCGGCCCGGTGCCACGTGGTCCGCCGTCGCCCTGACGTTCGATAACGCCGCCGGCACGCAGGTGACGGTGTCGGCGCTGTTCGACCTGCCGAAGAACGGCACGGAGTCGAGCGTCGGGCGGTATTACCTGATCGACAACACGCCGCTGGATCTTGCGGCGATCGAGGGCATTGCGGAGAAGCGCTTCACCAAGGCCGCGCTGGAGACCATCTTCCCGGAGGCCCAGGTCTTCGACGTGCACAAGGCGTTTGCCGAGCGCTTCCGCCGGCTGCTGGGCATCAGTTCGGACCAGGCCCTGCCGCTGCTCCGCGTCATCCAGGCCGGCAAGGGCCTCGGCGGCAGCGTCAACACCTTCTTCCGCGACCAGGTGCTCGACGCTCCCGCCACACTGGCGGCGGCTGATGACGTCGTGGAGGAATTCAGCAACCTGATGTCCATCCGGCAGCGGCTGGAGGATGTGCGGCAGCAGCGCGACCAGCTGGCCCCGGTGCCGGGCCTGAACAAGGAATACGCGCAATCGCTGCTGGACGCCAACCGCCTGCGGGAGCTGGCCGGCGAGGAGTTTGACGCGTACAAGCAGCAGCTCGCGGTCACTGTCCATGAGAAGACTCTGGCCCGGTTCAAGGAGCTGGCACAGGCAAAGGCCAAGGAGCTCGGCGCGGAGCGTGCGGTCCGGGACGGGCTGGCCAAGGAACTGCGCCAGCTCGAGGCGGATTACAACAACCAGGGCGGCAACGCCATCTCGGCGATCGAGCAGTCGCTCGACAACGCCCGGGTGGGGCTCAAGCTCCGCCAGCAGGTGGAGGAAGCTGCCCGCCAGGCCCTGGCCGATGCCGGCCTGGACCTCGAGTGGACGGCGGATGGCTGGGAACAGGCGCACACCCAGGCGGCCGCGCGTTCGGCTGAACTGCAGGACGATTCGAAGGCGCTCCAGGAGCTGCGCTTCGAGGCATTCGACGACCATGCCACGAAGAAACGTGAACTTGCGGCGGCCCAGCAGGAACTCGTCTCGCTGAAGACGCGCAAGTCCCTGCTGCCGCCGTCGAGCATTGAAAACCGGGCTGCGATCGCCGCCGCCACGGGCGTGCCCGAAGAGCAGATGCCGTTCGGCGGCGAGCTCATCGACCTCGCCGAGGGGGAGGAACAGTGGCGGCCGGCCGCCGAGCGCGCGCTGCGGAACCTGGCCACCACGCTGCTGGTTCCCGGTGAACACTTCGCCGCCGTCACCCGCTACCTCAACAACCATTCCGTCCGCGGGGCACTGCGCGCCGTTGACGTGTCCAAGCCCCTCGCGGGCGGAGCGCTGGCCGTGGAGGACGTGGCCGACGGCGAGCTGCTGACCAAGCTGGACATCCTCGCCACCGGGCCGGTGGCCGACGCCGGGCAGTGGATCCGTGAGCGGATCGCCGTTGACTTTGCCTACCCCTGCGTCGAGAACCCGGATGAACTGGCTGCCCTCGACAGGGGCCTGAGCCTGGGCGGCGTGGTCAAGCGCAACCGCCACACCGTGGAGAAGGACGACCGTTTCACCAGCAGGCAGGACTACGTCCTCGGCTTCGACAACGCCTCGAAGCTTGAGCTCGTGGCCGCGCAGGTGGAGGATCTGCAGCAGGAACTGGGTAAAGCGGCGGAGCTTGCCCAAAGCCGCGAAGAGTCGCATCAGGGAATGACCCGCCAGCTGGAGGCGCTGCGCCGCATCGCCGACGACCACCGGCCCTGGGAGCAGGTTTCCGCGGCCGTGGCGGAGGACGAACTCGGGAAGATCGAGCAGCGCCTCAAGGATGCCCTGGCCGCGCAGGCTGACCTTGAACCGCTGCGCGCCAACATTGAGGCGGCCCGCCAGAAGCACCAGTCGAGCACCGAATCGGCCGCCGTGCTGCAGAGCGAGTACAAGGCGCTGGACCGGCAGCTCACCGCCGCGGATTCGCTGCTGGAAGCCGCGCGCGCCCGCCTGCGCCAGGCGCCGCCGTCGGACTCCACCGTCACTGCGCTGGAACCGTACTTCGACGGCTTCGGCGACGTCAGCGAAATGCATGAGCTGGACAACCTGGCCAACCAGGTGCGGACCCGGCTGCTGGCCGAGCTGCACGCGGCCGAATCCCGCGGGCAGGCCACCTCGGAGCGCCTCACCCGGATCTTCGAGGGCTTCGTGCGTGAGTGGGGGACGGCGATTTCCGCGGACCACGGCACGTCCATCGGCGCCGCTGGGGAGTTCGAAGCCAGGTACCACGCCATCGTCAGCGACGGCCTGCCCGCCCAGGAAGCCGAGTTTCGGCAGTTCTTCAACCAGCGCACGCACGAATCGTTCAGCACGCTGCTCCACCTGCTCGACGAGGAGCGCCGTTCCATTACCAGCCGCATCCTGCCGCTGAACGGCATCCTGTCGGGGGTCAATTTCCACGAGGGCAGCTTCCTGGAACTCGACATCAAGCAGACCCTGCCGCCCACGGCCAAGCAGTTCAAGGATGCCATCCAGAATGCGCTGCGGACCCGGCACGCGCGTCCCTCGCGGGCTGCCGGCCAGGCCGGCGCCGGAGTGGAAACGGACGACGACGCCGAGCTCACCAGCCGCTACAAGTCGCTGGAAACGCTTGTGAAGCGTTTGGGCTCACAGACGCCGGAGGACCGGCGCTGGCGCGCCGAGGTGCTGGATGTCCGCGGGCACCTGTTCATCCAGTGTAAGGAACACCGCGAGGTGGTTGGTCCCCGCGGCGGGAAGCGGACTGACGTGTTTATGCACGCGGATACGGGTTCCATGTCCGGCGGTGAGCGGCAGCGCTTCACCGCGTTCATCATGGCCGCCGCGCTGAGCTATCAGCTGGGCATCGCTGAGCAGGGATTCACCACGTACGGCACGGTGATGATGGACGAGGCGTTTGTCCTGGCCTCGGAGGAATTTGCCGGGGCGGGCATCAAGGCGCTGCACGAATTCGGCTTCCAGCTGCTGTTGGCGGCCCCGGAAAACGTGATCGACCTGTCCCGGCACCTCGGCTCCGTCACGGAGATCCTGCGTGACAAGCGGACCAACCGCTCCGGTGTGCTCACGGCTCCCGTGATCGAGTCCCGGGCCGGCGCCGAGGGTGCATGGCGCTCGGAGGCGAACCCGGTGGACATCGTCCTCCGCTGACGCCCGCCCAATCCAACCCCGCCGATTACCCGCCCGCCCCTTCAGCACGCTCTCGCACTTCCTACAGGGATTCGGCGGACGCTCCCTCACTTGATGTGAGGGAGCGTCGTTGCCTGGCCGGCAGGACCTGCCGGAACGTCTGGCGCTAGGGTCCCTGAACCCGGGCCAGGAACAGTTCGGTCCGGGCCATCAGCCCGTCGATTTGCCGAAGGACGACGGCGGCAGGGTCCGGGTTGATCTCGTTGGCCGGTGGCTCCACGCGGACGTTCCCGCAGCACAGAAAGTCGGCGCAGATCAGCGTCCCCACTGTGTTGCCGTCCCTGCCGGACTGCCCGGCGCGTTTGGCTACCCACATCAGTACGTCATCTTTCGAAAACACGTCGCGGCAGAGCTCGCAGAGCACGGAACGGCTTTTCTTTGCTCCGCCTTCGGGCGCACGGAGCACTATCCCCGTGAGACCTCCGGTCCGAGGCAGGACGATATAGCCGCGTAGCGGCATCTTGTGGTCCCGCCACCCGAGGAAGTCCAGGCTGTCCCAGTCCAAGGTGTCGAAGTCCCGGGGCAAGGTCAGCTTGGCCGCCTCGGAGCGGCTTGCATTTACGAAGGATGAACGGATCTGCTGGGCAGTAATTCTTTGCATGGCTGTGAGCTTTCGAAGTCGTGTGGTCCCCTTGGGGGCAATGACGGTCCGTGTCAGCAGAATCCGCGCACACTAAAGGAAGCCCATGCTTGGGCATTGCTCGTCGGGACTGCTAGAGGCAGGTCCGGCGCGGGATGGCTGACGTCGCTGCGGACGCAAAGCAGGCCATAGCGGCCGCCCCACTTTCCACGGCTGCGACGACCTCAACGGTCTTCAGCATGCTCATCCCCTCGTTTCCGGCAGATCCGATCCGAATCGCCTGTTGACTGGGCGCCAGTGGCCCGCCTCGCCATCCTCCCAAATCGGGGACGTCTCGGCAACGCAGTCACATACGTGAGGTGAGAGAGCGTTGGGGGAATTGCGTGCAGGAGGTGAGAGAGCGTCGGCGAAAAGGGTGCAGGAAATGAGAGAGCGTCCCGGGCGGGAGGCGGACCTACTTACGTGCGGGCGGCCCGGCAGGCGTCGATCTGTACCTGGACGATCGCCCCATAGTGGGCCACCAGTTCATCGAAGTCCCACTCAGCGAACATCCCAAGGGTGCGCACCGCCTCGCCGAAGCCTGCCATCAGCGCAATCACCGTGGAAGCGTAAAGCCGTTCCGGCGTGGTGTCCCCCATGAGGCCGGCAATGCTGGACAGGTAGCGTTCGCGGGTTTCCGTGCGGGCGGCGTCGGGCGTGGGGGAGTCCTGGATGACAAACGGGAGCATGGCCCACGGTTCCTTCAGGCCGCGCTCCCGGCGCATCAGGACCCGGAACACCAGCGTCGCGCCGAGTTCGGAGGCAGGGACGTCGAGCTCGGACAGCAACGATTCGTCCGGCTTGGCGGCGGCGAACAGCTTTTCCTTGGAGCCGTACAGCTTCATCACCAGCGCTGCGGAAACCCCGGCGTCGGAGGCGATGTCGCGGACGGTCACTCCGCGGTAGCCGCGCTCACCGAACAGCCTTCCGGCGGAGTCCAGGACGGCGTCGCGGCTGGAAATGCCGTCCTTGATGGAAGCGCTCATGCGTCCACCAGCTGCCCGGCCGGAGCGTCCATCGCCAGGTCTGCCGTTACGGAGCGGTTGTCCACGGCCAGTTTGCGGGCCATAGCCTGGTGGGTGGCCGGATGCAGCAAGGTCACGATGTAGCGGCCCGCCATGGGCAGCGGCAGCGAATACCGGCCCCGCGAGTCCGTCCTGGTGGTGCCGACATGTTCCCCGGAGGCCTGAAGCAGCGTGACCACGGCGTCCGGCAGGGCGGCGCCGGCCACCGTGGCGGTCCCGGCAAGTTCCAGGCGGTCCTGCAGGTGGAAGTGCTGCTGCAGCGTCCGGCCGTCGAAATCGAACACCTCAGCCATTGGCGCCCACCCCGCGGCGTTAGCCACCATCAGGTACTTGCCCGCTCCCGGCAGCGCCACGGAATAGTTGCCGTCGCTGTCCACCCGGCTCCAGTCCACCGGCTCGCCGCTGGTGTGCAGGACAGTGACGACGGCGGGTGTCACGGGGCGGCGGTCGGCTGTCAGGACGCGGCCCTGCACCACCAGTTCGGTGGCGGCCTGCGCCGGAAGCATTGCCTTCGCGGCCGCGGCCCGCGGAATGAACACCGCAGCCACCATCGACGCGGCGGAAGCCAGCGCCGCCATCCAAAAGACGTCTTTGAACGCCTCGAACGAAGGCAGCCGCGCGGATCCGACGGCGATGGTCACGGAAGTGAGGACGGCTGCGACCGCTGCACTCGACGTCGAGGTTCCAATGGAACGCACCAGGCTGTTGAGGCCGTTGGCCGAAGCTGTTTCCGTAATGGGGACGGCACCCATGATCAGGGTGGGCATCGCGGCGTAGGCAATTGCCGTGCCGACGCTAACCACCGTGGAGCCGATGATCACCGAGGCGATCGAGTCCCAGAAGAACACGCGGCCTACGTAGCCCGCCACCATGACGGCTGCACCTGCGATCAGCGCCGATTTCCCGCCGAACCGCCGGATGATGCCGCCAGAAACAGGGGCAAACACTACCATGGCCAAGCCGGACGGAACCATGCAGAGCCCTGCAGTAATAACGTTCAGCTGGAAACCGTAGCCGGTGGACGCGGGCAGCTGGAGCTGCTGCGTGGTGAGGAGCATGTTGGCAAACATGGCGAAACCCACCAGAAGGGAGGCAAGGTTGGTCAGCAGGACCGGGCGCCGGACTGAGGTGCGAAGGTCCACCATTGGCTGGCTGACCTTCAGTTCGTAAGGAAGCCAGGCGGCCAGGAGGATCGCGGCCGCGAGGAACAGCAGCAGCACCGGCTCGGAACCCCAGCCCCACGAGCCGCCTTTGGAGATGGCCAGGAGCAGTGCCGCCAGGGCAGCGGATAGAACCAGCGCGCCGAGGTAATCGAAGCGGCCTGGCGTGCGCACTTTGGATTCAGGGACCACAAGGACGACGGCGGCGAGCAGCAGGGTGCCGGCGGCGGCGGAAACCCAGAAGATGGATTCCCAGCCAAGGCTTTCATAAAGCAGTCCGGCGAGCGGAAGGCCCAGGGCGCTCCCAATGCCCAGCGTGGCGCTCATCAGGGCGACGGCGGACCCCATCTTCTCCTTGGGCAGTTCGTCGCGCATGATGCTGATGCCCACGGGAATCAGGGATGAAGAGAACCCCTGCATTGCCCGGCCGATGATGAGCCAGAGGAAGCTGCCCCCGACCGCAGCCACGACGGAACCGGCCACCATGATTGCCAGGCAGACCACCATCATTTTCCGCTTCCCGTACATGTCCGCACTGCGGGAGACGATCGGGGTGGCGACGGCGCTGGAGAGCAGGGTTGCGGTGACAAGCCACGAGGCGTCGTCGGCCGTCACGGCAAGGATCCCGGGAAAATCCGGAAGGAGCGGGACCACGAGGGTCTGCATCAGCGCCACCAGGGTTCCGCTCAGGGCGAGGACGGCCGTGATGGCGCCGGGGGATTTGGAGCTGCTACGGGACGAAGACATGCGTGGAACCTTCGGGGGTCAGGCGGCCACTAAAGGGGTGAACGCGCGTTTACTCTCTTAAAAGTGAACCACTGTTCACCCCGTGCCGCCAACAAACTGGCGGTGTCACTCCTCACGTCGCTGCACCCGCGGAAGTCCCGCAAAGGGCCCATTGAGACAATTACGTTACGTAAACGTTCTTTAATAGCCAGAAGGATAGGCTACCCTTACTTGGGTTCGCACCATTGACCTAAGGAGTTCCGTGACTTCCCCCCTCTTCTCCGGCCCGGGCGCCGGCCGCAGCGGCCTTGCCGCCGGCCCGTCCCGCCGCCTGCTGCTCAAGACCGCCGGCAAGGCAACGGCCGTTCTGGCCGCAGCAGCCCTCTCACTCACCGCCTGCTCCACCGGCCCGGCGGCATCCGGCACCGGCACTGCAGCGGCCAGCGAATCCGCCAGCCCGCAGTTCCCCGTCACCATCAAGCACGTCTTCGGCGAGACCACCATCGAATCCCAGCCGAAGCGAGTGGTCACGGTTTCCTGGGTCAACGACGACGTTGCACTCGCCCTGGGTGTTGTTCCCGTCGGTGTCCCCAAGAACGAATGGGGTGGCAACGACAAGGGCTCCACGCCGTGGAAGGACGCCAAGCTTGAAGAGCTGGGAGCTGGCTTCGGCAGCGAGAAGGCGCCCGTCCAGTTCTCCGAGACGGACGGCATCAACTTCACGGAGATCGCCAAGCTGAACCCGGACGTCATCCTGGGCGCCTACTCCGGCCTGACGGAAGAGGACTACAAGAAGCTCAGCGAAATCGCGCCGGTGGTGGCGCACCCTGAGCTGGCCTACGGAACCTCCTGGCAGGATTCCACGTCCATCATCGGCAAGGCCCTGGGCAAGGACGCCGAGGCCGCCAAGCTGATCTCGGACACCGAAACCACCATCAAGGACAAGGTTTCCAAGTACCCGCAGCTGGCCGACAAGAGCTTTATCTACGGCAACCTGGAGCCTGCCAAGAGCGACGGCGTCAACGTCTACACGGCAGCTGACAACCGTCCGCGCTTCCTGTCCGAGATCGGCATGAAGCTGGCCCCGGTGGTGGAGGACAACTCGAAGGACTCCAAGGAATTCTTCATCCGGTGGTCCGCTGAAAAAGCCAACGAACTCGAGTCGGACATCTTCGTGACCTGGGTTCCTGACGCGAAGACCACCGATTCCATCAAAGCAGATCCGCTGCTCGGCCAGATCCCGGCCATCAAGAACGGCGCCCTGGTTGCCGACTCGGACAACACGCTCACGCTCGCCATCTCGGCGTCGTCGCCCCTGAGCCTGCCGTGGTCCCTGGACAAGTTCCTGCCGCAGCTCGCTACTGCTGCGGATGCAGTGAAGTAAGCACCTATGACACCGAGTACGACGACGGCGGCCGCCTCCCGGCGCGAACGGACACTTAAGGCCCCGCAAGGCGCCGAGGCCGCCGCCGGTAAAGGGCCGCAAGTGCCCGTTCGCGCCTCCGGACCGCAGGCCGCGTGGCTGCTGGCCGCCGTCGTCGTACTTGTCCTTGTTTCCGCGGTGTCGCTGTCCGTCGGCGCACGCGAGCTTTCTCTTGAAACCGTGTGGCAGGCGCTGACCCGGTTTGATCCCGCGAACGGTGACCACGCCGTGGTCCACGCACGCATCCCGCGCACCGCACTGGGTCTCCTCGCCGGCGGAGCCCTCGGCCTGGCCGGCGCCGCGATGCAGGGCGTGGCCCGCAATCCGCTCGCCGATCCCGGCATCATGGGCATCAACGCCGGAGCCGCGCTGGCCGTGGTGACCGGCATTTACGTCTTTGGAATCTCCTCCCTGCACGGCTACATCTGGTTCGCGTTCATCGGCGCGGCGGGCGCTGCCGCCGTCGTCTACCTCGTCGCCTCGCTGGGCAGGGACGGTGCGACGCCGGTGAAGCTCGCCCTCGCGGGTGCGGCCCTCAGCGCCGGGCTCTTCTCCCTGATGAACGTCATCCTGGTCTCGAGCCAGGACACCCTGGACCGGTTCCGGTTCTGGCAGGTGGGCGGGATCAACGGACGCGACTGGTCGGTTGTGCTGCCCGGAGTGCCGTTCCTTATCCTGGGCGCCGGGATCGTACTGGTGACCGGCCGCATCCTCAACAGCCTGGCCCTGGGCGACGACATCGCCCGCGGCCTCGGCCAGCGCGTGGGCCTGGTCCGTGGCGTCACCGCGCTGGGCATCGTCCTGCTGGCCGGTGCCGCCACCGCCCTCGCCGGACCCATCGGCTTCGTGGGACTTGTCATTCCGCATGCCGTCCGCTTCCTGACGGGGCCCGACTACCGCTGGATCCTGCCCTTTTCCCTCGTCCTCGCACCAGTCCTCCTGCTGTCCGCGGACATCGTGGGCCGCGTAATCCTGCTGCCGGGCGAAGTCCCCGCAGGCATCATGACGGCACTCGTCGGTGCACCGGTGTTCGTGTGGCTGGTCCGCCGAGGAAAGGGGGCCGGACTGTGAGCAAGTCAGACCTCGCCAACCTTGGGGGCGTGCTCGGGGACAACGCCCCCGGCCCGGTGCGCGAACGGGCAGATAATGCCCTCCAAACCCTGAAAACCGGGCATTATCTGCCCGTTCGGGCTTCCGCAGTAAGCCGGACCGCCCTGCTGGGGTTCGCCGTTGTGGTTCTGTTCGCCGTCAGTGTCCTCCTGGGCAGCTACACCGTCACGGTCCCGGACTTCTTCAAGATCCTGTTCGCCCACCTCACCGGCGGCCAGAAAATCCCCGGCGCAAGCTTCATCGTCATGGAAAACAAGCTTCCCCGGGCTGTGATCGGCACCATGATCGGCACCGCGTTTGGCCTCGCGGGCGCCCTCTTCCAGACAATGCTCCGCAATCCGCTGGCCAGCCCTGATGTCATCGGCATCAGCTACGGGGCCAGCGCCGCGGCCGTTACCGCAATCGTTGTTTTCGGGGCGTCCGGGGCCGTGGTCTCCGGCTCCGCGCTGGCCGGCGCGCTGGCGGTCGCCGCCCTGATCTACGCCATCTCCCGGAGCGGGTCGCTGGGGTCCGGCGGCGGAAACCGCGGCAACGCTGCCGGGAGCCGGCTGATCCTGGCCGGTGTCGGCATCGCCGCATCACTCCACGCAGTAGTGAGCTTCCTGATGACCAGGGCGGACATCCGCACCGCCGCCGATGCCCTGGTGTGGCTTAACGGCTCCCTCAATTCCGCCAGCTGGGACCGCGCCGGAGTGCTCGTCCTTGCCCTGTTGATCGTCCTCCCGGCCACCGCCGCGCTGGCCGGGCCGCTGCGCATCCTTGAACTCGGCGACGACGCCGCTGCCGGGCTCGGCATCAGGGTCAGCTTCACCCGGCTGGCCGTGGTGATTGTTGCCGTTGCACTCGCGGCGGTGGCGACGGCGGCAGCCGGCCCCGTGGCATTCGTCGCCTTCCTGGCCGGTCCCATCGCCCGGCGGTTCACCGGAAAAGCCAGCCTCCCGGCGTCGGCGTTCGTCGGAGCACTGATCGTGCTGGTTGCGGACTACTTTGCCGCCAACCTTGCGCCGCTGCTGCTGGACGGCACCGTCCTCCCGGTAGGCGTGGTGACCGGTGCGCTGGGCGCCCCCTTCCTGCTGTGGCTGCTGGTCACTTCCAACCGAAAGGATGCCTGAGATGGCTGTACTGCGCGCCGCGGACCTCACCCTTAAATATGCCCAGCGCACGGTGGTTGAAGGGCTGCAAGTGGAAATTCCCGAAGGCAAGGTGACCATGATCGTGGGCGCCAACGCCTGCGGCAAGTCCACCCTGCTCCGCGGACTGTCCCGCCTGTTGAAACCCGCCGCGGGCGCGGTCACCCTGGACGGCAAGGACATCCATGCCCGGCCCGCACGCGAGGTTGCCCGGACCCTGGGCCTCCTGCCCCAGCACCCCACCGCACCTGACGGCATCACCGTCCGCGACCTGGTGGGCCGGGGCCGGTACCCGCACCAGAACTTCTTCCGAAACTGGTCCTCGGGTGACGACCTCGCCGTGCAGCGTGCGCTGGAAGCCACCGAAACGCTGGAACTCGCGGCGCGCAACGTGGACGAACTGTCCGGCGGCCAGCGCCAGCGCGTCTGGATCGCCATGGCCCTGGCCCAGGAGACCGGCGTGCTCCTCCTCGACGAACCCACCACCTACCTGGACCTGGCCCACCAGGTGGAAGTGCTGGACCTGATCACCGACCTCAACCGCAAGCGCGGCACCACGGTGGCCATCGTCCTTCACGACCTGAACCTCGCGGCCCGGTACGCGGACCACGTGATCGCCATGAAGGGCGGCGCGGTTGTGGCCGAGGGCGCCTCCACCGACGTCGTCACCGAGGACCTGGTCCGGAACGTCTTTGGCCTCGATTCGCGGGTCCTTCCCGATCCCCTTTCCGGCACGCCCTTGATCATTCCGCTCGGCCGGCACCACATTGTTTTCCCAAAAGCCGAAACCACAACCCTGGAGTTGGTCCCATGACGGCAGTAGACAGCAGTTCCACTGAGAGCAATGCGGTAGACCTCAGCGAGGCACGCGCACGCCGTGCAAACCCGACCGGTGCCTCTGCGGCGGTTAAGGACCAGCCGGCCACCGAACCCATGACCCTGGCGTTCGACGTGACTGTTTCCGCCGTGCAGGAGCTCAGTCCCAACTTCCGCCGCATCACCTTTGGCGGCTACTCCCTGCGCGACTTCGGCGTCCACGGCGGAACCCTGGACCTTCGGGTGAAGCTGATGATCCCGTCCCTGGCCGAGGACGGCACGCCGCTGCCACTCCCGGTGTTCGAAATGGCGCAGACCGGCTGGTACCGGGAATGGTTGGCCATGGACCCCGCAACCCGCGGCTCCATGCGGACCTACACCGTCCGGCAGGAGCGGCTGGATGGCGTCTACCCCGAGATCGATGTCGATTTTGTGATGCACTTCGACTCCGAGGGCAACGGCGGGCCCGCTGCGAACTGGGCGCAGGCCGCCAAACCGGGCGACGCGATCACCATCATCGGCCCCAACAACCGGGCCGCGCACTGTGTTACGGCGGAGATCTACTCCGGCATCGAATGGCGTCCGGGTCTCGCCCAGCGCGTGCTGCTCGCAGGCGACGAAACCGCCGTGCCCGCCATCGGCGCCATCCTGGAAAGCCTCCCGTCCTACATGAGCGGCCACGCCTTCCTTGAGGTCCCCGAGGCCGGCGACTTCCTGGACCTGAAGTCGGATGCCGACGTCGAAATCACCTGGCTGGCGCGCGGTGCCTCGATCGGCCGCTCCCGTCCGCACGGCGAACTCCTGCAGGAGGCCGTCCGCTCCGCCGTTCCCGAGCCGGGCTGGGTGGGCATCAAGGCCGGCTCCGGCGGAGCCGGTCCGGAACCGGAAGACGTGGACGTGGACCAGGAAATCCTCTGGGAGACGCCCGCAAGGATGGAAACCGCTGCCATCGCCGCCACGAAAAACCCCCGCATGCCGGCGGGAGCCATGCCCTTCTACGCCTGGATCGCCGGCGAAGCGGGAGTCATCAAGGAGATGCGCCGGTACCTGGTGCGCGACGTCGGGATCGACCGCAAGCAGGTCGCCTTCATGGGTTACTGGCGGCAGGGCAAGGCCGAGCTCTAGCGCCTACCGTTAACCCTGTTGTTCCCTGGCGGCTTTTTGGCGTGGCTAGTGTGCCGGGGTGGGTTCTTTTCCTTTGCTGCCGGACAGGAAAGGGCGACGGCGGTTTGTTGCCTTGGGGGATTCGTTCACCGAGGGCGTGGGCGACCGGAGCAAGCGGCTCCCTAACGGGGTGCGCGGCTGGGCTGACCGGGTGTCCGAGAAACTGGCCAAGGCCGAGCCGGGCTGGGAGTACGCCAACCTTGCCATCCGGAGCAAAAGGCTTCGCCACATCATCGACGAGCAGCTGGAGCCGGCGCTGGCCATGGAACCGACACTCGTGACCCTGTATGCCGGCGGCAACGACATCCTTGATTTCGGCACCGACATGGACGCACTCATGTCCGATTATGAAACCCTGGTGTCCCGGCTCGCCGCGACGGGAGCTACCGTCGTGCTGTTCACCGGTTTCGACGTCAAGGTGTCCGCCGTCCTGGAACCACTGAAGAAACGCAACGCCGCCTACAATCGCCGCGTCCGGGAAATCGCGGCCAGGTACAACGCGGTGCTGGTGGATTACTGGGCATTCGACGCGTTCCACGACCGCCGGCTGTGGGATTCCGACCGGCTGCACATGTCCAAGGCAGGGCACAAATACCTCGCCGCCCAAGTCCTGGACCATTTGGATGTGCCGCACAAGATCAGCCCGCTGGAGTGGGAACCGCCGGCCAGGCTGAGCCTGCGGGAGTGGGAACAGCGCCAGCGGCGCTGGGTGCACGACTGGGTGTTGCCGCTCTTTGGCCGGAAGCTGCGCGGCGTCACGCTGGGGGACAGATTGAGCCCGCGTTGGCCTGAGCCGGTGAAAGTGCCGCGGAAGGGCGGACTGAAAAAACTCGTCGAGAAGGCGCCGGAGGGGGCCCGGAAGAAAAGCTAGCTATCCAGGAGGTTTTCGAAACCGGGAGCCACCCTGCCGGCGTGGAACTCCTCGACGTCGAACTCCGCCACGCCGTTCGTATAAAACGGGTCCTTGACCAGCGACGCGTCCAGGCTGGCGCGGTCCGCGTTGGACAGGAGCAGCGCGCCGGTGCGGGGGATCTTCCGGCCCGCCACAATGAAGATGCCCTGCTCGAAAGCGTCCTGCAGCCACTCAACGTGTGCCTTCAGATGGAAATCGACGATCTCTTCGGGAACTTTGTAGGTCAGGGAGACAACGTACATGCGGCCAGCCTACCGGCTCACGGAAGCAGCTTGAGCGCACTGTTCCAGTTGTAGTCCGGGTGGGCGCTGCTGACCTGGAGCCCCACGACGAGGATCATGAAGGATTCAAGCTCCCGTGCGCGGCGCAGGGGCCCCACGTCAAGGGCGCGCAGACCGGAATCGCTGATGAAGCTGGCGACTGCCGCTTTGGCAGCTGCAGAATCCCCGGCCAGTAGGACGTCCAGCGTCTCCCCGGCCACCTCGCCCGCTGCCAGTGTGGCCGCGAAGACCGTGTTGAAGCCTTTGACCACGTTCGCTCCCGGAACGAGCGACTGGATCTCCTCCGCCGCGGAGCTTCCCGCGGGCACGGTCAGGGAGTCGAACGTGTCCGTGTTCACGGGGTTGCAGACGTCCAGCACCGTCTTGCCGTTGAGGGCCTCCCCGTACCTGCCGGCGATTTCCCTGGACACGTCGAAATGGGTGGCGAGGACAACGATGCTGCCCTCTATCTCCTGTCCGGTGGTCCCGGTGGTCGCGTTCGTTTTTGAGGCCAGTTCGGACGCGGCCACGGCGTCGCGGCTCAGGATCTGGATGCTGCGGCCGGCACTGGCAGCCCGGGCGGCGATTGCTGCCCCCATGTTGCCCGTACCGATGATCGTGATGTCAGTCATGATGCCTGCTTTGATCGGGGCGCCCCTTCAGGGCTTGAACCGTCAATGATTTTTTCTCCTAGGATGGTTCCATGACTGAACCGCGCTGGCTCAACGCCGACGAACGCCGTGCCTGGCTCGCCCAGCTCAGCATCAACACCTTGTTGCCGGCAGCGCTGGACACCAAGCTGCACGCCGCGGGCAAATTGTCGCTCTTCGACTACAACGTACTCGCCATGCTCTCCGAAGCGGAAGGGCGTTTCCTGCCCATGAGCGAACTCGCCGCCCGGACCAGTGCGTCGCTGTCGCGGTTGTCGCACGTGGTCACCAAGCTTCAGACCCGCGGGTGGGTGGAACGCCGTCCGCAACCGCGCGATGCGCGTGTCACCACGGCGCACCTGACGGACGCCGGCATGGCCACCATCGTGGAACTCGCGCCAGGTCACGTGGAAGCCGTCCGCTCCCTGTTCCTTGATGCCCTGTCCGAGCGCGACGTCGCGGACCTGGCCCGCATCGGCGAGAAAATCGTGGGGCGTTTGGACGCTGATCACTGGATCCTGCGCGAGTCCTGACCGGACTGCCCCGGGCCCGGAACCGCGGCTTTTGTTGCTCCCGGCAACGGGTGGCAAACTAGCGCTATGGATTTCGCTGCCCGCTACGTAGCCCTGGGAGATTCGTTTACGGAAGGCCTTGGCGACGACGAACCGGCGCGTCCCAATGGTGTCCGCGGCTGGGCCGACCGCGTGGCTGAGCAGCTCGGTGCGGCTGACCCTTCCTTTGGCTACGCCAACCTCGCCATCCGCGGCAGGAAGCTGCGCCAGATCATGGCCGAGCAGGTGGACGCCGCCGTCGAACTTAAACCGACTCTGGTGACCATTTATGCGGGGGCCAACGACATCTTCCGTCCCAAAATCGATATTGACGGACTTTTGGAGGAGTACGACGCCGGCATCCGCAAGTTGAGTGCTACCGGCGCCAAAGTGGTGATGTTCACGGGCTTCGACGCCCGCGGTTCCAAGGTCTTCGGCACGATGCGCGGCCGCACCGCCATCTACAACGAGCTGGTCCGGGGCATCGCGGGCGACCACGGCGCCCTTCTGGTGGACTACTGGCGCTTCAGCGAATACTACGACTGGGGCATGTGGGCCAAGGACCGGATGCACATGTCCGCCGCCGGCCACGCGAACATGGCGAAAAGGGTCCTGACAGTCCTCGAGCACGATCACTCCATCGAAGTGCCGCCCATGACCCCCGTTCCGGAGCTCAGCCGGGCCGAAGCCATCCGGGCGAATGCCCGCTGGGTGCGCGAGCACGCCGGACCATGGGTGATGCGGCGGGTCACGGGGAGGTCCTCGGGCGACGGCCTCGAGCCGCGGTACAGCCGGCTCACCCGGATCTGACTTTCCCCGGAATCCGCCTCGGCGCCTACCGCCGAAACTTGCGTGGCGCCTACCGCGAAAGCCAGGCGTTGCGAGGATTTCGCCGGCGGGGCGCACGGCCAGTACCTCGATGTCCCATCCGTCCGCCGCCCGGTCCAACATGGGCAGTCCGCCGGCCACGATCGCCGTCGCCAGCGCGTCCGCCGTCATACCGGGCGGAGCAGGCGCCGGTCAGGTGGAACAGCGTGGCACCCCGGCTCTTTGCAAGTGCCAGGATTTCGGAACCGAGGTGGAGCTCCTGTTCAGTGCGGCCCCGGGTCCGGGCCGCGCTGCTGAAGATGCCGTACGGCCCGGCCACCGCGACCTTCGTTCCGGCCTTCAGCGCGCCGGTTGCGATGCACACTGCCAGCCAGTACCAGCGCTGCCACGTCCCTACGGCGAACAAGCCGCCCACGCTGAACTGGTGGGGCAGCGAGGTTGCGACGGCGGCACACGTCAGCAGGTGCACCGCGTACCAGAACTCGTACGGAAAGCGCCGGCGGACAGCGACCAGCGACGTCACCACCACGGCGATAAAGAGAGCCATGGAAATGTAGGCCAGCCACATGTCCGGCACGAGCACCCACAGGGACACCGCTTCGCTGAGGGGATCCAGCCCCTCGGCCATGCCATAACCCACGGCGATGAGGATTCCGTGCGCCAACAGGAGGTAGAGCGACGGTTTTCCGAGCTTCCGGTGGAATTCCAGGGCGCGGTCGTGGCCGACGGTCTGGTGAATGACCGGAAGGCGTGCCGCCAGCAGCAGCATCAAAAGGACAAGGTCCATGCCGGCCAGTCCCGCCACGATGCCCAACGCGGTGAAGGCTCCGGTGAGTGTCGAGAATCCTCTCGCGCCGCCGTCGGCCAGCCACAAGGCCACTGCAGCGGCAACGGAAGCCCAGCCCGCCGTCGGCTTATACACCCACAGAGGGCAAAGGCAGCTACCCGATTCGCCTTTAATTAGTCAAGCTCGTAGACTTGGTAGGCGCTAGGTGGCGCGGAGCGTGTGCAATTGCTCCGGTTGGCGGGATCTGTCCTCTATATGACAGTCCTCAAGGCCGGTAGTTAGGGGCTCAAGTTGCGTGCACTCCTGTATTCGCCCAGCATCCCGGTACGTCGCAGTGGATTCCTCTGCCCGGTACTCGTGGCCCACCATGTTCTCCCGCAGTGCGGAAACAGCCGGCTTTCGTCAGCTGTCCACGCCTGACGCCGGGCATGTGAAGCTGGATGCGGACGCTGCCTGCCGCACGGTACGCGGAACTCTGCGGACCGTTTCATTTATTCATGAGGAGAGTCGTCATGGCAGCACACTGCCAGGTGACCGGAGCCGAGCCGGGCTTTGGACACAGCATTTCGCACTCGCACCGCCGCAACAAGCGTCGGTTCGACCCGAACATCCAGAAGAAGCGCTACTGGGTTCCTTCCCTGCGCCGTAATGTCACTCTGCAGGTCTCTGCAAAGGGCATCAAGACCATTGACGTACGTGGCATCGACGTTGTCGTAGCCGCCATCCTGGCACGAGGAGTGAAGCTCTAGTGGCAAAGGACAAGGACGTACGTCCGATCATCAAGCTCAAGTCGACCGCTGGCACGGGTTACACCTACGTCACGCGCAAGAACCGTCGTAACGACCCGGACCGCATGGTTCTGAAGAAGTACGACCCCCGCATCCGTAAGCACGTCGAATTCCGAGAGGAGCGCTAAGCACTATGGCTAAGAAGTCAATGATCGCTAAGAACGAACAGCGTAAAGTCATCGTCGAGCGCTATGCTGCAAAGCGCCTCGAACTGAAGAAGACCCTGGTTGACCCCAACGCAACCGACGAAGCACGCGAAGCTGCACGCCTCGGCTTGCAGAAGCTGCCCCGCAACGCCTCCCCGGTACGTCTGCGTAACCGCGACATCATCGATGGCCGTCCCCGCGGTACCTTCCAGAAGTTCGGTATCTCCCGTGTTCGCTTCCGCGACATGGCTCACCGCGGTGAGCTCCCGGGCATCACCAAGTCTTCCTGGTAATTCAGCACTGCTGATTCCAGTGGTCTAAGAAGGGCCGGTAACCTTTACGGTTGCCGGCCCTTCTTGCGTTTAACGGCGGCTGCCCCTGTCTGCCGGTTTTCCCCGGAAGGCGGTGCGCCTGCTGACGTGACCCAGTCCACAAAAACGAGAACGACGCCGGCGCTCCCCAAGGTGCCTCCGGCGCCCGTTTTGGCCCGGCTTGGCGGGGTTTGGAACCCCGCCCGGGGTGGGTTTGCAGGGGAGGCCAAGTGGGTGTATAGTTTTTTAAGTCGCCGAGAGGGGGCCGGCGAGAAGCTGGCAACCGAAGGCGGCCAAAACCCCTTCTAAACAGCCTGAAAAATGGTTCGCCACTTGGCGTGCTGTATAACGGCGGGGCCGAGCCCGACAGCGTGTGGATTGCGGAAACGTGGTTTGCTAAGTGTCCCGGGTTCGGGTAAGTTTGGAAAGTTGCTCCGGAGCGAGCCGCGGCCGTTGTTTGGTTGTGGTGGTGCCGGGTGTGTCTGTTGTTTGAGAACTCAATAGTGTGCCAAGTTTGTTGATACCAATTTATTGTAATG
>NZ_JAGGPP010000036.1 GCF_018613755.1 Arthrobacter sp. ISL-72
GTGAAACGCCGTATCGGTGAGCCCGTACCCGCACGCGGCCTTCCAGCGCAGGTCGTACGTCAAAGCCTCCGCCGCTTCGCGGTCAGAAAGACCCTGCAACGCCTGCAGCACCAGCACCGATCCGATCACGGGTGCCGGAACTGAAGGGCGGCCCCGCCGTGACGGGAAGAGGTCCTCCATCATTGAATCGGGAAACAACCGGCCCCGATGCCCGGCCAGAAAAGCGAACACACTGCCCGGAGCCAACAACTCCCCGGCCAGTGCCTCCACATCCAAATACCCGCGCTGCGCGTCCTCGCGTCCCTGCATAAGACCAGTCTTAACCACCAGCCGCGCCAGTCCAGCCGACGCGCCTTGACGCTCGCGATTAATTCAGCAGGCTCCTAGGGCCGCCCCTGTCATTTTCAGAAGCTGACTGCACTGACTTTCCCGTAATTTCGGGGTAGTGCAGATGACTTCTGAACACTGGCTGCTCGATACTCCTCTGCACCAAGGTCACTTCGGCTCAGCACTCCGCCGCCCAATGGCTTAGTGCAGAGGACTCCTGACATTCAGTGCACATGACTTCTAAAAATGACGGGCATTCGCCTGACAGCCGCCGCAGATCCGGTCAGACCAGCCAGCGCCACCAGCGTGACTGCTCCGGTTCCGGCGTCGGTTCCGGCTCCGGCTCCTCGCCCAAGGCCAGCGCGGCCTCGACGATGTCGTCCGCGGTGAGCGTCATGACGGCCTCACGATCGAGCGCGTCGAGACTTTGTTCCTCGTCGAGCGACAGCCGCAGCGCCTGGCGGTTGAGCGCCTGCTCGAACAGCGTGCGGGCAAACCGTGCGTTGCCGGAGTCCTCGCCCGCGTGGAGCCCGGTGAGGATGCGGCGCAGCATCTGGTCCGCACCCGGCTCCAGCGTGTACTCGTGCTGGGCCAGCATCTGGTGGAAGATCGTCTGGAGTGCGTCGACGGAGTAGTCGGGGAACGTGATCTCGCGGGCGAACCGGGAGCGCAGTCCGGGGTTCGAGAGCAGGAAGGACTCCATCAGCCGCGGGTACCCGGCCACGATCACGACCAGGCGGTGGCGGTGGTCCTCCATCCGTTTGAGCAGGACCTCGATCGCCTCGGGGCCGAAGTCCATCCGGCCGTCCTCCGGGGCCAGCGCGTAGGCCTCGTCGATGAACAGGACGCCGTCCAGCGCACGCCGGATCACCCGGTCCGTCTTGATGGCGGTCGCGCCGACGTACTGCCCCACCAGGCCCGAACGGTCGACCTCGACCAGGTGGCCTTTCTGCAGCAGACCGACCGCGCGGTACATCTCGGCCAGGAGCCGCGCCACGGTGGTCTTGCCCGTGCCCGGGTTTCCGAGGAACACCAGATGCTGTGATGTGGCCACCTCCGGCAGGCCGTGCGTCTTACGGCGGGCCTGGACCTGGAGCAGTGCGACGAGGGCCCGCACCTGTTCCTTCACGGTCTCCAGTCCGACCAGCGCGTCGAGCTCGGCCTGCACCTCGGACAGCGGCCGGGCCGGCCCGGGCCTCGCACCGATGAGATCGCCGACCAGGTCGTCGACGCGCTCCGAACCGGGCAGCTTGAGCTGATCGACCAGATGGCCGATGGTTTCGCGCAGGTCGTCGAGCGGATTGCGGCTGGCAGCCATGCATCCACTGTAGTACTCAATTCCCGACCGGGGTGGGGTTGGCCTCACCAGTATCAACTCCCTTTTGGTCGTAGTGTTCACGCGGTACAGGCAGTCTCCGTTGGATAATGCGGGCACTGGCCGTGCTTTCGGTGCCGGCTACGGCACCAAGGATGAGGCAGAAACTGCAGGTCGGGACGCTGCCCAGGCCGACAAGGTGGAGCACGTCATCAAGAACCAGGACGGGAAGATCGGCCCCAAGAACAGCTACGGCAATGATCCCCGGAATGTCCCGGGCTGATCCGGCAGTTCACGCCATCGCGCAGCGGTGTCGGTGAAACAAGAAGGGCCGGCTGTTGGGCTGGCCCTTCTGTGTTCTCCTCGGCAAAGGAAATCTATGGTTCAGCCTAGCTGAAGTTTTGTAGTGGTTGCCGCCGCAAGGGTGGACGTCACCGTTTGGGCAGCGCGGCACCCTGGTTGCGGGGTGGGCGGGTGCGCTGATCGCCCGACTTCTAGAAGGTTCCCGGCCCTTACGTGATGAGTGGCCGGGGGTCTTGCCGGGCGGGGGTGCCGCCCGGCAAGCTCGTCTTTATGCGGCCGGGGTGTCCTCGGCTGGCTTCTGACCGTCGAGGATGATGCTCTCGACCTCGCGGTCAACATATCCCCACGTGACGAGGTAGTCCCGGTGGGTCTGGGACGGTGAGCCCATGAGTCCTTGGCGATGGTCTTTTCATATCCGGCGCAGACCAGTGCGATCAGAGCGGACTCCGGCCGTGCCGTGGTCTTGGCGACGTGATCCCTTAGCGGGTTCCATGCCCACCGGTCGGACTCTTCGAATTTCGCGCCGATCATTTCGGCGGCGACTTTGCCTTCGTAGCCGCTGCGGTTTCGGGGTGGTGGGTGATGGCGTGGACGGTGAAATACTGCCAGCCCTTCGGTGCCTGCTTCCTGGCGAGCAGGGTCTTGACCCATTCGCGGCGGACTGTGGTGGCTTCTCTGCACTTTGCAAGTGCGGACAACAAAGGGCCCGTCGTGGATTGCTCGCTTGGGCGCGAGAGAGCGCCGCAAAACCTCCGCACTCCAGGGGTGCCGGACAACAGATCTCTCCTTGCACCGGGCCGCCGCGAAAGAGGATGGCCGGGATCAGACGCTTCCACCCCGCCTGGGAGAACCTTGAGGGGGGATGGTCTCCGTTCCTTGAAACTGCCGCTCCTGCAGGTCGTTCAATTCCTTCTTGAGATCCCAATGGACCTGTTGACGGGTGTCTACCCGAATCGCGGGAGGAGGCTTACAGTCATAGCAATCGAATTGGGGGATTTGTGATGGAGAAATTGACCAGCCCGGACAAGAAGAGTTCGGCGTCCCAGAGTCACTTGGGGCCGCCTGTTCCTATCGTTGCCGCTGTGGCTGGTCCTGTGCTCGTTATTCTCCTAACGGGGTATCTGACGATGCAGCTACAGGCTGCCTACGCCAATGCTCTTCTGGGCTTCAACTTCCGGGTTGTAGGGGTCCCGGGAGAATGGTTGCCCTACGTGTGGCGGCTTGGCTTCGTTCTACTCGCTGCGGCTGCGATTCTGGTCTACCGCGTTGCAATTCGCGGTACGGCTGCGCGGCTCACGACTCTCACGATCCTCGCGGTCTTTGCCATCATCGGCAGCCCGATTGGGTCGGGGCTCCCCCTTGACGAGAAGCAGTACCCCCTCATGCTGTTTATGGGGGTAGAAGGTGCAAAGTCGCCGTTCACGCTCGTACTTATCGGGGCAATTATGGCCGAACTGATTTCCGAGGCCCGGAAGGCACGAGACTGACAGCGGGCGATGTGCCAGCAGAGAACCCACCCGCGTCGGTCCACTAGTTATGAGCAGGCTTCCGAAAATAATCTCCCCCGTCTTAGCTCTGCTTCTGGCGGGGTGCGCTGGTTCGCCGTCGGATTCGTTTCGTCGTACCTCCAGCGGCGACAGTTCCTGGAACCTCGGCGCAACTCACCCGAGACATGACACGCTGAGTCCCTGCGATAAGACCCCAGCATCGAAAGGGCAGTCATTTCTAACGATCTGCCGGCTTCGCAGCTTGGGATAAGACTCTTGCCTGGTACAACGGAAAAGGACGCGGTACGTATTGCCGAATGCCTCGCCCGAACTCTCACCAGTGGAGAGATATGGATTTCGTCGCCCAGTTGAGTTCAACGAGGCGTTTTCGTCAGGAGGAGCGAAGCCGGTTATCCTCCCCCTGGTGGGCAAAATCGGCAAAGACGACTCTGGTTGCCCCCGAGGAGGTTTTCTCGAACTGGCTTCGCTGTCACCTCATTCAAGCGCGGATGGCCGGGATGCCCAGATTGGTCGGATAGCGCTGCAAGGATCTTTGTGCGTCGGCACGTTTTTCTTTGAGGAATTTGAGGGTGAGATCGATGCCTTCGAGTTCGCCGAGCCACCCTTTTGTTTCAGCGAGCTCGCGCCGGGCTATAGGGTCGGTTTTGATCTCGTCGAGGCGAGCGATCATGCCAGGGTCACCTTGGAGCATGGGGCAGCGGATGCAGGCGTGTTCGTGTTCGCAGGGGGTGGCGTAGGGGCGGCCGCAGTTGCCCAGCTCGACCTTGCGTTTGTCGAAGTGCTCTTCGAATTCGGCCCATTCCGTGGTGCTCGGTGGGCTGCCATCAGGCTAAGTTGCACCTACGACAATTTCCCGTGGCAGCCGAAGCCACAGCCGAGCGGAGACCAGACGCACTGGCTGGCCACTCCCTGAATGGTGAACAACACCGCAAGCCGGGATGCTGCAAACACGGTTAACGGCTGAGGGCCCCGCAGCACCTGGCCGCGGGACCCTCAGTAATCCATAACAGGGAACCTGCCCCTGTCTTCCTCTACAGTTTAGTCCTATGGCCGCAGCGCAGCAAACACCGATCGAACGGGTCCTCCAGCACAGGATCAGCCCGGAGCGCCTCGCACCCTACATCCGAGAAACACCAACCCTGCATGAAGCCATCCGGCTCTACCGCTGGAACATTGACCTCTCAGGCGCCGTCTACGAAGCCCTACACGTTTTCGAAGTCGTCCTGCGCAACGCTTTGGACGAACAACTCTGCATCTGGAACGCATCTCAACCGGACCCCGAAACCGGTCGACTGCATTCATCGGACTGGCTCATCGACCCAAGTGCCCTGCTGCTCCGCATCGCCGGCCGCGACATCCCCGACGCCGGGCGTCGCGCACTCAAATCAACGAAGCGCAGACCACACGGCCAACGAGAACCTCTCCACGAAGACATCCTTGCCGCGATGTCCTTCGGAACCTGACGCTTCATCCTGCCCGGGCGCCACGACGCCGGCAAACAACGCCTCTGGGACGAAGCGCTCCACGAAGCATTTCCCTATCTGCGCAGAACCTCACGCGAGCTCGAACGCGCCGTCGAAGGCGTCTATCACCTCCGGAATCGGATAGCCCACCTCGAACCGATCATCAACAGCAACGTCACGGCCCAACTGGTCAACATGCGAACCGTCATCGGCGCCATCGACCCACAACTGCTCTCCTGGTTCACCAGCACCGAACGCATCAGCACTTCACTCACCGCGCGGCCCTCCCCTGCACCAGACGGACAGACAGCGCGACCCTCAAGCCTTTGACCTGCATGCCTGCCGGGCCACTTTGAGGCCCCTGGCGCAGGGCCAGCGGCCTCATTAGCCGCAAGCGCCCTGACCAACAGGCGCTGGAGTTCGCTGTCGTGCACTCCATTCGCCACCAAACACTTACTACGACGCGGTGCTCACCGCGAGCGTCCACTGGCCAGGCGTGCGAGGGTCCACCTAGGAGTGGGCAAGATCCACGACCACGGAGTCGGGGCTGAGATACCGTCAGACCGTTCCCCCTTCGCCTCGCCATTACGGCCCTGCTCACGAGCGCGCGGCCGCCAAAGCGTCGGCTGCAAGCAAATTCGCCACAGCCTCCTCCTCGAGGGCGAGGCCGCATTCGGCCATGGCGACCGCCAGTTTCGGATCCCACGGGGATTCGGCTGGGGTTCCCGCCAGACGAAGCGAAGGGTTCCCGTCTCGCACAGCGGCACGGTAATCGGCGTCCGCGTATCGCCACGGCATCCACTTCACTCGCGCGCTGAGCGAGCGGGCGATTCGTAGACCGGCCCAGTCGAAGTCACCGTGATAGCGGCATTCTGCCCCTTCTCCTGCGAGTCTTGTTAGCAGCTCAACTACCGCCGTGCTCGGCTGACCGGATGTGCACACAAGCACTGGCCCTCCCGCGGTGGACGTCCCGCCCGTAGCGGAAGTTCGTGCCCAGCGCTCGGCCACAACTTCGACGATCGTGGGGTTCTCGCAGGAACAGCACTCCGTCGTGCGGAATTCTGCCGAGCAGGTCCGCGATGGAAGCCCCACGGGTCAGCACCAAGTAGTCGATGAGCTGCTCTTTGTAGGCCACGAAGGCATCCACATCCGCGTCGTGGAGGTCGATTGTGCGCTGAATCGATCCCATAAACGCCACCGCGTTCTCGGCCAGCTCGGCGAAGCGTTCGCGCAGGCTGCGCAGGGTCTGGTGGGTCACGGCCGGGTCCGCGGGCTCGCCCGCGCTGTGGGCGGCAACAGCGTCGGCAAGGCTGGTGAGCAGCACTACGATGTCCTCCAGCGCCACCGACTGCAGGGCACCGCGAGTACCAAGTGCGACGTCATATTGCGCGAGCGCACGCTCGGCCGCCTCCCCCTCACGTGACATCTGGAAAAGCATCCGCCGCCGATAAAAATCCTCCAGCGCCGTAACCCTACTCGAGTCGGGAAAAGCAAGCAGGTTGGCCCAGCCGGGTTGGGATAATCGCTCCAGCGCCTCCGTGACCGAGCCCTCCTCGACCGGTTCCCCGCCGTCAGCACTGAGTCCCATTGAGACCTGGTCCGGGCGGACGTGGACCGTGAACCGTTCCTTCTCCGACATCAGCACACGCATGATGCGGCGATACAACGGAGCGTGGGGGGTACTGAGGTAGGCGAAGGGGCCGTAACTGCCTGACGCGCCAATGGCATTTGGCATGGAGAAATGTGGAAGGTCCGTCATAGCAACAGATCCTCCCACGGGGCACTGACACTCGTAAGATGTCAGGCGAACTAGGGCTAGCAACCTTCCCCAGTTACCTAAGCCGAGCCGCCCGTTCAATGGTTCCAAGGTCCGCGAGGAACCAACCGAGCCGCTCCGAATCCCTGCGAGTCGCTAGAATCCGGCACATGTGCTCAGCATGAGGGCTGAGCGCCCAGGCATGTGCCGCTTTGAATTGCCCCAAGGTCCATCCAGGACAAACATGCAAACGCGGCTCCCGTGACGGCTGGCAGGAGCTTTGCAAGCCAGCTCCGCACCAAAGTCGGCCAGGCCATGTTGTACCCGCACCCCTGAACCATGAACAGGTGTTGGCCACCCAGACCAACCCGACAGAACGGGAACGAGGAACCGCGTAACCCAACCCACAGCAGGCGGAGGGCCCACTAGCCAGGACCCTGAACCCGCCACCCATACACCTTAATGCGCCACCGCGGCGGCGAGGCCACAGCCGCGCCCTAGCGTCAGAGGGACGCCACCACAAGCTTTTGTACACACGTCAAAGCAAAAACCCCTCTGACCTGTGGAAACACTCTGCCCGAGGTGGGACTCGAACTGCATTCCAGCCCTTGCAAACACTGGGAACTCCTGCAAAAATCCCCAATCCGGCCCAGTCCGACCGATGTACGAGCCGATCCGAAGCCCAAATTGTGGACACTGTCCACACCTTAACTTCGTGGCTGACGGAGCCCCCAGTCAGAACGCGGGTCCCGAAGAGATCCGGCTGTGTTTGTCCGGACAGCTATCTACTGCAACATGTCCGCCATGCTTCACATGCGGCTAAGCCCGTCGGCAGTCGAGACCCCGAATTGTCGAGGATTTCCCCCGCTGCGTTCTTCGGCCTGACCTTCCTAATCATTTGTTTACTCCGGTGGGACCTACCGGTGATGTCCCCACCGCTGCAGCACGAACAGGGCCGCGAGGGCCATCAATCCGCCTAATGGCGTCGCCCAGGAGAAGATGGTGCCAGCAGATGGCCAGGCAACGTCCAGCAGCATCGATCCGGCTAACTGCCCGGCAACCAGGCCCATCGAGAAGAGTAGGGCACCAACGGTGCGAACGATGACTGCGCCAAGCAGCACCACCACGGGACCGATGAGCCCGGCGGCCGGGTACCACCACTTCACCTCGGCCAGACCGACGAGCACGCCCGTTCCATGGCCAGCAAGCTGCATCGCTGCCGTGACCGCCAGCAGCGCGGCGATACCGAAGACATAGGTGGCCAGCCCGGCAGGCTCAGGGCGTCCGGTGGCAGCC
This sequence comes from Arthrobacter sp. ISL-72, assembly GCF_018613755.1. Taxonomy (GTDB): domain Bacteria; phylum Actinomycetota; class Actinomycetes; order Actinomycetales; family Micrococcaceae; genus Arthrobacter. The sequence continues at coordinate 7,969 of NZ_JAGGPP010000036.1, forward strand.
GTGACCGAGCCGTTGAGCGCCATTTGCCCCGACATAAGCACCCCGGCCGTGAAGACCACGACAAAGATCAGGACAGTGGCAGCCCATGAGTTCCCTAGCCTGGGTAGCGAGGCGGCACCCACCCCGGCCAGCGCCAGAACTACCGCAGCCAAACCAAGAGGAGTGAGCCGGAGACGCCGGCCCGGTGACCAGCCGAAGTGGTCGATCGACGCGCTGGACACTATTTGGCCGAAGATGAAGAAGAGCGAAAAAAGCGCCACGCCGACGACTTTCACTGTGGCTGCCTGGGCCAGCACCGCCAAGATACCCATCGGGCCACTAAGGCTTATCCACCAGCCAATCTCGCCGCTGCGCAACTGGCGCGGGAACCTGCGAACTGCGGCCCGAGCCCGGGGGTGCACAAGGCTGAAGGAGGCCGTGGTGGCGAATCCGAGGGAGAACACCACCAGCGCCGCGGCGTACCCGTCGCCCAGGTCGGCGGCCAAGAAGGAGTTAATCCGGGCTTGAGCAGCCAGCATTGTTCCGATCACCAAGCTCATGGAGATCAGCGCCGCTCGTCCAAGCATCCGGAGCCTTCCCGTTACTAGGCTACGAGCGGACGTCTACGAGGGTGCGTCGCAGCGTGCGCGACAGATCCGCGACGTCCGATACCCAAGATGACAGCCCGGCGGCGCTATCTGCCGCGAGAATCGCCTCCGCGCACGCCGCGGCCTGGTCAGCGAGCCCGGACGACGCGTCCGCTTCTCCCACTCCACACATTCCCAGGAACTTTTGAACCAGGGTCTCATTTGAGAACCGGGTCGAATCGGACCAGGGATCGCCAAGCGCGTTGTCGGCCGTTGCCGCAAATCGGCTTCCGCGGGCAAAAACTTCGACGCCCCCTGGGATGCCGCGCCATTGGCCGGCCCCCATCCACTTTGCGATGTTTGAGGAGCTGGGCTCAGGTTTGACGGTTACTTTCCCGCGGAAGGCGACCATGCGGGGAGCGGTCATCGCTTCCCGCTCGTACCAGGCCGGGCCTGCTGGAATGCCGTATGCCATGGCAGCGATCGCGTGGGCATGGCTGAATTCGGCCGTCAGCGGGTCTGCCGGCTGCTGTGCGCGGAAGATCTCTGACAAGGCAAGCGGATTGGCCCTCACGACGACGCCCTCAATCTCCTCCGGCTTCAGGCCGTGCTCTTCGATCAGACGTGAGAATGCCGTCAGGGGATGATGTATCCACCGGCAGCATGGCCAAAGCTTGTAGGTGGTATTGAGTATCTGCCAGTCAGAGCCCAGCCGGCTGATCAGGAGATCATCCTCGTGGGTGGGTGATCCATAAAACCGCCAGAAGGCGTTGTCTCCATCCAGGATGTCCAGGAACCCCGTGCTGCCCAGTTTGCTGAGCAACGTTGCGGAAACGCCGATATCGGCGCACCAGCCAGCATCGGCGTACTTGTACATCGGTTGGATCCGGGCTTCCGCCCATTTGCGGATAGTGGGCTGGGGCGAGTTCGCCCCTGCCAGCCCGAACGCATGATTGGTCTGCACGGAATCGAGTCGCGCTGCACTGGCTGCCGCCCCGACCGCAGCCCACGTCACAGTCGCCGGCGGTCCGCCAAGCTCATTCCAGCCCACAACTTCACCGTCCCTGACCTGGAACGGGGCGCCCATCCAGCTTCCGATTCTGGCGCCGACATCGAACCCCACGGCAATTGCAGTCAAAAGGTCTGTGTCGCTGCCTTCGAATTGTTCAGTCAGGGCGAGAGCAGAAAACACGGTCGCATTGCCGAAGTGCGTTGAGGTCGGAAACGTATCGTCCGCGTCCAGCACATTGGCCAGGCGCGCGTTGGCATATACAGCATTGGTTGCGGACGTCTTGATGCCCAGGCCCAGGACCGTCGCGTTGGGACCACCGCCGAGTGACTCAACATGCTGCAGCGCGATCCTTCCACTGGGTGTGTTGATGGCGCCCAGCGCACAGCCAATGGTGTCCAGAAGCAGACGCCTGCTTTCTTTCACCACCTCTGTCGGCAGAGCCTCGTAACGGGTATTGGCAACGAACTCGGCCAACTGCCGGGTGAGGTTCAATTGAGTCTCAGGCATATCTTGTCCCTTCCTTCGAAGTCTTTTTGGAGCATTCGTACCGCCGCGACCCCACTGCAGGGGTTGCAGGGCTAACGCAGGGAAGCTGCCTTGGCGTCGTCGAGCTCGTCCTCCAGGGTCTTGTCCCCATCCGTGGAGATCACGGCCTTTTCGCGGGCGTTCGGCAAGCCGAACACCGCCACGGCGATGCCAATGACCGCGAAAATCGTGACGTAGTAGGCGACGGCCATGGACGAGAACGATGAGGTAAGCCATGTCGCGACATAAGGGGCACTGCCGCCGAAGACCGCGAAGGCCAACTGATAAGGCAGGGCACTGGCGGTTGCGCGGACATCAACGGGGAACAGCTCGACGACGGCGAAACCTGCCACCAGGTTCATCGGATACATGATGATGATCCAGCCGGTGATAGCCACGGTTGCACCCACGGGGCCCTGACCGATCAGCAGGAATGCAGGAATAGCCCAGATCACCAGGGCTGCCGCGTTAAGACCCGCGAAGGTCTTGCGGGAGACCCGGTCCGACCAGCGGCATATTCCCTGAACGGCGGGGATGCCAAGAAGGAAGCCGATCGCCATGATGCCCAAAGCCGAGGACATATCGTAGCCCTCGAATTTGACCAGCAGGGTCACCATGAAGCCGATAAGGATGTATCCGCACAGCGACACGAGTGCGACCCACCCGAATAGGACAAGCATCTCCTTCTTGACGGTGCGAAAGGCCTGGACGAGCGGAACGTGCCGCTTATCGGACTTTGACACCTCGGCGGCTGCCGCCTTGAAGACATCGGATTCCTGCAGCTTGAGCCGCAGGTAGAGGCCGAGGAGGCCCAACGGGGCCGCAATCAGGAACGGCACACGCCAACCCCATGCAGTCATTTGTTCCACTGTGGTCATCGACTCCATTAGCAGCGAGAGCAAGATGCCGCTGACCACGCCGCCCATAACCGCGACGACCAGCCACGATCCGTTTCGGCCGCGCTGGTTGGCAGCAGACTGCTCGAGGACCAGCACGTAGGAGTTGCTCTGCTCACCACCTGCTGAGAAGGCCTGGGTCAGGCGGCAAAGAAGCAGCAGGGCCGGGGCTGCTACGCCGACCTGGGCGAAAGTCGGCAGTACGCCGATCAAGGTGGTGGCCAGACTCATGAGGATGACAGCCAGGATGAGTGCGCGGCGGCGGCCAACGCGGTCGGCGACGTGACCAAACACGATTGCCCCGACCGGGCGCATGACGAAGGCACCGCCGTATACGGCAAACGTGGCCAGGAGGGCAGCGACCGGGCTGATGGTCGGGAAGAACAGCTGTGAGATCATGACCGCGAAAAAGCCGTAGAGGCTGAAATCGAAAAATTCTATAAAGTTGCCGATGGCTCCAGCACGGGTGACTTCCGTGCGCTTGCGCCGTAGTTCCCGGTCCTGCAATGAGATCGTCGTGCTCAACGTGCCTCCAAAATGAGGGGCTCCGAGTGCCGGTAGACAGGAGAAACCTGGTGGCACCTTTGCCGGGCGATGAATCAGTCAGGTGGGCTCAGGAAAAGCGAGCAACACCCATTCGACTCATTGGTAGAACCATTACGCTACGACCACCATCATGTGATGTCAAGCACAAAAGGTTCCGCACCGCGTCGGCCCTCCGGCTGGGTGCGCCACAAGCCGCCAACCTCTCGCTTAAGCCGCCCTCCTGCAGCGTAAAGACCTTACTACTAGCGGTCTTACCAATTGACCAATGAGCCAAATCCGCCTACTCTTGAACGATAATTTGGACGCTGCGACGGAGGGACGGATTCTTCAGACGCAGCGGAAGCCGGACCGGCCGATACGCAGCGCGGACGGCAGCTGCCCCTAACCGGCTCCGTTCCTTCACCAACCCACACGAGAGGAACAGACGACGATGTCGACGCTCGCCCCGAAGAAACCTGCCCAAAAGAACAAATGGCTGAGGTTCTCAGCGACGGCCGTGGGTGCGATTTCAGCCCTCGGAATTTTGGTTCTCCTGGCCCGCTGGCTCATGGCTGAGCCGGCGGTCCAAGGGTTCGTGGCCGAATATCCGGGGAACGGCACCCTCCCGCGAGACACTCCCGAGGGCTTGCCGGCGTGGCTCAACTGGCAGCACTTTTTCAATGCCTTTTTCATCGTTCTGATCATTCGGACCGGCTGGCAGGTGCGGACCTCGACAAGACCGTCCGGCCAGTGGACCCGAAATAATTCAGGCTTCCTAAGGACCAAGCGCCCCCCGAAGAAGATCAGCCTGGATCTGTGGCTACACCTGACCCTCGACACCCTGTGGGTACTCAACGGCGCAATCTACATCGTGCTGCTCTTCGCTACCGGCCACTGGATGCGGATTCTGCCCACATCCCTGGACGTCTTTCCGAACGCCCTGTCTGCACTTTTGCAGTACGCCGCATTTGACTGGCCGCTCGAAAATGGCTGGATCCATTACAACGCCCTCCAGCTGCTCAGCTACTTCGCAACAGTCTTCATCGCAGCCCCGCTTGCCATCATTTCGGGGCTTCGGATGTCCGGAGCCTGGCCGCAATCCGCCGCGCGAATCAACAAGGTGTACCCGGTCGAGCTGGCCCGTAGGATCCATGTTCCCGTCATGGTCTACTTCGTGCTGTTCACGGTTGTTCACGTAACACTTGTCTTCGTGACCGGCGCCCTGCAAAACCTAAATCACATGTTCGCTGCCCGGGACGACGACGGCCTGCTCGGCTTCGGCCTCTTCGCCCTGGCCCTCCTCGCGATTATCGGCAGCTGGTTTCTGGCGCGTCCGCTCTTCCTTCGTCCCATCGCCTCGCTGATGGGCAAGGTCAGCCGCTAAATCCGTGTCAGTCAGAAGTTGGCTCAATGTCATTGACATCACGGCCACTAATTGCTCAAATAGCATAAAGGTCTTACCAATAGAAATAAGAAGCAGTTCACTTGGTATCGGGCAAAGACGCCCCTATACCGATCGATCCGCTTCCGCTACACCGGCAGCTTGACGGAGCCGGCCCCCCCCCCCCCTTCCAACACGACCCGAGGGAAAACACTATGGCAACCACCCATTCTCCGGCAGTTTCCGAGAATGCCCGCATGCGCAAAGTACGCAGAGCCGGCGCAATCGGAAACTTCATTGAGTACTTTGACAACGCGCTCTATGCCTACTTTGCCGTGACGATCGCCAAGCTGTTCTTCCCCACTGTGGACCCGGTTGTCGGACTCCTTTCCACGTTCGCGGTCTTCGGCCTCGCATTCTTCATCCGCCCGGTCGGTGGGATTGTCTTCGGGCACATCGGCGACCGTTTCGGGCGCAAACGCCAACTAATCCTCGCCCTCCTGCTGATGAGCATCGCCACCACCATCCTGGGCCTGCTTCCCACCTATGACACGGTGGGAATCCTCGCCCCGATCCTCCTGATCGCTTGCCGCCTGCTTCAGGGCTTCTCCGTAGGAGGCGAATCCACCGGCGCTTTTGTTCTCGTGGTGGAGCATTCCAAAGCCCAAAACCGCGGGCACAACACGGCTCCTCTGATCGTGGCCTCAATTGCCGGCGCCGCCTGTGCAGCGCTCACGGCAATGATCACCACCTCGATGCTTTCACCAGAAGCCCTGATCAGCTGGGGCTGGCGTCTGCCATTCTTCATCGCTGTGCCGCTCGGAATTGTCGGACTCTACCTTCGCCTGCACATTGACGAGTCGGATGCGTTCAAGGACGCCGCCAAGGAATCCGCCGTGATCAATAGTGCGGCTGGCCACCGGCACTCGCCATTGGTGCAGGCCTTCCGCACCGTACCGAAAGAACTGTTCATCCTGTTTAGCTGGGTAGCCCTCCAGGCGGTGGCCGGATACCTGACAGTCGGCTACATGGTCTCCCACCTGGTCCAGTTTGAAGGCTTCCAGATGTCAACGGCGCTGGGGATCCTGGTCGTCGGCATGGTCATCGCCATGATTGCCTGCACCTTGCTGGGACGGCTTATGGACAAGATGACACGCAAGAACTTCGCCACTCTCATGTCGACGGGCCTCGCGGTTTGGGTACTCCCGGCCTTCATTCTCATGTCCTGGGGCGCAGTGCCGGCTGCAATCGGCCTCGGAGTCTTTGCATCCTTGATGTACTCAACGATGATTGTCTCCGGCGTTGCTATCGTTGAACTTTTCCCGGTGGATGTCCGTGCCAGCGCCAGCGGCTTCGCCTACTCGGTGGCATTCTCCGTCTTCGGCGGAACTGTGCCGTTCATTGCGACCTGGATGTCCGCCAGCTTCGGTGCAACGGCGCCGGCCTACTACGTGATGGTTTTTGCCGTCGCGGGAATCTTCGTTGCGAGGTTCGGTCTTCCCAATGCCCGTGAAATGGATGTCATCGCGGATCCGATCAAGTTAGGAAGTCCAGGAGCGGAACTCCCTGTCCGCGCCCAGCAATAGACTAATCCTTAGGCAAGAGTCCAACTGGGTTCGACTGCCTTTCCAGACCAAAACCCCATAGAATTCAAGGAATCCGTACGCACATCGATGATGTTGCGTGCGGATTCCTTCGAACGACAGGCACAGGCGTGACCGCTCCATCCCCCGGCGAATCAGTTATCACGAAGGTAGCGCGAATCTTGGCCTCCTTCGACCGCCAGCAGCGCTCACTGCCCTTGACCGCGCTGGCTGACCGGGCAGGGCTCCCGGTGCCCACCACGTACCGCCTCGTGTCGGAACTTGTTCGCCACGGGCTACTGGAGCGCGATGAGTCCAAGCAAATACGTATCGGCCTGCGCCTTTGGGAGCTCTCCACCCGCGGCAGTGACGCCCTCTCGCTTCGGGATACCGCCCTCCCCTATATGGAGGATCTCTTCGAGAGCCTGGGCAGGCTGACTACCCTCTCGGTGCTCGAGGGCCACACCATCCTCTACCTGGAGCGGCTCACACCGGAAGGCTTGGACCTCAACCGTGCACTGGTAGCCCAGCGGCACCCGATTCACGCCGCCTCCTCCGGGCTGGTTCTTCTTGCTTTTGCGCCGGCTGCATTCCAGGAGCAGTTTCTTTCCAAGCCGCTTGCCCGATACACGCCGGACACCGTCACAGACCCGGAAACCATTCGCAAGATGCTGGCCGATATCCGGCAGAAAAGAGCCTGTATTGCGCCCGGCATCGGCACACCAGGATGGACCGGGATGGCGGTTCCCGTCTTTGGCACCGGCAACCGGGTGGTGGCCGCCCTCAGCGTTGTTTATGCCCTCGGGACCGAGCGCGCGGCCGAGGCTATTCCTGCCATGCAAGCCGCTTCCTTTGGCATCTCAATGGCCCTGGGCGCCCAACCCCCGCGGCGGAACTGAGGCGCTTACTCTGGCCGTTTTCACTCAGTGAAAGTTTGCCTGGTGTTGGGAGTCACACATGGCACGGTGGAACTACCAAACCGCTATCACTGAAAGGACAAGGATGTCCGCCAACGCTGAACTAGCAAACCCTGCTGCCGAGGTCCCGGGAGCATCATCTATTCCGGGCACCGAGCTCCCGTACTCCCATGAAATCGCCTGGCCCGAAGGCCTGGCGCCGTGGACTGTTATCGATGAGACGGGCACCCAGGGAGAGCCCTACGCCCACTTCAAGTGGATGCGCGAGCACCACCCGGTACTCCGGGTCCATCATCCTGATGAGGACGTCTATTTCATCGCGCGGTATCAGGATGTCCGTAAGGGCATGCGCACTCCCAAGATCTTCCTAAGCCAGGTCAACGACGTTCCGCCGTTCGCATTCCCCACCCTGCTGGACGGTCAAGCTCACATCAAGCTGCGAAAGGTCATCGCTTCTGCCTTCATTCCGAAGGCGATCGCTCTGGTTACTGACCGCGTCCGCGAAGTGGCTGAAGAACGCGTCAACGCACTCGTGAACTTAGGCAGTGCAGAGGTGGTCAGGGACGTATCCCGCCCCCTTACCATGGCCACTATCAGTGGGATTCTCGGGGTTCCTGTCGAGGACCTGAATAAGGTTCATCTGCTCTCAGACTCCATGTTCGTCTACTTCGCCCGCCTGTCCCGCATGGCGCCGGGCACCGATGATGACGAAAACTACACCATGGAGTTCTTCGAGTACCTCCGGCAGACCCTCCATCGTCTCTACGATGAGAAAAGTGAGACTGTTGCCGGGCATATTGCCCGTTCATGGAAGGACGAGGGGCTCCTGACGGAGCAGGAGGCCATCGAGCTGTGCGCCTTCGTCTTCGTGGCGGGGTTCGAGACCACCGAACGGCTGATCGCCGGCGGGTTCCGCGAACTGCGGGCAAACCCTGCCCTGCTGCGCCGCCTCCGGGAAAATCCCGAGGAGGATGGTGCAAAGTTCATCGAGGAACTGGTCCGCTTTCGGGGGCCGGTGCACAAGGCCCCCCGCCGGACAAAGGAGGACTTCGAATTCTCCGGTGTGACCATTCCGAAGGGTTCCATCGTCCGGCTGCTGCTGGCGTCGGCAAACCGCGATGAGGCCCAATGGGACCACGCGGATGAGTTCGACATCGACCGCGAGACCGATGGCCACTTCGGCTTTGGGCATGGTGTTCATGCCTGCCTCGGCGCACCGCTTGCCCGGCTGGAGAGCACAATCCTCTTCCAGGTACTTGCCGAACAGGTGGAGAAGGTGGACTTCGATCCGGAGAAGGATCTGACCCTCCTCAAAGGCAATAGCCTCACCAACGGCGTGGACAGCCTCCGCGTCACCATCACGGCGCGACAGGGCGGGTAGCCCCCAGCAACAAACCGAAGGCCGGCAGGAGCTCCTGCCGGCCTCCGGCGTTTAAGGCCCGTTATGCACGCAGAAAGGGTGCCGATCCTCCTGCGAGGATCGGCACCCTTTCTGCAAATTGCAGTGAACCAAAGGATTAGAGCTGCAAGGCTATGAACTTCGTCTCCAGGAACTCCTCGATGCCTTCCTTGGCTCCTTCGCGGCCCAACCCGGACTTCTTAACTCCTCCGAAGGGCGCCGCAGCGTAGGCGACTGTGCCGCGGTTCAGCCCTACGTTGCCGGATTCCAGGTCCTCAGCCACCCGGACGGCGCGCCGGAGGTCTTCGGTAAACAGGTAAGAGACCAATCCGTAGTCCGTGTCGTTGGCACGGCGGACCACTTCTTCCTCTGACTCGAACGGAATCAGTGCGGCCACCGGGCCGAATATCTCGTCGCGGTTCAGGGCAGCGGTCTCGGGAACGTCGCGCAGGATAGTTGGCGGGTAGAAGTAGCCGGCCCCCGGCAGCGGTGAACCGCCGAGCACGAGCTTCGCGCCGACGTCGACCGCGTCCTTAACCATCGCCCCTACGGCAGCCAGCTGCCTGGCATTGATCAGCGGTCCCAGGTTCACGCCGGCGTCGGTGCCCCGTCCCTGAACGAAAGCGGACATCCGCTCGACGAGCATCTCCTGGAAGCGGTCGATGATCGAGGAGTGAACAAAAATCCGGTTTGCGGAGGTGCAGGTCTGGCCTGCATTCCACATCTTGTTCATGACGAGGCTGTCGATGGCAACGGTCAGGTCCGCGTCCTCGAAGACGATGAACGGTGCGTTGCCGCCCAGTTCCATGGACGTGCTCAGAACCTGCTCGGCGGCCTGTTCCAGAAGCTTCACGCCCACCGGGGTTGATCCGGTGAAGGAGAGTTTCCGGGCAAGTCCGGAGCGGATCAACGGTTCCATCACGCCGTTGGAATCGCTGGTGGTCACCACATTAACAACACCGTCCGGGACTCCCGCGTCCTTGAGAACTTCCGCGAATGCCAGCAGCGTCAACGGAGTCTCCTTCGCAGGCTTGACCACCGAGGTGCAGCCTGCCGCGATGGAGGGTGCGAGTTTGCGTGCCGCCTGCGAGAGCGGAAAGTTCCAGGGGGTGATGAGAATAGCGGTGCCGATGGGCTGGCGGGTAACGATCATCCGCCCACCGCTGACCGGGTTTACCTGGTAGTTTCCTTCCGTGCGGACCGCTTCTTCAGCAAAGTGCTGGATAAAATCGCCGGTGCTGGCGATCTCTGCCCTGGCTTCGGCCAGCGGTTTACCGGCCTCCAGGGACATAATGGCAGCGATCTGCTCGGTCCGCTCCTGCAACAGCTCCAGCGCGCGGATCAGCATTTTGGACCGCGAACGTGGTGTAGTGCGGGCGAAACCGGGCTGGGCGGCCACGGCGGCTTCGAGTGCGCGCCGCCCATCCGCCGGCGAGGCGTCTGCCACAGCGCAGAGCACCTCGCCGGTGGCGGGATCGAAAACGTCCAGGGTCCGGTTGTCCTCGGCGGGAACCCACTGACCACCAATGAAGAGGTCCTTGTGCACCAGCGCGAGCGCCGCATCTTCAACGATCAGGGCAGAAACAGTCATATCTTTCAACCTTCCGTTTGATGAACCTTGTTAGACCAGGCCGTGGAGTCCCTTGACGGTGAACGCGTAATCCACCTGCAGGTCCTGTCCGCTCACATACGACGCCAGATCGGAGTTGAGGAAGATGAGCGCCTTGGCCTGGTCCTCAGAGGTGGCTTGTGCCCCGATCAGCGAGATATGCGAACCCTTGAGGCCGGCGGCGTTGAGGGTGAAGTCGTCACTCATTGGAGTGGCTGTAGATGCCGGGGAAACGGCGTTCAAACGAATTCCCTGGCCGGACAGCTGGTATGCCCGGTGCTTCATCCACACGATCAGCGCTTCCTTGGAAACCATGTACGGCACGTTCACGCCGGGGAAGTCCGCAAAGAGCTCGTCGCGGTTCTCCTTGAACCACTGCTGCGCTTCTTCGAAGCCCGCGGTGGTCACAAAAGGCACGAGCTTCTCGGCCCGCTGCTGCCAGCGCATGCCGCCCGTGGAGGCAATGACGGCCACCGCTCCGCCCTGGGGAAGCCGCGGGATCAGTCCTTCGATGAGGTGCCGTCCGCCGATGAAGTTGATGGTGAGCACGTCCAGCTCGGAGAAGTTGCGGCCGGAGTAGATCTCGCCGGCTATGCCTGCGCAGCTGAAGACGGCGTCCACCTTTGCCGGGAGGGCGGCCAGTGCTTCATCTATGGAGATCCGGTCACCAAGGTTGATTTTGACGAAAGTGCCTAGCGGCTCTTTGGGTTCGTTAATGTCCAGGGCATAGACGGTGGCGCCCTGACCGGCCAGGAGTTCGGCGGTTGCCTTACCCATGCCTGAGGCAGAGCCCGTGACGACGACGATTTTTCCGGTGTAGTTGAGCAGATCAGTCATTGTTATACCTTTTCCGTTTCGTAGCTGGCATCCCTGTTCCGGTATGCCTGTTTGGTTCCCGTATCCCGGCGTTCCCGGAAGAAATTGAATTCGTCCTTTTCGAAGGACAGTCCTGTTCCCAGCGTGTGACCCACAACGCCGCGGATGAATTGCTGTGAGGCGCCCAGTGAGTCCAGCGCCATCTGGTGCATCGCCTTGCCCAGGACCAGGGCGTCTTTAGGGTTGCGGGCTACCCTTTCCGCCCACTTCTCCGCCGTGGCCTCCAGCTCGTCCTCAGGGACCGAGATGTTGGCCAGGCCTATCCGTTCGGCATCCTTGCCGTCGAACTGGGACCCGAACAGCAGCAGTTCCCGGACCTTCTTTGGTCCGTAGGTGAGGATCTGCATGTTCAGGTGCCAGGTGTTTCCGGCAAAGCCGAGCCGCTGCTCGGCGTGGCTGAACCGGGCATTGTCGGCGCACACCACCATGTCAACGAGCTCGGTCAGGTACATACCGAAACCGACGGCGGCTCCCTGGACCTGTGCGATGACCGGTTTGTGTGAGTACTGGAAGGCCATGTATTCCTCTGCAAGGCGTCGGTCGATCTGCAACCTGGCCCGCTGGCTCATCTTGAACTGCTTCCCGTCAGGGCCCTTTCGGTCCAGTCCGTACACCCTGACCACGTCATCAAAGTCGTGCCCCGCGCAGAAGGACTTGCCGTTGCCTTTAAGGATGATGACTTTGATGTCGTCGTCGTCTTCGAGTTCGTGAAGTTTGGCGGTCAGAAACTGGGCATCGTCGAATGTCATGGCGTTGCTCTTGTCCGGGCGGTTGAAGATCAGCCGGCCAATGGGGCCGCTGCGTTCAACGAGTACCGGATCCTCTGGTGTCGTCATGGTGCCTCCGAGATAGTTAGTGCGAGTGAATGTGTGATCGCGTGCGGGTCGATGGCGTCGGGTCCGGCCGGAAGAACGGATTGCAGGGTCCGCGGACCCTGCAGCTCCACCTGCCGTTGCGGGCTGGCCCAGGGCCGGCCGGGAACGCGGAGGTCACGGCCGTCGGCTGTCCGCAGGACGTCGAAGAAGTCGCGGTGATCGCGCAGCTGCACGTCCTCCATGACTTCGGTTACGGAGCGGACCGGGGCAACCGGGACCGCGAACTTCTGGGCGAGGGCCAGCAGCTCATCCCGGGTGTGTTCCAACAGCCACGGTTCGATGAGGGCGTCCACCTCGTCCGGATACTTCATGGCAATCCCGTAGAGGTCCTGGTACCGCTCATCCTTGGCCCAGGACGGGTCGCCCATCATCGCCAGAAGGCTCGCCCATTCGCGGTCACTGCGGCAGATCATGGCAACGTAGCCGTCGCGGCAGGCGAAGAACCCGAACGGGTACCGGCCCCCGGAACCCGGTGCGCGCCGGCCATCCCGCTGCAGCGGAATGCCGTAATAGGAGGCCACCGCACCGTAGATTCGGACGTAGGACGCGAGGACTTCGGAACCCGCAATTTCCGCAAGCCGGCCCTGCCCGCTTCGTGCGGCCGAGAGGAGGGCGGTTGTCCCTGCTGCTGCGCCGTGCAGGCCCAGCTGCAGTGAGCCGATGCCGTAAGGGAGCGCCAGTGGCTCGCGCTGCGGGTCCCCCACCATCTCCATCAGCCCGCTCAGTGCCTGCATGGTCAGTTCCCCTGCAGGACCCTCTGTTTCCCAGCCCACTGCTGAGAGGCGGACGTAGCTCAGGCGCGGATTGAGGCTGCGGAGCGAGTCCCAATCAAGTCCACGGCGCACCAGCTCGTCCTGGGGAAGGTCCGTGACCACGAGGTCCGCGAACGGCACGAGCTCCTCAATCACAACGTTGTCCTGGGCGGTTTCCAAGGCAACAACGTCCTTGTGGGCATCCAGGAATATCCGCGCGGCATCAGTCAGGCGGGCCCGGCGCCGGCTGTCCTCGAGGGTCACCACATCCCCGCCGGCATCGGTGATGAGCTTGCCGGCGAAGGCCGCAGCCCGGGTGGTCCCGAGTTCAATGGTCAACGTGCCCTGCAACATGGTGTTGGTCATCGCAGCACTCCCTTTGCTTCGAAATCGGCCAGGCCCGCGGCGTCCACGAATCTGGAAAGGATGGTCGGGTTATCGCCGCCAAGCAGCGGCGCGGCGCCAAGGACACGGGGCAGCCGCCCGTCCAGGTGCCAGGGGACGCTGGTCACTTTGACCTCGCCGATCATCGCGTGCGGGTGTTGTACCGTCTGGGTGAAGCCCCGTGCCGCGAAGCCCCGGTCCTTGGCCACGCCCGTGGGAGTCAGGACGGGGGCGGCTTCGATTCCGCGGACCCGGAGCCGCTCAAGGAGAGTTTCCCTGGCAGACCGCCTTCCTGCAGGCAAATTCTTGAGCTCGAGCAGCTCGCCCTCGGCCAGCGTGCCGGACTGCGTGTCCACCGCGGCAATCCACTCGTCCGGACGCTCGGTGGGAATCAGAGTCCAGGGCGTGCCGTCGGGATCTGCGTTCCCCCGCGGGAGCGGGGCAGAGCCGTTAAGCTCCGCCTCTACGAACGCTTCGCCGGCCAGAGTGGAAGCGGCCTCAATCTGCGACAGGTCCACATGGGTACCGTGGCCCGTCTGTTCCCGGCCCTTGAGCGCTGCGGCAACGAGGAAGACCCCCGTGAAGCTGCAGTTGAGATCGGCCAGCGCAAGCGCCGAACATCCCATGACCTGCCCATCGTCGTATCCGATCAGGCCCTCAACTCCGGCCAGGGCGGACATGACCGGGGCGTAGGAGCGCTGGGTGCGCAGGGGCCCGGTCTGGCCGTAACCGCTGGCGGACAGGATAACCAGGCGCGGGAACTTTTCCCGGAGGCTTTCCACAGTCAGGCCAAGACGGTCCAGCCAGCCCGGCACGAAGTTCTCGATGAAGACGTCCGCATCGCCCAGAAGCTTCAGGAAAAGTGACTGGCCCTCGTCAGTTTTGAGGTTCAGGGTCACGCTCTTCTTGCTGGCGCTGGACTCGTGCAGCAGCTGGAACGACTCATGCGCGGGAAAGCCCTCGGGATCGGTAGGCCGCGGCAGCCTGGCCCGGTTCACGTCCGGCTTTGCACGTGACTCAACCTTGACTACTTCGGCACCAAGCTCGGCGAGCACGCGTCCGATCAGCGGAGCGGAAACGGCGGTGGTAACCTCAACAACCTTGACGCCGCGGAGCCACTCAATTTCCGCCAGCGCCGGCCCGGCCGGCTCGCTAGACATGAGAGCCAGCCTCGGCGTTGAGCGCCTGCGGCGCCCATTCGGCGAGGACCTCTTCGGATTCCAGCACGTTACCGCTCAGTTGGTCCGGCGTGGCAGAACAGAGGACGACGGCGGCACGCGCCATCACGTCCGGGCTCTCGGCGTTCGGGTCATCTGCCTTCAAGACCCCGTGGAACACCGGTCCAGGCGTGGCCACGAGTCCCGTGGGCCGCAGTGCGTTGACCGTGACACCGTCTTTGAAACCTTCGGCTGCGAAACCCGAGGTGAGGCGCTCCAGGGCTGCTTTGATCATGCCGTAGATAGTGGTGGTGCCCTTGGCGTTGAAACGGGTTGGCGGGATGTCCGGATGACGTGATTCTCCGGACGTGATGTTAAGAATCCAGCCCTCGCCGCGTTCGCGCATGCCGGGAAAGACCAACTGGCTCAGGTGCAGTGGAGCCTGAACCTGGATGTCGAACATGAGCTGTGACCGGCTGAGCTTCAGTTCGGCTGCAGGCTGGAAGAAGGTGACCGCGGCATTGTTGACCAGGATGTCGATCCGGCCAAAATGCTCAATGCCTTCACGTACGATGCGCTGACGGTCCTCTTCGCTGGTCAGGTCCGCGACGATGCTCAATGCCTGCCCGCCCGCAGCCTCAACGGTGGCAGCCGTCTCCTCAAGTGTGCCTGGAAGCTTTCCCGGCTCCTCATTGCTGGAACGCGCGGTCAGGATCACTGAGGCGCCCTCTTTCGCGAATTCCTCCGCGATAGCGGCGCCAATGCCACGACTTGCCCCCGTTATCAAAGCAACTCTTCCGTCTAGAACGCCCATGTTCTGTTCTCCTCTGTCTGTACACGTGTGTTGGTTAAGGTGCCCTGGCTATCCCGAGCACTTCTGCGGTGGTTGGGTCTTAGCGGCCGATGTGCGGCCGGGTTTCTCTGGAGCGCGGGCGATGCGGCCGGGCCGGGATCCGGGGCCAAATCTCCGCATCAAGTCGGGCAAGCCGCCACAGTGCCGGCACGGCCGCTTCGAGCCGCTTCAGCTCGTCCTCCGGGAGACTGGCCAGGCGCATTCCCAGCAGTTCGTCCCTGGCTGCTGCTGTTTCGTTGAGCCGGTGCCGGCCTTCGGCGGTAATGGCAACCCGCACCTGCCGCCGGTCCTGCTCGGTGCCGGTCTTCGTGATGAGTCCACGGGCCTGGAGCCGCTGGAGGACTTCGGTCATAGATGACACGGCCAGCTCCTGGGCCCGGGCCAGTTCGGAGACGCTGAGGGATTCCTCGGCGGAGAGCTGGCTGAGTACCTGAGCCTGTGAAGTCGGCAGTGCCCGGCCTTTTCCTGCGCGGCGCACCACGTCACCGAGGATAGTCAGGGGAACGCGCAGGAAGCTGGCCAGATCGGCCGTGCTTCCTGCCTCCCCGGATACCTCCCCGGTAGTTCCTGCCGGATTCTGCCTCATGCCGCTGACCCCTTCTTGCCTGACTTCGTTGTGTTTGTTCTTGCCTTGGTTCGTGCCCCGAACCAGTTTTGGGGCACGGGCTGCCCAGCGTTGCCTGCCCGGTGGGCGATGCCGTTTCCGCGGCACCGCCCACCTGCTAGTCCTCTTCCGGGGCGATGATGACGTTGATGCCACCGAGGCTGTCGCACTGCTGGACCTGGCAGGACAGGCGCGAGGCCTCCGGGTTGTAGTGCTCCGCATCCTCGAGCAGTTCCAGTTCGTCCTCGCTGCGGTCAGCAAGCGATTCGAGTACGGGCTTTTCCAGGAAGACGTGGCAGGTGGCGCAGGAGACCGTCCCCCCGCACGATGCCAGGACGGGGAAGTCGTTGTCGCGGAGGGTCTCCATCAGCGACTGTTCCGGTTCCCATTCCACTTCGCGGGTTGCACCCTCGCGGTCGATGACATTGATCAGGGTCTTGCTCATGGCTGTTGATCCTTTCCTGTCCTCAGCGAGTCTCGTCGACGAGCTCGCGTACAGCGGTTGTCAGCTTGTTTGCCGGGTCGGCGGCAATCTCAGGGTCGATTTCTGCCCCGGAAGCCACCAGCTTCTTTCCTACGGTGAAGTCGGAGAGCGCTGCGATGGTATCGATTGCAGCGAGGCGTCCGTCACGGAGGTAGAGGACCGAAAAGCGCCCGTCCTTGGGATTGCCGCGGACGATGATGTCGTCTTCCGGAAGCCGCAACCCGGCAGTCTGGAGACGCACACCGTGTTGGACGGTCCAGAACCACGGAACCTCATGTTTGGTGTTCGTGAGGCCCATGATGCTGTTGGCCGCACTGACCGCCTGGGCGAGTGCACTCTGGATGCTCTCCAGCCGCCGGTTGATCCCCTGATCCTTGATGATCAGTCGGGTGACGTCGCCGATGGCGTAAACGTTGGGGTCTGAAGTCCGACTGTCGGCGTCCACGAGGATGCCGTCCTTCACATCGATGCCCGCCGCCTCCGCGAGCGCTTGGCGGGGCAGCACGCCGATGCCGGCCACCACTACGTCAGCGGCGTACGCGGACCCGTCTGCAGTCACGACCTCCTGGACCTTGCCATTGCCGCGGACTTCCGTCACTGCGGCGCCGAACACAAAGCGCGTGCCCTGTTCCTGGTGCAGTTGTTCAAAGTGCCGCGAAACCGGGGCTGAGGTGACCCTGCTCATGACGCGGTCCTGGAACTCGAGGACTGTTGTGGTGCACCCGAGCTTGGCTGCCGCGGCTGCTACCTCCAGTCCGATGTAACCGGCGCCGATGATCACGACATGCGCTCCGGGGCGCATTGCCCGACGGAGGGCCTGGGCGTCATCACGGGTCTTGAGGAGATGAATGCCGGGAAGCTCGGAGCCGGGGACTGTGAGGGCTCTGGCCTGTGAACCCGTGGCGATGATCAGTCGGAAGTAACCGAGGCTCGTGCCATCGGAGAGAGTGACCGACCTGGCACCCGCATCGATCCCGGTTACGGTTGCCCCGGTGATCCGTTCAATCCGCTTGTCTTCAAAGTACGATTCCTTGCGGAGCGCTGCGATCTCGTCGGAGGCTCCGGGCTTGAGGAATTCCTTTGAAAGCGGCGGCCGTTCGTACGTGGGACCGTCCTGCTCCTCAACGACGATAATGCGTCCGGCCCATTCAAGTTCGGCCAATCGGACTGCCGCCTGTACTCCCGCGTGGCCGGCTCCGATGATGACGATCGCTTCTTCAGACATCTCTTCACTTCCTTGTGACTGCCCCTGATTTCGGTCTTGTTGCCATGCTTGCAGTTATGATGTGGGCCACATCCACGACTTTCACTCAGTGAAAGTTTGGCGGTCTATTCGCTTGGTTTCGGCGAAATCCAAAGACCGGTTGCGCGGGCGCACACAAGGCCGCCTGCGATGATTTCACCTTCGGCAAACGTCTTGCGGCCTTCTATCCTGCTGACCCGCCCCACAATCCTCAGCTCCTCAAACAGCGGCACGGGCCGCTCGTACGTGACGGTGAGCTCGCGGGTAAAACTGATCCCCGGCGCCGCGTAACGCACTGAGTGCCACAGCACGTCATCGAGGAGAACGGCGCAGTAGCCGCCATGCAGGTGATTCCGGGGCCCTTGGTACTGCAGTGGCAGGGTGACGCGGAACTCGCTCTCGTCGCCATCATGATGGTGCATCAGCGGAGGTGCGAGTGGATTGCGGTGGCTGACCACCGGGTTGGTCGTGATCTGCACCCTGCCTTTGCGGTCAAAGCGGGGCGGGGTTTGAGGTTCCGCGCCTTCGAGCAGGGACGGGTTTGCGAGTACGGCCTGAAGCCTTTGGACCTCCGAAGCCAGGAACGTCCGTAGCTCTTCCCCGGTGTTCCCTAACAGTCCGGCCGCCAGTCGGCGGCAGGACTCCGCCGCGTATTCGGCCAGGGAGCTCTCCTGGGCCGTTTCGGGAATCGTCACCGTCTCGGTTTGCAACATCTCACTCAACACCCTTCTT
The DNA here is from genome assembly GCF_018613755.1 of Arthrobacter sp. ISL-72. Lineage (GTDB taxonomy): Bacteria > Actinomycetota > Actinomycetes > Actinomycetales > Micrococcaceae > Arthrobacter. The sequence goes on from NZ_JAGGPP010000036.1 coordinate 26,342, forward strand.
GATTCAATGGTTTGACCAATGTATATCGTCAAATCAGGGAACGCCACCCTTTGGACGGCATATAAAGGTAAGACCGGAAAACCTATTGACCTTATTGCCGAAGACTGCCACGCTATCGAGCAGGCCTCAGCGACATGCCCGTCGTAGCCGGCGCTTACCTTCGGGGCCACCCACGCAAACGCCACCCCAGGGAGGGGATCCAATGCAGCGACCTGCGACGACACCGTTGTCCGACACAGCCCAAGCAACTGGAATCACAGTCACGAACCTGACCAAGACTTTCAACACAGACAGTGGACTGGTCACCGCTGTCGACAACGTGAGCCTGCATGTTCCGGAAGGATCGTTCTTCACGATCGTCGGGCCCAGCGGCTGCGGAAAGACAACGATTCTCCGCATGCTCGCCGGACTCGAAACGCCAACGTCCGGAACAATCAACGTCAGCACCGGATCGGACAAGCCGGTGACAAACTCCATGGTGTTCCAGGGAGACTCACTCTTCCCATGGATGAACGTCTGGGACAACGCCGCCTACGGGCTCAAGATGCGCAACGCAGCGAAGGCAACAATCCGGGAACAGGTGGGGCACTACCTGAACAAAACCGGCCTGACCAAGTTTGCCAAGGCCTATCCGCACCAGCTTTCCGGCGGCATGCGCCAGCGTGTTTCCATCGCGCGGGCCTTCGCCAACGATCCGGACGTGTTCTACATGGACGAGCCGTTTTCAGCACTGGACGAACAGAACAAAACCATCCTGCAGGAAGAACTGCTCCGCACCTGGGAAGAAAGCAGGAAAACGGTCGTCTTCATTACGCACAGCGTGGATGAGGCCGTCATCCTCGGTGACGAGGTCATGATCATGACAGCCCGTCCGGGCCGCGTTAAGAAGGTCATTGAAGTTCCCTTCGAGAGGCCCCGCAGCGTCCTCGAACTTCGCCGGCAGCCTGAATACGGCGAGATTGTCTACGACATCTGGGCATCGCTGAAGGACGAAGTTGTGGGAGCGGCCCTGTGAGCCTCAAGACGCCGCTTGCGGACGCTGCACGTTCCGCTGCAGCCAAGACCACTCCTGCTCCCCCGCCGCAGCCCGTCCGGCGCAGCCTCGTCAAGCGCATTGGCGCCGAACGCTTCGCTGCCGTCCTCGCCCCGTTGGGACTGCTGGTCCTGTGGGAGATCGCAACGAAGGCAGGGCTGCTGAATGTCCAGTTCTTCCCCGCCCCAACCACCATCGCGAAGGAATTCGCCCGCCTGATCGGTTCCGGACAACTGCTCGACACCACCATGGTCAGTATGGGCAGGCTCTCAATCGGTTTCATTATCGGCGCCGTCCCGGCCGTCATTGTCGGCATCATCATGGGACTCAGCCGCTGGGTCCGCACAATTGCAGAACCCCTCATTGCCGCAACATATCCGATACCCAAGACCGCTATCTTCCCGCTGCTGCTGATCATCTTCGGCCTGGGCGAATCCAGCAAGGTCGCCGTCGTCGCGATCGGGGTCTTCTTCCCGGTCGTGGTCAACACCGCGGCGGGCGTGATGGGCATCAACCAGATCCACCACGACGTGGGCAAGAACTTCAAGGCAAGCCGGCTGCAGGTTTTCAGGACCATCGCCGTCCCCGCCGCCACCCCCCTGATCATCGCCGGCATGAAGCTGGGCGTCGGCATGGCGCTCATGCTCATCGTCGTCGCGGAAATGCTCGGCGGAACAAGCGGCCTCGGCTTCATGATCTGGAACTCATGGTCCACGTTCCGAGTCGAAACGATGTATGTCGCCCTCATCCTTATCTCCGTCCTGGGCGTCGCCATGACCCTTCTGCTCACGGAAGTCGAACGGCTGCTCACACCGTGGAACCGTAAGAACTCCTAGCACTGCCCCAAATCCCGCTCATCCCACCTTCCGCGGCAATGAAGCCGCCGAAAGGACATCCCATGTTCAAAAACACCCGTATTCTGCCGGCCCGCAACCGGTTCCTTGTCCGGACAGCAGGCGCCGTCATGGGCATCACCGCACTGCTCGGCGTCGCCGCCTGCGGCGGCAACAGCAGCGCCAGCACCTCCAATGGAACTGCCGAGGTCTCAGTGGGCCACGCTGCGGGAATCTCCAACGCTCCGCTATATATCGGCATCGAAAAGGGCTACTTCAAGGAAGAAGGCCTGAACGTTAAATTGGTTGCCTTCAAGTCGGGCGGGGACATGGTCGCGCCCCTGGCTTCCGGCGCGCTCGACGCCGGCACGGCTGCGCCGGGGGCCGGGATCTTCAACGCCGTCGGCCGCGGCCTGGGTGTGCGGCTGGTGGCCGATACCGGCAAGCTCGTCCCCGGCAGCAAGTACTCGTCCCTCCTGGTACGCAAGTCGCTGGTGGACAGCAAGGAGTTCACGTCGGTCAAGGACCTCAAGGGCAAGCGCTTGGGCCTGTACGCGGACGGGACCTCCACAACGCTGTGGTTCGACCGCGCCCTTAAGGAAGGTGGCCTGGCGCGTGCCGATATCCAGGCCAACTTCCTCAGCGGCCCGGACCAGGCGGTGGCACTGGAGAACGGTTCCATCGATGCCGCAACCACGGCTGAACCTTTCGCCACGAAGGCCATCGAGAACGGCTCAGCGGTGCGGTTCGCCGTCGGAGCCGATTTCTACCCGGGCCTGCAACTCGGCGCCATGATGTACGGCACGGCTTTTACGGAGAAGAACCCCGCGGCGGCCCTTAGCTTCATGAAGGGCTGGCTCCGCAGCGTCAAGGACTACAACGCCGCATTGGTCGACGGACAGCTCGCGGGCACCAACGCGCAAGAAGTCATCGACATCATTGCCAAATACACGGAACTGGATCCTAAGCTCGTGGCCAAAGCCTATTCTCCGGAGATCAGCCCCACCGGTGAGATGAACCTGGCGGGCGTGGCGGAAGACCTCGAGACCTACCGGGCCCAAGGGCTGATCGAAAAGGCCGATCTGAAGGTCGAGGACATCATGGACACGTCCTTCAGCGAGAAGGCAGCCGCGGAGATGGCCGCAAAGTAGCAAGAGCAGCAACTGCACCTGTTCGATCCGCGCCGCGGTCGAAGGCGACAACCGCCTCCGGCCGCGGCGCAGTTCACGAAAGCGTGAGTTCACAATGCGAGCACTGAAATATCTCGGCACCGGCCATGTGGCCTGGGCTGAAGCAGAGAAGCCCACAGCCGGTCCCGGCCAGGTCCTCCTCAAAGTCTCCGCCGGCGGCATCTGTCATACGGACGTGGCTTTCCGCGCCCACCCCGGCCTGGCCATCCCGTCCGGGCTGACCCTAGGGCATGAAATCGCGGGCGTCGTCAGCGACGTCGGCCCTGGCGTGTCCGGCGGCCTGGAGCCGGGGACCTTCGCCGTGGTCCACACCGTCTGGTCGTGCGGAGTCTGCCGCCAGTGCGGATCCGGGCGCGAGAACGCCTGCCTAGGCACCGGCGGTCGGATGCGGCCTCCTCAGGGTCCCGGTACAAAGCACGACGGCGGGCTGGCCACTTACGTGACGGCCCCGGCAAGCGCCGTAATTCCGGCTCCCGGACTCGCGCCTGAACTCGCGGCGGTGCTTCCGGACGCCGCCCTCGTTCCCTACCATTCCATCAAGGAGTGCCTCGCGCTGCTCGGGCCGGGTTCCTCGGCAGCGGTGATAGGCCTCGGCGGCCTGGGCCAGTTCGCTGTCTCCATCCTGGGGGCCATCACGCCCGCCCGGCTCATCGCTTTGGACGTGCGGCAGGCCGCCCTGGACGCCCTCCGCTCAAGCGTGGACTTTGCCATCGATGCTTCCGCTCCCGACGCAGCCGGGCAAGTGCTTGACGCCGCCGGGGGGTTCGGCCCGGACTTCGTTCTGGACCTCGTGGGCAGCAGCGCCACGCTGAAGCTGGCGACATCGATGATTGCCCCGTACGGGGCCATTCGTGTACCCGGTCAGAGCGACGGCGTCCTGCAGTTCGAGACGAGGCGCACCACGACGTCGATTCCCCGCGGGGTGACCATCAACCGCCCGTACAGCGGCACCCGCCGTGAGCTGCACGACGTCGTCGCTCTCGCCCAAGCTGGCAGGATCGTCATCGATCTGAAGACGTACCCGTTCGAAAATGCACTGGACGCATTTGACGACCTCGAGGCGGGCCGCATTACCGGCCGCGCCGTGGTGGTAATGGAGTAGGCCGCCCGGACGGCTCTACCAGGCAGCGTCCCCGGCCGGCATTGCTTCCCGGACTGGAACCTGTACGTCATGGCCTTGAGACGCCAGATAGACCACGTGGCTGGCAGTCTCCCCCAGGGCCAGTCGAAGCACCGGTCCTTGCAGCGAGTGCCAGCCGCGGGACCAGGTCAGCAACCGCGCGATCTCCCAGATCGAATGTGCGCTGCCGCCAGCGAGGATTTTGACCACCTCCGCCGAACGGGCACGGTTGTCGGCCTGCAGCTGGTCTACCCGGCGGCGCATGCCGCTGAACCTGTACTCGTGGGCAGGGCACACTTCCATGTCGTCCTCGAACCCGATCAGGTTGAGCGACTCATAGTAGTCCTCCAGCGGATTGACGGGCCCCGAGATTTCGAAGGAAATGTTCGGGGTAATGCGGGGCAGGACGTGGTCGCCGCTGAAGATCAGGCCCCGTGCCTCGTCCACGAGGCAGATGTGGCCGGGTGTGTGGCCGGGTGTCGCGACGACGCGCAGGCGCAGTCCCGCGGCGGGCACCAGGGTGTCGCCGGCGAACCTGAGATCCGGCTCTGCCAGCCCTCGCGCAGTCAGGCGCTTCGGGTCTACGACAACTTCGTCGAGCCGGTTCTCGGGCACGCCCCAGAGCCTGAGCAGACTGCGGTCCTCAGCAATCCGCGCGGCATCGTCGCCGTCGGTGGGCACGCCGAGTGTTTCATGTTCGCCCAGTGCCACCCACGCGCCCGAGGCTTCCCGTACCCGGGCCGCCAGGCCCAAATGGTCGGCATGCCGGTGGGTGACGACGACGCCGGTCAGTTCCGAAAAACCCACGTCTGCCTGGGCCAGGCCGGCCGCGAGGTGCTGCCAGCCCACGTCGCTGGCCCAGCCCGGGTCCACGAGCACGGCATCGTCCGCCCCGAGCAGCAGGTAGCTGAGGGTGTACCGCATCGGATGGTTTGGGAAAGGGACCGGGATGGACCAGACACCCTTACGTACCTGCTCCACGGCCGGCAGGACTTTGTCCCGCCAGGCCGCCTTCTGGTCATGACCGGTCACTGTGATCGAGGCACCACTCACTGGCTGTCCTTTCGTTGTGCGTGCTGTAGGCCGGGACGCGGCCGCTGGGATGGCGTCACCCGCGTTCATTCAGATACCGAGTCCAGGTCAGCCACCGCTTCCCTGCACCTGATCCTGTTCTCCGCCGCGTGACCCCGACTGATGATGACGCCCGATGCGGCCAGTCCCAGCCCGGCAACAAGCCACGAAATTCTGTACGACGAAACCTGTGCCAGGACTCCAAACGCCAGCGGTCCGGCCGCAGCGCCAAGAGAAAGACCTACCTGCAAGGTGCCGGTCGAGGTCCCCACGGAGCTCAGGCGATCCCGCATCACTCCGTAGGTCAGCACCCCCGGCCAGGCCCAGCCCGCACCGTATGCAAACACCGCACCGGCCATCATCGCCCAGGGCTGACCTACGGCCAGCACCAGGAATCCGGCCGATCCGACCAGGAGAAACTGGCTAGCCAGGGAATAGGGGCTGTAGTGCGGCCGGCGATCGAGGAACGCGCCCGCTCCAATCCGGGATACCAGGCCCATGAGGGCAGCTCCGGCGAAGAGAACTCCGGCATGGCTCGGGCTGATTCCGGAGCTGACTGCAGAATCCACGAGGAAGATCCCCAGGCTGGTGGCGGAAGCCGCCGCCACTGCGCCGCCGGCGGTGAGGAATGCCATTGCCCTCCGTGAGGAAGGCGGATCAATGGCGACGGGCGCGGGGCGACCGGCTGGCTGTTTCGTTCTGTCTCCAAGTGCCCAGGCCGCGACGAGCAGGGCTAATACCGCCGCCAGGGCGAATGCCCATCGCCATCCAAACACTAGGGCCACTGCCGGCACGGCCAGGCCTCCGAGGAGGGAGGCGGTGGGGATGGAGGCCTGTTTCATCCCCATGGCGATGCCCAGGCGTCGAAAGGGGACGGATTCGGACAGGGCCATGTTGGAGGCAGGTTGCCCCAGGGCGTTGCCGGTTCCCGCCAGCCCGAGGCACAGTGCAAGCCAAAGGAAATTCGGCGCCGCCGCTATCCCGGCCAGGGCAAATGCTGAGGTCGAGGCAGCAAAGAGCATTCCGCGCTTGGGACCGATTCGCTGGACAAGACGGCCGCAAAAGGGCGCCAGGACTCCACCCGTTCCGAACATGATTGCGGCCCCGAGCCCTATGGCCGCAGGCGCCAGCGCTATGTCATGCCGCATTTGTACCACCAGCGAGCCCATGAGAAAGGTCGGTGACACGGTCACGGAAGTCAGGGCAACGGTCTTTACAACCGCCGTGGCGCCGGGCAATGACCGGGGCCGGCTGCTTGTCTTCATTGACAATCTCCGGTCCTATGTTGTGCCAATTGGTTTGACCAATGTATATCTGTCTTTTCAAGAACGTCAAGGGTCTTGACGGCTCCACGACCGGCTCCGTAGGATAATACGGTCATACCAATAGACATTTAGGGTTTAGCAGACGCAAGGGAGCGGCATGGCACCGGTATTCACTGAGGAACAAACCGAGCTGCGCCAGACGGTGCGGCGATTCTGCGAGGAGAAGTTCCCCGAACCAGCCGTTCGGCGTCTTGTCGATTCGGAGCTGGGCTTCGACCCCGCCGTGTGGCAGCAGATGGCCCAGCAACTCGGGCTGCAGTCCCTGGCCATCCCTGAGGAATTCGGCGGCGCCGGATTCTCACTGGCAGAGCAAGCCATCGTGATGGAAGAACTGGGCCGGTCACTGGCACCGACGCCGTTCCTTTCGACGGTAGTGCTTGCGGGCAACCTGATGCTGGCCACTGACGATGCGGCCGCCAAGGAGGAAATCCTCGAGGGCATCGCCGCCGGAGAGACTCGCGCGGCCGTAGCCTTCCTCGAACCATCGCAGCGCTGGGACGAAGAAGGCATTCAGTGCAGCGCTGATCGTTCCGGCGACGGTTGGGCATTGAGCGGGATCAAGACCAACGTGATTGACGGCCAAACGGCCGACCTCCTGCTGGTTCTGGCACGCACGCCGCTGGGAGTCTCCGTGTTCCGCGTGGACGCCCACGGCACAGGGGTTCGCGCCGATGGCGTCGACACACTGGACCTGACCCGCCGCCAGGCCATCGTGGTGTTGGACAAGGCGCCCGCCCAACTGGTCGGTACCGAGGGTGCTGGCTGGGCGGCGGTGGCGCAGATGCTCCGGGCCGCCTCAGTGGCCCTCGCTTCGGAGAACGCCGGTGGAGCGCTGAAGCTCCTCGAACTGGCGGCTGAGTACGCACGCACCCGGGAGCAGTTCGGCAAAGTGATCGGCGGCTACCAGGCGATCAAGCAGAAGCTGGCGGACGTGCTGATGGATGTGGAGCTCGCCCGGGCGGCTGCCCACCGCGTGGCTCGGGCGGCGTCGGAACAGGACCCTGCGCTTCCTGCCGAAGCTGCGATGGCTCATGCCCTGACAGCTGAGACCTTCGTCAAGGCTGGCTACGACGCCATCCAGGTTCACGGCGGCATCGGGTTCACCTGGGAACATCCGGCCCACCTCTACTTCCGCCGGGCCAAGAGCAATGAACTGCTGTTCGGCACCCCCGACCACCATCGCGAGCTTGCGGCCCGACACCTCGGTATCTAAGCCAGAACAATACGAAGAAGGCGCCCCGGGAACGGGGCGCCTTCTTCGTCATCTGGCTGACGGCCAACTTGTGAGCCCGATGTGGGTAGTGCAGTGTCGCGGTGAGGCACCGTTTTCGTTGCGATTGGTGGCAGTCCGTGTGACTGCCCGGTGCCCCACCGACGTTAGGCCGCCGGCCAGCCTGTCATCCGTTGGACAGGCTGGCTGAACACGGTCGGGACTGAGAAGTTGAAGACTCCGGTGTCGAACTGGTTGTAGCCCTCATAGTCGACCAGGTCATAGAGGCGTGCCCGCGTCAGCATCTCGGGAACGCTTGCCTCCTGGGTGCCCGATTTCCGGATTGTCTTCGAGTAGAGCATGAGTTTCCTTTCGGGGCTAGCGCACCATTCCTAGCCCGCCATTGACTGAAATTGTTTGTCCCGTGATGAACCGGGAGCCGTCCCCGGCGAGGAAGACCATTACCGGGGCAAGGTCCCGGTCGGGATCGCCGAGGGCACCGCCGAGCGGCGTCTTCGCGTACACGCTGCCGCGTCCCTCCGCCTGACCGGACTCGGTCATCGGTGTTTTCATGGCCGGGACAACGGTGTTCACCCGGACGCCGTGGGCGGCGAATTCGAGGGCCACGGTCCGGGTCCAGGCGTGGACGCCGCCTTTGGTTGCCGAGTATCCGCCCAGGCCACGGATCGCGGTCATGCCGGAGTCGGAACCGAAGTTGATTATGGCACCGGAGCCGGCCGGCTTCATGGCCAGAAAGGCCGCCTGATTCGTATAGAACGTCCCGCGGAGGTTGATGTTCAGGAGGAAATCGAAGTCTTCTTCGGTCAGGTCCTCCGCCGGCTTCGCGCGCTGCACCCCGGCCACATTCACCAGGACATCGAGGCCGCCCATGCGCCGCGCGGCCCCCGACACGGCGTCAAAGACCTGTGCCCTGTCGGAGACATCGGCGGCCAGGAAGGAGACGTCGCCGCCGGTCTCCTGGGCGATTCGCTCCGCGGCTGCTGTCCCCTGCTGCGCCTGAAGGTCCATGGCAACGACTGTCGCGCCTTCCCGGGCAAACGCCCTGACACTGGAGGCGCCCATTCCCTGGGCGCCTCCGGTCACAATGATGCGTTTGCCCTGCAGTTGCCCGCCGCCGGTCCCTCTCATGCGTCCGTGTTTCTGATCAGCGTGGGATCTGGTGTCGGGCATGAGGTTCCTTCCGTGGCGGCCATATGGCCGATCAGCAGTTCAGCGAGGCGGCCAGGTTCCGTCCGGTGGCCGAGGTGATTCGCGCCGCCGATCGTCGCCAGCCTTCCCTGCGGGGCACGCCGGGCAAGTTCCTGCGTTGCCCGCTCGTGCCTGCTGTCCGTGGCGGTTCCATAGACGGCCAAAACGGGAACTTCGATCGCCTCCGGCAGAAAGGCGGGGCCGCCGTCGCGTGCGTCCCCAAGCTCAGCGGCCCACGCCGGACCGTGCCGCAGAAAACCCTCGCGCCTGTCGTCGTCGAGCGCTTCCCAGCGGGCGTCCCCGAGGTGCCGCCTCAGGAACTCCTCAGCGGCAGCGCGGACCTCGGCGTCATCGGAGGCGTTTTCCGGAAGCACGAGCGGCGGCCACCACGATTCCCATGGCATTGGCGCCTCGTAAACGAGGATGCCCCGCACCAGGTGCGGTGCCCTTTCGGCCGCTGCCAAGGCGATCACCCCGCCCAGGCTGTGCGCCAGCACCATGGAGCGGTGGCCGTCCAGCAGTGCCAGCAGGTCGCCGACATGGTCGGCAAGGCGTGCCGGCGACTGCTCAGCGAGACGCGATTCACCGTACCCCCGGCGGTCGTACGAGACCACGTCGAGTCCCCCCAGGTGCCCGATCAGCCGGGAAAAACTGGCTCCCGTATCCATGGCGCCGTGGACCAGGACGACCCGCGGAGTATCAGAGGCATTCTTCGGTCCGCTTATCTCGCGGACGGCGAGCCCGGACATGTCAGCACTGGTCGTATTCATGCTCTCCCCTAATCCCGCGGAAGTCCGAGGACCTTCTCCGCGAGTGAGTTCCGGACGATCTCGTCCGTACCTGCGAAGATATGCACCCCCGGTTCGCCGAGGACCAGGGAGTTCCAGGAGAAAGTTCCCCATTCCCCGCCGTCCGCTGTGAGCCTGGACCCCAGGACCTGACCTGCGAACTGCGAGGCGCGGCGAAGGTTGAAGCTCAGCGCGAGCTTGCTCACCAGCGGTGTCGGATCTGACTTATAGCCGGTCGCTCCGGCTCGGTCGGTGCCATTCCGGGTGAGCTGCTTGGTGGCCCAGAAGCCCGTTATGGTTTTGACCAGGGCCTGGCGCACCAGCGGATCCTCCGCCTGGTCCATCGCCCGGACCAGGGCGATGAGGCGGCTGCCGTTGGCCAGGCCGGAGCCGGAGCGGCTCAGGCCGGCGCCGATTCCGGCGCGCTCCCGCGCCAGGATCTCGCCGGTCACGTCCCAGCCCTGGCCCACCTCGCCAAGCAGATAGGAATCCGGCACAAAGGCGTCGTCCAGGTAGACCTCGTTGAACGCCGCTCCCCCGGTCATCTGGCGGAGCGGCACAACCTTGACGCCTGGCTGGTGCATGTCCAGGACAAAGGCGGAGAAGGCCCGTTTTCCGGGCTCGTTAGACGTGCGGCAGAAGATGACGCCAATGTCAGCGAGGTGGGCATCTGAGGTCCACACCTTTTGCCCGCTCAAGAGCCAGCCGCCTTCGGTCCGTGTGGCGCGGGTTCGGACGGAGAACAGGTCGGATCCCGCGTCTGGTTCGCTGAACAGTTCGCAGGCCACCAACTCGCCCCGCTGGAGGGCCCTGGGGATGCTTTCCTTGACTTCCGTCGTTCCTCGGCTGAGCAGTACGGGGCCAAGGACGTGATCGAGCTTGAAATATGTTTCGCTGGGCGTCTGGTATTTCGCTTCCAGCCGCTGATACGCGCGGACGTAGGCGCGCGGCAGGCTCCGGCCACCGGACTCCGTGGGTCCGTCCAGCCAGCCGAAGCCGGCATCGAAGCGCTTGTGACGCCATTCGCGTGCTTCAGTGAGGCGTACTCGTTCCTCTGCCGAGTCCGGTTCCTCCCACAGCTTGACGCCGGTGTCCTCGCCGACACCCCACTGGAATGCAGTGCGGGCCGGACTTGGCTCGGCGTTGGCATCCAAGAATGCGGTTGCCCGGGCCACGAACTCCTCGAGACTCTCCGGGCTCTCGCCGGCCTGTGGCTTTGTGGTCTCGCTCATGTAGGCAGTCTCCACCATGTTCATCCCTCCTGGGTATCAGTTGCGGGTAAGCGGCTCGGCCAGGCCGAGCCGCTCAAAAATTTGGGCCGTATGTTCTCCCGGCCGGGGCCGCGGCTTCGCGGACGACGGCGTGCGGCTAAATCGCGGGGTGGGGGCCGGTTCCGGAAAACCATCGACGGTAATGAAGGCATCCCGGGTGCGGTGCAATGCGGCGTCCGGCGCTTCGGCCGGTGAGAGGACCGGTGCGAAGCAGGCCTCCACGCCGTCGAAGACGTCTTCCCATTCCGCACGGGTCCGCGTGCGGACCTTCGCGGCGATCAGGTCATGGCGCCGGGGCCAGGCCTTCCGGTCGTTTTGCGGATTCATGTCCCGGGGATCCAGCTCCAGTGTGCTGACCAGCGCCTCGTAGAATTTCCGTTCGATCGCACCGAACGAAATGAAGCGCCCGTCAGCCGTTTCGTAGACGTCATAATAGGGCGCCCCCGTGTCGAAGAGGTTGGACGCGCGTTCGTCCTTCCATTGCCCCAGGGACTTCATGTGGTGGACCACTGACATGAGCATGGACGCGCCGTCCACGCAGGAAGCGTCCACCACCTGTCCCTGGCCGGAGCGGGAGCGTTCAAAGAGTGCTGACAGGATGCCCACCGCCAAGAACATGCTGCCGCCGCCGAAGTCGCCCACCAGGGTAAGTGGGACTACGGGTGGCTGCCCTGCCCTGCCAATTGGTTCGAGCGCGCCTGCCTGGGCGATGTAATTGATGTCGTGGCCGGCAGCCGCGGACAGCGGGCCCTCCTGGCCCCAACCGGTCATTCGCGCATAAACCAGGCCGGGGTTCTCCGTCATCAGATCCTCGGGCCCTAGGCCGAGCCGCTCCATCACGCCAGGGCGGAAACTCTCCACCACGACGTCCGCCTGACGGGCAATGGCAGCGGCAAGCCGTTTGCCCTCCTCGTCCTTCAGGTCAGCGACGACCGAGGTCCGGCCCCGGCCGAACGTGTCACGGGCAGTGGCCTGCTCAAGGTATTCAGCCGGCTGAGGCCGTTCAATCCGAATCACTTCCGCACCCATGTCCGCAAGCAGCATGCAGCAGAAGGGCGCCGGGCCAAGCCCGGCGAATTCCACGACCTTCAGTCCCTCAAGTACTCCAGTCATCAGTTCCGTCCCGTTCGCCGCGCCCTAGGACGCGGTGTCGTCGAGGTCCCCGGCCCCGCGCTCAAGCCACTCCGCTTTGAGAAGCTTCTTGTCCAGTTTTCCGATCGCGGTCATGGGGAGCTTGTCGCTGCGAACCCACCAGCGCTCGGGGATCTCGAACCTCCCGAGGTACTCGTGGCAGAGCGCCAGTAAGCTGTCGTGGTTGAAAATCGCTCCCGGGGCCAGCACCACCACGGCGCCGACGATCTCGCCCAGATCCGCGTCAGGCAGGGCGATCACTCCTGCGTCTGCCAGGTCGGGGTGACGCTGCAAGGTGTTTTCGATGTGGGCTGCAGCGATGTTCTCACCGCCGCGGATGATGATCTCCTTGGCCCGGCCGGTGACATACAGATAGCCCTCATCATCGATCCGGCCCAGGTCTCCGGTGGCTACCCATCCTTCAGCGTCGGCAACGGGACCCTCTCCGACGATTTCCAGGGGAACGTTGGGGGTGCGTCCGTGGATTTCGCCGATGCCGTCGGTACCCGCACCCACGATTTTGATGTCGACGACGGGGAGGGGTTTGCCCACGCGGCCAGGATGGCCGTTGATCTCCTTGCCGGCGGCCGCGGCCAGCAGGCCCCCGGTTTCGGTGAGGCCGTAGAGGCTGCCCACGCGCTTACTCACCTTCGGGAAGGTGGCCCCGATGCGGGCGCGCAACTCATCGGGGACGGCGGCACCCCCCAGCGGAATGGAACCAAGAGTGGACACATCCCGTGATGCAAGGTCCGGATGGTCAAGGACACGGGAGACCATGGTGGGGATGGCGCCCCAGGATGTCACTTTCTCCGCTTCGATGAGCCGCAATACCTCGGCCGGATCGAACTTTCCGTTCAACATGACGAGCTTTCCGCCCTGCAGGATGGTTCCGCAGCTTACCTGGACCCCGGCGAGATGGAACAGTGGCACGGTCTGCAGGCTGGCCGTCCCGGGGCGGGAATCGTCCAGCTCCGTGGGAAGGCGCCTGGTCATGCTCAGCAGATTCTGCAGGTTGCCGCACACCGAACGCTGGGAAACGAGGATTCCCTTGGGGATTCCGGACGTGCCGGAGCTGAACATGATCAGTGCCGGGTCGTCTTCGTCCACGTCGGCCAGCCGAAGCACGGCAGGCTCGCCGGCATCCACTATCTGCCGGATCTCGGCGACAGACACTCGTGAGACCTGGTGCATTTCAACATCGGATATCGCGAGTTTCGGCTGCACCCTGCCCAGAATCACCTCGAGTTCGTGGGCACCCCACCAGGGGTTGCCCAAAACTGCCACTGCCCCGAGGCTTTGGATTGCCCAGAAGCTCACGAACCATTCGATGCTGTTAAATCCCAGGAGGAGGACACGATCTCCCGGCGCAATCCCGTAGGCAGCCAGGCGGTTCGAAACCGCCGCTACTGCCAGTTCGTGGTCCTTGTAACTGAGGCGGCGGTCCCCCTGAACGAGGAATTCCCGCTCACCCCAGCGGCGGGCGTCCAACAGCAGTTCACCAACGGAGCGTGGCCGGTCCTTGTACACGCGGACAGGGTAGCCGTTGACGGTTGCCTCGATAATGTCCCGGCCCCAGCGGACCGGGGTGGGCTGCTCAGTAGTCAGCTCTGCGCTCGTGGTCAATTCGGGCTCCTTCTTGCTTTCTGGCTGTAGTTGCTGCATCTCCGCAGCTAGGCAGTTTGGCGGGTGAATGTGCTGTTGATGATCCCTGCGGCCCTCAGGCTTTGGATCTCCTCAGGATTCAGCCCCGCTTCGGACAAAATTTCTTCGGTGTGCTCGCCGAGGCCGGGCGCGTAGCCGCGAGGGCCGGTGCCTGCCTTCTGGAAGCGGATCGGGTTGTTGGGCACCTTGTAGGCGCCGAAACGCGGGTGCTCCAGTTCCACCACGGACTGGTTGTGCACAACCTGCGGGTCTTCGAGTGCTTCCTCCATGCGGTGGATGGGACTGCAGGGGATCCCGGCCTGTTCCAGTTTCTGAAGCCAGAAGTCGGCAGGCTGTGTCGAGAAAAGATCCTGCAGCCTGCCGCAGAGCTCCTCGCGGTGGGCGATGCGGTCCGTATTGGTGGCGAACCGGGGATCGCTGAAGTCATCGAACTCGGCGAGGAACGGCACAAGCTCAATCCAGAACCGGTCATTGAGGCAGGCCAGGATGAAGTACTTGTCATCCGACCCCAGGAAGGGCTGGTAAGGCACCAGCTGCGGGTGTCCGCCGCCCTGGGGGCGGAAGGCTACGCGTGTCTTGTCGTAGGCGGTGATGTAGTTGGCGAAAGCGGCCACTTGGCCGTCCAGGAGGTTGATGCTGATCTTGTCGCCCTGGCCGGTTTGGTCCCGCTGGCGCAATGCTGCGCAGACGCCGAAGCCGAGGAAGAACGAACCCACGAAGTCAGCAATTGGTACACCGACCTTGACAGGGCCGCCACCCACTTCGCCGGTCACGCCCATCATTCCGCTCAAGGCCTGGGCGAGGATGTCCATGCCGGGCTGATGCGAACGTGGGCCCTCTTCACCGAATGCGGTGATCGATGCGTAGACCATGCGGGGGTTTACCTTGCTGAGCGTCGCGTAATCTATCCCCATCCGCTCCACGGCGTCCGGCCGGAAGGCGACGACGAAAACGTCCGCTTCCCTGATCAGGCGCATCAAAACCTCGTAGCCTGCCGGGTCCTTGAGGTTCAGGGCAATGGAGCGCTTGCTGCGGTTGACACCGTAGAAGTACGCGCTCTCGCCCGGGGCGTAGGCATTGTCCACATAACGGAAGCTGTCTCCCTGTAGAGGCTCCACCTTGATGACGTCAGCGCCAAGATCGCCCAGCATGGACGTGCCGTACGGGCCGGCGCCAATCTGGGATAGGTCAACGATTTTGACCCCGCTGAGCGGGAGGATCTCGCCTGCGGACGTCTCGCTGGAACCTGCTGTCGTTGTCATGCCAACCCCTCTACATACCTGCTTCATTGCTATCGGTCTAACCATTTGACTATGGCGCAGACCCGGTTGTCAATGGTCGCCGGAGCTGCAGGCACTAGATTCCAAATGGTTTGACCTTCCAAATTCTCAAAGATTGGCTTACTGTGAGACCTACCACGCAGCACGGCGCAGATCGTGCCTGCCCCGACCGACAATGCTTCGGCCGAGAAGATAGGGAGGCCCATCAGTGCCATATGCCACCGACTCCGAGTACGTCACGATTGAAGGCTTGCGGGCCTACGTCGCCACGCCCAGGCCTGAAGGCGGCAACGCGCAAAAGACAGGAATGCTCCTGCTGCCAATGATTACGGGCATAGGCGCCCAGGTCCGGGAGTTTGCCGACATGATCGCCGCCCAGACAGGCGCCGTTGCCTTGAGCTGGGATCCGTGGCACGGCGTGAGTTCAGACGACGCTGACTTCGACGTCCTCCACGGCCTGCTTGACGAACTCAAGGACGAAACTGCCATCGCCGAACAGCAGACGCTGCTCACCCACATGCGCGAGGACTTGGGCCTCGAGCGGATCGGCGTCATCGGCTGGTGCCTTGGCGGCCGCTTTGCCTTCATCCTGGGCGGACTGGATCACAACCTGGTCAACGTCCTCGCATTCCACCCCACAGTTCCCGGTGAACCCGCGCCGACGCACACCTACGATGTGGTGGATCTTGCCGCTGCCATGCAGGCGCCGGCCTTCATGGCCTACCCGGGCAAGGATTCAATCGTTCCGCGCGAGAACTTCCTGCGGCTGCAGGAGGCTCTGCAGAACCGGACCGACTCGCCCAGCATCATCCATCTCTATCCGCAGGCCAAGCACGGCTTCAGCGACAAGAGGCGTCACAACGAGGAAGTCAACGCCACTGCGTTCCAGCTCTCCTGGCCCCAGGCACTGGCCTTCATCTCCGCAACAACAGCCTCAGCGACCACAGCGCCCTAAGGGCGCTCCAACATGCCTGCCCCTACGGCGGGCCCGATCCGGAGGAAATCCCAATGGAACTGAAAGTCACCAAGTACGAAATTGACGACGACGGCGTCGCAACAGTCTGGTTCCACCGCCCCGGCCGCGGCAATTCCTGGACCAACCTCATGAACACTGAATACCGCTGGATCATGGACACCTTGGACAACGATCCCAAAGTCCGCGTAGTGGTGCTCACCGGAACAGGAAACCAGTTCTGCGTCGGCGCGGATACAAAGGCGCTGAACTTCTACACCAAGACTGACGAGAACTATGCGGACACAGTGGACGCCAGCGCAGCCGCCCAGCCGGGCACAGGCGTGAACCCCGAGTTCGAAACCGATATCGTCTGGCACTGGGGCCTTCGTGTTCCCGTTATTGCGGCGATCAATGGCGCCTGCGCGGGAATCGCCGCGGCCATTGCGAGCTTCTGCGACTTGCGTTATGCAGCGGAGGGGATCAAATTCACCACCTCCACGCCGCGGCTGGGCCTGCCGGCTGAATACGGCCTGTCCTGGATCCTCCCGCGCATCGTCGGCACCACCCACGCCGCGGACATCCTGTTCACCGGCCGGATCGTGTATTCCGAGGAGCTGAAGGGCATGGGCTACCTCAACGGCCTGTTCCCGCGGGAGACGTTCATGGACGAGGTCTACAAAGTGGCCCGTATGATCGCCACGCAGGTCTCCCCCGCCTCCGTCACTTCCGCCAAGCGCCAGATGTACGGCGAATTGCTCGATATGCACCCCGGGCGTGCGGTTGACGCCTCGAAAGAAATCATTGGCAAGTTCATGCGTGAGCCCGATTTCCAGGAAGGCATAGCTGCCTACAACGAACGCCGCCAGCCGAAGTTTGCCGATCCGGTCATCGCCCGGCCGGCGACCGCGCTCGCCTGAGCCGGAGAGGCAATCAAACGGCGCTTATAGCCACGGCTTGTTCGTGAGCGCGGCATCCTTCAGGAAGGCTTCGTCCGGTTCGGACGGAGCCTTCCTTGTCGTTCGAACAGGCAAAAAGAACTGCACCCCCGAAGGCCAGACTCTCAAGTGGAAGTCCAGCATTCGGAGGTGCAGTTCAAACACGCCGCCGGCCGCGCCTCAGCGCCGTCGAAGCCATAGCCAGGCCGCCTACGGGAGGTAGGCGTATCCGTCGAAGAGCCTGCGCGTGGTGCGGTACGTCGAGGCATACTCGGCAACGTAGCCGCTATTGGCGCCGTCCGCCGTCGGACTTACCGACGCGTTGGCGTCCAGGACGCCCGACGGCGTGCCGAGACGGACAGGCTGATCTGCCTCTCCGTGCCCGGCTATGGAATGGACGGTGGTTCCTACCATCCGTGCAGCGATCGCCGTGCAGAGGCCGCCTGTAACAGGGACCGCGCGGTGCGGCCGTCCGCTGGACAGAAAGCGCACGAGGATATCGACGTCGTCGGCCTCTACCCGCTCACCGGAAAGCGTAAAATACGGCGCCGGGCGCCCTACCAGGGCAATAAATGGCACCAAGCGGTTCTCCCCCGCGTCTTCCACCGAGCCCGTGATCCCCATGGCCACGGACGCCTGACGGCGGGCGTCCTCCAAGCGAAGGAGGAGGCCCGGATCGGCCTCCAGCGCCTCGGGGAGCTCGGCGCCTGTAAGCCCGAAATCCTCCGCCAGGAAGAAGGCACAAGGGTTCGCAGCGTCCACCATGGATACGCGGAGCGCCGGTTTCGCTTCCCCTCCGTCCGCGATTCCGCCCTCAATTTTGTCCAGGACGGCGCCGGTAGGCAGCAACGTCCCTGTGACGGCTCCCCCGGGATCCAGGAAGTCGAGGCGGACGGGGGCGCCAGTCCCGGCCACCCCCTTGATGACGTAGTCACCCTTCTCGACGCTGCGCCCCCCTTGGACCTCAAACGTGGCAGCGATGATCTTGCCCGTGTTGACATTGTGAATCCGCACGCGCGCAGCACCATCCGCCACGGCCACCAAACCCTCGTCAACAGCAAAGGGCCCTATGGCGGCGGACATGTTTCCGCAGTTGCCCCCATAGTCGACGGAAGCACGGTCCACTTGGACCTGGGCGAACAGATAGTCGACGTCCGCCTCAGGATGCGTCGGTGGACCCAGCACGCAAACCTTGGACAGGGAGGAGATTCCCCCGCCCATGCCATTGAGTTGGCGCCCATAGGGATCGGGGCTGCCCATGGCCTGGAGGAAGATATCGTCCCAGGAGGTGCGGTCATCCGGCAGGTCATCACGGTGAAAAACGAGCGCCTTACTGGTTCCGCCCCGAATAAACGCTGCCCTGATTTTTTGACCCATTACTATCCCTAGTGAGTTTGCCGCGGCGCCCGGCCGGGCCGTATCGGCCGCTCCGGCTAGAAGGGCCTCGGCGCGGGGGTTGCTTCCTTGATATCCAATTTCATGGCACCGATGCCGTCGATTTCGATCTCCAGCACGTCGCCGGGGACCACGGGTCCCACGCCCTTCGGTGTGCCGGACGCAATCACGTCACCAGGCTTGATCTCGACCACTGATGAGATTAGCTCAATGGCCTCGGCTATTCCCACGATCATGTCCGCGATGACGGCCTTCTGCCGTACCTCGCCGTTGACCGAAAGTCGGGATTGGAGTGCGTCAACGTCTCCGATTTCGTCAGCGGTCACGAGCCAGGGGCCGACCGGGGTGAACGTGGCGAAGGACTTCCGCAGTGACCGGTCCTCCTCATGCTCCCCAGGTTCGATCCGCATCGTGAGGTCAACCAGGCAGGAATAGCCGAAGACATGCTGCATGGCATCTTCGCGGCTGATGTTGCGGCCGCCGGAACCCATAACAACAGCGAGTTCGCACTCATGGTCGAACCGGCGTGTTGAACCTGCGGGCAGCTCTATGCCGTCGGCCGCTCCGGAAACCGAGCCGGCTGCCTTGAGGAAGAAGCCCACCTCGCGGGCTGTCCGGCCGCCCTTGGTGATCGACCGGGCTCCTATTTCGCCCAGATGGGCGCGGTAGTTGGCCGGGATAGCGAATACCTGGGGCGGCGCGGGGTTGACTGCCCGAAGCGAGACCTCTGCCAACGGCCTGGCTGTTCCACCGGCCGAGGCAAGCTGCCCGCTGACCGACGCCCAGTGGCGAATGATCCAGTTGACGCGTTGCTCCGGCCAATCGTTGAACTCGGCGGGGACAACGTCGGTGACGTCCAGCACGGTGTCCCCCTCGACAACGCCTATGCGGAAGTCATCAAAGACAGCGAGCCTCATCGCAGCATCTCGGCTTCGCTCGCGTCTTCCAAAACTTCCTCGTGATAGGCGTTCAGGTACCTGAGGATGGGGCTGTCATCCACCCGGAACAAGCGGGCCTCGGAGGCGCCTTCATTAAGGTGGCGGTGTGTGGCCCATGGCGGGATAGACATGAAATCGCCCTTGTTCCATTCGAAGCGGCGGCCATTCACGATCGTAGTGCCTGATCCCTCGAGGACATGGTAGACCTTGCTGCCACTGTGACGATGAGCCTTGCCCTGGAAACCGGGCCGGATGATTTGCATCTTCATCGACATCGAGGGCAACGCGGAACCACCGCCGGCAGGGTTCTGGTACTCAAGGATGACGTCGTTGAGCGGGTCGGGGCGGAGGCCTTTCGCCAGTTCCATGGCGGCGTCGCTTTGTGCCTTTGTGTAGACCAGCAGCGGGTTGCGATCCTGGCGGGGCGCGGGACCTACCGGGCGCATCAGGCCCGACCCAAACTCGCGGTAGGAGGTTTCCGGGTACTCGTTGACCGGCTGCGTCCCCTTTTCGTACGGATCGAAGTAAATGTTGTGGAGCTTCTTCATGACGGACACGTCCAGCACGTCCAGCCAGATCATCGGCTCGGCACCCTCGTGGACGTGGTCATGCCACATCCAGTTGGGGGTCAGGACGAGGTCTCCCTCGTTCATGTCGTACTTCTCGCCTTCGACATTGGTGGTGCAGCCGTTGCCGTGCATGATGAACCGGAAGGCGTCGGGCGTGTGGCGGTGGGCGGTCGCAACCTCACCCGGGTTGATGTACTGGATCGAGGCCCAGAACGTCGGAGTGGTGCCATACTCCAGTCCGGGATTGGCCAGGCGCAGCGTGCGGCGGTCCCCGCCGGGCTCGAGGTTGAGAACCCGTCCCAGTTCCTCGAGGTAGGCGTGCAGGTCAGCCCAGCGCCAGTGCATGGGAACCATCGGGGACTCGGGAGAACGCGTGAACAGCGGCGGTTCGTCCGGCTGTGCGATCTTCAGCCCGTCCCTGCCCAGCCGTTCCCGCAACTCCCGGCGGGTCTCGACGTCGCTCTCCATAGTGATCTCAGACATTGTCTGTTCCTCTCCTTGGTGATCGATTCAATGGTCGAACCATTTAGAATGAGACTAGTCTGATGGTTTCCAGCGGTCAAGAGCGGGGCCCAAAGTCCCGGCCGCCTTGGCAAATCTATTGACAAGGTCTAATGGTTTGACCATAAGATGAATGGAATCCTAAAGGAAAGGTGAAGACCATGGTGGAAAGAGTTCCCGTACTCATCGTCGGTGGAGGTCCCGTGGGACTGGCGCTGGCCGGCGACCTCGGCTGGAGGGGTGTCCAGTCCCTGCTTGTTGAAGCACGCAGCGGACGAGTCTCCCAACCGAAGATGGACATGGTGGGCATCCGCACCATGGAATTCTGCCGCCGGTGGGGCATCACGGCGGATGTCGAGGCCGCCGGCTACAACCGGGGCTACATCCAGGACTGCGCCTGGGTTACCACGCTGACGGGCTACGAGTTCGGCAGGGAAAAGTTCGCACCGCCGCAGGACGAAAAGACCCCGCCCCAAAGTCCGCAGCACCGCGAGCGCTGCCCGCAGAACTTCTTCGATCCTGTATTGACCAAGTTCGCGGCATCCACTGGAAAATCCGAGGTCCGCTACTTCACCGAACTTGCCTCGTTCGTTGACCATGGCGACTACGTCACTGCCACGCTCCGCAACAAGGAGGACGGCACGGAGTACCAGGTGGAGGCTGACTTCCTCGTAGGATCCGATGGGGGTCAGAGCAAGGTACGGGAGATTCTGGACGTTGACATGAGCGGCGAAGGCGCCCTCACGTATACCTCGAATGCGATCTTCCGCTGCGATGGTCTGGAAGAGCTGCACACCACCGCTCCCGCGTACCGGTACATCTTCATCGGCCCCGAGGGCACCTGGGCCACCCTGGTGGCCATCAACGGCCGCGACCAGTGGCGCTTCTCGCTCATTGGCGACGATACGCAGCACGAGGTCACCACAGAGGAGATGCGGGCGGCAATTCTTCGCGCTGTCGGACGAGACTTCGATTTCGAGATCCTCACGATGCTGCCCTGGGTCCGCCGGCAGCTGGTTGCCGACAAATACCGGCAGGGTCGCGTGTTCCTGGCAGGCGATGCTGCCCACCTCACGTCCCCCACAGGTGGATTCGGCATGAACACCGGCGTCCTGGACGCGGTGAACCTTTCCTGGAAGCTCGCGGCAAGCCTCGAAGGCTGGGGCGGTGAAACGCTTCTGGACAGCTACGAGTTTGAACAGCGGCCCGTTGCCATCCGCAACGTTACTGAGGCCGGCGATAACCTCAAGCGCATGCTGGGCCCGCGCGTGGCCCAGCCACGGGCAGAGGTGTTCCATGACGGCAGCCCGGAGTCCGATGCTGCGAGGCGCGAATACGGCGATGCCTACACTGAGGCGATGAAACGCGAATGGTTCAGTATCGGCATCCACCTCGGATATGTCTACGAAGGGTCTCCGGTCGTCTCCCCGGACGGCACGGCACTTCCGCCGCTTACCGTCTCCAGCTACGCCCCCAACGCCCGCCCCGGCTCCCGTGCACCGCACGTGTGGCTGGACGCGGACCGCTCTACCCTGGATGAGTTCGGCCGTGACTTCGTCCTGGTGCGGTTCGACCCGCGGCTGGATGCAGAGGCCCTGGTTGCAGCCGCCCAGGAGTGCCGGGTTCCCCTGCGCGTGGTGGACGTAGATAACGCCGAAGCCCACGAGCTCTACGGGGCCAAGCTTGTGCTGGTGCGGCCCGATGGTCAGGTGGTCTGGCGCGGCGACGAGCCCGCTGGTAACGCTTCAACGCTTATCCGTCGCGTTACAGGTACGCTCGCCGCTGCTCCGGTGGGCTGACCGGCATCACACGAACAAAGGAGGGGCGGAACCAGTGAACTGCTCCCGGAGAGTTGGCCTGGCCGAGTAAGGGTCTAGGCCGCGAGGGTCTGCGCACGGTATTGCACCGGGCTCAGGCCCTCGAGCTTTGTCGAGATCCTCTCAGTGTTGTACCAGCGGATGTCTTCCGTCAGCTGCGCAGCCAAGGCGTCGGTGGGGAGGAACCGGACGTGGCGGAAGAGCTCCCCCCTTGAGGTGGCCAAAGAAGTTTTCCATCACCGCGCTGTCATTACGGTTGCCCTTGCGGGACATCGATTGAACCGCACCGCCGCCCTTCAGGAGAAGCCGCCACGACGCGTGCTGGTACTGGAAGCCCTGATCCGAATGCACGGGCCGGTTCTGCCCGCCCTCGAGCGTCGTCAAGGCCTCGCGCACTCGCCACCGATCGTATGACCTGCCGATCGCATTCGTGCGCAATCCGAGCCTCGTCGCTACGGCCGCAGCGGCCCGACCGCATCAAACAACGCTACCGCAGCCTCGCGTTGTTCCTCTGACAACGAACTGCCCTCATAAATGAACTGCTCCCCGGAAGTCAGAACTGAATTCTCAGTCCAACTTCCGGGGAGCAGTTCAGTGGTTTCCGCCCCTCCTTTGTGCTTGTGATCCTGCAGTTGCCGATCTAAAGCTGCATGGCAATGAACTTTGTCTCAAGGAACTCGTCGATGCCCTGCGGGCCGCCTTCGCGTCCCAGACCCGAATGCTTGGTGCCGCCAAAGGGAGCCGCCGCGTTCGATACGCTGCCCTGGTTGAGGCCCACCATGCCTGATTCCATGGCCTCGGCTACTCGGATGGCACGGCGCAGGTTCTCTGTGAAGATGTAGGAAACCAGTCCGTACTCCGTGTCATTGGCCAGGCCCACTACTTCATCCTCAGTGTCGAACGGAACGAGAGGCGCCACCGGACCGAAGATCTCCTCCTTGAGGATGCGGGCACCGGCCGGGACGTTCTTAAGGACTGTTGGTTCGAAGAAGAAGCCTGGCCGGTCAACCTTGTGGCCTCCCACCACTACCTCTGCCCCCTTCTCCACCGCGTCCTGAACCAGGGAGTCCACCGACTGCTGCTGGCGGGCGTTGATCAGCGGGCCCAGAGTTACCCCGTCGTCCAGGCCATGCCCCATGGTGAAGCCAGCCATCCGCTCCGCAAGGCGTGCTGAAAAGTCGTCGATGCGGGAACTGTGCACAAACACGCGGTTCGCGGCCGTGCACGTCTCGCCGGCATTGCGCATTTTCGTCAGCATCAGACCGTTGAGCGCGTTCTCCAGGTCCGCGTCCTCGAATACGATGAACGGCGCATTGCCGCCCAGCTCCATGGACGTCTTCATGACCTGCTCGGCAGCCTGAACCATGAGCTTTTTCCCCACGCCCGTGGAGCCGGTGAAAGAGAGTTTGCGTGCCTTGCCGGAGGCGATCATGGGTTCAATGACAGCCGACGACGAACTTGTGGTCACCACGTTGACGGCTCCGGCGGGAACGCCTGCCTCCCGGAAGATCTCCGCGAGGGCGAGCATTGTCAGGGGGGTTTCCTTTGCCGGCTTTACGACGACGGTGCACCCCGCCGCAATGGCCGGCGCCACCTTCCGGCACCCCATGGACATCGGGAAATTCCACGGCGTGATGAGAATGGTCGGGCCGACCGGCTGGCGCGTCACCAGCATTCGGCCGCCCCCGTTGGGGTTCTCCTGATAGTTTCCGGAGATCCTTACGGCTTCCTCGGCGAAATGCAGAACAAATTCGCGGGCCAGCTCGATTTCCATTCGCGACTCATCTACCGGCTTCCCTGCCTCGAGCGTCATCAGGACGGCCAGCTCCTCCTTGCGTTCCCCCAGCAGCTCCCAGGTGCGGCGCAGCATCTGCGCCCGCTGCCGGGGCGTGGTGGCAGCGAAAGACGCCTGCGCAGCCACGGCCGCGTCTATGGCAGCCAGCCCGTCCGCCACCGAGGCGTCGGCCACCTGGCACAGCGCTTCACCGGTGGCGGGATCCACCACATCGAAAGATGATCCGTCAGCGGCTGGTCGCCACTCGCCACCGATCAGGAGTTCCTTGGGTACGGCTGCCAGTGCTTCCACATCGTTGTGCATGGCCACAGTCATCTGCTGACATCCTTTGTCTTGTGCTTCGTCCGTTCAGGCGGGTTGCCTCAGCAGGCCTCATCATCAAAGATGCCAATGGTCAGACCTATAGGTTAAATTTAGTCGCCCGACGGTGAAGAAGCAATCATTTCGTGGGATCCGTCCATATCTGCGGAAATGCCGAAGGGGCCGGCTCCGGTGGTGTACCGGTTCCAGCCCCTTCAGTGTCGGAGTGCTAGCTTGCGGAGGACATCTGGTTCTCGCGCTCCTCAAGCCGGCCCTCCAGGCGCTTGAGGTGAGCGGTCAGCTCCGCAACCGCGGCGTCGGCCTCACCCTTGCGAAGGTGGCTAAGCAACTTTCTCCGCACCGCGCCGACGTCGGTCAGCGGTCGCGGGCCTACCCGGTTCAACCGCATCTGCACAACGTCCGTCAGGGAGTTCATCAGCATCACCAGGACTTCATTGTGTGTTGCCTCAGCCAGGAGGGTGTAGAAGTGAGTCACCCGAATCGTGCGGACGGCCCCGACTTCATCAATGGAGTCCTCGAACTGCTCCACCTTCGTGATGTCGTCGTCCAGCCGCTGGAAATCCTCCGCGGTTGCCCGCTCACACGCCAGACGAATAACGTCCGAGGTCAGCAGGATGCGCGCCTCGAGCAGACTTTCAGGTGAAAGTGCGCCAAGGGAGGCAAGGTCGCTGACCGCCCGGGTCACCACACCCGGGTCTCCGGGCAGGATGAACACGCCGCCGTTGACGCCGGGCTTGGATTCCACGAGCCCGCTCATCTCAAGTCCGCGCAGGGCCTCCCGCACGCCCTGCCGGCTCACGCCGAAGATGAGCGCCATCTCACGCTCCGCCGGAAGGCGGCCGCCGGGCTTGAGCCGCCCGTCCGCCAATGCATCGCGGATCTGCTCAGAAACGTACTCAAACCCTCTCCGGGGCCGTACTTTTGTGAACATGGGCTGCTCCCCCACCGTCTCCTTGGCAGCGAACGGCCCCGCACCATCCGGGGCGGGGATCAAATCGACTTCAGCCATCGGTGATTCCTCCTGATTGTTACGGCTCCGGGGCTCGGCTGGTTGTATTGCCAAGCATGCCTATGCTACCCGTTCCTGCGGCGGATGGTCCAACCGTTTGACCATAAAGTTTTGACCACGCCGCCACCGCGTGGTGACCCTACGGTCAGCGCCTTACGGCTGCCAGTTCATTCAGCAGCTGGGGCACAACTTCCAGAACGTCCCCCACCACGCCGAAGTCCGCTATGTCGAAAATTGGCGCTTCCGCATCTTGGTTTATAGCCACGATGGTCTTGGCTGCCTGCATGCCCGCCTTATGCTGTGTTGCCCCGGAGATGCCGAGCGCAATGTACAGCATGGGCGAGACCGTAGCTCCAGTCTGCCCCACTTGGAGTACGGGATCGCAGTAGTCGGCGTCAACAGCGGCGCGCGAGGCCCCTACAGCACCGCCAAATGCATCAGCCAGGGCTTCGACGAGCGCGAACTGCTCGCGGGAACCCAAACCTCGGCCGCCGGAGACTACAACCTCGGCCTCGGACAGGCCGGGCCGGCCGCCGGTCCCGGTCGGCGGCAGCGAATCCAGTATCGCCGTCCGCTCAGCAACGGATGGCCCCACATCGAGCGGATCAACGGAGGCCTCCCGCGGAGCCGGACTGCCGCAGTTGACGCCTGCCCGGACAGCCAATACAGCCATCCCCGAAACGACAGACTCCACCGCGTAATTTCCGCCAAAAACCGACTTCTCCACGAATAGGTCCCCACCACGCAACTCAGCATTGACGACGTCACCGAGATACGGGAGGCCGCATCTGACCGCCAGCCTGGCGGCCACTTCGCGGCCGTCAGCAGTGTCCGCAGTCAGGACAGCAGCTACATCAGCGGCGGACGCGCAGGCCGCCTCGAGTGCGTCCACCGCCGGCGTTACCAGGACCCGGCCCGCGTCCGGCGTCGTGGTTAGCATGACCCGCCCGGCTCCCCAGGACCCGAGTTCCGCCACGGACTCGCGCGAAGGACTGTCGGCGGCAACCACCACGGCCACCGGCTCGCCCAGCCCGGCAGCGAATGCCAGCAGATCTCGG
Source organism: Arthrobacter sp. ISL-72 (assembly GCF_018613755.1). Lineage (GTDB taxonomy): Bacteria > Actinomycetota > Actinomycetes > Actinomycetales > Micrococcaceae > Arthrobacter. The sequence continues at coordinate 52,758 of NZ_JAGGPP010000036.1, forward strand.
GCGGACTTCGCCGGGCCGTGTTCATTCATCTCTACATAAACCAGTACTGCAGCCATGGTGCCTCCTCTAGACAAGCCCGGACGTGGACAAGAACTGTGCCAATTGGCGGCCTGCGGTGCCGTCATCAATGATACGGACGCCCGCCTGCCGGGCAGGGCGTTCCGCGACGCTTCCGATTCTCGAACCCACCGGGGCGACGCCCTGCACGCGCAGGTCCGCAACACTCCATACGTCTACGGGTTTCTTCTTCGCCTTCATGATGCCGCGGAAGTTGGGGTACCGGGGTTCGGCGATCTTCTCCGTCACGGAAACCACCGACGGCAATGCCGCACGGAGCGTTTGAACGCCGGATTCAGTGACTCGTTCCCCGGTCAGGGACAGGCCGTCAGTGCTCAGCGAGGCGAGGTAAGTCGCCTGGGCGACACCAAGGCGCTCCGCGACCATGGCGGGAATCACTCCACCCTGTCCATCAGTGGATCGGTCTCCTGCCAAGGCCAAATCGAAGCCGATCCGGCGCAGGGCAGCAGCGAGAATCTCGGACGTGCGGGCGGCGTCGGACCCGGCCAGGTCGTCGTCGAGAATGTGCACGCCACTGTCCGCCCCCATGGCAAGCGCCTTGCGGAGCGCGTCGATTGCCTGGGCGGGACCCATGGTTAGAACCACAACTTCGCCGCCGTGAATTTCCTTTTGCTGCAGCGCAACTTCAAGGGCGCGCTCAGTTGTTTCGTCGAAAACCTGCTCCCCCGAAGATCGGTCAAGAAGGCCGGTCAGGGAGTCGAGCTCTACGGGTCCGTAGGTGTCCGGCACCTGCTTAATCATGACGACGGATCTCATATCTTTCACCCTCCGCCGGATCGGGACTCTGTAGTCTCCAGTTCCGGAAATAGAAAATAGGCTATTGGTCGAACCATTCAACTATAGATTGATATGGTCGGATTCGGCTAGGGATCCGAGGTGAGTATTTGCGTCCACCCACTGTGATTCTATGGATTGACCGTTGATGTAGGTTAGGACAACCCGGCATGTCAGCACGTGTACCCCTGAGCATCCTTGATCTTGTGCACGTCACAGAGGGCGGCACAATGGCGGAGGCCATCTCCCACTCAATGGCCGGGGCGCAGTTGGCGGACGAGCTCGGGTACAGCAGACTCTGGTTTGCGGAGCATCACAACACACCGTTCCTCGGCGCCAGCGCCACATCGGTACTGATTGGCCGCGCGACCTCCCTTACCAAAAGGATCCGCGTCGGCTCCGGGGGCATCATGCTGCCCAACCACGCACCCTTGAGGGTTGCAGAGGACTTTGGCACTCTCTCCCAGCTCTTTCCGGGCAGGATCGACCTCGGCGTCGGGCGAGCACCTGGAACAGATCCGGTGGCAGGGCAGGCACTGCGCAGAACCGGGTCCGATCTGAACTCGTTCGGCCGCGATATCCAGGACCTCAATGGCTGGTTCAGTGACGAGGGAATGGCCGAAAGCCTGCCAATTACCGGCGGCGTGGCCACCGGGACGAAAGTTCCCATCTGGGTTCTGGGTTCCAGTAGCAGTGGCGCCGCAGCTGCCGGTCACTTGGGGTTGCCATTCTGCGTTGCATCTCACTTCTCCCCGGCTGAGACGTTTTCAGCACTGCAGGTTTACCGACAGACCTTTAATCCTCAGGCGCCGACGGCACAAGTTGAACGGCCATACGTCATGGCGGCCATCAACGTCGCCATCGCGCCCACGGATGAGGAAGCGCAGCGGATGTGGACGACTGCCCAGCGGATGATCCTCGATGTTCGTAGCGGCAACCGGCGCAAACTCCAGCCGCCGGTTGCGCCTGGCAGCATCGGAACAGTTGCCGAGAGGGCCTACGCCGAATCGATGCTGGGAATCAAGGCGGTGGGCTCCCCAGCCGCTGCTTGCAAAGCGCTGGAGGCCTTCGCTGAGGCGACCCACGCTGATGAACTGATCACCATGACATACGCCCACGACCCCGCCGGCAAGTTTCATTCCATGCGACTGCTCGCCGAAAACTGGTTCTGAGAGCGGCGCTTGCCGCCTGACTGGACGGCAACCTCTCATACGGCTCCGTCCGGGCCGCCACGTTCACCTTGTCGGGGATAGCGTGCGCTGGGAGCTGCCCGTTGGCAGGTTCTCGCTATGCGAAGTTATCCGCCCGGAGGGATCCTTCACAATCGACGTTGGATGTCCGCCTATTGACTTAACGTCGTTACGGGCTCCATATTTGAGAAGTATCGGCATTCGATTGAGCACAAACGATACTTATAGACATTTTATCTCAGGTTTTGAGACTCTAAGGAGTGACCGTGGTTGTCACAGTTATCGACCCGGGCTCGACGGATATCCAGCCCCTGGTCCATCACCCGGTGCTCTGGGTATGCGCCGGCGGTGTTTTCCTAGTGATCATTCTTCAGTCCGTTATTTACTTTCGGGCGATACGGCGAACCGCAGCGGATGCGGATCTCAGCCCGACGCAGGTTCGCGGATCTGTGCGCGCCGGAGCCGTAGCCGCGATCGGCCCGTCCCTGGCTGTGGCCCTCATTGCGATCTCCCTGCTACCGCTATTCGGTACCCCTGCAGTGCTGACGAGGATCGGTCTGGTTGGCTCGGCCGCTTTCGACGTCGCCGCGGCCGGACTGGCAGCCGGAACCCAGGGTGCCCAACTCGGGGGTCCCACATACACGCAGAAGGTATTCGCCCTAGGCTTCGCCGCCATGACTATGGGCGGGCTCCTCTGGATGCTCGCGACTCTGATCTTGACGCCAATTCTGAGTAGAGGCGACGCCAAGCTCCGCCAGGTCAATCCTGCGGTCATGACCATCGTTCCGGCCGCTGCGCTCTTGGGCGCGTTCTTCACGCTGACATTCCAAGAAACATTGAAGTCACCCGTGCATCTTCTGACTGTTGTCTCTTCTGCCGCGGCTATGGGACTCTGTCTGCTGCTCGCCAAGCGCTTCGATCTACCATGGCTCCGCGAGTGGGGTCTGGGGATCGCCATTTTCGCCTCACTGTCCGTCGCCTACCTTGTCACCAGTTCCGCACCGGTCGCCTGACCCATAGAAAGAAGCATTCGATGTCAGCTTCCATGCAAACCCGCAGCGGCTTCGCCGCCTTTGACCGCACAACTTCAATCTGGGGTCCGATAACCCTTGGTCTAGGGATGTTGATTTCCCTGGTGGCCGCCCTATACGCCGCGTTTGGAACCGGCCTCGGTATTACAGACATTGAGTTGTGGAAAGCTGTCGGCGCGGTCGTGGCTACCTTCGGCCTCTTCGCGATCGTTGAGCCCGTCTCATACTTTCCGATCCTCGGCCGCTCTGCGATGTATCAGGCCTTCCTGATCGGAAACATTGCCAACAAGCTACTTCCCGCCGCCATCGTGGCCCAAGCCAAGCTGAACGAAAAACCAGGTAGCCGCAGGGCGGAGCTGATCGCAGGAAGTGCAATCATCGGAGCGGTCCTGGTTCATGTCACAACACTCCTCGTTTTCGTGGGCATTCTCGGGACCTGGATAGTTGGCATACTGCCGCTTGCAATGATCGGTGTCGCAAGACTGTATATTTTGCCGGCCATTTTCGGCGCCGTAGTCCTCCAGAGTGTTCTTGCGCTGAAGAGCATCCGCACCACCGTCGTGGCCGTGGTCATCGCCGCTCTGATTGTTTTTCTCGGAATACCGCTGGCTCCGGGCATCACCTTCTTCGCCACTGCAATGGCAGTAATCCTCACCATCATTGTGGCCTGGCTGACTCGTTCCAAGACTCAGACGACCAGCGGCTCTGACACGCCGGTAACAGCGGTTCCTCACTAAACAACCTGACCGCTGCGAACCCTGGCCTGATGACGAGGGCCCTCTCCCCCGGTGGGATGCCGAGGCCCAGCCAAGCAGGACCTGTCTTGCCCGGGGGTCTAATCTGCGCTACACGACCTCATTCAATCTCCCGTGAAAGGAAACCACCCATGGAACACCTGAACCCTCTGATTCATGACATCGAGGCGATGGCCCCGGAATTCACCGCGTTGTCAGACTCGATCTGGGACGAGCCCGAACTGCGCTGGGACGAACACACCGCGGTCGCCAAACAGGTCGTCGTGGCCGAGAAACACGGCTTCTCCGTCACCCGCGACGTCGCTGGCATACCGACTGCATTCTCTGCCGAGAAGGGTTCCGGTGGACCCGTTATCGCATTCCTAGGGGAATATGACGCCTTGGCAGAGTTGAGCCAGGACAGCGGAAATCCTGAGCGATGCACGGATCCGGCCAACGTTTCCGGAAACGGCCAAGGATGTGGCCATCACCTACTTGGCGCCGGTTCGCTCCTCGCCGCTGTTGCCACCGCCCGCTATCTCGAAAAGAACGGACTGCCAGGACGCGTGCGCTACTACGGCTGCCCCGCTGAGGAAGCCGCGGCGGGTAAGAGCTTCATGGTCAAAGGCGGAGCATTCGCTGATGTCGACTCGGCGATCACTTGGCACCCGTTTCCAACTACCCTTTGGAAACAGAACCTGATGCTCGCGTACACACAGGTCTACTTCCACTTCAAGGGTGTAGCAGCGCATGCCGGCGCATCGCCGCAAATGGGCCGCAGCGCGCTCGACGCTGTCGAGTTGTTGAACGTAGGTACTAATTTCTTGCGCGAGCACATGCCGGACACCGCGCGAATCCACTATGCGATCACTGACGCTGGCGGCTTGTCACCCAACGTAGTGCAGCCCCGCGCCTCGGTCTACTACATCGTTCGGGCAACCGACGGCCAACAGATGCGGGAACTTTACGAACGTGTACTCAAGGTCGCGAAAGGAGCCGCCCTGATGACTGAAACTGAACTCACCGTTGAATTCGACGGAGCTTGCTCCGAGATTCTCCCCAACGAAGCGCTGGAACAGGTCCTCTATCAAAACGTAAAGGCGCTCGGCGGCGTTCCTTTTGACGCCATGGACCAGACTGCTGCCGCCCGCTTTGCAGCCGGTCTGGATCGCCGGGAAATTCGCAGCGTCAAGACTTCGGTTGGATGGAACCCGGGCGACGACAGGGCCCTCCATGATGACGTCCCGGAACCGAATCCCACCCTGGGACGCGTGCAGTTGACCGGTTCAAGCGACGTGGGTGACGTCAGCTGGTCTGTACCTACGGTGCAGATCATGGCCGCAAGCGTTGCAATGGGCACGCCCTTCCACACCTGGCAGGTCGTGGCGCAGGGCAAGCTACCTGCTGCCCACAAGGGCATGATCTACGCCGCCAAAGCGATGGCCGGCACTGCAGTTTCCCTGTTTGCCGACCCCAGGCTCGTCGCCGAGGCCAAGATCGAGTTCGACGCCGTTATGGCCGAAACCCCCTATATCTGTCCCATACCCGACGACGTCATGGCACCGCCGCTCCGCCGCGCACAATTCGATGAGCTTAGGGACGAGCTCGACAAACAAACTGTCTGACAGATTAGGAAGGTTTCTCTGCGATCGGCGATGTCGTGGCATGACTTAGGGCGAGGGCTTACTGACGCGGTTTGGGAGTGCCCAACGTCCAGGAAGCCCTCGTGCCCTAATCTATCTACGTCGCTTAACTGTGAAAGGTGCACGGTCTCATGGAGAATCTCGACGCGTTGGACCGGCAGATCGGTGCGGCCCTCGTTTGTAATGCGCGTGCCTCCTGGAGGCTCATTGCCGACGTTATTGGCCAGCAGGAGCGTACTATCGCACGGCGTGGGAACAAGTTACTCGATGCAGGAATTGTGCACACGAACGCAGTGGTCAATCCCTACACGAGTGGAATCAACTCCGTTTTCTTTCTTACACTGAACGCGGAACCGACAGCGGTCCGGAAAGTGGCTGCGTGGCTGGCTGTGCGTGGGGAGACGACGTGGGTGACCGCACTCTCTGGCTCCAACGCATGCACCGCGGAGTTGATCCTGCCAACGAAGGAACTCAGCCATTTCCTTTACGAAGAATTGGCCTCCCTCGACGGAGTTCAGCATTTCACAATGGCGCCACTACTCGATTATTTCCGAACTGTCTCGGGGTGGAGACCAGCCGTGCTCAATGACGAGCAGTACCTGGCTCTGCAAGGCTCGGAGGATTCCGCGCTAGCGAGCCTGCGCGCCGGTTCACGCCCGGATCCCCTCGACGCAACGAATACTGCACTCGCCCAGATGTTGCGAAAGAACGGCCGGGCGGCAGCGGACGAACTCGCCTCCGGGCTATCCATCTCCAAGGCAACCGTCGGGCGGCGCCTCGACGCCATGATCGCCTCCGGCGCGCTGTTCATCCGTGCGGTTGTAGACCCAGCGGCTTTCGGTTTCCCCATCGAATCACTGATCACCATCAGTTGTCACGGCAGGAGTGACCGTGCCGGGCGGCGACTCGCTATACGGCCCGAGACCCGGTGGGCCGCCGCCTCGGACCAACACCTGCTAGCTCAAGTAGCCGTGGCCAGCATGGGAGACCTGCGGGAACTCATCGAAGCGATCCGGTCCGATGACCACGTAGCCACAGTACGTTCCTCAATCGTCGCAGCGACCTTTAAGCGAAGCACATTCATATATCGAGACAAAGATCCCACGGCCCCCTCACGAGGCCAGCACTTGGAAGCTGCAGGCTGAATTCGTCGTTGGCGGTCCTGCTCGCCGCCCTTCGACGGTTCCGCCGAGCGCGCCACAAAAGCAACGTAGTCCACACCCACTCCGCCCTAGTCCTTATCCGGGCCGTCCCGATGAAGCGATATTGCAAGGCAGGGCCCCACGTCAGTCGCCAACCGTGACAGTAGCTTTGGTCATCGGCCCTTCAGCGCCTGCCCGACGATCTCGTCGGACACTCCGGCCGAGAAGACGTCGGCGGTGTCGATGAAGTTGATCCTGGAGTCGAGGGCGCGGTGGATAATGCGGGTGGCGTCGTCGCGGTCGTCGTTGCCCCAAGGGCCGAACATCATAGCGCCGAGGCACAAGAGACTAACCTTTACGCCGGTGCGGCCGAGGGTGCGGTATTCCATGCTGGTTCCTTCTCTTGGTCTTAGGCTTTGAGGTGTACTACGGATGTGCCTGGTTGGGATGCCGCCGATCTCGTTGAAGGCCTCGATATGGCCCTCCAGAAAAGCCTCCTGCGCCTGCGTTGGATAGAATCTGTGGATGGCCCGCCCGGATCGGGAGAGCCGGAACACGAACATGTGGCATTTCGTTTTCACGCCGTTTAACACGACCCGGACTTCCCCGAAATCAACCTCGGCTTCGGCACCTGGAGCGTGTTCCTAAGGCACGAACACCTCAACCCTGCGGCCGGCCTCCACATCAATCTGGGCCCGCCGACCCCGAACATAGTCCCGAACCGTGGAATACGACAGATCCTCAGCACCGTGCTCCTCGATCAGGCGGGCAAGGATCCTTTTTGGCCGTATGACGCTGATTCCGCGGAGCATCCGGATCCTCGACCAGCATTCCATCGATCGAGACCTTGAACGGATCCAATCGAGGCGAGCAACGCACAGGCACTTTCCGTGCCAGCGGAACGGGATTCGCCAACGCCTGCCGAACCGTGTCTCTACCGATCTGATACCCTTTTGCCAGTTCCCGAATCGAAGGCTCCTCACCCGGGCGTCTCTGCGGATCTTCGAGAACAACTCCATGCGCAACCTCATCCGGACCTCCAACAGCTCGTCTCAACACATGAAACAAGCCTGGAGGTGGTCCCAAATCAAACCGTCACAAGCGTCCGGCGAGCCGCGGGGTGGTCCTGGATCAAGCCGGGTGGATTCTAACGATCGTCGCAACACCTGATCATTTGCAGGAGTCGCAGTGGCCATTGATCGGAAGAGACAGTTGAAGCCCGGTCCGCCGGGGAAGACGAGTGAGCGCGCCCGCTATATTCAGCTCATGAATCGGGGTTTCAATAATGCAGAGTCGTGCCGCTTCTTGGCATCGGACGGAAAACGGGCTCGAAGTGGCGAAACGGATACCGGCACACGGACCCGAAAACGGGGCGCGTCTACACCTACCCTGCTATCACTGCTGTCAGGGAGCAGCCGGCGGTCATTTCCGCCCGGTACCTGTCCGAGGACGAGCGAATCACCATTGCTGACCGGCACCGCTGCGGGGAGAGCCTGCGTTCGATAGCCGCTGGGCTGGGTAGGGCGCCGTCCACCGTGAGCCGTGAACTGCGCCGGAACCGGAATCCGGCGGGACAATACCGTCCGCACTACGCTCAGAAGAAGGCCCGGATCCGCCGCCAGCGACCGCGCGTGGGAAAGATCGCGGGGTTTCCTGAGCTGAGGGCGTATGTCCAGGCAATGCTGGACCGGTGGTGGAGCTCCGGCCTGATTTGTCGGCAGCTCAGGAAGGCTTTCCCGGGGCGCCAAGATCTGCACATCGTCCACGAAACGATCTATCAGGCCCTCTACATCCGGGGCCGTGGAGGGCTGCCCAGAGAGCTCGTCAATTGCCTGCGCACCGGCCGTGACCGACGCAAACCCAACAGATCAATTGCCAGGAGGTCATCCAGATTCGCCGGTGAGGTGTTGATGATCAGTGACCGGCCGGAGGACACGGGCGACGGTTCCGTTCCCGGGTCTTGGGAAGGAGACCTGATCATGGGCACGCAGAACCGTTCAGCGCTACTTTGGTCGAGAGGAGCACGCGTTTCCTGCTCTTGGTGGACTTGCCCGGGAACAACCGTGCCGAGGAACTGCGCGACGGACTCATCCCCGCGCTCTATTCATTGCCGGCCGCATTGCGGAAATCGCTGACTTGGGACCAGGGAAGCGAGATGGCCAGGCATGCAGAATTCACCGCAGTCACCGGCGTTCCGGTCTACTTCTGTGACCCTCACTCACCGTGGCAACGAGGGACGAACGAGAACACGAATGGGCTGCTGCGCCAGTACTTTCCCAAATACTCCGACCTGTCCATTTACACGCCCCAGCACTTGGCAGCAGTCGCCACCGGCCTCAACAACCGGCCCAGGAGAATCCTCAACGACGACACTCCCGCGGAGCGCTTTGCTAGGCTCCTAAGCACCGCTACCTAACCGCCGAGTGTTGCGACGATCGTTAGAATTCACCCCGTCCTAGTGGTCCTGAATGAGGCTGTCATATTCAGTCCGATCCGAAGCCCAAGGTGTGGACACTGTCCGCACCTTCTCTTCTGCCCAATTTCCTGCCACTGCTGTACGAGACTTGCTTCGTTTCTTCGAGCTCCAAGGAAATGATTTGATGCGGCACGGGTCAGATTTAGGGCCGCGCTACCCTGCAGGGGGTGCAAACAAAGAATTAAGGCTGCTGGACTGGCGCGAACGGGACGACGAGCCATTGGCTGCCGTAGAACTCCACGTAGGAGTCGGGAGGGCAGCTTGCATACGCTTCTTCGCGGGTCATTTCAGATTCCCCCTTCGTGCCGTTAGGCTGGCAAGCGGTGCTCTCGCCCAACCCGATGCCTCTTTGATTCGAGTATCTTAAATCTAAGATACTCGAGGGCTAGTAGCAATGGTCTAAGGACTATTAGAACGAGGGCAACCCAACCAAAGGCGTGCCGGAGAGCGCGGGAAGACGCACGCATGATCAGCTCTTACGTGCTCGGACTCAGATGATTGAGAAGCGCTGCACGCGTTGATGGCTTCTTGCGATGGAAGGGGACCGAATTCGATCAGAATGGTGCGCGCCGCTACCGGTGAACGGCCCCTGGCGCTTCAACAGCCGATATCGAGAGCTCACGCTGGTGGAGAACTGGCACGGGTGACGTAGACGAAGCGTCGTCGCTATGCATCCGCATCCTTTCCCACAACGGTACGTCCTCCGAATGCGGCCCTCGGGGTGACGCAGGTGGCGGGCTCTGCGATCTCAAAGGACGTCCTCTGACCGAAATGATGGTTCAGATAGATCTGGGCTTTCGCGCGTCAGGCCAGCCTGAGCTGGCCCCTGCTTTGAGCTCGAAAAGCATCCTGCATGACCGTCGGATGGATTCAACAGTCAATGCAAGAGCATTTTTCCCGGGATGATCCCCCTGCCAATGAGCACACGCCATTGGGCATCCGCAGACCCTGAAAGGGCGTCCTGTGATGCTCTTTGCTGTATCCAGGCGACGCTCGCATGGATGGAGCTAGAGAGTCAGCAACGGCGCGGTCCAACCAAAAGCACTGTTCCGGGCACCCCTGAGGCACTCGAAGGAAGCTCTGGGCCGAGTTTCTCCCGAATTGCATTCCTGTCGCGTCGATCGCCTCACCGCGAGTGGGAGTGCTGCTGCGGCGGTGATTGTCGATCTCCTGCTGCCGGCAGAACCATGCAAGCATCCCGGTGAGGGCAGGACCACGCGTTGCTGGCTCATCCAATGGCACGTCGTCAGCTCTACTTACCCCAGATCCTCGATGTGCTGGCTGGCGGGGTGCCGCCAATCGAATCGTCGAGTGGCGCGGGAGGGGTGCTTCTCGATGATCTCCCGCGCGACGGTGTTG
>NZ_JAGGPP010000037.1 GCF_018613755.1 Arthrobacter sp. ISL-72
TTGTGGTTACAACATTGTGGTGTTGTATTCAGTTATGGTTTTGGTTCCGTGCAACGCGCCCGGGAACGGGTTTGTTGGTTGGGAACCACATAGTGGACGCAAGCAGTCTTGTTTCTTTTACCCTTCCCCGGGTGTGAACAGCTTTTGAATCCCGTTCACGGGGAAGAGTGTGTGGTGTAAGTTATCGGCCTATTAGTACCGGTCAGCTTCACGAGTCGTTAGTCCTCGCTTCCACATCCGGCCTATCAACCCAGTGGTCTGGCTGGGGGCCTCTCACACACAAGGTGTATGGAAATCTCATCTCGAAGCGAGCTTCCCGCTTAGATGCTTTCAGCGGTTATCCCATCCGAACGTAGCTAATCAGCGGTGCACTTGGCAGTACAACTGACACACCAGAGGTTCGTCCGTCCCGGTCCTCTCGTACTAAGGACAGCCCTTCTCAAATTTCCTGCGCGCGCAGCGGATAGGGACCGAACTGTCTCACGACGTTCTAAACCCAGCTCGCGTACCGCTTTAATGGGCGAACAGCCCAACCCTTGGGACCTACTCCAGCCCCAGGATGCGACGAGCCGACATCGAGGTGCCAAACCATGCCGTCGATATGGACTCTTGGGCAAGATCAGCCTGTTATCCCCGAGGTACCTTTTATCCGTTGAGCGACGGCCATTCCACAATGTACCGCCGGATCACTAGTCCCGACTTTCGTCCCTGCTCGAGATGTCTCTCTCACAGTCAAGCTCCCTTGTGCACTTACACTCGACACCTGATTGCCAACCAGGCTGAGGGAACCTTTGGGCGCCTCCGTTACTTTTTAGGAGGCAACCGCCCCAGTTAAACTACCCATCAGGCACTGTCCCTGACCCGGATTACGGGCCGAAGTTAGATGTCCAAAGTGACCAGAGTGGTATTTCAACGATGACTCCACCCGAACTGGCGTCCGGGCTTCAACGTCTCCCACCTATCCTACACAAGCCACTCCGAACACCAATACCAAACTATAGTAAAGGTCTCGGGGTCTTTCCGTCCTGCTGCGCGTAACGAGCATCTTTACTCGTACTGCAATTTCGCCGAGTTTATGGTTGAGACAGCGGGGAAGTCGTTACTCCATTCGTGCAGGTCGGAACTTACCCGACAAGGAATTTCGCTACCTTAGGATGGTTATAGTTACCACCGCCGTTTACTGGGGCTTAAATTCTCAGCTTCGCCGTGAGGCTAACCGGTCCTCTTAACCTTCCAGCACCGGGCAGGAGTCAGTCCGTATACATCGTCTTGCGACTTCGCACGGACCTGTGTTTTTAGTAAACAGTCGCTTCCCCCTGGTCTCTGCGGCCCCGATCCCCTCCCACCAGCAAGTGGTGTTCAAGGTTGGGGCCCCCCTTCTCCCGAAGTTACGGGGGCATTTTGCCGAGTTCCTTAACCATAATTCTCTCGATCGCCTTAGTATTCTCTACCTGATCACCTGTGTCGGTTTGGGGTACGGGCGGCTAAAACCTCGCGTCGATGCTTTTCTAGGCAGCATAGGATCACCGAATCCCCCCATACGGGGGTCCCGTCAGGTCTCAGGCATCATGAACAGCGGATTTGCCTACCGTTCGCCCTACATCCTTGGACCGGGACAACCATCGCCCGGCTCGGCTACCTTCCTGCGTCACACCTGTTAATACGCTTACCTCCCAGGATCAGGTCCCGCGCTCCACCAAAACCCTTCACCCACAAGGGGTGTCGGGCAGGTTTCGGGCGGTTAGTATCCCCTGCTTGGCATGGGCGGTTTTTCGCCGGTACGGGAATATCAACCCGTTGTCCATCGACTACGCCTGTCGGCCTCGCCTTAGGTCCCGACTTACCCAGGGCAGATTAGCTTGACCCTGGAACCCTTGATCATTCGGCGGACGGGTTTCTCACCCGTCTTTCGCTACTCATGCCTGCATTCTCACTCGTGTAGGCTCCACCGCTGGTTTACACCGCGACTTCACTGCCCACACGACGCTCCCCTACCCATCCACACTCCTGAACCACAAAGGCTTGGATAATATGTGAATGCCACAACTTCGGCGGTGTACTTGAGCCCCGCTACATTGTCGGCGCGGAATCACTTGACCAGTGAGCTATTACGCACTCTTTTAAGGATGGCTGCTTCTAAGCCAACCTCCTGGTTGTCTTCGCAACTCCACATCCTTTCCCACTTAGCACACGCTTAGGGGCCTTAGTTGGTGGTCTGGGCTGTTTCCCTCTCGACTATGAAGCTTATCCCCCACAGTCTCACTGCTGCGCTCTCACTTACCGGCATTCGGAGTTTGGCTGACGTCAGTAACCTTGTAGGGCCCATTAGCCATCCAGTAGCTCTACCTCCGGTAAGAAACACGCAACGCTGCACCTAAATGCATTTCGGGGAGAACCAGCTATCACGAAGTTTGATTGGCCTTTCACCCCTACCCACAGCTCATCCCCTCCATTTTCAACTGAAGTGGGTTCGGTCCTCCACGACGTCTTACCGTCGCTTCAACCTGGCCATGGGTAGATCACTTCGCTTCGGGTCTAGATCACGCCACTGCAACGCCCTATTCAGACTCGCTTTCGCTACGGCTGCCCCACACGGGTTAACCTCGCGACGTAACACTAACTCGCAGGCTCATTCTTCAAAAGGCACGCCGTCACCAGAATCAGACTGGCTCCGACGGATTGTAAGCACACGGTTTCAGGTACTGTTTCACTCCCCTCCCGGGGTACTTTTCACCTTTCCCTCACGGTACTGGTCCGCTATCGGTCATTAGGGAGTATTTAGGCTTATCAGGTGGTCCTGACAGATTCACACGGGATTTCTCGGGCCCCGTGCTACTTGGGATACCTCCCGGGCGGTGCACAACATTACGGTTACGGGGCTCACACCCTCTCTGGCCGGCCTTTCAAGACCGTTCACCTATGCCTGCACTTCACACCCCACCACCCCGGCAGAGATGGTATGGAAAGTCCCACAACCCCGACCATGCAACGCCCGCCGGCTATCACACATGGAACGGTTTAGCCTGATCCGCGTTCGCTCGCCACTACTAACGGAATCACTATTGTTTTCTCTTCCTGCGGGTACTGAGATGTTTCACTTCCCCGCGTTCCCTCCACGCACCCTATGTGTTCAGATGCGGGTCACCAGGCAACTCGCGTCCCTGGCGGGGTTTCCCCATTCGGACACCCTGGGATCACAGTCCGGTTATCGACTCCCCCAGGCTTATCGCAGATTCCTACGTCCTTCTTCGGCTCCTAATGCCAAGGCATCCACCGTGTGCTCTTAAAAACTTGACCACAAAAGATCAAAAAACATTTTTTCGAGAGAACCACGAAAACCAACCACACCCAACAACCACCACCCCGAAGGACAGCCATCATCACGCGCAGCCAGATCCAGGTTCATATTCTTGGAAATTGCTTCTTATAAAAGATGCTCGCGTCCACTATGTAGTTCTCAAACAACAACCCCGTACCACACACCCCACACACACAACCCGCAAAGGCCGATACATGCATGATCGCTGCAGCCAGGAAACCAGAAACACACAAAACCCACACCACCCGGCCATCCCCCGAAGGAAACCACCCGGCGCCATGGTCCTGTTGCCTCAGGACCCAACAGTGTGCCAAACACTAAACCAACACCCCTCCCCCCGGGACCGTTCCAGGACACCTCCACAAGTGAAGAGCATCCGTACTGGGTCAGGGAAAAAACTGCCGGCCGCTATTTGTTGATATTCCACCCGTGAGCACCCGCCGCAGAACTTGCGTCTGCGCAACGGGCGTACTCCTGACAACCCCTCCACACTCACATACATGAGGCAAGACGGTTGTAGGTGCTCCTTAGAAAGGAGGTGATCCAGCCGCACCTTCCGGTACGGCTACCTTGTTACGACTTAGTCCCAATCGCCAGTCCCACCTTCGACAGCTCCCTCCCCGTAAAGGGGTTAGGCCACCGGCTTCGGGTGTTACCAACTTTCGTGACTTGACGGGCGGTGTGTACAAGGCCCGGGAACGTATTCACCGCAGCGTTGCTGATCTGCGATTACTAGCGACTCCGACTTCATGGGGTCGAGTTGCAGACCCCAATCCGAACTGAGACCGGCTTTTTGGGATTAGCTCCACCTCACAGTATCGCAACCCTTTGTACCGGCCATTGTAGCATGCGTGAAGCCCAAGACATAAGGGGCATGATGATTTGACGTCGTCCCCACCTTCCTCCGAGTTGACCCCGGCAGTCTCCCATGAGTCCCCGCCATTACGCGCTGGCAACATGGAACGAGGGTTGCGCTCGTTGCGGGACTTAACCCAACATCTCACGACACGAGCTGACGACAACCATGCACCACCTGTGAACCGGCCCCAAAGGGGAAGGACTGTTTCCAGCCCGGTCCGGCCCATGTCAAGCCTTGGTAAGGTTCTTCGCGTTGCATCGAATTAATCCGCATGCTCCGCCGCTTGTGCGGGCCCCCGTCAATTCCTTTGAGTTTTAGCCTTGCGGCCGTACTCCCCAGGCGGGGCACTTAATGCGTTAGCTACGGCGCGGAAAACGTGGAATGTCCCCCACACCTAGTGCCCAACGTTTACGGCATGGACTACCAGGGTATCTAATCCTGTTCGCTCCCCATGCTTTCGCTCCTCAGCGTCAGTTAATGCCCAGAGACCTGCCTTCGCCATCGGTGTTCCTCCTGATATCTGCGCATTTCACCGCTACACCAGGAATTCCAGTCTCCCCTACATCACTCTAGTCTGCCCGTACCCACCGCAGATCCGGAGTTGAGCCCCGGACTTTCACGGCAGACGCGACAAACCGCCTACGAGCTCTTTACGCCCAATAATTCCGGATAACGCTTGCGCCCTACGTATTACCGCGGCTGCTGGCACGTAGTTAGCCGGCGCTTCTTCTGCAGGTACCGTCACTTTCGCTTCTTCCCTACTGAAAGAGGTTTACAACCCGAAGGCCGTCATCCCTCACGCGGCGTCGCTGCATCAGGCTTGCGCCCATTGTGCAATATTCCCCACTGCTGCCTCCCGTAGGAGTCTGGGCCGTGTCTCAGTCCCAGTGTGGCCGGTCACCCTCTCAGGCCGGCTACCCGTCGTCGCCTTGGTGAGCCATTACCTCACCAACAAGCTGATAGGCCGCGAGTCCATCCAAAACCACAAAAAGCTTTCCACCCCCCACCATGCGATGAGGAGTCATATCCGGTATTAGACCCAGTTTCCCAGGCTTATCCCAGAGTTAAGGGCAGGTTACTCACGTGTTACTCACCCGTTCGCCACTAATCCCCCCAGCAAGCTGGGGATCATCGTTCGACTTGCATGTGTTAAGCACGCCGCCAGCGTTCATCCTGAGCCAGGATCAAACTCTCCGTTGAAGTAAAACAGACACAACCACCGAACCCGGGAAAACGGGAACAAACGGCTGCACAAAATTTGAAACCAGCTGAAAAACAAC
>NZ_JAGGPP010000038.1 GCF_018613755.1 Arthrobacter sp. ISL-72
GGGCCGCGGTGCCCGTGATCGCCAGCAGGGCGGTCCCGCCGAGATCGCCGGAGAGCATCGCGGCGCGGCGTACGGCCTCGACCGGACGGCCGGCGGCGCGGGCGACCGCATCCGTCAGTGCGCCTTCGAGTGCTCCGGTACGAAGTTCTCCGAGCAGCACGCCGGCGATGAAGGCCTGCTCTCGCTCGGTGGCTGCCGCCATCAGAGTCCGAAGGGTGGCGGCGCGTTCCACGGTCGAGCCAGCGCCTGCGGCTGCCAGCAGCCGGTCCAAGGCAGCGTCGAGGTGGGCGATAGTGAGGTTCGGCTCAGGAGCGGGCTCGCCCCTGGCCGCCCTCATGCCGCTCCAGCCGATCCCGACTCGGCCCTGGCGTGGCCTGGCGGTGAGCAAGCCGACCGCCGTCGGGATGTCCGCGGGGTCGAGCCGGAGCAGCAGACCTGCCAGTTCGTTGACCTTGGCGAGCCGGGAGCGGGTGGCCGCGACGGCTTCCGAGGTCCTCACGAGCTCGTCGAGCAGCATGGCACCAGTCTGTCACGGCCGCTGGCTATGGACAGCGATTAGACCCTGTTCCAGAATGGGCGCGTGGGAATCATCGTCGCCAACCTGTTTGTCACCCTCGACGGCGTCTATCAGGCGCCGGGCGGCAGCGAAGAAGATACCGCGGGCGGATTCGCCTTCGGTGGCTGGCAGGCGCCGGTGTCCGATGACGAGGCCGGCGCTGCCATCGGCGAGGAGATTGGCCGCATCGACGCCCTGCTCCTCGGTCGGAAGACCTACGACATTTTCGCGGCCTACTGGCCGCACCAGTCCGACGAGATCGGCGGCACGCTCAACCGGGTGCCCAAGTTCGTCGTCTCCAATTCACTGGTTGCTCCGGCGTGGGCGGGCACCAAGGTGCTGCCAAATGCAGCGGCAGCGGGCCGGCTCCGTGAAGAGTTCGACGAGGTGCACATGTTCGGCAGCGGCGTCCTCATCCGGTCGCTGCTGGCGGCGGACGTGCTCGACCGCCTCCACCTCTGGCTCTATCCGATCATCCTCGGGCAGGGCAAGCGCATCTTCGAGGCCGGGACCGTCCCCGCCTCCTTCCGCCTCGCCGAGCCGGCGCGCACCTTCCCGAAGGGGGCAGTGTCGCTGGTCTACGAGCGCGCGGGCAGCGTGGCGACGCAGGACATGCCGGGCGCCTGATGGGCCAGGTTATCGCGTCCATCACCACGTCCGTTGACGGGGTTCATTACCGGCCCTGACGACAGGCCCGGGTGCGGCCTGGGCAGGGGCGGAGAGCGCCTGCGCTACCGGGTGATGGGCGGCGCGTGGAGCTACGACGGCGGGCACAACTTCGCGATGCACGGCCCCGACAAGGATTTCTACGACGAGCTCGTGGCCGGCATCGTGGTCGGCATCGTCGGCCGCGGGATGTATGACGCCGCAGGGCTTGGGGAGGGACCAACCCGTTCGCCGGCCCGCTTTTCGTGCTCGGCAGTGCAAGACCCTGATTGCGACCGAGGCCTGGAGTCCCGTTCACTGCGACGCACTTTCGTCCTCTCAGCTGCCCACTGAGCGCATGATGACCTCTCTGCCAGCGAGGAGGGAAACGGCCCGGGGGATGGGCCCGAAGCGTGCGCAGCGTTGGGCATGCACGGGCGGCGAACGTGGGCAGTGACGGTATTTCGCCGGTGAAATAGCGCATTCACGTATGCGTCGGACTCCGGCTGGCACCGGACAACGGTGACGCGAGGCGGAGAGATGGCGTGCGTTGGAGCGGAACTCTCACGGAGCGAAGGGCGGCGGCAGTTCGCTAGGCACTACATCAAATGCTTACAAAAGAGGGTGTGGACAGTGTCCACACCCGGGGCTTCGGAGTCGGTTGTACCGGCGTCGGACTGGGCCGGACTGGGGAGGTTTTCGGCGGAGCGGCGGATTCGCAGGGGAAGAGGCTGGTTCGAGTCCCACCTCGGGCACGTATTCCCCCTCGTCAGAGGGGGTTTTGCTTTTAATGTGTGTACATTGACCCTCCGCGGGTCCCTCTGACACTGGCCGCGGGATGTGCCTGGCGCCGCGGTGGCCTGTGAAGTTGTGTGGGTGGCGGGGTCAGGGTCCTGGCTGGTGGGCCCTCCGCCTGCTGGGATATGGGGTTATCCATACTCTTTTCTGGCTTGTTCTGATGGCCGTTGTTGGCCATCACTCATTCATGGGCAAGGGCTGTGTTGACGACACGACCAAGCGAGATTGTCTTCCAGGATCTTCCTTGGTTCGCTGCTTCCTGCGGGCCAAGCAGAGCAGGATCACCGCGCCTTGGTCCGGCCAAAGGGGTGTTGACACTGTCCACACCCGGGGGTCGGCAATGCCCTGGCCCGCGCTTTGGCGGACGCCGGAGCCACGGTGGTGCTGAACGGGATTAACGCCGAGCGTCTGAAAGCTGCCGAAGTTGCCCTCGCGGGGGATTTTGCGCCTGGCCGGATCCACAGCTGCGCTTTTGACGTGGCGAAGGATGCTGAGGCCGCAAGGGGCGTGGCGTGGGTCGAGGAGAATGTTGGCCCCCTGGAAATCCTGGTGAACAACGCGGGAATACAGCACCGGGTGCCGATGCTGGACCTGGACGTGGCGGACTGGGAACGGGTCATCAGCAGGGACCTCACCCGCGCCTTTCTGGTGGGACGCGAAGCCGCGCGGTTTATGATCCCGCGCGGGCACGGGAAGATCATCAACATTTGCTCGGTCCAGACAGACCTGGCCCGTCCCACCATTGCACCGTATGTTGCAGCGAAGGGCGGACTGCGGAACCTGACCCGTGCCATAACAGCCGAGTGGGCTGCCTCGGGTTTGCAGATCAATGGCATAGCTCCGGGCTCCACACCGAGATGATTTTGGGCCGGACCCCGGCGAACAGATGGGGGACCGTCCAGGACCTTGCCGGCCCCGCGGTGTGGCTGGCGTCGGACGGCTCGGACTTTATGAACGGTCAGACCATTTTAATCGACGGCGGAATGACGGTGGTGGTCTGATGGCGACTTTTACAGCGCTGCCTGGGTCCGGTCCCGCCGTGGCCCACGCCGCCGGTGACCTGAGGGTGGACCACTTGCCGATCGCGGCACCCGCCCCGAACCAGGCCGTCGTCGAGTCTCTTACGGCGGAATCTGTGGCTCCGACCTGCACTACTGGCTCCACGGCGCGGCGGGGGAATCCATCCTGAAGGCGCCACTGGTGCTGGGGCACGAGATTTCGGGGCTTGTAGTCCGGGCCGCGGACGGAACGGGTCCCGCCCCGGGATCTCCGGTGGCAGTCCACCCTGCCACGCCGGGTCCCGGCGCGGGGGACGTCCATTACCTGGACGACCGTCCGAACCTGTCCTCTGGCTGCACTTACCTGGGCAGCGCGGCACGGTTCCCGCATACTGACGGCGCGTTTGCCCGGTACGTGAATTTGCCTTCCAGGATGCTGCGGACGTTGCCGGCGGGACTGGACCTCCGGACCGCAGCGCTGATCGAGCCGGCATCGGTGGCCTGGCACGCGGTGGCAAGGGCGGGTGATGGGGCGGGCAAGACCGCGCTCGTGATCGGCAGCGGCCCCATCGGCGCGCTGGCGGTAGCGGTGCTGAAGCGGGCCGGCGCGGCCCGGATTGTCGCCGTCGACCTGCACGCCAAACCCCTGGACATCGCCGCGGCCGTCGGGGCGGACGAAGTGATCACCGCCGGCGACGCTGACGCGATCATCGCCGTGCCATCACCAGAGAACTCGAACTCAAGGGCTCGTTCCGCTTCAACGACGAAATCGACGACGTCATCGCCGCTCTTGCCGACGGCTCGCTGCAGATCGACCCTGTCATCACTCACGAGTCATGACCAGGAAAATACCGCCTCTGGTGGTGACGGGCGTTTCCGGCTGCGGGAAGTCAACAGTCGGTTCCCTGCTGGGGAGCGGCTGGGCGTCCCGTTCTTCGACAGCGACGGCTTTCACCCGCCGGCCAACAAGGTGAAAATGGCCAGTGGCACCCGTTGGATGACGAGGACCGGGCGCCGTGGCTCGCGGAAAGCGGTGCTGCCCTGGCGACTGCTTTCCGATAACCTGCCTTTCGGCAGCCTGAGTTGGGGGAAAGGCTCCCAATGGCACATCTTTCCTTGAAGAGTTCGATTAACGCTGCTTGTATAGGCGCTGGATGGGGTTTGGTGGCCGGCATCTTGATCGCACATGCCCTCGAGCCGGTGGTGCGTTTATATCCCGGGAAGGCACGACGTGGTCGGGGGGAGCCCGCGGATCCATAGGGGGCAAGCGAAACGCCACGGGTGGCATTCTCGCACTTGTATTCTTGCCGTGAAAACAATCCCTGATGCTGTCCGGCCTAGAGCAGCTGGAAGCGGCTAGGGCGTGTCTCCTTATTGGCGTAGCCAGATGGCGACGGCGTAGAGGACGACGCCGGCGCGGTAGGTCAGTGCGGGTTTGTCGTAGCGGGTGGCAATGCTGCGCCACTGTTTGAAGAGGCTGAAGGACCGCTCGACAGTGTTGCGGCCTTTGTAGGTCTCGGAGTCGAAGTTCACCGGGCGACCGCCGCGTGATCCGCGGCGTTTGCGGTGCCCGATCTGGTCGGAGGGTTCCGGGATGACCGCTTTGATGCCCCGTTCGCGCAACAGCGACCGGTTCGCCCGCGACGAGTACGCCTTATCACCCATCACGGCATCAGGCCGGGTTCTGGCGCGGCCACCACCAAGCCGAGGCACCCGTACTGCTTCCATGACCACGGGGAACATGGGCGAGTCGCCGCCCTGTCCGGGGCCAAGAATCATCGCCAACGGCCGGCCTTTGCCGTCGCAGGCGTGATGGATCTTGGTGCCTAGGCCGCCGCGGGATCGGCCGATGGCGTGGTCGGGAGGTTCAGCAAACAGTTTCTTGTAATTCGGGAGTTCCCCCTGTGGTGCGGGAAGGTTCGTCCCGTGCTGGTGGGCTCGGTTGATGGTCGAGTCCACCGAAACTGTCCAGTCGATCTGACCGGCGGCGTCCGCTTCGGCCAGAAGCCTGGCGTGGATCCGGTCCCAGGTCCCGTCGGAGGCGAAACGGCGGTGCCGCTTCCAAACTGTGTGCCACGGACCGAACTCCGACGGAAGGTCCCGCCAGGCGATCCCGCACCGGTACCGGTAAATGATGCCTTCTACAACCTGGCGGTGGCCTCGGAACGGGCGGCCGCGCCGCCCGTTCCGAGCTCGGCAGCAACGGCTCGATCCGGGACCACTGGCTATCACTCAGTACAGATGTTCGCGACACCATCAAGCATTCCAGCCAGTTGACCACTGATTTAGGAGACACGCCCTAGGAGCCTGCTGAATTAATCGCGAGCGTCAAGGCGCGTCGGCTGGACTGGCGCGGCTGGTGGTTAAGACTGGTCTTATGCAGGGACGCGAGGACGCGCAGCGCGGGTATTTGGATGTGGAGGCACTGGCCGGGGAGTTGTTGGCTCCGGGCAGTGTGTTCGCTTTTCTGGCCGGGCATCGGGGCCGGTTGTTTCCCGATTCAATGATGGAGGACCTCTTCCCGTCACGGCGGGGCCGCCCTTCAGTTCCGGCACCCGTGATCGGATCGGTGCTGGTGCTGCAGGCGTTGCAGGGTCTTTCTGACCGCGAAGCGGCGGAGGCTTTGACGTACGACCTGCGCTGGAAGGCCGCGTGCGGGTACGGGCTCACCGATACGGCGTTTCAC
>NZ_JAGGPP010000003.1:0-176376 GCF_018613755.1 Arthrobacter sp. ISL-72
ACATCCAAATACCCGCGCTGCGCGTCCTCGCGTCCCTGCATAAGACCAGTCTTAACCACCAGCCGCGCCAGTCCAGCCGACGCGCCTTGACGCTCGCGATTAATTCAGCAGGCTCCTAGGAAGCCCTGGATCCCGCCGCTACCGCTTCGGCAAGACAGCCGGGAAGCCGGCCCGACCGCTGCGCGGACGGGCCGGCACGGCTAGGCTTCTGCCATGACGCAACCAGCTCCCGGACCCACAGCCCTGATCACCGGCGCCACCTCGGGCCTTGGCGCCGAGTTTGCCCGGCAGCTCGCCGAAGAGGGCCACCATGTGGTGCTGGTCGCCCGGGACGGGGACCGGCTGCGGGCAGCCGCGCACGAACTCGAGAACAACTACAGCATCACAGCGGAGGTGCTGTCCGCAGACTTGACCGACGACGCCGGGGTGGCGGCCGTCGTCGAACGCCTTTCCGATCCGGCGCGCCCGGTGGAAATCCTGGTCAACAACGCGGGGATCGGGCTGCTTCGCTCCTTTGAGGAGAACACCGTGGAGGAGGAGCGCAGGCATCTCCGGCTGCATGTCCAGACGCCCCTGGAGTTGTGCCATGCGGCGCTGCAGGGAATGCTGGCACGCCGTTCGGGACGGATCATCAACGTGGCCAGCGTGGCGGCGTTTGCGAACCGGGGCACTTACTCGGCGGCGAAGGCCTGGCAGGTGACGTTCAGCCGCTGGGCCAACCTGGCCTACGCCGGGCACGGAGTGAAGGTGACGGCGGTGTGCCCGGGCTTCACCCACACTGAATTCCACGACCGCATGGGCATGGACAAGTCCGTGGCGCCGCGCTGGCTCTGGCTGCACGCGGACCGCGTGGTCCGGGAGGGCTTGGCGGACAACGAGCACGGCCGGTCGGTGTCCATTCCGACGAAGCGCTACAAGGTGGTGGCGACGGTAGCCCGCATGCTGCCCGCCCGGCTCACGTCAGGTCCGCCGAAGCGGCCCCTGCAGTAGCCCGACCGCCTTCAATGTCCGGCGCCGGACCAGCACAATGACCAGGATTCCGATCACCGCGCCCACCACGGTTTCCACGGCACGTTCCATGATGAGGACGTATGGATCCGCCGGGGCCGCGAGCTGCGTCATCAACAGGATCACGGGCGTAAAGGACACCATGGCCAGCCCGTAATGCCGGGTCACGAACAGCTCGGTGGTGAACTGGAACACGATAACCAGCACCGCCAGGGCCGCCGCCTGCGCTCCGGGAAACCATCCCTGCGGGGCCCACGGGGCCGGAAAGAGCACGACGGCGACGATCACCAGACCGAGGAAGGTCCCCACCATGCGGTGGAGCCCGCGGTGCACGCTGCTGGGCAGGTCGGCGCCCGCCAGCGGCACCGCTGCCGCGGCCATGGCCCAGTGCGGGTGGCCGCTGCCGCTGAGAACACCGATTGCGCCGGCCGCCCCTACCGCCAGGATGTAGCGTGCCGCGTGGATTATGGCCGCCTGCCTGCGGGGGCCGTTCAACGGCCGGGCAGAACGTGCCGCTCCCGGTTGCCATGTCCGGCCGCGGATCCAGCCGCCAAACCCGACAACCATTGAAAACGCCGCTGAGGCAGCCGCGATCAGCAGCGCGGCAAACCAGGGAACCGTCGTGGGGACCGACGCGCAGGCACCCAGGGCCAGGATGCCGAAGAAGGGGCCGTTCGGCTTCAGGTTCACCCTGTCGGAGAACACCGAGCCGGCACCCGCCAGCACGGCTTCCACACCCACCAGCCACCAGGAATGAAGGTGGTTGACGGACAGGAAAACGCCCACGCCAACCCCGCTGAGCAGGACCAGTGCGGCCTGCGCCTGATGCGTGAGGCGGAGCTGGTGGGGCTCGGAGCGTCCGTACATCCCGGTCAGCGCGCCGAAGACGGCGTAGATGATCAGGTCCGGGCGTCCGAGGACGAGGAGGGCCAGTGACGGAACAGCAACGCTCACGGCGACGCGAAGCGCTGACAGGTGATCGTTGTTGGCGGGACCAAGGCTGTGCAGGGCCCGGAGGTGCCTCAGGAAGACATTGGTCACGGGGCGCGTCCTCTCTTCCTTGCAGCCGGACCTTAAAAGTGTGCCAGACACGCGAGAGGCCTGCTTTGCACGATGTCGCAAAGAAACATCATGCAAAGCAGGCCTCACCGGGCGGGGCTACGGACTGGAAAATCAGACCCTTGCAGGCACCTTTCCGGTCTCCGGCAGCTCATCATCGAACGGCAGTTCATCATCGAACGGCAGTTCATCCTCGAACGGCAGCTCATCCAGGTTGATCAGCGGGTTCTCATCCTGGGTGGCCACCAGCTCCTGGGCCTCAGCCTTGGTGTCCACGCTGGGCATGGAACCCGGCAGGGGACGGTTGGCGGATTCCTTCAGGAAGTAGATCGCGACGGCGCCGACGGCCGAGGTGGCCATCAGGTAGTACGCGGGCATCATGTCGTTGCCGGTCGCCTTGATCAGCGCCGCCACAACGAACGGCGTGGTGCCGCCGAAGATCGCCACGGAGAAGTTGTACGCGATTCCCATGGCGCTGTAGCGGCTGGCCGTGGGGAACTGGGCAGGCAGGGCCGAGGCCAGGTTCGCCACGTAGAAAGTGACCGGGAAGGCCACGAGGGCCAGGCCGGCCAAAGTGGACCAGATGCTGCCGATGCCGATCAGGAGGAACGCGGGTGCGGCCAGCACGATGGTGCTCACGGCGCCGATCCACAGGACGGGCCGGCGGCCGATGCGGTCGGAGAGCTTTCCAGTCAACGGAATGCACAGGCTCATGACTACCAGCACGGGGATGGTCAGCAACGTACCGTGGACGGGGTCGTAGCCCTTCGCGTCGGTGAGGTACGTCGGCATGTAGGACGTCAGCGCGTAGCCGGCGGTGTTGGCCGCGGCCACCAGGATCATGGCCACGATAATGGGCCGCCAGTTCGCCTTAAGAACGCCCACCGGACCCTTGGACCCGGCGTCGTCGGCCTTGGCGGCGTCCTTGCTGAGTTCCTCCTGCGCGTCCAGGGTCGCCTGGAACTGCGGGGACTCCTCAATCTTGCTCCGGAAATAGACAGCGACGAGGCCGAGGGGACCGGCGAGCAGGAACGGAAGGCGCCAGCCCCATTCCTCCATGGCAGCCTGGCCCATGGTCAGTTGAAGGGCCGAAACGAGCGCGGCACCCATGGCAAAGCCCAGGTAGCTTCCGAGGTCCAGGAAGCTCGCGAAGAAGCCGCGGCGCTTGTCCGGGGCGTATTCACTGACAAAAGTGGTGGCACCGGCATATTCGCCGCCGGTGGAGAAGCCCTGCACGATCTTCAGCAGCACCAGCAGGGCGGCCGCCCACAGGCCGATCTGCGCGTAGCCGGGGAGAAGGCCGATGGCAAACGTGCTGGCCGCCATAAGCATCAGGGTTGCTGCCAGGACCTTCTGGCGGCCAACCTTGTCACCGAGCCATCCGAAGATCACTCCGCCAAGCGGGCGCGCGATGAAGGTCGCGGCAAAAGTGCCCAGTAGGAACAGCGTCTGCGTGGACGGATCGGATTCCGGCAGGAACACCGGTCCCATGGTGGTGATCAGGTAGCCGAACACACCGACGTCGTACCACTCCATGGTGTTACCCACGATGGTGCCGCCGAGTGCTTTCTTGAGCATCGGCTGGTTGACGACGTTGACATCGGAGACTTTGAGCCTGCGGCGAGGCAGCAGCCTCGGCTTCTTGGCGCTTTGGGGCGCAACCCCTTGGGGCAAAACGCCCGGGGGCATAATACTGTCGGTTCCGCGGGCGTTGTCCACGCCTGCTGAAGAGTCGGTCATGCTTCGGTCTGTGGGCATTTGGGCTTCTCCTGTGGAGGTCATTTGCTTGCGACTTGTAGCTGCCCCGCTCCGGGCAGGCTTTCGATTTTACGCGAAATCCATGGCGTTTCCGAGTTGGGTGGCGTATGATCCGAGGTTTCGAGGGTCGATACAGCCCCAAAACAGAAAGACTTTTGGGCTGTTTCACCGCGCCAGCACTGGCATCCGGAGACCCGCCGCATCGTTATCAAACCTTTTTTCGTGAACGGGCTCAAAAAGCACGCCAATGGGCCGCAGTTCCCCCTTCAGCGCAAGCCTGCCCGAGCCTCCCCGTGGTCCTGAATGCTTCCGAACCGGGGGTTCCCACGGGCCGGATCACTGCCTAAGGTTGAGCCATGGGAACACTGATCTTTGGATAGGCCTGCGGCCGGCCGTCAGCCGTTGAGTTGCTGGCCAGTCCGCCCACCGTATTCACCAGCAATCTGGCTAGTCGGGACGCACCTCAGCGTTGATCCCCGCGCGGCAACCGCCGTCGTAATTTTCCTAGCGCGATCCAGCGCCTGTGCGCCTGCAAACCAGCCACCCGAGTCCGCATCACAAGGAGAGTTTCCGTGACCGATAAAACCAACACCGACAGCGCCGAGCCCGCGTCCGACCCCAAGGCAGAGGCTCCGGATTCCGGACAAGGCATCAAGTCCAGGCTGACCGACGCCCAACGGGAAATGCTCGCCAGCAAGTCCCGGGGCGGCACGACGTCGCAAAGTGTTTCCCACGGCCACAAGCCCACGCATGCCAGCGGAAAGCAAGGCCCTGCCCAGAAAAAAGTCCGCTGGTAGGCCCTGCAGACAGGCAATTCCTGCAGTCCTCGTATTGGCGGACACTTCATTTCAACGCGGAAAGGAAGAGTAAAAAAATGGCTGAGATAAATCCTGGGGGAAGGCTCGAACCGGAGCTCGCCAGTCACTTGGCGGAGTCCATGGACGAGGTTCCTGCGCCCGAGATGCCAGCTCCCGCCGGACCGGCCAACGGCGGCAAGCAGTGGCCGGACGGAAACGGCAAGCGGCGCCATCCCAAGGAACGGGACCTGGCCCACGGCCGCGTGGGCCACGAGGCAGCAGTGACCGCAGTCCACCGGACCGGCCGGCCGCAGATGCCGCACTCCTCGTAGATATTGCCGGCGAAGGACGCTCGACCGGCCCGGGGACACAGAAACGGCCGGGGGACACCCGAATCCAGGTGTCCCCCGGCCGTTTCCGTGTCCTGCGGGCGTGTGGACGTCCTGCGGGTGTGCGTCTCCGGCCGGAGGGCCCGTCAGCCAGACTCCATCACGATCTGGTCCGCGTTCTTGTCGAGGCGCCAGCCCCGCCACACCGGGTGCCTGAGCTTGCCGCCGCCTGTCCAGTCCCCAAAAGTAACTTCGCCCACCAGTCCCGGCGTAACCCACTTGGCGTCGGACGCGTCCTCCCGGGGAACCTCGGTGAACGGCGACGTCTTCCTGGCCAGGGAATCCATCCGCAGCCGCAGTTCCTTCAGCTCACGGTCGCTGAAGCCGCTGCCCACCCGGCCCACGTACCGCAGCTCGGAGCCCTCCGGAATGCCTACCAGCAGCGAGCCCACAGAGCCCTGCCGCGCACCCTTTCCGGGCCGCCAGCCGCCCACCACCACTTCCTGCGTGCGTTCGAACTTTAGCTTCAGCCACGACCGGGTGCGCTGGCCGCTGACGTAGCGGCCATCGACGCGCTTGGCCATAATGCCCTCCAGGCCCAGCTCCTTGGCGCTCTCGAGGATGTGCTCGACGTCGTGGACGAGCACCTCGGACAGGTGCACAGGGCAGCCGCCGGGCCACTCAAGCTGCTCCAGGCGCACCCGGCGCTTCCGCAGCGGCATCCTGCGGAGGTCCTCGC
Organism: Arthrobacter sp. ISL-72; assembly: GCF_018613755.1. Lineage (GTDB taxonomy): Bacteria > Actinomycetota > Actinomycetes > Actinomycetales > Micrococcaceae > Arthrobacter. The sequence goes on from NZ_JAGGPP010000003.1 coordinate 5,691, forward strand.
CGTCGTCGGACAGCAGGTCGAACACCATCAGCCGCACCGGGGTGCTGGCCCGGGCCTTGGCGACGTCCGCCGGCTTGGTCAGTTTCATGCGCGTCTGCAGCAGCCCGAAATCGGGCCGCCCGGAAGGCCCGACGGCGACGATCTCGCCGTCGGCGGTGAAGCTCTTCTCGGGCCAGCACTTGCGGTCCGTGAGTTCCGGGTAACTGGCCGTCATGTCGTTGCCGTTGCGGCTGATGAGGCGGATTTTGTCGGCGTCGCCGATGATGAGGGCGCGGATTCCATCCCACTTCAGTTCGAACTGCCAGTCCAGGCCCTGGAGGTCCGCCGTGGTCCCCGAACCGGCCAGCATCGGGGTGAAGTCCGGGGCCACAGGTGCGGGCTCGGTGCGCGCTGGCGCCGGCGACGGCGCTGGCCTGACACGCTCCGGCTCCTGTTTCTTCGCTGCGGATTCCTCGCTTGCGGATTCCTTGTCCGCGGCCGGAGCGCCGTGCCCCTTGCGGTCCATGAGATGGATCAGCCATTGGGCCTGCTCGGCTTTGTCGCTGTCCCGGCTGGTCCGGATCAAGGCGAACCTCTTTGTGCCGCCAAGGCCTCCGCCCTCCGCCCCGGTGAGGGTGGCGATGACTTCCTTGCCCGCGATCCATTTGTCGCATTCGTAGGTACCGTGGTCCCAGATGGTGACCGTTCCCGCCCCGTACTGGTCTTTGGGGATGGTGCCCTCGAAGTCGATGTAGTCCATGGGATGGTCCTCGGTCTGGATGGCAAGGTGGTTTTGCGCTCCAGTAACGGGCACCCCTTTGGGAAGGGCCCAGGACACGAGGACACCGTCCCGCTCCAGCCGGAAGTCGTAGTGCAGCCTGCTGGCGTGGTGCTCCTGGATGACAAACCGCTCCGTGATGGTGCCCGCGTTCGGGTCCGCGCGGTGCACGTCCGCGCTGAACGGCTCGGGAGTCGCATCCGGATCCCGCATGGAGCGGTACTTTGCGAGCCGCGGGTCCGTGCTGCCGCCGTCGGGCTTTCCGCCCCCGTCCCGGCTCTCGGCCCCGGATGCGCTGCCGCCGGACCCGTCACCGCGCGGATCACCGGATCCGCCGCCGTCGGGATGGCCGTGCAGGTGGCCGCCGGCGGAGACCGTAGCGAACGGGTCCTTGCCGTCCTTCACCCGGCGCATAACTTCCTGATAGTCCAGTTGCTTCAGGGCGGGGGAGGCGAGTTCGCGCCACGTCCGCGGGGCCGCCACCGTGGGACGCAGCCGGCCCCGAAGGGAGTAGGGGACGATCGTGGTCTTGGCCGCGTTGTTCTGGCTCCAGTCCACCAGCACTTTGCCCGTGCGCAGCGTCTTCTTCATGTCGCTGACGGCAAGGTCCGGATGATCCGCTTCCAGGGCGCGCGCAAGTTCGTGCGCGAACTCGGAGATCTGGTCCGAGCTTTGCGTGCCGTCGAGGCCGGCGTACAGATGGATGCCCTTGCTGCCGCTGGTTACCGGCACGGGATCGAGGCCCACGTCCTTCAGGATGGCACGGGCAAGCCTGGCCACCTCCACGCACTCAGCCAGGCCGGCGCCTTCACCAGGGTCCAGGTCCAGCACCAGCCGGTCGGGGAACATCGGATTGCCGTGCGGATCCACCCGCCACTGCGGAACATGGATCTCCAACGATCCCATCTGGGCCAGCCAGGTCAGCGTTGCCGCGTCATTGACCAGGGGGTACTGGTTGCTGCGCTCCTTGTGGCTGATGGAGGCGCGCGGAATCCAGCCCGGGGTGGACTCTTCCAGGTTCTTTTGGAAAAACACCTGTCCAGGCGCATCGGCCGTGCCCACGCCGTTGACCCAGCGCTTCCGGGTAACCGGCCGATTGGCCGCGGCAGGGATCAGAACAGGGGCGACGGCGGCGTAGTACGCCAGGACGTCCGCCTTGGTGGTTCCCGTCTCGGGGTACATCACCTTGTCCAGGTTGGTGACCACAAGCTCCCGGCCCTGGACCCGGACACGCTCCCTACTGCCTGCCAAAGGTCTTCACCTCCGGGCAACTCTGATGTTCACTTGATCCATGAGAGCCATCTGGAAAGGCGCTATCGCCTTTGGGCTGGTCAACGTGCCGGTCAAGGTCTACAGCGCCACTGAGGACCACGACATCGGGCTGCACCAGGTCCACAACGCCGACGGCGGCCGCATCCGTTACCAGCGCCGCTGCGAAGTCTGCAGCGAGATCGTGGACTATGCGGATATCGACAAGGCCTACGAAGAGGACGGGCGTACGGTAATCCTCACCCGTGACGAGCTCAAGTCCATCCCGGCCGAGAGCAGCCACGAGATCGAAGTGGTGCAGTTTGTGCCGTCCGAGCAGCTCGACCCCATCATGTTCGAGCGGAGCTACTACCTCGAACCCGACTCGAAGTCGCCCAAGGCCTACGTCCTCCTCCGCCGGGCCCTGGAGGACACGGACCGCGTGGCCGTGGTGCAGTTCGCCCTCCGCGACAAGACCAGGCTCGGTGCCCTCCGGATCCGCGATGATGTCCTGGTGCTGCAGTCCCTGCTGTGGGCGGACGAAGTGAGGGAAGCGGCTTTCCCTGCCCTCGAAACGACCGTCCGCATCTCTCCGCAGGAGCGCGAGATGTCCGCCGCGCTGGTGGACTCGATGGCCGGGGACTTCGAGCCCGGCCAGTTCACGGACGATTACCAGGTGCAGCTCCGCAAACTCATCGACGCCAAGATCGAGCAAGGCGAGTCCTTGGACACAGAGCAGACGTTCGGCGCCGAGGCTGCCGAAGCGGGCACCGGCGAAGTGATCGACCTGATGGAAGCCCTCAAGCGGAGCCTGGAAAAGAAGCGGGCCGGCGGCGGTGCCGCGGCCATGGACTCCGACGCCGGCGCCGACTCCGACGAAGCCCCGGCCAAGACGACACGGGCCAAAGCATCGTCGTCCCGTTCCGCCACCGCGAAAAGCACCGGTACCAAAACCACGGCAGCCAGTTCGTCCGCTTCCAGGGCGAGTTCTTCCAAAGCGAGCCCGGCCAAGGATCCCGCAGCCAAGGCTCCCAGCAAAACGGCAACCAAGACCGCTGCGAAGGAGCCGGCGGCCAAGGAGCCGGCCAAGAACCGGCGCAAGGGGGCCTGAGGCGGCGGAGCGGTAACCCATCGCTGCCGCGGTCAGGAGTTTCTCAGAGCTGAAATGAGCTCGCTCTTCTTCTTGGACGAGTACCCGGTGAGCCCTATTTCCTTGGCTTTGGCCTTGAGCTGGTCGACCGTCCAATCTTCATAGTCGCCGGACTTGCCACCCTTGCGCCCTACCGCCGAGCGTCCCCGCTTGGCTGCGGCATTGGAAATCCGGGCCGCCTTCTGCTTCGAGGCGCCGTCTTCACGGAGTTCCTCGTACAGCTTCGGGTCCTTGATGCCGGGGTTCTTTTTCTCGGGCATGCCTAGCTCGGATCCGACGGTTCGGCGTCGTCAATGAAAGGGTCCACACCGGCCGGACGCTGCGGCGAAGGAGTGGGCGTGTGGGGCGGAGCGGACGGAGAAGCACCAGGAGCCGGATGCTTCGGGGCGTTCGCTGCGAACCCTGCCTCTTCATCGGTACTTTCCACTTCTCCCTGGGCCACGGCGGAACGCCAGGCGCCCGTTTCAATACCGCGGGATTCGATGAACTCCTTGAACCGTTTGAGGTCCGCGGTGATCTGGCGGCTGTCCGCGTGGACTGCCGACCCTGCCTTCTCCACCAGCCCCTCCGGCTCCCATTCCAGCGATACTGTGACCCGGGACTGGTCCGGCCCCAGTGGTTCGAAGGTCACAGTTCCCGCGTTGCGCGGTTTATCCGTGCTGACCCACGCGATGCGCCGGTCCGGCAGCTGGTCGGTGATCTGGGCGTTGTATTCCCGCCTCACCCCGGCGATGTCCGTCCGGAAATGCAGGGACGTCTCGTCGACCTGCTCGACCGACTCCACACCCTTCATGAACTCCGGAAATGATTCGAACTGGGTCCACTGGTTGTAGGCGGTGGACACAGGAACGTCCACTTCGATGGTTTCCTGCAAAGTAGCCACTGTCTCATCCTCTTTCAGCCGGGGAACGTGCCCCCGATTGCGGGTCTGGTGAACGGCATGTCGCCACGTTTTCCACGCTAGCCGCGGCATCCGGCTAAAACAAGGAATTTACTAAGCTCGCTTAGGATGCTTCCCGAGCGGGCGAAGGGCTGGCAGGAGAAGGCGCAGCCCGCTCTCGGTTCAACGGGGGCTAGCTCGGTTCAACGGGGGTTAAACGACAGCGGCCGGTCCGCGCGCCACGTGCCCGCATTATTGCGGGACTTACCGTTGCGCAGCGGACCGGCCACTGCTGTGCTGCCGTACTAGCCGGCACTGGCACCCGGCACGGTACTGGTGCCGCGCGCCGTACTGTTACTCGGCGTCGTGATCGGTTTCCAGGATCTGGACCAGGTGGTCCAAAGCGGTGTCGGCGCCGTCGCCCTCGGCACGCAGGACCACGACGTCGCCGTGCGATGCGCCCAAGCTCATGAGGGACAGGATGCTGGCGGCGTCCATGGCCTCGTCGGCCGGCTCGCCCTGGCGGGCAATGGTGATCTCGTGCGGGTACTCGCCGGCGGCCTCGGCAAAGATGGCGGCCGGGCGGGCGTGCAGGCCGACGCGGCTGGCGATGGTGGCGTTGCGTTCGAACATGGGTGCTCCTTGGATATCAGGTCGGGACAGGGGTTTGGAAAGATACCGAACCGGGTCAGACAGTTACCGGAACCGGCTCCACGGTATCAACGGACTTGCGGACGGCCCAGCGCTTCAGCGCGATCACAGCGAGGGCGGTGACGATGGTGCCTACCAGGATCGAGACAACGAACATCACGAAGTTGTCGATGGCGAAGAAGACGAAGATGCCGCCGTGCGGGGCCTTCGAGCCCACTGCCGAAGCCATAGAGATGGCACCGGTCACTGCGCCGCCCAGCATGCTGGCGGGGATGACACGGAGCGGGTCGGCTGCGGCGAACGGGATGGCGCCTTCGGAGATGAATGATGCGCCCAGCAGCCAGGCGGCCTTGCCGTTTTCGCGTTCGGCCAGGCTGAAGCGCGTCTTGTCCAGGACGGTGGACGCGAGGGCCATGGCCAGCGGCGGGACCATGCCGGAGGCCATAACGGCTGCCATGATCTGCCACGGTGCCTGGTTGTCCATAGTTGCGGCACCCAGGCCGGCGACGGCGAAAGAGTAGGCAACCTTGTTAACCGGGCCCCCGAGGTCGAAGCACATCATGAGGCCCAGGATGACGCCAAGGGCGATGGCGCTGGCGCCGGTGAGCCCGGACAGGAACGTGTTTAGGCCGTTGGTGATGCCGACAATCGGTGCGCCAAGGATCAGGAACATCAGGCCGGAGGCAACAATGGAAGCCAGCAGCGGGATGATCACCACGGGCATCAGGCCGCGCAGCCAACGGGCCACCTGCCAGGTGCCGATCAGGTGCGCGATGTAACCGGCAAGCAGACCACCGACGATGCCGCCCAGGAAGCCGGCTCCCATGAACCCGGCAACTGCACCGGCGACGAAGCCCGGGGCGATGCCGGGACGGTCGGCGATCGCGTAGGCGATGTAGCCGGCCAGGGCAGGGACCAGGAAGCCGAGCGACAGGGCACCGATCTTGAACATCACGGCGCCGAGGTAGGCCCCCAGCGGTCCCCATGCCAGTGCCGGGTATTCGGTGGGCAGGTTGCCAAGGTTGTTCTCGGCAAGGATCTTGTCCGCGAAGCCCGTGATGTCGTAGCCGCCCATCAGGAAGCCCAGGGCGATCAGCAGACCACCGCCAGCCACGAACGGGATCATGTAGCTGACGCCCGTGAGGAGCGCCTTCTTCAGCTTCTGGCCGATGTGCTCGCCCTTTTCGGTGGCTTCGGCTTCGGCCTGCTCCTCCGCACCGAAGTGCGGCACGCGGCGGGCGTGGGGGTTGTCGGCCGCGGCCAGTGCTTCCTGGACCATCTTGTCCGGCTCGTCGATGCCGCGCTTGACCGGTGCGTTGATGACAGGCTTGCCGGCAAAGCGTTCCTTGCCGCGGACGTCAACGTCAACCGCGAAGATCACGGCGTCGGCGGCTGCGATCACGGCCGGGTCCAGCGGCTTGGCGCCGGAGGATCCCTGAGTCTCCACCTGGAGGTCCACCCCGACCTCCTTGGCAGCTGCCACCAGCGAGTCGGCGGCCATGTAGGTGTGGGCGATGCCGGTGGGGCAGGCGGTGACGGCGACGAGCCGCTTGGGACCGCCGGACCGTGAGCCGGCTGCGGCACCGGCCGAGGGAGCCACTGCGGTTGCTCCTGCGGCTGCTGCTGCGGGCGCGGGCTCCCCGGCTGCCGCCGGCTTGTCAGCGAGGGCACCGTCCACCAGTTCGACAATTTCCGCCTCGGTGGTGGCCGCGCGGAGGGCCGCCGTGAAGTCCTTTTTGATCAGCGAGCGGGCCAGCTTGGACAGGAGCTTCAGATGCTCCTGGTCCGCGCCTTCCGGGGCTGCGATGAAGAAGATCAGGTCCGCCGGGCCGTCCTTGGCGCCGAAGTTCACGGACTTCGAGAGCCGCGCCATGGCCAGGGTGGGCTCGATTACCGCAGCGGAGCGGCAGTGCGGGATGGCGATGCCGCCGGGGACGCCGGTGGCGGTCTTTGATTCGCGGGCGAAGGCGTCCGCGAACAGGCCTTCTACTTCGGTGGCGCGGCCGTTGGCGGCGACCTTGCCGGCGAGATGGCGGATCACGTCCTCGGGCGAGTTGCCCAGGTTCTGGTCGAGCTCGACCAGTTCAGTAGTTATGAGCTGAGTCACTGTCAGTCCTTCCGGAGGGCCGTGATGGTTACGGCATCAGGGGTGGTTTGGTGGACCGCCGGAACTGTGGAGCCCGGCAGGGAAGCGGCGGCGGCACCGTGTGCCACAGCCTGACGGAGGCAGTCGGCCGGGGCGGCGCCCTGGCAGGAAGCGAGCAGGTACCCGGCGAGGGATGAATCGCCCGCGCCGACCGTGCTCACGGCTTTGACCGGCGGATGCGTGGCCAGCCACGCGCCGTCGGACGTCACAAGGACCGCACCCTTGGAACCGAGCGTTGCCAGCACGGCCCCTACACCGGAACGCACGACGGCGGCGGCGGCTGCCGCGGCAGCCTCCGGATCCGCTTCCAGTTCGTCAGCGGTGGACGCCGCAGCGAAACCGGCTGCGGCAGCCAGTTCAGCCAGTTCTTCGGCGTTGGGCTTGAGGAGGTCCGGCATGCCCGACGCATCGCCCGAGAGGGCTGCGGCGAGGGGTGCGCCGGACGAATCGACGGCGATGCGCGGGCTCTGCCGTGTGCCGTTGCCGGCGTCGGCAGAACGCAGCCGCCGGGTGACGGTGGCATAAAAATCGGCCGGGACTCCCGGCGGGAGCGAGCCGGCGAGCACAACCCAGCTGGCGCCGCGGGAGCGCTCCAGCAGCAACCCGATCAGGGCCTCCTGCAGCTCGTCGCTCAGTACAGGGCCGGGTTCGTTGATCTTGGTGGTGACGCCGTCGGGCTCCGTCAGCGCCACGTTGGTGCGCAGCGGTTCGTGGATGGCCAGGGCGGCGAAGGGGACGCCGGTGTCGCGCAAGCCAGCCAGCACGGGATCGGAGTCGCCGCCGGGGAGGACGGCCACTGTTTCCAGCCCGGAGGCCACCAGTGCACGGGAGACGTTGACGCCTTTCCCGCCGGACTCCTGGCTGACGGAGAGTGCCCGCTGCACTTCGCCGCGCAGCAGCGCGGAGGGCAGGGAAACGGTGCGGTCCAGGCTCGGGTTCGCGGTGAGGGTGACGATCATGCGACCACCACGTCCACGCCGGCGTTAGCAAGCGCCGCTGCGAGTTCCGGGCTGGGTTCACTGTCTGTTATCAAGGTGTCCAGATCTTTCAACGAGGCGAACTGGACCAGCGTTTCCGCATCCAGCTTGGACGAATCGGCCAGCACCACAATGCGGCGTGCCGATTGGACGAAGGCCGCCTTGACGGCGGCTTCTTCAGGATCGGGCGTACTCAGCCCGAAGGCCGAGTGGATTCCGTTGGCGCCGATGAAGGCGATGTCCGGACGGATTCGGTGGGCTGCGTCCACGGTGGACTGGCCCACAGCGGCCTGGGTGAGGCCGCGGACCCTGCCACCGAGGAGGTGGAGGGCGATGCCGGGCTCGCCGGCGAGCTTTGCGGCGATGGGGATCGCGTGGGTGATCACCACAAGTTCGTTTTCGGAACCGGTGGACGGGGACGCGGAGGGGTCCGCGATCCGCAGTGCGATCAGGTCGGCCAGCGCTTCGGTGGTGGATCCGGCGTCCACCAGGATGCTTCCGGCCGGGCTGTGCGGAATGAATGCCAGGGCGGCTTCGGCAATGCGCAGCTTTTCGGGCTGCCGCTGCACGGTCCGTTCCAGGATGCTTTCCTCGGTGGTGCTGATGCGGTCGGGAGCGACGGCGCCGCCATGGACCCGGCGGACAGTGCCGACGGATTCCAGCGCGGCCAAGTCGCGACGGACGGTTTCGGTGGTGATGTTGAAGCGCTCGGCAAGGGCAGTGACGCTGGCCCGGCCGCTCTCGGCGACTAGGCCTGCGATCAGCTGTTGGCGCTCCTCGGCGAACACTTACCCTCCATTGCGTAAAAACTGCAGGTACTTCAGGACTGGCGCGAGTGACTGGTTACGGTGACTGCCATCACACGATGTTGAATTGTTTGACTTTATCTTTGTTCCTGTTGGTTTGTCAATGAAAACAACATGGACACAGATCCGGCCCCTGGGCGGCTTGGAGTTTTTGTCCACTTATCGCGAGATAAACGCCCTCGAAGTCGCGATAAGTGGACAAAAACTCCAAGGAGACGGGGGAAGCCGGACCTGACCGTGATGGTCTGGCCCGGCTTCCGGGTTGTTCAGTTGCGGTGCGCCTGCCTCCATGGACCAGGGCGGCCGGAGGGGCATGGCTAGATGCCGCCGTCCCGGCTCTCGTTGCGGGTGATGCGTTCGCCCGTGTTCGGGTCCACCACCGACCGGGTTTCGCTCACCCGGCGGCTGCGGCCCGGCGATGCCAGGACCAGGGAGGCTATCAGGCCGATCACGCCGACCGCCATCAGGATGTACCCGATGAGGGTCTGGTCCACATAGGGGATCAAGCCCGGAGCGACGGCCCAGGCGAGGATGGCACCGAGGGCGATAAGGAAGATGGAGGAACCGATTCTCATGACTTGCTCCTAGCTGTCCGGGGGACCTGCGGGCAAAACTTCATCAGTATGCTGTCTAGCCACACGCTACAGCCCGCCCCCTGCCGTTTCAATGAATCGGACAGCGCGTGCCGGGGCTGTATCCCAGTCGTTATACCGCGTGCAGGACACCCATCCGGCGGCTCAGCGCCTTCGAACTGCTGTGTGGGACCGGCACACTTGCGCACGCCTGGAAGTAACACCGGCAGCGCAGGGTGCGCCCCGCGTACTGTGGATTGCTCACGCCATCTCCGGCGAACCGGAGGGCGGCCCCGCCGCAGCGTCAATGAAATCCAGGAGCACTGTTACCAATGTCTGAACTCTTCCCCGCGGTTGTCGTCACCGGCCTGGGAGCGGTGACTCCCGTCGGCTCAACCGCCGCCGAAACCTGGGACGCACTTGTGGCCGGACGCTCGGGAATCGTGCCGCTCGACGACGAGTGGGCCAGCGGCCTTCCCGTCCGCATGGCAGGACGCGTCGCCGCCGATGTCCCTTCGCTGCTGTCCACTTTGGAATACAAGCGGATGGACCGGTGCGGTCATCTTGCCCTCATCGCCGCCCGCGAAGCGTGGGCACATGCCGGCCGGCCGGAGACTGACCCGGAACGCCTCGCCGTCGTGATCGGCTCCGGCTACGGCGGACTGGACACCACCTTGGAGCAGACCCGGACGCTGGACGGGAAGGGGCCCCGCCGGGTTTCCCCGCACACCCTGACGCGGATCATGACCAACGGCCCCTCTGCCTGGGTCTCCATTGATCTCGGAGCCCGCGGCGGGGCACGCACTCCCGTCAGCGCCTGCGCCTCCGGGGCTGAAGCAATCTCCCAGGCGGCGGACATGATCCGCAGCGGTGCCGCCGACGTGGTGATTGCCGGCGGCGTGGACTCCTGCATCAACGGCCTCACCATCAGCGGGTTCGCCCAGATCAGGGCGCTGTCCACGCGCAACGACAGCCCGGAGTCCGCCTCCCGGCCCTTCGACCGTGACCGCGACGGCTTTGTCATGGCCGAAGGTGCCGGGATTGTGGTCCTGGAACGCGAAGACCATGCCCGTTCCCGCGGGGCCGAAGTGCTGGGGGTCATCGCAGGAAGCGCCGTCACCTCCGACGCCGTGGACATCGTGGCGGCGGACCCCGCCATGCAGCGGCGCGTCCTGGAGAAGGCCATTTCCGCGGCAGGCCTGAGCGGCGAGGACATCGGCTTCGTCCACGCCCATGCGACGTCCACCCCCGTGGGGGACCGGCTCGAAGCGGAAGCCATCCGCGCCGTCGTCGGGCGTTCCGTCCCTGTCACCTCCACCAAATCCCTTACCGGGCACCTGCTGGGAGGTGCCGGGGCGCTGGGCGCCATCGTCACCATCCAGGCGCTGCGCACAGGGGTGGTTCCCGGGACCCTGAACCTCGAAAACCCGGATCCGGACATCAACCTCAACATCGTTTCGGAGTCAACCCCGGGCCTCCGGGCGCGGGCCGGCATCTCCAACGCGTTCGGATTCGGCGGCCACAGCGCCTCGCTGGTGATCACCTCGGGCTGAGCCCTGCGGCGGAAAGTTAGGCTGTTGCGATGAAGACAGTCGCATGGTCCAAGCCGCAGAACCAGCGGGCCGGAACGCCGCTGCTGGTGATGATGCACGGTTACGGCACGGACGAAATCCGCATGTCCGACCTGTTCGGCCAGGTGCCGCCTGAGTTCACCTGCGCGGCGCTGCGGGCTCCCAAGGTGATCGGCGACGACTACGGCTGGTTCCTGCTGGACTATTTCCTGACCCATGACTTCGCCGACGTGATTTCCGTCAGCAACGCTGTGTTCGACTGGATCAACTCAGTCAAAGCCGAGCACAGCAGCGTGAGCCTTCTGGGCTTCTCGCAGGGAATGGCTATGGCCAGCACGCTCCTGCGGCTGCGGCCGCACGAGTTCCGCGCGGTCGTGGGGCTGTCCGGGTTCGTCCTGGACAACGAACTGCTGGCCATGAGCGAATCCTTTGACGACGTCAAGCCGCCGTTTTTTTGGGGCCGGGACAAGGCCGACCTGGTCATCAACGACGACGCGATCGAGCACACGGAGGAATGGCTGAACCGGAACACGCAATTGACCGCGCGGACCTATCCCGGAATGGGCCACACGATCGCCAGGGCGGAAATGGTGGACGTGGGAGCTTTCCTGCGCCACTACGTCCTCCGCTGAGGAGACCTGCGCAGATAGGGGCTGCGGCGGGAAAGCCGCGCTTCCGCTCCCGGAAAATCCGCGAAATCCCGCACTTCAGAGAAAAACCAGTTGCGCGCTAAATTTGTAAGCGCTTACACTCTTCTTCGGCCATGTACCGGGCCCAGTACTCCCAAGAGAAGAAAGGGCTGAGCCCGTGTTGCATGGCTAAAGCTCCGCGCGTGACCATTCAGGACGTCGCCGCATTGTCGGGACTGTCCATCTGCACCGTTTCGCGTGCCCTGCGCCGGCTGCCGAATGTGTCCGAATCGGCCCAGCTGAAAGTCGCTGACGCCGCCACCAAACTGGGCTACAAGGCATCCTCCGCCGCGTCGCGGCTGGCCGGCGGAACCACCGGGTCCGTGGCCATCATCGCGCCCACCGCCACCGCATGGTTCTTCGCCCAGGCCGTGGAAGCAGCCGAGGAAGTCTTCGCGGACAGCGGACTGGATACCGTGCTCATCAGCCTGCGCAACACCCCCGGCGTGCACCGCAAGGTCTTCGGCGACCTGGACGCCCTGTCGCAGCGGGTGGACGGGGTCCTGCTGCTCAACATCGCCCTCAGCGATGCTGAAGTGGAGGCCTTGGCTTCCTCGGGCCTGGCCGTTGCGAGCGTGGGCATGCACAGCGTCCCGTGGGACAACGTGGGCATCGACAACGAGGAAGCGGCCTGGAATGCGACCAACCACCTGCTCGGCCTCGGCCACTGGGACCTGGCCGTCCTCTCCGGCCGGGAACCCGGGGAGCGCTCGGTGGCCACCGCCACCGACCGGCTCAATGGCTTCCGGCGGGCGCTTGCCGAACATGACCTGACCGTGGACCCGGACCTGGTGATGGACGCGGGATCGAGCATCGAAGGCGGCCGGCGGGCGATGACCGAGCTCATCGAAAACCGCAGGATGCCCTCCGCGATCTTCGCCGGCTGCGACGAAACAGCCTTCGGCGCCCTGATGGCCCTGCGCGAGTTCGGTTTGTCAGCACCGAAAAACGTGTCCATCATAGGAATAGACGATCATCAGATGAGCTGGTTCCTAGGCCTGAGCACGATGGCCCAGCCGGTAGCCGATCAAGGCGCCTTCGCAGCCAACCTGCTGGTCGAGGGACTCCAACATCCGGGGCGGCCCACCGCCCCCGCCAGCCACGTGCTGGATACCAAGCTGATCGAACGCAAGAGCACGCGCCGCAAACGCTGAGCGCGGCTGAGCGAAAGCACCAGTCCGGCCGACGACGCCCGCCGCCGCCCGGCCCGACCCTCCGGCGGTCCAGCACACGAAAACCTGAAGCATCCATGCACGTCCCTGCCCGCGTCTGAAAGGACACCGAGTACCCATGACTGAACTCTCCAACAGCACTTCCGGCGCCAGCACAACTACCGCTGGCACTGCTACAGCCGGCACTGCTACCGCCGGCACTGCCGGTAACGGCAGCCGCGGCTGGACCGGCGCTTCCGCCATCCTCTTTGACCTCGACGGCGTGCTGACTCCCACGGCGATCGTCCACGAGCGCGCCTGGCAGGAGCTTTTCGACGGATACCTGCAGGACGTTCCGGAAGCGGCCGGCTACCGCGAAAGCGACTACTTCGACCACATCGACGGCAAGCCCCGCTTCGACGGGGTGCGTGACTTCCTGGCCTCCCGCAGCATTGCGCTGCCTGAAGGTCCGCTGGACGACGACCCCGCCAACGACACTGTCCACGGCCTGGGCAACCGCAAGAACAAGGTCTTCAACGACATCGTCGCCGCCGGCGTGGCACCGTACGAAGGCTCGGTGCGCTTCCTGGAAGCCGTGCTGGAGCTGGGACTGAAGGTCGCCGTCGTCTCCTCCTCGCGGAACGCGCCCGCAGTCCTGCAGGCAGCGGGACTGGCGGACCGCTTCCCGGTGGTGGTGGACGGCGTCGTCGCCGCTGCCCAGGGCCTGCCCGGCAAGCCGAGCCCCGCGACCTATGACTACGCCGCGCAGCTGCTGGACCTGCCCAGCGAAGATTGCGTGGTGGTGGAGGATGCCGTGTCCGGTGTCCAGGCCGGGAGCGCCGGGACCTTCCATTCGGTGATCGGCGTGGACCGGGGAGCCGGCCGGCAGACGCTGCTGGATGCCGGCGCCACGCTGGTGGTGGCGGACCTCGACGAGCTCCTCTAACCCCCGCCCCACCCTCACCAGCGCCGCTGCGTCAACTTCTCTGCATCAACGCCAAAAGGAACCCCAACAGCCATGGCACTCATCACCTCTGACCGTGCTCGTTTCCCCAACGATCCCTGGCAGCTCGTCGAAACGGACCACCTGCCCGGAAACGCCGGAACCCTGGAGACCCTCTTCAGCCTGGGCAACGGCCATCTGGGCGTCCGCGGCGCCCACTGGGCCTCCGCCGACGCCGACCTCCCCGGTAGCTTCATCAACGGATTCCATGAAACCTGGGACATCAAGCACGCAGAAAACGCCTTCGGCTTCGCGCGCACCGGCCAGCGGATCCTCTACATCCCGGACGTCAACAACTTCACCGTCATCATCGACGGCGAAACGTTGACCCTCAGCGAATCAACGGTACTCGACTACCGCCGGTCCGTTGACTTCGCCACCGGGATCTACGAGTGCCGCATCGTCTGGCAGTGCCGTTCCGGCGCCACCGTGACCACCACCGAACGCCGCGCGGTTGGCTACCAGTCCCGCGGCGCCCTGGGCATCGCACTTGAGGTGGCCGCGGACCGGGACGTCTATGCGGATGTGACGTCCTCCGTGATCAACCGTCAGGACCAGCCGGTGGAGGACCACTCCGCCCACGATCCCCGCCGGGCCGGCCGCCACGCCGGCCGCGTCCTGCTGCCAGTCAGGCTCGACGGCGGCGACGGCTCGCTGCGCCTGTCCTGGGAAGCGGCGGAGTCCCGGCAGCGCGTTGGCTTGGCCGTGGACCACTGGACCTCGGCCGAAGTCCAGCCCTTCGAGACCCAGGTGGACCAGGACGACAGCAGCGTCCGGTACGTGCTGGCGGTGAGCGCAGACCAGCCGTTCCGCCTCGAGAAGAGCGCAAGCTACGCCGTGGCGCGGGCTTTCCGGGAAGGAACCGTGGACGGCGGATCCGCCCAGGATCCGTCCGAAGCAGCGGAGAACGCCCTTCAGCCCGTCAGCGCGATCTTCGCCGAAAGCCAGGCGCACTATCGGGACTACTGGGCCACCACGGACATCGTTGTAGGCGGCCAGCCCGAACTGCAGCAGGCCATCCGCTGGAACCTCTTCCAACTGTCCCAGGCCACGGCCCGCGCGGACGTTGCCGGCATCCCGGCCAAGGGCGTCAGCGGCTCCGGCTACGAGGGGCACTACTTCTGGGACCAGGAGGTGTACCTGCTGCCCTACCTGACGTACACCAATCCGGACAACGCGCGCCAGGTCCTGGAGTTCCGGCACGAGATGCTGCCGGACGCCAAGGTCCGCGCCAAGGAGCTCAGCGTGGACGGCGCACTGTTCCCGTGGCGGACCATCAACGGGCTGGAGGCCAGCGCGTACTACGCCGCCGGCACCGCCCAGTTCCACATCGCTGCCGCCATCGCCTTCGCCACCAACAGGTACATCTGGGCCAGCGGCGACGCGGACTTCAAGCACGGCATGGGCTCGGAGTTGCTGATTGAAACTGCCCGGATGTGGGTTTCGCTCGGTTTCTTCGGCAAGGACGGACTGTTCCACATCCATGGCGTCACCGGCCCGGACGAGTACACGGCCGTGGTGAACGACAACCTCTACACCAACGTCATGGCCCGGTTCAACCTGCGCGCCGCGGCGGCGCTGGACCACCCGGAAATCGACGACGCCGAGCGCCAACTCTGGGAGCAGGCCGCCATCCGGATGCAGCTGCCCTACGACGAAGACCTGGAAGTGTATTCGCAGGACAACGACTTCATGACCCTGGAGCCGTGGGACTGGAGCACGCCCCGGTCCAAGTACCCGCTGCTGCTGAACTTCCACCCGCTGGTGATCTACCGGCACCAGGTGCTCAAGCAGGCGGACACCGTTCTGGCGATGTTCCTGCAGTGGCAGGACTTCACGGCCGAGGAAAAGCGGCGCGCGTTCGACTTCTACGATCCGATCACCACCGGCGACTCCACCCTGTCCGCCTGCGTGCAGGGAATCATGGCTGCCGAAGTGGGTTACGGGAAGGCCGCGCTGGACCACTTCACCCACGCGCTGTTCATCGACCTGGACGACACCCATGGCAACACGATCGACGGCGTGCACATCGCCTCCACCGGCGGCGTGTGGAGTTCGCTGGTCAGCGGCTTCGCCGGGCTCCGCGACCAGGGCGAGGTTCCGTTCTTCGACCCGCGCCTGCCGGGCGAATGGGACGGGCTGGCCTTCCATCTCAAGGTGCAGGGCCGGCTGCTGTTCGTGGAGCTGGAACAGGGGTCGATCCGTCTCAGCGTCAGGGAGGGCAGCCCCCTGGAAGTCAGCGTCCGCGGCGAGCTGCTCACCGTGGGCAACGACCTGGTCCGGGTGCCGCTGGCCCCCGTCGCCGTCCCGGAGCCCACCGTTTTCCCGAGCGGACTTCCGACGGCGTCAATCCCGATCGTCCGCGCCGCCAGCTAGGCGGGCCGGACCGTGGACAGCCCCGCCTAGGGGCTGTCCACGGACTTTTGGCTGTCCGCCGGCACGTTGTCCGCCGGCTCCTTGGCCCCGATGCCGCCGCCTTCCGAGCCGCGCCCCAAGGGATGTGCGAGTTCGTCGGCCGGCATCCGGGCCACCGCCATGGCCACCACCGCCATGACCGGGCAAACGCCGCCGGCCACCAGGAAGATCACCCAGGTGGGGACTACCTCAGCCGCGGGACCGGCCAGTGCCATCGAGACGGGCATCAGCGCCAGGGACACGAAGAAGTCCAGGCTGGAAACGCGGCCCAGCAGCTGCGGAGGCACGCGGCGCTGCAGAAGCGTCCCCCAGATCACCATGCCCACGGCCCCTGTGGCCCCGAAGATGAACAGGGCCACAGCCACCAACCAGAAGCTGTGCATGATCCCGACGGCCGCGAGCGGAAGGCTGCCGGCACCCCACGAGACCATCATCACCGTGAGGTAGCGGCGGGGCAGCGGGAAGGACGCCGTAGCCAGGGAAGCCACCGCCCCGCCCACGCCCATCACGGCCAGCAGGAAACCGAACATGCGCGAGTCGCCGCCCAGCTGATCGCGGACCACGAACGGCATCAGCACTTCAATGGGGCCGATCAGGAACAGCACCGAAATGCAGGCCCAAACCAACGTCCACAACAGCCAGGGCGTCCGGACCGTGTAGCTGACACCTTCGCGGAGGTCGTGGAAGAAGGACGTCTTGGCCCTGGCAACAGCGGGTTCCCCGTCGGGGCCGGGAGCGTCCAGCGTGTGCTGGCCGAGGAAGTTCAGAATGATGAAGGCAAGGAGATGGCAGGCCGCCACCCCGGTGACGGCGTGCGACGGCGACAGCGCGGCCACCAGGATCCCGGCGACCGCGGGACCGGCAGCCTGCTGCAGGATCGGCCGCATGGTCCCCTCCATGCCGTTGGCCGCGAGCAGGTCCTCGGCCGGCAGGATCCTGGGCAGGATGGCCGAATAGGCCGGGAAGAAAAACGCCGCTCCCACGCCAAGGACGAAAGCACCCACGGCCAGGTGCCACAGCTGCAGCCAGCCAGCCAGGGCAAGCCCGCTGATCGCGGCGATCACGGCGAGGTTGGTGCCTTCCACCGCGATGATCAGCAGCCGCTGGGGCGCCCGGTCCGCAGCGATCCCGCCGGCCAGGACGAACGCCACCAGCCCCGCGCTGCCCGCGGTGGCAACCAGGGACAGCTGCAGCGGGCCGCCGCCCAGCTGGATCACCTGGTACACCATCGCAACAGCCCACATCCCGGAGCCGAAGATCGAAACGGCCAGTGCCGCGATCAGCACTCGGTACTCCCGATGGGCAAAGGGCCGGAGGGCTTTGGGGGCGGGCATACGGCTAGTTTAGGCCTGCTTCATCCGGCCGCGCCGCCGCAGCCGCCGCCCTCCGCCGGGCTAGGCTTTCCGCATGGGGAACAGTCCGGCGGGCACCTGGCGACGCAGCATGGCCTTCATCGGCAGCAACCCGGGACTCGCCCTGCACCCGGTGAACCGCGACGGCGTTCACATCCCCGGTGAACCGGCCAGCTGCTTTGCCTCCTTCTGGATGGCCGACTGGTCCAAATGGGGCCGCGGAGACGCCCTGCTGATCGCCACCCGCCAGGGCTGGCGGAGCTACGGCGCCAACGGCTATTTCGCCGAAACCCTCGCCAAGGAACTGACCCGCTACTTTCCGGAGGCGGCCCGGTTTCCGCTGGAAGAAATCACGCACACCCAGGACGAGTTCGACGTCGAACTGGACATCGAGCGCGGCTTCCGGGCCGTGGGGCGCAAGGCGGAGCTGGAGATCAGCGGCGTTTTGGACCGGCGGCAGTTCTCGGCCCCGGACTTCCAGCTGGGCGCCGGCGGCAGTGCCGCCCTGACCAACGTGTACCTTCCCTGCAGCGCCGGACGGCTTTCGGAATTCGGCGTCGAATGGCCCGGCTCACCCACGGTGTACCCCGGACCCCGCGGACCGTCGTCGTCCGCGTATATTGCCTTGGCCGAATCCTGGGTGATGTAACAGTGTGGCCTAGTGTTAAGGGTGCAGGCAGCCACGGGCTGTCCTGCCCGGCTGTAACTACGGTTGCTCATGTTTGCACCGGCGGATTGTTCCCGTTCCAGGAAAGGTGACGATGGCCATGCGGAAGAACCCGGCAATGAGAATTGCACAAAAAACCGCCCACAAGGCGGTGTTCGACTCCCAAGGCAAGCCAAAGCCCGGATTGCACAGCACCCTGCTGCGTGCCGTCGAAATCCAGCGTCCGCTGGTGCTCGCCAACCTTCGGCGGCTCCAGCGCAAGTACCCGCGCGCCACGGCGGCGCAGCTGGCGGACAAGCTGGAGCGCGACTACCTGTTGGCCGTAACCGGCGGCGGGGCGCTCGTGGGCGGCACCGCCGTGATCCCGGGCGTCGGCACCGTGGCCGCCCTGGGCCTCTCCGCCGCTGCAACAGTCGGCTTCCTGGAAGCCACCGCCCTGTATGCAACGTCCCTGGCGGAGCTGCACGGCGTCCGTATGGTCGACCCGGAGAAGGCCAGCACCCTGGTTATGGCCATCATGCTGGGCGAGGAGGGGACCTCCCTCCTCGGAAGCCTGAGCGGCCAGGCCGCGGGCAGGGGCAAGGGCACCACGGATGCGTGGGGTACGGCGTTCGCCCGCAAGACCTCGTTCCCCGGCTTCGGTTCGGTGCGGGACCGCATCCAGCGGGCGTTCCTCCGCAACCTGCTGCAGCGGCAAGGAACGGCGCTCCTGGGCCGGGCCCTTCCTTTCGGCGTCGGAGCCGTGGTGGGCGGCGTGGGCAACCGCGTGATGGGGCGCGCCGTCGTCGCAAGCGCCAAGGAGGCGTTTGGCTCCATGCCGGACACGATTCCCGGCGAACTTACTCCCGCCACGCGCAGCGGCAGCGCCGGCACGCCGGGCGCACTTGATTCCGCCGCGGACACCCCCGGCGTCAACACCCCCGGCGCAAACAACGCCGGCGTCAACGCCCCCGGCGGGGACTCAACCGCGAAAGGCGGATTCCTTGGATCTGAACGCTGACCTGGGGGAGTCTTTCGGCTCCTGGACCATGGGGGACGATACCGCCATGTTCCCGCTCATCACCAGCGCCACGGTGGCCTGCGGCCTCCACGCCGGGGATCCCGTCACCATGCTGGACACCTGCCGGGCCGCCTTTGAGCTGGACGTCAGGGTGGGCGCCCACGTTGGCTACCCCGACCTGGCCGGGTTCGGGCTGCGGTCCATCGACATGACGTTCGACGATCTCTTCGGGGCCGTGCTGTACCAGCTCGGGGCGCTCGACGGCGTGGCGCACGCCGTCGGGGCCTCGGTTGACTTCGTGAAGGCACACGGTGCGCTGTACGAGCGGACAGCGCACGACGCCGACCAGGCCTCCGCCGTCGTAGCCGCCGTCCAGGCCTACGACCCCGGGCTGCCCATCCTGGGCCAGCCCGGTTCAGCGCTGCTGGCGCTGGCGGAGGAAGCCGGCCACCCCGTGTTCCATGAGGTCTTTGCCGACCGCGCCTACCTTGCCGACGGCAGACCGGTGCCGCGCTCGCAGGACGGCGCCCTGCTGCACGACGCGGGTGAGGTGGCCGCACGGGCGGTCCGCCTCGCCACCAAGGGCGAAGTGGAAGCCGTGGACGGAACAGTGATCAGGCTGCAGCCCCATTCGCTATGCCTCTCCGGCACCACTCCCGGCGCGGCGGAGACGGCCGCCGCCGTCCGGAAGGCGCTGGAAGAAGCCGGAGTGGAGCTGGAACCCTTCGCCTAGCCGAAGGCCAGGTGCGCCACGGTGAAAATGGCCACGCCGGCCAGGGCGCCCACCACGGTGCCGTTGATCCGGATGAACTGCAGGTCCTTGCCCACCTGGAGCTCGATCTTCTGGGAGGTTTCCTCGGCATCCCAGCGCGCCACCGTATCCGTGATCACACCGGCGATGTCCGAGCGGTAAGTCTTCACCAGGTAACCCGCGGCGTCCCCGATCCACGCGTTGACTTTGCCGGCCAGCTCGGGGTCCACCACCAGCCGGGTGCCGAAGTCGTGCACGGCCGCCTTGAACTTGATGGTCAGTTCGCTGTGGGGATCGTCGACGGCGGTAAGTAACGCCTTTTTGATGGTGCCCCACGTCCGGGACGCCAGTTCGCGCACCTCGGGATCGCCCAGGACCTGGGCCTTGATGCCTTCGGCCCGGGCGATCATGACGGGATCGTGCTGGAGATCCTGCGCGAGCGAAGTGAGGTAGGTGTCGATGGACTGCCGGACCTGGTGGTTCGGATCGGACTGCACGGCCTTGGTGAACTTGAGGATTTCCACGTACACCTTGTCGCCCACCAGGCCGTCCACGAACTGCGGGACCCACTGCGGCGACCGGTCCGAAACCAGCCTGCTGACCGTCTCATGGTTGTCCCTGACCCAGTCCACCGTCCGGTCCACCAGCAGGTCCACCAGGGTGTGATGGTGCCCGTCGGCGAAGATCCGCTCGGCGAGCCGGCCCACCGGCGGGCCCCACGGCGGGGTCAGCAGATGCTTGCGGACCATCGACTCAATCACTGCCTGGACGTCGTCGTCGTTCAAAACCTTAAACGCGCCCCGGATCACGGCGGCGCCCTCCTTGGCCACGCGCTCGGGGCCGCCGGGACTGGACAACCAGGCGCCGGCCTTCCGCGCGATATCAACGGAGGCAAGCTTTTCCTGGACCACCTGTTCGGAGAGGAAGTTCGTCTCCACGAACTCCCCGAGTGAAGCACCGATCTGGTCCTTGCGGCGCGGAATGATGGCCGTGTGCGGGATCTTGATCCCCATGGGGTACTTGAACAGTGCCGTAACCGCGAACCAGTCCGCGAGGGCGCCCACCATGCCGCCTTCCGCCGCGGCCCGGACGTATTCCAGCCACGGGTACTGCTTCTGCAGGGCGAAGGCAAACACGAAAATCACCGCCATGACAATCAGCAGCGCCAGCGCCAGGAGTTTCATTTTCCGCAGCGCAGAGGCCTTTTCGGCGTCGGTGCCCAGCCGGGCACGGACGACGGCGGCATCGAGGCCGGTGCCGGCGGCGGCGGACGAGCCGGTACTCACCGGTTTCGTTGCAGCGGGACGGGTGGTTTGTTCACTGTTCACCTGCATGTGCCCAGCCTATCGCCGCATCCGCCGTGGGTGTCCGCTAACGTGTCACCATGAGTACCAACGAGTCCGTCTCCGCCCGGCCGCTGGTTTACGCCCACCGGGGATCCAGCGCCGCCTTCGCCGAGCACACGAGGGCCGCCTACCTCCAGGCGATCGCAGACGGTGCGGACGGGGTGGAATGCGACGTCCACCTCACCCGGGACCAGCATGTGGTCCTGCTGCACGACGCGAACCTGGACAGGACGTCGGACGGCACCGGCCCCGTGGCCGAACAGACACTCGAAGAACTGCGATTACTGGATTTCTCCTCCTGGAAGGGGGCCCGGATTCCGCACCAATACGGCGGCAGGTTCGACCAGCTGCTCACCCTCCCGGAACTGCTTGACATCCTCCGCGCGGCAGGCCGGGACATCGGACTGGCGATTGAACTGAAGCACCCCAGCCCCTACCTGTTGCAGCTGGAGGACCGCGTGCTGGAGGTGCTGGCACTGGAGGGCTGGGATCCCCGCACCTCCAAAGTGGACAACATCAGTGTCTCGTTCATGAGCTTCAGCCCGGATTCCGTACGTCACCTGCTCAAGACCGTTCCCAGGGACTTCATCTGCCAGCTGGTGGACGACATCAATGTGGACGAGGTCCGCGAAGAACTGGGCCTGGGAATCATCACCGGCGGGGCCGTGGCAAACGTGATGCGCGCGGCGCGGCTGGAAGGCGAACGGATGCTGGACACCGGCCAGGTGCGGTTGGCCGGCCCCGGCATCGAGTATGTGCGCGAGCACCCCGGCCCGGTGAAACGGTGGCTGGAAGCCGGCCGCCGGTTCAGGGTGTGGACCGTCGACTCGGAACAGGACGTAGCGTTGTGCCGGGAGCTGGGTATCCACGAGATCACCACCAACCGGCCCGCGCAGGTGCTGGCTCAACTTTCCGAAAGCACGCACCCTGTCCGCTGAACGGGCTTGCTGCTGAATGGCAGGCGGTTACCGGCCCTATCGGCTGCTGTGGTTGCATGGATCCATGCCATTCACCTGGTCCGGCCGGGCCACGCAAACACTCTCAGCGGCTGCCTTGGGCACGCTCCTGCTGGCGAGTGCCATGAAACGCTTCCGCGAGCCCGCATTCTTCCACCAGGTGGTGCCCGATTTCCTGTGCCGCGATGACTCCGGCGCACGGCCCAACGGCCCGTTCGCTGTAATGACCTGCGATGAATGGGTGGCCGTCAGCGGGCTGCTCGAGGCGGGCGCCGCCGTCGGACTTTTCATCCCGGCGACCCGCAAATCTGCCGCCGGTGCCGTGACCGCAATGTTGACGGTCTTTCTCGCCGGACACGCCGATGCGCTGCGCCGCGCCTACGGACCGGCGGGAACGCCGTCACAGCGGAAGGTGCACACCGCCAGGCCGCGCCTTGCCCCCGGAAGTATGGTCGGCCTGTGGCGGTGAAGCTGCTTCAGTCACCGGCAGTGCGTGTGGGGCTCTCCATCAGCATCGCCACGGGGTTGTACGGGATTTCCTTCGGTGCCCTCGGCGTCACGTCCGGCTTGGACTTTTGGCAGACCATGGCACTGAGCCTGCTCCTCTTCAGTGGCGGCTCGCAGTTCGCATTCATCGGGGTGGTGGCGGGCGGCGGATCAGGGGTTGCCGCCATGGGCGCAGCGACACTCCTGGGCATGCGCAACGGCATCTATGGCATGCAGCTGAACGCGTTGCTGCAGCCGCGGGGGTGGCGGAAGTACGCTGCCGCCCACGTCACCATCGATGAATCAACCGCCACAAGCACCGGGCAGACGGATCCGGCCGAGCAGAAACGCGGATTCTGGACCGCGGGCGTCGGCATCTTCGTCCTGTGGAACGTCTTCACCGCCGTGGGGGCGTTGTCCGGTGCGGCACTGGGGGACCCCAAACAATGGGGGCTCGACGGCGCCGCGGTAGCAGCCTTCCTGGGCCTCCTCTGGCCGCGGCTCAAGGGCCGGGAGCCCGCGGCAATCGCCGTCGCGTGTGCGCTGGCCACGATCCTGGCCGTGCCATTCGTGCCTGCGGGAGTTCCCATCCTGATCGCAGCGGTGGTGGCGGCAACGATCGGCTGGTTCAGCCACGGCCGCAGCGACGAAGGGCTGGAGCCCGACGTCGACCCCTACGGCGGGCCCCATCATCACGGGCGTCCGGAAGAGGCGGGGAAATGAATCTTTGGATGTGGCTGCTGCTTGCCTGCCTCCTCGGTTACTCCTGGAAACTGCTGGGGTACCTGGTACCGGCAAGCCTGCTGCGCAATCCGCGGATGTCCCGGGTTGCGGGGACCATGACCATCGGCCTGCTCGCCTCGCTCACGGTTGTGAACGCCCTGGCGTCCGGACAGGCGCTGGCGTTCGACGCGCGAATCGGTGCCCTGGCCGCGGCCGGAATTGCCCTCTGCCTCCGGGCGCCGTTCCTGGTTGTTGTCCTCGCCGGAGCAGGGGCAGCAGCCGGGCTGAGGCTGCTGGGCTGGAGCTGAGCCCCTTGCCTGAGCCCCTTCCCGCAACCGGAGTTGTGGTGGCGGCGCGGGCTGGCGGGGACGCCGGCGACGGTCGGTAGGCCCTGTTGGCCGGGGCACCGCTGTGACATTATTCGAACATGAGCGAAGAACAAGCGCCCGACGTTTCTGTCACCGAAAAGGACCATCAGCCGAAGACCTACGTCCCCACCGTCCCGCCGGGATCCGAAGCCACGCGCGAAATGCGAGAGGTCTCCCGGCGCCGCCGGGATGCTGAAGAGAAGCTGCAGCAGCACCTGCAGGAAGCCGATCAACTGCACGAAGCCCACGTGCAGGCACATTTGAAAGAGACCGAGGAAAAAGACGCCGAGGGCGAAAAGAAAGCCTCCGGCAGTAAGGATTCCCACGGTAAGGATTCCCACAGCAAGGATTCTCACAGCTGAAACGCTCAGGGTGAGTCCTCCGGTTGGAGAACTCACCCTGATAGGGAATCCCGTTAGGGAATCTAGGAAACTCGTCCCGTTAGCTGGCGTCCCGCTAGCTGGCGAGGGCGGCCCCGTTGTTGCGCCGATCCAGTTCTTCCATTGCGAGGTCGTACCAGATCTGTGCTCCGAATGCGGGGTGGTCTGTATCCAGGTTCCTGAAGAGGGCATCGCTGAGCGACTGCAGTTCAGAAGTGGTGGCCGCCCTGACGACGGTTTGAGGGTCTCGGTCCGTGTTCATTAGCAAAACAAGCTGCTGCCGTGTCATGGCCGGGCCTCGAGGGACGAATTACGTAGTTCGTGGATCATGTCGAACTCCCAAGAAAGAGATGCTTCGGCTGACTGCGTAACCTCCACCAATTGTATTGGGATGTGGCTCAGCTCACAACGGCTCCCGGCCGGCGGTGGCCTAACACCGACCGGCCGGAGGGCGAGTCAGGGCAGGACGACTGAATCGAACGCCGTTCCGGGCAGCGGTGACTGCGGAGGGAGTGGCCGGTGCGGCCGCTCTGTGCGGATGGCGTCTTCCACCAGTGCAACCGGACGCCGCCACGCGTCCGATCCGGGCTCCATGGTGTCCACGACTCCGATGAGCATTGCCAACAGGCGGATCACGTCAGTCATGGAGATGTCAGTGCGCAGCGTCCCCTGCGCCTGGCCCCGGCCCAGGAGGATCGCCACGGATTCAAAGAGGCTGCCGGTGATCCCGGTCAGGAGGCCGCGGCGGCCGGCGACGGCGCCGAGCAGGTTGGCGTCATCGCTCGCGGCCGCCATCAGGGCGTCGACCACGCGTAACAGGCCCGCAGCTGCGTCGGGGCCGGCCAGGGCGTCGTCGATGACCGGATCAACCATTAGGCGGAGCTGGCGGTTGAGCGCCGCGAGAACCAGCTGTTCCTTGTCCGCGAAGTTCCGGAAGAGGGTGGCAGGTCCGACGCCCGCCGTAACGGCGATGGTCTGCAGGGGCACTTCCGGGCCGTACTCACGGAAGCACTTCCGGGCGGCGGTGATGATCTTATCCACGTTGCGCGCAGCATCCGCACGGAGGGGCTTGCGTTCCACTGCGAGGTTCATTTTTCAAGGTTAGCAACGCCGCGACTGAGGGCCCGGGTTACTGATTGGTAGCGGCGAATGTCCTCTTATGTGACGAATCGGCGTGGCAGACTGGGTGCATGTTGCTCGCATTCTCCGTTGCACCCTCCGGCCAACCCGACCCTCTGGCCGGCGCCCCGGCCACCCCGGAAAGCGGTGCGGCCGCCGACGCTTCAGTCCATGATGCCGTCGCGGCCGCCGTCAAGATCGTGCGGGAATCCGGCCTGCCCAACCACACGGATTCGATGTTCACCACCATTGAGGGCGAGTGGGACGAGGTGTTCGCCGTGGTCAAAAAGGCTACCGAAGCCGTGGGCCGCTTTGGCAGCCGCGTCTCGCTGGTTATCAAAGCGGACATCCGTCCGGGATACTCCGGTGAGCTCACCGGCAAGGTGGAGCGGCTGGAAAACGCCATCGCCGACGCCGGCTAGACGCGGCAGCAGCGCCATTGGCGCGAAAGCTTCCGGGCTAGCTTCCGTGACACTTCCCACGGGGGAGCGGCAACTGCAAGACTGGGCCCATGATTGAGCACAAGCCCGAGCCCCAATGGGTGGCTGTGGAGGAGTACCTGTCCGACGTCGTCGTCCGCCCCGGAAGCCCGCTCAAGCGGGCCGTTGCCTCCGCCGTCGAGGCGGGAATGCCCGCCATCGAAGTGGCGCCGAACGCCGGAAAACTGCTCAAGCTGCTGGTGCAGCTTTCGGGCGCCCGGCGGGTCCTGGAGATCGGAACGCTGGCGGGTTTCAGTACCATTTGGATGGCCCAAGGACTGCCCGACGACGGCGAACTCGTCACGTGTGAATACCTCCCCAAACATGCGCGCGTTGCGCGTGCGAACGTGGACGCTGCGGGCGTCGGGCACAAGGTGGACATCCGCGTGGGCGCCGCGCTGGACACGCTTCCCGGGCTAGAGGATGACGGCCGCGGACCCTTCGATTTTGTGTTCATCGACGCCGACAAGGAAAACGACCCGCAGTACCTGGACTGGGCCGTGAGGCTGGGCCGGCCCGGGACCGCCATCGTAATGGACAACGTGGTGTGGGAGGGTGCGCTCCTCGATCCGTCCATGGACGAGATCAACGCGCCGGGCATCATCAGCGCCTTGGAAATGATGGGGAATGACCCCCGGCTGGATGCCACGGTCATGCAGACCGTGGGAGCGAAGGGCTGGGACGGCTTCGCGCTCGCTGTTGTACGGTGAGCGGGGCTGGAGGAGCCGGCCGGTCGCCGCGGAAAGATGCTAAGTATGCTTAGAATGAGCTAGTATGCGACGGACGCGTCCCGCCTTTGCCTGCGATGGAGGAAGAAATGAAGGCTTCACCAACCCTTGCCAGCAATCTCCAGATGGTTCTCACCGACCTGATCGAGCTGCACGTCCAGGGCAAGCAGGCACACTGGAATATCGTGGGAACCAACTTCCGCGACCTCCACCTGCAACTCGACGAAATCGTCACCAGCGTCCGGCTGTTCGCGGACGAGACGGCTGAACGCATGCGCGCCCTGCACGCGCTTCCGGACGGCCGGAGCGCCACAGTCTCCTCGGACACCAGGCTGGAACAGTTCCCCGAAGGACTCACCTCCACTAAGGACGCCGTGAAGCTGATTACGGCCCGGCTGGAGCGCACTGTGAAGACCATGCGGGACGTCCACGACGAAGTGGACGAGGAAGATCCCACCAGTGCCGACCTGCTTCACGCAGGAATTATGCGCTTGGAGCAGCTGGCCTGGATGGTGAACGCCGAGACTATGACCCCTGCAGCTTCCGTCACGGCGCCGGCGGAGGGCTGAAGTTAGCCTCGGCGGGAGAACAGATCCGGGGACGATCTTGGCATTTATCCTTCGTCCGTCGTCCGCCGCCTGAGCCGGAGGCAATATTGTCAGAGCCTCGAGGCAGAGTTGTCCCATGGAAGCCATGGGGGAACTTGCAGCAGTAGGGTCGTTGCAGTGGGCGGGATCGCCCGTATCTGCCCGCGGCCTGGGCCGCGTCGCTGACGAAGTTCGCCCCACAGACTTGGCGTGCAACGGCGGTGGTTCCGGTGTTCTGTTCCGGTGCCTTGAGCTGCTGAGGAACGCGGGTTCGACGGCGGTGGCGGACGCTGCGCTGTTCAGTTTCGGTGAGGCTGTTGATTTCGCCGCGGGGGTGGAGGAGATCTCCAGATCTTTGGAGTTCCTGCAGGTGGTCGCGGCCGGGGCTGTGGACCGGACCCGTCGTCAGGCGGTGGCGGCGGGCAGTTCAGGTACGGCGGTCGGCTGGACCACGGGCTGGGATGCTGAGGGGACGGACTTCGAAAGCCCCGAGGGCGACGCTCCCAACTCCTTACGGCAGAACCAAGGAGCGCCAAATCCGGCGGATGACGGGTGCCGGAACGCCGCCGAAGTCCTGCGCTCCCGGCTGCGGATCAGCGCCGGTGAGGCCCGGCGGCGGATCGCCCTCGCCGGGGCGGTGCTGCCCCGCACCGGTTTCACCGGCCACGAGGAACCGCCGGAACGGCCCGAACTCGGTTGCGCCCTCGCCGTCGGGACCGTCGGCTCCCGCGCCGCGACGATCATCACCCTCGCGTTGGACCAGGTCCGGCACCACGCGCCGGAGGAAACCACTGTCCTGATGGAGCACGCCCTGGTCAGCACCGCGGCCGAGGACCACGCGGACTTCCTCTCCCGCATGGCCCGGCGCTGGATTGACGCGATCGACCAGGACGGGACCGAGCCGTCCGAGGAGGAACTCCGCCACCGCCAGGGTGCGTTCATCCGCCGGGCCCGCCGCGGGCTACATCATGTGGAGATCTTCGCGACCCCGGACCAGTACGAACACCTCCTGACCGTCATGAACACCGCCACCAACCCCCGCACCCGCCCCGGCGAAGCCAGTGAGAACAACGCTGGCGGCGATGGCGGCAGGGAGCCGGCGAGCCTGGATGAATCCTTCAAGGACGGTGCCGGGACACCTGATCCGGAGCTGGACCTGCGCACCCTCCCGCAGCGGCGCCTCGACGGCCTGGTCAGCGGCTGCAAAGCGGCCCTGGCCAGCGGAAAACTCCCGGCCGCGGGAGGACTCCGCCCGCAGGTCATGGCCACCATCGATTACCGCGACCTCCTGAACCACCTCGAACACGCCACCGAAGATCAAAGCGGCACCGGCCCCCTCGACAACCCTGGCATTCCCGGCACCGGAACGTTCACGTTCACCGGCCCGGTCACCGCCGCCACGGTCCGCAAGATCGCCTGCGACGCAGACATCATCCCGGTCCTGCTCGGCAGCGAAGGCCGCGTCCTGGACATCGGCCGCACCACCAGGGTCTTCCCGCCGCACATCCGCAAAGCCATCACCGCCCGAGACCAGGGCTGCGCCTTCCCCGCCTGCACCATCCCCGCCCCCTGGTGCGAAGCCCACCACATCACCTACTGGTCACACAATGGCGCCACCAGCACCGAGAACGGCACCCTGCTCTGCTCCCATCACCACCACCTCATCCACAAAGAACAGTGGACCATCCAAGTCAAAACCGGCATCCCGTGGTTCATCCCGCCGCCCCACATCGACCCGCGCCAAAAACCACAACGAAACAGATACTTCAGATGCTGACCAGGAAGCGCTGGCGCACCCGGGAGGACGGTGTGACTACATTTTTATCCGCTCGGGGCGTCACGCTACGGCCGGGGGAGCCCTCCGACCCGCCGTCGGACTGGACCTTATACGGCCTGGGCAAGCGAAGAACCAGATCTTTGAGCAGGTCCTGGCGTCGCGGCCGGTGCCGGTTTTCCCTGGGACACTATCGCTTCTGGAGCGGCTCAGGGCCGGACAAGTCCCGGTCGCGTTGGCAACCTCCAGCCGCAATGCCCGGCCTGTCCTGCAGGCCGCCGGGATCGAGGACGCCTTCGACCTCATCGTTGACGGCAACCTTCCGCGCAGCAAGGGCTGGCGGGAAAACCGGACCCCGCCATGTTCGTCCACACCGCGCGGGAGCTCCGTGTGGAACCGGCCCGCGCCGCAGTCATCGAGGACGCAGTGTCCGGCGTGCAAGGCATACACCTGGGCGCGATGGCGGGATCCATTGACGTGGTCCAGCGGAGCTTTGCCGGCCTGCGCATCACCCCGGCGCGTTGGATTTTGACATGGGCCGGCGGCAGCCGCCAGGTCAGGTCATGTGCAGAACGGCCGCACCGGTGATGCGGTCCGCCGCGAGGTCCTGCAGCGCCTGGCCTGCCGCTTCCATCCGGTAAGGGACCGTGGTGGGGCGCAGCGGGATCTCCGCTGCCACGCGGAGGAACTCCTCGCCGTCGGCCCGGGTATTGGCCGTGACACTGCGCAGCTGGCGTTCCTGGAAGAGCTCGGACCCGTAATGCAGCGGCGGAATATCGCTTAGATGGATGCCTGCCACGGCCAACGTGCCGCCCCGCTCCAGGGCGCGTAGCGCCTGCGGCACGAGCCAGCCTGCCGGGGCAAAGATGATGGCCGAATCCAGCGGTACAGGAGGTTCGTCGTCGGCGTCCCCTGCGAACGCCGCCCCTAGATCCAGGGCGAGGCGGCGGGCCTCCTTTGAGCGGGTCATGACGTACACGCTGGCTCCGCGATAGACGGCCACCTGGGCGGCCAGGTGGGCGGAGCCGCCGAAGCCGTAGATGCCGAGCCGGCCGCCGTCCGGAATCTGGGCCCGGCGCAACGCACGGTAGCCGATGATGCCTGCGCAGAGCAGCGGTGCGGCCTGCTCGTCCGAAAAGACATCCGGAATCCGGTAGGCATAGTCCTCGTTAACCGTTATGCGGTCCGCGTACCCGCCGTCGCGGTCCCAGCCCGTGAACGTGGGGGACAGGCACAGGTTCTCCTGGGAACGGAGGCAGAACCGGCAGCGCCGGCAGGTGTTGCCGAGCCAGGCCACACCCACCCGTTCGCCCAGCCTGAACCTGGCGGCACCCTCACCGAGCTCCACCACTTCCCCCACCACTTCATGGCCAGGGATGATGCCGGGCCGGCGGCGCGGGAGGTCGCCTTCGGCCAGATGGAGGTCGGTGCGGCACACTCCGCAGACCCGTACGGAAAGCAGGACCTCACCCTGCCCGGGGCGGGGATCCCGGCGTTCGCCGAACACTAGCGGATGTCCCGCTATGGGACCCGGCCGCCCGACCCACCAAGCACGCACGGCACACTTCCTCGCTGCTAACCCGGGACCATTACCTGGTGATCAGCACGTTGCACAGTGCGCGCTCCAGCGCGGACGACACCGTGCTCCCCGGGTGGCCTTCCCGGTGATGGGCCCCGAGGACCAGAACCTGGGCCTGGGCCGCGGCAGCCAGGAGTTCCTTGGACACGGGGTGGTCCTCCAGCAGGACGCCCTCCACCGGGACGTCCGGGACCAGGCTCCGGGCCAGTTCCACGGCCTGGTCCAGGAGCTCTTTGCCGTGGAGCGGAGCGTGGCGCCCGTGGTGCGGGTCCCGGGCCACATGGATCAGCTGCAGCGGTACATTCAACTCCGCAGCCAACGCGGCCGCATCCGCAACGACCTTCCCCTGGGTGGGCTTGTCGTCGATTCCCGCCGCAATGGGCTGGCCCTGCCGGCCCGGATAACGCACCACCATCAGGGGACAGGGTGCATGAACGGCCAGGTCGAGGCAGGCAGAGCCCACGAGCTGGCCGAGGAGCCGGCCCATCCCACGGTGCCCTATGGCGAGGATGCTCCCGCCTTCGGCCGCCGCCCGGAGGGCCTGGGCGGGAAGTCCGGTTCGGATGACGCCTTCAATCTCCAGCGTGCTGCCTAGTTCGTCAGCAACTGACCGGGCGAGGTCCAGGCCTTCCTGCAGGGTTGCCTCGGCAGCATGGCGCAGCCCGCTGCCTTCGACCCCTTTGACGGGGCCAAGTTTCTTGGTGAACACCGGCCACACCCACGCATGGATGACCTTCAGTTTCCGGTGGGTGGCGGCTGCATGCCCTGCGGCCCAGCGGACGGCCAATTGCGACGGCTCGGACCCGTCGTAGCCCACCGCCACCGGGCCGGTCTGTTTTCCTGCTGAAGCCGGCATGGAACCTCCCCTCCCTGGTTAGGCCGGAGCCACCGGTCCCGATACAAACCGGTACCGGTGGCGCGTCCACCAAGTAGAGACCCGGCCCACCGTTCACACTAGGGGCTTTGGTCCCGCATGAGTAGCCTCAGCGGCCTTTGTCCCGCCCGCCCCGTTCACTAGCCCCGCGTTCGCTAGCTCCACGTTCACTGGCCCCGCCCTTGCTGTCCCCGCGCCCGCTTTCACGGGACCAACCTTCCGTGCGTTCCTTCTCGCGGCGCTGGCGGTCATAGCGTTCACGCAGGTCGCGTCCATGCCGGACGTCCTCTTCTTCCCGGACCTGGAGTTTGTCGCTTTTCTTCGTGCCGCGCGGGGGCAGCTGGAGGGTCTCCTCCGCCTCAATGCCGGCCTGAAGCTGCCGGCCGCGTTCCATCTCGGCGTCGAACTCTGCGCCGAACAGCAGCGACATGTTCAGGATCCAGAGCCACAGCAGCGAGATGATGACGCCGCCGATGGCACCGTAGGTCTCGTTGTAGCTGCTGAAGTTGGCTACGTAGAACCCGAAAGCCAAGGAAGCAAGCAGGAAGATCACCAGGGCGATAAGGGATCCCAGGCTCATCCAGCGGAACTTGGGCTGCTTCACATTGGGAGTGGCGTAGTAGAGGATGGCGATCGCCACCACAACGAGCACCACCATGACAGGCCACTTAAGGATGTTCCAGACGGTCAGGAAGGTGCCGCCCAAGCCGATTGCATTGCCGACCGACTCCGCCACCGGCCCGGTGAGGACGAGCATGACTGCCAGGACGACGACGATCAGCAGGTTGACGACCGTGACGCCGAGGACGGCGCCACGGAGTTTGACGAACCCACGGCCTTCGTCCACTTCATAGATGCGGTTCATGGCCCGGGAAAACGCGCCCACATAGCCGGAAGCGGACCAGAGGGCGGTGAGGATACCGATGACGAGCGTGAGGCCGGCTGCGGAGGAACTGGCGAGTTCCTGGATCGGCTGCCGAACCGCTTCCACGGTTTCAGCCGGAGCGAAGCCCTGGACGATTTCCAGGAGAGCAGTGGTGGTCTTCTCGGCCTGCCCGAAGATACCCAGCAGCGACACGAGGGCGAGGAGCGCCGGGAAGAGGGAGAGGACTGCGTAGTACGTCAGTGCCGCTGCCAGGTCCGGGCACTGGTCGGTCGTGAATTCGCGGAAAGTTTTCTTCGCGATGTACTTCCACGATGGTTTGGCGACATCGGTGGGGCTGTCCGGTTTGCGCGAATCGTCGGGAGCAGGCGCCTTGCGTGCCTTGGCAGTGCTGCTCTCTTCTGTTTCAGCATCGGTTTTCGCTGGGTTGCCGTTCTCGGTGGCGGGCTTCTTGGCCATGGAAACCATCCTCAAATCTGCCGGGAGCCGGCCTGCCCCCCAAGCAGGGGCAGGCCGGCTAAAGGAACCGGTGCTGTTACGAGCGCTGGACGTTGTCCTTGGCGTCGGCGGCGCGGTACTTCACGTCTTCCACGGCGGTCTGGCCCTCGCCCTTGACGTGCTCGGTGGCATCCGCCGCAGTGGCCTTCACGTTTTCCATGGCTTCCTGCGCGGGTGCCTTCAGGCCTTCGGCCATATCCTTGGCGGCCTCGGTCAGTTCGTGGGTGAGCGGCTCGGCCTTGGTCTTGAGTGTGTCCGCAGCCTCACGCTCCTTCTCGCTTGCCGGGATCAGGGACGACAGCAGCATCCCGGCGCCGAATGCGATCAGCCCTGCGGCCATCGGATTGCCCTGCGTCTTCGAACGGACCTGGCGGGGTGCGTCGCCGATCGCCGCTCCGGCGTCGGACAGGGGACCGCCGGCACCAGCGGTTCCGGAGTGGGTCGCGTAATGCACGCGGTCGCCGGTGTGCTCGGCTGCTCCCATGACTTTCTCCTTCACTCCGAACACGGCGTCCTTCACAGATTCTTTGACCTTGTCAGTCTGGCGATGGACGATGTTCGACGGGGTAACTTTGTCCGCCACGGCGTCGACATTGGTGCCGAGCCGTGTACGGGTTGCTTCGATATCGGCGCGGATGGCATCCGGGTTTTCACTCATCGTGTGTACCTCGAGCTCTCTTGTACCTGGGGTCTAGTGGCTGGGTTTGAGGGTGGGCGGTATTTCCTGAAGCGTCTCGGCGGTCTGCGGCATGCCCTTGATCGCGTTGAGCTGTTTGCGGCCAACTGCTGCCAGGACGGCGGCAATAATGCCCCAGATCACGGCCACGACGACGGCGGACCATCCCAGCCCCATCAGCGTTCCCAGCGCCCACCAGAGGGCAAGGGAGAGGAAGAGGAGGACGAAGTGGCCGGCGACGCCGGCCCCGGCCAGCATCCCGGTGCCCTTCCCGGCCCGGGAGGCTGACTGCTTCAGTTCCGCCTTGGCGAGTTCCACTTCCTGGCGCATCAGTGTGGAGATGTCCCGGGTGACGTCGCCGAGCAGGTCGCCCAGCGACGTTGCGTCGGCCTTGGCGTGCGCCTCTGTCGGAGGCGTCTCAGGTAACTGGCTGCTCATCGCTGCCCCCCACGGAGGGGATCATCGCGGTACGGGTCGTCTTCCGGCCGGTCCCCCGTGAGCGGGGATTCAGGAATGCGGTCGCCGGCCAGGGGGTCATCCGACCACTGGTCCCGCTGGGTTCCGTCATCCGTCAGGGGGTTCGGCGGATAGGTCTCCTCCACGAAGCCGTCCGAGCCGGCCCCGGCGCCTGCGTAGTCACCCCCGGCGCCCACTCCGGCCCCCGTCATCCCGGTCCCTGTCAGGCCTGCGGTGGTAACGCCCGGTCCCGGCAGGTCAACAGGGGGCGGCGGAACAGCCGTTCCGGCGGCGGGCCGGTATGTGCCTGCCCCTCCGCTGTAGGAAGCGGTGGTCGATTCCGGTGCCCCTGCGCTGAGGCTGCGGGTGAGCCGGCCAGCCAGGATCCCGGCTCCGGCTGCCAGCAACAGGAAGGTGCCGGGACGCTGCCGGGCGAAGGACTTCACCTCGTTGAGCAGGGAACCCGGGTCCCGGCCTTCGAGCCAGGAAGCCACGGAAGCGGACCGGTCTGCTGCCTGGCGGATCAGGTCGCTGGCCACCCCGGGCTGATCCGAAGCGTTCGCCATGGTGCGGAGTTCACCCGAGATTGAATGAAGGCCCTGGGCCACTTTTTGCTGCTGCGTGCCGGCCTGGTCCGTGAGGTCCGACTTGGCTTGGTACAACAGGTCCTTGGCATTGGCCTTGACCTCGCCGGCAACGTTGGCTGCCTCGGCCTTGGCGGTTTGGGCAACCTGCTGGGCTGAGTCCGTAGCCTGGCGGGTCACTTCCCCTGCCTCATTTTTGGCCGCATCAGTCTTCGACGGTGTGCCCTCCGCTGCGCCGTAAGGGGCTGCAGGGTAGTCGGCATCTGTTCCCGGCGCAGCCGGATCGGCCGTTTGCTTTGTGACCCCAGTGGTGCCGAAGCTCCCGCTCTGCGGCCATTGGTTCTCTGTCATCTTCGCTCTCTCTTTCCAAGAAGGTCGGCTGCTGATCAAGAACCAGCAATTACTGGCCTTAAGATAGTAAGCATGATTACTATCGAATGGTAAGTACCCTTGGCAAATCAGTTGGGAATGATGCTGAAAAGTCATGCAGGACAAGGGTTTTCCGCGGCCAAAATTTCCCGGCCGGTTTTCCCGCTTACGACGTGGCGCGCGGTTTCAACGGCGGCGAAGCTGTCCTCCCCCGACCCTTGCCCAGCCCTTCGATCACTTCCCGGATGGCATCCAGCGAGGAAGTCCGCGGCTCCCACCCGAGTACATCCCTGGCGCGGGTCGTGTCCATGATCGGAGCACCCTGCGCCATGGCAATCCACCCGGCATCCGTGGGCTGCAGGCGAAGCCGCCAGCTCAGGTCCGCCGCAGCGCGCAGCAGGGAGAACGGAACGGGAAGCCAGCGCTTTGCATGGACAATCTTCGCCACCTCCAAGGCGGTAACGACGGGTTCCGCCGCGATGTTGAAAGCGCCCGGGGCCCGGCGTTCGATCACCCTCCAGTAGGCGTCGGCGACGTCGTCGGCATGGACCGCCTGGAAGGCAAGGTCCGGGGGGACCGGCATGATTGGCAGCGTCAGGCGGCCCGGCACGAGCTTCGGGAGAAGGCGGCCGAGAAAATAAAGGCCGACTTCGCTGCCTGCTTCAGCCTGGAAGATGAGTGCGGGCCGCAGCCGTGAGACGACGATGTCCGGATTTTCAGCGGCGAACCGGTCCAGGAGCTCTTCCTGTTCGGCCTTGTGCCTGCTGTAATGCGATTCCGGAATCCCGGTGGCCGGCCAGTCTTCGCTCCTGCGTACGTCTTTGCCGGAGCTTTTATAGGCACCAACAGAGGAAGCGCACACGATGTGGCTAACGCCCGCTTCTTTGGCTGCCCGGAGGACGTTCGCCGTCCCGGTGACGTTTGTCCGGTGCAGCACGTCCAGGTGTCGGTTCGGCTGGATCAGCCACGCCAAATGGACCACGGCGTCAACGCGGGAGAAGGCAGCGCGCAGCAGCCCGCCGTCGTCGTCATCTTCGATGTTCAGCGAATGCCATTCGACGCCGATGTACGGCGGGGCAGAGGAGTCCGGCGACCGCCTGCCTATGCCCACAAGTTCGAGCCAGCCGGGGCGTTCCTCCCGCTGTTGCTGGAGGCGCCGCAGCAGGGCGGTCCCCGCATTTCCACTGGCACCCACAATTGCTATCCGCATGGCTGACCATCCTTTCCGTTAAGCCGGAAATCCGTTAATCCGGAAAGCCAGCCGGACCCGGGTCGACGGCCGTCCGGTGCCTCTTTGGGGGTCGCTCCCAACGCTACCGGCCATTGTGCAATAAGCAACCTTATGGTTTTCTTCTTCTAAGTCTTGCCACGGGCTTCTGGCCGCTCCGAAATACAAAGGAACGAACCATCATGGCGCAATTCCAGCAAACGCTCCTCATCAGCCACCCTGAAGCGGACAGCCCTCCTGAACTGCATGGGCCGCCGGCACCTCGGCGGCATGCCGGCCAGATCCGGCGAGCCTTCGAAAGCCACCTCGTACTCGACCACCTCAATCTGGCGGAAGCCTTGGCCGCACGCTTTCAAGCCCGCGGCCGGGACCGCGAGGACCTCAACCAGGTTGCGTACCTAGGCCTCGTGAAGGCCGCACAGGGCTTCGACGCCGGCCGGGGAACCAGCTTTGCGGCGTACGCGGCGCCCACCATCACCGGCGAGCTTAAGCGGCATCTCCGCGACCGCTGCTGGATGATCAGGCCGCCTCGCCGGATCCAGGACCTGCGCACCGAGGTGCTGCGCTCCGAGCAGGCGTTGACGCAGGCGCTGGGCCATCCGCCCACCGCCGGAGAGCTGGCCATTGAGCTGGACGTGCCGGCGTCGGAGGTAAGGGAGGCGATGGCCGCGGCCGCCAGCATGCGCCCGGAGTCCTTGGACGCCGTCGAAACCGACACTTTTGAGCCACGCAGGCACGAGTCCCCATTCGCCCACGCTGCCGCGCTCCAGGACAATCCGCTGGACCGGCTGGAGGAGCTCATCTGCCTCAACCAGGCGATCCACGTGCTCAGCAGCGAGGACCAGGAACTGCTCTACCGGCGCTATTTCTGTGAGGAAAGCCAGGCCGAGCTGGGCCGGCGGTTCGGCGTCTCCCAGATGCAGATTTCGCGGCGCCTGTCCCGGGTCCTGGTGCGGCTGCAGGAGTTACTGCAGGATGGCGCGGCAGCAGCGGACTGCACTCAACCGAGCCCGGGCGCACGGACGGCGGCCCGCACATCCGCGGAGCCGAAGAGGACAAGCGGTCCGAACAGGACATAGCACCTGCTGTTCACCGGAAAGTCCCGCTAACTCAATGACCCAACACGGCTCCCGCCGTCGTCCTTCCGTGCCCGCAAGACCGCCGCTCCGGGCGACTATTCCACGCAAGCCTGAACTGGCTGTTTGATCCGGCCTTCTAGGGGGAACAAGGTGAATATGGGAAGTTTCAGTTTTCGAATACCCAAGGCGGTGCTCTTCGACCGGGATGGCACCCTGGTCCATGACGTCCCCTACAACGGCGACCCCGACCTGGTGGCACCCGTGCCCAGGGCCCGGGAAATGCTGCAGGAACTCCGCGCACGCGGCATTGCCACCGGCGTGGTCAGCAACCAGTCCGGGATAGCCCGCGGCCTGTTGTCGCGCGGCCAGGTGGACCGCGTCAATGCCCGCATCGATGCCGTCCTGGGCCCCTTTGATGTCTGGGAAGTCTGCCCCCACGGCGAGGAGGACGGCTGCAGTTGCCGCAAACCGGCCCCCGGAATGATCCTCAGCGCCTGCCGCCGTCTCCGGGTCGAACCTCAAGAAGCGGCCTATATCGGGGACATCGGCAGCGACATGGAAGCCGCCGAAGCCGCCGGGGCGCGCGGGATCCTGGTGCCCACGCCGGAGACCAGGAGAGCCGAGGTGGCCGCGGCCCGGGAGTACGCGGCGGACCTGGTGTCTGCTGTGGGACTCCTGCTGGGCATGGCTCCGGTGGGGAGCCGTCCGTGACGCGGGTGCTGGTGGCCCGGCTGGACAGCGTGGGGGACGTCCTGCTGGCCGGTCCCGCCGTAAGGGCCGTAGCCAACGGCCGCAGGGCCGGCGGCGGTCCCGCCAACGACGTTGTGTTCCTCTGCGGGCCGCAGGGCAACGCTGCCGCTTCGCTGCTGCCCGGGATCTCCGAGGTCTACAGCTGGCAGTGCCCTTGGATCGTCAATCCGCCCCCGCCCGTTACTGCGGAGAACCTGGACCGGCTGGTTGCCTTCATCCGCAACTCGAGGATCACCGAAGCGGTCATCCTCACCTCCTTCCACCAGTCACCCCTCCCGCTGGCACTGCTGCTTCGGCTGGCAGGAGTGCGTTACATCGCCGGGGCATCCACTGACTATGCAGGGTCGCTGCTGGACGTCCGGCTCCGGCCCGGCGAGGACTTCCCCGAGGACCAGCCGGAAGCCGAGCGGGCGCTGGGCATCGCGCGGGCGGCAGGGTTCACCCTGCCGCCCGGTGACGACGGGCGGCTGAGGGTCAGCGAGCCGCCCGACGTCCGCGAACTCGTGGGGGAGGGGCCGTACATCGTGGTACATCCCGGTTCGTCGGCACCTTCCCGGGCGTGGCCGCCGCTGCACCATGCCGCGGCCGTGGAGCTCCTCGAGGGCGCGGGCCACCGGGTGGTGGTGACCGGCGGGCCGGACGAAACGACACTGACCGCCACCGTGGCCGGCCCCTCAGCCCTGGACCTCGGCGGCCGGACCGACCTCCGCACCCTGTCCGGAGTCATCGCCGGTGCCAGTGCTGTGGTGACCGGCAATACCGGGCCGGCCCACCTGGCCGCCGCAGTGGGCACCCCGGTGGCCTGCCTCTTCTCCCCGGTGGTTCCCGCCATCAGGTGGGCGCCTTACGGTGTGCCGCTGGAACTCCTGGGCGACCAGAACGCGCCCTGCAAACTGAGCCGGGCCAGGGAATGTCCGATACCGGGGCATCCTTGCCTGGCGTCCGTGTCTCCCGAGCAGGTGGTGGACGCGGTGGAACGGCTCATCAGCGGAGTGACTTCGCTGTCCACCCGACGGAAGGTGCGGCACAAATGAGGATTTTGCTCTGGCATGCCCACGGTGCCTGGACTGATGGTTTTGTCCGGGGACCGCACGAATATCTCCTGCCCGTGGCCCCGGGAGGAGGGCCCTGGGGGCTGGGCCGGGCCGGCCGGGACTGGCCGCACGCGGTCCGGGAGGTTGCCCTGGAAACACTGGACCCGGACAGCATCGACGCCGTCGTGCTCCAGCGCCCCGAGGAAATCACCGAAGTTGCCCGGGCCACCGGACGGCGGCCCGGGGCTGACCTGCCCGCAGTCTTCGTTGAGCACAACACGCCCAAGGGCGATGTTCCCTTCTCCCGGCATCCGCTCGCTGACCAGCAGGAGATACCGGTGGTCCACGTCACGCACTTCAACCAGCTTTTCTGGGACTGCGGGACGGCTCCCACTGTGGTGATCGAGCACGGCATCCACGACCCCGGCTACCTGTACACCGGAGAGCTGCCGGAGCTGGGCGTAGTGGTCAACGAACCCGTGCGGCGGGGGAGGGTCACCGGCACCGACCTGCTCCCGCGCTTTGCCGACGCCGCGCCGCTGCGCGTTTTTGGCATGGGCGGGGAAGAACTTCCCGGCTACTCGGGACTGCCGCCCTCCCGGCTCACAGTCGGCGGCGACCTTCCCACAGCCAGGCTGCACAGCGAACTGGCCCGCTGCCGCGTATACATCCATCCACTCCGCTGGACCTCCCTGGGACTGGCGCTGCTGGAAGCCATGCATCTGGGCATGCCCGTAGTGGCGCTGGCCACCACGGAAGCAGCCCGCGCCGTCCCGCCCGCTGCCGGGGCGATTTCAACTGACGTTGATGCGCTGGTCCGCGAGGCGGAGCGCCTGGTCCGGGATCCGGAGGAGGCCAAGGAACGCGGCAGGATTGCCCGCGAGGTTGCCTTGGAGCGTTATGGCCTGGGGCGCTTCCTCGACGCCTGGGACGCCCTGTTGGATGATGTGCGCTCCCGGCGTTTCCGCACAGCACAAGTCCTAATCCCGGCGCGAGAAAGGAAGCTCCCGTGAGGATCTCCATGGTTTCTGAACATGCAAGCCCCCTGGCTGCACTCGGCGGGGTGGATGCGGGGGGCCAGAACGTCCACGTCGCAGCACTGTCCATTGCCTTGGCCCGGCGCGGCCATGATGTCACCGTTTACACCAGGAGGGATGACCCTGAGCTTCCCCGGGAAGTCCTGATCCGGCCCCGGCTGAAAGTGGTCCATATAGATGCCGGCCCGGCAAGCCACGTACCCAAGGACGCGCTTCTGCCGTACATGGACCGGCTGGCCGAAGGGATAGCAGACGACTGGGGAGCCAGGCCGCCCGACCTGGTGCATGCGCATTTCTGGATGTCCGGGCTCGCCGCCCTGGACGCCGGCCGGAGGCCCGGCGGAGCAAGGGTGCCGGTGGTGCAGACGTTCCACGCGCTGGGCACGGTCAAACGCCGGCACCAAGGTAGCGAAGACACCAGCCCTTCGCAGCGCCGGTGGCTTGAACCGGCGGTGGGCCGGTCCGTCGACCGCATCATCGCCACGTGCTCGGACGAAGTCTTTGAGCTGAAGGCTATGGGAATCGATCCGGCCAAGGTGTCGATCGCCCCGTGCGGGGTGGACCTGCAGCTGTTTGCCGCGTTGGGTGCGCCGGCGCCGCGTCCCCGCGCCCACCGGATCCTTTCCGTGGGCAGGCTCGTTCCGCGCAAGGGAGTGGACCTCGTCATCCGGGCGTTGCCGCTGCTCCGCGAGGCGGGGTTCGACGACGTCGAACTCCTGATTGTGGGTGGCGGGGGCGATGCCGCCGTCACGGGAGCTGACCCGGAGGCGCGGCGGCTGTCGGAACTCGCCCGCGAACTCGGCGTGGAGAACCAGGTGACCCTCCGGGGGCAGGTGCCAAGGGAGGACATGGCGGGGATCCTGCGCAGCGCCGATGCCGTGGTGTGCGCCCCTTGGTACGAACCGTTCGGCATTGTCCCGCTGGAGGCCATGGCGTGCGGCGTTCCGGTGGTGGCTGCCGCCGTCGGCGGACTGACGGACAGCGTGGTGGACCGTGGCACCGGGCTTCTGGTGCCGCCGCAGGATCCGTCGGCGATCGCCGCGGCCGTGGCGGAACTCCTTGCTGATCCGGACCTCCGCGCTGAACTGGGGCGGGCCGGCCAGCAACGGGCCCGCACACGGTTCTCCTGGGAACGCGTAGCGGCAGAAACGGAAAAGGCCTACCAACTGACCCTCGCGGGAAGCGCGGGCACCCTGCTGGAACCGATGGAAGGAGCAGCACTATGACTACCGAATGGCCGCTTCGCACCGACGAACTGCCGGCATTGCTGCCGCTTCTTGCGGGCACCGAGGCACCGGCGATGCCCGGCCTGCCCGGAGATCCCACGCGACCGGACTCTGTGCACGCCGTCCAGGCGCACTTGGACAACGTGCTCCCGGCGCTCCAGTCGCTCAGCCGGCAGTCGTACCATCTCGCGGCCTGGGGCGAGGAGCTGGCCCGCCGGCTGCTGCGGGGGCAACGGCTCCTTGCCGCCGGCAACGGCGGTTCCGCTGCGGAGGCCCAGCACCTCACGGCGGAACTCGTGGGAAGGTTCGACGGCGAACGGGTGCCGTTCTCGGCCATCTCACTGCACGCGGAAACTTCCGCCGTGACGGCCATCGCCAACGATTACGGCTTCGATGAGCTTTTCGCGCGGCAGGTCCGGGCCCACGGCCGCTCCGGTGACGTGCTCATGCTGCTCTCAACGAGCGGGAAAAGTCCCAACCTCCTGCGGGCTGTTGACGCGGCCAGGCGGCTGAATGTCACCACCTGGGCCCTCACCGGACCTGCCCCGAACCCCCTCGCCGAGAGGTGCGATGAAGCCGTGGCCATCGACGCCCTCTCAGCCAATGCCCAGGAGGGCCACCTGATTGCACTGCATGCGGTCTGCCGGGCGTTCGATGCCGAAGTGGCCAGGCGCGGAAGGACTGCAGCTCCTGAAGGCGGGCTGCCATGAAGATCGTAGTGGTCGGCGACGTCCTGCTGGACGTCGATATTGACGGTGAGGCCACCCGGCTCTGCCCCGACGCCCCGGTCCCGGTGGTTGACGTTTCCGCTGTCCGCCGCCGGGCCGGAGGCGCCGGGCTCGTAGCCCGAATGCTGGCCGGGGACGGGCACAATGTCACCCTGGTGACCGTCCTGTCCGACGACGACTCGGCGCGACACCTGGAGCGGGCATTGGACGGCATCACGGTGGTGGCGGGATCCTCCGGGGCGCCCACACCCGTCAAGACGAGGGTCCGCGCTGAAAGCCACCCCGTGGTCCGGTTCGACGAGGGGTGCGAACGGCCCCCCGTTCCCGAGGTGACCCGGGCAATGCTGCACGCACTGCAACGGGCCGCCGCGGTAGTTGTTGCCGACTACGGCCGCGGGCTCACCGCCAACAGGGAACTCAGGGCAGCCCTGGCGGCGCTGGCCCCGCGCATCCCCATCATCTGGGATCCCCACCCGGCCGGAACAGAACCCGTTCCCGGCGTGTCCGTCGTGACGCCCAACTTCACGGAGGCCCGAAGCATGGCGGGCCGTTTGGCCGTCGGTCAGGAACCGCCGGCCACCGGGCAGGAATCCCCGGCCGCCGGACAGGCGGCGTCGGGACCGGCTGGCGGCCGCGGCGCCGACGCTGCCGAACAGCTGGCCACTACCCTTCGGGAAGGGTGGCGGAGCAAGGCAGTGATGGTCACCATGGGCAGCCAGGGGGCCATCCTGGTGCAGGACGACGGCGCGGCGCCCCTGCCCATTCCGGCGCCACAGACCACCGTAACCGACCCCTGCGGGGCCGGAGACCGGCTGGCGGCAAGCCTCGCCGTGCACCTGTTCGAGGGCCACACCCCGGACGTTGCCGCAGTTCTGGCTGTCCGGGAAGCTGCCTCCTTCCTGCGCAATGGCGGGGTGTCGACCATGGGCGACGAACCGCAGCCGGTCAAACTCCGCGGGCACGACACCGACGCCCTTGCCCTGGCCCGCAACGTCCGTGAGGCCGGCGGGATCGTGGTGGCCACCGGGGGCTGCTTCGATCTGCTCCATGCCGGCCACGCACGGGCCCTGGCCACGGCGCGGAGCCTGGGCGAGTGCCTGGTGGTGTGCTTGAATTCCGACGATTCAGTGCGGCGGATCAAGGGCCCGGAGCGGCCCATCATCAACCAGGAGGACCGTACCGAGCTGCTCCTTGCCCTCGAATTCGTCGACGCGGTGCTGGTGTTTGACGAGGACACCCCGGAGGCCTGCCTGAACGCGCTCCGCCCCGACATCTGGGTGAAGGGCGGGGACTACGACGTCACGGAGCTGCCCGAAACTGCCCTGGTGGAGAGCTGGGGCGGCCGGTGCACCACGGTGCCGTACCACCCGGCGCGGTCCACCACCGACCTTGCGGCGGCGCTGTCCCGCGTCAGTTGACGGGCCGGTCAGTTGACGGGCCGGTCAGCTGACGTTGATGGGGCGGCTGACCGGCGCTTCAAGCCGTAGCACTTACAAGATCCCCGATCATCCACGAGAGGAACACTATGACTGAACAAACTTTCCCTGCAGGTCCCTACACTCCCGGCCGCGTGCTGGTCACCGGAGGCGGATCCGGGCTTGGCGCCGCCGTCGTCGATGCGGTGCTGAGGGCGGGCGGTACGCCCGTGGTGCTGGACCGGGACATCCGGAACGTCTCGGCCGCAAAAGCCTTCGAAGTGGACGTTGCGGACCGCGAAGCAGTCGCCCGGGCCGTGCAGCAGGCGGCGGAGACGCTGGGCGGGCTGGACGCCGTGGTGACGGCTGCCGGAATCGACCGCTGCGGCAAGCTGGAGGACGTCCCGGCCGAAGACTGGGAAAAGGTGGTGTTCGTGAACCTGTTCGGCACCGTGTCGGTTGTCCGCGCCGCCCTGCCCTATCTGAAGGAGTCCAGGGGAAGGGTGGTCACGGTCGCCTCGACGCTGGGGAAGCGGGCGCTGCCTGAGGCGTCGGCCTACTGCGCCTCCAAGTTCGGTGTGGTGGGGTTCAGCCACGCCTTGGCCGCGGAAACCGGTGGCGAGATCGGCGTGACCACCATGATTCCGGGCGGGATGAAGACCCGGTTCTTCGACGACCGGGCCGAGCAATACAAGCCGCAGGACAATTCCCGCTTAAATGACCCCGCAAACGTGGCCAACGCCATCCTCTTCGCGTTGTCCCAGCCCCCGGGGTGCGAGGTCCGCGAGATGCTGATCTGCCATGAGGACGAAGGGTCGTGGCCTTAGGCAGCCTGAGCAAATCCAACCGTCCTGCCCCGGACCAGCCCCCTGAAAATCATCGGCAGGAAGTGTGTAAGCCTGCCTCCGCGGGGGTATGAAAATCGTCATAGGAGGCCTCGGCGCAGCCTGCCCGTTATAGGCGGCAGGTGCTGTCAGCGCCGCGGCCGTCTTTGGAAGGAGTTCCCATGTCTGCGATCGTTCACCGTGTCCATGACCGTGACAAGGAAGTGATATTGATCCGCGACCCCCGCACCGGTGAGGAGGTGGGTTCCCTGCCGGAAGCTGAACCCTTGGCGATCCGGCGGGCAGTGAATGCCTCACGGGCGGCCCTTCAGCTGTGGGCAGCGACGC
Organism: Arthrobacter sp. ISL-72; assembly: GCF_018613755.1. Taxonomy (GTDB): domain Bacteria; phylum Actinomycetota; class Actinomycetes; order Actinomycetales; family Micrococcaceae; genus Arthrobacter. Next base: position 50,011 of record NZ_JAGGPP010000003.1, read on the forward strand.
CCCCGGCTGAGCGCGGGGCAGCTCTTCGCGCCGCGGCCAGAGCCCTGGAAGGAGCCGCGTCGGCGCTGGCCGAGCTGAACAGCCGGGAGACCGGGCGTCCCGTGGCCGAGGCCAAGGAGGGGATAGCCGCAGGGATTTCCACGCTGGAACAGTACGCCGAACTGGGCCCGCTCCACCGCGGACACAGCCTCCGCGGCCATCCCCTTGCGTCCGATTACACCGTCGCCGAGCCCCGTGGAGTGGCAGTTGTGCTCACGCCATGGAACGACCCGGTAGCTGTTACCTGCGGCCTCATCGGTGCCGCCCTGGTCACTGGAAATACGGTGGTGCACAAGCCCAGCGAACGGTGTCCGCACCTGGGTGCCATGCTTGGGGACGTTGTGGCGGCAGCCTTCCCGCCCGATGTGCTGATTACCCTCACCGGCGGTTCCGGTGTGGGCGCCTTGCTGACAGAGCAGGCCGGGGTGGATGTCGTGGCGCACGTCGGGTCAAGCGAGGCCGGCGCCCGGATCTCCAGGGCTTCGAACCTGACCGGGGCTCACGTCATCCGGGAAAACGGCGGTAACGACCCGCTGCTGGTCGACGAAGATGTGGACCCTGTCTGGGCCGCGGAACAGGCGGTTATCGGGGCCTTCAGCAACAGCGGACAGATCTGCACTGCCGTGGAGCGGATCTACGTGCATCAAGCCATCGCGGAGCCTTTCTGCGCGGCCTTGGAGAAGGCTGCCCGGCGCCGCAACCGGGACGGCAGCCTGGCGCCGTTGGTGGATGTCCGCATGCGGGATGCAGTCCATCGCCAGGTGGAGGAAGCCCTGGAGTCAGGTGCACGCGCAGTGGAGGGCGGAGCGGTCCCGTCAGGACCGGGTGCGTTTTATCCGGCCACGGTCCTGCTTGACTGCACGGCGGAGATGGCAATCATGACCGAGGAAACTTTCGGACCGGTGGCACCCGTGCAGGTGGTGGACAGCTTTGACGAAGGTCTGAGACTTGCCGCGAAGGGCCGGTACGGCCTTGCGGCAACGGTATTGACGGGCAGCATCGCGCACGCCCAGCAGGCAATTGCCGCGCTCCCGGTAGGTACGGTGAAAATCAATGAGGTGTTTGGCGGAGCGCCCGGCGGCGCAGCCCAGCCACGGGGCGATAGCGGCCATGGTTTTGGCTACGGGCCTGAGCTCCTGGACGAATTCACCCGGGTCAAGGTCGTCCATATCGCCGCTCCGCCGGCGGGCACAAACGCAGGCGGCACAACCGCGGGTGGCGCGGCATGAGCCCCGCCGCCGAGCCGGGTGACCAGGCTCCGCCGGCCGACCAGGCCCCCGCGCCTGACCAGGTTTCCGCGCCTAACCCGGCTGCGCATGACCAGGCTCCCGCGCCTGACCAAGCTCCGTCCGCAGACCAGGCTCCGCTGGCTGATCAGCGCGGCCTGGCCGACTGGCTGCCCGGGCGGCTGGCCGCCGTCGCGCCGTCAGTAACCGTCGTCGGCGATGTCATGCTTGACGGCTGGTGGAACGGCTCCATCGAGAGGCTCTGCCGGGAGGCGCCGGCACCGGTGGTGGACATCACCAGCCGTGCCTTCGCGCCGGGCGGTGCCGCGAATACCGCCATGAACCTGGCCGCGCTGGGTGCCCGGGTCCGCATCGCCGGCGTGGTGGGCTGCGATGATGCCGGGAAGGAACTGCGGCGGCAGCTTCGCGCCGCGGGCGTGAATGTCAGCCACCTGCACGAGCACCCGGACATGGTGACCACCACCAAGACCCGCATCAGCAGTGCCGGCCAGGTGCTGCTGCGGTTCGACGACGTGGTGCGGAAGGTGCCGAAGGATGCCCTCGCGGCGCTCGCCCTTACCCTCCCCTCCGCCCTGGAGGGACAGGACGCCGTGGTGGTGTGCGACTACGGCACCGGTGCCCTGGCCGGACCGGTGGGGGAGGCCCTGAAGACTGCGCTGGCAGGACGGCGCGGGGGCCCGATCACTGTGGTGGACGCCCACGATCCGCGTGGATGGGCGGCCCTGCAGCCGGATCTGGCCACCCCGAATGCGCTGGAAGCGGCCAGAATCCTGGGTGTTGCGTTGCCGGCGGGCGGGGACCGTGCTGCTTTCCTCGCCGAGCACCGGAAAGAACTCGCCGAAGCCACCGCCGCCCGCGCCGTGGTGGTCACGCTGGACCGGGACGGAACCGTGCTGCTGCCTGCCACCGGTGATGCCCACCGGACCTGGGCACGGCCGGCAACCGAGAAACAGGCCTCCGGCGCGGGGGACACCTTCGTGGCTGCACTGACGCTGGCGCGGGCATGCACTTTGCCGCTGACCACCAGCCTGGACCTGGCGCAGGCGGCTGCCGACGTCGTCGTCCATCACGCCGGAACATCCGTCTGCAGTTCAGCGGACCTCACGCGGTACCTGGCGAGCTTCGCCGATACCGCCCTCAGCGCCGATGAACTGGCCCGGCACATCCAGGGCGACCGCGCCGAGGGGCGGCGGATCGTTCTGACCAACGGCTGCTTTGATGTGCTGCACCGGGGCCACACCCGCTATCTCAACCAGGCCAAGCAGCTCGGCGACATCCTGGTGGTGGCACTGAACAGTGACGAGTCGGTGCGCCGGCTGAAGGGGCCCGGCCGACCGATCAACACCGTCGCGGACCGGGCTGCGGTGATCGCCGCGCTCAGCTGTGTGGACTACGTGACGGTGTTCGACACCCCCACGCCCATCCCGCTGATTGAGAAGCTCCGCCCCGATATCTATGCAAAAGGCGGGGACTATACGCCGGAGATGCTGGCAGAAACCGAAGCCGTCGAGCGCTGCGGCGGCCAGGTCAGCATCCTGGACTATGTGGCGGACCTGTCCACCACCGCCGTCGTCAAGCGGATCCGCAATGGTGAGGGCGCCGCGTTCGGTGGGGCGCCGGTCACTTAGGGTTGATGCATGAGCAATGCGATGGCCGGCTAGATGGCACGGAAGGGCCGGGCAGCCGGCAGGAACACGGAACGTTCGACGCCGGGAGTCGTGGAGGTGCTGAAGGGAACCCGCCCTGACGGACCGGTTGAGGGCGTGTACTACATCGACACCGGGGACTGTCAGCTGATCGCTGACCAGGACAATTCCAACGGCTGGCTGCTGCGCATCAACGGCGTGATGAGCTCGCACATCGACCTTGTGGATCCGCTGTTCCTCGACTTTGAGTACATGCGGTGGATATCCGCGCTGGTGGAATCACGGTGGCCGCGGGAGACCAGGCCCAAGCTCCGGGCCCTGCACTTGGGCGGGGGCGCCTGCTCGCTGGCGCGCTACTTCCACGCCGCCTATCCGGAGGCCCGCCAGGTGGTGGTGGAGCTGGACGGGAAACTTGCCGAATACGTCCGCGGCTGGTTCGACCTGCCCAAGGCCCCGCTGCTGCGGCTGCGCGTGGGCGAAGCGCGTGAGGTAACGGAGTCGCTGACGCCGCAGACCCGGGATGTGATCATCCGCGATGTGTTTGCGGGTGCCCTGACGCCGCGGCCGCTGACCACCGCCGAATTCAACGAGCATGCCCGGCGCGTGCTGGCTCCCGGCGGGGTCTACATTGTGAATTCCGGTGACGCACCGGATCTGAAGAACGCCCGGGAGGACGCCGCCGGCATCGCGGCCGTTTTCGAGCACACCCTGATCATCGCCGACCCCGCCATGCTCAAGGGCCGGCGCTACGGCAACATGGTGATGGCGGGCAGCGACCAGCCGTTCGACCAGGATCCCGGGCTTGCCCGGAGACTCCTGGGCGGCGGCGTCCCTGCCCACATCTGGGATGACGCCAAGGTGCGTGCCTTTGCCGCCGGTGCAGCCGTCCGGCATGATCCGGCGGCGGATCCTGTGCCCCCGGCGGGGCCTGAACTTTCGGAGCATCCTGAACCGCCGGAGCCAGGCTCCCCGTCCTAGCCCCCGGCCCTTTCCGCAACACATCCCGCTGCAAAGCACAATGTTGCCTCAAGAATTTGCTGTCGCGGCGGATTTTGCTGTCCCGGCCCTTCGCGAGCTGTAAGTTGGTGGAAGCTCTCCGCTTTCCCCCAAGACCGGAGGGCGGGAGGCCTCCGCGCTTGAGTCTGACTCGCGCGGAGGCTTCCTTCATTTGGAGCAGAAGCCGACCCCCGTCAGCGCCCGCCCAGAAGGAACTCCCGGTGCTCCACGGTCTGATCCCGCAGTGCCTGCACCACCGCAGCCACCGCCGGCCGCCGCATGGAATCCGGACGCAGCACCATCCAGTAAGGGAGCCGTTCGGAGAAGGCATCCGGAAGCAGCCGGACCAAATCCTCGTGCAGGTCGCCCATGAAGCACGGCAGGAAGCCGATGCCAGCCCCGGCACGGGTGGCCTCAACGTGGACAAAGACGTTGGTGGAACTCAGGCCGTCCTTCATCGCCGGGACCAGCCGACGCGGGGCATCGAGGTCATCCACTTGCAGCATGGAGTCCACGAAATACACCAGCGGATGTTCCGTCAGCTCCTCCACCGTTGCCGGCGTCCCGTTTTCGGCCAGATAGGCACGGGAGGCGTACATGCCCAGCACGTATTCGCCCAGCTTGAAGGCCTCGGCCCGGTGCACCTGCGGCTCGCCCACCACCACTTCAATGTCCAGTCCGGACCGCTGCTGCAGGGCCCGCCGGGTCACGGTCACGATCTCCACGCTGAGTCCGGGATGCTCGCGCCGCAGCCGTGCCACCGCGGGCGCTGCGACGTAGGCGCTGAAACCGTCGGTGGCCGTCATGCGGACCACCCCGGTGATGGGGTCCGGCGCCCGCCCTGGCTGCCCCAAGCTGCGCACCGCCCTTTCCACCTCCTCGGCCACCAGAACTGCCTCCGCGCCTAGGTCGGTCAGTTCCCAGGCGCCGGCGGCACGCGAGAGGACCCGTCCGCCGAGCGTCTTTTCCAAAGCCGCTATCCGGCGCGAAACAGTGGTGTGGTTCAGTCCCAAGGCCTGCGCCGCCGTCGTGAATTTGGCTGAACGCGAGACGGCCAAAAGGACCAGCAGATCATCCGGATTAGCTTCCATATCTGCAATTCTGCACACAATGAGTGCCGGGTTGGGCATTGAATCGCAGACTTTCTGCGGTAATACTCATGTCAGCCCGGGTGGTGCTGTGGGTCACAGTGCGGCGTCGACGTCGACACCGTCCTGAGGACGGACCGGGCTGTCGGGGAGTGCAAAGTCTCGGCGGTGGCAGCCCTGCGCTGAGCTGCTTGAAATCTTCGAACTGGAAGGCTGGGTTATGGAAAACACGCTCAACGGCCGCAAGGCTTTGGTCACCGGAGGAGCAGGCGGGATCGGAGCCGCGAGCGTGCGGGCGCTCGCCGCACGGGGTGCCAAGGTGGTGATCGCGGACGTTGATGAGGCCGCCGCGGCAGCACTTGCCGATGAAGTGGGCGGAACGGTGTGGACCGTGGACCTGCTAGACGTCGATGCCCTGGCAGCGCTTAGCCTGGACTGCGACATCCTGGTCAACAACGCCGGGATCCAGCGCATCAACCCCATTGAGGACTTCGAGCCGGTCGATTTCCGCAAGCTCATCACCCTGATGCTTGAGGCGCCGTTCCTGCTGATACGCGCCGCGCTGCCGCACATGTATGCGAACAACTTCGGACGGATCATCAACCTCTCCTCGGTGCACGGACTCCGGGCCTCCCCGTTCAAGAGCGCGTACGTTTCCGCCAAGCACGGCCTGGAAGGGCTCAGCAAGGTGACGGCACTTGAGGGCGGGGAGCATGGCGTCACGTCCAACTGCATCAACCCGGGCTACGTGCGCACGCCCCTGGTGGAGGCGCAGATCGCGGACCAGGCCAAGGTCCACGGCATTCCCGAGGACGAGGTGCTGGCCAGGATCATGCTCACGGAATCGGCCATCAAACGGCTGGTGGAGCCAGAGGAAGTTGCCTCGCTGGTGGCCTGGCTCGCCTCGAACGACGCCGGCATGGTCACCGGCGCGAGTTACACCATGGACGGCGGCTGGTCGGCCCGCTAGCCCCGCCTCCCGATCCAAGGCGGGGCCCACCCCCCGCCCCCTCCCGATCCAAGGCGGGGCCCACCCCCCCCGCCCCCTCCCGGGAGAGTTTTTGTCCAGATAACGTGCCCAAAAAGCTCTCCAGCCCGCGATATCTGGACAAAAACTCCCACGGTTGGGGGCAGCGTGCGCCGGTTAGTTACAGGTGCCCGTTAGTTCTTAGTACCCGCTTAGTTCTTGGTGCCCGTCAGGGCCAGGGTGCCGCCGAGGGCGATCATCATTGCCCCGCCCGTGGTGCTGAGCGTGGAGATGCGCTTGGGGGAGCGGGCAAACCACTGGCGGGCCGTTCCCGCTGCCAGTGCCCAGACGCTGTCCGAGACCAGGGCAATCAGCAGGAACACTGCACCCAGGGCTGCCAGCTGCAGCGGGATTCCGCCGGCAGAGTACTCCACGAACTGCGGAAGCACGGCAACGAAGAACACCAGAGACTTCGGGTTGGTGGCGCCCACAATGACGCCTTGCCGGAGGACACGGAAGGCGGAGGCGGAACGCGACGGGTCGGCCGCCGTCGTATTTCTTCCGCGGTGCCTGATCGCCTGGAAACCGAGGAACACGAGGTAGGCGGCGCCGGCGAATTTCACGATGGTGAAGAGCAGGACCGACTGCGCCAATGCAACACCGACGCCGAGCGCCACCGCTGCGATCTGTGGCACCATCCCCAGCGCATTTCCGAGTACGCTCAGCAGCCCGCCCTTGCGGCCCAGGGCGAGACTCCGTCCAATCACGAACAGGACGCTCGGCCCCGGGACGGCAATCAGGACGGCGGCGGCCACGGCGAAGGCCAGCAGATTACTGAGCGGAACCATGCCTGATTTTAGCCCCGGGCCCCGTGGTTGGGCCCCCGAACCCTTAGTCCCGCCGAATTCCTAGTCCGGCGTCCTCACCTGACGGTAGTCGTAGTAGACCACTTCGGGTACAAGGTCCGGGTGGGCGTCGGCCGCCGTCCGCAGGCCGAGCGAGGAGCCGCGGATCACCGCCACCACACCGAGCCGGCGGCCGTTGAAGGGGTCGTCGCCGAGCACAACATCGCCCACCCTGAACGGCACGGCGGCCGTGCGCACTTTCTCTGCCGCATCGCTTAGCCAGGAGATCAGTCGGCGTCGGTCGCGGGGGAAGGCGGGCCGGGAGGCTGGAAGATCCTTCATCAAAACCACTCCTTTGCAGTGCCAGGACCGGCAAGGACTTGCAGGCGGCCCGGAAGCTGCAATATGGGTCTCAATTCGTCCGGTCTGCGCCTTCCACCAATCTAGAGCCCAAACCCCATGCGTCGCATGCGTAACATATACCCCTTCTGTCCCGCCGGACACTCGCAATTTTTGCGGGACTACTTGCTTCGTTCCACCACCGGGATCGCCGCCGTCTCATCGACCAGCTGGGCACGGGAGCGGCCGTGCCCGCGGACCCACAGGCGATAGGCCACAACCAGCACGCCCAGCCACACAGCGCCGACGTAGAGGGCGACGCGGGAGTCTTCGAATGCCCCCAGCACTGCAATGACCAAGGCCATGAATGCAATGGTCAGGATCGATGCGGCGGGCCACCATGGGGACGGGAATTCCGATGCCGGCAGCCCCTTCCGTGCTATCTCCCGCTTCATTGCCACGTGGGACGCCAGGATCATCACCCATACCCAGACCGTGGCGAAGGTTGCGATCGAGGCGATCAGCAGGAAGACGTCCTTTGGCATGACGGCGTTCAGGACCACGCCGACCAACAGGACCACTGCCATCATCACCACTGTCATCCACGGCACCCCGTGGCGGGAGACTTTTCCGAAGCTGGCGGGGGCGTGGCCCTGCTTGGCCAGGCCGAAGAGGATCCGTCCGGCGCCGAAGATGTCGCTGTTGATGGCCGACAGGGCGGCGGTGATCACCACGGCGTTGAGGATGTGCGGGGCGGCGGGAATGCCGAGGCCGCTGAAGATCTGGACAAACGGGCTGCCGTTGGTGCCCACTTCGTTCCACGGGAACAGGCTCATCAGGACGGCAAGGGTCAACACGTAAAACAGCAGCACGCGCACGGGCACGGTGTTGACTGCCTTGGGAATGACCTTCTTGGGGTCGGCCGCTTCACCGGCCGTAACGCCGATGGTTTCGATCCCGCCGAAGGCGAACATCACGACGGCGAACGAGGCCAGGAGCCCTTCGAAGCCGTTGGGGAACATGCCGCCGTGCTCGACGAGGTTGCCGATGCCCGGCGCCACGGTGGCCCCGCCGGCCTGGAAGCCGAAGATGATGATGGCCGCACCGCCGGCGATCATGGCGATGATGGCCACCACCTTGATCAGCGAGAACCAGAATTCGAGCTCTCCGAACACCTTGACGCTGAGCAGGTTCAGCGCGGCCAGGAAGAAGATGATGGCCAGGACCCAGATCCAGCGCTCTACCTCCGGGAACCAGAACCCCATATAGATGCTGAAGGCCGTGACGTCCGCGATGGCGACGATTGCCATCTCGAACACGTACGTCCAGCCGGTGACGAAGCCCGCGAGAGGGCCGAGGTAGCGGCTGGCGTACTGGCCGAAGGAGCCGGAAACGGGATGGCGGACGGCCATCTCGCCGAGGGCGCGCATCACCATGAACACGGCGGCGCCGCCGATCATGTAGGCGAGGAGGACGGCCGGGCCGGCCTTCTGGATGGCGGAGGCTGAGCCGTAGAAGAGCCCCGTGCCGATGGCAGAGCCAAGGGCCATGAAGCGGATGTGGCGGACGTTCAATCCGCGGTTCAGGACGGTGTCGACGGCGGTGCCGACGGCGCCGCCGATCGATCCGGCGGACGTTCCGGCAGGTTTTCCGGCACGGTCCGTCTGAGGTGCTGTTGGGGCTTGTTGCATGCGAATACCTTCTCGTCATTGGGAGGGGGATCGCTATCCAGCAGACCACTTTGGCGCCACGCGTGAGGAGGCTCACGCTGCTTTGGTGTCTTTCATCTCAGACTGTGGCGGTACCGCAGGGTGCTGGCCGGCCGGGCCCCTCCGTCTGAGTACGTTTAGCACTATTGACGTCATGTAAAACTTTCTTTACTTTGAGCATGTCAGGTTTGTTTTACAACGCAGCCGGGGAGCGGATATGCCGTTTGAGGAAAAGAGCGCCTGGATCATGGGAGGGCTCGCCGTTGTGAGCTACGCCGTGTATCTGGCCATCGTTCTGGGATTGTCCGGTTCGATGCCCCTCACCGAAGTGCCGTACACCGGACCCCTGCCGTGGACGGTCGGGGGATCGATCGTGGCGTCGATCCTGCTCCATATCGTTGTCCGCGCGTTCTCTGCGGATGATGCCGGGAGGAAGGATCAGCGGGACCGTGAGATCTACCGTTTCGGCGAGTACGTCGGCCAGTCGTTCCTGGTGATCGGGGGTGTGTCAGCCCTGGTCATGGCAATGGCAGAGGTGGAGCATTTCTGGATCGCGAACGCCATCTACCTCTCCTTCTTCCTTTCGGCGATCCTGGGCTCCGTTGCGAAGATCATTGCCTACCGCAGGGGCTTCCAGCCATGGTGAAGCCTACGCGCGTCACCAACTCGATCCGCCGCCTCCGGTTTGAACGGGGCGAAATGACCCAAGCCGAACTCGCGGAGCGGACCGGCGTCACCCGCCAGACCATCATCGCCATCGAACAAGGCCGCTACTCGCCGTCCCTGGAGATGGCATTCCAGATTGCCCACGTCCTGGGCGTGCCGCTCGATGACGTGTTCCAGTACCCCGGCAGTGAAGAAGGAGCATCATGAAAGCGGTCATGCAGGATGTTTATGGTTCCGCGGATGTACTGGAACTGCGGGACATTCCCCGGCCCGTGCCCGGCGACGGCGAGGTGCTCATCCGGGTCCGCGCCGCCGGCGTGGAGCAGGGAGTCTGGCACCTCATGACGGGGCGGCCGTACCTCATCAGGCTGTTCGGCTTCGGCCTGACCAGGCCCAAAGTGCACGTCCGGGGCCGCGAGGTGGCCGGTGTCGTGGAAGCTGTGGGGGCGAACGTGTCCCGCTTCCAGCCCGGTGACGAGGTGTTCGGTACCTGCGATGGATCCTTTGCGGAGTTTGCCTGTGCCAAGGAGGGCAAAGTGGCGCGGAAACCTCGAGCGGCCACCTTTGAGGAAGCCTCGGCCGCACCGATTTCAGGCGTGACGGCGCTCCAGGGCCTTCGGGATGCCGGCAAGGTGCGACCTGGCCAGAAGGTGCTGGTGATCGGTGCCGGCGGAGGAGTCGGGACCTACGCCGTGCAGCTGGCGAAGGCCTTCGGAGCGGAAGTCACCGGCGTCTGCAGCAGCGGCAAGGTGGAGCTGGTCCGCCGGCTAGGCGCGGACCACGTGATCGACTACGCCGTGGAGGACTTTGCCCGGCAGGGAGTGTTCTACGACGTCATCCTGGATACTGCCGGCAACCGCCCGCTGTCGGTCATGCGCCGGGCGCTCGCGCCCACGGGCAGGCTGGTGATCGTGGGCGGTGAAGCCGGCGGAAAGCTGACCGGCGGTTTTGAGCGCTCACTCGGTGCGCCGCTGGCTTCCCTGTTCTCCGGCCGGAAATTCACAGGGCTCGTCTCCACGGAAAATCATCAGGATCTGGAGGCCCTCGCAGGCCTGATCGACGCCGGGAGCGTGACCCCCGCCGTCGACCGGGTCTTCCCGCTGGCCGAAGTCCCGGCAGCGATCGCCTACATGCGTGCGGGGCGGGCGCAGGGCAAGGTTGTTATCAGGATCTGACTGCTTGCCGGCTTTCCATGCCGTTTAAGCCTCCGCAAGCTGCCGGACCGCCGGCTCTCGTCTGTCCGCCTAACGCAGCTCCAAGGGGCTATGTCTGGTATACCGTACAGTAGTGTGCTTCGATTGCCTCCCGATGTCCCTATCAGGGCTCACGCTTAAGTACGGGATACCGGACACTTTCGGAACACCAGGCCGGGGGCCGGCTAGCGAACTATGGAGGACACATGGCGAACGGCGACGCCGCCGCACGGACGGCAGCAAAGACGGCGGCAACGGCAGTAAAGGTGGCGTCGAAAGTTCCGGCGGCAGAAAACACCCTGCGCATCCTCAAACTGCTGGCGTCCAAGCGTGGTCCCATGGCGGCGTCGAACATTGCCACCGCACTGGGCCTGCCGCGCTCCAGCGTTTACCACCTGCTGGGCGTTATGGAGTCAAACGGCTTCGTGATGCATCTGCACGAGGAGCAGCGGTACGGGCTGGGTATCAGCGCCTTCGAGCTCAGTTCCGCGTATTCACGCCAGGAGCCGCTGTCCCGGCTTGGCCGGCCGATGCTCGCCTCGCTCGTGGACGTCATCGGCGAAAGCGCGCACCTGGCGGTGCTCCACGGCCGCGATGTCCTGTACATCGTGGAGGAGCGTGCCAAGAACAGGCCCTCCCTGGTGACCGACGTCGGTGTGCGGCTGCCTAGCCATCTCACCGCCAGCGGTCGGGCGATCCTCGCGGCGCTGCCGAAGTCGCAGGTCCGCGCGCTGTACCCGAACGCCGCGGCGTTCACGGCCCGGCATGAGGTGGAGGGCGCCATCATGAAGTACTCGGCGCTGTCCTCCCACCTGGACCAGGTCCGGCAGCGCGGCTACGCCACCGAACACGGCGAGGTGACCCCCGGCTTCGGCTCGATTGCCGCCGCTGTGACGGACCATGTGGGATGGCCGACGGCGGCGGTCGCCGTGACGTTCCTGGAGGACAAGCTCGAGGCGGACCAGTGGCCTGCCCTGGCGGCCCGCGTCCAGAAAGTGGCGGACGAACTCTCCGTGCGCATCCACGGCCGCCCCGCCAAGTAAATCGAGCCCCATCAACACAACCCAGCAGCAGGTGTCGTTTTAAGCACCCAAAACGACACCTGCTGGTACCTGGTTGGGGGACGGGAGCACGTCTGGAATCCCGGACAACACCCTTCCGAAAGCCCTGTCCGGCCAGTCCTGGACAGGCTTTAGTTGATACAGAACTTCAATCACAAATTATCAAGCACGAACCACAAAGCACACGAAGGAGCCCCCATGGCACCCGCCGATTTCACCACCGGTGCCCGCCCGGTCAAAGCAGCCCGCGGCACCGAGCTCACGGCCAAGAGCTGGCAGACCGAAGCCCCGCTGCGCATGCTCATGAACAACCTGGACCCCGAGGTCGCCGAACGCCCCGATGACCTGGTGGTCTACGGCGGCACCGGGCGCGCAGTCCGGTCCTGGGCCGCGTTTGACGCGATCACCCGCACCCTGGAAACCATGGAAAAGGACGAGACCCTGCTGGTCCAGTCGGGCAAGCCCGTGGGCGTCTTCCGCACCAACGAATGGGCGCCCCGGGTCCTGCTGGCCAACTCCAACCTCGTCGGTGACTGGGCGAACTGGCCCGAGTTCCGCCGGCTCGAGGCCGAAGGCCTGATGATGTACGGCCAGATGACCGCCGGCTCCTGGATCTACATAGGCACCCAGGGCATCCTGCAGGGCACCTTCGAAACCTTCGCAGCGATCGCCCGCAAGCTCACCGGGGACGAGAACGGCACCCTCGCCGGCACCCTGACCCTCACCGGCGGCTGCGGCGGCATGGGCGGCGCGCAGCCGCTCGCCGTCACCCTGAACGAGGGCGCCTGCCTGATTGTCGACGTCGACGAAACCCGCCTGCGCCGCCGCGCCGGCAAACGCTACCTTGATGAGGTCGAAACCGACCTCGACGCCGCCATCGCCAAGGTCCTGGCGGCCAAGGAGGAACGCCGCGGCTGGTCCGTTGGCTACGTCGGCAACGCCGCCGAGGTCTTCCCCGAAATCCTGCGCCGCCACAACGCCGGCGAACTGAGCGTGGACATCGTCACCGACCAGACCTCCGCACACGATCCCCTGTCCTACCTTCCCGAGGGCATCAGCGTGGCCGAATGGCACCGCGAAGCCGAGGCCGACCCGGACGGCTTCACCAAGAAGGCCCAGGCCTCGATGGCCAAGCACGTCCAGGCCATGGTGGAATTCCAGGACGCCGGCGCCGAAGTCTTCGACTACGGCAACTCGATCCGCGACGAGGCCCGCAAGGGCGGCTACACCCGGGCCTTCGAATTCCCCGGCTTCGTCCCGGCCTACATCCGCCCGCTGTTCTGCGAGGGCCTGGGCCCGTTCCGCTGGGTCGCACTCTCCGGGGACCCCGAGGACATTGCCGTCACGGACAAGGCCATCAAGGAGCTCTTCCCCGAGAACAAGCACCTGCACCGCTGGATCGACGCCGCGCAGGAACGGGTCGAGTTCGAAGGCCTGCCGGCACGCATCTGCTGGCTGGGCTACGGCGAACGCGCCAAGGCCGGGCTGCTGTTCAACCAGCTCGTCAAGGAAGGCAAGGTCAAGGCACCCATCGTCATCGGCCGCGACCACCTCGATTCCGGCTCCGTCGCCTCGCCCTACCGCGAGACCGAAGCCATGGCCGACGGCTCCGACGCCATCGCCGACTGGCCCATGCTCAACGCCCTGCTCAACACCGCCTCCGGCGCCACCTGGGTCTCCCTGCACCACGGCGGCGGCGTCGGCATCGGCCGGTCCATCCACGCCGGCCAGGTCTCCGTGGCCGACGGCACCGACCTCGCCGCGGAAAAGCTCGAACGCCTCCTCACCAACGACCCCGGCATGGGCGTCATCCGCCACGCCGACGCCGGCTACGACCGCGCCCTCGAAGTCGCCAAAGAACGCGGCGTCCGCATCCCGATGAATGAGAGTAAGTAAGACATGACCGCCATAACCCACGAACCACTGACCGTCACCCTCGGCTCCAGCGGCGTAACGCCCGAAGACGTCGTCGCCGTCGCCCGCCACGACGCCAAGGTGGCCATCTCCCGGGAAGCCCTGGACACGGTGGCGAAGGTCCGCGCCCACATCGACAGCCTGGCCACGAGCGAGGTCCCGGCCTACGGCATCTCCACCGGCTTCGGCGCCCTGGCCAACCGGCACATCCCCAACGAGCTGCGCACCCAGCTGCAGAAGTCGCTGATCCGCAGCCACGCCGCCGGCATGGGTCCGGCCGTGGAACGCGAAGTGGTGCGCGGCATCATGTTCCTGCGCGCCAAGACCCTGGCCTCCGGCCGCACCGGCGTCCGTCCCGTCGTCCTGCAGACCATGGTGGACGTGCTCAACGCCGGCATCACGCCCGTGGTCCGGGAATTCGGCTCGCTGGGCTGCTCCGGCGACCTCGCCCCGCTGTCCCACTGCGCCCTGGTCCTCATGGGCGAAGGCGAGGCGACGGGCCCCGACGGCGAGCTGTACGGCGTGCCCGGACGTCCCGCCGTCGCCGATCTCCTTGCCGAACACGGGATCGAACCCGTTACGCTCGCCGAAAAGGAAGGCCTGGCGCTGGTCAACGGCACCGAAGGCATGCTCGGCATGCTCCTGATGGCGATCGCTGACATCCGCCAGTTACTGACGACGGCGGATATCACCGCTGCGCTCAGCGTCGAGGCGCTTCTCGGTACCGATCAGGTGTTCCTGCCGGAACTGCACGCCGCACTCCGGCCGCATCCCGGTCAGGCCGCGTCTGCGGACAACATGCTGCGGGTCCTGTCCGGCTCGCCGATCGTTGCCTCACACCGGGTGGGCGATTCCAAGGTGCAGGACGCGTACTCGTTGCGCTGCGCACCCCAGGTGGCCGGCGCAGTCCGTGACACGGTGGACCACGCGGACCTTGTCGCCTCGCGCGAACTTGCCGCAGCCATCGACAACCCTGTGGTCCTGCCGGACGGCCGGGTCAGCTCCAACGGCAATTTCCACGGCGCCCCGGTGGCCTATGTCCTGGACTTCCTGGCCATCACGGTTGCCGACCTGAGCTCCATCGCGGAGCGCCGCACGGACCGCATGCTGGATCCGGCACGTTCACACGGTCTGCCGGCGTTCCTGGCGGCGGATCCCGGAGTGGATTCCGGCCTGATGATCGCGCAATACACGCAGGCCGGGCTGGTCTCGGACAACAAGCGGCTCGCCGTACCTGCCTCCGTGGACTCCATTCCGAGCTCGGCCATGCAGGAGGACCACGTCTCCATGGGCTGGCACGCGGCCCGAAAGCTCCGGAAGGCCGTGGAGAACCTCCGCCGCGTCCTGGCCATCGAACTGGTCACCGCGGCACGCGCCATCGACATGCGCACCCAGCTGTCCGGGGGAGAACTGACCCCGGGGCCGGCCGGCACCGCAGTGCTCGCTGCACTCCGCAATGTGGTGGACGGACCTGGAACCGACAGGTTCCTGTCGCCCGAACTGGAAGCAGCGGACCGGCTCGTTGCCTCGGGCGAGGTCCGCGTAGCGGCCGAATCCGCCGTCGGGATTCTGGCCTGACGGTGAATATTGTGCATTACGCATGACAAATTCCCGGTGCCCCCGAAATACTGCGCGACACAACAGGCGGGGGCCCGGGAAGTGTAGTAGAACTAAAGATGTAGTGACAAAGCCCACACCAACGATGTTGTGGCAAAGAACATATACAAAGGGGTAGAAGTTCAATGAAAGCACGGGGGACGGTTCTGTCCAGGCGGATGGCATTTGCGGCCACGGTTTCCGACTGGAGGAGCCTCAAGGCAGGCGAACGGGTTGAAATCCTCAAGCATGCGCATGTTGTAGCCGCAGGTGAGGTTGAGGAAGTTTCCGTCAGCGGAAACGTTCTCTGGCTGGTGCCTTCAGGAGGCCCGTCCGAAAACCAGCTTTTTATGAAGTCCGACGGCGTCCAGGTCCGCAGGACATGGCGCCAGAGTTAAGCGGCGATGTCCTCGTAGGTCTCGCCGAAGGGGACGGAGTCGTCAAGGGCGACTGTGTAGGCCCCGGGCTCGTGGCGGGTGACGCGGATACCGCAGTTGCCCTCTTCGACAGCAGCTTCGATGAGTTCGTTTACGGCGCTTTCCAGGCCGGTGTGAATCTCTTCAGCGGTGGAAAAGGTCAGGTGGATAGACCGGGCGTCGGTGGTCTGGGTTTCCATGATGGCTGAGCTCATTGCAGGACTTTCTCTAAACTGTTTGCCGGTTGGCCACAGTCCAGTCTACCGGCGTTGTCAAAAAAGATAAGATGTCTGGCATTTGTCCCTCCGGATTTCGGTACCGCCGAAGCCGGAGGGGCAGCCTATTTCTAGCTCTCACCGCCGCTGGCGGCGCCTCCCGGAAGGTACTCCGCCGGCAGTTCCGCGACCGGGACAATCACCATGTCCTGGACCTTCCAGTCAAGGTCAATACAGGCGTTCCGGGCGCTCTCCAACTGCTCCATGGACGGCATCTTTCCGTCCTGGGGGACCACGAAGGACTCAACGTGGAACACGTGCCCTTCGTCCCGGATCCTGGATTTGGCCGTGTCCGCCCAGTCCAGGCCCGAAAGGTAGGCGTCAATCCGGCTCCCCAGGGGATGCGGTTCGGCGTCGTCGTAGGTCCTGGCCCGTTTATCCATGAGGCCGGAAATTGCCGCCCGGGTGTTGCGGACGCCGTCGTGGAGGATGCTGGCGGAGATGACCAGTGCGGCCACCGCGTCAGCCCACCACCAGCCCAGGCCGATGCCCGCCACGCCGACAGCAGCCGCGACCGCCGTCATCCAGTCCGCCTTGTTCATGTCCGCGTCCGCGTAAAGCACCTTGTCGTGCAGCTTCTCGGCCAGTTTCATCTTGACGTGGCCCAGATAGACGGGCGGTCCTGCCGTCAGAAGCATGGCAAGGATCATCACCCAGCCCAGCCAGACGGTCTGCCCGAAGAGGTCGAAACCGCCGATGGTCGGATGCTCCGCGGTCACCAAACCGATGCCGGAGTCCACGATCAGGTAGGCGCCCATCACGGTCAGGGCCACCGCGGCCACCACATGCGCGATGCCCACCGCACGGTGAAAACCGTAGGGGTGTTCCTCACTGGGGCGCCGGCGGATGGTGCGGGAAGCAATCAGGAAAGACAGCGGCGGCAGGAAGGACAGCAGGTCCTCCACCCACGCAGCCTTCATGGCCTGCGAGTTGCCCAGAACCGCGTAGACCAACGCCGTGCTCGCGGCCAGGAAGCCCAGCGTGATCCACTCGAACTTCACCGCCTTGCGCAGGGCGGCCCGTTGTTCCTCAGGCAGCTCGGTGTGGCCGAAGCGGACGGCACCCCGGGCAGCGGACGGTTTCACTTCGGAGCCTTGGCCATGAGGAATCTGTCCAGCTCGAGCAGGAAGGCGTTCTCTCCCTTGGCCACGAGCATCACGTGCTTATGCGTCTTGCCGCGGCTGTCTTTCGACTCCGTGTACGGGCGGGTGAGCCCGGCCTCCTTCTCCCAGGGGGTTTCGTCGTTCAGGCCCCCGATCACCAGGTCCAGCTCACCGTGCTTCAGGTCGGCAGCCAAAACATGCTCGGTGCCGACTGACCACTTGATCTCAGCGCCCAGCCGTGACGCGAACTCCCGGATCAGGGCGGGCTCACTGCCCTCGGGTTCCCCGCTGGCAGCCACGGTGACCCAGTCGTCGTTTTCGCTGGCGCCGACCCGCAGGACGCCTCCGCTAACCCGGTCGAGCGTGCCATCCGGGTCCGCGGGGAAGGAGGTTCCGCAGGACGTCAGCGTCAGGGCGGAGATCAGCACCGCGGCTGCGAACGGCTTATTCACCTGCCTCTTTGGCAGCCTCGGGGTCTTCCTCGGGTTCAAAGGTATTGCCTTCGTCGGTGGCACCAATCCCTAC
Organism: Arthrobacter sp. ISL-72; assembly: GCF_018613755.1. GTDB lineage: Bacteria > Actinomycetota > Actinomycetes > Actinomycetales > Micrococcaceae > Arthrobacter. The sequence continues at coordinate 67,636 of NZ_JAGGPP010000003.1, forward strand.
GCCCTGATCGGAGTCGGGAATTGTTCCCTCACGGCCCCGGCCATGGCTGGCCTTGTCCTTGCCCTCCGCCGGCTGGCCGGATTTATTCACGTCCATCGTCCCTCCTTAACGCCGTTGGTTTCTTCAAAGTAACAGCTTGGACCCCAAAAGATAAGGCTACTGACCTTCCCCGGTGAAGGTTCAGGAGGTGGTACCAGGGGGCCTTAGGCTCCCCGCCGCAAGCCCGCGCGGGCCCTAAGCTCCCCGCCGCAGGATTTTGCGGCACAGGCGTTCGGCGGCGCCCATGGCCCGGACTGACACAGCCCAATAGACAACGCCAACGGCGAGGGAGGCCGCCACAGCCAGCATCTTGTCGATTTCCCTGACATCCTGGAATACGGCCCAGTGAGTTACGTATGCGTACAGTGAGGCGCTCGCGAGCACGCCCACGAGGCGGTGCAGGATCGCTGGCAGGGGAATCGCGGGCAGCCATGCGAGCAGCAGGATGCCGGCGACGATCGTGGCCTCGCGCCAGGGGTTGTCGAAGTACCCGGGCAGGGTGGCGGCAGTGAGAGCGGAAAGCACCAGCCGCTGCGGCACGGTGCGGGCCCGGGCAAAGGCCCAGCCCAGGGCAAACAGCCACAGCACCGGCCGGGTATGCAGGATGTCGACGCCCAGCAGGCCGTACCTCGCCAACAGCCCCGCCCCGAAAAGTGCTACGGGGAAGACGAGCGGGAAACGCTTCTCCGCCCGGTCCGCCCAGGGAATGGCCAGAAGCGCGATCATGCCGACCAGCACGTACACCAGTACTTCCACGAACCAGAAGTGCCACGCGTCGGTCCAGTTTGCGGGGCCGATCATGGTGTTAAGCAGCACGAGGTTCGCCGGCGTGTAGTTGATCCTGTCCGAGAAGAGCATCACCGCGCCGATGAACGCTACGGTGGGGATCACCACGCGGGCAAGGCTGCGCAGCTGGCGCCGAAGCCGGGGGATGCGCTCGCCGCCCAACTGGAAGCGGGCAAAGTTGTAGCCCGCCAGTGCCATCAGGATGTGGGCCGTGCCCGGCCATTGGATCAGTTCCACATGGGTGCTGATGATGACGACGATCGCGACGGCCCGGAGCACAATGCTGGTATCCAATGGTGCGAGCAGCCTCGTCCGGCGGCGTTCCGGCTGCCTGCCCATCAGGTCCCGCACCGGCGTGACGTGCCAGTTGGAGGGGAGGCGTCCGCCCAACGCCTTCTCGAGCCGGACTGAGGCTGCAACGTAGGACAGCGAATCACCGCCCAGTGAGACGAACGTGTCGTCGTCGCCGATGTCATCCCGCTCCAAGGCGTCGGCGAAGATCCTGCGGACATCGGCGGGGCCGTCGCCGTCGGTCTTGGGACCGGCGGCCGCGAATGACTTCGCGGCCGCCCCGAGTGCAAGGACGGCCTGGTAGTCCGTCTTGCCCGTGCCCAGGCGCGGCAATTGTTCGACGCTGTGAACCTCCACTGCGTCCCGCGGGAGCCCGAACTCGCGCGCCAGCAGTTTTGCCAGAAGCCCCGGCTCGTGGTTGCCAGTAACTGCAACTACAAGCTGCCGGTCCGTGCCGGCGCATGCGGCGGTAACGCCGAGGCCGGCAAGGTTTTTCTCCACCTGGCCGAGGTCGATCCGCAGGCCCACGATTTTCACGAAGCGGCTCCGCCGGCCCACCACTTCGTACAGCCCGTTCCGGTGCCGCCGCGCGAGGTCACCCGTGCGAAGTTCATCGACGGTCCGGCCGGCCGCCAGGTCCGCAGGCCGTTCCGCGTAGCCCAGCATGACGTTCGGACCGGTGTACACCAGCTCGCCGTCTTCCAGCCCAGGCACCGGGTCGATCCGGAAGTCGCCGCCGGGCACGGGCACGCCGATGGTTGTGGGATAGGCCGCAGCCAACGACGGCGGCAGGTAGGCCATCCGGGCAGTGGCCTCGGTCTGGCCGTACATCACGTACAGCTCCCAGCCGTCGCGGCGTCCCTGCGCTGCGTAACGCGTGACCGTGGCCGGGTCAAGGCGGCCTCCTGCCTGCGTGATGTAGCGGAGGCCCGGGAGGTCCTTCCCGGAGAATCCGGCACGGTCCAGCAACTCGAACGTGTAGGGCACGCCCGCGAAGGAAGTGGCCCCGGAGTCGCTGAACAGCTGCCAGAAGCAGTCATCCACCACGGAGAGGCTGGTCAGCACCAGGCCGGCGCCCTGGAGGAGGTGGCTGTTGATGACGGAGAGCCCGTAGCAGTAGTACATCGGCAAAGTCGTCATGGCCCGGTCGGCGCTGCTGATGCTCAGATATTCGGCGATGGATGCGGCGTTCGACTGCAGGTTCGCCTGCGAAAGCCGCACCAGTTTGGGGGAGCCGGTGGACCCCGATGTACTGAGCAGCAGTGCCAGGTCCGGGTGCAGTTCATGGCGGCTCACGGGCCGAAGCTCCTGCAGCTCTGCCCCGGAAGGCCCCGGCCTGACAATGACGTCAGGGTCGTAGGCCGCCACCAGCGACCGGACGGCGGAGTCATTTTCGGCCGGCGCGAGGATCAGCGGGTGCCCGGCCACCAAGGCGCCAAGGTAAGCCACCAGGGATTCCAGGCTGTTGTCCGCGGCAAGGAGGGCAAGCCGCCTGGCCGTGCCCAGCCTTGCGGCAAAATCGTCCACGCGTTGGGCCAGCTCACGGTAGCTGACGGCACGTCCGCCGGTGAGGACGGCGGTGCGGTCGCCATGCGCGGCAAGATCCGAGGCAAAGGCGACCCCGGCGAATTCTAGGGGGAGAGTCACTCAGTCAAGGTAAAAGATAGGCTTGCCTAACTTCAACTGGACTAACGCATTCGCCCGTACTTTACACGGGTTGGTCGTATTTCCGGTGGACCTCGCAGGGCGCGGTTATGGCGTACGGCCGGCGTAGCGGACGGCCATTGAGCCGCCGCGCCCCATCCGATATCGTCAAGGCGACAGGACCGCCCTGGGTCAGCTGGGTGCAGTCACCGGCCACCAGAGAGCAGCCTCCCGTGTCTACCGAGCACTCCGCAACACTGTCCGCCCAGGCGGTTTCCGACCCGCGTCCCCCGCTCGAACAGCGCCTCGATCCGGCGATCCGTAAACTCGCGGTGGGCGTCTGGACCGCGGAACTGATCGGCGATGAACTGGCGAACGTCAGCTATGCGGGCCGGCCCGTGCTGCGTGCGATCAAGGCCGTGGTCCGGGACCACGAATGGCGCACCTTTGCGCCGTCGGTCCGGGATATGGCGGAAGTGAAGGACGACGACGGCATCAGCCTCAGGCTCCACGTGGACTACGCGGCACCGGGCACAGCAGGCCCCGCCTTCGAGGCCATGCTGTTGCTCCGGCTCACCCCCGCCACCGTGGAGGTGACGTTCTCAGGACGGGCGAAGGTCCCGTTCAGGCGGAACCGCATCGGACTGGTGGTCCTCCACTCCACCAGCGAAGCCGGGCGGGAAGTCAGCGTGGTCTCGCCGGACGGCATGGTGACCACAGGGGCCTTCCCCACGGATATCCGGCCGGACCTGGTCTTCACGGACATCTCCTCCATGGAGTGGGCCGACGCCGGGACCGCCTTCGACCTGGGTTTCTCCGGGGACCTCTTCGAGACCGAGGACCAGCGGAACTGGAGCGACGGCTCCTTCAAGACGTACAGCACCCCGTCGGCATTGCCCATCCCTGTCGACGTTGCCGCGGGGGACACCGTGCACCAGTCGGTCAGCCTTGAGGCCCTCAGCATCGAGGCGCCGGACAGCCCGGCCCCCGCCGTCGACGAACCGGCGGCCTTCACGGTCGGAGAGCAGGCGGGAACGGTCCCGCCGCTGGCGCTGTTCGTCGACTCGGCAGAGGCAGGTTCCGGGTCTTCCGGTGAGGATGCGCAACTGCAAGGCATCGACGCCGTCCTGGTGGAACTGTACGAGCCGCGGGAAGCGTGGCCTGCCAAGCTTGCCGCCGCCGTCCGTCAGGCCGACAGGCATGGGGCAGCCCTCGACGTCCGGATCGTGGCGGCTTCCGCCGACGCCGTGGCCGAAGCCCTCAGCGCAGCAATGGGCGGATCGCTGTCCCGGATCGCCCGGCTTGGCCTGTTCAATCCCGATACCCACTGCACGGATCCGGTAGCGTGGACTGGGCTGAAAGAGTCGCTGAGGGAGACGGACTTCCGGGGACAGCTGCTGGCCGGCACCCGCTCACACTTCACCGAACTCAACCGCTGGGCCGCCGGCGGCACTCCCGTTCCCGCGGGTGCCGATGCAGTGACATTCAGCCTGTCGCCGCAGGTTCACAGCACGGAGATCGCGCACATCGTTGAGACTGTGCCCGTCCAGCGGCTCGCCGCGGCCAACGCGCTGAAACTCGGGGAAGGGCGCCCCGTGCATGTCGGACCCATCACGCTCAAGCCCCGGCTGCACGCCCCGGACCAGCCGTCCGACGGCGATGAGCTCCAGGACCACAGCTTCACGGCGGCGTGGACACTCGCCAGCTTGCAGGCCCTGACGCTGGACGGCGTGGCCTCAGTAACCTATTTTGAAGCTGCAGCGCCGCGGGGCATCGCGGCAGCGGACGGCACACTCAATCCCGTAGGGGAGCTGCTCCGGAAGCTCGCGGCGTGCCAGGGGGATCCGGTGCTCGCCGCCGGGCTCGACCCGGTGCCGGGTTCTGCAGCCAAGAGCCCGGTCACGGTCTACCCGGTGCAGTCCGGCGCCGGCCTGCAGCTGTTCCTGGGCAACCTCAGTCCCCGCGAGGCCACGGCGAACCTGTCCCTGCCGGGCGGTGCCAGTCCGGTGGCGGCGGACGTTGCGGTGATCGGTGCTTCCGCCGGTGCGCACGCGCACGCAACTCCTGCGGACGACGGCGCCCTGGCAGTAACGCTGGGACCGTGGTCCACCGCCGTCGTCACCTTTCCCGGCCGCGCCTAGCTCCTTCGCAGCAAACCCGATTAGCGCCTAGCCCAGGAGCGTGTTGACCAGCCGCGCGGCCACCCTGGCCGTGCGCTGGTCGATGTCGAACTTCGGGTTCAGCTCCGCCACGTCCAGATGCAGCAGTTTCCCGCTCGCTGCCACCTGCCGGCACACGGCGCTGATCACCGGGAGCGGAACCCCGTAGGCCGCCGGCGCGCTGACGCCCGGTGCCACGGCGGCGGGCAGTACATCCAGGTCGATGGTCAGGTAGAGCACGTCCACGGTGTCCAGGAAACCGGCCACGAACTGCCGGGTGGCCTCCTCGGTGCAGTCCTCATCCAGGAGATACTTCACGCCCAGCTGCTCGGCCGTATTAAACAGGGTGCGGGTGTTGTTGGGTTCGGAAATCCCGACGACGGCGTAGTTCAGCCTGCGCTCGGCGGCCTCCTCCGCACGGGCCATCTGCAGGAAAGGAGTGCCCGAGGAAGGTTCGGGTGCATCGCGAAGGTCGAAGTGCGCGTCCAGGTTCAGCACGCCCAGGCGCTTTCCGTCCCGGAGAGCCGCGGAACCGGCCAGGCCGAGGTAGCTGGCGAACGCTGTCTCGTGGCCGCCGCCCAGCACCACGGTGAGGTTGCCGGCGTCGAGCATTTCGGCGACTGCCAGCCCGGCGCGGGCCTGGCCTGCTTCGAGCGCATTGTCCCTGACAGTGACGTCGCCGGCGTCGAACACCTCGCGGGGGAGGTGGAAGGCGTGCGGGCCTAAGGCGGCACGGATGGCGGCGGGGGCGGCGGCGGCACCCACCCGGCCCTTGTTGCGGAGCACGCCGGTGTCGCTGCTGAAACCGAGAATGACGGCGGGTCGGCCCTGCGCGGCGTGGCCCGGTTCCGCCGTGCTCGATTCCGCGGCTTGCGGGTGTGGGGCGGCTGGTTCGTGGCGGTAGGGCTTGACGGCCTGCCACCAGCGGCGGTGTTCGGCTTCGTCGCCGTCGAACCGGCCCCTCCAGGTGAGCGGGGGGATATCAACTGTCAGGGCTGTATGGGGCATAATCCAAGCTCACCGCAGCGGAGCCCCGAAAACCAGCCCGGCAGCCGTCGTCATGTCTGGAATTCAAGAACCTCCGCATCCGTGAACGGCAGGCGCTATGGTGGAGCAATCACTCTCTGGGACCGGGTCACGTGGGCTGTTCCGGACCGTGCACCCGTCGAGGCCGGAGAACAGCACCATGTTTGAAGCCCCCAATTTACTGTTTGCCGCCGCGGGCATTGCGGTTTTCATCGCTGCCGTGCTGCCCAAGCTGTTGAGCAACATGCCTTTTTCAATGCCCATGGTGTTCCTCGGCGCGGGGATGGGTGCCTTCGCCCTGATTCCCACTCTTCCCGATCCGGACCCGATCGCGCACAGCGACTTTGTCCTGCACCTCTCGGAAGTCTGCGTCATCATTTCCCTCATGGGTGCAGGGCTGGCGCTGGACCGGCCGGTAGGGCGCAAGCGCTGGTCCACCACCTGGCTGCTCCTGGGGATCGCCATGCCGCTGTGCATCATCGGCCTGACCTTGCTGGGCCTATGGTTCCTGGGCCTTGGCCTCGGTGCTGCGCTGCTGGTGGCATCGAGCCTGGCGCCCACGGACCCAGTGCTCGCCTCGGAGGTGCAGGTGGGCGAACCTGCCGACCACGACGATGGCGCCGAAAAGGAGGATGAGGTGCGGTCGGCCTCACCTCCGAGGCCGGACTGAACGACGGGCTGGCTTTTCCCTTTGTCTACCTGGCCATCGCCATCAGCGTTGCGGGTTCGTCGCCGTCCGCCTGGTTCCCGCAATGGTTCGGGGTGGACGTGCTGTGGCGGCTGGCCGTCGGGCTGCTGGTGGGCTTCCTCACCGGCAAGGTGCTGGCGCGGCTCTTCTTCTCCGCACGCCGGGAAAGCCTGCGGCTGTCCAACCATTCGGAAGGCTTCGTGGCGCTCGCCGCCACCTTCCTGGCATACGGCCTTGCCGAAATGCTTGAGGGCTACGGCTTTATCGCAGTATTCGTTTGCGCGGTGACCATCCGCGCCGCTGAACACACCCACGGCTACCATCGCGTCCTGCACTCCTACGTGGAGCAGTTGGAACGGCTCCTGACCGTGGTGATCCTGGTCCTGCTTGGTGGGGCCATAGCCCGCGGGCTGCTGGCCGGGATCGGCTGGGGAGAGCTGCTGGTGGCTCTGGCGTTCCTGATAGTGGTGCGGCCGCTGGCCGGCTGGGTGGGACTGCTGGGCGGCAAGACCGGGCCGCGCGAGCGGATCGCCCTGTCGTTCTTCGGAATCCGCGGGATTGGCTCGCTCTACTACCTCTCCTACGCTCTTAGCAAAGGTGAGTTCGGCGGCCAGGCGGAGTGGCTGTGGGCCTTCATAGGGCTAGTGGTGGCATTGTCCATCGTGATCCATGGTGCCACCACTTCACCCCTGATGAACCGCCTGGACCGGCTCCGGGTAAAGAAGGCGCGCGCCGTTGCCGGTGACGAAGGCCTTGCCCCTAACACTCCGGTGTAGCCCCGACACTTCTAGTGCATGCCGAGTGCCTGCTCCACCGGGCCAATGCCGAAGAACAGCAGGAAGGCGGCGGCCACGGCCCACATGAGCGGGTGCACGTCGCGGGTCCGGCCCGTGAAGGTGCGGATCAGCACGTAGGCGATGAACCCGGCGCCCAGGCCGTTGGCGATGGAGTAGGTGAACGGCATGAGGGACATGGTGAGGAACGCGGGAATCCCGATGCTCCAGTCCTGCCAGTCGATCTTGCCCACCTGCGAAACCATCATGAAGCCGACCACCACCAGGGCGGGAGCCACGGCCTCGAACGGGACAAGGTTGATCAGCGGGGTGAAGAACATGGCCACGAGGAACAGCAGGCCGGTGACGATGGAGGCCAGTCCGGTGCGTGCGCCCTCGCCGATGCCCGCGCCGGACTCAACGAAGAGCTGGTTGGAGGAGACGGACGCCCCGCCGCCCACGATCGCGCCGAGCGCGTCAACCTGCAGCACGCGGTCCACGTTGGGGATGTTGCCGTGTTCATCAACCGTTCCGGCCTCGTTGGCCAGGCCCACCATGGTGCCCATGGCGTCGAAGAAGATACTGAGCAGGATCACGAACGCCAGCAGCGCGGCGCCCACGAAGCCCAGGTGTTCGAACGCGCCGACGGGATTGGCCCTGCCGATCAGCGACAGGTCCGGGGCGGACCACTCAGAGAACGCGGGGGCCACCAGGGACCAGCCCTGCGGGTTGAACTTGCCGTCGCTGACGCTGGGACCGATGTGGAGCGTGAATTCCAGGACCATGGCCAGCAGGGTGGAGGCAACAATCCCGATCAGGATGGCGCCCTTGACCTTGCGGACCACCAGTGCGATCGTCAGGATCAGGCCGAACACGAACACCAGCGTGGGCCAGCCCAGGAGCTTGCCGTCGAACCCGAGTCCGACCGGAACCGTGGTGTTGGCGGCGTCAGGGATGCGGCGGACAAAGCCCGCGTTGACCAGCCCGATCAGTGCGATGAACAGGCCGATGCCCACCACGATGGCCGTTTTGATCCCGTCCGGAACAGCCCGGAAGACCGCGGTGCGGAAGCCGGTGAGGACCAGGATCAGCATCGTGACGCCGGAGATCACCACCAGGCCCATCACATCCGGCCAGGTCAGGCCCGGGTTCGTGGCCACCGTGACAGCAACGAAGGCGTTGACGCCCAGCCCGGTGGCCAGCGCGAACGGATGCTTGGCCCAGGCTCCCATCAGGATCGTCAGGACGCCTGCCACGAAGGCGGTAACGGCCGCGACAGCGGGGAATCCGAGGGTTGCGCCGCTGGAATCTGCACCGGAGAGGATCAGCGGATTCAACACCACGATGTAGCTCATGGCGAAGAACGTGGCAAAACCTCCGCGGATCTCGCGGGAGAAGTTTGACCCCCGTTCGGAAATCTTGAAGTACCGGTCCAGTGCAGAGCCCTGCTTAAGCATTAGTCCTCCGGGGGAAGTGGTGGGGATTACTTGAATCCTAGTAGCTTGCCGGGTTCCACTCCCGCGATTTCGCCTAGGCTGTAAGGAAGCCAACACACAGGAGTAGCCCCGCCATGCGTCCCATCCGCCAGCTGCTGAGCGCCCTTCTGGGGGCGCTGCTTTTTTCGGCCGCTCTGCTGTCCGCCGCCGCGCCCGCCTCAGCCCACGACGCCGCTGAATCGAGCAGCCCGGCCCAGGGTGCCACTGTGGCCACCCCGCCCGAGAAGGTCTCGGTCACGTTCAGCAACGATCCCCTGGCCCTGGGTTCCCAGATCCAGGTGAAGGATGCGGCAGGGGCCAACTGGGCAGAGGGCCCCGTGGAGATCGTGGACAACGTGGCGTCGCAGAAACTGCGCGCGGGCGCCCCGGCGGGCGAGTTCACCGTGCTGTGGCGCGTGGTCAGCTCCGATTCGCACCCCATTGAGGGCACCTTCACCTTTACGGCCACCGCCGGAGCCGCAGGTTCAGCGCCGGCAAGCACGGGGACGGGGAGCACGACGGCGGCGGGTCAGGTCCCGACGGCAGGTACTGCCGAGCCCGGCACTACAGCGGCCCCCGAGCCGGCCCCCGATGCTTCGGAGCCATTCCCGTGGAGCCTGGTGCTGTTCGTTGGAACTGCCGTGGGCATCCTGATCGCGCTGGCTGTGCTGGCGAGGCGCAACCTCAAGTCCCCCGACGACGAGGTCGACCAGGAGTAGTAGGTTCGCGAGCCGTAGGCTCCCGCCGGCCTAAGCCGGGGATCCCCTACGCGGGCGATGGCAGCGCGGCGAAGCTTCCCGTGAGGACTGAGGGGACGCTGTCCGGGTGGACCTTGGCGGAAATGGCCTGCCCAACAACCTTGGCCTGGCGCAGCACTTCCCGGGGCGTGGGAGTGATGAGTTCGCCCACTCCCACAAGATAAATGCCGATGGCGCGCATGGCGGCCGCCAGGTTCTGGCCCAGGGCCAGACCCAGTCCGGCGAGCATCCGGCGGAGCTGGCTGTGCGCGCCCCGGGTCAGCACGATGTGGTGCGCCAGCAGGATGCCGTCGGGAGTGTGGACCGCCCACTGGTGCACGGAAGGTCCGGACAATTCGGTCCCCAGCAGGTTCAGTCGGACGGCCCGGGTGTTGCTGCGGATGTCCAGGTTGTGGCTGCTCGCGTAGTTCCGCAGGTGCCGGAGGATTTCGTTCCGTTCATGCAGGGAAGCCGAGTTCGGGGCATCGCAACGGGGGAGGGCAACGGGGTTGGCGGACTGTGTCCCGCCCAGGGTTTCGAGCGCGTCCACGGTGATGGAGTCCACGCCCCGCCGCCGGAGCTCACTGGCAACCGCCAGGCCCGGCAGCCCGGATCCGATGATCACCGTGGTGGTCTGTTCGGTCCCGGCACAAGTTGGCATGCTCGACACTGCTGGCTCCTCCTCGAATGGTTCACTGTGCAGATCTCGTCCTTCTGCACCTTCCGAAACCCCCAAAGTCCGGCTGCCGCGCACAAAGCTGGAATGTGTTCTGAAACACATATCTCAGATTCGCAACGCCTCGACAATACAGAACTTTCGGGGCTCTGGATAGCCTTTGCCGGACATTCGCTAGCCCAACAATCTCACACCCGTAATTCTCTTCATGGGAGGTGGGATCTCTATGTTTCCGTGGGGTTAAAAGTGGGAGCAAACTTGTCTGTACAAAGGCTCTCCGGGCGGCGCGGGAGGGCGCTTGATTACTGTCGGGCAACCGAGAATAGTGGGTTAAAAGAGCGGATCTTCAGCCAGTAGCGGCCCGCGGCCTCCGGTGCACCCGGCAGAGGGCCACTTCTGGCAGAATAGCGGCAACATCAGGCAGTATCGCGAGGAGGCGGACCCCATGGGCCGAGATCAGGTGCACCCGTCAAAGGATGACGACGGCGGTTCTGCCGCCCCCGAGGGGATCGTTGTGGGCGTGGACGGCTCCGACCATAGCCAGTGCGCGCTCGTCTGGGCCGCCCGCGAAGCTGAACGCCGCCGTCGTCCGCTCCATATCGTCACTGTCTACTCCGTGCCGATCTTCGCGGCGTCCGGCCTGGACGGCGGCTACGCCACCGTTGACGACTCGGTGATCCGCGAAGGCGCCGAGGCCATCCTGAAGCAGGCACTGGACAAGGTGGCTCCCTACGACATCGACGTTGACGCCTCCGTGGAGAACGGCGACGCCTCCGGCGTGCTGCTGGAGATGTCCGAATCCGCCGAGCTGCTGGTGTTCGGGACCCGCGGCAGGGGCGGTTTCGTAGGCAGGCTCCTGGGATCCGTCAGCAGTGCCCTCCCGGCCCACGCCAAGTGCCCCACAGTCACTGTGCCGCTGATCTGCGCCGACCGCCTGGGTGAGACCACGGATGACAAACACATCAAGGCCGAGCAGGCCAAATCCGGCCACCAGCCCGTTGAACACGTGGTGGTCGTAGGCGTTGACGGTTCCGAGCAGGCCCGCGTTGCAGTGCTGGAGGCCGCCGACCAGGCCGAACGGCTCGGCGCGCCGCTCCGCGTGGTGTGCGCCGTGCCGCAATACAGCGGTTCGCTGGCGTGGGTCCCCGCGCCCATGGACAGGGAAGCCCTGTTTGCTGATATCCGCGTCCAGCTCGATGCCGGCGTCGCCTGGCTGAAGAGCCACTATCCCAAGTTGACGGTGGAAACCCAGCTCGTGGACGGATCCCCCGTCGACGTGCTGGTCGAAGCCAGCCGGCACGTCGAGCTGGTGGTTCTGGGAACCCGCGGCCGTGGCGGCTTCACCGGAATGCTGCTGGGGTCCACGTCGGACGGCGTCCTTCACCACGCCAAGGGGCCGGTGCTGGTTGTTCCGGACCGGGAGGATCCGCGGCTGGCGGACCGTGCCAGCTTCGGGCCCATGCTCGGCGCAGCCTAATTATTCGGCGCAGCTAGACAGTCGGTGCAGCCCGCCAGCCGGCGCAGCCGTCCGTCGATAACACCAGGAGGTCACCGGTGAATGAGGTCAGCAATCCGGAAGGGTCCTCGGACGGGTCTTCAGACGGGCTTGTGCTGAATCTTGACCAGGTGGACGCCGGCATGCTCGCCCGGGTTGGTGGCAAGGCCGCCAATCTGGGCGAAACCACCGCCGCCGGGCTTCCCGTTCCGCCTGGATTCTGCCTCACCACGGACGCCTACCGCAGCGCCGTTGTGCCCGCAGGGCTGGAGGACGTGCACCGCGCGCTCGCCGCCACCGGGACGGACGACCTGGAAACCCTGGCCGGGCTGGCCGCGACAGCACGCGAGCTCATCCTCGGCGTCGACATTCCGGAGGACATTGCCGACGCGGTCCGCGCCTCCTATGCCGCTCTGGGGACCGACGTTCCGGTTGCCGTAAGGTCCTCGGCAACGGCCGAGGACCTTCCCTTCGCGAGCTTTGCCGGCCAGCAGGATACCTACCTGAACGTTGTGGGCGCAGACGCCGTGCTGGCGGCCGTCCGGAAGTGCTGGGCCTCGCTGTGGACGGACCGCGCAGTGACCTACCGGGCCACGCACGGCATCAGCCCGTCAACAGTGGCCCTCGCTGTTGTGGTCCAGCGCATGGTGGACGCGTCCGTTGCCGGGGTCCTGTTCACTGCGAACCCGGTGACCGGCAGGCGCCCTGAGGCCGTCATCGATGCCAGCCCCGGACTGGGCGAGGCAGTGGTCTCCGGAGCAGTGAACCCGGACCACTTTGTAGTGGACCGGGCGACCGGGGAAATCCTGGAACGCCGGCCAGGGGACAAGGGCATCGCCATCAGGCCGCTGCCCGGAGGCGGCACAGAGCGGGTCAATCTTGCACCGGCTTCCGGCCCCTCTTTGAGTGACTTCCAGGTAAGGACACTGGCATCTTTGGGCAGCCGGGTGGAGCGGCACTACGGGGCGCCGCAGGACATTGAGTGGGCCATCGACGGTACGGACAAGGTCTGGCTGACGCAGTCCCGTCCCATCACCACGCTGTACCCCCTTCCGGAGCCCCGTCCCGACCTGCCGGCAAGGGAGGGCACACGCCTCTACCTGTGTTTCAGCCTGGCCCAGGGGCTCACGCGCCCCCTGACGCCGATGGGCCTGGCAGGCTTCCGCCTGATCACTTCCTCGGCGGCCCGTGCAGCCGGCTTCGACGTGCCGGATCCCCGCAACGGACCGGCCCCGTACAGGCAGGCAGGGCTGCGCCTCTTCTTCGACCTCACCGCGGTTATCCGCAGCAGTGTGGGCCGCGCCATTGTGCCCCGGGTCTTCGACGTCATGGAAGCCAGGTCTGCCGCCGTGCTCCGCGGGCTGTTTGCCGATCCCAGGTTCACCGTCACCATCAAGTCGCCGTGGCGGCTCGTGAAGCACGTTGGCCCGGTCGCGGTCAAGGCCAGGCTCCCCGAATCGCTGCTTCGGGCACTTTTACGCCCGGAAGCCGCACTCCGGCGTGTGGACGGTTTCGGCGAGCGGCTCAGGGATGCCCTCGTGGTTCCGGCCAACGCCACGGCAACGGAACGGCTGAACCATGCCGAACGGATCCTCGGCGAGGAGCTCTTCCCGATCGTCCCGGCCGTGCTGCCGCTGCCGGCCCTGGGTTTCGCGTTATTGGCCTTCGCCGGGAAGCTGGCCGGTGGCGGCGCCGAACCGGGTGCCCTGCAGGCTGTGCTGCGCGGTCTTCCCAACAACGTGACCACGGAAATGGACCTTGCCCTGTGGCAGCTTGCCACGGACATCCGCTCCCACCAGGGGGCCGCCGCAGTCTTCGAGGAGCTTTCCCCGGCGGAGCTGGCGCGGCGGTACCGCTCCGGTGAGCTGCCCGACGTCGTTCAGTCCGGCCTGGCCGGATTCCTTTCGCGGTACGGCCACCGGGCTGTCGCCGAAATCGACCTCGGCATGCCCCGCTGGTCCGATGATCCCGCGCATATCCTCGGAGTCCTGGCGAACTACCTCAAACTCGACGATCCCACCCTGGCTCCGGACCGGCAGTTCGCCAAGGCGGCCCGTGAGGCGGATGCCCGGATCGAGCAGCTCGTAGCACGGGCGGGGAGCAGGGGCGGTGCGGCGGGCCGGCTCCGCGCGCGGCTGGTGCGGGGCGCACTGCGGCGTACCCGGATGTTTGCCGGATTCCGCGAACTGCCGAAGTACCACATCGTCGAAGGCCTGGCGTCCGTGCGGCAACAGCTTGCGGCTGTGGGGGAGGAGCTCGCCGCCGCCGGCCGCATCAACGACGCCGAAGACATCTTCTTCCTCGATTTTGCCGAAGCACAACGCGGCCTGACCGGGGAACCCATGCAGCGGCTTGTGGCGGAACGCCGGGAAATTTACGACGCCGAACTGGGACGCCGGCGAATCCCGCGCGTGCTGCTTTCGGACGGAACTGAACCCGAAGCTGAAGGGATGCGGGCGGCCCGGGCCGGCGACGGCGCGGCGGCCGGCGTCCTGACCGGCACCCCCGCCTCGGCGGGAACAGTCACCGCCAGGGCCCGCGTGATCATGGACCCGCAGGGCGCGCGGCTGGAACCCGGTGAAATCCTGGTGGCCCCGTCAACTGATCCAGGCTGGACTCCGCTGTTCCTCACCGCCGGCGGCCTGGTGATGGAAATGGGCGGCCCTAATTCGCACGGCGCGGTGGTTGCCCGGGAGTACGGCATCCCGGCGGTGGTAGGGGTCCCTGATGCCACTTCCACCATCACGTCCGGCCAGGTCGTCACGCTCGACGGCGGGGCCGGCACCGTTGTGCCTGCGACGGGCTGACGGCCGACTCGGCTGGCACCACAGTGCAGCCCCGGAAGCTGTCCCGGGCGAATTCCGAAGGGGGTGTACCGGACAGGTCCGAGGCGTACTCTGGAATCAATAAGCTGCGATGCCGGAGCGGAGTTGTCATGACCAGAAAGTGGTTACGGTGGATGCCCGCCGTGGCCGTGCCCGCCGTAATTGCCGCCGCTGCCTTGGCCGGGTCGTTGCCCGCGAGCGCCGGCGACCCGTTGCCCGCCAAAACCCCGGCTGAAGTCCTGGCCATGGTGGCGCAGCACAGTGCTCCGTCCCTCTCCGGGACCCTGGAGCAGACCTCGCAGATCGGGCTTCCCGAGCTGCCTAAGACGGGGCCGTCGTCCGGCGGCGGCGCTGCCTCCGCCTTGGAGCTGTTGAGCGGCCCGCACACCGCACGGGTCTTCCTGGACGGAACCAGCAACATGCGAATCCAGGTACTGGACCGCCTCGCTGAACGCAACGCGGTGAAGAGCGGCGACCAGGTGTGGCTGTATAGCTCCCGGGACAACACTGCCGCCCATCTGACGCTCCCTGCCGGTGCCGGCCACGCCAGGGATTTCAGCGACTGCAGGCATCCGGCAGCGGGCGCGGACGGTGTCATGCCGACGCCGGAGGCACTGGCCGCGAGGCTGCTGGCTGTCGCTGACCCCACGACCGAAGTTTCCGTAGGTCCGGAGATCAACATTGCCGGCCGGGCTGCCTACAACCTGATGGTCACACCACGGACGGAAGGCACGCTGATCGGATCGGCGGCCATTGCAGTCGACGGCCAGAGCGGCCTGCCGCTCAGCGTTGAACTGAAGGCACGCGGCCAGGAAGAACCGGCCTTCAAGCTGGCGTTCACCAGCCTGTCCCTCGAAGCGCCCGATGCCTCCCTGTTCGCCTTTACTCCGCCGCCCGGCGCCACCGTTAAGGAAATTGAGGTGCCGGCCCACGGCACGGGAAGCTGGCCCGGACACGGAACGGAAAAGGGTGTTGTACCTGACTCGCGGGATCCCAATGGCGGGCTCCCGCGGCCTGAGGTGACCGGTACCGGCTGGGAAACCGTGGTTGAATTCCCTGCCGGACCGGCGTCAGCGGAAGCCGGTGCGATGGCGTCCGGCGATCCGCTGATTCAGCAGGCCGCTGTTGCGGTGCCGGGCGGGCGGCTGTTCAGTACCGCCGTCGTGAATGTCCTGTTTACCGATGACGGGCGCGTTTTCGCCGGGTCTGTTCCGGCCGAGCGCCTGCTGACCGCTGCTGCCGCGAGGTGACAGCCGCGGGCCGGGGCGCAGAGCTCGCCATTGAGACGCACGGCCTGAGCAAGCGGTTCGGCCATCAGTTGGCTGTGGACGGCGTGAACCTTTCCGTTCCGAGTGGGTCCGTCTTTGGGTTCCTGGGTCCGAACGGCTCCGGTAAAACCACCACCATCCGCATGATGCTGGGTCTCGCGGGGGCCACTGCAGGCTCCGTCAGTGTGCTGGGGCTCGAGATGCCGGACCGTTTCCACGAGGTCCTGCCCCGGGTGGGTGCGCTGGTGGAAGGTCCGGCGTTCTATCCGTTCCTGTCAGGGGAAGCCAATCTTCGACGCCTGGACGCCGCGGATCCGCACGCATCCTCGTCCACCCGGCGTGCCCGCGTGGGGACAGCACTGGAACGTGTCGGTTTGACGCACGCGGCCGGGAAGAAGGTCCGCGCGTATTCACTGGGCATGAAGCAGCGCCTGGGCATTGCCAACGCACTCCTCTCGCCCCGGGAACTGCTGGTGCTCGATGAGCCGACCAACGGCCTGGACCCGCAGGGCACCCGTGAAGTGCGTTCCCTTGTCCGTTCGCTCGCTGCCGACGGCGCCACCGTTTTTGTCTCCAGCCACCTGCTGGCCGAAGTTGAGCAGATCTGCACGCATGCGGCCGTGATGAGCGCGGGCAGGCTGGTGGCGCAGGGAACGCTGGCTGAACTGCGCGACGCGGGCAAAGCCCGGATCCGCCTGGTAACGCCCGACGCCGGATTGGCCGAGGGCGTTTTTGCCAGGCTGGGGATGACTCCCGCGGGAGGACTGAACAACGGTACGCTGGTGTATTCGGCGTCCGGTGGAGAAACTAACGGGCCGGTTCGTGATGACGTGGCGCCGGAGGCCGTCGTGGCCGCCATGGTGGCGGCGGGCGTTCGCGTCCGCGGGTTTGCCGTGGAACAGGGGAGCCTGGAGGACCGCTTTGTGGCGCTGACCGGGGAGGGCTTCGACATTGCCCAATAGAGATGTGGCCAAGGAAGGTGCAGCGGGTAAGGCCGCACCCGTCGAGGTCCGCGAAGCAGCAGGGTCGTCGGCAGCAGAGTCGCCGGCCACCGGGCCCATAGACGGAATGCAGCCAGGCAACGGGTGGTCGCTGCTGGCCTCCGAACTGAGCGTCCTCTTCCGTCGGCGCCGGACCTGGGCCATGCTGCTGGCCCTCGCCGCCGTGCCGGTGCTGATGGCGGTCGCCGTCCGGGCTTCCTCGTCCGTACCGCCGGGCCGCGGGCCCGCCTTCCTGGACAGGATCACCCAGAACGGGCTGTTTGTGGGGGTGACGGCGCTCCTGGTGTGCGTCCCGCTGTTCCTGCCGCTCACGGTGGGAGTGGTGGCCGGCGATACGATCGCCGGCGAAGCCGGTCTGGGAACACTGCGCTATCTGCTCGTGGCTCCGGCGGGCCGCGTCCGGCTGCTGCTGGTCAAATACGCGGGCGCTGCCGTCTTCTGCATAGTTGGCCCGCTGGTGGTGGCGTTGGCGGGAGCGGGCATCGGCTCGGCGCTGTTTCCGGTGGGGCCGGTGACGCTGCTCTCCGGCGACGTGATCGCTCCCGGAGAGGCCCTGGTGCGGCTGGTGCTCGTGGCCGCCTACCTGACTGTTTCGCTGTTGGGACTCTCCGCCGTCGGGATGTTCCTGTCCACGCTGACGGACGTTCCGGTGGGGGCAATGGCGGCCACCATTGTGGCGTCGGTGGTGTCCCAGGTGCTGGGGGAGCTGCCCCAGCTGGAGTGGCTGCACCCCTGGCTGTTCACCCATTACTGGTTCGGATTCGCCGACCTGCTGCGCCAGCCGGTTGCCTGGGATTCCTTTGGCAGCAATGCGCTGCTGCAGGCCGGGTACATCGCCGTCTTCGGGGCGCTTGCTTACGGCCGTTTCGTCACGAAGGACATTCTGTCCTGACTGCCGCGGTGTCCTGCCTGCCGTGGTTTAGTGGCGGGAACGGCAGCCGGTCTAGTACCGGGCCGCCGTCGGGTGCAGCTGCATTCCGGCCATCCAGGACAAATCCGTCACGGTGATGCCGTCCTCCGGGTTGAGGCCCTGGACCACGCGTCCGCCGCCGAGGTAGATCGCCACGTGATAAAAGTCGGGGGCCGACCCCCAGACCAGGAGGTCACCGGGCTGCGCCTGGGAGAGAGGCACGTGCACGGGTGCCTGGGCATACTGCTGGGCTGCCGTGCGGGGAAGATACTTGCCGGCGGCGCCGAAGGCGTTCTGCACCAGGCCGGAGCAGTCGAAGCCAAGCGGGCCGGAACCGCCGTATTTGTAGAAGTACGGCGAACCGACTTTGCTCAGTGCCACCGAAATGGCGGTCTGGTTCGACCCGCCGGGGGAAGGAGCAGGAACCGGGGCAGGGGCCGGAGCCGGGGCTGCCGGCGGAGGGGTTACTGGCTGTGGTTCCGCGGGAGCGGGCTCAACAGGCGGGGCAGTCTGCGCAGGAGGAGCCGGAGCGGGCGGGGCTGGATTTTGTGGTGCCGGGGCAGCAGGTGCCGGCGCCGCGGGGGCGGCGGGCGCCGCCGGGGCGGCCGGGGTTTGGTCGGCGGCGCCGTCCTGCGCGGCGGCCTGGGCAGGCTGGGATGTTGCCGCGGTGACTGCCGCCAACCGTTCCTGGGCGCGCTGTCGGTCCAGGGCGTCCACCCGGGCGGACTCGAGCGCCACGGTCGTGTTCTTGAGGTTCGCGAGCTGGTCCACCAGCACTGTCCGCTGGGACTTCGCTTCGGACGCTGCCTTCGCCCGGGCGGCGTTGGCGCGTTCGGCTTCAGCCTTGCGGTCTTCAGCGGCCTTGGCGGCGTCATCGGCGGCCCGGTTGGCGTCGTCCGCGGCGGCCGTCAGCGACTTGGCAGCTGAGGCGGCGTTGTCGGCTGCCTCAAACGCCCGGCTACGGCCGGCGGAGATGGCTTCAAGGGTGGCAGCCTGCTGCAGTGCTTCACCCTTTCCGCTGACGAAGGTGCTCAGGGTTGGGTTGAGTCCGCCGTTGCGGTACAGATCTCCGGCTAGCTGTCCCACCTGCTTGCGGGTCTTCGCCTGTTCCGCCTCGGCAGAAGCGGCCCTCGCAGAGGCAAGCGTGGCTGCATCCCGCCGGATTTCGAGGGTGACCAGGGCATCGCCATAGGCATTGTTGGTCTGCATGGCAGCAGCGAAGCTTGCCTCCTGGGCTGCGGCGGCGTCGGCCAGGATCCGATCGATCCTGGCCACTTGGTCCGCCGTCGCGCTTTCACTGGCCTTGGCAGCAGCTATCTCTTCCGGCGACGGAATCTCCGGTGAGCCCGGGAAACTGATCGCGGGCGCCGTTGCACGGGGAAGCGGTGCCGCCTGGGCAGGAAGGACCAGGGATCCGAGGAGTACGACGGCGGTGCACAGCACTGCCGCATTGCGGCCGGATCCTGGCAAACCCATCAATAAACCTCGCAGCAGTCGGGCTGGAATGAGCGAGGAGTTTGAATTTTTCACACGGAATGCCCCGCTGCGGGAAGACCCAGCGCACACGAGGCTACGTGACCCGAAGCAACATTGGCAACACTAGTCACATCAATAACATAAACAACAACACTGTGATTCCGTTGATTGACGTCCGCGTGTCGGGGGTTTGGTTCAACTTACTGGCGCGCTCAGGCGTGCTGGTGGGACTCGTGCTCCGAGTGGCTCTCGGGCTCCAACTGGAAGGTGCAGTGCTCGGTGTCGAAGTGTGAGCCCAGGCAGGTGGTGAGCTTGTCCAGCACCTGGTCCGCTCCGCGGGCGCTCAGGACCTCGTCTTCCACCACCACGTGGGCGGAGAACACGGGCACGCCCGAGGTGATGGTCCAGATGTGGATGTCGTGCACGGACACCACGCCCGCGACGGACAGGATGTGCTCGCGGATCATTTGGACCTCGACGCCCTTGGGCGTGGCCTCCAGAAGGACGTCCACCACGTCCCGGAGCAGGTGCCAGGCCCGGGGCAGGATCATCAGTGCGATGACCATGGAGGCAATGGTGTCTGCCGCCCGGAAGCCCGTCACCATGATCACCACGGCGGCGACGATCACGGCGAAGGAACCCAGCAGGTCCCCGAGTACCTCAAGGTAGGCGCCGCGGACGTTGAGGCTTTCCTTCTGGGCGCTGCGCAGGATCAGCAGGGAGACCAGGTTGGCCACGGCCCCGAGGACGGCGGCGTAGAGCATGACGTCGGTCTGGACTTCGGGGGCCGAACCGATCCGGCGGATCGCTTCGGTGAAGATCACTACCGAGATCACGATGAGCACCAGCGCATTAGCCAGGGCGGCCAGTACCTCTGCGCGCTGGTATCCGTAGGTGCGCAGGTCGCTCGGAGGCCGGGCAGCGATCCAGGCGGCCAGCAGGGCGATGAACACGCCGGCCGCGTCGGACAGCATGTGTCCGGCGTCGGCGAGCAGCGCCAGGGAGCCGGAGATCACGGCGCCGACGATCTGGATCAGGACCACGGCCAGGGTGATGCCGAGGACGGCGATCAGGCGTTGCCGGTGCTTGGCAGTGCCGGTGGCCGAGGCCATGAGCCCGTGAGAGTGGCTGTGGTCGTGTCCCATGCCTACAAGGCTAACTAGTCCCAGCCGAGTTCGTGCAGCCGTTCGTCGCTGATGCCGAAGTGGTGGGCAATCTCGTGCGTCACAGTGACGGCCACTTCGTGGATCACACCTTCCCGGGACGAGCAGATGTCCAGGATGGGCTGGCGGTAGATTGTGATGCGGTCCGGCAGGGAACCCGCGCCCCACCAGGAGTCACGCTCCGTCAGCGGCACGCCTTCGTAGAGTCCCAGCAGCACGGTGTCCGGGTCCTCCCCAGGCTGTGGAACGTAGTCGTCGTCGATGAACACGGCAACGTTGTCCATGGCCCGGGCCACTTCCGGCGGGATGAGGTCCAGGGCGTCGCTGACGGCCGATTCGAAGTCCTCATCGGTCATGGGGAAGGGCGCGTCGTCGTCGTCCGTCCCGTCCGGGACGATCGGCAGGCCGGGCGGGAGGTTGGCGGGCATATCAAGACTTTAGCGGGATTTGCGCCTTGTCAGCCCCACGCCGACCAGGCAGATCACGCCGCCCAGCAGGCCCCAGGCAGTGGGCACTTCGCCGAGCAGCAGCCACGAGATGATGATGGTGGTTCCGGGGACCAGATAGGTGGTGGCGGCCAGCTTTCCGGCGTCAATAAGGGACAGCGCGTACGCCCAGGTGGTGAACGCAATCGCCGTCGGGAAGATCCCCAGGTAAACCAGCCCCAGGGTGGCCGGCAGGGGTGCCGCCTGCAGCTCGCCCGCCAGTTGGCCGGTGAACGGCAGGCAGCAGACCGCGCCCACCATGATTCCGAACCAGGTGGCCTGGGCCGCCGGGAATTTCCGCAGCACCGGCTTCTGGACAATGACGCTGACGGCGGCGAGCACGGCGGCCAGGAGGCAGAGCAGCACGCCGGCCACATCCGCCGTCGACCGCTGGCCCGAGCCCAGCGCGATGACTGCGACGCCCGCGAACGCGATCAGGCTTCCGATAATCAACCAGCGCGGGAAACCCTCTTTGAGTATCAGGCCGGCCATCACGGCGACCAGGATGGGATTGACGTTGATCAGCAGGGCGGCGGTGCCTGCGTCAAGCATGTGTTCGGCGGCGTTGAGGGCCACGTTGTAGCCGCCGAACCACATCACGCCATACGCAAGAATGGGCCACCACTCACGGCCCTTGGGCAGCATCCGCAGCTTCGGCAGCACCACCAGACCGAGGACGACGGCGGCAATCGCCAGCCGCCCCAGCGTCAGGGAGCCGGGAGAGAAGCTTGGTCCCACCGCCCGGATGCCCACGAAGGCGGAGGCCCACAGGACCACGGTGATCACGACGGCGGCGACGCCCAGCTTGTTGACCGGCGTCTTCCTGCCAGAGGTGCCGGGAGCCGGCGGCTGGGGTTGCGGTTGCGGGGCGGGTGCTGGGGCAGCGTGCGGAGACCCTTCGTGGGGGCCTGCGAACGGGGTGGGGCCGGGTTCGGCGGTGGTAGCCATGCTGCCAATCTAGCCCTTGGCCCGGCCTCGCGGCTGGCGGAAATCGGCCACGTCTAGTCGAGATCCTGCCAAATCTTCTTAGGCAAACGGCGGTTCCGGTGCTGCCTCTCCGCGGCCTGCCCGGCTTACCGGAGGACGCGCGCAGCGTCCTGGATGGCTGCGGCGACACCGTCCAAGACGGCCGAACCGTAACGCCATTGCTGCCAGTGCAGCGGGACGTCCACAAAGGACTTGGCGGCAAGGGTCCGCAGAGTCCGCTGGTCCAGGTCGTCATCGATTTCAATCTCCGGAAGCAGGCCCCAGCCCATGCCCAGCCGGATCGCTTCGCCGAACTCGTGCGCTGCGGGCACGTAGTGCCGCGGCGGCTGGAGGATTTTCCGGCTGAACCGCCGTAGGTAGCGGTCCTGCAGGTCGTCCTTGCGGTCGAAGATGATGACAGGGGCATGGGCGAAAGCCTCCGCCGTCGGGCCGCTGTCGAACCAGGTTTCCGCAAACTCCGGCGTGCAGACCGGCAGGTAGCGCATGACGCCGAGCCGGCGGGACGTGCAGCCGGGGGCCGGCTTGGCCGTGGCCGTGATCGCCGCGGCCGCCGCGCCGCTGCGGAGCAGGTCCAGCGAATAATCCTGGTCTTCGCGCAGGATTTCCAGCTGGACCGTGCCGGCCACAGCGGCCAGCCCGGCGAGCGCCCAGGTATGCAGCGAGTCGCTGTTGATCACCAGCGTGAGGCGGGTGTCCGGCCGGGTGCTGGTGGGCTGCAGTTCATCGGCGAGGTCTGCGGAGAGCATCTCAAGCTGGCGCGCGAACCGCACCACCGCCTGGCCGGACTCGGTGAGTTCAATCGGCCTCGTCCTTCTCAGGACAGGACGGCCGACGGCCACCTCCAGGGCCCGGATGCGCTGGCTGACAGCGGAGGCGGTGACCGAGAGGTGGCTGGCGGCGGCGTCGAAACTTCCGTGCGCAACGATGGCGGCGAGCGTGCGCGCCTGATCCGGATGAACGTCCATCATAAGAAGATCTTACTATCACCAAAAAACTTTAACTGGTTTCATCTTCGCGGGCCTCCTACCGTTGAAGGCGTGATCCTTCCCGTGTTTTCAGGCCTGGCCAGCGGCCTCTCGCTCATCGTGGCTATCGGCGCCCAGAACGCCTTCGTGCTCCGGCAGGGCCTTCAACGCTCGCATGTCGCCCTCGTTATTGCCGTGTGCGCCGTTTCTGACCTGGTGCTGATCCTGCTGGGCGTGGCCGGCATCGGCGTCGTGATTGAACGGGCGCCCGCCGCCCTCGAAGTGGTGCGTTGGGCCGGCGCTGCCTTCCTGGCTGCATACGGGGTGCTTGCCGCCCGGCGGGCAATCCGCGGAGAGGCGGTCGGGCAGCTGGGAACCGGGCAGGCCGTGAGCTGGGTGGCCGTCCTGGGAACCGGGCTGGCCTTCACCTGGCTGAACCCCCACGTTTATCTCGACACGGTGCTCCTGCTCGGGTCCCTCGCCAGCACGCACGGCCCGGACGGCCGCTGGTGGTTTGCCGCCGGGGCGGGGCTTGCCAGTATTTCCTGGTTCACGGCCCTGGGCGTCGGCGCACGGTTCCTGACTCCTGTCTTTCGGCGCCGGAGCGCGTGGCGCATCCTCGACGCCGCCATCGCCGTCGTCATGGTGACGATGGCCATCATGCTGGTCATCTGAGTCCCGAACCAAATCAGGACCGTCGACCCTTGCTAGGCTGACGCCCCACGCCCACGATTGCTGG
This sequence comes from Arthrobacter sp. ISL-72, assembly GCF_018613755.1. Classification (GTDB taxonomy): domain Bacteria; phylum Actinomycetota; class Actinomycetes; order Actinomycetales; family Micrococcaceae; genus Arthrobacter. Next base: position 91,244 of record NZ_JAGGPP010000003.1, read on the forward strand.
TATGACAGCATCTGCAGCCTCGGCGCGGGAAAGAAAGCGGGCAGCCATCGGGACGGCGGCCTTCGCCGTTGCTCCGGCAACCGCCGCGGGGGTGATTCCGTGGCTCCTGACCCGCTGGGAAGTGGAGGCCCCGGTTCCCGGCGGCTTGCCCGCGCAGGTTACCGGCGGCCTGCTGATCGGCGCGGGCGCGGCGGTCATCGCAAACTCCTTCGTGCGTTTCGCCGTGGAGGGCCCGGGAACACCCGCGCCCTTCGCTCCGCCCAAGCACCTGGTGGTGGGCGGGCTCTACCGGTATGTGCGGAATCCGATGTACGTGTCCATAGCGGCAGCCGTCGCCGGGCAGGGGCTGCTGCTTGGCCAGCCGAAGCTCTTCGCGGCGCTGGCGGCCGGCGCCGTCCCGGTGGTCGCGTTCGTCCGGCTGTACGAGGAACCTGTCCTGGCCCGGAAATTCGGCGCAGAGTACGAGGAGTACAGGGCGAATGTCCCGCGCTGGCTGCCCAGGCTCAGGCCGTGGCGGCCCGGCGGGAAGGGCGGGTCCGGACGGTAGATCGTCCGGACCCTGGTAGCCGGGGCTTGGCGTCAGCGGCCCCGGCGGGACCACTCCAGCAGCCGGTCCAGCGGCCAGGTGGTGACTATCCGCTCGGCGGGGACGCCGTTGAACGCCGCACGCTCCGCACCGTATTGCAGGAAATCCAGCTGCCCCGGCGCATGGGCGTCACTGTCGATGCTGAAGAGGCAGCCGGCGTCGAGGGCAAGCTTGATCAGCTCGTCCGGCGGATCCTGCCGCTCTGGACGGGAATTGATTTCGACGGCGACATCCCGCTCGGCGCACGCCGCGAAAACCCGCTTGGCGTCAAACTCCGACTGCGGCCTGGTTCCCCTGGATCCCTGCAGCAGCCGGCCGGTGCAGTGGCCGAGCACGTTCATGTGCGGATCCTGGATGCCACCCAGCATGCGTTCGGTCATGGTTCGCCGGTCCGCCCGCAGCTTCGAGTGGACACTGGCCACCACAACGTCCAGACGGTCCAGCATCCCGGGGGACTGGTCAAGGGTTCCGTCCTCCAGGATGTCCACCTCGATGCCGGCCAACAGGCGGAAGCCATCGCCGTCGGCGTTGATGCCGGCGACGACGTCGAGCTGTTCCGTGAGTCGCTCGGCGCTGAGGCCGTTGGCGATCTTGAGGCTGGGGGAGTGATCGGTCAATGCGAGGTACTCGCGGCCCAAGGTCCGGGCTGCGTCCGCCATGAGCTCGATCGGGGACCCGCCGTCGGACCAGTCGCTGTGGCTGTGCAGGTCGCCGCGGATAGCCGAGTGCAGTTCCCCGCCTCCCGCGGCCAGCGGCTTCTGCCCGCGCTGCCGCAGGTCCTCAAGGTAGTCGGGGACGCCGCCGTCGACCGCTTGCCTGATCACGTCGAAGGTTCTGTCCCCGATCCCCTTCATGCTCTTCAGCCTGCCGTTGCGGGCCCGCACGGCAACCTCCTCCGGATCCAGGGCCGCGATGACCCCGGCTGCCTTCCGGAAGGCCTGGACCTTGAAGGTGGGCGACAGTTCGCGTTCCAGCCAGAAGGCGATTTCATTGAGGGCATCAACGGCATCCATCTGTCCATCTTGCACCCACCTTTGCACCGGCGGGGCGCCGATTTTGGATATTCCGGAACTAGGCTCTATAGTTTTAGAGGTCCAGTTCGGAGCAACTCGAACGGACAAGAATGAAAGGCTTCGGCCCTTTATTTTTGCCCGGAATGAGCCGTACTGAGTTCAGGCCCCCATCGTCTAGCGGCCTAGGACACCGCCCTTTCACGGCGGCGGCACGGGTTCGAATCCCGTTGGGGGTACGCAAGGAAGTGGTCAAACCGGATGAAAAAGTCTGGTAGGCTAAAGGCCTTGAAAAATTGCGGTAGCGATACTGCAGACAGCAAGAAAATAGCAAGGCCCTGTAGCGCAGTTGGTTAGCGCGCCGCCCTGTCACGGCGGAGGTCGCGGGTTCAAGTCCCGTCAGGGTCGCTCTGATTGCCAGAAGAAATTCCGGCTGTCAAGGTGACATGTCACCTAGGCTCTGTAGCTCAGTTGGTAGAGCGTTCGACTGAAAATCGAAAGGTCACCGGATCGACGCCGGTCGGAGCCACCACTGGGAAGCATCAGTTCTTCGGAACTGGTGCTTTTCTTCTTTAAGCGTCGCTGCGCGGGCGTGGTGCCAGTGCCAGGACACCGAATCGGAACCGGGACGCGCAAAATCCGGTGTCCTCAATCCGTTTCCGTGTCCCAAGCCGTTCACATCCCCTCCTCCTGGTCTTTTTCGTCCGGGCCCGCGGGGAAGAAGACCCTCCGGCGGGGAATCCCAAAATTGACCGTTGACAGCATCGAAGTAACGCGCGTAACCTAAATCACACCCTCGAAGTAACGCGCGTTAGTAGTAGCACTTTCGACTGGTCAGGGCGGCCAGTGTCGGCAGAATTTTCGGAGCATTCAATGGCGAACAGCACACAGGCGGCATCGGAGAGGAAGCCGACCGTCCCCGTACACCGCGGGGTCACGATGGCAGACGTTGCAAAGCATGCCGGTGTGTCCCGCACGGCGGTGTCCTTCGTCCTGAGCAACCGCGAGAACGCCAGCATCTCCGAGGAAACCCGCACCCGGATCCTCGAAGCCGTCCAGGCGCTCGGCTACAGGCCCAACGCCGGTGCCCGCGCCCTGGCATCGCAGCGCAGCGACTGGTACGGCATCGTTACGGAGATCGTCACGGCACCGTTCGCCGTCGACATCATCAAGGGCGCGCAGGACCAGGCCTGGCTGGACCGCCGGTTCCTGCTCATCGCCCCCTCCGACCAGGCCGATGCAACAGGACTAAACCAGGGCATGGAAGATGCGGCCGTTGAAAAGCTGCTGGAACAAAGAGTGGAAGGACTTCTCTACGCGGCCACTTACCACCGGGCCGTGCACGTTCCGGAAAGCGCCAACGAGGTACCCACAGTCCTCATCAACTGCTTCGACGCGGACGGGAAGCTGCCCTCGATCGTCCCGGACGAGCGCGCCGGGGGACGCGTTGCCATCGAACGGTTGCTCCAAGCCGGCCACTCCAGAATCGGTGTCATCAACCTGGATCCGGACATCCCCGCCGCCGTCGGGCGTTTGGCGGGGTGCCGCGAAGCACTCGCCGAAGCGGGCCTGGAGCTGGATCCTGCCCTCGTCGTCTCGGGACACGCGACGGCGGATGGCGGCTACGAGGCCGCCTGCGAAATTCTTGATAAATATCCGTCCGGGGCAGGCAGGCCAACTGCCCTGTTCTGCCTCAACGACCGGATGGCTATGGGCGCTTACGACGCCATTAAGGAGCGCGGGCTCGCCATCCCCCAAGACATCGCCGTGATCGGCTTCGACAACCAGGAACTCATTGCGGCCTATCTCAGGCCCAAGCTGACCACGGTTGCGTTGCCCTTCGAGGAGATGGGTGCGCTGGGTGTCCAGACACTCGCAAGCCTTACAGCAGGACAGCCGATCACCGCACACCAGCAAATGGTCGACTGTCCGCTGCTAGAACGCTATTCAGTCTGACGGCAAATCAACTACTGAACAGCAACCCCACCACACCTTCACCTTCGACAGCGAAGACGAGGAAAGAGATATCCATCATGACACAAGCACGATTCCTGAGGTCTGCCCGCATTGCGGCGGCCGGCCTGGCCATTGGCGCCCTGGCACTGACCGGCTGCTCGGCCAACGCCGGAAACACCGGTTCTGCCAAGGCTGATGCCTCGGCCAAAAGCGCGCTCCTGACCATTCCCCGCGAGGACATGGGCACGTTCGTCCGGAACTTCAACCCGTTCGCACCCACCGTGACGCCCATGACCCAGCAGGCCATCTACGAATCCCTGCTGGTTTACAACCCGGCCAATGGTGACACCACGCCGTGGCTGGCCAGCGAATGGACCGCAGCCGAGGACGGCAAGTCCGTCACCTTCACCCTCCGTGAGGGCGTGAAGTGGTCGGACGGCCAGCCCCTGGTCCCCGCCGACGTGGTCACCACTTTCGCCCTGCAGAAAAAGATCAAGGGCGGCTACGACTACCTGGACACCGTCACAGCCGAGGGCACCAACCAGGTGAAGTTCAGCTTCAAGACCGCCTGGTCTCCGGCCCTGTTCGACCTGGGCCAGCTGAGCATTCTGCCGGACCACGTCTGGTCCAAAATTGCCGACCCCGAGAAGGACCCCAACGAAAAGCCCGTGGGCACCGGCCCGTACACCGAGGTGGACACCTTCCAGGCCCAGTCCTTCGTGCTGAAGAAGAACCCCAACTACTGGCAGCCGGAGAAGCAGAAGATCGCCGGCATCAAGATGCTCGCCTTCGCAGGCAACGACGGCGCCAACCTCGCCGCAGCGAACGGCGACGTGGACTGGGCCCCGCAGTACATGCCCAACATCGAGAAGACGTTCATTTCCAAAGACCCGGACCACCGCAAGTACTGGTTCCCGCCCACGGGCTCGATGATCAACTGGCAGCTCAACACCACTAAGGCACCGTTCAACGACACCGACGTCCGCAAGGCACTCAGCATGGCCGTGGACCGCGAGCAGGTCACCAAGATCGGCATGAGCGGCTACACCAAGCCGGCTGACTGCACAGGACTGTCCGGCAACTACGAAACCTGGAAGAACAAGGAAGTCCAGGACAACTGTGAGTGGACCAAGCTGAACGTCGACGAGGCCAACAAGCTCCTGGACAAGGCAGGCTACGCCAAGGGCGCCGACGGCAAGCGCACCCTGAAGGACGGCAAGCCCTTCGAATTCAAGATCTCGGTAGGCGCCGCATCGTCTGACTGGCTCTCCGTGGCCGACGTCATCGCCCAGAACCTCGCCGAGGTTGGCGTCACCGCCAAGGTTGATTCCCCTGACTGGGCAGCGGTGGTTGCAGGCTACGAGACCGGCGACTTCGATTCCGGCATCGTGTGGAGCGCCAACGACCCCAGCCCGTACAAGTACTTCGCGGGCATGATGGGCACCAGCACGGTCAAGCCGGTGGGTGAGAAGGCATTTGAGAACTACCACCGCTTCGGCGATCCCAAGGCGGAGGCCCTGCTGACGGAATTCGCGGCCGCCGCCGACGAGGACAAACAGCACGACATCGCGGACAAGCTCCAGGAAGAGTACAGCGCCGTTGCCCCCGCCATCCCGCTGTTCGCAGGCCCGGAGTGGGGCGCCTACAACGACACCCGCTTCACCGGCTGGCCCACGGAAGAAAACCCGTACGCCACCCTGTCGGTCCGCGCCCCCACCACGGTGCTTGTGCTGACCTCGCTGGAACCGCGCGCCTGACGCACGCCGCCTGACGCACACCGCCTCACGCGCTGCGCTGCCGCAGATCCGGCACTCACCAACGGCGTGCCCGGGGCGTCCAAGCACGCACCGGGCACGCCGCCCAATCTTCCGCAATTCCCGAATGGAGGGAAACCGTGCGCTTTATCCTGCGCCGCCTGGGTTTCTACCTGATCGCCTTCTGGGTGTCCATCACTTTGAATTTCCTGCTCCCGCGCTTTATGCCTGGGGACCCCGTATCCCGCATGTTCGCCCGAACCCAGGACCGCATGCAGCCCGAACAGATCGAGGCGCTGCGCAAGCTGCTCGGCGTCGACGACAGGCCCATCTGGGAGCAGTACGTCGGCTACCTGCACAACATGGTCACCGGCCAGATGGGCGTCTCCATCTCCCGCTTCCCCACCCCCGTCACCGAGGTCATCGCCTCGCAGGTCGGCTGGACGCTCCTGCTGGGCGGGACCGCGCTGGTGATTGCCGCCGTCGTGGGTAACCTCCTCGGCATCCTGGCCGCCTGGCGGCGGGGCGGGGCCATTGACTCGGCACTGCCGCCCCTCCTGATCTTCATCGGCTCCTTCCCGTACTTCTGGCTGGCCATGGGCGCCCTCTACCTGTTCGGCGTCACGCTGGGCTGGTTCCCCATCCGGCACGCGTTCAGCGACACCATTGAGCCCGGCTTCAGCTGGGAGTTCATGTCCGACGTCGGAATGCACCTGGTGCTGCCGGCCCTCACCATCGTGCTGGTTTCGGTGGGCGGCTGGATGCTGGGGATGCGCAACACCATGATCGCCACCAACGCCGAGGACTACATCACCATGGCAGAAGCCAAGGGCCTGCGCCCGGGCCGGATCATGTTCCGCTACGCCGCCCGCAACGCCATGCTCCCGTCCGTGACGAGCTTCGGCATGTGCCTGGGCTTCGTGGTGGGCGGTGCACTGCTGACCGAGGTGGTGTTCGCCTACCCCGGCGTGGGCTACCAGCTCCTGAACGCCGTACAGGGCCTCGATTACCCGCTGATGCAGGGACTCTTCCTGACCATCACCGCCGCCGTGCTGCTGGCGAACTTCCTGGTGGACATCCTCTACGTCCGCCTCGACCCGCGCGTGCGCGCCAACTAGGAAGGACGGACCATGACCACTTCCATCGCAACCACCGCCTCCACCGTCCCGGGGGAAACCCTTGCCGGCGGCAGTCGTCCGGGCGGCTTCGCCGGAAAAACCGCAGGAACGCCCGACGGCGGCACCGGACTTACGCCCGGAGCTTCCGTTCGCAGGCCCAACCGCAGCCTGCTGCACGGACTGCTGGGCAACAAAAAGGCCATGACCGGCGCGGCCATCCTGTTCATCTTCGTCGCCCTCGCACTCCTGGCGCCCGTCCTGTACCCGGACAATCCCTCGAAAATCACCGGCATGGCGTCGCAGGAACCGGACGCCGAATTCTGGCTGGGCACCACCGCCAAGGGCCAGGACGTCCTGGCCCTGACCATCCACGGTGCCCGCAGCTCCCTGCTGGTCGGCCTGACCGTGGGCTTCGCCTCCACGTTCATCGGCATCCTGGTGGGCTCGCCTCGGCCTACTTCGGCAAGTTCATCGACGAGGCCCTGTCCCTCACCACCAACGTGTTCCTGCTGCTGCCCGGGTTGCCGCTCCTGGTGATCCTGGCCGCGTTCCTGCCTCCGGGACTGGGCACGGTGATCCTGGTCCTGGTGGTCACCGGCTGGGCGGGCTCGGCCCGCGTGCTGCGCTCGCAGGCCCTCTCGATCCGGTCCAAGGACTTCGTGGCCGCTGCCGTCGTCACCGGGGAACGGCCCCTGCGCATCATGTTCCGGGAAATCCTGCCCAACATGGCCTCGATCGTGATGGGGACCCTCCTGGCCTGCATCATCTACGGCATCGGCGCGCAGGCCGGCCTTGAATTCCTGGGCCTGGGCGACGTCAGCACTGTCTCCTGGGGCAACAACCTCTACTGGGCCGGCAACGAAGGCGCCCTGCTCACCGGTAGCTGGTGGGTCTTCGTCCCCTCGGGCCTGTGCATCGCGCTGGTGGCGTTCTCGCTGTCGCTGATCAATTATGCGGTGGACGAGGTTACAAACCCCCGCTTACGGAAGATACGCAAGCCCAAGTCCGGCAAGCCCGCAACACCTGGAAAGCGAGCATCGGCATGACTGTCTCCCAGACCTCCTTCGGTTCCCACGAACCGGTCCTGGAAATCAAGGACCTCACTGTGAAGTACCGCGGCGACACCCGCTCCACCACCGCCGTCGACCGCGTCTCCTTCAGCATCGGCACCGGGGAAATCTTCGGCCTGGCCGGTGAGTCCGGCTGCGGTAAATCCACTATCGCCAATGCGATCATGCGCCTGCTGCGCGACCCGGCGGAGATTGCCGGCGGCAGCATCCGTTTCGGCGGCAAGGACGTCCTGGCCATGAAGCCGGAAGAGCTGCGCCGCTTCCGCTGGCAGGACGTTGCCATGGTGTTCCAGTCGGCCATGAACTCACTGAACCCGGTGATGACCATCGGAGACCAGATCGTCGACATCTACACCACCCACGCCGGCTACACCCGCAAGGAGTCGCTCCGGCGGGCAGCCCAACTGCTGGAACTGGTCCGGATCGATCCCGCCCGGCTGAGGTCCTACCCGCACCAGCTCTCCGGCGGCATGCGCCAACGGGCTGTCATCGCCATGGCGGTCGCCTTGAAGCCGTCGCTGCTGATCCTGGACGAACCCACCACCGCACTGGACGTGGTGGTGCAGCAGGAGATCATGGCCCAGATCAAGGACCTGCAGCGGGAACTGGGGTTCTCTGTCCTGTTCATCACCCACGACATGTCCCTCATGGTGGAACTCTCGCACCGGATGGCCGTGATGTACGGCGGCCGGATCGTCGAGACGGCCAAGGCCAAGGACATCCACGGCTCGCCGCTGCACCCCTACACGCAGGCCCTCATGGGTGCCTTCCCTCCGCTCACCGGCGCCCGGGTTCCGCTGACAGGCCTGGCCGACGGCGTGAAGTTCAGCAACATCGCCGACCTCCGGGAAGTCTCGCCCGGACACTTCGTTTCCCCCCTTCCCGTTCTCGAAGGAGCACAGCAATGAGCAGCCACGTCGTAGCTCCGGCGCGAATTGACAGCACCACCACCGTGCCCGCCCTCGAAGTGAAGGGCCTGGTGAAGGACTTTCACAGCGGCGGGCTGTTTTCCCGCGCTTCGGTGCGGGCTCTCGGCGGCGTGGACCTCGCCATCAGGAAAGGCGAGATCGTGGCGCTCGTGGGTGAGTCCGGCTCGGGCAAGAGCACCCTGGCCCGCTGCGTTGCCCGGCTGGAGAAACCCACGTCGGGCCGGATCCTGCTTAATGGCACGGACGTGCTAAAACGGGACCGGTTCCAGGCATCGAGGGAATACCGGTCACAGCTGCAGATGGTGTTCCAGGATCCTTTCGGCTCCCTCAACCCCGTCCACCGGATCGAGCACTTCCTCACCCGCTCGCTGACCCTGCACGGAAAAGCGGGCAACCCCGCGCAGCTGTGCAGCCGCTTGGACGGGCTCATGACCACCGTTGGCCTCACCCCGGACATGCTCAACTCCTACCCGCACGAACTCTCCGGCGGGCAACGGCAGCGCGTGGCCATCGCCCGGGCGCTCGCCGTCGAACCCGAGGTGATCCTTGCCGACGAGCCCACGTCCATGCTGGACGTCTCCGTGCGGATCGGCATCCTGAACCTGATGCGGCAGCTGCGGGATCAGCAAGGCATCTCCATGCTCTACATCACCCACGACCTCGCCTCCGCGCGCTACCTGGCGGACCGCATCGCCGTGATGTTCGCCGGCGAGCTGGTGGAGGAAGGCGAATCGCTGGACCTGCTGGCAAACCCCGCCCACCCGTACACCCGGCTGCTGGTCTCGGCCGTACCCGATCCTGCGCGCACCGGATCCTACGACCCGCACGAGCGGGCGGCGCTGCGTACCGCGGTGATGGAGTCGGCGTCGTGCGCGTTCGACGGCGACCCGGAGCAGCAATGTTCCGCCACCGAACCCGTCCGGCACCGCGTGGGCGAGCCCGCCAACCAGCACTGGGTGCGCTGCCACCTCTACCGGCCGCCGGCCGCGGCGGCGAGCCATGCCCTGTCAGCCGAGCCCCTCGAACCCAAGCTTCAGATAGCAACGGAAGAGCCGTCAACGGCCGAATCCCGCACAGAAAAACAGGCTTCCACATGACCGAACTGACCCATCCCCTGGCCACCGTGCCGCAGGATCAACTGGTGGCACGCGCCGAGGCCGACCCGCACCGGCCGCGCTTCCACTTCGTCTCGCCCGCCGGCTGGCTCAACGATCCCAACGGTGTTAGCCAGTGGGACGGCACCTACCACCTGTTCTACCAGTACAACCCCGAGGGGGCCTTCCACCACCGCATCCTATGGGGGCACGCCACCAGCACGGACCTGGTCAACTGGACCGACCAGCCCGTGGCCCTGGAACCGTCGGACGGCCCGGACGCGGACGGCTGCTGGTCCGGTGTGGTGGTGAACGACGCCGGCACACCCACCCTGGTTTACTCCGGCCGGCACGGCGAGCGGGAACTGCCCTGCGTGGCGGTGGGGTCGCCGGACCTGCTCAGCTGGACCAAGGCTCCCGAGAACCCGGTCATCCCCGCGCCACCGGCGGGGGTGGACATCACCGCCTACCGGGACCACTGCGTCTGGCGCGAAGGCTCCGTCTGGCGGCAGCTCGTGGGGTCCGGCATCCGCGGCCGGGGAGGTACCGCATTCCTCTACGAGTCCTTGGACCTGCGGAACTGGGAGTACGTCGGCCCGCTGTTCATCGGCGACGCCTCTGCCGGGAATCCGGCCGCTGCGGACTGGCAGGGCACCATGTGGGAGTGCGTCGATCTCTTCCGCGCAGGCTCCGGGGCTCTGGGTGACCAGGCGCAGCGTGAGCAGGCGCGGCGTGACCAGGCGCCGGGCGGCGGCAGTCCCGGCCCGGACGTCGTGGTCTTCTCGGCGTGGGACAACGGCGACACCTGCCACCCGCTCTATTGGACCGGCCGCTACGCAGGGGATTCCTACACGCCGTGGGCGCTCCACCGGCTGGACTACGGCGGCCGCTACTTCTACGCCCCGCAGTCCTTCGCGGACGAGTCCGGGCGGCGCATCATGTTCGGGTGGCTGCAGGAGGGCCGGTCGGACGCCGCCATGGTGGAGGCCGGATGGTCCGGCGTCATGAGCATGCCGCGGATCGCCACCCTCGACACCGAAGGGGAGCTGGCCTTCGCACCGGTGCCGGAGGTGGGGTCGCTCCGGCGCGACCGCGTCCGGATCGGTCCCCGGAGCCTTGGCCCCCGTGAGGTCCTCGCCGGTGTCTCCGGAAACCAGCTGGACCTGGAACTGGACGTCGAACTGCAGCCCGGGAGCGTCTTCCGGCTGGGCCTCCTGGGCTCCGGCGCGGGCAGCGGCGTGGCGAATACGGGTGGCGAAGGCACTCCCGCGGGACCTGCCGAGGAGACGGTCATCGAAATCGGCTGTGATGTGGGCGGCGGCGGATTCTCGCAGTCGTATCTGCTCCTGGACCGCACGCACAGCAGCTTGGACCCGAGTGTGGATGCCGAGGAAAAGTCCGGCCCCATCCTTTTGCCCGGCGGCAAACTGCGCCTGAGGGTGCTGGTGGACCGGTCAGCCCTGGAGATCTTCGCCAACGGCAAACCGCTGACGGGCAGGGTTTATCCGACGCTCGGCGGCGAAGCCGTCAGCCTGTCCGCGGCCGGTACCGTCCGGCTGCTGCAGCTGGACGCCTGGCGCATGGAAGGCATCTTCGGCGGACCCCGCCCGCTGTTCCCGTAGCCGGCATCAACGCCACGCGGCACCAACGCCGCCCGGCATCAACGCCACGCGGCGCCAACGCAGAAGGGCGCCACCGCAGCCCATGTCAAGATCAAAGGCGATCTGAATGTCCAAAAGGTTACTTGCAGGTTTTACCGCGGCCGCTCTCGGCCTTGGCACGCTCGGAGCAGGCTCGGTCCTGAGCTCCGCCATGCTGGCCCGGCCCGCCCAGGCCGTTCCCGGAACCGGTCCCATCACGCTGGGCAGCAGCACCAGTCCCATGCCGGATATGGTCCCCGTCAGCGGAACCTGGACCCGGGCATCCGACGGCGGCCAGTCCGCCGTCGCGCTCCAAGACCAGAACGCGGCCGCCATCAGTGAACAGCTCGTCGGCGGCACCGCGAGGTATACCGCCGGGGTGTCCGTCGACCCCGCCAGTCCCTATGCGGTAGGAGCCTTGCTGTTCCGCGGTGCCGCCGACGCCAGCAGCGGCTACGCGGCCGCCATCGATCCAAACCTGGACCGGGTCCGGCTCTTTGACCTGGCAACCGGCCAGGACGTGGCACCGGCGGCGTCGGTCCCGCTGGACACGGGCCGAAGCTACTCGGTGGACGTCCACGTGGACGGGGACCGGATCTACGTTGCCGTGGACGGTGTGGCCCGGATCGACACCACTGACCAGCGGTACCAGGACGGCCACGTGGGGCTGCACGCATACAACGGTTCGGTGAATTTCAGCCAGCCCCAGGTCCGCACCATCGACGCCAACGTCAGCGGCTGGGAGGCGGACGGGGCGGCATGGACAGCGACGGCAACCGGCTTTCGGGGCACCGCCGCGAAAGGGGCCAACATACGCGCCGTCGCCGCGGACCAGAGCCCCCAGGCCACGGATTTCACCGCTGACATCCAGGTCACCTCGGCGAATGCCGTGGGCGCCGTCCTGTTCCGCACGAACGCCGCCGGAACCGCCGGTTACGGGGCGGAAGTGGACCCCAACGCCGATAGGCTTCGGCTGTACCGGATCGAGGACAACGCCACCCTGGGCACATACTCCACGGCCATCACCGTCAATGCGGTGTACCGGTTGCGTGTAACGGCCGACGGCGGACAGCTCGCCGTGCGCTGGCAGACGGACCTGATGGATCCGAACGGCTACAGCCCGGTGATCACCGCGGCGGACACCGCCCACGGTTCCGGCCACGTGGGCCTGCTCGCCTTCAACGGCACCACCGTGTTCCAAGGAATGACCCTCAAAGGCCTGGACACTGCGCTGCAGGGCTGGCGCACGGCTGCCGGAAGCTGGGAACCGGACGTGCGCGGACTGCGCGGCGCCACGGATGGCCTGGATGCCGGCACCGACGCCGTACGCTTCATTCCGGCGGTGGCGTCCGACGTCGTCGTCTCCCTCGACCTGGACGTCGCCGCACCGGCGACGGCCGCCGTCGTGGTCCGGAGCAACACGGACGGCACCGGCGGCACCGAATTCAGGGTGGATCCCGGAGCGGGGACGGTTGTCCTGACGGACCGCGCCTCCGGAAGCGTGCTGGCCAGCGGTGCGGTGCCCCCGGACAGCTTCGCCGCGGGCCAGCTCAACCGTGTCCAGCTCACCTTCCGCGGCACAAACGCCGCGGTCCTGGTCAACGGCATCCAGGCCGTCGCGGGGCCGGCCGGACCAGCCGCAGGCAACGGCATCGTGCTGCGGGTAAGCGGCGGAGGAGCCTACTTCCAGAACCTCAGGGCCGACGATGTTGCCAGCTACATGAACGGCATCTACCAGCCCGGTTACCACTACAGCCAGAACTCCGGGAACAGCTCCGATCCCAACGGCCTGGTGTACTTCGAGGGTGAGTACCACCTCTTCCACCAGGACCGCGGCCGCTGGGCACACGCCGTCAGCACCGACCTGCTGCACTGGAAGCAGCTTCCCATTGCGCTGCCGCACTTGGCGGGCGGCGAATCCTGGTCCGGCTCCGCGGTGGTGGACGCCAACGATTCCAGCGGACTGTTCGACGGCGGCCAGGGCCTCATCGCGTTCTACACGAGCTTCGACCACGATGCGGCCAACGGCAACCAGTCCGTGCGCGCCGCCTACAGCAAGGACCACGGCCGCACGTGGGCAACGGTGCAGGCCGCACCGGTGGTGGAGAACCCCGGCGGGCCGGCCGGCAGCTGGGACTTCCGGGACCCGAAAGTCACCTGGGACGCGGCCACAGGCAGGTGGATCATGGTGGTGGCCGGCGGGGACCACGTGCGGTTCCACACCTCCACGGACCTGATCAACTGGACCCTTACCAGCTCGTTCGGCTACGGCGACTGGGTCCGCGGCGGCGTGTGGGAATGCCCCGACTTCTTTGAACTGCCGGTGGAAGGGCAGCCCGGAGTCAAACGCTGGGTGCTGTGGTGGAGCACCGGTGCGGCCAGGTCCACCCGGGGCTCGGCAGCGCAGTACGTCACCGGAATGTGGAACGGCACCACCTTCACGCCAGACACCGGGCCCGAACAGGTGCTGCAGGCCGATTCGGGCCGGGACTACTACGCGGCCATGAGCTTCTTCGGGGCACCGGACGGCCGGCGCATCATGCTGGGCTGGATGAGCAACTGGGACTATGCCTTCAGCCCGCCCACCGGCCGTTGGAACGGGCAGCTGAGCATCCCGCGGCAGCTCAGCCTGAGGGACGTTCCCGGCGCCGGACTCCGCCTGGGCCAGGAACCGGTGACCGAACTGGCAGGGCTGCGTACGTCCACGTGGCAGGCGTCCGAGGTCCCGGTGACGCCCACTTCCCCGAACCCGCTGGCCGCGGCCTCGGGCAGGTCCTTCGAACTGGAAGCGGAGGTGGCGATCCCGTCCACCGGCGGTGCCTCGGCGTTCACCTTCGGACTCCGGAAAGGCGGGGCAGGCGGCGTAGAGGAAACCAGGCTCCGCTATGCCACCGGCACTGGAACAGGCACCGGGACCGGTGCCGGCACAATGACCCTGGACCGGGGGCAGTCCGGGCGGGAGGACTTCAGCCGGTACTTCGCCGGCACTGCGGCGGACGACTCCAGCACCGCCTGGAGCTCCACCACTGTGGCAGCAGCCGGCGGCGGCACTGAACGGCGCGTCACGCTCCGGGCGCTGGTGGATTCGTCCTCGGTGGAGCTCTTCGGCGGCGACGGCACGGCAGCCATCACGTCCCTGGTCTTCCCGGATCCCTCCGCCACCGGGCTGTCCTTCAGCGTAAGCGGCGGCAGCGCACGGCTGGTGGCCGCCAAGGTCCACCAGTTGGCTGACACGTCGCGCCTCACCGCCGCACCACCGTCGGCCGTTCTGCCGTCGGCCGTTCTGCCGGCGGCAAGTGGAACGGCGGCAAGCGGAACAGCGGCAGGCGGAAGTGCGCGGCACAACCTGGGCTCCTATGCGGTGGTGCCCGGCGGCCGCTGGGAAAGCTCGGGGGCGGGCCTGGCAGGCACGTTCGACAAGGACTCCACGGCCATGTGCACAGCCACGTACTCCGATGTCCGGGTGGCGGCGACCGTGCGGTTCGGCGGGGAGCCTTACGCAGGGGCCACGCGCCTCAGCGGCCAGGTGCCGGCGCGGGGTTATGGCGGCGCCGGTTCGGTGCTGCTGCGGGCTTCATCCGACGGCTCCACGGCGTACTACGTCAATCTTGACCCGAACCTCCGGCTGGCCCGGATTTTCAAGCTGCAGGACGGCGTCTTCGATCCCGCCAGCAGCGTACTGGGGACTGTCCCGCTGCTGCTCAGCCAAGGCGTGAGCTACAGGATGGAGGCCGCGGTGGCGGGGGATCGGCTCACTCTGACGCTCGACGGCAGCGAAATCCTGACGGTCAATGACGCCTCCATTTCCTCCGGCAAGGTGGGCGTCAACGTTTTCGACGGCCGCGCGGCCTACCAGGATGTGGTTGTTGCAGGGTCGGGATGAGTGAACTCCGAATTGCAGAAGGTGGAGGCAGCATGGCCGGCGCGTGACATTTCACACTAAATCTGATTTGTCCTGCAACATTTGACTCAATAAAACTGATGTGGCACGCGCGCGCAATGGGCAATGTAAACGCTTGCACAAATGGAGTGAAACTCGGTTTTTTTGGCCCCGAAACCCGGTTTGATAAGCGGCCGCCGGCCTGCCTAGCGTAGGAAGCGGCGCAGGAAAAGATCATTTTCCAAGCCGCCTCCCGGGGCCCTACCCAAGCCCCGACTCCTTCGACACAAAGGCGTCCTCGATGACGCCTGCCGTGTTGTCGGGAACTCCGGAGCGTCGGGGGAAGGGCATATGCCCGTCTTCCACGAATGGTCTTAACTCCGCGAGAAGAGCAAAAATGCACAAGCACCCCAATACACCCCGGATGCTGCGGTGGCGCCCTGCCGCCGCAGCACTGGCAACGGCCGTGGCGGCCTCCGCTTTCCTTGCGGTTCCGTCGGCCCAGGCCAACGAACCGTCCGACCCGCCCTCGACGCAGCAGCTGCCTGCGCCGACCCCCGGCTTCCCCCTGCCGAGCACGCACAGCCAGAAGGCTTACGACCCGGCGGCGGACTTCACCTCCAAGTGGACCCGTGCCGATGCCAAGCAGATCATGGCGCAGAGCGATTCCACTGTTGCGCCCGGCGCGAACTCCATGAGCCCGGACGTCACCATGCCGGAAATCCCGGAGGATTTCCCCACCATGAACGACGACGTCTGGGTCTGGGACACCTGGTCCCTGACGGACGAGAACGCGAACCAGATCAGCTACAAGGGCTACGACGTCATCTTCTCCCTCGTCGCTGACCGTCACGCCGGCTACGGCTTCGACCAGCGCCACTGGAACGCCCGGATCGGCTACTTCTTCCGCAAGACCAACGCCGACCCGGCCAAGGACAAGTGGAACTACGGTGGACACCTGTTCCTGGACAACACCTCCATCGGCAACACCGAATGGTCCGGCTCCACCCGCCTGATGCAGGGCGACCACGTGAACGTGTTCTACACGGCCACCACGTTCTACGACGTGGCGGAGCGCAACGCAGGCGGCGGCGGCATCGCCCCCGATGCAGCCATCGCCAAGGCCCTGGGCAACATCCACGCCGACAAGAACGGCGTCACCTTCGACGGCTTCCAGCACACCAAGCTGCTCGAACCGGACGGCAAGATGTACCAGAGCAAAGCGCAGAACCCGGGCTTCGCGTTCCGCGACCCGTACACCTTTGCCGACCCGGCCCACCCGGGCAAGACCTTCATGGTCTTCGAAGGCAACACCGGCGGCAACCGCGGCGAATACGAGTGCAAGGACGAGGACCTGGGCTACCTGCCGGGCGACCCCAACGCCGAAAAGCTGAATGAAGTCCAAAGCACCGGCGCCTACTACCAGACCGCAAACGTTGGCCTGGCTGTAGCGGACAACAAGGACCTGACCAAGTGGTCCTTCCTGCCCCCGGTTCTCTCGGCCAACTGCGTGAACGACCAGACTGAGCGTCCGCAGATCTTCATCCAGAACGAAGGCGGCAAGAACAAGTACTACCTGTTCACCATCAGCCACCAGTTCACCTACGCAGCCGGCATGCGCGGCCCTGACGGGGTCTACGGTTTCGTAGGCGATGGTGTCCGTTCGGACTACCAGCCGATGAACAACAGCGGCCTGGCCCTGGGGTCCCCGACGGACCTCAACCTCCCGGCCAACGCCCCGGAGAGCCCCTCCGCGAAGCAGAACGGCCGCCAGTTCCAGGCATACTCGCACTACGTGCAGCCCGGCGGCCTGGTGCAGTCCTTCATCGACAACGTGAACGGCGTCCGCGGCGGCTCACTCTCGCCCACCGTGAAGATCAACTTCCGGAACGGCGTATCCCAGGTTGACCGCAGCTTCGGCCAGAACGGCCTCGGCCCGTTCGGCTACCTGCCCACCAACGTCAAGGTTGGCGGCGAGGGTCTCTACAAGTAACCCGCACCGGGGAACTTAACACCGCAGTAGCAAAGCAGGGGCGTCCGGAAACCTATCCGGGCGCCCCTGCTGTGTTGTCGATCTTTTCGTACGTCCATATTTCGTACCTCTATATACAGGGCAAACACGGAAACCATCCTGCTTGTACGCGGATCCGGGGCAGCCGCCGCGTGGAATCCCGGCGTCCATCCGGGCTAGACTCGCACGCCGGGGACAGAACGCCATTGCCGGCCGCGTCCTGAAACGGAGCAGCCGGCGCAATCTCAACCAGAAAAGTGACCTTTGAAAAACCTTGCACGCCCTCTGACCGCAGCCGCCCTCTTCGCCGCACTGGCACTCACCGCATGCTCCGCACCCCAAGCGGGCAGCGCACCGGCGTCGTCCGCTCCCGGAACAGCCACCGCGACGGCGACGCCCAGCCCCAGCAAGAGCTCCGGCGCATACGGGGACTTTCCCTCGGCGGCGGAAGCGTGCACAACCATCTCCGAGCAGGCCACCGGGGCCTCGCTGTTCCCGCTCTCGGCCGCGCAGGGCAAAACCGCGGAACTGGAAAAGCTCAAGGCGGAGCTCAGCGAAACCGCTGAACGCGTCCCGGACGAGCTCAAGGCCGACTTTGCAAACCTCAACGATGTGGCTGTTGCCGGCCTCACCGACCAGACCGTGTATTCCAGCGGCAAGTTCGACGCCGCCATGACTCCGGTTACTGCCTGGCTCGCCGCCAACTGCAAATAGCCCCTAGCGGCCCCCCCGGTGGGGCCGCCGGCAACGGCCCGGCTGATTTTCGCCGGCGTCCGGCCGCTTGTCCCGGCCAAGGGATAGGGTGGTGTTCAAGAGAAGGGGAGTGCCTGATGGAATACCAGAACCCACATCCCGCGCCGGGGGCCCATGCTGTACCTGGCCGCGCGCTGGCCGCCGCCACCGGACGTACCGTCATTGCCGAAACTGCGGTTGCCAAGGTGGCCGGCATCGCGGCCCGCGCTGTTCCCGGAGTGTATTCGCTCGGCACCGGGCCGTCCCGCGCCCTCGGAGCTTTCCGGGACGCCGTCGGGAGCTCGGACCATGCCGCCGGAGTCCATGCGGAGGTCGGCGAGACGCAGGTGGCCGTGGACATCAACCTCGTGGCCGTCTATGGCACCCCGCTGCACTCCCTGGCCGACCAGGTGCGCGCCGCCGTCTATGCCGCGGTGGAAGAGCTCGTGGGCCTTCAGGTCATCGAGGTCAATGTGGAGATCAACGACGTCTACGTGGCCGGTCCGGCAAAGCCCGGCCTGCCCGTGGAAGCCCGGACTGAAAGGGAGGCCCTGCAGTGAGCCTGACAGTGGTGGGAATAGCAGTGGGTGCCTTCGTAGCCTTTATGTCCTTCCAGTTCGGCGTCTGGGGTTTCCTGGGCTCGCTGCTGTTCATGGCGATCGGCGCCCTTTTGGGCCGCGCGGCGGAAGGGAAACTTGACCTGCGCAGCCTGTTCGATGCCATCACGGGCCGGCGCTCCTCCTCATGAGCAGCACGGCCGGAACCGCCGGTGGCTCCGTGATGGCCGGGCACAACCGCATCAGCACCCAGGCGCTGACCAGCCTCGCACGGGCCGCGGCGGCTGAGGAGCTCGGCGTCCCGCCGCACGATGTCCGGGCTGACTGGTCGGACGACGACGGCCTGCTGGCCCTGTCACTCGTCCTGCCCATCAGGATCCCGCCGCTCACCACGGTCCTCCGCGATCCCGCCCGGGTAGCCGGCTTCGGCGGATCCATCTGGGAGCGCGCCGTTGCGGCCAGATCCGTGATCCTGCACCGTGTTACGGAGCTTAGCGGGGCGCAGTTGAGCCGCGTGGACATCCGGATCAGCGGTGCCGCCATCAGCGAAGGGGGAAGGGTCCATTGAACAATGCCACGGACGTCCGCTCGAAGGGGTCCCATGCGGCGGGCAACAGCTCCGGTGCCCCCGCGCCGGACCCCCGCGGCGCCGGGATGCGCCGGATCCTGGACCGGGAAACACGCTCTTCCCGGGCCGGAGTGTCAGGGATCGCCGCAGTCCTGGTGGTGGTCCTGTGCGGGTATGGCCTCCTCGAGTCGGCCGTCCGCGCGATCGGGCAGCCTCCCTGGCTCATCGATCCTGAGACGGCCGCCGAGCGCATCATCGCACTCCCGCAGGGCATGCCGCCGCTGCTGCTCGGCTTAATTGGCGCGGTGACGGCAATGGTGGGGCTGTTTTTCTTCCTGAACGCCGTGCTGCCCGGCCGGCGTGCGCGCCACCTGCTCGCGGATCCGCGTGCCGGCGTCGTGGTGGATGACGAGGTCATCGCCTCCGCTCTTGCCCGGCGGGCCAGGGTGGCTGCGAACGTCATCCAGGAACAGGTGATGGTGGTGGTGTCACAGCGCCAGGTGACCGTCAACGTGCGGCCCACCTCGGGAGTGCCGGTCAGTGAGAACGCCGTCCTGGCCGCCGTTTTGGAGGAGCTGCGGGAGATGGACCCCGTGCCGATGCCCGAGGTGCGCGTCAATGTGGCCACGGCCGGGGTGATCGGGGCATGAACAACACTCCAAGGATCCTGAACCGGATCCTGATCGGAATCCTTGGCCTGAAGATGCTTGCCATTGGGTTGCTGCTGGTCCTGCTGGCTACGGTGCCGGCGGTCGGTTCCTGGTGGCAGCACTGGTCCGCCGGCGTGTGGAGTGGAATGAGCCGCCTGTTCCAGCGCACCGGCATTCCCGGCCGCGACGAAAGCTGGCTGTGGGCCGTCATGGCACTGCTGCTGGTCCTGGTCATCGCGGCGATGGTGGCATGGGTCGCCCAGCAGGGCAAGGGCCGTTCCAGCCTGCTTGTGGCCGAGGACGACGCCGGTGATTTCCCCGGGAGCGTGAGGATCGGCGGCGGCGTGGCAGAGCAGGCGTTGCGGGCGGCATTGGCTGAACGTCCGGACCTGGCCGGCGCCACGGTGGCCACTTACGAGATCCGGGGCGAGCCCGCTTTGAAGATCCGGCTGCAGCCGCGCCACGGCGTGGCCCCCCACCTCCTTGCGGCGGATGTTTCGGCCCTCGTGGAGGCGCTGGACGCCGTCGTCGGCCAACGCACACCTGTGCTGATCCACATCAGTGCCGGGGCCCGATCCCGGTTCAGCCGGGCGGAACGCGTCCGCTGACACGAGCCCCGGCCACGGGTATTAGCCTGCCAGGAGATACACGGCGGAGTTTGGCTCGAGTTTCCGGGCGCCGCCCGGATCGGTCCCGGAATCCGCGCGGCCGCCGGTTACTGCCTCCGGAGTACTGGCCAGGACAACGCGGTAGCCCTCCGGCAGGGCGGCAGCGCCGATGCCCATGTTGGCCACCACGAGCACGTCCCCGTTGTGGAAGGCCAGCACACCCTCTGCGGGTTCGTTCACGCCGGCCCAACGGAAGCTCCCTGCGCCCAGCCGGTGTCCACGGCGGAGTGCCAGGGCGGCGCGGTACAGCTCCAAGGTGGAACCGGCGACGCCATCCTGCCGGTCCGCTGCCAACTCGCGGAACGATTCCGGCTGGGGGAGCCAGGGCGCGGCCGGTGCTTCTCCTGCCGACGCGCCCTCTGCGGCGGTCGCGAATCCGTAGCCGGGTTCTTCCGCTTTCCACGGGAGCGGCACGCGGCAGCCGTCCCGGCCCCGTTCCACACCGTTCGTGCGGAAGAACGTCGGATCCTGGCGGGCTTCGGCCGGCACGGTCGTGTGCTCGGGCAGGCCCAGTTCCTCGCCTTGATACAGGTACGCCGAGCCCGGAAGGGCGAGCGCAACCATGGTGGCGGCCCGGGCTCGGGCGAGGCCCAGTTCGGCGTCGGGCTGCTCATCCTCCGCAGCGAGTCCCTTCGGGAAGGTGGTGGGGTCCGTCAAGCCGAACCGGGTGGTGTGCCGGACGGTGTCGTGGTTGCTGAGGACCCAGGTGGTGGTGGCGCCGACGGTGGCGGCAGCCCGCAGTGAATCCTCGATGGCCACAGCTGTCCGGGCAGCATCCCAGCCGGCCAGCAGGAAGTCGAAATTGAACGCCTGCTGCATTTCATCGGGCCGGACATACCGGGCCAGCCGCTCGGCCGGCTCCACCCAGGCCTCGGCCACAAGCATCCGGTCGCCGTCGTATTCGGCCAGCACCCGGTTCCAGTCACGGTAGATTTCGTGGACGCCGTCCTGGTCAAAGAACGGCGACGGCGGATACAGCGGCGAGACCGGCTGGTGCTCCTCGGCGGCCGTTGCGACGCCCGCACCAGCCGCTGCGGCACCCGCGGCGCCGTGGGCGCGGTGCGGTTCCTCCGCCTCGGTATGCCCGCCAGGGGAATCACCGGGCAGTTCGGTGGTTCCTTCCACCATGGCTGCTGAGCCTGCCCAGTCGGGCAGCCCCGCTTCCTTGACCATGCCGTGTGCCACGTCCACGCGGAAACCGTCCACGCCGCGGTCCAGCCAGAACCGCAGCACGGAGCGCATTTCTTCCTGCACCTCCGGGTTTTCCCAGTTCAGGTCCGGCTGCTTGGTGTCGAAAAGGTGCAGGTACCATTCGCCGGGCGTGCCGTCTGCCTCAGTGATGCGGGTCCATGCAGGTCCGCCGAAGATGGACTTCCAGTTGTTCGGTGCCAGGTCGCCGAGGCCGGACCCGGGAACCGAATCCTTGCCGGGCCGGAACATGTAACGGTCCCGTTCGCGGGAACCCGGGGGAGACGCCAGGGCCTGTTGGAACCAGACGTGTTCGTCCGAGGTGTGGTTAGGGACCAGGTCGACGATGACCTTCAGCCCCAGCCGGTGAGCTTTCTGCAACATGTCATCGAAGTCGGCCAGGGTGCCGAAGAGCGGGTCCACCTGACGGTAATCGGCAACGTCATATCCTGCGTCCGCCTGGGGCGACTTGTAGAACGGCGACAGCCACACGGCGTCGACTCCCAGTTTCTGCAGGTGGTCCAAATGGGCGGTAACGCCGCGGAGATCGCCCATGCCGTCCCCGTTGGCGTCGGCAAAGGAACGCGGGTAGACCTGATACACCACGGCGCTGGCCCACCAGGCCTCGGTCGAGGTGCCGGCAGTGGGAACGGTGTTGTGGACCACAGGTATCCTTTCAGTAAAGTTTCTGTGTAAACGCTTGCATTTCTCACCGCAACGTTACTAGTGTGATGGGCACCACTTCAACCGCACCGCCGAATTGCTTGTCACTCAGCGAGGAGTCTCATTTATGAAAACCCCTAACTTCCTACTGCCGGCAGCTGCCGCCGGCATCCTGGCATTAACCCTCTCCGCCTGCGCCGGTGGAGGGGGCACAACAGGCGGCGGGGGAGGCAGCGGCGATGCCGAACAGGGCCTCGACGGCCGCGGCCCTATCACCTACGTCCAAGGCAAGGACAACAGCAATGTTGTGCGCCCCTTGATCGAAAAGTGGAACGCCGACCACCCGAACGAAAAGGTCACCTTCAAGGAGCAGACCGACCAGGCCGACCAGCAGCATGATGACTTGGTCCAGCACTTCCAGGCGAAGGACGCCGGTTACGACGTCGTCGACGTGGACGTGGTGTGGACCGCGGAATTCGCGGCAAAGGGCTGGCTGCAGCCGCTCAAGGACAAGATGGCCATCGACACCAGCGCCATGCTCAAGCCGACGGTTGAGAGCGGAACCTACAAGGGAACCCTCTACGCTGCCCCGCAGACGTCCGATGGCGGCATGCTGTACTACCGCAAGGACCTGGTCCCCACGGCGCCGAAGACGTGGGACGAAATGATGAGCATGTGCTCCATCGCGAAGGAAAACAACATTGGCTGCTATGCGGGCCAGTTCAGCAAGTATGAGGGCCTGACTGTCAACGCCTCCGAAGCCATCAACTCGTTTGGCGGTTCTGTGCTGGATAAGGACGGCAAGCCGAGCCTGAACACGGACGAAGCCAAGACCGGGTTGGAAAACCTCGCGAAGGCCTACGCTGATGGCAACATTCCGAAGGAAGCCATCACGTACAAGGAAGAAGAGAGCCGTCAGGCATTCCAGGACGGTAAGCTCCTGTTCCTGCGCAACTGGCCGTACGTGTACAACCTGGCCACCACCGAAGGATCATCCAAGGTCAAGGACGTCCTGGGCCTGGCTGCCCTCCCGGGTGTGGACGGTCCAGGTGCTTCGTCACTTGGCGGCCACAACCTCGCCGTGAGTGTCTACTCAAAGAACAAAGCCACCGCCCTGGACTTCCTGAAGTTCATGACGTCGGAAGAGACGGAGAAGTTCTACGCCACGCAGGGCTCGCTCGCCCCGGTCCTGACCTCGCTGTATGAAGACGAGGAACTCGTTGCCAAGCTGCCCTACCTGCCGGTTCTGAAGACCTCCATCGAGAACGCGGTGCCGCGTCCGGTAACGCCGTTCTACCCGGCCGTCACCAAGGCCATCCAGGACAACGCATACCCTGCTATCAAGGGAGAGAAATCCGTGGAAGACGCCCTAGCCGACATGCAGAAGTCCATCGAATCCGCCGGTGCGGGATCGTAGTTCTGCCATGGCAACCGAATTAGGCCCGACGCCGGTCAAGTCACCGGCGTCGGGCGGTACCCCGATCCATCACGGCCCCAAGGGCGTAGGTGAGGACAACAAGATCCTCAGCCAGGGCAAATGGGCTTCCTGGCTCCTGGCCCCCACCATCATCGCCTTGGGCATCGTGATCGTTTATCCGATCATCAGCGCCATCGTGATGTCCTTCCAGAAGGATGCCGGCCTGGATCCCGCCACCGGCCTCTTCACCGCCGGCGGCCCGGCAGGCGTCCAGAACTACGTCAACTGGATCGCGCAGCAATGTTCAGCCCCCGGTGGCGGAACCGTCGCATGTCCGCCGGGAACCCTCGGCGGCCAGTTCTGGACAGCCACGACAACAACGTTCTTCTTCACCGTTGTCACCGTGGCCTTGGAAACCGTCCTGGGCTTCTGGATGGCCATGATCATGGCCCGCACTTTCAAGGGCCGCAGCCTGGTCCGCGCCGCCGTCCTGGTGCCGTGGGCCATCCCCACTGCTGTCACGGCAAAGCTTTGGTTCTTCATCTTCGCCTTCGAGGGCATCGCCAACAAGCTGTTCAACACCACCATCCTCTGGACCGGTAGCGAGTGGCCTGCAAAGTGGGCGGTCATCATCGCCGACGTGTGGAAGACGACGCCGTTTATGGCGCTGTTGATCCTCGCCGGCCTGCAGATGATCCCGGCGGAGGTCTACGAGGCTGCCAAGGTGGACGGTGCCACAGCCTGGCAGCGGTTCCGCATGATCACTCTCCCGCTGGTGAAGCCTGCGCTGATGGTGGCCATCCTGTTCCGCACGCTGGATGCACTGCGCATGTTCGACCTCCCGTACATCCTGACCGGCGGCGCGAACAACACCACCACGCTGTCCATCCTGGTGATTAACCAGATCAGGCAAGGGTTCAACTCGGCGGCGGCGCTATCCACCATCACGTTCATCATCATCTTCATCGTCGCCTTCATTTTCGTCCGCTTCCTGGGCGCGAATGTCGTGGAACAAAGCGGCGCCACGGGTAAGGGGAAGAAATGAGCAACGGGACAGCCACAACTGCCCTGAGGGCGGAACAGGACAGGGGCCGCAAGACCGCCCAGAACCGGGAGAAATGGGCACAGGGGCGCACCTACATTAGCGCCGCTGTAATCCTTATCTGGTGTCTCGCACCGGCGTACTGGATGGTGGTTACGGCCTTTCGTGACGTCGGCTTCACCTATGACACGTCCATCCTTCCCACCCACGTCACCCTGGACAACTTCAACACTGCCTTCGATACGTCGTTCGGTAACAGGTTCGGCCAGGCACTGCTTAATAGCGTCTTCATCGGTGTGGTGGTCACCGCCGTATCGTTGCTGATCGGCGTGTTCGCCGCGTATGCACTGGCGCGGCTTAACTTCCGGTTCAAGTACCTTGTCCTCGGCTTCATCCTGGGGGCCTCAATGTTCCCGGGTGTCGCCCTGATCACCCCGCTCTTCCAGCTGTTTACCAACATTGGCTGGATGGGTACGTACCAGGCACTGATCATCCCGAACATCTCGTTCGTGCTGCCGCTGACCGTCTACACCATGACGTCCTTCTTCCGCGAAATGCCGTGGGAGCTGGAGGAATCGGCCCGGGTGGATGGCTGCACCCAGGGACAGGCGTTCAGGAAGGTGATCATGCCGCTCGCGGCGCCGGCTATCTTCACGACGGCTATTCTGGCGTTCATTTCCTCCTGGAATGAATTCCTGATTGCCAGCCAGCTCTCCAGCGATGCAACCCAGCCGGTGACGGTGGCCATCGCCAACTTTGCCGGCGCACAGCCGAACCAGATTCCTTACACGGCCATCATGGCCGCCGGAACCATCGTCACCATTCCTTTGGTGATCCTGGTCCTGGTCTTCCAGCGCAAGATTGTTGCCGGCCTTACCGCCGGCGCCGTCAAGTGACGGGTTCGGCAGTGGACGCGAACCAGAACCACGGAAGGGTCCGCAGTGAACACCGGCGGACCCGCTCCGGGGAGGACTTCGACATCATCATCGGATTCCTCGGGTTCTGGGCCGTCGTCCTGCTGGTGGTCACCGTCTGGATGGAGGTGACCGCGCAGCCGGCACTCGGCTGGGCCCTGGGCCTGCTCGGCGTGCTCCTGGTCCTCTACGGCATGTTGCGGCTCCGCCGGCGCCTGCCTGCGAGGACCGCTACGCGTAAGAAATAGGAGCTGATCAACAGCTCAAGGCTGAGCAGAATAGACTGGCTTGTTGCCGCAGGGGGAAGCACAAGAGCAAGAATCTGCGAACAGCTGAATAAGGGGTAACTGTGGCACGCACAACAGACAGGGCTCAACGGGGCGGCCATTCCGGCGTCAGCATTGAGGACGTCGCAGCCGCAGCCGGAGTCTCCACTGCCACAGTCTCGCGGGCAGTCCGCGGACTGCCCAGGGTTTCACCGGCCACCCGGGAAAAAATTCTCGAGGTGGCCGGTGCCTTGGGCTACGTGGCCTCCTCCTCCGCCTCGGGCCTGGCCACGGGACGGACCAAAACCATTGGCGTGCTGGCACCGTTCGTGAGCCGGTGGTTCTTCTCCAAGGCCATCGAGGGTGCGGACCGGGAGCTCCACGCCCGCCAATACAACCTGTCCCTGTTCAACCTGGGCGGGCACGGCAGCAACCGCGAGCGGCTGTTCAGCAAAACCATGGTCTACAAGCAGATAGATGCCCTGCTGGTGCTCTGTATGGCACTCACGCATGACGAAATCCAGCACCTGCAAAAAATCGACATTCCGCTGGTGGTGGTGGGCGGCCATGTGGAGGAATGCCCGTACATCGGCATCGATGACTACGCCGCGGCGTCCACCGCCGTGCGGCACCTGATCAGCCTGGGCCACAAGGACATCGCGCTCCTGCACGGCGACGACGAGACAGACCTCAACTTCGACGTTCCGCGCGTCCGGATCAAGGCGTTCCAGGACGTCATGGCCGGATCGGGGCTGACAGTGCGGCCTGAATGGGACGAGTGGGGCGACTTCACCGTCCGCAGCGGCCAGGACGCCTTTGCCAGGATGTGGACGCAGGACGGGCCGAAACCCACCGCCATCTTCTGCGCTTCCGACGAGATGGCCATGGGTGTCATCTTCGAAGCGAACAAAGTGGGCGTCCGCGTCCCCGAAGACCTGTCCGTCATCGGGATCGACGACCACGACTTTTCTGACGCCATGGGACTGACCACCGTCAGGCAAAGGCCCGATGAGCAGGCCGAGCTCGGCACCAAGATGCTGCTCGACGAACTGGACGGCACCGGCGTGGTTCATTCCGCCGTGGCCCCGCATCAGTTGATCGTCCGGCGGACGACGGCGGCGCCCCCTTCGCGGCGGCAGGCCTAGGAGGCGCGGGCCAGCTGCCTGATGGGAATCCAGCGGGAGGCCAGCCGGCGGTAGGCGGCCGCTGCCCCCGTCATGTCTCCCTCGGCCAGGCATTCGATGCCAAGGCGGACGTCCATTGGTGAATCGTCCGGATAGACCTTGTCCGCCACTGCGCCGTAGTCCAGTTCCACCACCGACCCGGGGTGGAAGAGTTCCAGCCACTCGGTGAGCTGGGTCATGTCATCGAGCATGTCCAGGTCCGGAGCGGCCAGGGCAAGGTTGGCCACGGCGTAGCGCACGCGTTCCAGGGCCTCGCCGATCCGCGCCCAGACGCGGACCGTGACGATCCGTCCGCCCGACTCCACCACGTCCTGCGGGTCCGACTCCTGGAAAAGCGAGAACCAACTGAACGGGATGCCCCACGTGGAGGCGCGGGTGTGGACGCGGGTGGTGCCCTCGCGGGCCTTTACCAGGTCGATGCGTTCCTGGTGCTTGTCCCGCTGTTCCTCCGGAATCAGCAGTTCGGCCAGGGGCCCGTGGATGCCTTCCATGAGGGCGTTGGCCGCAAGGCCTGCCCGCAGCACCAGCTGGCTGGGGCAGTACAGCAGCGCAGGCTCCCCGCTCTCGCCGTCGCCGTCAGCGTCGGCCTCGGCTTCGGCAGCGTGGCCCGGCTTCCCGGCATCGGCAGCAGCGGCAGAAGCGTCACCGGGCCTGCCGGCATCGGTTGCGTCGGACCTGTGCCTGGGCGGCCGTTCCGGCTCCGCGGGAGCCGGAACGACCCGCACCAGGTCGGTGCGCCCGGTGGGGAAAGGATCGCCGCCGGGACGCGTGATCCTGCCGAGCGAAGCCTGCAGCTCCGCGTTCTCCACGGCTGCGCGGGACACTGTCCGGGCACCGGCCGCCTGAAGCGCGGCGCGCTGCTCTTCCGGGAACGCAGACAGCGGCTCGTAGATCCGCAGCGCGGATGAGAACGGCAGGCCCGCCTGGCCCCGGTAGATGTTGCCCGTCATCGCGGACCCATCAGTTTGCCAGTTCTACGATGACCGGAGCATGGTCCGAGGCGCCCTTGCCCTTGCGCTCCTCGCGGTCGATCGACGCGCCGGTCACGCGGGAGGCGAGGGCGGGGGAGGCCAGGACGAAGTCGATCCGCATGCCTTCCTTCTTCGGGAATCGCAGCTGCGTGTAGTCCCAGTACGTGTAGACGCCGGGTCCGGGAGTGTAGGGCCGCACCACATCGGTGAAGCCTGCCGATTCGAAGGCGTGGAACGCGGCGCGCTCCGGCGGGCTGACGTGAGTGTACCGGTTGTTCACGAACAGGTCGATGTCCCACACGTCGTCATCGAACGGCGCGATGTTCCAGTCGCCCATCAGCGCCACCTGGGCTCCGGGGTTTTCGGTGACGAGTCCCTGGGCGTGCGTCTTGAGGCTTTCGAGCCACTTGAGCTTGTACGGCATGTGCTCGTCGTCCAGGGAGCGGCCGTTGGGGATGTAGAGGCTCCAGACCCGGATGCCGGCACACGTGGCGGCCATGGCGCGGGCTTCCTGCACGGGATCCGTGCCTGCCTTGCCGAACGAGGGCTGGTCCAGGAAGGTCCGCTCAACATCCTCCAGCCCCACCCGGGAGGCGATGGCCACGCCGTTCCACTGGTTCACCCCGAAGTGGGCCACCTCGTAGCCCATCCGCTCGAAGAGTTCCCACGGGAAGTTTTCGTCCTTGCACTTGGTTTCCTGGATGGCCAGGACATCGCAGTCGCTGCGCTGAAGCCAGGCCTCCACGCGGTCGGCTCGGGCACGGAGGGAGTTCACATTCCAGGTCGCAATCTTCACAGTTCCTAACTTACCGAACTTGGGCGCCGGACAAAGCGGCTCGGCGGGTCCGCGGCGGACGTATTGGCGCAGAAACGGGGCACTTCGGCACGGACACGCCCTCGGCTGGTGCCTCAGAGGCGAAATTGCCGCTCAAATTGCCCCACGACGGCGGCCGCGCTGCCTCCCGCTGCGACGCCGCCGGCACTCTGGAATTTAGTAGGAAGTCCGAGTATATTCAGCAGCAGGATGATGTAGGTCACATGCAAAGGAGCATTTCATCATGGTTCGCGAGCTATCCCATTACATAGACGGCCAGCGGGTAGAAGGCACCTCCGGGCGCTTCGGCGAGGTCTACGATCCCTGTACGGGCGCGGTCCAGGCCATGCTGCCGCTGGCCGGTGCCGACGAAGTCCGCAACGCCATCGCCAGCGCCGAGAAGGCCCAGCTGGAATGGGGAGCCATGAATCCCCAGCGCCGCGGCCGGATCCTGCTGAGGTTCGTGGACCTGGTGAACGAGCACCTGGACGAACTCGCAGCGCTCCTCTCCTCCGAACACGGCAAGACCCTCGCCGACGCCAAGGGCGACATCCAGCGCGGCATCGAGGTGGTGGAATTCGCCGCCGGTGCCCCGCACTTGCTCAAAGGGGAGTTCTCCGACAACGCAGGCTCCGGCATCGACGTGCACTCGATGCGGCAGCCGCTCGGCGTGGTGGCGGGGATTACTCCGTTCAACTTCCCCGCCATGATTCCGCTCTGGAAGTCCGGACCTGCCCTGGCCGCGGGCAACGCGTTCATTCTGAAGCCCTCCGAGCGTGACCCTTCGGTACCGCTGCGCCTCGCCGAGCTCTTCACCGAGGCCGGTGTCCCGGACGGCGTGTTCAACGTGGTCAACGGGGACAAGGAAGCCGTGGATGCGCTGCTGGAGGACGAGCGGGTCAAGGCCATCGGCTTTGTGGGCTCCACTCCGATCGCCCAGTACATTTACGCCACCGCCGCGGCCCACGGCAAACGCGCCCAGTGCTTCGGCGGGGCCAAGAACCACATGGTGATCATGCCGGACGCGGACCTGGACATGGCCGTCGATGCGCTGATGGGGGCTGGCTACGGATCCGCGGGCGAGCGGTGCATGGCCATCTCCGTGGCCGTCCCGGTAGGGAAAGACACGGCCGACGCCCTGGTTTCCCGGCTGGAAGAGCGGGTGAAGCACCTCAAAGTTGGCCATAGCCTGGATAAGGACTCGGACTTCGGGCCGGTGGTGGCAGCGTCCGCCAAGGAACGGATCGAAGGGTACATCCAATCCGGTGTGGAAGAAGGCGCCACCCTGGTGGCTGACGGCCGCGGCCTGGCCGTGGACGGCTATGAGAACGGGTTCTGGGTGGGCCCCACGCTCTTCGACAATGTCACCAAGGACATGAAGATCTACAAGGAGGAGATCTTCGGCCCCGTGCTCAGCGTCCTGCGCGCCGCGGACTACGACGAAGCCCTCCGGCTCTGCAGCGAGCACGAGTTCGGCAACGGCGTTGCCATCTTCACCCGCGACGGCGACGCCGCCCGGGACTTCGCCAGCCGCGTGCAGGTGGGTATGGTGGGCATCAACGTGCCCATTCCGGTGCCCATTGCCTACTACACGTTCGGCGGGTGGAAGGCCTCCGGTTTCGGGGACCTCAACCAGCACGGCGCCGATGCGTTCCGTTTCTACACCAAGACCAAGACCGTGACCAGCCGCTGGCCTTCGGGCATCCGTCAGGGCGCTAGCTACGTGATGCCGGAAGGCAGCTGATGACCGCAGAAACGAAGGCAGAAGAGACCGCAGGGAGCCCCGCCGATGACGTGCTGTTTGAGCGGCGCGGCCATCTTGGCGTCATCACCCTGAACCGGCCCAAGGCGGTGAACGCCCTCACCGCCGGCATGGCCGCCGCAATGCTGGAGCGGCTCTCCGAGTGGGCGGACGACGACGGCGTGGCCACCGTTCTGGTGCACGGTGCCGGGGAGCGGGGGCTGTGCGCCGGGGGCGACATTGTTGCCATCTACCAGGACATGCTGGCAGGCGGTAAACAAACCGCCGACTTCTGGCGCGTTGAGTACCAGCTGAACGCCCTGATTGCCGGGTATCCCAAGCCGTATGTGGCCTTTATGGACGGCCTGGTGCTGGGCGGCGGTGTAGGGATCTCGGCACACGGCTCAGTGCGCGTGGTCACCGAACGCACCCGCACCGGCATGCCGGAGACCACCATCGGTTTTGTGCCCGACGTCGGCGGCACCCTGCTGCTTTCCCGCTCCCCGGGGGAGGCAGGCACCCATGCCGCCCTGACCGGCGCGCACCTGAGCGGGGCCGACGCCCTGTTCCTGGGATTGGCGGACCATTTCGTGCCCTCCGTAAACCTGCCCGCCCTGGAGGCCGCGCTCGAAACCGAAACGGCGGAAGCCGCCGTCGGACGCTTTACCGACAAGCCCCCGGCGTCGGCGCTGGCCGGAGAGCAGCACTGGATCAACGCCTGCTACTCAAGTGACGACGCGGAGGAGATTCTGCGCCGGCTGCGTGCCTTTGGAGGAGGCAGTTCCGGTGAGGCGGCCGCCGCCGCCGACACCATCGAAGCGAAGTCTCCCACCGCCGTGAAGGTTGCGCTGGGATCGCTCCGCCGGGCACGGGGACTGACCCTGGAGGAAGCGTTGGAGCAGGAATACCGGGTGGGCCTGCGGTTCCTGGCCGGCCCGGACTTCCGTGAGGGGATCCGTGCCCAGGTGGTGGAAAAGGACAGGAACCCGCGCTGGAAGCCGGCCACCCTGCACGAGGTCTCCAGTGCCGACGTCGAAAGGTTCTTTGCGCCCGTGGGGGAGCGGGAACTCAAGCTGCAGTCAAAGGAGGCCGACAATGTCTGAAACAAGCGGACCCGGAAACCTGGGCCATGTTGCGTTCCTCGGGCTTGGGCATATGGGCGGGCCGATGGCCGTCAACCTGGTCAAGGCCGGGTACACGGTGGCGGGCTTCGACGTCGTGCCCGCAGCGCTGGACGCCGCCCGGGACCACGGCGTCCCCACCGTCGCGACGCCGGCAGAGGCGGTCAACGGTGCGGACGTGGTGCTCACCATGTTCCCCGGCGGACAGCACGTGCTGTCCGCCTACCGCGGAAACGGCGGCCAGCCCGGGCTGCTGGAAGTCGCCGCGCCGGACACCATGTTCCTGGACTGCTCCACGATCAACGTGGACGAGGCCCGCGAGGCCTCCGCGCTCGCGGTCGCCGCCGGCCACCGGGCAGTGGACGCCCCGGTTTCCGGGGGCGTGGTGGGCGCCGAGGCGGGAACCCTGACGTTTATGGTGGGCGCCCTGCCCGAGGACTTCGACACCGTGCGGCCCCTGCTCGAAGTGATGGGGAAGCGGGTGGTCCACTGCGGCGACCACGGAGCCGGCCAGGCCGCGAAGGTCTGCAACAACCTGATCCTGGGCGTCTCGATGATCGCGGTGAGCGAAGCCTTCGTGCTGGGCGAGAAGCTGGGACTGACCCACCAGGCACTGTTCGACGTCGCATCTGCGGCGTCCGGGCAGTGCTGGGCGCTCACCACCAACTGCCCGGTCCCGGGGCCGGTGCCCACCAGCCCGGCCAACCGGGACTACCAGCCGGGCTTTGCCGGGGCGCTCATGGCCAAGGACCTTAAACTGGCACTCAACGCGCTGCAAGGCACCGGGGTGGCCGCCCGGATGGGGCCGCTGGCGTCGGAGATCTACGATACGTTTGCGGCGGAGGGCGGCGCGGGCCGGGACTTCTCCGCCATCATCACCGATATCCGGGACAAGTCCGCACACTAGGCGGGTCCACAGGCAGGTCCACAGTATTCAAGGCAGAACCACGTGAGGAGTCAGGCATGACGGAACAGTACGGGAACATTCTGGTGGAGCGGCGCGGACGCGTGGGGCTGGTGACCCTGAACCGTCCCGAAGCGCTGAACGCACTGAACAAGGCCACCATGGATGAACTCGTTGCTGCCGTCACTGCCATGGACTCGGATCCGGACGTCGGGGCGGTGGTGGTCACCGGGTCCGGCAAGGCGTTCGCGGCCGGCGCGGACATCAAGGAGATGGCTGCCCAGGGCTACATGGACATGTACGCCGCAGACTGGTTCCGCGGCTGGGAGGACTTCACCCGGCTCCGCATTCCGGTGGTTGCCGCCGTTTCGGGCTTCGCCCTGGGCGGCGGCTGTGAGCTCGCCATGATGTGCGATTTCATTATCGCCGGCGACAACGCCAAGTTCGGCCAGCCGGAGATCAACCTCGGCGTGCTGCCCGGCATGGGTGGATCACAGCGGCTCACCCGGGCGGTGGGAAAGTCCAAGGCCATGGACCTGATCCTCACCGGGCGTTTCATGGACGCGGACGAGGCCGAACGAGCAGGCCTGGTGTCCCGGGTGGTGCCCGCCGCTGACGTCGTTGAAGAGGCCCTTAAGGCTGCAGAGGTGATCGCCTCCAAGTCCAAGCCGGCGGCCATGGTGGCCAAGGAGGCCGTCAATGCCGCGTTCGAAACCGGGCTGGCGCAGGGCGTGCTTTTCGAACGGCGGATCTTCCAGTCGCTCTTCGCAACCGAAGACCAGAAGGAAGGCATGGCCGCCTTCACGGAGAAGCGCCAGCCCGAATTCAAGCACCGCTAGGGACTTCGACCCTAGGGACGCGGCGGCCGGCGGTGGGCGCGCAGCACCGAATCCGTGACCGTTACGGAGTTGCC
Organism: Arthrobacter sp. ISL-72; assembly: GCF_018613755.1. Classification (GTDB taxonomy): domain Bacteria; phylum Actinomycetota; class Actinomycetes; order Actinomycetales; family Micrococcaceae; genus Arthrobacter. The sequence goes on from NZ_JAGGPP010000003.1 coordinate 124,605, forward strand.
CTCCGCGTCCGGGACCGGCCGCGGCCGGGCTTCGCAGACGTCGATTTCCCACTCGTCAGGGTCCAGCTCGGCGGCTATTTCCTCAGGTGTGAAGAGCAGGCCCGGCTCCGATGGTCGGGGGATCCCTGCAGCCAGGTCCGCGGGATGGTGGCCGACAATCAGCAGTGTGCCGCCGGGCGCCACCGACGCCGCGAGCCGGTGATACAGCTCCGTCCGCTGAGCCGCGGGGAGGTGCATGAACTGGGCAGACACGAGATCGAAAGTGCCGGCCGGGGGCGGTGAGCTGGTCAGGTCATGATGTGCCCAGGTGATCCGCCCGGCTGCCTCCGCATCCTGCGAGGCCCTTTCGGCGGCGCGGGCCAGCGCCACGGAGGAGATGTCCACCGCCGTGACCCGCCAGCCCTGGCGTGCCAGCCAGATGGAGTCGGCCCCTTCACCGCTGCCCACGTCCAGCGCGGAGCCGGGACGCAGGCCCACGGCCTCCGCCAGCAGGTTCGGGTTGGGATTGCGGCTCCACACCGAACCGTGCTGGCGGTAGCGCTCATCCCAGAACGACTCGTCAAACTTCACCCGTGATCTCCTCGCTGCCCGTGCTTCAGGTCACGGCAGCGTACCGTCAGGGACGGTCCACGCTAAGCGGTGACTATGCCACGATACGCCGAGACGGCGTCCTCCAGCTCCTCGGCCATGAGGTCGGCGTTGATGACGGCCGGTCCAGGCTCAGGCTGCGCTGATCCCGAACAGACCGATGATCAGGGCCATGACCACCAGCGTGACCAGTTCGTGCGCGCAGTTCAGCACCGTCAGGCCGGCCGGCCTGCCTTCGAAGGCGTCGTGCGTGATGAAGCGGGCGGCCGTAAAGCCGGCCCAGAGAATGACGGCGGTGACCAGGCTGTTCGCCAGGAAGTTGCCGCCGTAGAAGTGCTGGGAAATGGCGGCCGAGCCGGCAAGGACCAGGGCGCTGACGAAGCTGACCACCAGGGTGATCAGGATGGGTTTGACGGCGTCCTTTGCTTCCCCGCTCGGCGATACTTTTGCGACCCTCATCCAGTAGTTGCCGAAGACTTTCGGGGTGTACCAGACCGAGCCCACCACCATGCTGGAAAGGGTGGCCAGCAGTACCGCCCAGGTGTTGATTTCCGGAATCATTGCGCTCTCCTCAGATTAGTCCGCGAAGTCGCCGGCGTTCCGGCGGAAATTTCCCAGGATCCGGATCAGCTGGTCCACGTCCTGGCCGGCGAAACCGGACTGGCCAAAAACTTCGGTGTTGAGTGCCGCCGTCGCACTTTTGGCCAGGGTGCGCCCCTCGGCGGTCAGTTCGATCAGTGTGGTGCGGCCGTCCGTAGGATGCGGTGAACGGACCACCAGTCCGGCGTCCTGGAGCCGGTCGACGGCGTTGGTCACCGAGGTGGGGTGCACCTGAAGGAGCGCGCTGGCCTTGTTCATGGGCAGGGCGCCGCTGCGGGCGAAACTGAGCAGTGCCAGGAGTTCGTAGCGGGCGAAGGTCAGGCCGAAGGGCTTGAGGACGCCCTCGATCCGGGCCAGCAGGATCTGCTGTGTCCGCATGATCGCGGTGATGGCCGCCATGGGCGCGGCGACGTCGCCCCAGCCGTGGCGTTCCCAGTTGCGCTGGGCGTCGGCGATGGGATCGCGCGGGAGCGGGTTTCCCATGGCACCTCCTGACGTGTGGGTTGCTCCAGCCTAGCTTTTCAGCCCGGGGAATTCCGTGTCCGAGTACTCGACGCCCAGGCCCGCCGGCAAAGGTCCGCTGCCGTGCCGGAGCTCCTCGGTGTGCCGCAATTCGACGCGGCGGATCTTGCCCGAGATGGTCTTGGGGAGCTCGGCGAATTCGAGCCGCCGGATTCGCTTGAACGGAGCCAGGTGGTCCCGGCAGTAGCGCAGGATCTCTTCGGCGAGTTCCGGGCCGGGCTTGTGCCCGGCGGCAAGCACCACGAACGCTTTGGGCACGGACAGCTTGAGCGGGTCGGGGGAGGGGACGACGGCGGCTTCGGCCACGGCAGGGTGCTCGATCAGCACGCTCTCCAGCTCGAAGGGCGAGAGCCGGTAGTCCGAGGATTTAAAGACGTCGTCGCCCCGGCCCACGTAGGTGATGATGCCGCGTTCGTCCCGGCTGGCCATGTCGCCTGTGTGGTAGTAGCCGTCGCGGAAGGCGTCCGCCGTTTTCTCCGGGTCGCCGTAGTAAGCCTTCATCAGCCCCACGGGGCGGGGGTCAAGGCGGAGGCAGAGCTCGCCGTCGTCGGATTCTTCTCCCGTTGCGGGATCGATCAGGACCACGTCATAGCCGGGCAGCGGCCTGCCCATGGCGCCGATCTTGATCGGCTGGCCGGGGGTGTTGGCGATCTGCACGGTGGATTCGGTCTGGCCGAAGCCGTCCCGGATGGTCTGGCCCCAGGCGCGCTGGACCTGGTCGATCACCTCTGCGTTGAGCGGCTCCCCGGCGGAAACCACTTTGGTGGGCGGGTTTTTCAGGACCGTGAGGTCGGCCTGAATCAGCATCCGCCACACGGTGGGCGGGGCGCAAAAGCTCGTGACCTTTTCGCGGTCCATCTGTTCCATGAGCGCCTTGGCGTCGAACCGGCTGTAGTTATAGATGAACACGCAGGCCTCGGCGATCCACGGCGTGAACACGTTGGACCAGGCGTGTTTGGCCCAGCCGGGGGAGGCGACGTTAAGGTGCACGTCGCCCGGTCCCAGCCCGATCCAGTACATGGTGGAGAGGTGGCCCAGCGGGTAGGACGTGTGGGTGTGTTCCACCAGTTTGGCCTTGGAGGTGGTGCCGGAGGTGAAGTACAGCAGGAGGGTTTCGTCCGCCCTGGTGGGTGCGTCCGGCGTGAAGTCCGTCGGTGCGCCGTCCGCGTCCGAATACCGCGCAGCACCTTCGGCGGGAGCAGCGGCGGGAGTCCCGCCGTCGGCGATTTCAATCAGTTTGTAGTCGCCTGGAACGTCGGCAAACTTGCCGATGTTGGAGCTTCCGACGGCGGCCCAGCCGGCCTCGCCGCGCTCCACCCTGTCGGTTAGGTCGGCAGGGCCCATGAGGGTGGTGGTAGGGATCATCACGATGCCGAGCTTGATGCCGGCCAGCATAAGTTCCCACAGTTCAACCTGGTTGCCCAGCATGATGATCATGCGGTCGCCGCGGCGGACGCCCTGGCTGCGGAGCCAGTTGGCCACCTGGTTGGAGCGCCCTGCCAGCTCCGCGAAGCTCCGCCGGGTGGCGCTGCCGTCCTGCTCCACGATGACCAGGGCGGGCTTGGTGCCCTTGCCGGGGTCCGCCGCGATCCGGTCGAACCAGTCGAGGGCGAAATTGAACTCGTCAAAGCGGGGCCATTGGAACTCGCTCCGCGCTTGGACGTAGTCCTCGCGCAGGGCCAAAAGCCTGTCCCTCGCGGCCCGGAAGTCGTCGGTGACTGTCATGGAGGCCCTTTCGCCTAGTGATCCACATCACTGTGCAATATACTAGGACATCCAAGGGTTTGGAAGTGCCGGGCACAATGATGCGGCCGGCGGACGACGAAGGGACAGCTGCCCGTGCCGACACAGGAACAAACCGATGAAATGCCCGATGCTGCGGAAGTTGCCACCGGGCGCCCGGAACTTCCGTTCCCCGAGGCGGACCTGATGTACATCGTGGACCTGCTGCCCGCGGAGGAGCGTTCGCGCTATCTGGAAGTGCGCGAATTCCTGCAGTCCCGCATCCGCGCTGCGTCCATCGAGTACTGGAACCGCGAGGAATTTCCGTTCGGGCTGTTGGCCGAGATGGGCAAATACGGGCTGGGCGGGCTGCAGACGGACGGAACGTCGGCGCTGTTCAAGGGCCTGATGTATGTGGAGGTGGCACGCGCCGATGTGTCCCTCTCCGCGCTCGTGGGGATCCACAACGAGCTGATTGTCGGAATGATCAATGAGCTCGGTTCGGAGGAGCAGAAGCAGCGATGGCTGCCAGGGCTGACAGCCTTCACCCAGCTGGGGGCGTTTGCGCTCACGGAGCCGGACCACGGCTCGGACATCGCGGGCGGGCTCGAAACAGCGGCCCGGCTGGAGCACGGCGAATGGGTGATCAACGGGGCAAAGCGCTGGATCGGCGCCGGCACCATCGCCGATTTTGCGCTGGTCTGGGCCCGGGATGAGGCCGATCAGCAGATCAAGGGCTTCATCGTGGAAACGGACCGCCCCGGCTACACCGCCACGAAAATCTCGAACAAAATCGGCCTCCGGATCATGCAGAACGCGGACATCCGGCTGGACGACGTGCGCATTCCGGAAACGAACCTTCTGCCCGGTGCCACGGATTTCTCCAAGGCCAACGCACTCCTCCGGGACTCCCGCGCCTGGGTCGGCTGGCAAGGTGCGGGGATCCAGCTGGCCGCGTTCGACGTCGCCCGGTCCTACGCGCTCCAGCGGAAGCAGTTCGGCAAGGAACTGGCGAGGTTCCAGCTGGTCCAGCAGCAGCTGGCCGAAATCCTGGGCAACGCCAGCGCCTCCTTGGCGCTCATGGCACAGCTGGCGCGGATCCAGCAGGACGGCAAGCTGGAAATGGCGCAGGCCGCGATGGCCAAGTCCACCACCACGCGCCTGGCCCGGGCTTCGGTGGCGATGGGCAGGTCGCTGCTGGGCGGCAACGGCATCACCAGCGACTACGAGATGGGCAAGCTGTTCGGCGACGCCGAAATCCTGTACACCTACGAGGGCAGCTACGAGATCAACTCCCTGATTGTTGCCCGTGCGGTGACAGGGAAGTCGGCGTTCGTCTAAAGGACCTTCATCAGTCCTGGCCGCGCCCGTAGTGCAGCAGCACCACCCCGTTGCCGAACGTCTGTGTCCCGGCCAGCTTGAGGTTCATCCGGACGTCAGGTGATTCGAACAGCGGCCGGCCGCGGCCCAGAACCACCGGGTGGACGTAGATCCGGTATTCGTCGATCAGGCCGTGCTCCATGAAGGTGGCGGCCAGGTTGGCCCCGCCCAGCGCGATGTCTCCGCCGGGCTGCGCCTTCAGTTCCGCGATTTCTTCAGGCACGACGTCGCGGATCACCGTGGTGTTCCAGTCCGCAGTGGTGAGGGTCCGGGAGAACACGAACTTGGGCATGTCACGCCAGATCCCCGCGAACTCGAACATGGGGCCGGTGCTGGCCGGATCCCGGTCCGCCGTTGGCCAGAACTCCGCCATCAGCTCATAGGTGACCCGGCCGTCCATAAAGGCGCCCATGCCCTTGCACTGCTCGTTGAAGTGGCGGTGCAGTTCCTCGTCCACCAAGTGCCAGCTGATGTCCCGGTCCGGCCCTTCGAAGTAGCCGTCCAGCGACACCGACATCATCAGAATGATCTTCCTCATCTGGATTCCTCCTGACATGCGGCGGGCATCGGGGGGGGCGGACCGCCGTCGTAGCCTCCAGTGAATCACTCCGGGATCCGCCGGGACAGGGGAAGATCCTGCTCGCGGCCTAAGCAAGGTCCTTTGTCCCTAACAACGCCGCGTCCCGAGGGCCAAAGTTGTCTTAGGGCGACCCGAGCCGGGAATCAATCAGGGCCACCCGAAGTGATTCGCGGCAAGAGGAGGAGCCATGAGGATCGAATCCTGGATTTTCGGAGGCCTGTCTTTGTTTTTCATCCCTGTGGGTGTGGTCTACGGCCTCATCACCAACTGGAGGGAACCGGTGGGCTTCCTGGGATTGTGGCTGGTGGGCGGTCTGTCCGGAATGATCGGGCTGTACCTCGGCTACACCGGTAAAAGGATAGGGTTGCGTCCCGAAGACCGCCATGACGCGGAGATGCACGAGGGTGCAGGGGAGCAGGGCCACTTCAGTCCCTGGAGCTGGTGGCCTATTGCCGTGGGAGTTTCCGCAGCCACCGGGTTCCTGGGAATGGCCGTCGGATTCTGGATGGTCTACATCGGCGCCGGATTCGCTCTGGTTGCCCTTATTGGCTGGGTTTTCGAATACAGCCGCGGGGACCACGCCCACTGACAGGCGGGGTCAGCGCCCGCACTGGCCAGGCAGCTCCGGTAACGGCGGCGGGTGTACGGAGTACACTCATTGAAAGAAAACGGCCAGGGAGAGCGCCCGCATGACCCAGCAGATGGAAACTACGCGCCGGATCCCGCTGAACCGGGACCGCGTGCTGGCTGCCGCCGTCGTACTCGCTGACGAGGCGGGCATCGAGTCTCTCAACATGAGGCGGCTCGCGCAGGAGCTCGGCGTGGTGCCCATGGCGCTGTACAAGCACATTGCCAACAAAGAAGAACTTCTCGACGGTATGGTGGACGTTCTTGTCGGCGAGATCGATCCGCCGGTCCGCGATGCAGGCTGGAAAACAGCGGTACGGCTCAGGGTGCTTTCGGCCCGAAGGTCCATGCTCCGGCATCGCTGGGCCCGCCAGGTGCTCGAATCCCGGATCAACCAGACGCCCGCCGTGCTGGAGTACATGGACTCATTCATCGGGATGTTCCTTGCCGGCGGCTTCTCGGCGGATCTCACCCACCACGTCATGCATGCGCTCGGCAGCCGCATGTGGGGCTTCACCCAGGAGCTGTTCGACGATCCCGCCACCCCGCCGCCGGCCTCCGTGCCGCCGGAAGTCCAGGCGGCCATGCTCCGGGAGATTGCAGCGCGTTTTCCGAACATTGCGGCGGTTGCCGGGGCGGCAAACCACGACGACGGCTCCGTGGTGGGGCAGGGCTGCGATGACCAGTTTGAGTTCGAGTTTGCCCTCGACCTCCTGCTGGACGGGTTCGAGAGATTCCACGAGCAGGGCTGGACATCGGAGCGGGCAAAGCTGGATCGATAGCCGGGCCGTCCTGCAGCATCTCCGCAGGAGTTTTCACGCCGGGCTCTATGTCGAAGCCGAACATAGCCATGTTAGCTTTTGGGGATGGAGGTGCTCGACTGGCTTCTCGACTCCGATCCCGCGATCCGCTGGCAGGTCCAGCGCGACCTCATGGGCGCGCCGCCGGCGGTAGTGCAGGCTGAACGGGCGCGCGTCGCGACGCAGGGCTGGGGCGCCCGACTGCTCGCGCTGCAAGGCGAAAACGGTCAATGGGACGGGGGTACTTACTACCCGTCGCCGTTTGACGAATCCGAGGACGGCCAGCCCTGGACAGCAACCACCTACAGCCTGCTGCTGCTGCGCGACTTCGGCCTCGACGCCCGCAGCGAGCAGGCCCGCACCGCCGTCAGGCTGGTCCGCGAGAACAGCCGGTGGGAAGAGGGGGACCAGCCGTTCTTCGAAGGTGAAGTGGAGCCGTGCATCAACGGCATGACGGTGGCACTTGGCGCATACTTTGGCGAGCACGTCGACGGCGTGGTCGAGCGATTGCTCGGTGAGCAGCTTGCCGACGGCGGCTGGAACTGCGAGGTGGAACGAGGCTCGGTACGGTCGTCCTTCGGTACCACCATTAACGTGCTCGAAGGGCTGCTGGAGCATGAGCACGCTACCGGCGGATCACAGGTCTCAGTCGCGGCCCGGGAACGTGCCGAGGAGTACCTGCTGGAGCGCGCACTCCTGCGGCGCAAGAGCACCGGCGAGTTGATCGACAAGGACTGGTTGGAGTTCTCGTATCCGACCCGCTGGCTTTACGACGTGCTCCGCGGCCTTGACTACTTCCGCGCCGTGGGGAAGCGCCCCGACGAACGCATCGCAGAGGCGGTGGAGGTGCTCCGCTCGAAACAGCAACCGGATGGGACCTGGCTTCTGGAGAACTCCCATCCCGGCCGGGTCCATTTCGCCTTGGACGACGGTGACGGACGCCCGAGCCGGTGGAACACCCTCCGGGCGCTGCGGGTGCTCGATTGGTATGAGCGTCAGTAACATTCAAGTGCAGTAGCGAACCACCCGGCCGGGGTTCGTTTATTCGCCGGCGGGTTGGAACAGCTCCACCACGTTGCCGGACGGGTCCTCGAGCAGGATCTGCTGCCCGCCCGGGCCGGTCACAATGTCGTTTCGGAAGGTGACCCCTGCGCTACGCAGCCGGTCCACCTCGGCAGCGATATCGCCAACGATGAGGTGGATGCGGTTCCAGCCGCCCGGCGTCGGCAGCGTGCCGTCCGGCATCGGCCGGCCTGCCGAGCTGCCAGGACCACTCAACAGGAGCCGTAGCCGGCCGCGCACAACATCGGCGAACGCCGGAGCTGCGCTCCTCCTGAGGGTGAATCCGAGGTGCCCGGTGTAGAAGGCGATGGCGGCATCGACGTCGTCCACCATGTACCGGACGCTTACCAGGTCCGCAGGATCGTGGGACATTGCTGGGTCCTCTCCGAAACGTGTGTCGCAGAAATTAGCACAACGGCCCCTCCGAACCGTCTGGTCCGGAGGGGCCGTTGTTGGTACGGGGTGGTCCGGCTGGCCGCCGGAACGTTTACCCTAAGCCTTTAGAGAGGGCGGATGTTCTCTGCCTGCGGGCCCTTGGGGCCCTGGGTCACATCGAATTCGACCTTCTGGTTCTCGTCCAGTGAGCGGTAACCGCTGCTCGCGATCGCCGAGTAGTGGGCGAAAACGTCAGCTGATCCGTCATCGGGGGCAATGAAGCCAAAACCCTTTTCGGCGTTGAACCATTTAACTGTGCCTGTTGCCATGGCTGCATTCCTTCATGTGACTCTGATTCTCTCTACAGGCACACTGGCCCGCAGAGCGGAGAACGTCCCCCGCTGTCCCCCAACGTACGTGGCGGACGCCTTGCTTGCAAGAGTAAAAGTGCCCTTTCGACACTATAAGTCTGGCCGCCGAGTACTTGGCGGGCCACTTAACTGCCGCTTCAGAGGCCCGAAGCGACCCCGTTCCGCCGGGGATTTCTCACCAGCTGACGGTTCCGGCCGCACCGTCCACCGTTACGATCTGGCCGTCGCGCAGCCTGGTGGTGGCATCCGCAACGCCCACGACGGCGGGGATGCCGTACTCCCGCGCAACCACTGCCCCGTGGGAGATGACGCCGCCCATCTCCATGACCAGCCCGCCGGCTGTCATAAAGAGGGGCGTCCAGCCAGGGTCGGTGGAGGGAGTCACCAGGATTTCCCCGGGGTCCAGGCGGGCACCTACCGGATCCAGGACCACCCTGACCTTCCCGGTGGCAGTGCCGGCAGACGCTGGAGTTCCAGCCAGCCCGGAAGAAGCTGCGGATTGCGGCCGCCGGGCGGTCTTCGCCATGACGGCCGCTTCCACGTCCGTTCCGTCGGAGAGCAGGAGGCGGGGAATCCGCCGTCGCCGTAGTTCGACGTCGTACAGCCGGCGGCGGGCGGCGACGATGCCCTTGAGGTCGGCACCGCGAAGGCCCACCCGCAGCTCCTCGAAGTCCAGGAAGAACACGTCACCGGCGGCTGCGATGCTGCCCGTCGTTGCCAGTTCGTCGCCGACTACCCTGAGCTGGCGGTGCATCGCCGCGAGGACCAGCACGACGTAAAACTTGGGCAATTCCCGTAGTCCGGCCAATTGGCGGGCCCGTCGCAGGCACAGCGCCACCAGGCGCGCCCGCAGCCGGCTTTTGGTTCCGGCCTTGTCCACCAGTTCACTGATCCGGGTCTCGGCGAGATCGGCGGCCCTGGCGAACTGGCGGTCCGGTGCCTGCTCAGGGTCGTCAACCCGCAGGTAGTTCGAGATCATTCCGAGGAGGTGCTCCGGCTCTTCGGACCATCTCGGCATCCCCAGGTCGATCTCCGCCACGGCCCGGTGGCCGTACTTGGCCAGGAATGTCCCCAGCCCCGCCTGTACAGCGGCCGGCAGAGTACCCGCTTTGTAGAGGGCGGCCAGTTCCTCAGGTTGCTGGTCCGTAAACAACCGGCGTGCGTCCGGGTTGCGGCCCACGGAAACGGCCAGGTGCCACAATTCCAGGTCCATGATGGTGGTCACGTTGTGGGGAAGCCCGCGAAGGACCGCCTCAAGTTCGCGCGGTTCGGCAATTCCCCGCAGCAGCCTGCGGGCTGCGGCCAGCATCAGGTACCCCACGGCCGGAGCTGGAAGGGTCGCCCCGATCAGTCCGTCGAATACGTCGGGTCCCAGCACGTCCTGCGCATGCCGGAGCCGGGTGTGCGCCGTTGCGGGGACAGGGAGCGCCAGTTGGGCTTCGAGGCGCTGCTGGTAATGCCGTGCCCGGCGCAGTCCGGCGTCCGGCCACAACAGCGTCCGGACCATGGCAGGAATGAGCTGGACAGCCAGGCCGAGGCTCTGCGGCCTGTCAGTGCCTTTTGTGTCCGGCTGGCCGTGGCCCGGAGTGCCGGTCCGGCCCGGCTTCCGCCAGGGGGGCCTGACATTGCCGAACCGCGGGTCTTCCAGGAGCGCCGGGAAGACGGCCGCGGACCTCCCGTCAGCCAACGAAAGCATCCGAAGCATCACCCGGCGGCCGGATTTGCTGCGGAGAACCGGTGTCAGGTCAACGTACATCCGCAGCCCGGGGTTCACGGATCTCCATCCGCCTTTGGGGCCCTGCATGAGGCCGAGGACGGACAGCCCCATCGGAGTGATGGGGCGGGTGAGTCCCTGGAGCAGCGTGCCGCACAAATAAACCCGCGTGTCAGTGCCTGCGGCCTCCGGCAGCGGATACAGCGTGGTGATGGGGCGCGACTGGGTCAGCCAGGCCTTGCCCTGGGCATCGATCACCCACTCAACATCCTGGGGCGCACCGAACAGCAGCTGGGCTGCCTCACCGAGGGATGCCAGTTCGCGAAGCTGGGCTTCCACCAGGCTTGGCTGGCCCGGCGGCTGCTGCAGAATCCTGGCAGTGGCTGTGTCGACCACAAAGTGATCCGGGTTCACGGCGCCGGACACCACCGCCTGGCCCGGCCCCGGGCTGGCGTCTATGACGGTCTCCGTCCGCGTCCCGGTCACGGCGTTGGCGGTGAACAGCACGCCGGCCGTGCCGGCGTCGACCATTTGTTGAACGACGACGGCGAGGCCCACCTCGCGGTGGCTGATCCCGTTAGCCGCGCGGTAGGCCACGGCCCGGTCCGTCCATAGGGAAGCCCAGCAGCGCCGGACGGCCTGGATGACGTCGTCGGCTCCAACGACGTCCAGGAACGTGTCCTGCTGTCCTGCAAAACTGGCAAAAGGCAGGTCCTCGGCCGTCGCCGATGACCGCACCGCCACCGGCACATTGCCCAGGACCGCATACGCTGCGCGGACAGCAGCCTCGACGCCGGACGGAACCGCGGCCCCCGCCACCGCTTCGCGGGCATGCCCGGCAAGCCCGGCACGGTCGTCGCCGGGCGGGCCGGATGCGGTGTACGTGCCTGTGGGCGCGTCCGACAGTGCTTCATCCAGGCGGGCTGCGATGGCGTCCACTTCCCCAGGAACGGCGGTCCGGTAGGCGGCCGTGGTCAGGCAGAACCCGGGCGGAACCGGATACCCGGCGGCGGCAAGCTTTCCAAGGTTGAGTGCCTTGCCGCCCACCTGCGTCAGCGAGGCGGAAGCCAACTGGCTGAGCTCAACCGTGAGGCTCTTCCGGTCGGTGCTGTACGGCTCCCGGCCTTGGCTGACAGAAGCCATCTTCGGCTCCTAGCCGTTCGCGGCACTCTCGCCGGTGTCTTCCCACATGACGTCCAGGTTGTGGAAAATCACCGGGCCGTCGCACAGGGCCGCCATTTTTGCGGCAAATTCCGAGGTTTCGGGACGGCCCGAATTTTCCATCGCTGAGTCAAATGAATCGAAATCAACAATGGTGAAGTAGGTCCCGGGCCGGTCCCGGTCCGCCGTGGCAATAATGCGGCGGAAGGTGGGCGCCGTGGATCCCTCAGTCCTTGAGGGCCTGCCCAGCTCTTCTATCTCCTCAATGCGGGAGGTCTTGAATTCGATGATCTGCACAAACCCGGTCATGACGGCTCCTTGACGGCGGTGGTTGCTGACGCGGATCACCCTAGACCTGCAGCCGGGCGGAGCAAAGGGCAGAAATGCCCTACTTGGGCGACTGGGGGCTGTCGGTTCCAAGGACTGTGCGGTTGCGGCCGAGCGACTTGGCGCGGTACAGGGCGGCGTCCGCCGTCGCGATTAGCTCATCAAGGCCGGGCGTTCCGTGGCCTATGGGGGCAATGCCGTAACTGACCGTAGGCATCCGGGCACCGCCCGCTCCGCGGACTGCCTTCAGCTGCCGGTTGATCTCCGCCGTGATGGCCTCGGCCCGGTCCGGGGACACCCCGGGGAGGAGGAAGATGAACTCCTCACCGCCGTAGCGTCCCACGAGGTCGGTTGAACGGACCGTGCCGATGCAGGCGGCGGCGAACGACTGGAGCGCCGCGTCACCGGCAGCATGGCCATAGGTATCGTTGACGGTCTTGAAATGGTCCAGGTCGGCCAGGATCACGGAACCCGCCGCCCGCGAGCGCCGCAGCCGCTGCAGCTCATCGGAGGCCAACTCCACGAACGCGGCCCGGTTCAGGAGTCCCGTGAGGCCGTCCTGCGTGGCCACTGCGCGGAGGGCACGGGTCTGCTGCTCGCTGCTGAGGGCGGCCATGCTGAAGGACACCACAACAAGCAGAACCATGGTGACAAGGGTGGTGACGGCGGAGCCGAAGTAGGTGATGAATACCTTACTGTTCGGGCCTTCGCCGATGTACACCACCATCCGGCAGAAGTAGTAGGCGGAGAGCAAGCCGGACACGATGGCCAGCGGGATCCGGACCCTGGAGTAGCCCGGCTCGAGCCGCCAGAGTTCGCGGGACGCGAAGCCTAGCATCAGGCTCATCAGGGCAAGGAAAGCCGCGCCTCCGGACCAGGTGTTAACGGCAGGGCTGTCGAAGGCCGCGGCGACCGTCACGACGGCGGGAGCTGCCGCCAGCTGCCACGAAGGCGGGCGGGGTGCCCGCAGCGACCGGGCGCCGCCCCAGACGCAAACCGCTCCGGCAACCAGCAGGCAACTCCCCAACGGATTGGCCCACACCTGGTGCGCCGTTCCGTCCAGGAGGTAGGAAGCGGAACCGGCGAGGAAGAGCGTCAGGGCCACGCACCACCACCCGCTGTACGGGGACCGCGTGCTCCGGTACGCGGCAAAGTAGAACAGCAGGGCCAGAGTGAACGCGACAATGGCGAAGGCAACCCTGAGGGTCAAGGTGTCGAGCTGCATTCGGTTACCCCCAGTTCCCAACCAAGCGAAGACCCGGACCGCCGAGCTGATCCATACGCAGACTCAGTATCGCATTCGGAGGCTGCCGGCGCGGTCAGGTTTGAGCAGCGATCAGGGCTTGAGCAGGACCTTGATGGCGCGCCGTTCATCCATCGCCTTGTAGGCCTCTGGAGCTTCCTCCAGCGGCATGACGGAGTCAAACACCCGGCCGGGGTTGATGGTTCCGGCGAGCACGTCCGCCAGCAGCTCGGGGATGTATGTCCTTGCGGGTGCCATGCCACCGGCGATGGACACGTTGGAATCGAACAGGTAGCGCAGCGGGACCTCGGACCCGCCGGTGGGGACGCCCACGAATCCAAGGGCGCCTCCCGGGCGGACACAGTGAAGGGCTTGCTCCATGGATTCCTTGGTGCCCACGCATTCCAGCACCGAATCCGCGAGCACGCCGCCCAGCAGTTCCCGGACCTTGGCCACCCCGCCGTCGCCTCGTTCCGCCACGATGTCCGTGGCACCGAACTCGCGGGCCAGGGCCTGCCGGTCAGCATGGCGGGACATGGCGATGATCCGCTCCGCCCCGAGCCGCTTGGCCGCGAGGACACCGCAAAGGCCGACGGCGCCGTCGCCCACCACAACAACCGTCCGGCCGGGTGCCACCTTCGCGGCCAGTGCCGCATGGTGGCCGGTGGCCATGACATCGGACAGGGTCAGGAGGTTGGCCGTGAGCTCAGCGTCCGGTTCGGCGACGTCGGGAACCTTGACGAGGGTGCTCTCAGCCAGCGGCACCCGGACGGCCTGCCCCTGGCCGCCGTCGATCCTGAAGCCGGCCTTATCCCGGCCGCCCCAGCCTGCCAGGAAATCGCAGGCTACGGTGACGCCGTTCAGGCACTGCGGGCATTCGCCGCAGCTGACGACGAAGGGCGCGATGACAAAATCGCCTTCAGCCAGTCCGGTCACGTCCTCGCCGACGCTTTCGACCACACCGACGAATTCGTGGCCGATGGCCGACGGTTTGCGGGTGGACCTCACGCCCCGGTACGGCCACAGGTCCGAGCCGCACACGCAGGATGCCGTCACCTTCACCACCACATCAGTGGGCAGCTGCAAAGTGGGGTAGTCCCTGTCTTCGACCCGGATGTCACCCGGGCCGTGGATGATGGTGGCGCGCATGGGGGCTCCTTCGATCGGATGCGGGGGACCGGCTAGGTTCGAGTCTAAACCCGGTCATTGGGCGGCTCCGCAGGTTAGCGCATACCCTCGCGCCGGATGGCCGTGGCGATGGCGGCCGCCCTCGTCTCGACTCCGAGCTTCGCGTAGATGTGCGCCAGATGCGTCTTCACCGTGGCCTCCGAGATGAACAGCCGCTGGCCGAGCTCACGGTTGCTGAGTCCTTCGATCAGCAGGCTCAGCAGCTCAGCCTCGCGGGGTGTCAGGATCTCGTCCGGGTTTCGCAGCTGCTGGAAGAGCCGCGAGGCCACCGGTGCGCTCATCACGCTCTTGCCCTGGACCGCCCCGCGGATGGCGGCGAAGATCTCCTCCGGTGCGGCATCTTTGAGCAGGTAGCCCATGGCGCCGGCATCGACGGCACGGACGATGTCCGCGTCCGAGTCGTAGGTGGTGAACACCAGCACGGCCTGCCTGGCGTTGCGTCGGCGCAGCTGCTTGATGGCTTCGATTCCGTCCATGCCGGCACCCATGGCCAGTCCATCACCACCACGGCAGGGCTGTGCTGCTCCGTCAGGGCCAGGGCCTCCTCGCCCGAAGCTGCCTCGGCCACCACGTCAATATCGGGCTGTGTTCCCAGCAGCGCCTTGAGCCCGCTGCGGACCACCAAATGGTCGTCCACCAGCAGCACGGTAATGGGATTCATCGTTCCTCCCCGGTGGGCAGTTGTGCGGCCACGATCGTCCCTTCCCCGGGCGTGCTTTCCACCGAAAACACCCCGCCCAGTTGTTCCACGCGCTGGCGCATGGCCCGGAGTCCGTAGCCTCCGGCGTCCGACGGCGGTGCCAGCAATAGCGAGTCGAAGCCCGCGCCGTCGTCGTACACATCCAAAGTGACTGCATCCGGCAGGAACCCCAGCGTCACGGTGGCGTTCGCCGCGGCAGCGTGCAGCTTCGTGTTCGCGGCGGCGCTTTGGACCACCCGGAGGAGCACGTGCCGGACGTCGGCGGGGACCGGGCGGGGCTCCCCGGTGACCAGCAGGCGCACGCGCGGGACGTACTGGGATGCGGCCTGCAGCAATGCCTCGGGCAGGGGCGCCGTGTCCAGGCCGGGGGAGGCGAGCTCGTGGACCAGGCTCCGCGTGTCCGCGAGGTCTTGGCGCAGCATTCCGCTGGCGGCGCGGACGTCGTCGCGCGCGTCCGTGCTCGGCCAGGACCTGTTGGCTGCCTCGAGCAGCAGGAGGCTGCTGGCCAGGCCCTGCGTCACGGTGTCATGGATTTCCCGGGACATCCGCTCGCGCTCCTCGATGGTTCCGGCCCTGCGCTCGCTGACCGCCAGCCGCCCCTGCGCCAGCGACACCTCCGCGTGCAGCCGGCGCTGAACCGCGGCGTCCTGTTCAATGCGGTCGTAGATCAGCGTCAGCATGACGCCCACCGCAAGAGGGCCAAGGAGCATGGCAATATCGCTGCCCCCGCTCAGCCGGAACAGCCCGGCGGCGGTGGCCGCCGCCGTCGCGCCTCCCGCCAGGTACGCCACCCAGCCGCCGAAGGCCGAGCGGCACAGGAAGAACAGCGCGAACGAGCACCACGCAAAACTGGGCGCCGCGACCACCAGGACCGCCCACAAAGCCACCAGGACAAACATCCATACCGCCCACGGCCGGCGCCGTTGCGAGAGCACGGCGATCACGGCGTAAAGCGAACACACCGCTGCGGCAAGCGCCAGGACCCACAGGTTGTCCGCGGGGCTGTGCCGCATGACGTACCGGACCGCGGACGCTACCAGCAGCACGGCAAAACCAAGATGGACGACGGCGTCAATCCGGCCCAGCGGGCGGCCGCCGGCGTGGTCCTGCTCTGCTGCCGTCGCCGGCTCGGCGGGAAGGGTTGGGGGTGAGGAGGGCATGGTTGTCCGGTTCGGGTATAGGAGTGCTACCCACCATGCTAGGGCCCGCGCCGTTGCTGGTCCCTCAGCCTTTTTGGCTGATACGGCCAGCCCGATGGGGGAGTCCGCGGCAGACCAAAGCCCGATGCCCTGGCGTGCCCGGACCGGAAAGGATGGATTCAGGCCGGGAAGTGATCCCGGCAGCCAGCCAAAACCTTTACCTCCCGGGAGAACCATGAAGAAGTCCAACAAGATCGCCGCTGCCGCTGCCGCCGGGGCACTGC
Source organism: Arthrobacter sp. ISL-72 (assembly GCF_018613755.1). GTDB lineage: Bacteria > Actinomycetota > Actinomycetes > Actinomycetales > Micrococcaceae > Arthrobacter. Next base: position 140,988 of record NZ_JAGGPP010000003.1, read on the forward strand.
TCCTCACCGGAGGCCTGACGGCTGCAGCCAACGCCGGAACCTCGGCGGCTCCTGCGTCGGCCGCTGCGGCTGCCGGCGTTTCCGCAGCTGTTCCCGCCGTTGACATCCAGCCGGCCCCCGAAACGGTGGTCGCGCAAAACCGCATCAGCGTAGGTGCCTCCACGGCCGCCGTCGAGGCCGCGCTCGCCAAATGCCAGGCCGACAAGCTGCCGTTCGTCACCGTTGCCCTCGTGGACAGGTTCGGTACCGTGCAGGCCCTGCTCCGCGGCGACAACGCGGCTGAGCACACGATCGAAGCGGCGCAGCAGAAGGCCTACACCGCGGCCGCCTTCGGCGCGCCCACCAGTGAACTTGCCAAGCGCATCAACGGCAACGGCCCCGGCATCGACGACCTCCCCGGCACCCTCTTCCTGGCCGGGGGCGTCCCGCTCAAGGTGAACGGCGTATCCGTGGCGGGCATCGGCGTCGGCGGCGCCCCGGACGGCGCGCTGGACGAAACGTGTGCCACTGCCGGCGCCGAGGCCATCGCAGCCGGAACTGCGGGCGCCGGAACTGCGCAGTAAACAGGCTCCGGCTTGGAGTTTTTGTCCAGATAATGGCCGTTCCGTCCTCCCTAGGGCGTGTTATCTGGACAAAAACTCCGGGGGTTAGACGGCCTCGAGCACGCTGACATAGTTGGCGATGCCCACGCCGCCCATGTTCTGCACGGCGGCCCGGCGGGGATTGGCCAGCTGCATGTCGCCCGCTGTGCCGGTCAGCTGCATGGCGGCGATGACGTGCTGAGATACCCCGGTGGCGCCGACCGGGTGGCCCTTGGCCTTGAGCCCGCCGGAGACGTTGACGGGCAGCTTGCCGTCTTTGAACACCCAGCCTTCCTCGAGGGCGCGGGCTCCCTGGCCGGGTTCGGTCAGCCCCATGGCCTCGTACATGAGCAGTTCGGCGATGGTGAAGCAGTCGTGCACTTCGGCGAAATCCAGGTCGTCAAGCCCGACGCCGGCCATCGCCAGCGCCCGCTGCCAGGACGCGCGCGTCGCATTAAAGGCAGTGGGGTCGCGGCGTTCGGCGGGGAAGAAGTCGTTCGCGTGGCCGAAGCCGGCGAGCCGCACTGGAGCGGTTGCCCCTCCGGTCGGAGAGACGGAAAGCACGACGGCGGCGGCGCCGTCGGACACGGGGGAGCAGTCGGTGCGGCGCAGCGGATCCGCCACCATCGGGTTCTTGTCCGAGACCGTACGGCAGAACTCCTCGCCGAGGTCCTTGCGGAGCTGGGCGTAGGGGTTGTCCACGCCGTTGCGGTGGTTCTTGGCCGCGATGGTTCCCAGGACGTCAGACACCGGACCGTACCGCTTCCCGTAGTGCTTGGCCACTTCGGCGAACAGGCCGGTGAAGCCGGTGGTGGAGCGCTTGCCGGCCATGTCGTAGTCGGCTCCCAGCAGGGCCGCGCCCACAACGTCCGCACCGGCCTGGGTCATCTTCTCCGCCCCGATCACCAGGACAGTCTTCGCCGTTCCGGCCAGCAGCGACTTGGTGCCCTGCTGGAACGCTGCCGAACCGGAGGCGCAGGCGTTCTCCACCCGCGTGGCCGGTACGTTGGCGAGCTGCTCCGAGACCTGCAGCGCGAGCGAGGACGGGAACGCCAGCGGCATCATGCCGGAGTTGAACTGGCCGAGATAGATTTCGTCGATCTGGCCGGGCTCGATGCCGGCGTTGCCGATCGCCTCCGCGGCCACCTGCACGATCAGGGATTCAAGGGTTTCATCGGTGAGCTTGCCGAAGCGGCTGTGCCCCCAGCCGCTCAGCAGGACATCCTTGCCGAACTGTTCCTTGAGGCTCATGCGGTTGCTCCTTCCAGTGTTGGTTCTGCTTCAAGTGCGACGGCGAACTCCGCCTCGGTCTTCCCGCGGATTTCCTCCACGGTGACCCCCGGGGCGAGGCGGGTGAGCGTGAGCTGCCTGCCGCCGTCGCCGGTTCCCTGTTCATTCTTCACGAGGTCGAAAACAGCAAGGTCGCTGATGATCCGGTCCACGCAGCTGACCCCGGTGAGCGGAAGCGTGCATTCGCGGACGATCTTGGCGGTGCCGTCCTTGGCGTTGTGTTCGGTCAGGACCACGACGCGCGGTGTCCCGGCGACGAGGTCCATAGCACCGCCCATGCCTTTGACCATCTTGCCGGGGATGGTCCAGTTCGCGAGGTCGCCGCTCCCGGACACCTGCATGGCACCCAGGATGGCAACCTTCACATGCCCCCCGCGGATCATGCCGAAGGAGGTGGCGGAGTCGAAGATGCTGCCGCCGGGCAGGACGGTAACGGTCTGCTTTCCGGCGTTGATCAGGTCGGCGTCCTCCTCGCCTTCGTAGGGGAACGGTCCCATGCCGAGCAGTCCGTTTTCGCTCTGCAGGACCACGCGGACGCCGTCGGGCAGGTTGTTGGCCACCAGCGTGGGGATGCCGATGCCGAGGTTGACGTAGTCGCCGTCGTTGAGTTCTTCGGCCGCGATCGCAGCCATTTCATTCCTGGTCCAGGCCATGGGGTTCTCCTTGGGTCTCAAAGTTGGGGGCTTAAATGCTCGTTCGCGCTGGGTGCGGGATCAGGCCGGTGCTGTCGCGGCGACGCGCGGGCGGACGGTGCGTTGCTCGATGTCCTTGACGCGGTCGCTCGCCTGGACCAGTCGCTGGATGTAGACGCCGGGCGTGACGATGTGGTTGGGGTCCAGCGTTCCCGGGTTGACGATGACCTCCGCCTCGGCGACGGTGACGGCACCCGCAGTGGCCACCACGGGGTTGAAGTTCCGGGCGGTGTGGCGGTAGATCAGGTTGCCGTCGGTGTCCGCGGTGTGCGCGTGCACCAGTGCGAGGTGGGCCTTGATGGCGCGCTCCTGGACGTACGTTTCGCCGTCGAACTCCGCCAGCGGCTTGCCCTCGGCGACGAGGGTGCCGACGCCGGTCTTGGTGTAGAAGGCCGGAATGCCGGCCCCGCCCGCGCGGAGGCGCTCGGCGAGGGTACCCTGCGGGGTGAATTCCACCTCCAGCCGGCCGGCGAGGTATTGCTCGGCGAAGAGTTTGTTCTCGCCGACGTAGGAGGCTATGACCTTGCGGACCTGGCCGGCTTCGATGAGGATGCCCAGGCCCTTGCCGTCCACGCCCATGTTGTTTGAGACCACGGTGAGGTCCTTGACGCCGGAATCACGGATGGCCTCGACCAGGTCCGCCGGGATACCGCTCAGGCCGAAACCTCCCACGGCCAACGTCATCCCGTCGTGCAGCACGTCCTGCAGCGCTGCTGCGGCGCCGGATTTCACCTTTGACATTTGCATCTCCTCATTGAGCGCTGGGTCCGTTGATGCGGTTTCCCTGCGAATCCGTCAATCCACTTTGTGGACGGATGTTCTGGGAATGGAGCGTACGGGCCTGCAAAAGGTGCTGTCAAGGTGAGAGTATCCTCATGAGATGAGCATTTATACAGTGTGGACGGTAGGCTTTAGTGCGTCCATATTGTGGATATTTTGGAGAATTTTGAAGGGAAAATAATGAATTCAGTACCGGTCCAGGGTGCGCAGGTAGTCAGCCGGGTGGCTGCCCTGCTGAGGATCGTTGGGCGCCAGCCCGAAGGGAGCCCGCTGGTTGGACTGGTCCGGGAGTCAGGCCTTACCCGGCCCACGGTCTACCGGCTGCTCACCTCGTTGGCTTCCGAAGGCCTGCTGGACCAGGACCCGCAGAGCGGCAATTGGGTGCTGGGCCCGGAAATCCTGTTGATGGGTTCTGTGGCGTCAGCCCGTTTTCCGCTGGAGGACATCGCCCGGCCGAGCCTGCGTCGTCTGGCCGAGGAGACCGGTGAGAGCGCCTTCTTCTCGATTCGCAGGGCAGCGGAAACGGTGTGCCTGCTCCGGGAGGAAGGCAGTTTCCCCGTGCGCTCCTTCGTTCTGCATGAGGGCGTGCGGTTTCCACTGGGGGTGGCCTCCGCCGGAACGGCCATCATGGCGTTCCTGCCGGAGCCGGAACAGGAGGAACTGTTGGCTGGCTGGGAGGCGCACGCGGGTAAGTTTGCGGCGGCGCACACAGAGGCAGTGGTCCGGGAAAACCTGGCCAGGACGCGGCAGGCCGGCTACTCGGTCAACCCGGGCCTGGTGCTGGAGGGCAGCTGGGGCATGGGTGCAGCCGTGTTCGACCAACGAGGGCGGCCGGCCTGGGCGTTGTCGCTGACTGGCATTGAGCCGCGCTTCCGGGGTGAGCGGCAGGAGACGCTGGGCCGCCTCCTGATGGAAGAAGCGCACCGGATCTCCACGCTGCTGACCCGCGCGCCGGGCGGTGCCTGACCCGGGCGGCGCCCGACGCCGGCCGGGCGGCTGGCGAGGATCCACGAAACCTGGCCGGCCGTCGTCGGGCACTTTGACACGAACACGCCGGCAATTGAGGCCGGAACGGGCCAACGAGGCTTCAAAGTGCCCCGTTTCGGCCCGGACTTCGTCCGTCAGGTGCGGGAGCTGGTGGTCAAGTTGCAGGCGCTTGCGCACCCCACCGACTGTGCAAGATGCTGGCTGCATAGGCAACCACTGTGTCGAGCCCAGGGAGTGCAGCCCCATGAAAAGCATCAAAATGTCCTTTGACCGCTTCGGCAGCCCGGGGGTTGTCGCAGTGGTCGAAGAAGAGCTGCCGCCCCCGGGAGAGCGCGAGGTCCAACTGGATGTCAGGGCCATCGCCGTCAACCCCATGGACTGGAAGCTCGTTGCCGGCTACCTCGAGCCGTACTATCCGCTGCCGCTTCCTGCTGTTCCCGGATGTGAAGCGGCGGGCACGGTGACCGCCGTCGGCTCCGGTGTCTCTGCCTACGGTGTGGGGGAGGAGGTTATCTGGAATGGTGTGGCCGGCGGCTACCGTTCGGTGGCCAACTTTCCGGCGGACCAGCTGACCTCCAAACCGGCAGGACTCGATTTTGAGCAGGCGGCCTGTGTGGCGATAGCGGGCGGCGCCGCGTATTCCGCCGTCGTCCAGCTGGGAGTCCGCCCGGGGGACACCGTCCTGGTTCACGGTGCAGCGGGCGGGGTGGGCTCGGCGTCCGTCCAGATTGCTCGGGACCTGGGAGCCCGGGTCATAGGTACCGCTTCAGAGCCTAACCATGAGTATCTGCGCGGGCTCGGGGCCGAACCCGTGGCCTACGGCGATGGACTTGAGGAGCGGGTCCGCTCGCTCGGCAGCATTACGGCAGTGGTGGACACCGTTGGCGGGGAGGAGACGACGGCGGTCACCGTCGCGCTGCTTGGCGGTCACGGCGCCGCCGTGACAACGGTGCCCGGCAAGGAGTCCAATGCCGCCGGCATTGCGCAGGTTCAGCTGCTAGATGGACGGGTGGCGGATGCGGCCAGGCTGGCAGCCGACGGAAAGCTCCGTTTTAACATCCACGAACGCCTGCCACTCACGGATGCGGCCCGGGCGCTGGGCCTCAGCCGCGCGGGGCACGTACGGGGCAGGATCGTGCTGACGCCGTAAGTCCCGGGCTCCCGCAAACCCGGGAAGCCGAGCCCCGGGAACCGGGCCCCCGGCAAGGCCCCGCTCGGGTTTACAAACCGACCCGGGGTTCCTCGGGACCCTCGTGCCTCCACCAGCTGTCGAAGATGCTGACCGGCACGGTGCGCTTGTGGCGGGTGCTGAGGTACTTCTGCTCGATGGAATCGGCCACGGCCTCGGGGACTTCGCGGCCTTCAAGGTAGTCATCGATCTGGTCGTAGGTCAGGCCGAGCTCTTCCTCGTCCGTGCGGCCGGGCCTGCCGTCGAGGAGATCCGCCGTGGGGACTTTCTCCCAGATCCGGGCCGGGGCGCCGAGTTCGGCGAGCAGTTCCCTGTTCTGGCGCTTGTTCAGCCCGAACAGGGGCAGGATGTCGGCGCCGCCGTCGCCGTACTTGGTGAAGAAGCCCGTGACGGATTCCGCGCCGTGGTCCGTTCCGATGACCAGATAATTGTGCTCACCGGCGAGGGCGTACTGCGCGATCATGCGGGTGCGGGCCTTGGTGTTGCCCTTGTGAAAGTCCGAGATCCCGTTGCCCACGGTTTTTTCGAATTCATCCTCGAAGCCGTCCACGGCAGCGGAGATGTTGAAGGTCCACTCGGTCTTGGCCTGGATGAAGTCCAGGGCAGCCTGCGCGTCATCCTCGTCGTGCTGCACGCCGTAGGGAAGACGGACGGCGACGAAGTTTGCCTCCACGCCCTCGGCCTCGAGCTCGTCAACGGCAAGCTGGGCAAGGCGGCCCGCGAGCGAGGAATCAAGGCCGCCGGAGATGCCCAGGACGAAGCCCTTGGTGTTCGTTGCCTTGAGGTAATCCTTGAGGAAAGTGACCCGTTTACGCACCTCCCCGGCGGGGTCGATCCGGGGCTGGACGCCCATTTCTTCAATGATCCTGGCCTGGAGTTCGCGCATGTGATCCAGACTAGTCAGCAGTGTCAACCATGCTCAACTGTGTCCGCCGAAATTGGCCTGATTTACCCGGGAGCGGCCCCGGTGGATCCCCGGACGGTGAGGTGGGTGGGCATCACGGACCGGCTGCGGGTGCCGCCGCCCGCCAGCGGGTTCAGCTGGGCCAGCAGCATGGACACCGCCACCCGGCCGGCCTGTTCGATCGGGGACGCCATGGTGGACAGCGGCGGGTTGCAGAAGTCCGCGCCGAAGATGTCGTCACAGCCCACGATGCTCATGTCCTCCGGGACCCGGATGCCGCGCTCGCGCAGGCGCTGGAGCATGCCAATGGCGATGAGGTCGTTGAACGCGATGCAGGCCGTCACTCCGCTGTGTACGGCGGCGTCCGCAGCTGCCGCACCGGACTGTGTCTTGGGGGCGAAAGGCCCCAGCCTGCGCACTTCCACGCCGCGTTCCTCGGCCGCCTCGGAGAGCGTGCTCCAGCGACGTGTGCTGGATTGTGACGTGACCGGCCCGGCCATGTAGGCGATGCGGGTGTGACCCAGCGAGATGAGGTGGTCGAGGGCCTGGGTGGTGGCGGACGGGGTGTCAATAAGGACAGCGGGAACTCCGGGAACGTCCCGGTTGACCGTGACCATGGGCATCTTGGCCGCGGCTGCAAGCAGGGCTTCGTCGCTTAGCCGGGAGGCGGTCACCACGATGCCGTCCGCACTCTTGCGCAGTTGCTCCATGGTGCTGGCTTCGACTTCGTCGGATTCCTCGGTATCCACCAGGAGCTGAGTGTATCCGGCGGCCTTGAGCTGAAGCTGGGTACCCCGGATGAGGTCGAAATAGAACGGATTGGTGATGTCAGGGACGAGGACTCCCACCGCGCCGGTGCGTCCGGAACTCAGCGCCTTTGCCTGGCTGTTGGGGATGTAGTGGAGCTGGGCCGCGGCCGCCTGGATCCGTTGCCGCGTCCTGATGTTGACGCGCTCCGGCGTCGAGAGCGCCCGGGACACGGTGGAAGCCGCCACACCGCAGAGCGCGGCAATGTCGTGGATGGTGGGCGGGCGGTCCACCGCTGCTGGTTGCGTCGTAACCACGGCGCCCCTTTCTGAATATGGTGGCCGGGCTGTTTGGGCCGGGGTCGGAATTGGCGCTCCTGTGACTGCGGCCACAGAGTATCAGCAAAGAATGCCACAGATTGTCAAACTTTGGCAATCGGTTGTCATTTAGATGCAGTGCTGGCTAAGCTGAGGTGGACACCGTTTGTGAACTGCCTCACCGCACTGGAGCCGAAATGCTAGCTGCCCGCGCGGCGGCGCGAAACCCAGGAGATCAGCGTGAGCAAAACAACGACAGCAGTCTGGCCGCTCTCAGGCTTTGGCGATGAGATAGATCCGGATCCCGCCGTGCAGGCCGCAGTACTGCTGGCCCTGGGCGCAAGCCACATCGAAGTGCGGAGCGCCTGGGGCACCAACGTCTCCGAGCTCGAACCGCAGCAGGTTGCGGCGCTCAAGGAAATCCTCGATGAAAAGGGCCTCAAAGTCTCGGCCGTGGCCAGCCCGATCGGAAAGGTGGACGTGAGCCTGCCGGTGGAACATGAGCTCGACCGGCTCCGCCGCATCATCTCCGTGGCCAACGGCCTGGACACCAGATACATCCGCATCTTCTCCTTCTTCCGTGCGGAAGACCGGAGCGCCGAAGACATCCGCGACGACGTCATGGCCCGCATGGGCGCGCTTGCGGCACTCGCCGCGGAAGCCGGCGTCGTGCTTCTGCATGAAAACGAAAAGGGGATCTACGGCGACACCCCCGAGCGCGTCCTGGACATCATGACTACCGTGGACTCCCCCGCGCTCCGCGTCGCCTGGGACAACGCCAACTTCGTCCAGGTGGGCGTCAAGCCGTACACCGAGGGCTACGCCATGCTGCGCCCCTACCTCGAGTACTTCCAGGTCAAGGACGCTCTGGCCGACACCGGTGAAGTGGTGCCGTCCGGCGAGGGCGACGGCGAGCTGGACGCCACCATCGCCGCCCTGGAGGCGGACGGGTACACCGGCTTCGCCTCGCTGGAACCGCACCTGGCCAGCGCGCACGAGCTCGGCGGCTTCTCGGGGCCGGTGGCCTTCGGCGTCGCGGCCCGCGCTTTCGCCGCGCTGGCCGCGAAAAACGGGGTTGAACTCTCTTGAGTACGACGACGGCGGTGATCGGCTGCGGCGATGTTTCCGCCGTGCACTTCGAAGCAGTGGCAAAGCTCGACGGCGCCACGCTGGTTGCGGTGTGCGATGCGGACCCGCAGCGGCTGGCCGCTGCGGTAGCCGCCTACGGCGTCCCGGGCTTCCCCGATCACCTCTCCCTGATCGAGGCCGTGAGGCCCGACGTGGTGCACATCTGCACGCCGCATGACCAGCATGCGTCGGTGGCCGCCGACTGCCTGGAGCGGGGAGTCAACGTCATCGTTGAGAAGCCGCTGGCCCATACGCTGGCGGAGGGGCGACGCCTGGTTGACGCAGCGTCGGCGGGCAGGGCGAAAATCGCGGTGTGCTTCCAGAACCGGTACAACGCGACGTCGCAGGCCATGCACGCCCTGCTGTCATCGGGCGAACTGGGGGCCGTGGTGGGCGCGTCGGCGACAGTGATGTGGCAGCGTTCCGCCGAGTACTACCAGGACCGGCCGTGGCGGGGCACCTGGTCGGGCGGCGGCGGGGGCCTGATGATGAATCAGGCCATCCACACCGTGGACCTGCTCCAATGGCTGGTGGGTGATGTTGTTACGGTCACCGGCAATGCGTCCACCCGTTTCCTGGGCGGCACCATTGAGGTTGAAGACACTGCCGAGTTTGTGGCAGAACATGCCAACGGAGCCAGGAGCGCGTTCTATGCGACGCTGGCCAATGCGTTCAACGCTCCGGTGACACTCGACGTGGTCACCGAGAAGGCGGTCCTGAGCCTCCGGGGCGACCTCACGGTGACGCACGCCGACGGACGCGTGGATGTCATTCCGGAGCGCAGGAGCGAATCCGGCGGGCGGTCCTATTGGGGTGTCTCCCACGAACTTTTGATCAGCGACTTCTATGCACGGCTGAGCGACGTGGAGCCGTTTTGGATCAGCCCTGCCGAGGCTGAAAAATCGTTGCGGATCATCAAGGACGTCTACCGGCAGAGCTACCCGGAGTCCGCTCGCAACGTGTCCTAGGCCGTCCGTGGCAACCGGATGCATCCTTAGCGCCTAGGGCCTTGAGGCGCATCATCAGCTCGCGCGATAACAATTGCAACAGTTCTGACAATCGGTTGCCAAAAGCGGCAACGATGCGTACTGTGAATCTCACAAGGCCGATGTGGCCTGCGCCACACCGCCCGATTCCGTAAATCTCTCGTTCCCCAGATTCAGGAGCCAACAATGAAGTTAGGTCCCAAGGTGGCAGCAGCCGCCCTTGTTCTCAGTGCGTCTTTTGCGCTGACCGGTTGCGGCGGAGCTGCCAACTCCGGGTCAGCCGCCGGCGCTGCCACAGCGCTGACTCTCGGCACTGTCCAGGATGTCCGTTCCTGGGACCCGGCCCAGGCCCACGTTGGCCATGTTCTCCAGCCCTATCAGGCCGTGTACGACACGCTGATCCTGCGCGAGCCGGACGGCAAGCTCAGCCCGATGCTGGCCACCGACTGGAAGTACAACGCCGACAACACCAAGCTCACCCTGGACCTGCGCACGGACGTTACCTTCAGTGACGGCGCCAAGTTCGACGCCGAGGCCGCCAAGGCCAACGTGGACCACTTCAAGAAGGCCAACGGCCCGCAGATGGCGCAGCTGGCTTCGGTCAAGGACGTCACCGTGGTGGACGCCGACACCATTGACTTCAACCTCAGCACGCCGGACCCGGCGCTGGAATACTTCCTGAGCCAGGCCGCCGGCCTGATGGGCAGCCCCAAGGCGCTCGGCTCCGAAGGCATCAAGACCGAACCGGTCGGCTCCGGCCCGTACGTGATGGACAAGGCTGCGTCGGTCAAGGACTCACAGACCGTGTTCACGGCCCGCAAGGACTACTGGAACAAGGACCTGCAGAAGTACCAGAAACTGACGTTCAAGGTCCTGACCGACCTCACCGCCCGCACCAACGCCCTGGTCTCCGGCCAGGTGGACGCCACCATCCTGGATCCCAAGAACGGAAGGCAGGCCGAGGGCGCCAAAATGAAGCTGGCCGCCAACGAGGTTGACTGGCAGGGACTGCTCCTCCTGGACCGCGACGGCGTCAAGAACCCGGCCCTGGCAAACGTCAAGGTGCGCCAGGCCATCAACTACGCGTTCGACCGCAAGACCATCCTGGACCAGGTCATGCTCGGCCAGGGTACGCCGACGTCGCAGCCGTTCGGCAAGGCCAGCGGCGCGTGGAGTGAAGAGCTGGAGAACTACTACAGCTACGATCCGGCCAAGGCCAAGCAGCTCCTCAAGGAAGCCAGCTTTGAAAATGGGGTAACGCTGGAGATCCCCGCCGTCCCCGGCTTCGAAACCCAGATTTCCGTCATCACGCAGCAGCTGGCCGACGTCGGTATCACCCTGAAGGTTGGCGCAGCACTGACGAATACCTACACCGCGGACATTGCCGCCCAGAAGTTCACCACCATCTACTTCTCGCTCTTCCAGGGTCAGCCCACCGTTGCCACCGACCAGATCGTCTCCACCAAGGCGCTGTACAACCCTTTTAAGAACACAACGCCGGAGCTGGAAGCCAAGATCGCAGCAGTGCGCAGCGGCGGCGCCGACGCAGGCAAGCTGGCCCAGGAAGTCAACAAGTACGTCGTTGAGCAGGCGTGGTTCGCTCCGCTCTTCCGTATCAACCAGATGTACTACCACAACTCCAAGGTGAACGTGACTCCGCAGATCCAGCAGGCCGTCCCGTCCGTCTACAACTACTCACCGGCCAAGTAGGACACCATGATCAGGTTCATTGCGAAAAGGCTGGGCAGTGGTCTGGTGGTGCTGTTTGTTGTCTCGGCGCTCACCTTCTTCCTGCTGTACATCTCCAGCGGGAGCATTGCCCGGAACATCCTGGGCGACCAGGCCACCGCTGAGCAGGTGGCGATGAAAGAGCACGAGCTGGGCCTGGACCAGCCGCTGGTGCTCCGCTACTTCGCCTGGCTGGCCGATGCGTTGAGCGGGAACCTCGGTGCCTCGTGGTTCACGTCCGAGCCGGTGGCCAATTCGCTGGCCACCCGGATTCCGGTGACCATGACCATGGTCTTCGCCGCAATGATCCTGATCGCATTCTGTGCCGCACTGATTGGTGTTATCGCTGCGGTCAGGCGCGGCTGGGTGGACAGGGTGGTCCAGGTTGGCGCCATCATCGGTGACTCAATTCCGGGGTTCGTGATCGGCGTCATCCTGGTCACCGTCCTGGCCATCCAGCTGGGCCTCTTCCCGGCAACCAGCACGATTTCCCCCGAATCCGGTCCCGACGCGTGGCTCTACTCCATGTCACTACCGGTGATCGCACTGTTGGTCAACGGCGTCACGGGAGGCGCGCAGCAGATCCGCAGCGCCGTCATCAAGCAGCTCGAGCGGGACTATGTCCGCACCCTGCGCAGCCGCGGCATCGGCGAGCGCGAGATCCTGTTCAAGCACGTGCTGCGCAGCGCAGCCCCGGCCGGCCTGACCGTCCTGAGCCTCCAGCTGATCGGCATGCTCGGCGGTGTAGTCATCATCGAGCAGATCTTCGCTCTCCCCGGCATGGGACCGCTCGCGGTCGCTGCCACCGGCCAGTCGGATCTCCCGGTGGTGATGGGCGTCGTGATGTACACGGTGGTCGTCGTCATCGTGGTGAACCTGCTGGTGGACATTATTAATGGCTGGCTCAACCCGAAGGTACGTGTGTCATGAGCGATTCTGTAGAAACCGCGGCAGTTGCCGCACCGGTGCCCGGCGCCCCGTTCACCGGTCAGACCGGTACGGTGGTCCGCTCCACCGTGGGCCAGCGCCTGTTCAAGAACCCCCTGGGCCTCGTGGCCATGGCCATCCTGCTGGCGATCTCGCTCCTGGCCATCTTGGCTCCGGTCCTGGCACCTTTCCAGGAAAACTACTCCAACATCGCCAAGACGCTGGCTGCTCCGGATTCTGTGAACATCCTGGGAACGGACAGCGCCGGGCGCGACGTCTGGAGCCGCCTGCTGTTCGGTGCGCAGCTGACACTTCTTTCCGCCCTGCTCTGTGCGGGCGTTGCCATTGCCATCGGGCTGCCGGCCGGCCTGATCGCAGGCTACTACGCCGGAAAGTTCGAGGCAGTCTCGAACTGGGCAGTCAGCATCCTCATGAGCCTTCCCGGCCTGATCGTGCTGCTGACCATCCGGGCTGCCTTCGGCCCCTCGGTATGGATGTCCATGATTGCATTCGGCATCCTGATCAGCCCGTCCTACTTCCGACTGACCCGCACGGCCGTCCAGTCGGTCCGGAACGAGCTGTACGTCGACGCCGCAAGGGTCTCCGGGCTTTCGGACCTGAGCATCATTGCGCGCCATATCTTCTCCGTGGTCCGGGCGCCCATCATCATCCAGACGGCGGCGATCGCCGGCGTAGCGATCGCCATCCAGTCCGGACTGGAGTTCCTGGGCCTGGGCGATCCCACCAAGGCAACCTGGGGCGTCATGCTCTCTGAGGGCTTCAAGAACGTCTACCTGAACCCCACCCTGCTCTTCTGGCCGGCATTCGCCATGGCGCTGACCATCGGCGGCCTGGTCCTGCTGGGCAACGCCATCCGTGACGCCCTCGAAGACGGGGAAAAGATCAAGCACCGCAAGAAGGCTGCTCTGAGCACGACGGCGGCACCCGCCGCCGCGCGCACAGTACCTGCCGCTGGCGGGAAGTCCGTTGCCGCCGTCGACGCCGGAACCGAGCACCACCTCTTGAAGGTGGCCAATCTCGGCGTCGGCTACCCGCAGGCCGACGGCTCCGTCAAAAAGGTGGTGGACGACGTTTCCTTCCACGTGGACCGCGGCGAGATCCTGGGCATCGTAGGTGAATCCGGTTCGGGCAAGTCCCAGACGGCGTTCTCCATCCTGGGCCTGCTTCCGGACAACGCCCGCATCGTGGCCGGTTCCGTCCAGTTCGACGGCAACTACACCGTGGCTCCGGGTGAGGAGCGCGTCGACCAGGCCCGGCTGTCCAAGCTGCGGGGCAAGCGGATCTCCTACATTCCGCAGGAGCCCATGAGCAACCTGGACCCCGCCTTCACCATCGGCCACCAGCTGGTGACGCCTATGGTCCGCGTCCTCGGAATCTCCAAGGAGGAAGCCCGCAAGCGAGCGCTGAAACTCCTGGCCGACGTCGGAATCGTCAACCCGGAGCTGACCTTCGGTGCCTACCCCCACGAAGTCTCCGGCGGCATGGCCCAGCGTGTGCTGATCGCCGGCGCCATCAGCTGCGAACCGGACCTGGTGATCGCCGATGAGCCCACCACCGCCCTGGACGTCACCGTGCAGGCCGACGTGCTGGACCTCCTGCGCGAGCTCCAGCAGCGGCTGAACATCGGCGTCGTCCTGGTGACCCACAACTTCGGCGTGGTGGCCGACCTCTGCGACCGGGTGGCAGTCATGCAGAACGGCCGCCTCGTGGAGGAAGGCTCCGTCCGCGACATCCTCCGCAACCCGACAGAGCAGTACACTCGGACCCTGCTGGCGTCCATGCTCGAAGGTAAAACCCCCATGTCCATGCTTGTATCCAGCCAGAAGGAGCCGGTCGCATGAGCACTGTGGAAGTTAAGGAAATTGCACCGCTCCTGACGGTGGAGAACCTCGTCGTCGAGTACCCCAGCAAGAAGTTCCGGGCCAAGCCGTTCCGGGCGCTGACGGACGTCAACATCTCCATCGGCCAGGGCGAGACCCTTGGCCTGGTGGGGGAGTCCGGCTCGGGCAAGACCACCCTGGGCCGTGCGGTCCTGGGCCTGGCCCCGGTCACCGGCGGAAAGATCACCTTCGAAGGCAACGACATCAGCCACGCCACGCGCAAGCAGCGGCGGACCCTGAGCCGGGACGTCCAGGTGGTCTTCCAGGACCCGTACACCTCGCTGAACCCGGCCCTGGAGATCGGCGACATCCTCGCCGAGCCCCTGGGCGTGCAGGGCATGGAGCAGGCGGCGGCCCGGAAGCGCATCAAGGAACTGCTTGACCAGGTGGGGCTGCCCTCGGACGCCATCCACCGCCTGCCGCGGGAGTTCAGCGGCGGCCAGCGCCAGCGCGTCGCAATCGCCCGGGCACTGGCGCTTTCGCCGAAACTGATCGTCTGCGACGAACCCGTCAGCGCCCTGGACCTGTCCACGCAGGCACGTGTCCTTGACCTGTTCCTGCAGATCCAGAAGGACACCGGCGTTTCCTACCTGTTCGTCTCGCATGACCTGGACGTGGTGCGGCACATCAGCCACCGCGTGGCCGTGATGTACCACGGTGAAATCGTCGAACAGGGACCTGCCGAGGTGGTCACCCGCGACCCGGAGCACCCCTACACCCAGCGTCTTCTGCTGGCTTCCCCAGTACCCGATCCCGACCGGCAGGAACAGCGCCGGGCGGACCGTCACCGGCTGCTCGAGATCCAGCGGCAACAGAACGAACAGGCCGGCGTCCCCGCCTGAGGACGCTCGCAAACGAAAGGACCACCATGGCCAACACAGCCACAATTGGCGTACAAGCGATGATGCTGAAAGACAGCTTCAGCGAACTGGGAGCGTTCGAAACGCTCCGCAAGGTCAGCGCGATCGGCTACAACGCCGTCGAGATTTCCCAGGTCCCGATGACGGCGGAGAACGTGGCCGAACTGGATCGCTCCCGCAGTGAACTGGGCATGGACATCGCGGCGTTGTCCGTGGCGATGGAAACCCCCAAGGGCATGCCCGCCGATTCGCTCAAGGACCACTTCGACAAGGTCGTGGACGACGCCAAGCGCCTGGACACGAAGCTCCTGCGGATCGGCATGCTGCCGTTCCCGGCCATGAAGTCGATCGGCGCCGTGGTGGACTTCGCGAAGCTGGCCAACGAGTACGCCGAGCGCCTGCAGGAGCACGGCATCAGCCTTTACTACCACAACCACCACATCGAGTTTGCGAAGTTCGACGGCAAGTACATGCTGGACATCATCGCGGACAACTCCCCGGCCATGGGCATGGAAATCGACGTCCACTGGGTGCAGCGCGGCGGCCTTGACCCGGTCCGGACCCTGGCAAAGTACGCCGGCCGCACCGCCATGGTGCACCTCAAGGACTACCGGATCGGCCAGCTGCCGGAATCGGCCTTCGGGCTCCTGGAATCCGGGGACGTCGCGGGCTTTATGGCGGCGTTCAAGGACGTGGTCCAGTTCGCCGAAGTGGGCGAAGGCAACCTGGACTTCCCGGCCATCATCCCGGCCGCCCGGGCCGCCGGTGCCCGGTACCTGCTCGTGGAGCAGGACCAGCTGTACGGCCGCACCGTCTGGGACGCGCTGCAGACCTCCTACGACAACCTGGTGGCCATGGGCCACGCCGACCTCTTCTAATTTCGACACAACAGCAGGAGATTCACTCATGAGCAGCAAAGTACGCCTGGGCATCATCGGCCTGGGCCAGCAGGGCGGCGCGTACGCCAAATTCATCGCGGACGGCATGGTCCCGAACATGGTGATCGGCGCCATCTGCGACACCGACCCCGCGAAGAAGGAAGTTGCCTCGGCGGCCTACCCCGACGCGCCGTTCTACGACGACTACATCACCATGCTGGAAAGCGGCGACGTCGATGCGGTGGTCACGTGCGTGCCGCACTTCCTGCACCCCGGGATGGGCATCGAGACGCTCAAGCGCAACATCCACGCTTTGGTGGAGAAGCCGGCCGGCGTGTACACCAAGCAGGTCAAGGAGCTGAACGAGTTTGCCGCCAGCAAGCCTGAGCTGTCCTTCGCCATCATGTTCAACCAGCGCAACAACCCGCTGTACCAGAAGCTCAAGGAGACCGTCGACGGCGGCGAGATCGGCGCCATCCGCCGCACCAACTGGATCATCACCAACTGGTGGCGTCCGCAGGGCTACTACAATTCCAGTGAATGGCGCGCCACGTGGGGCGGCGAAGGCGGCGGTGTCCTGGTCAACCAGGCACCGCACCAGCTGGACCTGTGGCAGTGGATCTGCGGTGTACCGAAGTCCGTCTACGCGAAGGTTGCCTACGGCTTCCGCCGGGATATCGCCGTCGAGGATGAAGTCACCGCGGTGGTGGATTACGGCGACGGCGCCACCGGCGTCTTTGTCACCGCCACGCACGACCTCGTGGGAACCGACCGCTTCGAGATCCTGGGCGACCAGGGCAAGATCGTCGTCGAAAACTCCAAGACAGCCACCGTGACCCGCCTGAAGAAGCCCGAGCGCGAACTCAGCGACAGCATGGACATGGACGATGTCCGCAAGCTCTTTATGGGCGAGCTGAACCCGGAGGAGTACTACACCACCGAGGTCATCGAGTTTGAGTCCGCCTGGGGTGCGCAGCACGCCGGCGTCCTGGAGAACTTCGCCGCCAACATTCTGGACGGCACCCCGCTGCTGGCACCGGGCTCGGACGGCATCAACGGCGTCCGCCTAGCCAACGCCATCCACCTCTCCAGCTGGACCGGCACGGAAGTGGGCCTGGACTTCGACGAGGACGTGTTCCTTGCCGAGCTGAACAAGCGGATCGCAGACGAAGGCAAGTTCGCCGAGCGCTCCTAGCCCTTCCCAGAAAACCCTTCCCAAACAACCCTGCCCGGCAACCGCTGGCCACCGGCCAGGCAACACCAGCCCAACTGAGTAGCAGTTAATGTCGTAATGAGCCCTCAAAACGGCATTAACTGCGACCTGGTTGGGTTGTTTCCTCGTTAGGATGGGGCGGTGACTGAACCCAAGACGCCGGATGTTGCCGCAACAACAGGTCCGGCCAAAAAGCACGCCCGGGACGGAAAGCCCAACGCCACGATTTACGACATCGCCAAGGTTGCCGGCGTCAATCCGTCCACGGTCTCCCGGGCGCTCAGCAAGCCCGGCCGGGTCAGCGCCAAAACGCAGAAACTCATCGAGGACGCCGCCGCCGAGCTCAACTATCAGGTCAACCCGTTCGCGCGGGCCCTGCCCACCGGACGGACCAGCACCTTCGGGCTGATCGTCGCGGACATCACCAACCCCACCTTCTTCGACATCATCCGCGGGGCGGAGACCACGGCCACCCTGCGGGATTACACCCTGGTGCTGGCCGAGTCCGCCGAGTCGGCGGTCACCGAACTGACGGCGGCCCGCCGGATGATGGCCACCGTGGACGGCCTCATCCTGGCCAGCCCCCGCATGGACGACGACGACATCCGCGCCCTGGCCCGCGACAAACCCGTGGTGGTCATCAACCGCGAGGTTGACGGCGTGCCGTGCGTGGTGCCCGACGTCAACAAGGGCATCAGCGAGGCCGTTCGGAGCCTGGCCGCCAACGGCCACAAGAAAGTTGCCTTTGTTGCCGGGCCGCCACAGTCCTGGATGTCCGCCCGCCGCTGGGACGGCGTGCGGGCCGCCTGCGAATGGTCCCGGCTCGACGCCGTCCGGTTGGAATCCAGCAAGCCCACGGTCGACGGCGGCAGGCAGGCGGCGCGGGCCGTCCGGGACAGCGGCGCCACGGCCGTACTGACGTACAACGACCTCCTGGCCATCGGGCTCATGCAGGAACTGCAGGCTGCGGGCGTGGTGGTGCCGGATCAGATCAGCATCGTGGGCTTCGACGACATCTTCGGCGCGGACTTCACGACGCCCCCGCTCACCACCGTGCGGTCCCCGCTGGGGGAGTGCGGCTCTGTCGCCGCCACGCTTCTGCTCGATCTGCTGCATGGCACGGGGGACCCCGCCGGCACGCTGCGCGTGGAAACGGAGCTGGTGCTGCGGGGCTCGAGCGGACGCCTGCTGCCGCCGCGCTAGCCTTACTCCCTCAGCCATTCCTGCAACTTGTTGGCAATTTATGGCAACCGGTTGACAAAAGCCTAAGACAGGCCGGACCATTGAGCTATGTCACAGTCGATTGCCGCCAACCCAGACCGGCTCCTGCCCGCTGATCCCGGAACGCGCAGCATTGCGCGCGACCTCCTGCAGCGCGTCCAGGACCTCCCCATCATTTCCCCGCACGGGCACGTTGACGCCGCGGTCATCGAGCACAACACCCCCTTCCCGGATCCGGCAGCGCTGCTGGTCAGCCCGGACCATTACGTCACCCGGCTGATCCACGCCAGCGGCGTTCCGCTGGACCGGGTCCGCGGCTCGAAAACCGCAGAACCCGACTCACGCGCCGTCTGGCACGAGTTCTGCAAGGCCTGGCCGCTGTTCGAGGGCACAGCCTCCGGCTACTGGCTCCGCACGCAGTTCGACGGCGTCTTCGGCCTGCGCCAGGCGATCAGCGCCGAGACCGCCGACGCCAGCTACGATGCGATTTCCGCCAAGCTGCTGGAACCGGGCTTCCGGCCCCGGCAGCTCTTCAAGGACTTCAACATCGAGGTGCTGGCCACCACGGACGATCCGCTGGATAACCTGGCCAGCCACCAGGCGATCGCCCAGGATCCCACCTTCCACGGGCGCGTCCTGCCTACGTTCCGCCCGGACCAGTACCTGAACATCGCCCACCCGGAGTGGCAGTCCAACGTGGACCGCCTCATTGCGGCGGCGGGCGACGGCGGCACCGGCTATGCCGGGTACCTCACCGCGCTGGAAAACCGGCGTCGATACTTCGTGGAACACGGCGCGGTCTCCGCGGACCACGGCGTCCGCACTCCCGCGACGCTCAAGCTCGACGCCGCAGAGGCGGCGAAACTCTTCGACCGTGCCCGCTCCGGACAGGCCACGGCTCAGGACCGCGACGACTTCGAGGCGCACATGATGTACCAGATGGCCCGGATGTCCGTGGAGGACGGACTGGTCATGACCATCCACCCCGGCTCCTACCGCAACCACCATGACCCCACGTTCGAGAAGTTCGGCCCAGACACCGGCCACGACATTCCGTTCGCGGTCAACTACACGGAGGCGATCCGGCCGCTGCTGCAGGACTTCGGCACCGCCAAGGACTTCCACCTGGTGCTCTTCACGCTGGATGAGACAGTATTCTCCCGCGAACTCGCGCCGCTGGCAGGCTTCTACCCGTCCGTGTACCTGGGGGCCCCGTGGTGGTTCCTGGACGCCCCGGACGCCATGCTGCGCTTCCGTTCTGCCGTCACCGAGACCGCTGGTTTCTCCCGCTCGTCCGGCTTCATCGACGACACCCGCGCCTTCTGCTCCATCCCCGCACGCCACGATGCCTCACGCCGGATCGAGGCCTCCTTCCTGGCCCGGCTCGTGGCGGAGCACCGCGTCAGTGAGGACCGCGCCCACGAACTGATCGTCGACATTGTCGACGGCTCGCCCCGAAGGGTCTTCAAGCTGTGAGCACCGAACTGAAAACGGGGGCAGCGTCCGCCGTCGACCTTCCCCGACTGAACCGCTCCCTGCGGGCGGCCCCGAAGGCACCTGTGCGGATCGTCCACCTCGGGCTGGGCGCCTTCCACCGCTCGCACCAGGCCTGGTACACCCACCAGGCGGGCGACGCCGCGGACTGGGGCATTGCCTCGTTCACCGGCCGCCGGCCGGACGCCGCGCTGGCCCTGGCTGAGCAGGACGGCCTGTTCACCGTGGTGGAACGCGCGGACGGCGGTGACTCCTTCACCGTGGTCGGCAGCATCGTGGAGGCCGTGGACGGTGCCGACGTGCAGCGGCTGGCGGAACTGGTTGCAGCTCCCGGCACCGCGGTGGTCACCCTGACCATCACCGAAGCGGCGTACCGGCTCGGCGCCGACGGTGAGCTTGACCGCACCGCGTCCGACGTCGTGGCGGACCTTGCGCTGCTGGGGTCCGGCAGCGGAAGTCCGACGACGCCGCTGGGCCGCCTGGTGTTTGCCCTCGCCGCCCGCCGGGCTGCCGGAGCCGGACCGCTCGCCGTGGTCTGCTGCGACAACCTCTCCCACAACGGCAGGGTGGCGCACAACGCGGTGGTGGGCTTGGCCGGGGCCTGGGACGAAGGTTTGGCCGAATGGATCGACACCACCATCAGCTTCGTCAGCACCTCGGTGGACCGCATCACGCCACGGACCACGGAGGCGGATCTTGCCGCCGTGGAAGCCGGCTGCGGCTACCGCGACAGTTCACCGGTCGTGGCGGAGCCCTTCTCCAACTGGGTGCTCAGCGGGGACTTCCCGGCCGGGCGGCCGCGCTGGGAAGGTGCCGGTGCCGTGTTCGTGTCCGACATCGAGCCGTACGAGAACCGCAAGCTCTGGCTCCTGAACGGCGCGCATTCGCTGCTGGCCTACGCCGGGCAGCTGCGCGGCCACACCACTGTGGCCCAGGCGCTGACGGACCCGCTGTGCCTGAAGGCCGTGGAAATGTTCTGGGACGAGGCGGAAGCGAACCTTGCCGGGGCAGGGGGGCATGCTGCAGACCTGCAGATTCCTGCCTACCGGGCCGCATTGCTGGCACGTTTCAGCAACGCCCGGATTGCCCACCACCTCGCGCAGATTGCAATGGACGGCAGCACCAAGCTGCGGATGCGTGCCGTTCCTGTGCTGCAGGCCGAGCGTTCTGCAGGCCGGTCCGGTGCGGCCGCCGCATTGATGATTGCCGCCTGGATGGACTACGGCGCCGCCGCTGCCGAATTCCACGATCCGCTGGCCGACGAGGTGGCCGCAGCCAACCGCCTCAGCGGGACGGAGCGGATCCGGGCCCTGCTGGGTCTAGTGGATCCGGCGCTGGCCGGGGACGCCGCCGTCGTCCAGCTGATTGAAGACTTGTGCGGAACGTTCGCGGAGCCGGCTGTCTCCCCATAACGTCTTCGCACATGCGGTACTGCCCGGCTTCCGGACCATAGGGAGCCGGGCAGTGCTGTTTGTAGAACTTTCAACGAATATTTGGCAACCGCTTGCCATTTGATTGCCACGTGACTAGGATTACAACAAGAGCAAAACCAGGCGCCGCCAAGCCCCCGACATCTTCTCCGCCGGCTCAGTCCGCAAAGACGCGATAGGACCCCGCAAATGCTAAAGCCCCAGGCAAACGAAACCCGAGAGCTGGTCAACCTCGACGGCATCTACCGCTTCAAGGTGGACTTTGACCGTGCCGGCCACCAGGAGGAGTGGTTCAGGACTCCGCTGGATACCCACCTGGAAATGGGAGTTCCCGCGAGCTATAACGACGTCTTCCCCGACAAGGCCATCCGTGACCACGTGGGCTACGTCTGGTACCAGCGCGAGGTGCGCGTTCCCCGCGGCTGGGCAGGGGAACGGATCCACGTCCGTTTGGACTCCGCCACCCATGAGGGCATGGTCTGGGTCAACGACGTCCTGGTGGCCGAGCACACCGGCGGCTATATGCCGTTCAGCGCTGACATCACCGACCACGTCACCGCCGGCCAGGCCTTCCGCCTCACTATCTCCGTAAACAACGAGCTCACCCAGGCCACCATTCCGCCGGGCAGCATCACCGTGACCGAGGACGGCCGCCGCCAGCAGAGCTACCTCCACGATTTCTACAACTACGCCGGACTGCACCGCAGCGTCTGGCTCTACAGCACGCCGGCCGTCACCGTGGATGACATCACGGTGGTGACCGGTTTCGAAGGCACCACCGGCACCGTCGACTACACGATCGCCACCGCCGGCGGCACCGGAAATGAAGCGGTGAAGGTCACCCTTCGCGACGCGGACGGCGCCGAAGTCGCCAGAGCAGAAGGCGCCCGGGGCACGCTGGTGATCAGCGACGTCGTGCTGTGGCAGCCCGGCGCCGCCTACCTTTACAGCCTCACCGCCGAGATCCGCGACGGCGGCCGGCTGGTGGACAGCTATGCGCTGCCCGTGGGCGTGCGGACCGTTCAAGTCAGCGGCAAGGAATTCCTCATCAACGGTCAGCCGTTCTACTTCACCGGTTTCGGCATGCACGAGGACCATGTGTCCATCGGCAAGGGCCACAGCAACGCCCAGATGGTCAACGACTTCCAGCTCCTGGACTGGGTGGGCGCCAACTCCTTCCGCACCTCGCACTACCCCTATGCCGAGGAAGTCATGGAGTTCGCGGACCGCCACGGCATCGTGGTGATCGACGAAACCGCCGCCGTCGGCCTCCACCTCGGGTTCGGCGCGGTGTTCGGCGGCATCGCCAAGAAAACGTATGTCGACGGCGGCGTGGACGCCAACACGGCGGGGAACCACCGGCAGGCGATCAGGGAGCTCGTGGCCCGGGACAAGAACCACCCGTCGGTGGTCATCTGGTCCATCGCCAACGAACCCAACGGCTCCGAGGAAGGCGCCCGCGAATACTTCCAGCCGCTGGCGGAACTCACCCGCGAGCTGGACCCCACCCGACCCGTGGGCTACGTCAACGTCATGTTCGACACCCCGGATAACGAACTCCTGGGGGACCTTTTCGACGTCATCATGCTCAACCGCTACTACGGCTGGTATGTGAACAACGGCGATCTGGACTCAGCGGAGCAGGTCCTGGAAAAGGAGCTGCGGGAGTGGGAAGCCAAGTACGGCAAGCCCATGATCATGACCGAATACGGACCGGACACCATGCCGGGCTTCCACTCGATCTACGAGCAGCCCTGGAGCGAGGAATACCAGGCCGCTTTCCTGGCCATGTACCACCGGGTCTTCGACCGCGTAGACGCCATGGTGGGCGAGCAGGTCTGGAACTTCGCAGACTTCCAGACCTCCAACGGCATCATGCGCGTGGACGGCAACAAGAAGGGTGTTTTCACCCGCGACCGCCGTCCCAAGCCCGCCGCCTTCGCCCTGCGCCAGCGCTGGACCGCGCTGGCCGGCGTCAAGAACGGCAGCGACAAGAACATCACCGCCCACTAGCGTTTCACCATTTTTCGCCGGCCCACGGGACGGCACCGGGTAAAGGAGCCCACACAATGAAAAAGCTGAGCAAGCTAAGCATCATCGGCTACGGTGCCGGCGACGCCGCCAACAACCTGGCCTTCACCACGGCCACCATGTTCCTGCTGGTCTACTACACAGACGTTGCCGGGATCTCCGCCGCCGCAGCCGGCACCCTGCTTCTGGTGGTCCGGATCTTTGACGCCTTCGCCGATGTCTTCGCCGGCCGCATGGTGGACCGCACTTTCAGCAAGCGCTTCGGGAAGTTCCGTCCGTTCATCATGTTCGGCTCCATTCCGCTGCTGCTCCTAAGCGTCGCGACCTTCTCCGTACCGCAGATCGGCGAATCCGGAGCATTGCTTTACGCCTACGTCACCTACGCTGCCCTCGGCCTGGCCTATAGCCTGGTCAACATCCCCTACGGCTCCCTGGCCGGGGCGATGACGCAGGACCCGGGGGAGCGCGCCAAGCTGGGGTCGGCCCGCATGGTGGGTGGACTGCTGGTGGGTTCGGCCCTCGGCATCTTCGTCGCGCCGCTGATCAAGCCCGGCGCCGACCTGCAGTCAACCTTCACCACCATCACCCTGGTGTTCGTCGGGATCGGCGCGGTGCTCTACTTCTTCACCTTTATGACCGCCAAGGAACGCGTCCACCGCGCCGTGCCGAACGTCTCGGTCAAGCAGAGCATGGAAACCCTGAAGGGTAACAAGCCCCTCTTGATGCTGTGCATCAGCTCCTTCCTCTTCCTCTCCGGCTACCTGGCACTGACCTCCGTGCAGCTGTACTACCTTCGCGATGTCCTCGGCCGCCTTGACCTGTACCCGGTGCTGTCCATCATCCAGCTTGTCCTCACCTTCGTGCTGGCCGGCTCTATGCCGAAGCTTGTCCGCAACATCGGCAAGAAGCACGTCTACATCTACTCCTCCCTGATCACTGTCGTCGGCGGTGTGGTTATTTTCTTCACGCCGGCAAGCCAGGTCATGATCGGCTTTGCCGGCCTGGTGCTCAGCCTCGTGGGCGTCCTTGCGATGAGCATCGTGGTGTGGGCCCTCGAAGCAGACACCGTGGAATACGGCGAATGGAAGACCGGCGTCCGCACGGAAGGCATCACCTACGCACTGTTCTCCTTCACCCGCAAGACCGGCCAGGCTGTGGGCGGCGCCCTCGCCGCGTACGCACTCGCACTGGGCGGGTACAAGTCCGGCGGCGTCGCCCAGACCCCGGAGGCAGTGTTCGGCATTCAGATCGCCGCGGGCGCACTGCCCGCCGTGCTGACCATCCTCGCAGTGCTGGTCATGAGCAGGTACACGCTGACCGACGCCCTGCACGCCGAAATCCTCACAGAAATCCGGGCCCGCCGCGAAAGCGGCGATGCCCCCAAAAAGGCCGAAGCCGCCGTCGGGCCCGCCAACGACCACGCGGACGGCACCGGAACAGCCGCATCCCCCCAGCCGCTCGCGGCGCCCACCAACTGACCCCTGAACCTGTCCCTCCGAAAGGAATAGCTGTGAAAATCATTGCCGCGGAAGTCTTCGTGACAAGCCCTTCCCGTAACTTCGTGACCCTACGGATAACCACGGAGGACGGCGTGACCGGCATCGGTGACGCCACCCTGAACGGCCGCGAGCTAGCAGTGGCCGCGTACCTTAAGGAACACGTCGCGCAGCTGCTGATCGGCAAGGACCCGCACCGGATCGAGGACACCTGGCAGTTCCTGTACCGCAGCTCCTACTGGCGCCGCGGCCCGGTAACCATGGCAGCGATAGCCGCCGTGGACATGGCGCTGTGGGACATCAAGGGCAAGATGGCCGGCATGCCGGTCTACCAGCTGCTGGGCGGGGCCTCCCGCCACGGCCTGCGCGCCTACGGCCACGCCTCCGGTTCCGACATCCCCTCCCTGTTCGACTCGGTCCGCGAGCACCTGGAGCTTGGCTACAAGTCCGTCCGCATCCAGACCGCCGTCCCCGGCATCAAGGCCGTCTACGGTGTCGCTGCACAGGCCCAGGCCTCCGGCGAGCGCTACGACTACGAACCCGCCGGCCGCGGCGCATTCCCGGTGGAGGAGGACTGGGACACCCGGGCGTACCTGCGCCACCTGCCCACCGTGTTCGAGGCGGTCCGGAACGAGTTCGGCCCGGAACTGCCGCTGCTGCACGACGGCCACCACCGCATGACGCCCATCCAGGCAGCCAAACTCGGCAAGGCGCTGGAACCCTATGACCTGTTCTGGCTCGAGGACTGCACCCCGGCGGAAAACCAGGAGGCCCTGCGCCTGGTCCGCCAGCACACCACCACGCCGCTGGCCATCGGTGAAATCTTCAACACCGTGTACGACTACCAGACCATCATCAAGGAACAGCTGATCGACTACGTCCGGGCCGCGTCCACGCACTTCGGCGGCATCTCCCCGCTGAAGAAGGTCATGGACTTCGCCGCGCAGTACCAGATCAAGTCCGGCTTCCACGGCCCCACCGACATCTCCC
This sequence comes from Arthrobacter sp. ISL-72, assembly GCF_018613755.1. Lineage (GTDB taxonomy): Bacteria > Actinomycetota > Actinomycetes > Actinomycetales > Micrococcaceae > Arthrobacter. The sequence goes on from NZ_JAGGPP010000003.1 coordinate 166,758, forward strand.
CGGTAGGTTTCGCCGCGCAGCTGCACGTGGGCCTGGCCATCCACAACTACGGCATCCAGGAGTACATGCAGCACTCGGACAAGACCAACGAGGTCTTCCAGCAGTCCATGACCTTCGTGGACGGCTACCTGCACCCGGGCGACCAGCCCGGCATCGGCGTCGAATTCAACGAGGAAGCCGCCGCAGCGTTCCCGTACCAGCAGGCCTACCTGCCGTACAACCGCCTGGTGGACGGAACGGTTCATGACTGGTGACCTAACTCCCGCTGCTGCCGCTCCCCGCCACATCGTGGTGATGGGCGTGACCAGCTGCGGCAAGAGCACGGTGGGCGCGGCCATCGCTGAACGCCTCGGGGCTGAATTCGTCGACGGCGATTCGCTGCACCCGCAGTCGAACATCGACAAGATGGCCTCCGGCACCCCGCTGAACGACGACGACCGGGCACCCTGGCTGGCTGAAATCGGCAGGCGGTTCTCGGCGTCGGACGCCGCACTGGTGATCGCGTGCAGCGCACTCAAACGCAGCTACCGCGACCTCATCCGAAGCGGTGATCCGTCCGTGGTGTTCGTGCACCTGCACGGCTCCCGTGAACTGCTGGCCAGCCGGATGGCAGCACGGCCGGGACACTTCATGCCGCTTTCGCTGCTGGATTCGCAGCTGGAAACGCTTGAAGCGCTCGCAGCCGACGAAGCCGGGGTGGTGGTGGACATCGCCACGCCGGTGGAAGAGATAGTCGATGTGGCGGTTGCTGCCGCTCCGCACGTGTCCCGGGTTTAACACCGGGACGACCGATACCCGTGCGGTAGACGGGCGCGCGGCGTAGCGTGGGTGCATGGAGCGGACGGGGTGCGCAGTTGTAGGGGGCGGGCCGGCGGGCATGATGCTGGGCCTGCTGCTGGCCCGGGCCGGCGTGGAGGTCACGGTCTTCGAAAAGCACGGCGACTTCCTGCGGGATTTTCGTGGCGACACCGTGCATGCATCCACCATCCGGCTGATTGACGAGCTGGGACTGGGCGACGGATTCCGCAACCTCCCGCAAAGCCGGCTGAACAACGTGGCCTTCCCCATCCCGGGCGCCGGTCTGGTCACCCTCGGCGATTTCGCGTCCCTGAAGCCCCCGTACAACTACATCGCCATGATGCCGCAGTGGGACTTCCTGAATTTCCTGGCTACCGAGGCCGCGCGCGAGCCCACGTTCACGCTCCTGATGGAGCATGAGGCCACGTCGTTAATGTTCGACGGCGACGGGTTCGACGGCGGACGGGTCACCGGTGTCCGCTACCGCACCCGCCAAGCCGGTGGGGAACCGGCTTCTGAAGGCGCCCTGCACGCGGACCTTGTGGTGGCAACGGACGGACGCCATTCAGTGCTGCGCCGGGCGGCGGGCCTGCAGCCAAAGAACTATCCCGTTCCCTTCGACACCTGGTGGTTCAGGCTTCCGCGCCACGCGTCCGAGAAAGGGGCCGTGGCGGGCATCGTTCCCGCTTTCCGGGAGGGTGAAGCCATGATCGCGCTCTTCCGTGATGACTACTACCAGATGGGCTATATCGGCCCCAAGGGAGCGGACGCAAGGATCCGGGCCGAGGGAGTGGAACGGTTCCGGGAACGCGTTGCGGCGCTGCGTCCGGACCTGGCGGACCGGGTGGACTCCATCCGGTCGATTGATGACCTTCACTGGCTTGACGTGCGGCTGGACCGGCTGCGGCGCTGGTACGTGGACGGGCTGTTGTGCATCGGTGATGCCGCGCATGCCATGTCGCCGGCGGGCGGCGTCGGCATCAACCTGGCCGTGCAGGATGCCGTTGCGGCGGCAGCCCGGCTCGGGCCGGCACTGCTCCGGGGACACGTGGGCGTGGATGACCTCGCGGCAGTTGAACGGCGCCGGCGGATGCCGACCGTTGTGGTGCAGACCGTCCAGCGCATCATGCACCGGGCAGTCTTCGTGCCGCTGTTCGCCGGAAAGAGGTCCGGGGTTCCGCGGATCCTGCTGTTCTTCGTCCGGAACGCCCCGGTGGTGCGGCGCATCATGCCGCGGATGATCGCCTTCGGACCCCGGCCGGAGCACGCGCCGGCCTTTGCCCGCCGTGCTCAGCCGCGGGAGGCAAGGTAGGCGATCAAACCCCTCACCGTGGCCACGTGGGCATAGTCGCGTTCAGGGATGTCCACGCCGGTTGCTTCATCGAGGGTTTCCATAAGCCTCAGGAAATCCAGCGAATCCAGTTCCAGGTCCTGCTGCAGCCTGGCCTCTTCATTGAGCCCGTCAAGGTCCACGTCCGGAGCAACCTGGCCGATCGCGGCGTGCACTGCCTGCCGGGCTTCCTGCTCGTTCATAGTTCCTCCGGGTTTTGCAGCAGTTCGTCGATGCGGGCCAGGAAGCGGGCGCCCCGCACCCCGTCGCTGACCCGGTGGTCGGCGGACAGTGTGGCGGTCAGGGCCGGCCGTGTACCCAGCATTCCGTTGTGCGCCCAGGGCTGTTCCAGCACCTTGCCCAGTCCCACCATGGCCACCTGCGGCGGGTAGATGACGCCGAAAACCGCTTCCACTCCCAGGTCGCCGAGGTTTGTGACAGTCAGGGTGGGATCAGCCATTTCCGAGCGCTGCAGCCGCCCGGCCCGCGCCCGGCTGACGAGGTCGCGCAGCTTCTGCATCAGAACATCAACGGCCAGGGTGTCGGCGTCGTGGATCGCGGGTGCCACCAGGCCTCCCTGCCGCAGCGCCATGGAAACGCCCAGGTGAACAGAGTTGCTCGGCCGGAAAACGTCGTCGACGAAAAAACCGTTCACTTCCGGAACCTCCCGGGCCGCCAGTGCCGTTGCCTTCAACAGCAGGGCCGAGGGGACCAGCCGCGAGGCCACCGGCCGCTGCCCGTTGACCTGCTGCATCCATGCGATCGCGGCGCGGAGGTCCAGCGTGGTGCTGAGGTAGTAGTGCGGGATGGACTGCTTGGACCTGGACATTAAGGACCCGATGGCCCGCCGAAGGGTGGAAAGCCTGTCCTGCACGCCGGATGCGGGCACCGTCTGAGCAGCCCTCTCTGACGGCGGCGGGTCGGCATCGTCGTCGTCCGTTCCCGTGATGGCGACCATCGGTGTTCCCACGGGGACGGTCATGCCGATGTCCACCAGCAGTTCCGCTATCCGGCCCTCTTCCTCGGTCTCAACATCCAGGGTTGTTTTGTCGGTTTCCACCACGGCCAGCACGTCCCCGCGGCGTACATCGTCGCCGGGGCCAACCAGCCACTCAACAAGCTTCCCCTCGGCGAGGCCTGCGCCAAGGGGCGGCAGCCGGAAATCACCCATGTGCTGTAGCCCGGTCCGGCCGGAACGGGCCGCAGTTGTCCGTGGCGATTGCCGACCAGCGCGTCGATGCTGCGGTTTCGGCCGTCATGAGTCAATCGGACTCCTCACCAAAGCAACTGCCTAGAGCAGAAAGTCCCGCCCGCAGTGCACCGGGTCTGCGGGAACGGCCGGGACGGGCCGTCACAAACTTCGGAGCCACTAAACTGGAGCCCATGACTTCCACCAGTGCCCCTGCAGCTGACACTGCTGCCGCCCGCGCCCGCCTGCTCGAACTCATCAAGGAACTCGCCGTGGTCCGCGGCAAGGTGATCCTGTCCAGCGGAGCCGAAGCCGACTACTACATCGACCTCCGACGCATCACTTTGCACCACGAAGCGTCCAAGCTGGTTGGCCAGGTCATGCTCTCACTCATCGACGACGCCGGCATCGACTTTGAGTGCGCCGGCGGGCTCACGATGGGTGCGGATCCGGTGGGCACGGCAGTGATGCACGCCGCCGTCGACGCCGGCCGCACGGTGGACGCGTTTGTCGTCCGCAAGGCGCAGAAGTCCTACGGAATGGGCCGCCAGGTGGAGGGCCCCTCGGTGGAGGGCCGCAAGGTTTTGGTGCTGGAGGACACCTCTACCACGGGCGGATCCGCGCTGACCGCCGTCGAAGGTGTCCGCAATGCCGGCGGCAACGTCGTGGCAGTCGCTGTGATCGTGGACCGCGATACCGGCGCCAAGGAAAAGATCGAAGCCGAGACCGGTCTGCCCTATCTGTTCGCGTTCGGCAAGGATGAGCTCGGCCTGAAGTAGGCCTAAGCGTGGACGGGCCTCCGTTGGTGACTTAGCATTTGCCGTAAGACCCAACGCCACCCGTACCTGGAGAGAATCCGCCATGCTCCCGTCCAACCCTGCCCCCACCACAGTCGACCAGATCCAGAACCTGATCCTGGAAAGTGCTGATTTCGAGGACTTCCTCAATGAACTGGCGCGCTTTTCCGCGCACCAGATGGCGGGCGAGGGCGACGACGCGCTGTGCGGCATCACCCTGCTCCGGGACCGCAAGGCGGCCACGATCGGCTGGAGCAGCGATTCGGCGCGCGAGGTGGACGAGATCCAGTACCGGCTTTCGCAGGGGCCGTGCCTGACGGCGGCCGAGGAAGAACGGGAAGTCCACGTGCCGGACCTCTTCGAGGAGGACCGGTGGGGTCCCGACTATGCCGACGCCGTCGCCTCGCACGGGCTGCGTTCAGTGCTGTCGGTTCCCTTCCACCTTCAGGGGGAGGCCCGCGCAGCACTGAACCTCTACTCGGATGTGCCGCGAAAGTTTGACGAGAAAGCGACGGCCCGCGCCCGGGGTTACACCCGGGAAATCTCGCAGGCGCTGCGCCTTGCCGTCAGGTTTTCACTGCACACGGACAGCGCCTCCAACCTGCGTGCCACCCTTGAATCCCGCACGATTATCGATATCGCCATCGGCATCGTGATGGCGCAAAACCGCTGCAGCCAGGAGGCCGCTGCCCGGATCCTCACTGCTGCTTCCAGTAACCGCAACGTCAAGCTGCGGGACATCGCCAAGTCACTGGTGGATTCAGTGGGCGGCACCGAAACGCGCACCCACTTCGAGGAACCGGGGCGGGGCCAGGACCGGGGGGAGGGCAGGGCCCGGGTCGGCTAGAACTCCGCCGGCCCATCCGCCTGCTTGTATTGCCGGCCCGCGGAGGATAGGGTGGCCGAGGTTGAGCCGTCGGCCATAGACCCCCTTTTTTGGAGTACCTATGGACCGCAAATTGCATGCCCTCGTTAAAATCGATGTCACCGCCGACCTTGTTCGCATCGATGTCCGGGGGAGCCTCACCCAGGATTCCCGCCCCGCCCTTGTATCGGTTATTCGCCGTATCCGCCGAATGGGCATCAACGCCAACATCCGGGTCGATCTCTCCCAATCCGCGTTGGTCGAGTCGCCCGCCCTGGCTAGCCTCCGCAACGACCTCAACGCAATCGACGGCGGTAGCAGCGACCGCAGCGTTTTGGCTGGCTCGGCAGTTTCGATCGACCTTATGCCGCGCCTGGACCACCCTGCCGACGACGAGGGCCAGGCTTGGCGGACCTTGGATATCCAAGGGAATGTGGCGGCGTCCGTGGAACCCTTGGAAAGCGGACTGCTGGCCCACTACTCCGACGACGAACTCCTGGCGGCCAGCGACGCAGTTTTCGGAAAGCTGGACGATCCCGCGGCAGTCGCCGGGACCGACCTGCTGGCCCAATATGACGCGATCGCCCTCGAACTTTCCCGGCGGGAGTATGCCGAAGCGTTCCGGAAGGAAGCAGCGGAGGAAACGCCGGGGCGTTCCGCTGAGCCCGCCGTCTAGCTGGTTTTGCGGGTTTTATATCCGGCTTCTGCTGTGGCTACGGTAGAGGTGTGCCGCATGTCCGGAAGCTACAGCCTGACGGCGGCCCCGGCTCAGCCGAGGGCCGCCTTCTCCGGCACGCCGCCGAGCTTAAGACGTTTTCCCGCCGCAATTTCCTGATCGGGACGGGTGCGGCCTCAATCCTGGCCGCCGACATGTTCTTCACCCGGCACATCCAGGCTGAGCGGCGCACCAACAAAATCCTGACCGTGGGCGATGAGTTCGCAGAGAGCTATTACCCTCACTCCAGCTGGATCCTGTTTCCCGGTTACAAGACCAGCTGGGAGGAAGCGCAGTGGATCCTTAACTCCCTGCGCGGTGCCCTGCGGCAGCGCGGCCAGCTGGCCGCCGTCGGCTATTCCAACGAGGGGCTGGACATTGACCAGATCGTGATTGCGGTGATCGAGCACGTACGGTTAAAGCAGCTGACCAGCCTCTATTTTTACGGCCACAGCTTCGGCGGCATGGTGGCAACGCAGGTTGCTGCCCGCCTGCGCGAACTGCACGGCGTGGAAGTGGAGTTCATCCTGCTTGACTCCAGTCCCTACAGCAAGTTCGACGTCCTGGACCAGAGCTGGTTCGAAGGCGTCGTGGTGCTCTACGAAGGCGGGTTCCGGGTTCCCACCGTGCTGCGTGGCGGGTATGAGCTGGGCGAACGGATTGTCCACAAGGACGAACGGACCTGGCGGCAGGTGGTGGACCAGAGCCTGGAGCAGCTGTCCCCGATCGCCCCTTCCAGTGTGCTGATCCAGTCTGAATCCGCCTACATCTACCACTTCGACGCCACCCGCTTCGCCGGGAAGCTGGGCGGGACCCGGATGGCCTTCATCGGCAATCCGCGCGACGGCACCGTGAACTACGAAACGGCACGGCGGTCCTGGGCGCAGACGTTCGCCGCGAACATGGTGTCCAACGACCTGCGGACCGACGACGCACTCCCGGCCCACGCGAGCCCGCAGTGGAATCCGTTCGTCTACCGGCCCATCCTGGAGGAGCTGCAGGACGAAAACTTCCCGCTGCCCTCGGGCGGCGGCAAGATGACCGCCTTCTAACCAGCCTAGATCTGGCTCTTGAGGTCAGCCACGGAAGCCAGAATCTGGTTGGGCCGGAACGGGTAGGCTGCGATGTCGTCCTTGTGGGTGATTCCGCTGAGGACGAGGACTGTGTGCAGGCCAGCCTCCATGCCCGCGATAATGTCGGTGTCCATCCGGTCGCCGATCATGGCAGTGGTCTCGGAATGGGCGTCGATCTGGTTCATGGCGGAGCGGAACATCATGGGGTTCGGCTTGCCGACAATGTAGGGCTCGCGGCCGGTGGCCTTGGTGATCAGGGCTGCAATGGCTCCGGTGGCGGGCATGGGGCCGTCCTTGGACGGCCCGGTGGCATCCGGGTTGGTGGCAATGAAGCGGGCACCGGCCAGGATCAGCCGGATCGCCGTAGTGATGGCCTCGAAGGAGTAGGTGCGCGTTTCGCCGAGAACCACAAAGTCAGGGTTCTGGTCGGTGAGGATGAAGCCGGCCTCGTGCAGCGCCGTCGTGAGTCCTGCTTCGCCGATCGTGTAGGCGCGGTTGCCGGAGTCCGAGCTGTGCAGCTGGTCCTTCAGGAACTGCGCGGTGGCCAAGGCGGAGGTCCAGATGTTCTCCTCGGGGATTTCCAGGCCGGACGAGCGCAGCCGCGCCGCCAGGTCGCGGGGCGTGAAGATTGAGTTGTTGGTGAGCACCAGGAAGCGCTTGGAAGTGTCCACCCAGCGCTGGATCAGTTCGGCGGCGCCCGGGATCGGCTGGTTCTCGTGGACTAGAACGCCGTCCATGTCAGTCAGCCAGCATTCGATTTCCTGGCCGCTTCGGTAAACCGATGGGGATGAACGTACTTCGTCTGACTTTGCCATGCTGGATCCTCCAAGGCTGATGGGCCGGTTGCGGATCCCAGTCTTTCATTTTTCGGCCGTAGGAACATTCGGAGTCCAAGAATGGGTCCAAGAACTGGGTCCAAGAATGACGTCCAAGAATGACGGAGCCGTCGGGCGGCAGAATGACGGACCGCACCGCGGCGCCCCGCAGCCGGTCTTCCACTAGGCTCAGACCGGCACCAGTGTGCCGGCGGCCGCGGATCGGGGGAGTCTGCGGCGGTTTGCTGTACCGGCCGCGTGCCGGAAACGTCCCCGCTGCCGGACATCACCAGGCATCCCGGGAACGCAGGATGCCATCAAGCACCTGAAAGGGCCCGCCATGAGCAAAAATCACAGCGCACCTCCGCCGCCAAACTTCAGCGCACCGCCACCCAACTACCCGGCGCCTCAGCCAAACTACCCGGCGCCGCCGCAGGGCAACTACCCTGCACCGCCGCAGCCGCCGGGCAGCAAGAAGACCCTGTTCATTGTGCTGGGCGCCGTTGCCACTGCCGTGGTCATCGCACTGGTGGCCGTGTTTATCTGGATGATTCCCGCGTTCAGCAAAGCGCAGGCGGAACCCAGTCCTTCGCCGGTGGTGCCCTCGGAAGCCGCGTCATCGGAAGCAGCAGAAGAGACTGCCGTCCCCGAAGGCTCCGCGGCGCCGGAAGCTGATCCCAGCTCGGACGCGATGCCTGCCGGAGCCTTCCCGCTACCTCAGGGATGGGACGAGCTGCAGGGACCGGACAACGTCCCCGCCCAGGACGACCCGCTCTTCAAACGCTTTGTCACCGGGGAATCCTCCTTCGCTTACCTCGCGTCCTGGAGCAGTGACGACACGTTCGGGATCACCAAGGACCCCGCCACCGGAGCGCCCATGCAGCAAGTTGCCAAGGGCACCGAAGAGCGCGATGGTGACGGCATTTCGCAGGCCTTCGCCTTCTTCGCTGAAGCGGAGGAAGGCAAATTCGGCAAGGAGCCTGCCAAGGTCCAGGCAGCCATCAAGGACATCCAGGCAAAGCTCGCGTCCATCCCCGCTGCTGAACTTCCGCAGCACCTGGTGGGCCACAAATGCGTGAGCGACTTTGAATCGACGACGCCGGAAATGCGGGAGTTCCGCCGCTCTGCCGCCGTCGTGGTTGGGTTCACCTGCACCAACGCCGGCGGCGACGCTATCCGGGCCGTCAACCTGTTCACCGTGACTCCATGGGGCACGCCTCAGATGATGGGCGTTAGCGGACACGAAAGCTACTGGAGTGCCAACCCGGAGGCGTTGGAGAAGATCGCCAACTCGTACCGCGCCAACCGCTGGAAGCTGGACGGCTAGCAGGTCCCTGAGCGCCGGATGTGGACGCGCATTTTGCGGGCCGTGCCGGGCGGCGCATCGTGCACCATGGCCACATCCGGCAGGCAGGAAGGCAGGCGGGCATGCTGGCACTTGCGCATGGCCGCATTATTGTCAGTGCCTGCTGGGATGCTGTGGGTATGGAAAGCAGAGCAGCTGTGGAGGCGTTGGAGGGCATTGAGTCCTCCGTTGCTGCGTTGGCTGTTTGTGTCCGCTCCGCGGCCGGTGAGGTGGCCCCGGCGGGCGCGGATCCGGCGGGCGGGGATCCGTTGCGGGATCAGGCGGACGCGTTCCTGGACGGTCTGGCCGAGGCGGGCAGGATGGAGGCCCGGCTGGCCGCGCTGAAGGTGCGCCTGGCCGTCGGTTACGCCGCCGCGGCGGAGGCCTTGGCGGCACCGGCAAAGTCCCCGCAGGAGCACACGGCGCAGGAGATGGCGGTGACCGCGGAGGTCGCGTGTGTGCTGACGGTCAGTGAACGCAGTGCCGGTGCCTTGCTGTGTGAGGCCCGCACCCTGACCGCCGGGCTGCCGTTGACGCTGGCCGCGTTGCAGGCCGGGACCATTTCGTGGCAGCACGCACGGATCCTGTGTGATGAAACAGCGAACCTGGAACCGGCCGCCGCCGCGGCGTTGGAAGCGCATTTCCTGGACCCGGACGCGGTGAACCCGGTGCGGGGTTGCCCGGCCGGGGAA
>NZ_JAGGPP010000003.1:176530-186457 GCF_018613755.1 Arthrobacter sp. ISL-72
CCCGCCGCCTCGTCGCGGACGGTGCCGCCTCGATCCGGCGGGTCCTGACCGACCCGCGTGACGGGGCACCCTTGGAGATCGGCCGCAGCACCTACCGGATCCCGACGGCCTTGCGGCAGTGGCTCCGGCTCCGGGACGGGCGCTGCCCTTTTCCCGGGTGCAACAACCCCTCCCTGGACAACGACGCGGACCACCTCCTCGCCTGGGCAGACGGCGGAACTACCGGGATCAGCAACCTGGGCCAGCCCTGCCGCATGCACCACCGACTGAAGCACACCACAGCCTGGACCCCCGTCAACGCAACGCGGGACGAGCCGCCCGGCTGGATCTCACCTACCGGACGGTCCTACCGCAGCGAACAACAGGACTGGGAACCACCCGAATGGCCCGAACCGTCCGACGCGGACGAAGGCCAGCCGGGCGAAGACCAGGACCGGGAACCACCCGACTGGCTAGGCTCGCCGGACGGCTTTGGGAGCCTCGGGTACGCCGAGCCGCCCGTGCCGGTGGATTCCTTGCCCGACGGGGCACTCTTCAGGGCGGCCTAGGGTCAGGCCTGCTGCGGGCCGTCCTCGCTGTGCATCCACTTTGCGCACACCTCCATCGGACAGGCGGCACATCGGCACGACCATTGCTGTTCCGGCGGGCGGGCCGGGCATTCCGCGCTGCGCCATCGTGCCCGAGGCGTCGGCCCGGCGCAGCTGGAGTTCGCGGCTAAAGTTGAGGGGTGACTGACCACCCCCAGACCCCACCTGTCCCTGTTTCCCCGTCCGAGGAGGAAGCGGAGCCGAAGGCGGAGGTCGGCGTCGGGCCTTGGGAAGGTGAGCTTCCTGAAGGCGAGCACTGGGACCCTGACCTCCTGGCCGACGGGGACCGGCGCAATGTTGTGGACAAGTACCGCTACTGGAAGCACGAAGCCATCGTTGCCGACCTGGATTCGAAGCGTCACGACTTCCACATCGCCATCGAGAACTGGCAGCATGACCTGAATATCGGCACCGTGGTGCGCACGGCCAACGCGTTCCTCGCCAAGGAAGTGCACATCATCGGACGGCGCCGGTGGAACCGGCGCGGGGCGATGGTCACCGACCGCTACCAGCACGTCCGCCACCATCCCACGGTGGAGGATTTCGTGGCGTGGGCGCAGGGGGAGGGGCTGGCGATTATCGGCATCGACATCTTCCCTGATTCCGTGCCGCTGGAAACCTACGACCTGCCAAAGAACTGCGTCCTGGTGTTCGGCCAGGAAGGCCCGGGCCTCACCCCGGAAGTGCACGCCGCCGCCTTGGACACGCTGTCGATCGAACAGTTCGGATCCACCCGCTCCATCAACGCCGCCTCGGCAGCAGCCATCGCCATGCACGCCTGGATCCGGCGGCACGTCTTCAGCCAGCACGTCTAGCTGCCCCGCCTATTTGATACACCCCGGCCTACTGCCCTCCGCGTACTGCCATCCAGGGCGTGGGCAGCGCAAAGTGTTACCCGGCCCCGTGACCCGAAACACTGCCCCCGGACAGAACTGGCTAGGATGGGTGCTAGCCGACGAGGTTCACTCCAGGGTCAGCACAACCCGTAGACGAAATTCACTTTAGGAGTCAGCATGCCCATTGCAACCCCAGAGATCTACTCCGAGATGATCGACCGCGCAAAGGCGGGCGGCTTCGCTTTTCCGGCGGTCAACGTCACGTCCTCGCAGACGCTGAACGCGGCCCTGCGTGGCTTCGCCGACGCTGAGTCGGACGGCATCATCCAGGTTTCCACCGGCGGTGCCGCATACTGGTCCGGTGCGTCCACCAAGGACATGGTGGCCGGTTCCTTGGGCTTCGCCGCTTTCGCCCGCGAGGTTGCCAAGAACTACGGCGTGAACATTGCGCTGCACACGGACCACTGCCCCAAGGACAAGCTGGACGGCTTTGTCCTGCCGCTGCTCGCAGCTTCCGAGGCCGAGGTCAAGGCAGGCCGGAACCCGCTGTTCAACTCGCACATGTGGGACGGCTCCGCCGAGACCCTGCAGGAAAACCTGCGCATCGCCCGTGAACTGCTGGAGCGCACCGCTGCTGCCAAGATGATCCTCGAGGTCGAGATCGGCACCGTCGGCGGCGAGGAAGACGGCGTCGAGAACGAGATCAACGAGAAGCTTTACACCACGGTCGAGGACGCCCTGGCCACCGTTGAAGCCCTCGGCTCCGGTGAGAACGGCCGCTACATCACCGCGCTGACCTTCGGCAACGTGCATGGCGTCTACAAGCCCGGCGGTGTGAAGCTGCGTCCGGAGATCCTCAAGGACATCCAGGCCCAGGTGGGTGCGAAGATCGGCAAGGACAACCCGTTCGACCTCGTCTTCCACGGCGGCTCGGGTTCGTCGGACCAGGAAATCGCGGACGCCGTCTCGTACGGCACCATCAAGATGAACATCGACACGGACACCCAGTACGCGTACACGCGCCCCGTGGCGGACCACATGTTCCGCAACTACGACGGCGTCCTGAAGGTCGACGGCGAGGTCGGCAACAAGAAGACCTACGACCCCCGCGTCTGGGGCGCTTCCGCCGAAGCCGGTCTGGCCGCACGCGTTGTCGAGGCCACCAAGCAGCTCGGTTCGGCCGGAAAGACCTTCTAGTCATGTCCGACGAATTCCGCAGGAACCTGATGGGCCCCGAGCCCACGCTCCTGCCTGCCGAGAGCGAGATCTACCAGCACCTCGCGCTCGGCCAGGAAGCCGTGGACCTCGTGGCGAAGCACCCCACGTCCTCGCTTCTATGGGCAATCCTGGCCGAGGAAGCCTGGAAAGAGGGCCGGACCATCGAGTCGTACGCCTACGCCCGGGTGGGCTACCACCGCGGCCTCGATTCGCTGCGGCGGAACGGCTGGCGCGGAGTTGGCCCCATCCCGTGGGAGCACGAGCCCAACCGCGGCTTCCTGCGCGCGCTGTACGCCCTGGGCCGTGCGTCGTCCGCCATCGGGGAGACTGAGGAGCCGGAACGCATTGAGAAGTTCCTCAATGACTCCGATCCCTCCGCCAAGGCGGCCCTTGAAGGCAGGTAACTGAACGGGCCCGCCCGCAGGGTTCCCTGGCCGAGCTTGCGAGGCTGAGGGTGCGGGTGGGGAACGACGGCGGCCCCTCACCGAGGTGAGGAGCCGCCGTCGTACGTGGTTCAGGCTGTTAGTTGGCCTTGGAGAGTCCCGTGCGGGCCATGGCGTCGGCGTAGGCAACGTGCATCTCGTCGAGGTACTGCTGCTGGCGGGCTTCGGTTCCGGCGAACGCGCGGCCGCTGAGTGAGCGGACCTTGTAGGTCTTCAGGCCGCGGCGCCACAGCAGCGGCACTTCGGTCTTCAGGAGCAGCTGGGCCAGGCGGTTGGCCTCGGTGCCGTGGGCCACGATCACCGATGCCCGGGGGACCAGCGCGAGGAACTTCAGGAGCGGCTTAAGGCCGGCGGAAATCTGGTCCGGGGTGAACTTGCCGTTCGGCTCACCCGGGGTGTGCCACGGGTGGACGTTCCAGGGCATAACGAATTCGGGGCGGAGGCCCAGCTTCCACTGCACCCCGAGCATGCGGGTGGCGGCTTCGCTGTCACCGGCGGTGATGAAGCCGGAGTCATCGGCAGTGCCGATGTTGGAGTACAGGCTGATGATGCGGCACTCGTCGACGTCGTGCATCGGGTCCACGTAGGGGACTACCGTGTCCGGCTTGACGCCCTGGAGGGTGTCGCACAGCTCATTGACAGCTGCGACGTTGGGTTCGTAACGGCGGCTCAGAAGCTGCTCGCGGAAAGATTCAGTAGCCAAGGCTGTCATGTATTGCTGGGTCTCCTGCGGGGATCGGTGACGCTGCCAGACCGGATGCGGGCATGCCAAATACCGGACACGCCTAGATACGGTGTGGTTTGAAAATGTGGTGAGTGGACCGATTCCTGATCGATCACCATCAGTCTATCAAGCCCGGCGAAATGCCGGGCCGGATCCAGTCCCGGGGCTCCCGCAGCCCCAGGACCATGGATCCGGTCAGCCGGTCACAGCCGCACTGGAGGCTTTCTCCACGCTGTCGGAGGCGGCAGCGGGATAGATCGTCTCGGACGGCGCCCGGTTGGTGGCTTTGGCCCAAGGGTAGTAAACCGCCATGGTGACGAGGATGCCCACGATCCAGGAAATGTCCGCTCCTCCCAGCCACTTGGTAACCGGCCCCGTGTAGAGTGCCTGGGCGAGGAACGGCACCTGCACCACGACACCGATCCCGTAGGAGACCAAGGCCGGAACGTTCCAGCGGCCATAGCGGCCGTCCGGGTTGTACAGCGCCGGGATGTCCAGCCGGTCGCGGGAGATCTTGTAATAGTCCACGAGGTTGATCACGGACCATGGCGTAAACACCATCAACAGCAGCAGGACGAAGTTTTTGAAGATGTTCAGGAAATCCTTGCTGGCGAAGAGCGCAATCAGCACGCTGGCTGTGATGACGGCAATGATGAAGACTATGCGGGCTGCCCGTGAGACGGAATCCCGGCGGTTGATGGCGGTGCTGATCGTCACCGAGCACATGAAGGCGCCGTAGGCGTTCAGGCAGTTGACGGTGAGCTTGCCGGTGACGATCACGAGGTAGACGAAGACCGCGATCAGGCCACCACCGGCCAGGTCTCCCATGTAGCCCACCTGGTTCTTGAGGAAATCACCGCCGAGGCCTGCGGCGGAGAGCCCACCGGCGAGGGCACCCAGCGTCATGGCCCATTGTGCGCCGCCCACGGAGCCGGCGAACGTGTACCAGAAGGTCTTGCGCTCCGACGTGGACTGGGGCAGGTAACGCGAGTAGTCGGCGACGTAGGGGCCAAACGTGAGCTGCCATCCCGCGCCCAGGGCTATGGCAGTGAGGAAGGTGGGCCACTCGAAACCCTTCAGGAACATGATCTGGCTCACGTCGAACCTGGTGAACACGGCAACCGTCAGGTACAGGAAGCCTGCGAGGCCCATCACAGTTGCGATGCGGCCAAGCGCGTGGATGTACTTGTAGCCCAGGATCGCAAGGAACGCGGTGGCGGCGCCAAAGATCAGGATGCCGACCGCGGGGACGTCCACGCCAAGCATGAGGTTGATGGCTTGCCCGGAAAGCACTGTTCCTGTCGACGCGAAGCCGATGTACATCAGGATCACCAGGACCAGCGGAATCACTGCGCCGTAGACGCCGAACTGGGCCCGGCTGGAGATCATCTGGGGAAGGCCCAGCTTCGGTCCCTGGGCGGAGTGAAGAGCCATGACCGCGCCGCCCACCACGTTGCCCAGCAGGAGGCCGATGATGGCCCAGAACGCATCTGCCCCGAACACGACGGCGAGGGCGCCGTCCACGATCGCGGTGATCTGTGCGTTGGCCCCGAACCAGAGCGTGAACTGCCCCCTGGGGTGGCCGTGGCGCTCGCGGGGCGGGATCATTTCGATTGACCGGGCCTCGACGGTTGTACTTCCTGCTGCCATGCTTACTCCTCGTGCTGACTGTTATGTTCCATGTCACAGGGTCGCGGGCCGCGGAACAACGGCTATGCGACGCCCGCTGTC
Source organism: Arthrobacter sp. ISL-72 (assembly GCF_018613755.1). GTDB lineage: Bacteria > Actinomycetota > Actinomycetes > Actinomycetales > Micrococcaceae > Arthrobacter. The sequence continues at coordinate 182,070 of NZ_JAGGPP010000003.1, forward strand.
GCGAATACCGGACAGTCCGGCGTGTCGTCCGGAATGGGCCGACACCGTGGTCCGGGCCCATATCCGCTAAACTTGGGTGGTAAGAGCCCCGGAACTCTTGCGTTGTGCCTCCCGGTCAACCGGCCGATCGCGCATGGCAGTGGAATTCGGGGCATTCTCATGAACGGCGCTGTCCCGCGGCGGATCACTTCGGTGGACCGGACGAGGTCCGGCCCGAACGAATGGGGGAGGATCCCATGCCAGCAATCGTGATCGTCGGAGCCCAGTGGGGCGACGAAGGCAAAGGTAAGGCCACTGACCTGCTTGGCGGCCGCGTCGACTACGTGGTCAAGCCGAACGGCGGCAACAACGCCGGGCACACCGTCGTCGTGGGCGGTGAGAAGTATGAGCTCAAGCTCCTTCCGGCCGGCATCCTGAGCCCGAACGCTGTTCCGATCATCGGCAATGGCTGCGTGGTGAACCTCGAAGCCCTGTTCCAGGAAATTGACGGCCTTGAAGCCCGCGGTGCGGACACGTCCAAGCTCCGCGTCTCCGCCAACGCACACCTCGTCGCGCCCTATCACCAGGTGCTGGACAAGGTGACCGAACGGTTCCTCGGCAGCAGGGCCATCGGCACCACCGGCCGCGGCATCGGCCCCGCCTACATGGACAAGGTGGCCCGCCTCGGCATTCGCGTCCAGGACGTCTTCGACGCCTCCATCCTCCGCCAGAAGGTTGAGGGGTCCCTGCGCCAGAAGAACGAACTGCTGGTCAAGGTTTACAACCGCCGCGACATCGAAGTCGACGAGATCGTGGAATACTTCCTGTCCTTCGCCGAACGCCTCCGGCCGCTGGTCATTGACAGCACCTTCGTCCTGAACAAGGCACTGGACGAGGGCAAAGTGGTGCTCATGGAGGGCGGCCAGGCCACCTTCCTGGACGTGGACCACGGCACCTACCCGTTCGTTACGTCCTCCAACCCGACGGCTGGCGGCGCCTCGGTGGGTTCCGGCATCGGCCCCACCCGAATCTCGCGCTCCATCGGCATCATCAAGGCGTACACCACGCGTGTGGGCGCCGGCCCGTTCCCCACTGAACTGTTCGACGAGATGGGCATGTACCTGCAAAAGACCGGCGGCGAGTTCGGCGTCAACACCGGCCGCCCGCGCCGCTGCGGCTGGTACGACGCCGTCCTGGCCCGGCATGCTTCCCGCGTCAACGGCTTCACGGACTACTTCGTCACCAAGCTGGACGTGCTCACGGGCATCGAGCAGATCCCGGTCTGCGTGGCCTACGACGTGGACGGCGTCCGGCACGAGGAAATGCCGATGACCCAGACCGAATTCCACCACGCCAAGCCGATCTTCGAGTACTTCGAGGGCTGGACCGAGGACATCACCGGAGCGCGGACCCTGGAAGACCTTCCGGAGAATGCGCGAAACTACGTGCTGGCGCTGGAGAAGCTGTCCGGCACGCGGTTCTCGGCGATCGGCGTCGGTCCGGACCGCGACCAGACCATCGTGGTCAACGACTTGATCCTCGACTGATAACCGCTGACGCTCATTAACGTCCGACGGCGGCGGGTCACCTGGAAAGGTGGCCTGCCGCCGTCGTTGTATAGGTTGTAGGGCGTCGGTTGGACTGCGTAAATCAGTTGTAATGCCCTATGAGGCCGGCTGGCTGCCTGCCTGCTTGTTCCGGATCTGCAGCAGATGCAGCTGCAGCTTGGTTTCGGCGTCGCGGCGACGGCGGGCCTGCTCGCGCATGGCCCGGGTCGCTGCGGATCCGGCACTAATCAGTCGTGACTCATGTTTCGGGGCCGCTGCCGCGCCGGCGGCATATGGGGCCATCACTTCCTCACTCATGCCCGTATCGTGACATCCGCAGCCCGGCGCGGTAACCCCTGCGGAAGGAGTGTTACACGATCGGGACCTGCCGAGGGACCAGGGCCGAGCGATTAGAACCGTGGAACGCGGGGGCGCCCGCGGGTAGCAGAACGCGCCACTCGGCTGGCTGCCCCGGCCATTCCGGGTACCGGTCACTCGTGACCGGCGTGTCCGCCGACCTTATCTTGGATTCACCGGAGCCTCGCTGGGAGTGGGTCCCGCAGGCAAGCCGCCGGACCGATCGGTGGAGGGGATGGACGTCATGGGTCTCAGCTTGAAGATAGACAAAGGACAAAACGGGACAGCTGCAGGTCGTTCAGCCCCGGCCGCAGTGCCGGACCAAGGGCCGCGCCGGTACCGTGCCCGCATCAACCATGCACCAGTCCTTGATCCCGTGCGGGTTCAGGAGCTTGCAGGGGAGGTTCACTCGCAGAGCAGGCTGCTCGAGTTCCTGAACCTGTTCCTCGTGCTGCTCCCGTCACGGGTGGCCAACGTGGTCAGCTCCTTGGATGCGCGTGATGTCCAGGCCGCCAGCGCCGCCGCGCAGAGCCTGGCATCGTCAGCCTCGATGGCAGGTGCCAACAGGCTGGGACTGGTCGCGTTGCTCATCGACTTTGAGCTCCAGGCCGGGCGGATGGACCGGGCACGCGAGACAGGCCGCCGCCTCGGCCGCGACGCCGGGGAGCTGGCAACGGCGCTGTCCCGCCTGCTCACGGGCTGCTGAAAAAACTTTTCAAAGTTTTTTTGTTTACGCGTAACCCCGGACAGGGTCGTGGCGATTACCCCTATGAAAGCGCCGGGTTCGAAGTTGTCCCCCATCAGGTTCGAACCCGGCGCTTGACTGCAAAAAGAGAGCCGGGCCGGAACTGTCCCCCATCAAGTTCCGGCCCGGCCCTTTTTGTCCGAAGCCGGTTTAGCAGGAAGCCTGCCCAGGAGTGTGCGGACCCTGACGACAATTCCCCTTGGTTACCCGGGGTAAAGTTGTTCAGCGGGCCAACAGCCCCTCCGCAACATGATGGCAAGTCGATGAGCCATCCTCCTTGAACGAAAGCCGCACGTCCGTGACTGACGCACTGACCGACGATTCACTGCGCGCCCTCAAGGGCCGCGATGCCGAGTTGTTCAGTCTTGTCTACCGGAGTTGCGCGTCGCAGGTGCTGGGGTACCTGACCGCGCGCGGCGTTGAAGACCCGGAGGCCACCATGCAGGAGGTCTTCCTGGCCGTTCTGCCACGGATAGACACCATCCGCGGCGGTGCCAACGGGCTCCGGACCTTCCTGTTCTCGGTGGCTCATGCCCGGATGGTCGACGACCACCGAAGGCAAAGCCGGACCCCCGCCAGGCAGTCGTACGAACCCGAGAATGACCTGCGGTCCACTTCGTCCGCCGAAGCTGCGGCCATGTTGCTTGTGGCGCCCGGGGAAGTGCTGGAACTCCTGCAGGTCCTGGCGGAGGAGCAAAAAGAGGTGCTGACCCTGCGGATCATCGCAGATCTCACCGTGGAGCAAGTGGCCGAAATCATGGGGAAAAGTGCCGGAGCGGTAAAGCAGCTTCAGCGACGTGCTTTGGACAAACTCCGTGAACATTCGGCCGTAAAGGACTACGTGGCGCCATGATAACCAGGGATGACCTTTCCGGTGGGACCGTTGACCGGTTCCTGCTCGACGCCGGCCACACTGACGTGCCCGATCTCAGGGCTGCCCTCCTGTCCATTGCGGCCCTGGCCCAGCTGCCCGCACCCGCTCCGTGCCCCGAGCTTGCCACCTTGCTGTCCGGCCCGCAGGATGAACTGACCCGGCAGCGTTGGCTGCGCAAGCACCGTCCCGCAGTAGTGGGCCTTGCCGTCCTGGCCGGAATGGGACTCGGAGTCAGCGGTGTGGCAGCCACGAACCAGGCAACAGGAGACGGCACCGGACCCTGGTCCGTGCAGCAGCTGACCACGGACTGGACTCCTGGCTGGACCCTTCCCGTGGCGCCGGCGGCTGCGGACCGTGATGGCCGCGGCAAACGCGCTGTGCCACTGTTCCTCCAGCTCGAGGAGGAGCCGTCGGCAGGGGACCGGGCCGCAGAGCCGGATGCCCAGCGGCCCGGCCCCGCGACCGCCGATGGGGGCGGACCGGCAGGCCCGGGTTCAGAACAGGTCCTGCCGCCGGCTAAGGGCCAGCAACGGGTTCCGGGAACCACAGGCGGCGGGGCCAACGGAGCGAAACGGAGTGGCGAAACTCTCGGCGTCAGCAGGAATCAGGCCGATCCGACGGAACAGTCCGGGGCCCGATTACTGCCACAGCGCGGCGCCCCCACGGCCCAGGCCACATCGGCTGCCGAGGAAGGCGCCACGAAGTTGGGGGAAGGCAGTATCGGGCTCCGGGGGCAGAACAGCCGGAAAACGGAAGAATCCAGCGCGGACCTGCTCGACTCCGCACTGGATTCTTCGGTGGATTCTTCGTTGGATTCCGTCAGCAGCTGGCTGGCGAAGTTCCGGCCGTAGCCTTAGCGCCGCAGCCCTAGGAGCCTGCTGAATTA
>NZ_JAGGPP010000039.1 GCF_018613755.1 Arthrobacter sp. ISL-72
CGGGCGGAAAGGTATCCTGACCACCGGGTTGACCACTTCGTCACCCGGGCCCACCGGGACTGACCCGCCCGGGCCGGCATATAGTACGCCAGCCACTCGTGATCATCTCCCCCTACGCGAAGAAGAACTTCGTGGACCACACCCAGACCGACCAGGCCTCCATCCTGCGCTTCATCGAGGACAACTGGCGCACCGGCCGGATCGGCGATTCATCCGCCGACGCCACCGCCGGCTCCGTGAATGCCATGTTTAACTTCCCCCACCAACGCAACGACAAGGTCCTGCTCAACGAGCCGACCGGCGCCGTCGCCTCCATCAGCCACACGAACGACGGCGGCAACTCGGGGAAGTAGCGACCGCAGCGGTCCTCCCCTACATGAACCCAGTCCACATTTGTAGAAATGCCGCCAGACCAGGCGTCTGGCGGCATTGCTCTTAGCGCCAGCCACGGCGGAGCACCAGCAAATCGGCCGACCGACCCGGGATCGCCAGGCTGGAAAGACGCCCCTGGCGAGAGCTCTGCGAGCACACCCATCACCCCTGGGGTCTGCGATACGAACGACTCACCCGTCTGTTCTTGCCCGAAAGGGCATCCATTTCTGCCCGGAGGACGACTTTTCGGCCGCGGCAGGCGCCGCTTAGGATGGCCACGGCGCTCGTGGCAGTTGGTCGGTAAACCGCAAGACCCGAAATTCTTTAAAAGGCTTGCCACTAGATTCGAAAGTGCGCTTCTCCTGGAAACCGAGTTTCGGATGGGCGTGGACATCCCGCCGCCACCCAACAAGCGATTTCGTCAATGTTCCACTCCAATGTCATCCCTCTCAATGAATATGCCGACCTCGCGGGTAACCGACCACATCGGCGCCGCCGCTTTCAGCTGACTCTATTTCCGGATGTGCCGGCGATCGAACTCGCCGGCAGCTCGATGCTGTGCATGATTGCCAGTGTTCCACTCGAGCCCCAAGGGAGCCACGGACCAGGTTGGCCTCCGAAATGGAATGTGGCGGTCCATCGGGAAGCCGCGCGTGTCTGAACTAGCCGGCAAGGATCGACGCGGTCTCCATCCTTGACTCTCCATCGCCGAGGACCCCGTCATTGAACACCACTTCCCCGCCGATCACGGTGGCTCCGACCGTCACGTTTCGAATGGTCTCTTCGGGGATGGCGAAGAGATCGTCGGAAAGAGCCACAAAATCTGCCAGCTGCCCTACGCGCAACTGGCCTTTGTCCCGTTCCTGGCCTACTGCGTACGCCGAACCAAAGGTGTACGCCCGCACGGCTTCTTCCACGGTGAGCCGCTCGTCAGGCCCCAGCAGGGTCCCGGAGCTAGTCCGCCGGTTCACCATGTCGTGAAGGGACACCAGCGGATTCCCGTCCGAGACCGGTGAATCCGAGGAGCCGGGAAGAACCATGCCGGCCTTCAGGAGTGACTTCATGCGGTAGATCAGCGGTGCCAGCTCCGGTTCAACCGCAGCTATCATGCCGTCGCCGAAGTCCGAGATGAAGACTCCCTGCGGAACAGCCGTGAGCCCAAGCGCGGCGGCACGCGTGATCTGGGCGTCGGTGGCAAGAGCAAAATGTTCAATTCGGTGCCGCGCTTCGGGCCGGGGGTGATTCCGCTGGGCCTTCTCGACGGCGTCCATCACGTGGTCGATGGCGGCGTCACCGATCGCGTGGGTTGCCACAGTCCAGCCCGCCTCGTGAGCTCCGATGATCATGGCCTGCAGCTCGGCCGGGTCGAATAGCAGGACTCCGTGGTTGTCCGGCTCGCCGTGATAGCAGTGGTGCATGGCCGCGGAACGGCCGATAAACGAACCGTCGGAAACGATCTTCACAGGCCCAATCTGCAGCCGGTCGTTGCCCAAGCCTGTACGGATCCCGAGATCCAGGCCGAACCAGCCCCCGTCCTTGAAGCCCTCAACGTCGTGCAGGGTGGTGCAGTACGGCATCAGGGTTACGCGCGTGGAAAGCACCCCGTTTTCCACTGCCTGCTGGTAGGAGTGGAAATCCACCGGCGAATTCCCGACCATTTTGTAGGCACCAATGCCGGGCTCCGTTATGGACGTGAGCCCGTACCGCAGCGCCTGCTCCCCCGCCAGGGCGAGGTTGCGCTGCACTTCGTCCAGTCCCATGGGGCGAACCAGTTCATAGATGAAAGACATTGCCCTTTCCTGCAGCAGCCCCTCCGCCCGTCCGTCCGCAGCCCGAGCCACAAATCCGCCGTCGAAATCCGGAACACCGTGACGGCCTGGATAGCCCGCGAGCTCAAAAGCCCGGGTGCTCACGGTGATCATGTGCCCGCTGACGTGTTCGAGGATCACGGGACGTCCCCCGGCTGCGGCATCGAGTCGCTCGGCGGTCGGGTGCCCGCCCAGAAAGTTCTGGTCATAACCGGAACCGCGCACCCACCCGTCAGCGGGAAGCTCCGCCGCCTTCCGGGCTACGGCCGCGTAAAGGGCGTCCGTTGATTGAATGACGCCGTGCCTCAGGTCGAGTGAGGCAAGGCGGGCTCCCGTAAACGACAGGTGGTTGTGGGCGTCATGGAATCCCGGCAGGACAGGAGCCCCCTGAAGGTCAATAGTCCGGCGGGCGGTCACGCCGTCGAGATCGGAATCCAGCCCGACGATCCGCCCGTGTGTGACGCCTATCCGGCTGGCGGCAGGACGCGCCGGATCCAGTGTTCGGATGCGTGCGTTGGTGAATATGGCGTCGATAAGCAATCGAATCCTCCTGAAAGTGTTTACGGCTGGCGGTACTACTTCGTCAGGTCCTTGCCCTTGGTTTCGGGCAGCTTCCAAGCCACCAGAGTGGAGATGGCCAGGAGGGCTACAACGTAGACGGTGAACGCTGCGGGACCGAAGGTAGCATTCGTCCAGCTCTGTAGGTAGGGCGCGGTCCCGCCGAAGATTGCGACGGCGACAGCGTACGGAACAGCCACACCCACGGTTCGGATGCGGGTCGGGAACATCTCGGCGAAGACGGCGGGAGAGATGGACAGTACGGCTCCCATGAACACAAGGATGAGGGTTGCCGGGAGGAAGAGGGACCAGAAGCTCTGGCCGATGGTGTTGACCAGCAGCGGGAACAGCACGATCGGGACGCCAGTGCCGATGAGCATGTTTGCGCGGCGGCCGAAGCGGTCCGAGAACTTGCCCCAGAAGGGTAGCGAGATGATCAGGACGACGTTGCTCAGGACGCTGGCAAGCAGTGCGGTGCCCTGGTCCATCTTGTGGATGAGGACGGCCTGCTGGACTGCACTGACAGACCAGACGTAGTAGCACACGGTGGCACCGACTCCGAGGCCGATCACCCGCAGCGCCGAGCGCCAGTTCCTGCGAATTTCGGGCCAGACCGGTTCGCGGACACTGGCCTTGACCTCCATAAAGGCTTCCGTCTCTTTCATCCGTGAACGTGCGATGAGGGTATAGAGCCCCAGCACTGCGCCGATGATAAACGGAATACGCCAGCCCCAGGCCTGCATGTCCTGCTTGCTCAGGACCAGGTTGAGGAAATAGCCGAAGAGCAGCCCGATAACCACACCGGAAGTGCCTGAGACGTAAATCAGGGAGGACCAGAGTCCGCGGCGGGCTGCAGGGGCGGCCTCGGAGATATACGTCTGCGCCGAGGGCATCTCGCCCCCGTGTGCCAGGCCTTGGAGCAGGCGTGCGGTGAGGAGGACAACGGCGGCCCAGGCGCCGGCTGCATTGTAGGTGGGTACCAAGGCGATCATCAGCGACCCAAACGATGCCAGCCCCACTGTGGAGATCATGGAGGCACGCCGACCCATGTGGTCTGCCAGCCATCCGAATACGAAGCCGCCGAGGGGCCGCGCGATGAAGCCGACCGCGAAGACAGCCATGGCTCCCAGCAGCGCTGCCAGGGGGTCCTTGGGGTTGAAGACCTCGGTGGCGAAGTAAATGGCGAATGCGGAGTAGATGCCCCAGTCGTACCATTCAAGGGCGTTGCCCAGTCCGGTGGCGAACAGGGTCTGGCGCTGGGCTTTTGTAGCTTTGTTTGGCGCCACAGGTGCGGCAATTTCGGCAGCCGCTGCTGGGGCGCCGGGAGCTGGTTTGTGGATCACTGGATTTCCTTGAGTGGAAGAGCTGTGGGTGGGGGGATGGTCAGACGGCAAGCTGGGCGAGGCGGGCCACGGCAAGCTGGGTGTAGAGTGCAGTCCCGTCAACCAGGACACTGTCGTCGAATGTGGCGCGGGGTGAATGGTTGAACGCGGTGTCGGCTCCCCCACCAATGGGCGTGGCGTCCAAGCAGATAAAGCTGCCTGGAACTTTGGCGAGGACGTCGGCAAAGTCTTCGGATCCGCCCAGGGGTGCGGCGAGGCGGTGATGGCGTTCGGAGCCGAAGAGCCCAGTAATTTGGTCGACGGCAAAGGCGGTTTGCGCTTCATCAGTCACGGTCACCTGCCCGCCGACGTGGTAGTTGACGTCGACGTCCAGGCCGTGGGCTGACGCGATTCCTTCGAGCAGCCGCGGAATGGCCGACTGCATCCTGGTCCGCGCCTCAGCCGAGTACATCCGCAGGCTCGCACCGAATTCCGCGGTGTCGGGGATAACGTTGACCGCTTCACCTGCTTTGACCATTCCCACCGAGATAACCACGGGGTCGTGGGCGTTGAACTGCCGCGTCACCATGTGCTGGAGGCCGAGGATCATTTCCGCCATGACGGGAACCGGGTCCTTGGCTTGGTGTGGTGCGGATCCGTGGCCGCCACGGCCAATGACCTTGACGAACAAGGCATCCGCGGCGGACATCATGACACCGGGCTTCGTTTCAAACCGTCCGGTATTACCGCCGGCGCTGAAAACGTGGAGTCCGTAGGCTGCGTCTGCCCGTCGGCCGGAAAGCTCCAGGATGCCTTCTTCGATCATCATGGGCGCGCCCGCCAGCTGTTCCTCAGCAGGCTGGAACATCAGGACGACGTCGCCGGCGAGCTGATGGCGCCGCTCAGAAAGCAGGCGCGCCGCTCCGACAAGCATCGAAGTGTGCAGGTCGTGGCCGCAGGCGTGCATACGGTTAGCCACGGCCGAGGTGTATTCGACCCCGGTTTCTTCCTGGAGCGGCAACGCGTCCATGTCCGCACGGAGCAGGACAGTGGGTCGGCTTTTGTTTGCTGACTTGTCAGGTGCCGTGCCGCGCAGGACCGCCCCTACCGAGGTAAGCCCTTTTCCAAGGGTTATTTCCAGTGGCAGGTCGGACAGCGCACCCAGGACCTTCTCCTGGGTGCGGGGCAGTTCCAGTCCGAGCTCGGGATGGCGGTGGAGGTCATGGCGCAGCTGGACGATGTCGCCATGGAGTTCGCGTGCGTCTTCAAGAATTTTTGCGGCCGACACGGAGTGTTCCCTTCGAATAGGCTGCTAGCCACAAACACGTGGTCTAGCTCATTCGAGTATGTGAGCTGCGCGACTTGCCGTCCACGACCAATATCGCACGATCCTCATACCGGTTAGGCATAAACATTGGCGTCCATTTATCCTGAATCGCTGCGTAGCTATGGAGTCCGTCAGCGAATAGCGACGGCGCAAACCCGGTGATGCATGCTCCGTCGGCGTCGGGACTGCATTCTGATGACCTTTAGTCGAGGGTGAAGGCGGGTGAGCCGGGGACTGAGGCGAGGAGTTTTTTGGTGTAGTCGTGCTGGGGGTTCCGGTAGACGGATTCGATAAGGCCTTGTTCGACGATGCGGCCCTGGTACATGACCATGACTTCGTCACAGACCTGCTGGACAACGGCGAGGTTGTGGGAGATGAACAGCATGGCGCTGTCCACCTTCCCGCGCATGCCTTGGAGGAGCCGGATGATGTCAGCCTGCACGGAAACGTCCAAGGCGGAGGTGATTTCGTCCGCGATCACCAGCCTCGGTTCGAGCATGAGAGCCCGGGCGATCGCGATCCGCTGCCGCTGCCCGCCGGAGAACTCGTGCGGGTATTTCTCCGCGGCCGATGGATCCAACTTGACCCGTTCCAAGGCCGCCGCGATGACCTCCCGGTGCTCCATGGGGTTGGCTCCGTGGGGGTCCAGCGCCTCGGCCAAGGTTTGCCCGGTGGTGCGGCGGGGGCTGAGCGAGGAGTAGGGGTCCTGCGGGATGTACTGGACTTCGCGGCGCATCTGCCGACGGCGCTTTCCGTGCATACGGGTGAAGTCCTCTCCGCCGATGGTGATCTCGCCGCTGGCGGGTTTGTTGATCCCGACCAGGGTCTTGCCGAGGGTCGACTTCCCGGATCCGGACTCGCCGACGAGCCCCACCACGGTGCCGGCGGGCACTGCCATGATGACGTCCTTCAGGACGTGGGCGGCGCCGAAGCGAACATTGAGGTTGGTGACTGAGGCAGCGTGTGGGGCAGCGGGACCCTCGGCTTTTCCGGCGGCGAGTGCTGCCCGGCGCCCCAGGCCCGCCGGCTGCGGGCCCAGGACTGCCGGAGGTATCTGTGCGTTGGCGTTCATGACGTTGGAGCTCCTGAGGTAGCGGGGGCCGAGCCGAGTTCCAGGGTAGGGATCGCGGCGAGCAGTGCTTTGGTGTAGGAGTGGGTTACCTTCCGGGCGGCAAGTTCAGCGGCGGTAAGCCGCTCAACGATTTCGCCGGATTTCATGACGAGGATGGTGTCGCACAGGGCCTCCACTACGGCGAGGTCGTGGGAGATGAACAGCATCGCGGTGCCTTGTTCCCGGTGGATGCGGCGGAACTGGCGCAGGACTTCGGCCTGGACGGTGACGTCCAGCGCCGTCGTAGGTTCGTCGGCGACGATGAGTTTGGGTGAGGTGACGATCGAGGCGGCGATCATGGCCCGCTGCCGCATTCCGCCGGAGAGCTCGTGCGGGTGCTGCCTGAGCCGGTGCGCGGGCTGGGTGATGTTTACGCTGGCCAGGGCATTGACGATGACTTCGCGTGCCTCGGCCCGGCCCATGCCCAGGTGGGTCCGGAGTACTTCGGTCAGTTGGGAGCCCATCCGCAGGGAAGGATTGAACGTGGTTCCGGGGTCCTGGTACACGATGCTGATCTCTTTGGCCAGTCGGGACTGGTCCGGGGCGGCGAGCATGTTCATATCCCCAACCCGCAGCAGGTCCGCGTCCACGGCCAAGTCCTCGGACGGCAAGCCCGCCACGGCCATTGCGGTCAGGGACTTACCGGATCCGGACTCGCCTACCAAGGCAACAACCTCGCCTGGATTGATCGAGAACGACACGCCCTTGACCAGCTCCTGCCGGCCCGGGATGCTCACCCGCAGGTTTTTAACCCGCACCAGTGCAGTGTCACTCTCCGCGAGGGGCACGGTCCGGTTCCGGTCCAGGACTCGCCGGAAGAAGCTGCGCTTGGCGCGCGGGTCCGCGTGTGCTGCCAGGGCGTCCCCGATCAGCATGACCGACAGGCCTGTCAGGGCAATCATCACCGAGGGGCCCACCGCTTCGACCGGCTGAGTGTAAAGGGCGCCGAGGCTGTCGTTGAGGAGCCGGCCGAAGTCATATTCAGGGGACTGGACGCCCAAGCCAATGAAGGACAGCGCGGAGATCTCCACGAGGGACAGCGCGAAGACTGTGGCGGAGAGGATCAACAGCGGCTCGGCCATGTTCGGCAGCATGTGCCGGGCCGCGATCCGTACCGGGCTGACGCCCAGCAGGCGTGCGGTGACCACATAGTCGCTGCTGGACACGGCGGACGCCAGGTTGGCGGTGATCCGAGCGAAGCCGGGGATCCCGGCAATTCCGATCGCGATGACAGCTGAGGAAACGCCGGGTTCCAGGACGGCGGCGATCACGAGGGCGAAGATCAGGGACGGGTACGCGACGGCGGTTTCCAGGATGCGCAGCGCAATCTCGCGGACCCGCCGGCCCGAAAGCCAGATGGCCAAGCCGATTACCACACCGGACACCACCGAGATTGCGGCCGCACCGGCAGTCATCAGCAGCGTCAGCCGGGTCGCCACCAGGGCGCGGGCGAGCAGGTCCCGGCCGAAATCATCGGTGCCCAGCCAATGCTCGGCGCTGGGCCCCAGGGCGGCATGGGGGGTCAGCTGTTCAGCCGCCTGCTTCATGGTCGACGGGGCGATGATGGCGATGAGGATCAGCGCCATCAGCAGACCGCCACCGGTGATCATGGCAGGAGTCCAGAACTCCTTGCTCCTAAACCTAGACGTCACTTGAGGTTCCTCCGAGGTTGCGGGGATCGATGATGGCCAGGATCAGGTCCACCATGGTGATGATGAGGGTCGCGAGCAGGCCCAGAATCAAGATGATGCCCCTGATAACCGGGTAGTCACGCTGCAAAATAGCGTTCACGATCCCCTGGCCCAAGCCGGGCCAGGCGAAGACGGTCTCGATGACTACCGCGCCGCCCAGCTGCGCGGCCAGGATGAGCCCCGAGAGTGTCAACGTCGTGGTGACCAGGTTCGGCAGGACGTAGCGCAGGTTGGTTCGCAGCGCGCCCAGCCGCCAGCCGCGGGCCGTGCGAATGTAGTCCTTGTTCAGGACCACGGCCGTTTCCCGCCGCACGATCCGGGAGATCACACAGACGGGCCCCAGCATCAGGGCAGCGGTGGGAAGCACCAGCGAGCTCAGGGTCGTAGCACCCGCCGCCGGAAACCAGCGCAGCGTCACGGCAAATACCACCACGAGCAACGTCGCTACTACATACTGCGGGACTGAGTAGATCAGGCTGGTCAGGAAGTTGAAGATGTTGTCCAGCCACTTGTTCCGGCCACCGCGGGTAAGGATCGCCACGATCATGCCCAGCGGCACGGAGAGCAGCAGCACCAGCACGATGGCCAGCAGAGCGATCTCCGCTGTGAACGGAAAGCGCGTAAAGATCAGAGTGGAAACGCTCTCGCCACTGACAAAAGAGTTGCCCATGTCCAGGCGAAGAACACCGGACACATAATTTACAAACTGCGTCAGCACCGGCAAATCCAAACCCAACTCCGCCCTAACGCTCGCAACCTGGGCAGGGCTTGCCCCGTCGCCGGCCGCGATCACCGCAGGATCCCCCGGAATCAAGGGCACGATCAGGAACGTCACGACGGTCAGCACCACAAAGGAGAGCACCAGCCCGCCAAGCCGGCGCAACACAAACCCCACCCACGGGTGGCGGATAAACCGGCCCCCCGCACTCCCGGCACCAACGCCGGGAGTGCGGGAAGCCTCAACAACAATCGAAGAAGTCATGGTTGGTTTCTTCGCTACTTCGTGATCCGCATGGTGCTCTCGTCCGGCTGGCCATTGAAGGTGTGCATGGCGAAGCCGGACCGGATGGTCACCTGGGAGGGAAGGGAAGACAAGGGCACCACGTGGGCTTCCTGGATCATGATCTTCTGCGCGTCCTTATAGGTGGTGCAGCGCTGGGTATCATCGGTTTGAGTCATGGCCTTGGCCACGATGTCCAGGACAGGCTGGTTCTCCAGGCCGCCCCAGTTGAGTCCGCCCTTTTCAACGGGGGTGCCAATGACCGGGGAGAGCGCCCCGTACATGGTGCCGCCGGCGTTGATGCCGCCCATAACGGTGACGTCCCAGCTGTCGATGTTCTGGGTCAAGTCGGTGCTCCAGGTGGCGAGGTCCACGTTCCGCAGCTCAATGTCAGCGCCGGCTGCGCGGAGGGCTTCGGCAACGTAGGTGTTGGCCGCACCGTTGGGCCCGAACACCTGTGCTCCGACCATGCGGATCTTCACCCCGGCGAGGGTCTTCGCAGCTGCTGAGGGGTCTGGCTTGATGAGCATGCCGGTGTCCTTGCTGGAGCAGGGCACGCCCGGGTGGGCGAACGAGGAGTAGATTTCTCCCAGCCCGCCGGAGGCGGCCTGGTTGAATGCCTTGGCATCCAGGGCCTGTGCAACGGCCTTTCGGAGGGCAGCGTCGGTGAAGGGGTGGCCGGGACGTTCATTGAACATTATGTAGAGGCTGCCCTGCGGGATGACCTGCGTGGTGAAGTCCTTGTTGCCGTCGAAGCGCGAAGTGTCCTTGCCGCGGATATTGGCGATGTCGCGGGTTCCGGTCAGGAGTTCGTTGGATACGGCGCTGGCGTTGGCGTTGACGCTGGCCTCAATGGTTTTGGCTGGCGTGCCCTCGATCTTGGATTCATAGGCCGGCCAGGTCTTGTAGTCCTCCCGCAGCGTGAAGGTGTAGCTAACGCCGTGCTGCTTCTTGGTAAGCGTGTACGGGCCGGAGAACGCACCGGGGACATCACCTGCCGTCAGGGCCTTGGGGTCTTTGAGGCCGGCGGGGCAGACAATGCCGGTGGCGTGCAGGCTCATGCCCTGCAGGAGGTCGGTCCAGGGCTGGGCAAGCTTAACCGTGACTGTGCTGGCGGCGTCGTCGGCGGTGACGGTGGCGGGACCGTCACCCAAAACGAGGGTGCGGAAGCTGGACTTGCTGTCCGGTGAGGCAAAGACCTTGAGGGATTCGGCGACCACGCTGGCCGTGATGGGCGTGCCGTCCGAACAGGTGGCGCCGTCCCGGATAGTGAAGGTGCCCTGCGTGGGAGTGATGTCCCATTTGCTGGCAAGGTCCGAAACGATTTTATTGTTCTCGTCACGGCGCACCAGCGTTGAAAACAAGAACCGGTTGAAGGTGTAGTCGTCGGCGTTACGCACTTCAACCGGTGCGAAGCTTGTGGGGTCTGCGTTGACGACAGTCCGGATGGTGTCGGTGGAAACCTGCCCGGCTGCAGCGGGCGCCGAGCCCGTGCCTCCGGTAGTGCAGCCGGTAGCTACGGCGATGACCGCGACTGCGGCGGCCAGCGGGACGATCCTGCCGCCACGGCGGGCGACGTTGTCTGCCGTTGACTGGGAATTCTGTTTCACGAATGGTCCTCTGTTTTGGTCCGATACGGGTGCACGAGGCGGTGTGGCGTGAGTCACGCAAAACACCTGCTGATCGAGTATGCGAAGGCACATCCCAGAACGTCTAAGACTCATTTTGCAAACCCTCTATACCTATTCGGCATATTCGCGGGTCTGGCTCAGTGATTCCGCCACTTTAGGGACGCACTGTCGTGGGAAAGCCGTCCCGCAGTTACCTTTTCGTGACCACGGGGACGGTATATGACTTACTTGTTGCGGAGCGAGACTGCATTCCCAATTCAAGGCGCTTACCCTGAGTCCGTGACTCCCACCCTCTTTACCAACGGTGTCTTCCACACTCTCAACCCTCATCAGCCGCGGGCCGCTGCTCTCCTGGTGGACCAGGGCATCATTGCGGCGGCAGGATCGGGCCCGGAACTTCACGCTCACGCCCCGGCCGGGACGAGAGTTGTGGATCTTGAAGGCTCTGTGGTCATTCCCGGGCTCACGGATGCCCATATCCACACGGCCAGCTTGGCCCGTTCCCGGCAGGAGGTTGACCTTCGGCGGGCCGAGAGCCTGGAAGAAGCGCTGGCCGGGGTCCGCGCAGTACTGCCGCGCTACCGGGAGGGCGAATGGATCTTCGGCGGATGGTGGGACTTCAACAGATGGAAGCACCCCGTCCAGCCGGACCACGCCGGGCTGGATGCCGTAGCACCAAGGAACCCCGTGGCGCTGACCAGCGCCGACGGCCATACCGTGTGGGCCAACAGCCAGGCTTTGCGGGCGCTAGGAATTGACCGGATGACTCCGGATCCTGCCGGCGGTGAAATCGTCCGGGATACTGACGGGGAGGCAACCGGACTCCTGCGGGAAAGCGCGGTGTACCCGGTCCGCAGACTTGCGGCTTCCGGAGTCTCGGGCAATCTCACGGAACAACTGCGGGAAACGCAGCAGTACCTGCTGTCATTGGGCCTGACGGGCGTCCATGACATTGATGGAGCCGATGCACTGGCGGCCTACTCGCAGCTCCGCGACGAAGGAGCGCTGGCCCTGCGCGTACACAAACTGCTTGCCCAGGACGACCTGCAGGACTCCATCCGGGCAGGGCTCCGCACAGGTCAGGGTGACAGCTGGATCCGCCACGGGGCCGTGAAGATTTTCGCGGACGGGGCGGCAGGCTCCCACACTTGCCACATGAGCGAGCCCTTTCCGGGCGGCACCGGCCATGGCATGGAGGTCACGGCCTTCCCCGAGCTGGTGGCGCTGGCAACGAGCGCCGCCACGGCGGGAATTGCCGTTGCTGTCCACGCCATCGGAGACCGCGCCAACCATCTGGTGCTCAACGCACTCTCCCGGATTCAGGACCTCACCGCCCGACACAATCTGCGGCACCGCATTGAACACGTCCAGTTCCTGCAGCCCGCGGATGTTCAGCGCCTGGCAGTTCTGGGCGTTGTAGCGTCCATGCAGCCACAGCACTGCCCCAGCGACCTTCCCATCCTGGGCATGGTGCAGGGCCGCAACCTGGCCTCTTACGCATGGCGCAGCCTGCTGGGTGCCGGAGCAACCGTCGCCTTCGGCTCCGACTCCCCTGTGGAACTTCCCAATCCGTTCCACGGCCTCCATGCCGCTATGACGAGGACAACCCGGGAGGGTAGGCCTGACGGCGGCTGGGAACCGCAAGAGCGGATCACCTTGGCTGAGGCGCTCCATGGCTACTGCGTGGGCCCTTCCTACGCTTCCGGTGAGGAGGACTCCAAGGGCAGGCTGGTCCCGGGGATGCTGGCGGACTTTGTCGCACTGGACACGAATATCTTCTCGGCGGACCCGGCCGAAGTCAGGGAAACCAAGGTCCGCATGACGGTCACCGGCGGCGTCATCCGCTACAGGCAAGAGCCCTGAACGCGCGGCAAGCAACCTTTAGTGACATATATGTCAGACGCAAGCACCCCCGCAGCCGAACTGGGCAGTTCAAACCGCGGAGGTGCTTGCTCGAGCCTGCATCCGGCCCGTGGCTACTTACCGCTCAGGGGAACTCTGGACGTCACGACAGCGCCGCCGAGCGATATCAGGCCGATGACCACCAGGAGCGTGGCCGGCCCCCAGGAAGCATTCCCGGACAAGGACAGGAAGACCGTTGCCAGCGCAGGCATAAACCCGGCTATTACTGCAGAAAGGTTGGCCGAGAGACCCATGCCCGTGTACTTGACCTCTGCGGGGAAAAGCCTGTCGATCAGGGCGCCGATGATGGCGTAGGTGATGGCGCAGGGGCCGAACGCCAGCACCATGGCCACGATGATCAGACCCGGGTCTTTAGTATCCACGAGCCCAAAAATCGGGAACGCCAGGGACAGGAAAATCGAGTAGCCAATGATGCCCACACGCGCTGCCCCGAACCGGTCCGCGAGGCGTCCTGCCACGACGGTCATCACCATCTGGGCGACGGCACCGATGGTCATCGCAGTAAGGATTACCGAGGACGGCAGGCCGAGTACACGGGTGACATAGCTGATCATGAACGTGGTCAGGATGAAGAAGCCGGCATTGCCCACCAGGTAGGTGCAGACTCCGATCGCCAGACGCCCCTTGAATTTGCGAAACAGTTCGATGACCGGAGCCTTCTTGGTTCCCTCGCTTGCCTTGAGGTCCTGGAATTCGGGGGTTTCCTCCACGTTCCAGCGGAGCCACAGTGCCACACCGACCAAGACAATGGAGGCAATGAACGGCACGCGCCAGCCCCAGGCCATAAAGTCTTCCCTGGGCAACAGGGCAACCAGGGTGATCGCACCGGTGGAGAGCAGCGTACCCACCGGTGAACCGAGCTGCACCAGTGCGGCATAAAGGCCGCGGCGTTTGGCGGGGGCGTATTCGATGGCCATCAGGGTGGCCCCACCCCACTCACCGCCGGTTGCAACACCCTGGACCGCGCGCAGAAGTGTCAGCAGGATGGGAGCAACAACGCCGGCCGTCTCATAGGTGGGCAAGAGGCCCATGAGGGTGGAAGCCGCGCCCATCAGCATCACGGTGGCAACGAGAGCGCCTCGCCGGCCATACTTGTCACCGACGTGGCCGAAGATGATTGCGCCGATTGGCCGGGCAACGAAGGCTGCGCTGAAGCTTAGGAAAGCCGAGACGGTGGAGGCGACGGGATCGCTGCTGGGAAAGAACAGCGGGGCGAAGACGATAGCGGCCGTGGTGCCGAACAGGAAGAAGTCGTACCACTCCAGTGCGGTGCCAATAAAAGCAGCGGCAACGACCTTTCCGGGGCTCGAGGGGCCTGACCGGGTCGCCGCGGGGGCGGTGGAACGCGAAGTGGGGATAGTCATGGTAGGTCTCTCAGGGATAGCTGAATGTCGATTGTGAGAGCATCACCGTACTGTGAGCTACTACATACCTGCCAATACCCCTTATTGCGCTCAAGCATGCCCAAAGGGCATCATGGGCTCATGAACCTTCGCCGCCTGCAGTATTTCCTTGCCGTTGTGGACGCAGGCACGGTCACGGCAGCCGCGGAGCAGATCCACATTGCCCAGCCGGCCCTGAGCCGCCAAATTAAAACGCTTGAGAATGAGCTCAAGCTCAAACTGTTTGAGGCGCAGGGAAACAAGCTGGCGCTCACGCCCGCAGGCCGTGCCCTCGTACCCGCCGCCCGCCGCCTTATGCTGGAAACCAAAAGCCTCGAGGATGCGGCCAATGCTTTGCGGGCAGGGCGGGTGGCTACACTCGTAGCTGCCGCGACCGCCGCGTCCGTCCGCGGCTTCCTGGCGCCCTACATCGCCACTACCGGCCCTGAGGATCCGCTGATCATCACGCGCGAGACAAGCCACTTCGCCATCGCAGAGGCGCTCCTTCACGGCAGCGACTTTGCAGTCTCCCCCGCCGCGCCGGAACCGGGACTGGCCACCATGCCGCTAGGCAGCATCCCGCTGACCGCGTACGTCGCCGCGGACCACCAATGGGCCCAGGCCGGAGTTACCGAACTCCCGCTGAGTGAGCTATGCGACCAGCACGCCATCCTGCCCTCACATCGCAGTGTAAGCCGCTACATCCTCGATGACGCCCTCAACCAGGATCGCTTGAGCTTCCGACGGGTTTCAGAGTGCGACGACGGCCAGACCATCATGGCATTGGCAGCGGCCGGGCACGGAGTCGGCGTCACGACTGACCTCCCGGCCTATGGAACACATCCCATCCGTATCCTCGCAGCCAGCCATGGACAGCACCGCCATGCCCTCCGCCTTCCACTGCACACCGCATGGATCCCGGGGCACTTCGCTGAGGACACCATCCGCGCGGTAGCTACTCGGCTGCGGGGATTCCTGAACGAACGGGGAGCCCTGATAAGGGACTAACTTCCCGCCCCTATGCCGATCAGGCATTGAAGTGAAATCCATTAGGTATTGGACAGCATGAAGGGGCTGTTCCGATACTGGAGCTTACGTCAATGACACAGCCATAGAATCGGGAGAAGTGCATGCTTTTCGACGCGCTGTACACCAACGGCTCGTTCCGCACCCAAGACGCCCGACGACCGCTGGCCCACAGCGTGGGGGTCCACGGCGGCCGCATCGTCAGTCTTGATGACGAACTGCCGCCGTCCTTCTTCCGCCACGTACACGACCTGCGTGGCGCCGCCGTCGTCCCGGGCTTTAACGATGCGCACTGCCACCTGAGCTATGTAGGCCAAGCGCTCCTCCAGGCTGACCTGCGGCCCGCCGTCTGCGCCACCATGGCCGAACTCCTGGACACAGTAGAACGCGCGTGCGCGTCAGCGCCGTCCGGGACCTGGGTCCAGGGCTCCGGCTACGACCAGAATTACCTTGGCAACCAACACCCAACTGCCGAGCAACTCGACGCCATCAGTCACGGACACCCCGTGTGGCTGATGCACAACTCACGGCACATGGGCGTAGCAAACACGGCGGCCTTTGAGCGCGCCGGCTACCCGGGCCGTCTGAACGTCAGGGCACCCGACGGAGGGGCGGTTTCGGTGGACGCCGGGGGCAGGGCCGTCGGCCTTCTCCAGGAGACAGCGCGGGCGCTGGTCATGGACGCAATCCCCGGACCGTCCGTGCAGGACGTCGCCGACATGGTGGGCGCAGGCAGCGCTGCATTGCTGAATCTGGGAATCACCAGCATCACCGAGCCCGGCCTGGGGGCCCCTCAACACATCGGCCACTCATTGTCCGACATCGCCGGCTACCAGGCCGCGCGCGACGCCGGTCTGCTGGGCGTCCGTGCCACGGTTATGCCATACCTCACCACGCTCCACAGCCTGGGTGATGATTTCGAGGGTAAGAACGGCGTCAGCGCTATTTCTCGACTCGGTCTTGACCTAGGCATGAGGACGGGCTTCGGCGACGAGTGGCTGAGGCTCGGCCCGGCCAAAATCCTTTCTGACGGCTCCCTCATCGGCCGCAGCGCGTTTATGTGCTGCAACTACCAAGCTGACGCGGAGGAGGGGAACGAGAATCGCGGCCTTCTCCAGTTCCCGGCAGAGGACCTTCGGCGTCGGATCCTGGGAGCCCATCATGCCGGCTGGCAGGTCGCCGCCCACGCAATCGGAGACGCCGCACTGGACGTGGTAATGGATATCTTCGAGGAGGCCCAGCAGCTCCATCCCCGCCCGGACGCCCGCCACCGGATCGAGCATGTCAACGTCGCCAGCAATGAGCAGATCCGGCGCCTGGCTTCTTTGGGCCTCATTCCCGTTCCGCAGGGCCGCTTCGTCAATGAACTCGGAGATGGTGCCGCCCGGGCCCTTGGGCCGGAACGGACGAGGCTCTCCTACCGGGTCAAAGGCCTGCTCGATGCCGGAATTGAAATTCCGGCGAGCACTGACGCGCCGGTAGTCTCCGCAGATCCCCTCCTGAACATCCATGATCTGGTTAACCGCAAAACCTCCTCCGGGGTTGACTTCGTCCCCGAGGAACGCATCAGTGTCGCCCAGGCAGTACGGGCCTACACGGTAGGCAGCGCCTACGCTGCCCACGAGGATCGCTACAAGGGATCGCTGACGCACGGCATGCTGGCGGATTTTGTGGCACTGTCCGAGGACCTTTACGACGTTCCGGCAGAAGCCATCCGCGACGTCCACGTCACCGCAACCGTGGTGGGCGGACAGCTGGCCCACGGAAGCCTCTAGAGCAATCCACTGCTCAAGTGCATGCCTTCACAGCATGAACTTTCAACTTTACAAGTATTAGACAGCATGAACGTCACTACCAATACTTGAGGGAACACCACCCATCTGGCAGCCACTCGGCCAGCACCAGATCACACCCCCGATGGCAGGGCCCAACACAAGTTTTAGGAGCACCACCTTGAAGAAGAAAACGCACGCCGGCCAGGCGATTGTCGAGTCTTTGGCCCTGCACGGCGTCAGCCGCGTCTTCGCCGTCCCGGGCGAAAGCTACCTGGCCGTCCTCGACGGACTCCACGGAGCAGAGATCGGGACCATCGTCTGCCGCCAGGAAGGCGGCGCCGCCTACATGGCTGAAGCCCACGGCAAGTTCACCGGCGAGCCCGGTGTTGCCATGGTGACCCGCGGACCCGGTGCAGCCAACGCTTACGTTGCTATCCACGCGGCATGGCAGGACGCCACTCCGATGGTCCTGTTCGTCGGCCTGATCCCGGTCACCGACCGCCAGCGCGAATCCTTCCAGGAGTTCGACCCCAACGCCTGGTTCGGCACCCAGGCCAAGCGCGTATTTGTGCTGGATGAAGCCTCCCGTGCATCCGAAGTTGTGGCCGAAGCATTCTTCGCCGCCAAGTCGGGCCGCCCGGGCCCGGTCATCGTCGGCCTGCCGGAAGACGTCATCACCCACGAGTTCACCGGCGAACTCCACCCAGTAATCACCGTTGCCGAAGGCGCAGTCTCCCCCAAGGAACAGGAACTGGTCACAGCGGCCCTTACCACCGCCAAGAAGCCCGCCATCTTCGTGGGTGGCCAGCGCTGGACCGCCGAAGCCGCTGCTGCCGTAACCGCGTTCGCTGAAGCGAACGGTATTCCGGTGGTCCAGGACTGGCGCGCGTCAGACCGCATACCCTTCAACTCCGAGGTTTACGCCGGTGCTCTGGGCTACGGCCGCACTCAAGACACGGCACGGATCTTCGCCGAAGCCGACGTACTGCTGGCCATTGGCGCCCTCCCCACGGACGTACCCACGGACGGCTACACCCTGCGCCAGTCCAAGGATGCCACCAACATCCTCGTGAACATTGACACTTCCCTACGCGGACGCACCGGCGCGGTTACCGCGCACATCGTTGCCAGCCCGGTCGCCTTCGCCGACGCCATCAAGGACATCCAATTGGGCAAGTCCGCAGAGTGGGACGCCTGGCGTGCCGCCGGACGCGCCGCTCAGGCCGCATTCAGTGCGCTGCCGGACCTGGTTACGCTCCCCCTCACCCGCGAAGGAACCGGCCACATGAGCGCCGTTGTTTCCGAGCTGGTCCAGCGCCTGCCCGAGGACGCCGTCTACAGCTTCGGCGCCGGAAACCACTGTGCCTGGGCCCAGCGGTACCTGCCCACCAATGTGTTCCCGTCCCAGCTGAGCATGCGCAACGGCTCCATGGGCTACAGCGTCCCGGCAGCCGTTGCGGCCTCCCTGGAGAGCCCGGAACGACTGGCGGTCGCCATCGCAGGCGACGGTGAGTTCCTGATGAACGGCCAGGAGTTTGCCACAGCAGTCCAGCACGGGGCTGCAATGCTCGTCATCGTGATGGACAACGGCCAATACGGCACCATTCGTGACCACCAGGAACACCACTTCCCGGGCAGGGTCAGCGGCACCCAGCTGAAGAATCCCGACTTCGCCGCCTTCGCCCGCGCCTTCGGGGGCCATGGCGAAACCGTCACCAGCGACGACGACGCACCTATTGCCGTCGAACGCGCGCTTAAGGCCGTACAGAACCAGCGCATCCCAGCCATCATTCACGTCATCACCGACCCGCAGATCGCCCTCCCCTGAGCGATCAGGACCTTAGAAGGAGAACAGCATGAGCCTCTATGCAGTCACCAACCCGGCAACCGGTGAATCCGTCAAGGAATACGCCACAGCCACTGACGCAGAAATCCAATCCGCAGTAGCCAGCGCCCACTCAGCCTTCAAGGAGTGGAACAAATCGACGCTGACCGAGCGCGTAAAACTTCTGGGACGTGTCGCCGAGCTTTACGCCGAGCGCCGTAATGAGCTTGCCGCTATCGTCACCCGGGAAATGGGCAAGCCCATCTTCCAAGCGCAACTTGAAGTGGACACCGTCGCCTCAATCTATCGTTACTACGCCGACAACGGCCCCTCCTATCTGGAAGATGAGGAGCTTGAGGTTGCAGCCGGCGGCAGGGCGATCGTCCGCAAGGAAGGTCTGGGTGTGCTCCTGGGCATCATGCCTTGGAACTTTCCGTATTACCAGGTGGCGCGCTTCGCCGCTCCCAACCTGATGAACGGCAACACGATCCTGCTCAAGCACGCCCCGCAGTGCCCGGAGTCTGCCCTGGCCATGGAACAGATCTTCCTGGACGCCGGCGCTCCCAAAGGTGCCTACGTCAACGTCTTCGCTACCAACGAACAAATCGCTGACATCATTGCCGATCCCCGTGTACAGGGCGTTTCACTCACGGGGTCCGAGCGGGCAGGATCCGCCGTTGCCGAAATTGCCGGCCGCAACCTCAAGAAGGTCGTGCTGGAACTCGGCGGCTCAGACCCTTTCCTGGTGCTTGACTCCGCTGACGTCGACCAAGCGGCAACACACGCCCTGTTCGGCCGCTTCGGCAACACCGGCCAAGCCTGCAATGCTGCCAAGCGCATCATCATCGCGGACGCCGTCTACGACCAATTCGTCGAGAAGTTCCTCACCGCCGTTTCCTCTGTCAAGGTAGGCGACCCCACTGAGGCTGACACGTTCATGGGCCCGTTGTCCTCTGCCGCTGCGCGGGACGGCATCGCTGCACAGGTGGACGACGCTGTCGCCAAGGGGGCTACCGTGCTCACCGGCGGCAACCGATTGGAACAGCCCGGCGCGTGGTTCCAGCCGACGGTCCTTGCAGGCGTCACCGAGGACATGCGTGCCTTCTCCGAGGAGCTCTTCGGCCCGGTTGCTGTCCTGTACCGCGTGGCGTCCGAAGATGAGGCTGTAGAACTGGCCAATAATTCCGTATACGGCCTCGGTGCCGTCATCCAGTCCACTAACGGCGCCAAGGCGCAAGAGATCGCGGAGCGACTGGACACCGGCATGGTCTACATCAACGAAGCCCCCGGCACCGCAGCCGAACTGCCTTTTGGGGGCATCAAACGCTCTGGCGTCGGCCGCGAACTTGGCAAATACGGCATGGACGAATTCGTCAACCGAAAGCTGATCCGCACCGGCAAGTAGGTGCGGATTTTCGTCACACAGAAACCCAGTGGGCTATGGACTCCGTGGCCCACTGGCGTCTCGTCTCCCCCGCCCTTGGAACAATTACTTGGAAAAAAGAACATGAAAAAGCGCCTCAATCGTCATGTGGTCCCCCACGCCAACGCCCCGGCCACGGAAAGCAAAACCGGCACCGATGTGCAACCCAGACGGGGAACCCGCCACGACACTGACACGGCCACCCCGCCACATGCACACAAATTTCGGTCCTACGACCTCAGCCATCTATCCATCGGCGATCTGGTTGAGGCGAGACAAGGTCAAAGGGTTCACCACCGGGGCCTCGTGGACGAAGCCCTTCCCGCCCTTGGACTGTTCTGGATTCAAGACACGATCACAAGTACCAGGCGACTTGTCGACTTCGACTCATACGAGATCTTCGTCGGACGCTGACTGCGGCCGGCGGACCGCATAGACATAGAAGACTGGCGCGGGCGCGATGATCCGACCGCGCCGCTGTCCAGGTTCATTGCCCAGGGGCGTTGGTTGCGTGAATGTGATGACTCGCTGTCATTTTCGGAACTCGTCTGCACGGAACGTCCGAATCCGTCTGTACTCCAACCACTACCGGACTACTCGTTGTAAGGCGAACGTGCTGGATGATTTCCTGCGCGGTGATTGTCGTCCGCCTTGGGACACCTACGTTCCTCAGGCTATCTGCCCCCCACAGCGCGAAAGGCACGACCGCACCATTGCCGGCAGTTCTGCACCTCGGGAGTGCTGGGCCTTGCTACGGGACAAAGCTCATGAAAAATAATCATCATCCTGATCGTTTGTGATGGCGCACCAGATCGCCAGTGCGGCCGTTTCTAGGTTCTGAACAGGAGTAGCAGCGTTCCCGGCAGGAGGCCCGGTACCTGCTGGAAACAGGCGACGTTTCCCTTCTTCACCTCTGGATTCTCTACTGGGGCCAGGGCGGAAATGCCGGGGAGATGGAACTTGGCCCGTTCAGTCATGGGATTCCTCTCCTGGATGATGTGGAGGCAACTGTCCTGGAGGGCCATAGAGGCGCTGTCGTCTCCGTAACCGGTGAAGGAACAGGGTAGTACCGCGTGTTGGGCGTTGAGTGTGCTGCTTCTACATTTGGCCATTACCGGCGGAGATCACGCGCACGATTTTGAGCTACTGCACGGTCTGATCGCCGGCCTGGCCCAGCGTCAGGGACAGGGGCCCCGCACCGAAGCACTGGAGACCGGCGTGTCGGTCCTCATCGACGATGTCTTCACGGATTCCCGCTTCGAGCAGTACTGTCAAGTCCTTGCGCTTCGGGTTGCCGCAGCGTGCTCGCCGTTCCGTTGAAACTCGGTTCCATTCCGAGGCAAACCCGGAGAACACCATCCAGAACGGCGCAGAGTCCCGCCTTCCCTGGAGGTGGGCGTGTTGGCGGAAAGCCCTGTTCCTTGAAGCCACACCCATTTTCCGGAGGTTGATGTGCACCGAACCAGCAATGAAGACATCACGGAAGCCTTCAACAAGAACGCCCGCCTCTATGACCGGTGGATGGTCTTCTTAGAGCGCTATATCGCCGATGGCGCCCGGGCTCGGGCTGTGTCGTGTCGATGGCCCACGTGGCAGAAATCGAAATCGGGGTGAGTTCGGGGATGAACCTCCCGCCGTACGGCCCGGGGGTGGAGCATGTGACCGAGTTTGACCTCTCCGAGAAGATGCTCGCCATCACCCGCAGGCGCGTAGCGGAAAAGGGAATCGACCGCGTCGAGTTACATCACGGCGGCGCGCGGACGTTTGACCTACCGTCAGAAAGCGCCGACATCTTCCTTTCCACCTTCACTTTTTGCACCGTCCCCGGTCTGCTGGCCGCCAGCCGTGAGGCCTGCCGGGTACTCCGCCCGGGAGGGGTATTCGTTCTGGCCGAACACGGGCGCTCCACGCGCACCCGGGGTCGCGCCGTCATGTGTGCGATCGAACCACTGAGCATCCGCGTCAGCGCCGATCACATCGCCCGCGATCCTGTACCGTACCTGATGAGCGCGGGCTTCACCATTACCGAAGATACTTGCCCACAAGCACGCCACCTATGGAGACCACTGAGGGTGGACCAGTTGTGACTGTCTACCCAGGGTGCACCACCCGTCGGATTAGGGCCATCAACGACCATCTCCGGGGGCGCTTACGCTGAGGTCCACGGCGACAAAACAGCGTCCGCCGCGGTCACGTCCTGAAACGGGCCGTGTCCTGGTTCGCCGTCCCAGGCATGACCGCCGAGCGGGTTCTTTTCAACCACCACAGAGACCACATCGCAATCGGAGGGCGTACTCCCATCAGTCGCGGCAAACGTCCCTGGGCACAAATTTTTCGGCCGCAGGCCTTTTGGCGCAGTTGGGAAGACCCTTCTGCTTCAACGGCGCGCAATACCGCTCAACCGAACACCACGCGAAGTTTGCTTCTCCAAACCCCTGGTATGAAAAGAGCGGTGACGCCAGCTAACACCGCAGACTCCGCTTTTACTGCATTCCAACTTTAGGCAGAAACAGAGCTTTGATCACTGTCGACCTGGGCCTGGGTTTGGCCCTCGACTCGAATCCGGCGCCGTTTGCTGAATTCGTAGCCCACCGTGATCGACCCGAGCAGAAGGAGGGTGCCAGTCAGGCTTATCCACCAGGTGCTGCTGGTCCCTGGCAGGACCATGGTGAGGAATACAACCGCCAGGATCACCAGTGAGAACCATGACGTGTACGGAGCGCCCGGCATCTTGAAACTCACGGCGGGCAGCAGGCCGGCTTTGACCTTCTGCCGGAAGCGGAGTTGGCAGGCGAAAAGCGAGGACCAGAGCAGCAAGATGCACACGGCACAGGCCCCAAGTGCCGTCTCGAACACGGCGCCGCCGCCGAAGACGTACGTCATCACCACGCCGACGAGGTAAAACCCGCCGATGGCGCTGAGGCTTCCGATCGGCACGCCGCCCTTTGTCATCTTCATGGTGAACTTCGGCGCTTCACCATTCGACGCGAGCGTCCGCAGAGCCCGCACCGAGGCATAAAGCGTTGCATTGATCCCTGAGACAGACGCCGTCAGCACCACGAAGTTCATCACGGAGGGCAGCCAAGGGACGTTCAGGCCCGCAAGTGCAGTCACGAACGGTGACTCAGCACCGCTGTAAAGGTTGGTCGGCAGGAGCATGCTGAGCACCAGCACGGAGCCTAGATAGAAGACCACGATCCGGAATACGATGCTGCGGATGGCCTTAGGCATCACTTCGCGGGCATTCTTTGCCTCACCCGCCGCTACCGCAGCAATCTCAATGCCGGAATAGGAGAACACCACGCCCTGGCTGACCAGCACCACAGCAAGGAGGCCCTGGGTAAAGAACCCGTCAGAGAAGAGGTTCTGCGCGCCCGCTTGGGTCTGAAGACCCATAGGTTCACCGAAGAAGATGATGACGAGTCCCGCGGCGAGGAAGAGTACGATCGCGATGATTTTGATGGCACTGGCGCCGACTTCGATGAAGCCGAACACCCTCGCGGAGAAGAGGTTGGAGCCTACGATCATGAGCCAGGCAAGCAGGGCGGGTATCCAGCCGTCCAGCTGCGGCCACCAGTACTGCACGTAGATGGCTACGGCGGTGACTTCGACGACGCCCAGAAGGCCGCCCAGGCTGACCATGATCCATCCGGTCCCGTGAGCCACGCGATGGCCGAAGAACTCCCTGGCATAGGACACGAAGGACCCGGTGCTGGGGCGGTGCATCACCAGTTCGCCGATCGCCCGCATGAGCAGATAAGCAATAACGCCGGTGGCGGCGTAGGCAAGAAGCAGTGCGGGCCCGGCGGCCTGGAGGCGCGAGCCCAGGCCAAGGAACAGTCCCGTTCCGATCGCGCCGCCAAGGGAAATCATCTGGATCTGGAAATTGGACATGGTTTTGCGGTAGCCCTCATCGCCGGATTCGACGTAAGCAGCGGGCTGATTCCCTGGCGTCATGGCGGCATCGGCACGAGTTTCGGTTGATGACATGGGTTCTCTAACCGATCGCAGGCAGTGTTGAGGCATTGCCGAGGCCTGCCTTGGAGGCCGCGTCGCGGAAAACTTCGCCCAGGATGCCGGCGCCTTTGCGGATATCGGCCAAAGACGGCAGGCAGAAGGACATCCGCAATTCGCTGTGCCCGCTCCCATCGGTGTAGAAAGCCGTACCAGGCACGTACACGACACCGCGTTCGATGCACTCGTAGACCAAGGCTTCGGTGTCAATCCCTTCCGGGACCTTTATCCAAAGGTAGAAGCCGCCGGTAGGCCGGTTCCAAGTGGTCCCGGTGGGCATGACCTCTTCGAGGGTTTCAACCAAGGCGTTGAACTTTTCGTGGTAGATCCCTCGGTACTCGACCAACTTGTCCTGCCAGGCTGGGTCGTCGAGGTATGCGCTGATCAGCTGCTGGGAAAAGACTGAGGGGTTCAGCTGCGAGGTCTCGCTGGCGTTGACCAGGTGTCCGTAGAGCGATTCCGGCGGAAGGACCCAACCTACGCGCAGGCCTGGAGCGATCATCTTGGAAAAGGAGCCGAAGTACAGCGTGATCTCCTCGAAGCCAGGCTGGATGGCCGGCATGGTCTCGCCGTCGAAGCCAAGAAGGCCGTAAGGGTTATCTTCGAAAATCAGTAGGCCGTTGTCGCGGCACAGCTCGCCAACCTGCAAACGGCGTTCCGCAGAAAGGTTTACACCTCCCGGGTTCTGGAAGTTGGGAATAGTGTACAGGCCTTTGGCTGTCTTGCCGGCAGCGCGGACCTCGCTGACAAGCCGCTCGAGTTCATTCGGAATGATCCCGTCGGCGTCCATCGGCACGTGCACGATTTCGGCTTCATAGCTAGTGAACACGGCCATGCCGCCCGCATAGGACGGTGCCTCAGCGAAGATCACGTCGCCGGGGTTAACCAGGACGCGAGCGGCGACATCGAGCGCCTGCTGGCTTCCCGCCGTCACAAGGACGCGCTCCGGGCTCGCCGTGATGCCCTCAAGCTTCATAAGTTCGGCAATGTGGGCACGCAGTTCGGGAATGCCGTTGCTGGATCCGTACTGAAACGAGCGCTCACCGCTGTCGAGCAGGATCCGGTGGGCATCCAAGGCGATGCGGTCAAATGGCAGAGCTCCGAGATAAGGCGCTCCATTGGCAAAGGAAATCATGTCGGGCCGCTGCGCCGCCCTGAACACCTTGCGAACCTCCGAAGGACGGGCAGCGAGAGTTCGGTGCGCGAGCACCTGAGGCTGAGCGCCGGCTGGTGCATGCGTTGGTGCAACATCTGCGGAAGACTCCACTGAAACGGACATGCTTTTCCCTTCGGATTTGAACATCCTCCTATTGTCCGAGCAGCAGTGCATGCTGTCTAAGACCAAATGTTTGGGCATTGCATGCTTCAAAGGCATGAACCATCGTGCTTCTATTCGCATGATCCCTGCTGGACTTCTGCACAGCACAGCGCGTCTTGATAGTCGCTTCCTCCATTGAGAGAGTCTTACGCGTTCCGCTTAGATCAGTTCATCGGCTCCGTTGGCCAACCAAACACAAGGAGAGAATTGTGACTTCAAAGACGAATCTCGTGAAAGGCTCTGCTTGGGACGATGTCCAAGTTGGAGACGTCGTGCAGCTTAGCGACAGGGGGCGGACAGAGTATGCCGGCGAAGTGGACGCGCGGACATTGGATGGGGACATCATTTGGGTCCATAACCCTGTCGGCGGCCGCCGCCTGTTCCATATCCTAGACGGCTACAATCTACGGCTGGCGGCGTCATGACCGACCCGTGTTCTGAGGACTGCCACTACTGCTTAGGACCGGAAACTGACTAGGGGCTAAGTCTGCTTAGGACATGCGTACTACCGGATCAGAACGGGTGGCGCTCCGTCACATTAACTCTGCGGCTGCCGCTTGGTATTCCTGCGCCTGACCCTTCAGTTTTATGCACCTCAACATTCGGATCCAGGACGATGGCAGGCTGTGGCACCGGTGCCCATTAGTGCGGCACGGCCTTTCCGCCAGGCCTTAGAAGCGACGCCTTGTTCTACTCCGCACGTCGCCGTCAACGTGCACATACTTCGGACTAGATTATGACCCTTCCGATTTTCCACGACCCATTTCAGGGATTCCTCCCGCAAGTCGATGAGGCGCTACATGGGGATCTACCCTGCGAAGGTTTGACTGCAGGTGATCTCGTCAAGGGCCCCGCAACTCGGCGATGTCCTCGAATAGCTGGTCTATCAGTACAGCCGACGCCTCCCGGAGCGCGCCCGCCAGGAGCTTTGCCTGGAACAGGCTTTTGTCACGCTGCTCCGGGTGACTGACTCCATCCACTCCAGGTCATCGACCTCCAGAAGGTTCCGCTCGTCATCGCTCAGATCCTCCGGGCGCCGCTCGTACCCCAGTTGCTCCAGACTGAGGCCGCTCAACCCTCCGCCGACGTGCAGCATATACTCGACATAGTTCTCGTCTCGGGTCATGGCCCTGATGCTACAGCTCGGCTCCAACAACCACCGTCAGGCCAGCGGCCGCAGGTCTGGTCTACGAACAAGCTGGACTGATTCAGCCCTCACACTCAATGCAGTGACCGTCTTTCTCCCTTGCCACTTGGGAACGGTGGCGGACCAGGAAGCAGGAATAGCAGGTGAACTCGTCGTCACCTTGCGGAACGACCTGGACGATCAGTTCCTCGGCCACAAATTCTCCGCCGGGGATTCCGACACTGTCCATGTCATCCGCTTCGTCCAGCTCGCGCACGACACTGCGCGCATCGGGTGCGCTTGCTGACTTGAGCGCCTCCAGAGAATCGTTCTGCGATTCCTTCACTTCTGTCCGGAGCTCGTCGTAGTCAGTTGCCACTGAGGTATACATCTCTTTCTTAGCAGGAGTTGTCGTCCGACCTGCAACGTATACCATGCCGACATAATTCCTCAGCCGCAAGCCTTCCTAAAACGAGGCCAACCAGGTCTGCTTCATCGCCCGCAGCGTCAACTTCCCGGTGCTATACGAACCAACCACCACGACGGACGCAGCCTAACGCTGTTGCCCTCGCCAAAGTGCCACGAGCCTGCGTTCGGTTTCGCGGCCCAGGCCGGCCTTGCGCTCCCTGTCCAAGCCACGCTGGCGCTCATCCTCCAGGGTTGCCAGAAGCGTTTCCTGCCACGGGCGCAGGGACAAGCCGCGTTCCCTCGCAGCCCGGTTTGACCGCGTCGAATGTCCCTCGTAGTCCGGTGGCAGCCACAGGGGAAGCGAGTCGGGCCCGGCCCAATATTGAACGCCTTGGGCATGAAGCCACTCAGGGTCAGCCCATACGGGCTCCTCCTGCATAGCCGCCTCAGTCTGCACACCCCTGTCAGCCTGCGCACCCCGGTCAGCTGTCGCCCGGGCCACTCGTTGCGACTCGGCAAGGTACTCACCGAACGGCACAACGTCCCCCAGCGCATTGTAGGCGCCCGTCAGTCCGGCTTCGGCCGCTTGGATGATCCAGGCGGCAAGATCCCGGACATCGATGATCTGGGTCGCGTCGGCGGGTATGTCCGGCACCAGGACCGGATCCGTGGTGGCCGCAGCAAAGCGGGCAGGCCAGTATCCGTAGCGGTCCGAACCGTCTCCCGGACCTCCGATGAGCCCTGCCCGGACAATGTGGGCCTTGTCGCCCACCTGGCCAAGGGTCAGTTGCTCGATTGCCGATTTCGATTCACCATAGGTCTCCGGAGTGCCCGCTTCACCCTCGGGCAAGGGCTCAAGGAGTGCGGCGCCCTCATCGGCGCCGGGAACCGAATGGTCCGCGTATACGGAGCAACTCGAGACGAACGTCCAATGCGCGGCACCGACCCCCAGTACTCCCAACGCGTCCCGCGCCTGCACAGGATCCCGTGACACCTCAACTACAGAGTCCCAGCCGCCGTCGAGTTCCGCGTAGGCCCCGGCACCCAAGGCGCGGTCGGCACGGACCCAGGCAACGCCGTCGGGTGGGTTCGCGGACGTGCCGCGCGCAAGACAGGTGACATTGTGCCCGGAGGCAACCGCCTGCCGTGCGATTTCTGCTGACAGGAAGGCAGTACCGCCGAGGACCAGGATGCGCATACGGCCACGCTACGGCGCTTGGGTTGATAGTGGACAGAGTGTTCCGCGCCCGGCGAACACGGGCCGACCACGGAGAAATTATGTTCAGCCGCCTCCGTTCTGACCCTTCGATCGGTAGTGCCACAGCTCAACGCAACGAATAGCTCGTCTTGCGCGCCCAGCCCGCGTCCGCCCACTTGTGGCCCACAAGTGGACTGTAGCTGTTCACGACCAGCCACGGTTAGGCCAGCAACAACGCCTGTCACCAACAACGGGCCGATTGTGGGCAGTATCTGACCAGCTACAAGCCACGACCAGCCCGCTTCGACCCAGTGGCGCTATTTCACTGCGTTTACGGCCGATCCCCACAGAACTCCATGAGGCAGCATCGATCGACGGCGTCGGCCCATTCCGGCGGTTCGTTTCCATTTCCCTTCCGCTGGTCAGGGAAATGAGCAGCCTCATGATGATCGTCACGGTCTCAGGGGCCTTCCAGGTGTTCAACGAAGTCATGGTGATGACGACCGGCGGTCCGAACAATTCCAGCCAGGTCCTGGGTACCTGGCTCTACCGAAGCGGTTTTGTCCGCAACGACTTCGGCTACGCGGCCGCCATTGCCACCGCCGTATTCATCATCACGCTGGTGCTCGCAGTGCTTCAGCTCCGGTTACCAAGCGCAGGAGAGTCGAATGCTAACCCGCACGTCCGTACTCATCGTTCTTGGCAGGGTTTTCGCCCGGACGGTGTTCATCAGTGCCTGGGCGGCCTATGGACTAACGAAGGTCAACATCCCCTTCAGCCGTACCGTGCTGATCCTTATCCTGGGCGGACTGATGCTGGCGCCCACCGTGGCCTCATTCCGCTGGTGAAGATGTTCCAGGCGATGGGCCTCCACAACAGCTTTTGGGCGCTGCTGATTCTGTACACGGCGTTCCGTGTTCCGTGTACGCCGGCCAGCGGTACTTCATCCGCGGCCTGGCCGACACCGTCGGGAAGTAGCCGTCCCCACCCCTGGCACCCACTTACTGGATCACCCTTGCGAAGTCCCGTAAGCCTGGTTGAGGCGCCCACAGATTGACCCTCTGGTGCCGGGATTGTATGCGAGGCCTACGCTGTTGGGCGGGAATCAGCCACGGACACCTCCTGATCTTAGAACAGAAGCCCCCGCTGCTGTCCCGCAAGCCGTGACTTGAGAGACGGCTCCATTAGACCGGGACCCCGCGCACCGCATAAAGGAACCATCAGCGCTGGTACCGGCAATGCACCGAGGGTCAGCCCAGCACGGCCCATGACCGTGCAGCCAGGACAGCATGCCCGCTGCTCCCGTCAGGGGTTGCGCGTCCTGCCAGCACCTGCGCGCTCGCTGTACGGACGAATTGGGGCTCGGATGAGAGGTTCAATGCAACGATGAGCTGTTCGGGACCACCGGCCGAGGCGCGGTACACCAACACCTCGTTGGACAGCTGCAGCACCTCGGTCCGTGCCCGATGCAGCCACGCATGGCGGCGGCGCAGGCCGATCAGTTCCTGGTGCAGTTCGAAGACCGGTCGCCCCACGGGTGACAGATCGCCGGGCGAAGCCGGAAAGAGCGGCCTGACGTCGTCGTCGCCCCCTGCCCTGTCCTCCTTGATGCCGCGATAGGCCTGCTCGTCGCCGTAGTAGATCGACGGGGTTCCGCCGACCGTGAGCAGGACCACGACGGCGTGCGCGAGCAGCCCTGGATCCTCCAGCTTGCTCGCAATCCGCGTGACGTCGTGATTGCCGATGAAGGTGAGCGGCACGAAAGACCCGAGCAGGGCGTTGTGCCGCTCCAGTGCGGCAGCGAGTTCGAAGAAGTTGCCGTCATTAAGTGAACTCCACACGGCCTTCCACAGCTCGTACTGGGTCGCAGAATCGAGCCTGCCTTTGCGTACCTCGGACGCGTAGTCGCCGTGAATGTACTCGCCCACGAAGTAGGTACTGGGGTGGGTTGAACGGACGCGTGCCGTCACGCCGGCCCAGAACGGCGACGGGACAGCGTAGGCGGCGTCGAGGCGCCAGCCGTCGGCCCCGCGACGCAGCCAGTGCTTCATGACGTCCACGACGAAATCCTCAACGGCAGGCTCCTCGTGGTTCAGCGCCACGAGGTGGTGGTGGCCCTCGAAGTCCCGGTACCCGGGCTCGACTCCGGCCGTGGCTCCTTCGGGCCACTGCAGCGAGAACCACGGGGCGGTAGCTGCACCAGGGCCCTGTCCGAGGACTTGCTGGAAGGGCGGAAAGGATCGGCCGGTGTGGTTGAAGACGCCATCGAGCAGGATCCGCAGCCCGCGGCCGTGCGCCTCCGCGACCAGGCTGTCGAAATCCTCGAGGGTCCCGAGCCGTGGATCGATCCGGAAGTAGTCCGTGGTGTCGTAGCCGTGCGTCTCCGACGCGAAGATGGGACCGAGCGCCAGCCCCGACGCTCCGAGCTCCACTGCGTAGTCCAGCCATGGCACCAGGTCCAGCAACCGGTGCGCAGCGGCGGGGTCCGCCGTCGCTGTCTTCTCGGCTCCGACGAAGCCCAGCGGATACACGTGCCACCAGATGGCGTGCTGGACCCAGTCGGGTTCGCTCATGAGTGGGGGCCCTTTCCGTAGGTCGGTGCCAGCCTGCGAAAGGGCCGGAGTGCCGGCCCGGGCAGGGCCGGCGTCCTGCCTAGCCTACGTCGACGAGAAGGTGCTCGCCGGATGCGAGCTACTGGACGTCGACCGGTTCGAGGTCCGCCGCCCTTGCGCCGCTGCCTAACCCCGCGTGCTGGCTGCGCACAGACCCCGGATCTACTCCCTTTACACGGAGTCATGTGGATTTTCATTATTTGCGATCTCTTCGACCCAGTCGATGATCTCATCTGGATAGAACAGGCCTGGGTGAGCTTCATCCTCGCCCGCCTCTTCCACCGCTACCGGGCCTCCCGCAGCGGCGACCGCAGTCGCCACCCTCTCAGGCACGGCGGATCGGTTGTCCGAGTTTCCGTCTGTTTATGCTGCCTGCAAGGCGCTGGCGCCGAAGCTCGGAGTCGGTCCTGAATCGCTGCGCCGCTGGGTTGTCCAGGCCCAGTTCGATGCCGGTGAGAAGACCGGTCCGAGTAGTGACGAGTTGGAGGAAATCAAGCGGCTTCGGGCTGAGGTGCGGGATTTGAAGGAGTCCAACGAGATCCTGAAGCAGGCGTCGATTTTCTTCGCGAGGGAGCTCGACCCTCGCCGCCGCTGATCTGTCGATTCATCGACGAAATGCGGGCTGAAGGTTATGCGGTCGAGTCGATCTGCGCTGTCCTGCGGGAGCAGGGCGTCCAGGTCGCCGCACGAACCTACCGGGCGTGGAAGAAACGCCTGCCGGCCCTGCGCACCATCGAAGACGCACGCATTACCGACGCGCTGCGCAGCTTGAAAGCCTCTGATGTAAAAGGACGCCCCCGGCCGCCGCCTCACTCGTACACCCCGTCGCGATCGCACGCCAGAACGCCCGCTCAGTATCCCGCCGTAATGACGGCTTTCGGGGTGATCTCATCGCAGACCTGCCCGTCAACGCTTTCATCCAGCCTGCCGGCCTCCCATCGCTTCCTCCGAATCGAGGTGTTGCGACGACCGGTTGAATCCGTCCAGTACACCTCGGCCTCATTCCGCGCGCTGGTGAAGGAACTGGGAATGCGCTCGTCCATGGGTCGCACCGGTGTGTCCTGGGACAACAGCCAAGCGGAAACG
Source organism: Arthrobacter sp. ISL-72 (assembly GCF_018613755.1). Classification (GTDB taxonomy): domain Bacteria; phylum Actinomycetota; class Actinomycetes; order Actinomycetales; family Micrococcaceae; genus Arthrobacter. Next base: position 31,937 of record NZ_JAGGPP010000039.1, read on the forward strand.
TTCTTCTTGGCATTGAAGAACGAGCGCGTCTACCGTACGGGCTACGCGACAAAGGCCCTGGCCAGGCCATGCGCGACCTTATCCGGTACAGCCAACGAGGTCCACTACAGTTACCAGCAGCCAGCCATGTCAGCGTACAAAACCAACAAATCCGCTGTCCGAAATCTCCTACGCACCCCGTTCCGGTCTAGACACCACTTTCCGTTGCCGTGGGTACTGACCCACAATCGTTCTTTCGGGACTGATGGGGTGAGGCGCACAAATAGAGAGAATCGGGCGCCGCGGGCCAGTCGGAGAGTCCCCTTGTACGTCCAGACAAGTCCGCATGGTCTCGCGACTGCTGGCTGCACTGGACGGACCGGCCAACAGTTCTGGTAGCGGACGCCCTATCGAACCGGAGTGTCTGTATAACACTTTGAGGCAACACTGGAGTCCCTGGGGAGCTGCGGGGTCCAGGGCAGGCCCACCCCGCGCGAGGCTGGTCATTGGGACAGGCGCCGTCAGCCCTTCAGCAGGTCCGCGTGGTGCACCGCGACAACGTTCGGGTGGGCCCGAAGCCGATAGCGAAGGGCGTTATCCCCGTACGTTTCCAGAATCGGGTTGTTCATCGGGTCAACCGACAGGCCGCGCGCCTTGGTTTGAAACTCCGGGCTCACCGCGAGCTGCGGCATCCTCGAATCCAGTGCCGGATTGTAGAAGAACGGAAGAGAGACCCGGTCGGTGCCGCGAGGCGGCGAGACCACGCGATGCAGGGTCGCCTTCAGGTAGCCGTTCGTGGCCAGCTCGAGCATCTCGCCGATATTGACTACGAAAGTTCCGGGCACCTGCGGTGCATCGATCCACATCCCCTGATACTCGACCTGGAGGCCGCCCTTCCCGGGCTCCACCAGGAGCAGCGTCAGCACCCCGCCGTCGCGGTGGGAGCCGACACCCTGCATGGGCTCCCTGTTGGACGCCCCCGGATAACGTACAACTTTGAGCATGGGGAAAGCCCGTGCGGCGAATGCCGCGTCGAAAATGTCCTCAGGCGCTCCGAGGGACACCGCCAGGGCCCGCAGGAGAGTCAATGAGATTGTGCTCAGCCGCTCCGTCCACCCGGTGACAATCTCCCGCATTTCGGGCAGCGCATCCGGCCACAGGTTGGGCCCTTCGAGGCGCCAATAGTCCGCGACGCCTGGGCCCGGCGCCACCGTCTCCCGCTCTACGCCGATGTCGATCTGCTCGCGCCAGTCGACTGCACCGTCCGTGAGTTCGCCGCCGACACGGGTGTAGCCACGGAACTGCGGGCTGTGGACATTCTCGATCGCGAGCTTCTGTTCTTCGGGCAGCTCGAAGAAGCGGCGGGACACGTCCAGCATTGCGTCCGTGAACTCCTGCGGGATGCCATGGCCGGCCAGATACAGGAAACCGACCTCATGCATGGCATTGCGCAGTTCTTCACGAAACTGGGACGCCGCCTCCGCGCCCGCGTTCAATCGCGAGAAGTCCAGTACGGGCAGTGTTTCGAGTGGCAACGTCTCAGTCCTTTTCACCAAACTTGGCAACCAGCACCTGCATCTACTTCAATGTTACGGCCGGCTACTACGGCGGGCATGAACGTGTCGAAATACCGCATCCGGGCTGACCCTGAACCGGCGCAAATTTCCTTCCGGTGTCCAGTCCTGCCCGGACACCACTCCGCGACCATCAAGACCGGTGGGTGCCTACGGCTGAGCTACCCACTGGGGCACTTCACACCTGGAGTCAGCCCGTGGTCGTTCGGCAGGAGCTGCTGGCCCCCACTCCGGGCGTGGACTGGGGACCAGAGAGAACCTACAACGTGGACGAAGACGGTAGCTGCACAGTGCTGTACCAACTCACACTTCAAAATTCCGGGTCCCTCGAGGAAATCTGTAGCATCGTCCAGGGAGAACGGCTGACCGCCTTGTGGCCCACCATGATCCTGCCCGCACGGTGCAGACAGCTCTGGGAGACAACCTTCCCCCAGCTCCCCGCCCACCACGAAGCGAAGGAACACCCATCGTGGACCACTCTCAGCGTGTAGGGGCCAAGATCTCCCCTGCTGTTCTGGCAGCTGATGGCTTCATCCTCGCCGGCGGCCAAGCGAAGGTTGCCGGCGTGAGATGACAGACGCACTCCAAGCCTCCGGCTACGCGGTCGAGATCACCCGACAGTACGACGAATTCGCCAGCGTCACCGTAGGGCACGATGATGAAGCCGTCGTCATCGACCTTGGCCTGGACTGGTGGGAGAACTCACCCGCCATCATCGACATCGGACCGATGCTCTCCCTGAACGACTCGGTAGCGTCCAAGCTCCTCGCCGTCTACAGCCGCGGATACGCCCGAGACTTCCTCGACGCCTACTCCATCATCACCAGCAGACGCTTCACGAACCAACAGCTCATCAGACTGTGCCAACGTCGAGACCCGAACCTGCACCTGCCAATGTTCGCAACATCCATCACCAGGCACCGGACACTCCCAACCACGGAATACACCAAATACGGTCTGCCAGCCCATGAACTCCCAACCCTCAGTTCCACCCTCCTGGACTTCACCGAGACAATTCACAAGACCATCCAATACCCCCGCGGGGCCTACGACGCAACCGCGGCCAACAGTTAGGGCGTCAGCAGGCGGCCGCCCAAAAAGTTGACGTCCAAGATGCGGCTGCGGCCGTCAGCTCAGAGCCGTCAGTCACTCTCAGTACGCCCCCACCGCCCTCACGCGTCTGCTCCGTAATCAAGTCGCCGGCTTTCGGGCCTGCCTGTCCCGTGCTCGCTTAGCGAATCCCGCTGTCAACAACCAACGTGATGTGAACGGGGGTGTCCGAGATCACCACTGGCTGGATAGCCGTCGAAGCGTAACCGCCGACGTTGCTCGCTCTGATCACGTAACGACCGTCAGGCAACGTGAGGTGGAAGGCACCGGTGCTATCGGACAGTGTTGAGCCCCCGGACAGCTTCCCCGTCCAAGGCGACAACGGCCGCCCCTGAGACGGGGCGCGGCGGACACTCCAGACCAATACGTTCGACAGGACAGACCGGGGCGGTCAGGACGAAGCCGGTAACGACCCCTGACGAAGCGCTTCACTTCACCCACCAACATTCCAGCACAACGTGGCCGCCAGACGGTTCAACAACTGGTGCACAACACCGGGTATCCACCCTCCCCGGACAGGCGGAGCTCCCTTCGAGCAGACTCCTGCCACACGCCCGACTCCGCCTTCGCCAGCGCGGCCCTCATTCCACCGCGCGTGGGTAAAGGCCCCGAGCATGGCGTAGTACTGCATGCCGAGCAGGATCATCGGCGGCTGCTTTGAGAGTGCCCGTTCCTGTTCGAATGGTGTCCAAGGGGAAAGATCCAAGGTCGTCCTGCCCGGTCGAAGACGTTGATGCATTTGTCGAAGTGAATACCGCCTAGCCGGCAAGAGACTTTCCGATCGTCATTGGCGATCTTTGTGCCGCTCGAGCTAGGCAGCGCTGCTCATCTTGGCGCCTGCCGAGCTCGGAAAAAGTAGCCGCCGCCTCCCGAAACAGGGCGATGGCTTGATCCTCGTGACCCTCTGCGCGGCGCAGGATGGCTCGTGCTTCCCAGAGGGCGGCGTGCCACGGTCCGCCAGGCCACATGCCAGCGAGCTGCTCGGCATTGGCGAGCCGGCGGCGGGCTGCGTCCAGCTTCCCTGCCAGTGCGTAATTCATCGCCACGGCGACTTGATAACCCATCGAGCACGGCGGACAGACGCTCCTGCCGGCCAGAGCGGCGTCGGCTCGCTCGATGATGCGGACCGCTTGCGCCGGAGATCTGGCTGCCTCAACGAGCACCCCGTATAGGCGTACAACGAGGTGCGGCTCAAGCCATGTGGACGCGGCGACAGCCAATGCGCGACTGGCTGCCCGAGCGGCCTCCTCGGGCCGATCCTGCGCGAGGTCAACCTCAGCCAGTCGTTGCAGCGTCACGATCTCGCCGGCCGGTGCCCCGGCCCGCCGGTGCAGCTCGAGCGCGGACTGGAGCAGACTGCGCGCGTCGCCGAGCTCGCCGGAGAACAGTGCCGCCTCCCCCAGCAACAGGTCGGCGATCGCCTGGCCACGCACCGAGCCTGCTCGCTCGGCTATCGTGCGCAGACGCGCTACCCGCCGCGCAATATCCCGGTGCCCGTCCGGCCCGCACAGGCAGAACTCGGCGATGCACAACTGCGCGTCAAGAATGTAGCCGGAGCGCGCGGAGTCGTGCCGTGTGAACTCCACGAACTCAGCCTCAAACACCTCGGGCCAACGATCCTGCATGTTCGCCGCGATCGCCAACACCGCACTGGCCTCGCCGATCTCTCGGCCCAAGGTCGCTTCCATGGCCAGGTCCCGTGCACGCCGGGCGTATGAGGTGGCTTCGATGAGGTCGCCGCTGTTGAGTGCGATGAGTGCTCGCGCCAACGTGACCCGCGTGCGATTCTCAACGCGTCGGCTATCCTCGGCGATGGCCTCCTCGTAGACCGCAACCGTCGCCGCCCCTGGGCCGACGCCCAAGTCCGCACGCAACTGTCGACGGAGTCGCTCGAACTGACGGATAGCGCCCTGGCGATCGCCGGCGTCGAGCGCGCGAACCATGATCGCGCGGTGGGCGTCCTCGTCCGTTGGCTCGGCCTTGACCACGTCGTCCCACCGAGCCGCGGCCTTAAGCAGACGCAGGTACAGCGTGCGCAGCCGATCGCGGGGGTCCTCGGACCACACAGCGAATCGATCACCAGGAAGCAGGTCGCCTCGATACAGGGCGAGCGCCTCGGCCAGCCCTGCCGATGAGGCGAGCGCGGCGCGCCCGTCCGCTTCGAACCGCTCCGCGTCAATGGAGACCTCGGCGTCGGGCAGCAGCACCAGCAGGTCGCCGCGCGCCTGGACGGCGTCTGACGAGCCGAGGGCGGAGCGCGCGAAATGCATTGCTTTGCGTAGGTTCGAAGCGGCAGCCTGCCCGCTGAGATCGGGCCAGAGCAAATCGGCGACGACGTCCCTATGCAGCCGATGCCCTTCCGCGAGGGCGAGGATCTTGACGAGCCCGGCCGCCTTGGTCCGTTTCCACGCGTTGCCCGGAACCGGCCGGCCGTCAACCACGACACGGAACGCGCCCAGCATGACGACGGCGCACTTCTCCACGCCCTTATGGTAGCTGGGGGAACGGTCGGGGAACAGGGTCACCCTACCGTTAGAAGTGACGGCGAGCCAATGGGCTCCGTCACTACATCACAACGCCCAGGAGGACAAAATGGGACTGCAACTCGGTGAGATCACACCCGATTTCTCCGCCAAGACGACCGCAGGCGACATCCGCTTCCATGACTGGCTCGGAGACTCATGGGGAGTGCTGTTCTCGCACCCGAAGGACTTCACCCCGGTCTGCACGACTGAGCTCGGCTACATGGCCAAGATCAAGCCCGAGTTCGACCGACGCGGAGTCAAGATCATCGGCCTGTCCGTGGACTCGACAGCTGATCACGAGCGGTGGGCCGCCGATATCGAGGAGACGCAAGGGGCCCGCCCCAATTACCCCGTGATCGGCGACGACGACTACACCGTGGCGAAGCTTTACGGCATGCTCCCGGCAGCCACGTCCGGGGACGCCAAGAGCCGCACGCCCGCGGACAACCAGACCGTCCGCAACGTGTACGTAATTGGGCCGGACAAGAAGATCAAGCTGATCCTCGTCTACCCCATGACGACCGGACGCAACTTCGACGAAGTGCTTCGCGTCGTCGACTCGCTTCAGCTCACCGCGAAGCACCGGGTGGCGACGCCGGTCAACTGGAAGCAAGGCGAGGACGTCATCATCGCCGGCTCCGTCCCGAACAGCGAGGCCCGCGAGATCTTTGGCGATTGGAAGGAGCCAAAGCCGTACATTCGGATCATCCCACAGCCGGTGTGATCGCGCATGAGAGCGGACACTGACGCGACCCTGAACCAGCCTGCTCCCGCCAGCCTGTCGCATGCCGAAGTGGACCCTGTGGCGGCACACCGCCGCGCGCTGGTCCTCCGTCGCTTACTTCCTCACGAAATTCCGGACCCTCAACCCAGCGGCAACTCCGTTTATCAGAACGACGCCGAAACCCTGACAGACACATCCGGTGCCCGCCAGCCCCTGAAGGAGAAGGAACATGGAACCGCTATCGAGGGCGTCGTCGACTCGGGCGGACACTGGGTCCCGGTGTCGGCGACACCGGCACAGATCATGTTCGGCGCCTGCATAAAGAGAATTTTCTAGGCCCTGACGGCGAAGACAAGCGCATCCCGTCGAGGCGCGGCCCCGTGGATCTACGAGGAACCCTGCCCGTGCGCTGTTCAATCCCCGACGCGCATGGTGTCAGTTAGTTCTGCGGAGGTCGTGGGACAGCGCGCAGCCCAGGAAGCCTCACCCATCAGCGGCGGCACCGCGGCCGATCCGGCAGCTTAAGGCGGAGTCATTCGTGATGCCGCAGAACACGGGGTACCGCCAGCAAAGTCTGGTCGAGTCTCTGGCGCTGTGACGCGGTCGGGTAAATTTGCCGTTTCACGGGCCGACTCGGTCGGGGCAGACTTCTGCGGTTGGACGATCGGTGGCGGCGGCGGAGGAAGGAGACTTCGGGTGGCGGCTGCAAGGGCTGCTCCGAGTAGGGCCGTGACCAAGGCTGTGGCAGCGGATGCTGCGACTCCCGTCGACCCCAGTGCCAGCCGGCTCACGTTGTAGAGATCAGCAAGGCGTTCAACGCCCTCGTTCGCCTTGCGGAGCCATCAAGTCGGCCCCCACGCCAAGGGTTCCACACATCATGGCGAGCTGCACGAGCAAAACTGTCAGCGCCCCTCTAAGGTCTCCAGACGGGTTATATGGAACCAATACAGCAATGGCCTCGGACGTGCCCAGCACCATGAAGAAGCGGACTTTGGTGCGCTTAGACACCGTCATCAAATCCCGGGGAGAGGCGCCCGCCGCTTAAGACGCGGCAGGTTCAGTAAGGAAGTGGGCAGAGCTCATGGCCACCAAGGGGCAGTTCTACTGGCCGTCAGTGGGCATTTTCGTGGCCGCCTATTCGGCACTCCGCCGATACGCCTCGGCGATATAGTCTTCGAGGTCAGTGACCCCTATGCGCCACACTCCCCGGCCGCCGATCTGGATGGCGCGCAGATCCCCGTCTTCACTAAGGCCCGGATTTAGTTAGGGCTCACCTTCAGCTCTTCGGCTGCTGGCGACATAGTCAGGAATCGGCGCTTCTTGGGTTCGTCGAACACCGGACCATCCTATGTGCGACCAGGCGGTGACCGGCGGCCAGCCACGTGCTCAGTTCTTGCTCCGCCAGGTCCAGAAGCGTGACCCCCATAAGATGGCGGTGAGGGCTGGTGGGACGGCGACGGCTGCGGCGGCAACATGCCTAAGCAGACTGTGCGGCACCGCCAATGCAGCTCCGCCTACAAGCACCGCGGGCGCTGCGACAAAGGCCACCACCAGTGCGGTGCCCGCGGTAGATCGACCATCCTGCTGCAGCGATTGACGCTGCAGAGCCGGCAAGAATGTACAAGCTCCCACCCTGGCTGCCGCAATCATCGCCGGTTCAGGCATGAACCCGAAGAACGTGGACCGGAGCAGTCCCATCGACACGAGGATCACGGAGGCGGCGATAAGCAGCACCCAGAGTAGCCGTTCGGGCCAACTCCGGCGGCTGGGGATTGAGGTGTGGTGACTCATTTTTTTACCCCGGGCTTGGAGTATCTGGCACCTGTCAATCCATCTGCTATCCCTTATGACCAGTATGCACAGTGGTGGCACGGCAGATAAGCTGCCGTGCCACCCAACCGTCTCTAACCGGCAGTCCTGGTCTTTACCCGCGGCGAACCTGCGGTTGCAAAGCGCTGCGGACCCAGTAAGCAGGCATGCGGAGGGCCACGTACATCTAGGCCTCGCCGCTCTGACGATTCCAGGATGCCACTCGTCAAAGTCTTCGCAGGATCCAGGTTTCAAGCTTGTCTGCACTCCACGACGGTGCCCTCACTAAAACCATGTCCCGGTCCTCGCGCAAGACCTTCTTTACGCCGTCCTCGCCCGATAACTCACTGACCAAGCGGTCCACGTCACGTGACCGCCCGTGGGCGAGTTCGTCACTCAAGCCAATCTCGAAGTCATATCCGCCCGGTTCGTCCCGGATGTCCTCGATCTCAAGCAACGGCTCCGTTTCCTCGGCCTCGCCATTGACACTTTCAGCTTGGTGCAGTTGTTCAATCAAACTTCGCGCGTAGGCCGCGATTCTGTCGTCCGGCGACTCCCGGGTGCCGCGCACTGACGCGCGTGCTTGAGCCACCGGTAGATCGGGCAGGAAGTTGTGTACGTCGCCCCTGCCGCTGACGAGGACCGGGTGGTTGTTGTAGACGTAACGCTTTACGCGGTCCCTGGCTATCTCCCACCTGGCCCTAGGCGCGTGGTTCAGCGCTATTGCGGCCAGGTAGGACACGAGGCCGTCCAGGAGACTCAGGGATTCGAGGGATAGGGTTCGCTCATCCTCTGTCGTGTATCGTTCCCAAGAAGGCCATGCCTCCCGGGCGACCGAGGCGGGGTCGGTAGCGCCCGGGGCGTCCCGTCTCGTCATGCGGGACAGCAACCAGCGCCACAGTGGTACCAGGCTCTCGAGGCTTCCATCGAGGAGCGCATCGGTATCCTGCCTGTCTTCATCCAGGCGCTCCCGGAGCAGCGCGAGCGCTGGTCCACGTTCGTCAAGAAATTCCTGGAGGGCGGCGGCTGCCTCGGGCTTGGTTAGGTCGCGATAATTAGTCATGGCAGATGGACAATGTAGGGGATACCTTTATCGGCAAGCAAGCTCAGTACGCGCGGGTCGGCGCCAAGTGAACCGGTCGGGCCTGCCACGAAGTGCCAGACCACGCCTTCTATCCGCACGTTCTCGCCAGTTGTGTCCGCGACGATTGCGGCGTCCTTTTCGATCTGCCGTTGGATTCTGGATCGGAAGGGGACAAACCCGGACTTGACCTCACGCATAACGGAGTCCTCGTCAATCATGTCCACGAAGCGCCCGAAGCTGAATCCTGGTGCCTTGCGGTAGAGCTGGCGTTGGTCGGAGGCCACATCGAAGAGGGCGACAACTGCGTCCTCTGCCTCCCGCCAGTGGCTAACAAAGGGGATGGAGGCCCCGACACTTCCGTTGGAACGCCGTAGCGCCTCGACTATGTGGTCCGCACCGTGCCGCGAGGAGGCGAGGCGAAGGAAGCTGGCCTCGCTCATCCCAGGTGAGGCCTTGCGCAGCGCGTCCCAATTGCTGTTGATACCGGCAATAATCTGAGCGCGGGCGCTGGTGGGGAAATCGTCAAGTTTGGCGATCGCCGCGACAACATCATCAATCAGGTGCGCACTGCGGCCGAGGAACTTGATGACCTTCGCAATGATGTTCGCGGTGTCCCCTACATATGGCACTACGCCGGCGAGGGACATACCGGCGGCGACCCAGTCACCTTTCACGGTGTTGGCAATCAGGTCCCGTAGATCGAGGATCGCCCCGACAATCCAGCCAACGACCGGAATGAAGCTGGTAGCGGAAGAACTGATCGTTCCAAGTAGGTACGGCACAGTAGTGCCGTCCCCGGCATCACCAAGGGCTGCCCCCTTAGCGAACTCGCTAGCCCATTCGTCCGGGCTCATCGGGTCATCGAAGACGACGGGGCTGAATCCTGCGGCCGTCTGACCTACCTCGGTGCCGTCACCGTACCCATCGCCGTCTGTGTCGCCGGCCAGGGGGTCGGTCGTCCAGGTCAGCTCATCGGAGTCTCCTAGCCCATCGGCGTCGGTGTCGGCGCGCCATACGGAGGTGTCCTCGTCGAGTTCGGCGGGGTCAGTGAGTCCGTCGCCATCCGTGTCCGGCTTTGCAGGATCGGATAGCACCTGGAAAGTGTCTGATGCTGTTGGGATGCCGACTGCGGCGCCGAGGGGACGCACCTCGTCGCCGTCTGGCAGTCCATCCTTGTCCGTGTCGGCGTCAAAGGGGTTAGATGTGTAGCGCAGCTCAGTGCCGGGGCTGTGCGCGCCCTGGATCTCCACGCAGTCGTTGAGGCCATCCGTGTCTGAATCTAAAGTGACGCCCTCGTCTCCGCCTGTGTCATTACTGATGCGGCGGAAAGCCTCGGGCAGCTCTTCGGCGCTGTCGACCTGGTAGTACTGGCCGCCGGTCTCGGAGGCGATGGTGCTGAGCAGGCCGGTGTTCACGGCATTTCCCAGGCCGATGGTGTAGATCGTGATGTAGGCCTGCTTGGCCTGGTCGAGGTAGTACGAGTTCCACGATCCGTCACCGTCGGTCAGCAGGATCATTACCCGCCCACGGTCCGGGTCGTTGTTATTGATCAGGACGCTGTTTGCGGTGCTGACACCGGCGGAGATGTTCGTGCCGCCAAAGTCGTCAATGCGGTCGATAGCTCCCTTGACCGCGTCCTTGTTCGTTGTGAGGGACTGCAGGACACGGGCACTGCTGTCGAAGTCGACGACGGCTGCGCGGTCTTCGGGCAGCAGCGCGTCGACGAAAATTTTTGCGGCGTCCCGGCGCAGACCGTTTGGGTCGTTCCAGCTCATGGAGCCGGACGAGTCGATGGAGAGGGCTAGGTCAAGGAAGACGACGTCGTCTCCCCCACCGTCCGTGCGCAGGCGGCACGGGTTCTCTTTTGCTTCCCAAGTCTGGCCCCAGTTGACGATGTCGAAAACTGCGTAGGTGGAGAAGTGGTCCACGGTAACGGTGACGGTACCCGCAGCAGCGTCTACGCGTTGCTCCGCAGTCAGGGGAACCCAGGTGTTGGCGTTCTCGTCCAGCCAAAACACGCGCGCCTTAGCGTTGGCGTCAGAGTGTGGCAGGGCGGCGGGGTCGTAAGGCAAAGTAATGTCGGCTTGGACCATCCCCTCGCCCGGGGACTCGAACTCGAAGGCCGGACCAACTTTGGCGCCGACTTTCGTGCGTAGGTCCTCGGCGGGCACGCTTGCAATCCAGGCACCCAGGGCAGACTGTCCCGTTCCTCTTACCTCGGCCGAGGCACGATCGGGGCCCTCTACGGATACGGAGAGCAGTTCGTCTGCGTCCCGAACGCCGTCACCGTCGGTATCCGGGTTGGTTGCATCCGTTTTGGCACGCAGCTCTGCGCCGTCCCGTAGCGTGTCGCCGTCAGTGTCGGCTCGCAGAGGGTCCGTTCGGTTGGTCGGCTCCTGGGCGTCGTTGAGGCCGTCACCGTCCGTGTCACGGTCGACAGCGGAGGTTCCCGCTGACTGTTCCCCTGCCGCCGTGAGCCCGTCGCCGTCGTGGTCTTCCTCGGCGTCACTGGTTCCATCAGCGTCGGTATCCGCTTTGTTCAGCGCCAATACGGCCATGGCGTTGAACTCAAAGGCGTCCCGCAACCCGTCGCCATCGGTGTCGAGCGACAGTGGCGAGGCACCCACGCTCAGCTCCGCGCGGTCCGGTATGCCATCGCTGTCACGGTCCCCGTCGTATGTAATGCCGAGCTCGGCCAGCGCGTTCGTGCCGTGCCGCCAAGCAGTACCGAAGTGCGCCTCAGCTGCAACCGGCAGCCCCTGAGCCAGGGCAGCTTTCGCCTGTTCGAGCGCTTTCTCGGCTGAAGCCAGCTCCTTCTCCGCGTCTACACGCTCTGAAGCGTCCTGCACTACAGATGAACCTGCCGGCGAAGAGAGAGCGGTTCGCGTGTCCCCAACCGCCGTCTCGGAAGTCAGACGATCCGCGAGCAGCAGATCTATCAGAGCGGCGGACAGGACCTCTTTGGCGACCGTGTCAGTGGCTTTGCCGATGGCGGAGTCAAGGTGCGATGTTAGCTGGAGGTCATCGAGGAACGCTTGTTGACCATTGAAATCCTCCCGGTAGCGTACGCCGTCAACGTAGCCGCCGATGGTTCCCGCAACTGCATCGACGCGGGCCGGCCCCGGTGTCTTCAACTCTGCTGGTTTCAGTGAAGCCACGAGCACGTCTTTTGCCCCCGCGCTCGTGACCTCGAAAGACGCGGTGGCTACTGAGGCAATATCGTTAGCAAGGCTGTTTGCAGCCTGAACCGGCCCTGCAGCGCCAACGATCTGAGATACTGTGGCGAGCGCCAGAGCGAATGCGATACCTGCAGGTTTTACGAATGGCAGCCCCACGTCAGCCCCTCGAACCCATAGTCGCGGGCGCTCCGGCCAACGAAATCTGATTATCTGCCTTCACGGTCAGGCCATAACCAAGTACCGGGCTGACAAATCCTTGGCCAATCAAAGAAATCAGCTGTACGTCATGCACTGATTGATGTGTAGAAAAGTGGCACTCTGCGCGCCGTCCCCCATTAAGCATCGTTGCTCCCCAGCAAGCGTTTGGATAGTTGAGCCCAAAGTACGGGAACAAATATCAAAAGAATAGAAAAACCCGATGAAAAATGCTGCAAACAACATGACAAGCTGAGTCAAAGGCCGCGACAAAGTTTGGGTGGAAGTTTGAGTACCCGGAGAGTAGTCGCCCTGTCGATCGCAACATGATTTCAACGGGCTGCTTCTACTACAGCTTGCTATGCCCCCACTCCGGCTGCTCAAAAGTCGAACGCAACTCTCGTTCACGTTGGGCTGCAGTGGGCCGGCTAAAGGTGACCCCAAACAACTGCTTCCCGCTGTTCCGGATACGCTTGCTGTCCAAGTTCAGACCGGTCAGCCTGGCGAGTGCGGCGACAATAGCGCCTGGAACGTCCGGAACGGACCCAGCGGCGGGACGTCCTCGATGGCTCCGGGCCGTGGCACCTCCGGCAGGTCGGCCAGCTGCGGGGACTGGTCCACCACATACCCGATGGCCGCCAGCTCGCCCTGGTGGATAAAGGCGGCGACCTTGAAGTAGCCCAGCGTACTGTCCACGCCCCGGTAGACCGGATCGAGGGCGCTGAAGATCAGGCCGTGAAGACCCCGATCCGGCTGCGGTATTCGGCTGCGTGCTCCTGCAGCTATGACTCGACGCCCAGCCAAAGTTCCAGGCCCTGGTTAAACTTGGCCGCCTGCGGGGCGGCGTTGGTGTAGTGGAAGGTGTCTTCGTTGGCCAGCTCAGCCTCGGCCAGGCTGTCGCCCCAGACGGCCGAGGACCGGCGGACCAGGTGGCCGCAGTCGATGTCGTTCCGGGCGTAGACCCGCTCCCCCGTCTGCTGGTCTGCGGCGAGACGGGCGTCCAGCTTCCAGGGAATACCCCCGGTCCAGGTCCATGAGCTTGCTGCCGTCAATCCCCACTCCGGTGACAGCCGCCAGGACACTGGCAGCCAGATGAACGATGGGCCAAAAGGATGCAGCGGCTTCACCCAGGAACGGTGAAGAAGGTTTTCGGGTCGTCGGCACCGAGCAGGTCGTGGTGGAACACAATGGCATCCACCGGTCGGGTGTCCATGAAGAGCACTGCCGCCGATCGGGAGTGGACCACTGTGTACCGCGTGCGGCCCTCCACCCAGGAATGGATCCCGGTGTACTCCTCGACGTCCAGCCCGTCACCGAGCAGGCCCCGCTCGGCGAGCAGGTCATAGACAACATTCCAGGCACGATCCATTAGGTCGTTGATCGCCGCTTCCACAGTTGGAGCCGTCATGGACCAATGATCCCACCGAGCACTGACAGCTTTGCGGATCGAAGTCGCGTGTCTTCCAGATGGGCCAAGGCGGGTAAGAATGATGGCTATGCCTGCAATTCTCTGCCCTAGAGCCGGATGGGGAGCCGTTCCATGTCCTTCCCAATGTAGAACTTGCCCGAGAAGCCCTCCCGGGCCTGATCGAACCGGGACAGCGATGGTTCGGATGGAACCAGGTGGTTCAGCACCAGTTGTTTGACTCCCGCCTCCTCGGCGATGGCACCTAGTTTGGACGCGGATGTGTGCGCTGAGAAGAGGTGCTGATCTTCAACTGAGTGGCTGGCCGGGAGACCCCGGACCCAACTCTGCTGAACGTTTGCGCAAGCGCCATGGCCTGGTTGTGTCCGGGTCCGGATCTACGCCGGGCGAGCCCGACGAGGTCCGTCACGGTGTTGACCCAGGGCAGTGTCTCAGGCGCTGGCGGCGCGACGAAGATCTGCCGGTGCGGTCGCCGTGAGCTCGTGGAGCAGCGCGGTCGATGTGGCCACCCATCCGAAGAGCGTCTCGATGGCGAGCAAGGATGCCTCGTGGTTGGTGCGATCAGCCGCCGCGCCGATGGGCTCGGCAGTGCAGTCTTCCAGCAGGAGGCAGCGGAAGTCCCGGAACATCGCATCTCTGAGCGTCGACTCGACGCAGATGCTCGTCGTGCAGCCCGTAAAGATGATGTCCCGGACCGCCTGACTCCGAAGCAGCCCCTCCAGGTCGGTCTGGAAGAAGCCACTGAAGCGGTGCTTGTATATGACGTGATCCCCCGGGGCCGGCGCCAACTCATCGACGATGTCGGTGTTCCAGGTGTCGCGGACAAGCACGCGACTGGGGGTGCCGTCCGGCGCCACGACCGGTTCACCTGCGCCCAAGAACAGGTGACGCTGGCGGTTGGTCGCATGATCTGGCCCGAGGTCGGAGAGATCGGGCCGGAACCCCATCTTCAGATAAACGATCGGGATCCCTGCCTCGCGCGCCGCGTCCACGACGCGAACGATTGGCCCGACGGCCGCTCGGATCGCGGCGATGTCGATGCCGGCCCGTTCGAACATGCCACCCGTCGATCCGAAGTCGTTTGTCATGTCGACGACGATCACCGCTGCGTGGCCGAGATCGAGACCGAAAGGCCCGGGCCGAGCCTCAACCGTCACCATGTCCTGCCGTGCCATCTGTGCCCTCCTGTGACGAGGGCGCCTCACAGCGCCCGCCGCGATAGTGCGAAGAAGTTCGCTCTATGTCAACATGTTAAGATTCGCATCCAAGTGAGGCAACGGGCCGACCAAACGCATCCATAGTGCTCCGACCTCGAAGCATTGATGCGTCAGCTGGAAATGCCCCACGCCCGGGCCCTCGCCCCGGAACTGATCGCGACCGCACGCGCCCAGCGCTGGGAACCGGCCGAAATCATCAAGGCCCTCTTCACCGAGGAAACCGCCGGCCGGGCCCGTTCCATGCTCGCGACCCGCCGCAAAGCAGCAGGTTTCCCGACCGGGAAAACCTTCGACGCCTGGGACCCCGCCGCCTCGTCCATCCCGGCCCCGACCCAGCAGGCCCTGCGCACCCTGGAATGGATCGGCCGGCGGGAAAACCTCGTCGTCTGCGGGCCCTCCGGCACCGGGAAAACGTTCTTCCTCGAAGCCCTCGGCCAGCAAGCCGTCGAAGCCGGGATGCGCGTGGCCTGGTTCCGGCTCGAGGACCTCGGCGCCCTGATCCGGGCACACCGGACCGACGACAGCGTCACCCGCGCCGTCACCCGCATCCTCCGCGCCTACCTCGTCGTGATTGATGACAGCTGAAGGAGAAGGAACATGGAACCGCTCACCATCAAAACCCCGGCCGACGTCCTCAGTTTCGTTGGACACACGCTCAGGTTCTGGCCGCACGAGAGCCTCGTGTGCATCACCCTGGACACCAACCGCGTCGGGGCCACACTCAGGGTTGACCTCCCCAACCGCGAGGGCGGACTCAGGTACGCCCGCACGTCGCCGACTACCTCGCCCATGACACCAGCGCCGCCAGCGTGCTCTTCGCCGTGTACACCTCTGAGCCACAGAAACCCGGGCAGCCCCGCACGCAGCAACCATCGCAACACTAACCGGTGCGCTGGCAGAACGCTGAATGACTATCCGTGACGGACTCCTCGTCGGAGACAAGACCGTTTCCCCGTACGACGGCGACCCCCGGGACGGCATGGCACTGCCGCTGACGGCGACTAAGTCCAGCCAGATCAATGCCGAATTCGTCTATCGCGGCAACACCATCGAACGGACAAACCGCATCACCCTGCCGGCCTCGACCAAGGAAGGCCGCACCGCGGACGCCGTCGATGACCGGGTGAAAGCAATTCGCGGGATGAACGCAGGCGATACTCTCGAACAAGCCCGGACACTTTGGGAAGGCATGCTGGAGGCGATCTCCTATCCGAACGACGATCAGACGCACGCTTGTCGCTTCCTACCCGCGGACCGCCATACCGAGGGCCGTCGACGCGCGTCGCGAAAACACTCTTCCCTTTGCGCGGTGTGACATGTACCATTTTACATATCACGTGACATGGCCCACATCGAATGATGGCCTTTTGGTCCCCACATGGAAGATCGCTATGACCCTTTCAGAAATTGCAGACGGCAAGCTGGCGCCCCGTACGGGCATCAAATTAGACAACATTTGCAAGCGCTACGGCGATCACACTGTCCTCGACGACGTGTCCCTGCACGTCGAGCCGGGTACGGTCACAGCACTTATCGGCCCCTCGGGTGCCGGCAAGAGCACGTTCCTGAGGTGCATCAACCTCTTGGAGCGTCCCGATTCCGGCACCATCCAAGTCGCCGGGCACACCATCGAACCGGGCAAGGTGGTCAACAACAAGGACCTTGCCGCCCTGCGCAGCACTGTGGGCATGGTGTTCCAGTCCTTCAACCTATTTCCGCACATGTCCGCCATGAAAAACATCAGCTTTCCGCAGCAGAAGGTTCTCGGACGCAGCAGGGAGGAAGCGGATGCACGCTCGATGGAGCTGCTGGAACGGGTTGGCCTCAAGGAGAAGGCGAACCAACCCCCGGGGAGGTGCTCCGGCGGCCAGCAACAACGCATCGCCATCGCCCGCGCCCTGGCACTTGATCCGAGCATCATGCTGTTCGATGAGCCGACGTCGGCCTTGGACCCTGAAGTGGGGCTCGAGGTCCTGGCCGTCATGCGCGAACTGGCGGCCGATGGCATGACGATGATCGTGGTCACGCATGAGATGCAGTTCGCCCGGGACGTTTCCGACACGCTCGTGGTCATGGCCGATTGCAAGATCATCGAACAGGGCGATCCGGGCGCCATCATGAGCGACCCCCAGGAGGCCCGGACCCGCCGCTTCCTGCGAGCTGTGCTGGAGCGCTGACATGGACGCCCTTTCAGCAGTGCTCCAAGGCTTGCCCATGACCATCGTGCTGACCCTGTCGGCATTCGCCATCGGCATACTAGGCGCCGTCCCACTGGCCGTAGGCCTGTCGTCGTCGAACATTCTCATCCGGCTGACGTCGCGGCTCTTCGTCGATCTGGTCCGGGGTGTGCCGATCATCGTTTGGCTGTTCCTGCTCAAGTTCGGCATCCAGATCGGAACCTTCAAGTTCAACCCCGTTGCCGCAGCGATAGTCGGACTGGGTGTGGTTTCCATTGCCTATCTCGCCGAAATCTACCGTGGTGGACTCCAGGCAGTTCCGCGTGGCCAGGGCGAAGCTGCCCACGCACTGGGCCTGACCCGCGGAACCACGTTCTACGGCGTGATGGTCCCCCAGGCCTTCCGGATAGTGTCGCCGTCCATCGCCACCTACCTGACCGGTCTACTCAAGGACTCCTCGATCGCCTCGACGATCATCGTTGCCGAGATGGTCTTCCAGTCCCAGTCCTTCGCCCGGCAGCACCCCACCGTCGAGGGGATCCTGCCCTACATCCTGGTGGGCATTCTCTATATCGCGCTCAGCCTGCCGGTCGCTTACCTGTCCCGCAGACTCGATTCCCATATGAGGAAGGCTGTTTACGCATGACCTGGCTTACCGAATGGGCAGCATACCTGCCCCAGATGATGTCCGGCCTCGGCGTCAGCCTCCTGATCGCAGGGGTATCAATCGTCGCCGGCTACCCGCTGGGCCTGGTCCTCAGCGTCATGGTGAGCGCAAGAAACCTCGCCCTCCGCACTCTGGCGCTTGCCGTCGTCGAAATCGGCCGGGGGGCACCGGCCCTGGTGATCCTCTACCTCTTCTACTACGGCCTGCCAAAGTTCGGCATCGCCTTCGAAAGCATCACCGCGGCATGCCTGGCACTGATCTGGAACTCGGCCGCTTACTCGTCCGAGATCATGCGGGCCGGCATCCAGTCTGTGGGCCGCGGACAGCTCGAGGCTTCCAGCGCCCTGGGGCTCGCCCAGCGGCACACCTTCTGGCGGGTCATCATGCCCCAAGGCATGCGTTCGGCAATCCCCGGGCTCATGGGTGTCGCCATTCAAATGTTCCAAGGAACGTCCCTGGCATACGCCATCGCGGTCCCCGAGCTGATGAAGTCCGCCTACAACATCGGCAGCCAGGACTTCAATTACCTGCAGATCTTCGCCCTCGCTGGTCTTTGCTACGCCGCCATCTCAATGCCTGCCACCTGGATCACCGTCTTCTTCGAAAAACGCATGGCCCGCCACGCCTGACCGTTTTCCGGCACCATCTTCAACGTTCCATCAGTCCCCCACCCAACCACCACGGGAGCAATCATGATCAACAATCGCATCAAGACAGCCGGACTCCTGACCGTGAGCGCACTCACGCTGGGCCTCAGCCTCTCTGCCTGCGGAGGCGCCTCGGAGGCAGGCAATTCAGGGTGCACGCCCAAGCACGCCGACATCCAGACCGTCGCCCCGGGAAAGCTCACCATCGGAGTCATCGACATCCCGCCGTTCAGCAGCTACGGCTCGGGCACCCCGACAGGCATCGACGTCCAGATCGTCAACAAGATCGCCACGGATGAGTGCCTGACCCCGGTGTACCAGCAGGCCACCTATGCCGACGCCGTCCAGTCCATCTCGGGCGGAAACATCGACCTCGCCCTCGGCACGATCGACGCCACCGAGAAGCGTCTCAAGGCTGTTGATTTCTCCGCCTCCACGTACCTTGACGGCATGGGCATCGTCTCCAAGTCCGGCGCCACCACGGTGGCAGACCTGGAGAAGATGAACAAGGTGGGCACCATCGACGGCTACCTCTGGGTCGAAGACCTCAAGAAGATCCTGGGCGACCGCCTGGTGACGTACCCCAGCAGCGTGGAGCTGAAGGCCGATTTCGACGCCGGTCGGCTCGACGCGGACGTCGACGCCTATGGCGTGCAGGTGCTCCAGTTCAAGGATGCCCAGGGTGTGACCGTGGCCCTTTCCAACGAGAAGCCGGATCCGCGCGTCGGCGCCATCAAGAATGCCCCCGAGGCTGCCTTCCCGATCACGAAAGGCAACACAAGCCTTAAGGAAGCGCTCGACGCCGGAATTGTCGCCCAGCGCGAAGACGGAACGATCGCGAAGCTACTGACCGACGCCGGCCTGTCCGAGGGGCTTGGCAAGGTCGCCGCCGAACAGTACGTGGTTCCGGCTAGCTAGCCCCGGTGCTTGATCGCACCGGAACCGATCTCAACGAAAACGATCACCGATTTTCAGCCAACTGTGCAATGTCACATGGTAAGTTTGGCCGTGAGGTACGTCACGGCCGCAGCACACGCGCCAAGCGTGCCAACCGAAAGGATCATCCTCATGACCGAAACCCGTAAGCCGTGGCATGGAGTGCTCGTCGCTACCTCGCTGCCGTTCAATGACGACCACAGCGTGGACTACGACGCCTACGCCGAGCACGTCCGCTTCCTGGCAAACGCAGGCTGCCACGGCGTGGCCCCGAATGGTTCCCTGGGTGAATACCAGACCCTCAGCAAAGAAGAACGCGCCCGGGTCATCACCACGGCAGTCGACGCCGCCCCCGAAGGCTTTACCGTCATGGCCGGCGTGGGCGCCTACGGCGGCCTTCAAACCCGCAAGTGGGCGGAACAGGCCGCCGAAGCCGGCGCCGGTGCCCTGATGCTGCTCCCGCCGAACTCCTACCGGGCCACCGATGACGAGGTGGTGGAGCACTACCGCCTCGCGGCCGCCGTCGGGCTGCCCATCGTGGCGTACAACAACCCGATCGACACCAAGGTGGACCTGACCCCGCAGCTGATCGCCCGGTTGCACGGCGAAGGCCTGATCGTCGGCGTCAAGGAGTTCACCGGCGATGTCCGCCGCGCCTACGAGATCAAGGAGCTCGCTCCCGAAGTGGACCTCCTCATCGGGACCGACGATACCGTCGTCGAAATGGGCCTGGCAGGTGCCGTGGGCTGGGTAGCCGGCTACCCGAACGCCATTCCGGAAGCCACCCTTGAGCTCTACCGCCTCTCCACCTCCGGCGATGTCGCAGACCTCGAGCGGGCCCGCCAAATCTACCGTGACCTGCACTCGCTGCTCCGCTGGGACAGCAAGACGGAGTTCGTCCAGGCCATCAAGCTGTCCATGGACGTCGTGGGCCTCCGCGGCGGCGCCTGCCGCCCGCCGCGCGGTCCGCTCACCCCGGCCGTGCGCGACGCCGTCATCCGTGACACCGAAGCAGCCCTCGCCAAGGGCTACAAATAACCAACCAGGTCACCGCCAGTTCCGTAACTGCCCCTTGGGTCTCCAAAGGGGCAGTTACGGACCACCAGATGGAACAAAGAGGGAGTATTCCATGAGAACCAGCCGCATTTTCCACGCCGTGGACTCGCACACCGAAGGCATGCCCACGCGCGTCATCACCGGCGGCATCGGGACGATCCCCGGTGCCACCATGGCTGAGCGCCGCCTCTGGTTCATGGAGAACAGCGACTGGATCCGTACCCTCCTGATGACCGAGCCGCGCGGCCACGCCTCGATGAGCGGGGCCATCCTCCAGCCATCCACGCGTGCGGACGCGGACTTCGGTGTGCTGTTTATCGAGGTTTCCGGTCTGCTGCCGATGTGCGGTCATGGCACCATCGGCGTCGCAACGGTCCTCGTGGAGACCGGCATGGTGGAGGTTGTCGAGCCGGTCACCACGGTCCGGCTCGATACGCCTGCCGGTCTGGTGATCGCAGAGGTGGCGGTCAACGACGGGCACGCCGAATCCGTGACGATCCGCAACGTTCCGTCGTTCGTGGAGCGGCTCGACGCCAAGGTCGAAGTGCCCGGGTTCGGCCCTGTGTCCTATGACTTGGCGTTCGGCGGAAATTTCTACGCGATCGTGGACCTGGACAGCCTGGATTTGCCGTTCGAGCGCGGACGCAAGAATGACCTGCTCAAGGCCGGACTGGCGATCATGGACGCGATCAACGCCATGGACGAACCGGTCCACCCGGAGCGGGACGACATCCGCGGCTGCCATCACGTGTACCTCAAGGCGCCGGGCTCCACAGCGGAGCATTCCCGCCACGCGATGGCCATCCACCCGGGCTGGTTCGACCGCTCCCCCTGCGGCACAGGCACGAGTGCGCGGATGGCCCAGTTGCACGGCCGCGGCGAGCTGGCCCTGGGCACGGACTTCGTCAACGAGTCCTACATTGGCTCGCGTTTCATCGGCCGCCTGGTCGAGGAGACGGAAGTCGCCGGCCGTCCAGCAGTGATCCCCACCGTCACAGGACGGGCCTGGCTGACCGGCACCGCACAGTATTTCCTCGATCCCACCGATCCCTTTCCTGCTGGGTTCCTGCTGTGAACATTCCCTACTTTGATTCGACGGCGGTGCGGGCTGCTGCTCCCTGGACAACGGCCATTGATGCCCTTGAGCAGGCCCTCCTGAACGTCGTTGACCCTGAGGACGACAGCCCGCGGCTGTTCAGCCCCGCGCCAAACGGCGAATTCCTGCTCATGCCCGCATCGAACCGCGAGTATAGCGGGATCAAGGCGCTCACCGTGGCCCCGGGCAACCCGGCACGGGGGCTGGAAAAGATCCAGGGGGTCTATGTTCTCTTCGATTCAGACACCTCAACCCCTTTGGCCACGATGGATGGCAACGAGATCACGGCTATCCGGACACCGGCCACCACGCTGTTGGCGGTCAAACACATCCTTGCCTCGGCGCCGCCCGCCGCCGCTGCCCGTCACCCCGGCACGACCCGGGTGCTCGTGTTCGGTACCGGAGTGCAGGCGCTCAACCACCTGCGCGCCGCGCACGCCGTGCTCCCGGAGGCGAGCCTCGCCGTCGTCGGCCGGCGCCCCGAGCGGGTGACGGCGCTGATCGAACAGCTGGCTGCCGAGGGCCTTGAAGTCCGTGAGGGCGCTTCCTCCGATGTGCCCGACGCCGGCGTCGTGATCTGCGCAACCTCCTCCCGCACGCCGCTGTTTGACGGCGGTTTGGTTGCCCCCGGTGCCGTAGTGGCAGCGGTGGGCCAGCACGGGTTGGACGCCCGGGAAGTGGACGCCAAACTTGTGCGGCGAAGCGACGTCGTGGTCGAAGGACGGGCCTCGGCGCTGCGCGAAGCCGGGGACCTGATACCCGCACGGTCTGCAGAGGAATGGGAAGCGATCCGGCCCGCCAACCTCCGCGATCTTGTGAAAGGCGAATTCGGGCGCTCGGCAGGAAAGTCCTGCCTGTACGCAGGAGTGGGGATGGCATGGGAAGACCTTGTGATCGCCGGCCTGGTGTATGAAGGAGGCACTCGATCATGAATTCCGTACAAGGAGTGCTCACCGTGCCAACCAATAGCCAGCTCCCGATCGCCCCGCTCGGCCGCCAGCACAGCCTGCGCGAGTCAGTGACGGAGTCGCTGCGAACAGCGATCATCGCCGGCACATTGGAGGAAGGCACCCTCTATTCCGCGCCGGCACTCGCCGCCGCTTTGGGTGTCTCGGCCACACCGGTGCGCGAGGCAATGATGGACCTGACGCGCGAAGGCCTGGTGGAGACAGTCAAAAACAAAGGCTTCCGCATCACCACCATGAGCGACCGGGAGCTGGACGAACTGACGGAAATCCGGCTGCTTCTCGAGCCCCCGGTTGTTGGCGACGTAGCCGGCGCTGTTCCACCATCCGGAATCAAGCTCCTGCGGTCCATGGCCGACGACATTGTGGAGGCAGCGCGGAAGGGCGACCTCACGGCCTACCTTTCCGCGGACCGCATCTTCCACGCCGAGCTGTTGCGGTATGCCGGCAACGGCCAGCTCGTAGAATTGGCCACCAGCCTCCGGTCCCGAACCCGCCTGTACGGCCTCAAGATCCTGAGCGAGAGCAACCGCCTGGCCGATTCCGCCCAGGAACACCACGTCCTGCTGGACCTCGTCGAGGCCGGAGACGCAGCCGGCGCAACTGAATTGATGCGCCAACACATCAGCCACGCCCGGGGCCTTTGGGCAACCGGCGAGACCGAGACACCGCAGGAGCAGCAGACATGAACGCAGCAAGCGATGTGCTTGTCATCGGCGCTGGCGTAATCGGGGCTGCCACTGCCTATTTCGCAACGCAACAGGGCCTCACTGTGACCGTCCTGGACAAGGGGCTTCCCGCCAGCGGCACGTCGTCGGCCTGCGAAGGAAACATCCTCGTCTCGGACAAGGAACTCGGCCCCGAGCTTGAACTTACCCGCTACTCGCTGGACGTGTGGCATGGCGACCTGGCTGAGCACAAGCGGCTCTGGGAATTCGAGTCCAAGGGCGGCATCATCGTGGCCTCCCGCGAAAGCAGCCTGGCCTCGCTCAACCGGGTGATGGCCTCGCAGGCCGGCTACGGCGTTCGTGTGGACAGGCTGGACCCGGACGACCTGCGGAAAGCCGAGCCGCACATCACGCCCGACGCGTTGGGCGGGGCGTTCTACCCGGAGGACTGCCAGGTACAGCCGATGCTGGTTGCTGGGCACCTGGTCCGGCTGGCGACCCAGGCAGGAGCACGTTTCGTTGCCGATACGCCTGTCAGCGGCTTCCTCAGGAGCGGAGACCGCGTCACCGGCGTCCGGACACCGCGCGGCGACTTCTCCGCCGGCGCCGTGGTCAACTGCACCGGGACGTGGGCCGGCCAGCTCGCCGCCCTTGCCGGGGTCAGCGTTCCCGTCCTTCCCCGCCGCGGCTTCGTTATGGTCACCGAGCCGCTGCCGCCCATGATCCACCACAAGGTCTATGCGGCCGAATACATCGACAACGTGGGCAGTTCCGACGCCGGACTCCAGGCCTCCCCAGTGGTCGAAGGAACCCCCAGCGGCACCATCCTCATCGGCTCCACGCGCGAACGCGTCGGCTTCGACCGCACCGTAAGCACCGACGCCCTCCGGCTCCTGGCGGGCAACGGCGTGTCGCTGTTTCCTTTCCTTGAACACGTCAAGGCCATCCGCCACTACCACGGCTTCCGGCCCTACTGCCCGGACCACCTCCCGGTGATCGGCCATGACGAGCGCGCCCCCGGACTGTGGCATGCGGCCGGCCACGAGGGTGCCGGCATTGGCCTTTCCGCAGGAACGGGCAAGCTCCTGGCACAGGCTTTGGCCGGCCAGTCACCGGATCTGGCCCTGGCCCCCTTTGCCCCCGCCCGGTTCGGTGAACAAGCCCTCAACAGCACCACCCACCGAGAGGAGGCCACAGCATGAGCGCCAACACATCAGGAAACAACCCTTCCGGCACGCCGGGCGAGGTAACCGTCAGCTTTGACGGCCGTCCGATCACGACGTCTGCGGGCCAAAGCGTTGGCTCCGCGCTGGTCACCAACGGCATCACCGCCTGGCGCGATACGCGCAAGCACGCACGTCCCCGCGGGCTGTTCTGCGGCATCGGCGTTTGCTTCGACTGTCTCGTAACGGTCGACGGCGCACCGAATCAGCGCGCCTGCCTGGTGGAAGTGCACGAAGGCATGGAAATCAAGGGTTCCTCAGAGCCCAATGTGCCTCCATTGGCCGAACCCGAAGGGGGACGGAAATGAGCGCCGCACTTCCGGGCACCGTTGAAGCGGACGTTGCCGTCGTGGGAGCAGGGCCGGCCGGGCTGGCTGCGGCCGTCGCATCAGCCGAGGCGGGAGCCGCTGTCGTGGTTGTGGATGCCGGCCCCCAACCAGGCGGCCAGTTCTGGCGGCACCGCCCCGAATCCGTCGAGCCCGACCCCGATGGTAAAGGCCACCATGGCTGGCGGACCTACCGTGACCTCCGTGCCCGTTTCGACGCCGCCCGCCACAGTGGCCGGATCACGTACGTGCCCGGCCAACAGGTCTGGATGGCGGAAAAGGTCCACGCCGGATTCGTTGTCCGCACGACACCCACCGTGACCGCGGGCCCGACGTCCGGGACGGCCGACGGCGGCAGCACCGTCGTCGCCCGCCGACTGGTTTTGTGCCCCGGCGGCTACGACCGCCAGCTGCCGGTCCCCGGCTGGGACCTGCCCGGCGTGATGGCCGCCGGCGGAATCCAGGCGTTCATCAAGGGCAACGGAGGCCTACCGGGGAAGCGCTTTGTCATCGCCGGCACCGGTCCGTTCCTTTTGCCGGTGGCGGCGGGCATTGCCGAAGCCGGGGGCCAGGTCCTCGCAGTGCTCGAATCGTCCTCACCGAAGGCCTGGTTGCCGCACCTCAGGGCAGCCGCGGGTGTGCCGGAGAAGGCCCTCGAGGGTGTGGAGTACGGAGCCGTGTTCGCCCGGCACCGGATCCCGTACCGCATTCGGACCATCGTCACGGAGGTGCTGGGAACCGACTGCGCCTCGGGGGTGCGCACAGCCAAGGTCGACGCCGAGGGCCGGGTCCGGCCCGGCACGGAGCGCGTTTACCGGGACGTGGACGTCGTTGGCTTCGGCTGGGGTTTCACACCGCAGATGGAACTGCCCCTGTCCCTCGGAGTTGAAACCCGCATGGATGCCGATGGCTCCCTGGTCGGCGTAGTCACCGAGCGACAGGAATCCAGCATCCCCGGCCTGTTCCTGGCCGGGGAGGTCACCGGCGTCGGAGGCGCTACGCTGGCGGTCCTCGAGGGCCTCACCGCCGGCACGGCCGCAGCGGCCGCTCCGGCACCCGCCGCTGTGGTGCCGGGCTTGCGTGCCATGGCGCGGCACCGGCGCTTCGCCGAGGCCATGCACCGCGCCCACCCCGTGCCCGCCGCCTGGCAGGACTGGCTCGCGCCGCAGACCACCGTGTGCCGCTGCGAAGAGGTCACGGCCGGTGAGATCACCGCAGCCCGAGACGATCTGGGAGCCCACCACGCCCGCACACTCAAATCCTTCACCCGCGCCGGAATGGGCTGGTGCCAGGGCCGCGTCTGCGGTTTCGCGGCCGCCTGCCTGGGCGCAGGCCCGGGTGCTGCTCCCAGCATTGAAAGTCTGTCTGGCGCCGCAAAAAGACCCTTGGCTGCACCCGTGGGGATCGGCGAACTCGCCGCCCTCAAGAATACGGACGACTGAACTCCCCCTTCTGACCCTGCCTCCCGAAAGGAGACTGCGCATGACCACGATCGCCCCGGCCTCCGCCGTCGCACACCAGCCCACCACCGACGCCGAGCTGGAACAACTGCTGACGGCAGCCCAAGCGGCAGCGGTGCCACTGGCCGCACTCCGTCCCGCCCAGCGCGCCCGGCTGCTCGACGCCGTCGCGGACGCCCTGGATGCCGCAGCCGACCAGCTCATTCCCGAAGCCGAACAGGAGACCCACCTGCCCGGGGCGCGCGTGCGCGGAGAGCTCAAGCGAACCACCTTCCAGCTGCGCCTCTTCGGGGAAGAACTGCGTGACGGCCGCTACCTTGACGCCCGTATCGACCACGCCGACGCCGAGTGGCCAATGGGCTCGCCGCGACCGGACCTGCGGCGAGTGCGCGTGCCCCTGGGACCCGTGGTGGTGTTCGCGGCCAGCAACTTTCCCTTCGCGTTCTCCGTTGCCGGCGGCGACACCGCTTCAGCCTTGGCTGCAGGCAGCCCGGTGCTGCTCAAAGCGCACTCCGGCCACCCGGGGCTGTCCCGGCTCACGGCTGAGGTCGTGACCTCCGCGCTTCGCGAGGCTGGTGCTCCGGACGGCACGTTCGCGCTCATCGCCGGGACTGCCGCGGGAGCCGCAGCCCTCCGCGACCCGCGGGTCAAAGCCGGCGCCTTCACCGGGTCCATCCCTGGCGGCCGCGCACTGTTCGACATCGCGAACTCCCGGCCGGAACCCATCCCCTTCTTCGGGGAGCTGGGCAGCAACAACCCGGCCTTCGTCACCGAGGCCGCAGCCAGCCAGCGCGGTGCGGAGATCGCCCAGGGGTTCGTGAGCTCCTTCACCATGGGAGCCGGGCAATTCTGCACCAAGCCCGGGACGCTCTTCATTCCGGCGGCATCCGGAATGGTGGAGGCCCTGCGCGACTCCGCCCTGCCACCGGCCGCTCCCCTGCTCAACGAACGGATCCAGTCCGGCTACACCGACGTCCTAGAGAACCTGCAGGCAAACCCCCGCCTCACGGTGCTGGCCCAGGGAGCAGGCCCACTGGCCGATCCGCCGGGTCCGACGCTCCTCCTCACCACTGCCGCGGACATGCTGTCGGAGCCACACGCCCTCCAAACCGAATGCTTCGGACCCACCGCCGTAGTGGTGACGTACGACGACGAGTCCCAACTCGCCGACCTCGCCGAGACCTTCGAGGGTCAACTGACCGCCACCGTCCACGGAACTGATTCCTGCCAGGTGGCCGAACTTGTGGAGGTCCTAGCCCGCAAGGCGGGACGGGTGGTCTGGAACCAGTGGCCGACAGGTGTCTCGGTAACTCACGCGCAACAGCACGGCGGACCGTACCCGGCGACAACCGCCGCAGCAAGCACCTCCGTGGGCACCGCCGCGATCGAGCGCTTCCTGCGCCCGGTCGCTTACCAAGGCTTCCCCCAGCACCTCCTGCCGGAGGCACTGCGCGGGGATAATCCCCTCGGACTGCCGCGACTCGTGGACGGCCGGCGGGAGGCATAGCCTTGGCTATAGTCTCGATGTGGCGGGATTTTACTCGGAGCGGGGATCGGCCACTCGGCCGAGCTCAACGAGATGCTTCCCAGCCCAATCCCGAGGGGCGGATCGTGAGCGAGCGCCTGGATGCCAACGACTCCTACTGGTGGATCCTCACCGGCGGAATACACGTTCCCGGATTCGGCGCCTACGCTGGAGAGCCTGACGAAACCTCGTCGGAAATCCGAAGATCTTCGTCGGCGCCCTGAGAGTCCCGGAGTCATCCAGCGTGCGGTCGGCATCCGGCAGAACCGCCGGGTCATCATAGAACTCGGTGGGAAGCCACTGCAGCGCCTCCGGTATCTCGCCGTCGACCGGGTGCAGTCGTGCAAAGGGATCGCTGGCCGTGAATCGGTGGAGATGCTCGTCCTGCCATTCGAAGGGCGCATGAAGGATCTACTACCTGGGCCAGGACAACGAGCCCTCCAATCCCAAGGGCGGCCATATCCCCGGGCACTCTGCCGACCAGCTCCACACGAATCCGCAGGATCCACTCGGACCGGTCCACACACTTGGCGACAGGCTGTTCCATGCGGGTATTTGCTCAAACCGACCGCGAAGCAGTGCGGCTACCGCTGCTAGGCAGCGGGCTTACACACTGCACGACGAAAGATCGGTTATCGGTGTTCCAGAATCAGCCAAAACTGGCCCGTCGGTACACGTTCGGCAAGCTCTGGCGATGGTCAGCATCAGCAGTGCGTCTGCTCGTGAGCGGCCGGCTTGCACCGCGTATGTCAGTGCGGTCGTATGGTTTTCTGAGACAGCTTGATGGGAGCTTCACTTCAGATGACGACGCCTAGAAGAAAATATGATGCTGCGTTCCGTGAGGAAGCGGTGCGCCTGGTTTTATCCTCGGATCGTTCGGTGAAACGGGTTGCCGAGGAGATCGGGGTG
>NZ_JAGGPP010000040.1 GCF_018613755.1 Arthrobacter sp. ISL-72
ACCCTTGAGGAAAAGCACTGGGCAGTCCTGGAACAGGACCGGGAAGTGCTCGAAGCACTCGCCGCCGACGCTGACAAAGATGAACACCTCTACCAGCACGACCTCGGCGTCGCACGGATCAGGCGCGTATACGAAGCCGACGCAGAAAAGCAGGCCGCTATCCTCAGAGGTGAAGGGCTGTAATGGATGACTCCATGCTGCTGACAGTCTTTCTGCGGCATGATCAGTCCCAGCACCTGGAACAGATTCAAGCCGGGCTGGATGAACGGGACTGGTGGAACGGCTTCCCGCCCGAAGGTTGCGAGATCGTCTCCTGGGTAGTCGCCATGGGTGTAGGCCAAATAGTTGCCCTGCGGCTTCCGGCTCGTCTGCTGAATACCGTCAACGTGGAGCTGGAACGGCGGGCCTGGGGTGTCTTTTCCACCGAGTTCTATCCGACGTATGACTTCCTGCCAGTGCGCGAACGCCTGCGCCGGGAGTCCAACGAAAGGGTAAGTCCTTGAGCAGGGTGAAAGCGGCGACAGTTCCCGAGCCTCCGCGCGAAAAGATGTTCAGTAACGCACGGTTGCAGGGGCAGCACTTTTTCCTGTCCGGCATGCATGCCGGCGGTAGTGGCGGCATTGTCGGTGGAAGCGATACCTATAGTCAGGCGCGAGAGACCTTCCGACGGATCAAAGAGCTTACCGAAGCATGCGGGGGCACAGTCGATGACATCATCACACTGTGCATCTACCTCACCGACATCTCCGATAAAGCGCTGGTCGGCAAGGCCAGATCCGAAATCTTCTCGGGCGACTTTCCGTGCTCCACTCTGGTGGAGGTTAGCCGTCTCGTCGAAGATGGGCTAACGGTGGAAATCGAAGCACAAGGCATTATCGGGGCTGCCCACCAGGATTAGGGCCAGATGCCCTGGTGACACGGGCTGGGTGGATGCGTCCTCCCCCGATCTGACCCTCCGAAAGTCGGATTGTTGTCAGCAATCCGGCTTTTGGAGGGAACCATTTTCCCTCCCCTCAAGCGCTGTGTAGCGCGTGAAAATCACCCGGTAGTTCAGCGTGGTATTCGAGTGAGCACAAGTGCCTTCGAGCGTGATGAAAATATTCTCCTCACTGCGCTTCGTAAACCACCTGCGCGAGCGGAGCCAACTACCTAATCAAGACTCGAAGGACATCATGAAATCAGCACGCACCTGCCGTGTCGGAGTTATCGGTTACGGCGCCATTGGAGTGCCCGTCGTCGCTGGGATCACTGCGGGACGGGTCGCAGGGGCTGTCCTGGAAGGAATTATCTCCCGGAGCCCGCTCAGTAATGTCCCGGTGAAACAGTTGGACCTGGCGGAGGCACTGGAATGCTGCGACCTACTGGTCGAATGTGCAGGTCAGGAAGCACTCGTCGAGCATGCTGAGGATGTGCTCCGGGCGGGTGTTGACCTGCTCGTAACCTCTATTGGCGCCCTGGCAGATAGAGAATTCTCAAGACAGCTTCACGCCGCCGTGCCAGGCCGGCTCTTCCTGACATCCGGCGCAGTTGGCGGCCTTGACCTTTTATCCTCCGGCGCCCGTGCGGAAGGCTATGACAAAGTCACGATTACGACGACGAAGTTGCCGGGCTCCCTTGTCCAGCCCTGGATGAAAGAGGCTTTGGTTGAGGAGATACGCAATGCTCGTGGTCCACTGGACGTTTATGAAGGATCGGCCGCTGAAGCCGCGCTGTTGTTCCCTAAGTCCCTAAACGCAGGCGCCGCCGTTGCTATCGCTGTTAACAACTGGGACGCTGTGACGGTCAGAGTAAGGGCAGACCCCGCAGCGGAACTGACCAGCCACGTCATTGAAGCGTCTGGAAACATCGGGGAATACCGGTTCGAAATCCGCAACAAGCCCTCTGAGGACAATCCGAGGACGAGTGGAGTAGTACCGTTCGCCGTACTACGATCCCTGGAATCCATTATCGGTGGCCGAGGCGGATTGATATGAGCGCAGCAACAGCCCCGAACTGCTGACCCGGCGTGGCATCGGGCACTAAGCCTCCCCCGCCATCCGCGGATTCCTCCCGGTTAGAACCGCGCCAGGAGCACCGGCAGGTCAAACTCTGTTACAACTTATGCCCCGGAAAAAATGACATTCGCGTTATTAGCCTCCTGTAGACAGACCCGGCGACCGCGAATGCCGGATGCCGGATGCCGGATGCGCCAGCCAAGCACTGACGCGAAGACGCAGGAGTTTCAGGAGTTTTGGCCAGCCGCTTCCAGCGCATTGACATCAGATGCGACCACCGATGCCTCTGCCTTCTTGAGCAGCGCTGCTAGTTGATCCAGCTCCGATGATGTCAGACCGCTCAACATCTGACGTTGCTTGTCTAAATGCTTACCGAATGCCTCATCGATAATAGCTTTTCCGTGAGCGGTCAGCTGGGCGTAGACAACCCGGCGATCTTCGCGTGTCCGGACTCGCTCGATGAGGTTTTGCTCCTCCATCCTGTCCAACCGGAAAGTGATACCACCAGTCGTGAGCATGGAGGATGTCGCGAGTTCCCCGGCAGTCTTCCTGTGTGGTGGGCCAGAGCGGCGCAGGTTGGCCAGGACGTCGAAGGACGCAAGTGTCAGCCCGTATTCATCAAAGTAGGAACTTTCGACAGCGCGGACCTGATTAGCCAGCCGCAAGAGCCGCCCAAGGACGCCAATCGAGCTCGCATCCAGGTCCGGCCGTTCGCGCAGCCAATCCGCCAGAATGTGGTCAATAGCGTCAGCTTCAGTTGTTTCGTCAGGCATGGCCCTGTCCTTTAGATGTAGATAGTGCATCTTAACACTGAGCTTTCCGGCGATCAATAACTCAGGTTGATTCCACTCAAGGTCTTGTTACTTGGTGGAATATACCTTAGTCTTGAGATAGTTAGAATTGAGGGACTTGCTCCTTAGCTTTGCTACGTTTTCTTGGTTTACATCGCCCCAGTCCGAGAGGTTTAACAATGAGCGAAACCGTAAGTGCACCAACAACAGATCTTGAAGAGCTCATCGATTCGTCCATCGCGTCCCGTGAGAGCCGCGTCGTTGACTTCGACACTCTGAAGTTTCAGACGAAAATGGGAGACAAATTCCGGCGTGGCCAGGTCCGCTACATCGGCTCCGGAGCGACCGGGGACCACTCGGATGACAACAACATCCTCCAGGCTGAACACTTCACGTTCTCCAACATGGTTCTGCCTGCCGGCTGCGTAGGACCTGAGCACACTCACCCTGACGTCGAAGAAGTATTCTTTGTCCTCGAAGGACAGGTGGAGTTCAGCGTCCACGATGTCGAGGACGGCACCAAGAAGGCCAGCCGTGTTTTGGGCTACCGTGACCTCATTCGTGTTCCTGCAGGCGTGCCGCGAAGCCTTCGCACCGTCAGCGAAGAAGACGCGCTGATCTGCGTAATCATCGGTGCGAAAAAGCCGGAGATTCCTTTCTACCCGCCGACCTCCGAGATGCACGGAGTCACTCGCTAGAAGTGTTCCTCCAAGAAGCGTGGGTACCAGCTAGAGCTGGTACCCACGCTTCTTGGTGCAGCTGTGGGTATCAGCAGAAGACATTGTTTTTTCATTTGTGAAATTGAGTAGCAGCATCAGCTGCATGACGATGGAGTCGACAACATTGGCCAAGCCCGTTCCCCCATGCCACCCAGCACACAACCTAGGGAGGGCAATCGGCCGTCCTAGCGATCAAGGCGGTGAGCGAGTGACCGCGGCAGTGGGAACCGTCCGAACCAGCCAGGACAGGAAAACCCACAAATCAGCAGGACACGTCATTGTTGATTCGCTTGTCGCACATGGCATCAGGCGGGCACACGTTGTCCCCGGCGAGAGCTTCCTTGATGTACTTGACGGGCTTCACGACTCAACGATCGAGACCATTGTCTGCCGCCACGAGGGTGGGGCCACCTACATGGCCGAGGCCGACGGCAAGATGAACCAGATGCCTGGCATTGCCATGGTTACCCGTGGCCCGGGTGCGGCCAACGCTCACGTCGGACTGCACACGGCGTGGCAAGATTCAACGCCGATGGTGCTGTTCGTGGGGCTAATTCCTTTCGCGCACCGTGACCGTGAAGCTTTCCAGGAATTCGACATTAAAGCCTGGTTCGACACCGGCGCTAAGCGGGTCATGGTTCTGGATCACGCGGACCGTGCCTCCGAGATCGTCGCCGAGGCCATGTTCTCTGCAATGAACGGCCGGCCCGGCCCCGTCGTTATCGGGTTGCCCGAGGACGTCATCAGGCAACAGATCCCCGCCGAGCTTCACCCGCCGATCCCTGTTGCCACGGGGGGCATGACCACAGTGGATTCCGATGCCCTGGCCACTGCCCTGGCCAGCTCCAGCAAGCCGTTGTTCGTCACCGGTGGAAATGACTGGACGCAGGAGGGCGCCGACCAGCTCACCGCCTGGCTGGAAAAGCATGACATTCCCGCAGCGGCGGAATGGCGGACGCAGGGGACCGTTCCGTTCAGTTCCCCGTCCTACGTCGGCCCTATCGGTTACGGTCGCCCGCGTCCCACTTATGACCTGCTCGAAGAGACGGACCTGCTGATCTTTGTCGGTACTATCCCGGGTGACGTCATCACGGACGGGTTCCTGTGCCGTCAGGACTGGTCCAAGAAAAACTTCCTCGTCACCATCGACCCCTCCCTCCGAGGCAGGTCAGGGCCAGTTTCCTACCAGATCGTCGCCAAACCGGACGTGTTCATCCGCGACCTCGCCAAGATCGAACTCCCGGTCAAGGACGAATGGAAAGCCTGGACGGCACGGATGCGCACTGAGCAGGAATCCTTCGCTGCGCTCCCCCAAGCGAGGCCTACCCTCGGCCATGCACGGATGGACACCTTGATGGCCAACCTCGTGCCAACCCTCCCCCATGACGCCATGATCACCCTTGGCGCCGACGAGCACACCAACTGGGCCCACCGCTACTTCCCAACCCAGCGCTACGCCTCCATGATCAGTGCCCGCAACGGTTCCATGGGCTACTCCGTTCCCTCGGCCATCGCAGCGTCTCTGGAATACCCTGGCCGGCGCATCGTGACCACCGCAGGGGACGGCGAATTCCTCATGAACGGCCAGGAGCTGGCCACCGCAGCGCAGTACGGTGCCACTCCCCTGGTGATCGTGATGGACAACCAGGAATACGGCACCATCCGCACCCACCAGGAACGCCATTACCCTGACCGGGTCTCCGGAACACAACTAAAGAACCCTGAATTCGCGCTCATGGCGCAAGCCTTCGGTGGGTTCGGCATCAAAGTCGACAGCGATGCTGACATCCCTGCCGCAATTGAAGCGGCACTGAAAGCTATCGACGAAGACCGTATCTTTGCGCTCATCCATCTAGTGGTTGAGCAAAGAGTCAAGGCCTACTAGGACGCCTGCGGACTCTGCCCTGCCGCAGGCATTAATCCTCGCCACCTCGCCGGTGCTGCTCAACGAACGGAAAAAATTGACTGTCCCCAAACTTACCGAACCTGAACTGCTCAATAGCGTCCCTACGGGCCTGCTGATTGGAGGGCAGTGGCGCGAGTCGTCCGACGGCGGCACGTTTGACGTGCACGATCCCGCCACCGGGGAGGTGCTCGCCACCCTCGCCTCCGCGACCAGCGCCGACGCCGTCGCTGCGCTGGACGCGGCCGATGCTGCCCAGGCGTCCTGGGCGCGAACTGCGCCGCGGGTCCGGGCGGAGATCCTGCGGCGCGCCTTTGACCTGGTCACCGAACGGGCCGAGGACTTCGCGCTGCTGATGACCCTGGAAATGGGCAAACCACTGGCCGAAGCCCGCGGCGAGGTCACCTACGGGGCCGAGTTCCTGCGCTGGTTCTCCGAAGAAACCGTCCGCGACTACGGCCGCTACCTCACCACACCCGAGGGCAAGAACAAGATCTTCGTCCAGCACAAACCTGTCGGGCCCTGCCTGCTCATCACCCCCTGGAACTTCCCGCTGGCCATGGCCACCCGTAAGGTTGCGCCCGCCGTCGCCGCCGGCTGCACCATGGTCCTCAAACCCGCCAGGCTCACCCCGCTGACGGCGCAGTACTTCGCGCAGACCATGCTCGACGCCGGCCTGCCCGCCGGTGTCCTGAACGTCGTCTCCTCCTCGTCCGCGTCCGGGATCTCGGGCCCGCTGTTGAAGGACTCGCGGCTGCGGAAGGTCTCCTTTACCGGCTCCACCCCGGTCGGCAAACGCCTCATGGCCGACGCCGCGCAGAACGTGCTCCGCACCTCAATGGAGCTCGGTGGCAACGCACCGTTCATCGTGTTCGAGGACGCAGACCTCGACGCCGCAGTGGAGGGTGCGATGGCGGCGAAAATGCGGAACATGGGCGAAGCCTGCACGGCCGCCAACCGCTTCCTCGTCCAGGAATCGGTCGCCCAGGAATTCACCGCCAAGTTCGCCGCCGCGATGGGCGCGCTGGCAACTGGCCGCGGCACCGACCCCGCCACCCAGGTCGGTCCGCTCATTGACGCAGGCGCCCGCGACGATGTGCACGCCTTGGTGACAGCCGCCGTCGACGCCGGAGCCACCGCTATCACCGGCGGTGCACCCGTAGACGGGCCCGGCTATTTCTACCAGCCCACTGTCCTCGCCGGCGTCCCTAACAACGCGGCGATCCTGGGCCAGGAAATCTTCGGACCCGTTGCCCCCGTGACCACCTTCACCACCGAAGAAGACGCCATAAAACTGGCCAACGCCTCCGAATACGGCCTGGCCTCCTACCTCTACAGCCACGACTTCAACAAGCTGCTCCGCGTGGCTGAACAAATCGAATTCGGCATGGTCGGGTTCAACGCCGGCGTCATCTCCAACGCCGCCGCCCCCTTCGGCGGCGTAAAACAATCAGGCCTCGGCCGCGAAGGCGGATCCGAAGGCATCGCCGAATACACCACCACCCAATACATCGGCATCGCAGACCCCTACCCGAGGTAAACCAAACGGACTCCGGGGAGCAACTTGCCGGGGCCATCAGCGCGTCATGCTCCTGATGGTCCCGGCAATATCACCTTCAGCGTTCGGGAGGGTCGTCCACCAACTACTCGGCAGTTCAACTTCGACATCTTTCCGCTAAAGCGCGAACTACCAAGCGAACCGCCTACGCTGCCGGACGACATTTTCGGAGCTTTACCCACGAGGTTTAGTGCGAGGGTGAAGGCAACCCTTGCCGCCCCCTTGAGGCGAGCATCAGATGGAGGAAAACATGGCTCGAGGCCGAGCACTCCCAAAAACAACCCCTCAGCCGGCGGGGCTCCTGAAGTGCCTGCCCCAATGCCGAATACGTTCGGGACTGGACAATGTTGATTCCCGGAGACACGGTTTCTTGTTCACAGAAGGGGGCAGCTCGAATCTTCCGGCCAAGTTGATGCTAGGACTGAAGACGGTCTTATCCTTTGGCTGCATCTGGCGACCGGCGCTGGCCGGAGACTATTTTCACGAAATGACGGCTCTATGGTTTGGCGTATTCGTGGAGACAGGTAACCAGCTGTTCTGGCTCCTCATCTGTTGACTACAACTGGTTGCGAAGGATCGAAACTGCTCGGGCTTCTAACTAGGTGGCACAGCCTGGTGTAATCCAACCACTACAAGTGCAGCTTCCAACAGCACGAACAGGATGGCAGACGAAGCTCCTGAAATAGCCGGCGGCGGAGCGGCGCACATTACCCATTGCAGCTTTGTTCTAAGTAACTTAGAATCAAGATAGTTAGTCTAACTTGAAGTATTCCATGATATCTAACTGGGGAGGGGAGACGTTGGTCACGTCAGGATCCGCCCCCGTGCACCTTCTGTTCGTCAGTTCTACTTTGCTCACCCTTTGACCAGCATGCATAAAGACAGGCCTTGCTGCACTGGGTCCGGGAAGTGACCCGGACCCCTGACAACCAAGGTGAAACCATCGGCGATCATCGGAGACCGTCGAACCCAACACCGGGAGACAGGAGTCATGAAAGTTTTTTTGAGCATCCTGAATACCTTCCTCGACGTCCCTGCCGAATACAACAACTGCGATCAAGAGCGCGTGATTTATCGCCGCGATGAAAGGTTCCCCGCCGGCACCATCTCGTCATCTCCCTGGGAGGGATGGTGGCATCACGAGCCGATGGCCGGAACCTGAGCCCACTTCCCGGGGTGTCAATGGCCATGAGTTTCTG
>NZ_JAGGPP010000041.1 GCF_018613755.1 Arthrobacter sp. ISL-72
AAAGCCTTCATGGACGCCCCAGCCAACTGCGGAGCGGCGCCCAGTAGATCCGTTCAATCAGGAACCACACCGCTGCCGCAAGAAAAGACCGACTGCCCAGAGACCACGAAACCCACTAATTCAGCAGGCTCCTAGCGCGAGACTGCGCGGGCCTAGTCTGCCGATGTCTCAACAAGCTGTCTCGCCGTAATCCCTCTCAACCCGGCAAAGCTTGCACTTTCTAAGTCGGCTCTGGGTGAGGGCCGTTCTCCAAAACCCTCCCTCGGGGCGACCGGGGAGTTGAAGCAGATTGGGCAGAAAAGGAGGTGTGCACATTGTCCAGACTTTGGGCTTCGGATCGGCTGGTATAGCCGTCGAACTGCTTCGGATCCCGCATGTTTCAGGGTGTTCCCAGTATTTGCATGGACTGGAATGCAGTTCGAGTCCCACCTCGGGCATGTGTTTTCCCTGTTCAGGGGCTTGTGAGCCCTCAGTGTGCACAATTGTTCACATGCGGGACCCTTCGGGGCCCTTTTTTGATGGCAGTTACTGTTGCCGGCTTCCTCCTTCTTGAAGTGCGGCGGCCGGGTTGGGGCTAGTTACTCTGCATGGTTTCCTCTGGCCTGCACGACATAAACGGTTGTGGATTTGGGGCGAGATGTCCAGTGATACCGCCAAGTAGCTGGGTCGTCATATCCGTTCATTGCCTGTGTGTTGGTTGACTACGTGACTGAATGGTGAGGCGCCGAGGTGGTGTCTGTGGAGGGGCGATGCCGGGCCCTTCTGCCGGGCGAGCACTCCGTGCGACCCGGAAGCCCTCCGCACGCCGATAAGAACCCATGTCGCTTTGGAAGCAGTCGTCGCCAAGTTACGCAGGCGCGAAGCATCGGATCGCCTTAGCTATCGCGGCCGCTGCCGGGGTCGTCTGGCAGCAGCGGTAATGACTGATCAAGGTCTTGTCGCCCACAGCCCGACGGAAGTGTCCTGCTGCCCCACCGGGTAGCCCTCACTATATTGGCCAGCCGCCAACCGTCCTGCTCGGGGCAGGAACCGCCGGGAATCGGGCTTTGCTCAATAGAGCATTGAGGCGGCCGCCGGCGAGGGAAAGGGTTGCCGCGGAGTTCGGGGAAGGTGGCGTCCATCAGGTGGCCCCCACAGCGCGGTCTACGGCTCCTGGTCAGGGAGAGCTAAACCATCAGGGCCGATGAGGGCCCCTGCCTCAACCAGGCGGCGGGCCGCCTCGGCGATGTGTTGGGCGTCGATGCCGGCCCAGGCGAGGAGCTCCTGCCCGGTTCCGGACCCCGGCATGCCGCGTACGGCCAGATGCGCAATCGATAAATCACTTGGTGGTGCGATGAGTAATGCGTCCTTGACCGCTGATCCCAGGCCACCCTCCGGGTGGTGGTCTTCTGCGATTATGACGCGGCCTTGTGTCTCGCCGGCGGCGGTGAGCAGCGTTTCTGCGTCTGGGCTTGATGGAGTAGCAGTCGATGACGCGGGCCTGGATCCCTTCAGCGCTGAGGATTTCTGCGGCCTTGAGTGCTTCATGAAGGGTGACACCCGCCCCTATGAGGGTGATGTCGTCGTTGTCGGAGGACCGGAGGAGTTTGGAGCCGCCGGCCGGGAACTGCTCTGCAGGGCTGTACAGGACCGGGTAGGCACCGCGGGTGGTTCGGAGATAGCTGATGCCGGAGGTTTCCGCCATGTTTTGCACAAGGGCTGCTGTGCTGGTGGCGTCGGCAGGGTAGAGGACGGTGGAACCATTCACGGCCCGCATCATTGCCAGATCTTCCAGCGCCATCTGTGAGGGGCCGTCGGCGCCAATCTCGACGCCAGCGTGAGAGCCGGAAAGGCGAAGATCCACGCCCGAGATGGAGCCCATGCGGATGAAGTCGTAGGCGCGGGTGAGAAATGCGGCAAAGGTGGAGGCGAAGGCTTTATATCCACGGATGCTGAGCCCCGTTGCAGCGGCGATGAGCTGCTGCTCCGCAATGAACATCTCGAAGAACCGGTCGGGGAATGCTTTGGCGAATTCGTCCGAATGGGTCGAATTGCTGACCTCACCGTCCAAGGCAACAACGGTGGGATCGTTCGCACCGAGTGCGGCCAGAGCATCGCCGTAAGCTTTTCGCGTAGCGACCTTCTCGCCCGTTTTGTAGGCGGGACGGGTTGTGCCCGGAGCGTCGATGCCTGCTTTTGACCCTCCTTCTGGAAGAAGCCCGCGTAAGGTCAGCATTCTTGGGCCGCCGAGTTCGGCAATCGCCTTGTCAGCCATCTCCGGCGGGAACGGTTTTCCATGCCAGTCCGGGCTGTCTTCGACGTCGGCGAAGCCCTTTCCCTTGATGGTTTTGGCGAGGATGACAACGGGCTTGTCCTCGGGCGCTTCTGCCGCAGTAGAAAAGGCCTCGTCAATCATGCCGAGAACGTGACCATCAATAATTACGGGCTGGGCGCCGAAAGCCAGGACCCGACGAGCGTAGGCCTCCATATCCCAGCCGAGTTCGGTCTCGCCCCGCTGTCCCAGTCGGTTTACGTCGACGATGGTGATCAAGTTTGTGAGGCCGTAGTGGGAGGCCTTGTCCAGGGCTTCCCAGATGGAGCCTTCCGCCATTTCGCTGTCGCCACACAGCACCCAGACCCGGTAAGGAAGCCGGTCAAGGTATTTCCCCGCCAGGGCGACGCCGACGCCGTCGGGAAGTCCCTGCCCAAGGGAACCCGTCGCGAAACCTACCCAGGGCAGTGCCGGCGTGGGATGTCCTTGCAGGCGCTGGCCGAAGCGGCGGTAGCCGGTCATGAGCTCCTTCTCAGAGACGACGCCGACCGCCTTGAAAACGGAGTACAGCAGGGGAGAGGCATGGCCTTTCGAGAAGATCAGGTGATCGTTGGCGTCCAAGTCAGGGTTGTCCCAGTCATAGCGCAGATGACGGCTAATGAGCACAGCCAGCAAGTCTGCGGCGGACATGCTCGACGTCGGATGGCCGGATCCGGCGGACGTGCTCGATCGGATGGAGTCCACCCGAAGCTGCGCAGCGAGTTCAGCGACCATGGAGAGGTCGGAGCCGAAGTTTTCCTGGTTTGCCGTGGGCATGGTGATGTCCTTCATCGAAGAAACTTGCCGGACCCCTGCAGAGTGCCCCCGAGAGCGGGAGCAAGTCAAGGCTCTGCAGTCTCGGCGGCAGCAAGGTCTGCTAGGTCCTTGTTCTTCTCCGCGGCTGAAACATCTTCGCTTCCGTCAGCCATTGCCGGCGCATCCTGACATGGGTGCATTATGCGCCGGCAGACGAGGGCTCCGCTAGGTGATCACCACTCGATGCGGAGCCGCCTCGGAAGTTTCGCGTCGCCGCCG
Source organism: Arthrobacter sp. ISL-72 (assembly GCF_018613755.1). Classification (GTDB taxonomy): domain Bacteria; phylum Actinomycetota; class Actinomycetes; order Actinomycetales; family Micrococcaceae; genus Arthrobacter. The sequence goes on from NZ_JAGGPP010000041.1 coordinate 3,326, forward strand.
TTGCCGATGGCTGCGCCGAGCGGCCAGCCCAAAGAGCTTGCGCTAAACACGGCAACTCTTGAGACTCGATACCAGGCAGCTTTGGGCGGGACCGATAATTGAAGTCGAGGTAACCATGGATATGAAACCGGAAGTCGGCGAACCCGATGCGGGATCCTGGCAAGTCGAGTCACTGGAAGGCTTGGTGCGGCGGCTACTGCCGGCAGCAGGACAACGTCCGAACCGCCCCTGGATTGTAGCGGTAGATGGAAGGAGCGGGGCAGGCAAGACCACCCTGGTCGATCGTCTACTAGCTCGAGTGCCGGACTCAGATGTCGTTCACACGGACGATGTAGCGTGGCATCTCTCGTTTTTTGACTGGGCCGATGAACTCCGTGACGGTGTCCTCGAACCCCTGCTCCAAGGCGAGGCAGTCCATTACCGTCCGCCGGGATGGGTGGCCCGAGAACGTCCAGGTGCCATAGCTCTACCCACCGGGCGTTCCGTGGTGTGGGTGGAAGGGAGCGGATCATCACGCCAAGCGCTCTCCGACCTAGTCGACGCTTCGATCTGGGTGCAGTGCGACAACTCTGAAGCCCGACGTCGCCTCCTGGCACGAGATGGCCAGGAAGAAGAAGACCTGCACAGGGATTGGGAAGAACAAGAAATTCCCTTCCTACTTGAAGACCGGCCATGGGAGCGCGCTACAGTGATCGTGGCGGGAAGGCCGGCCCTAGAGTACGATTCGAATACCCAAGTAGTAACCGCTCAGCCGGCGCGAGCAGGCGCGGAGATCAGCTAACTTGTCATCTCCGCCCGCCTCTGCAATGCCACTAGATTGAGCGATTGACGCTGCCGGCGGGCCAGCAGTCCAAACAGATTCCCGCCTGCCGTCAAGCAGCCCGGCAGGGCACATCTGAACTGTGACGGATAGTCTTCAAAGAAGAGCCCCTGCGGCACGAGTCATTTGCACGGCGTTCTTCTCGGTAGTTCGAACACTTTCGCGTATCTGGGGGCAACACGAAAGTGGGAGAGCACCCCTTAAGCGCCGATAATGGCGATTTCGTCAGTTCAGCGGTCTTGTGCTTTTACTGTGCTCACTACCTTGGATGCTTCGGTGACGAGCATGGCGGTGTCGCTGCTGGCCACGACGAAATCGAAGCCATGGTCTAGTGCAGCTTTGGCGCCGGCCGCCGTGCCCGAGGCGAAACCGCAGGGCTTGCCTGCCTGATGGGCTACGTCCAGGGCATGGAGGTAGAGGCGAACGACTTCGGGGTCGGTGAGTGCCTTGCCCATGTCCAAGCTGAGATCTGCCACGCCGACGAACAGGGCGTCAACTCCTTCGGTGGCTGCGATCTTTTCCACGTTATCGATGGCCAGTTTGCTCTCCAGCTGGGGGATGCAAAGCGCGGTGTCGTTGCCGAATGCAAGATAGCCCGCTGCCGGCAGTGTGCCCCAGCGGCCGGCCCGGCTGGTACCGCCGGCGCCCCGGATGCCGAACGGCGGGAATCGAACCGATTTCGCGGCCAGTTCTGCCTGTTCCGGCGTATCGACATGGGGGATCAGCACACCTGCTGCGCCTGCATCGAGGATCCGTTGGATGGCGGCCGGGCGAAGTTCTTCAACCCGCACAAGTGCCAGCAGTCCTTCGGCGGTGGCCGTATTGATGAGTTGATAGGCGGTGCGGACGTCTATGGGGGCATGCTCCAGGTCGATGACGACGAAGTCATAGCCTGCGTGTGCCAGGATCTGCACGGACTCGATGGTGGGGAGCTTCACCCATGTTCCGACGGAACCGGGGGTACTGAGTGCTGACACAAGAGCCTTCTTTCTGTTATCGGCCGAGCGTAAGGCGCGGTGCTACTTGCGGGGGTACTCGGCGGCGTTGATAACCCAGCCCGCCTGGTCGGAAAAGTCTTCGCGTGGCGGGCTGAAGATGTCGATGAGGACGTTTGAGCCGGGCCCTGTTGCCCGGGTGGTGTGGACGGTGGGCGGGGGGATGATGGCCAGCGACGGGCTACCGACCGACGTGTGCTCGTCCTCGCGCCACTGGTTCATGTCGGGCGTCCAGGGGGTCCTGATGTGGTGTGTGAATTCGCCCCGAACGGCTAACGACCCTTGTTCGAAGTCGTCGTGGTGGTGCGGAGAAAGCTTGCTGATGTCGCGCGGTCCCTCGGTGGGGTACATGTAGTTGATCATCAGTGTGCGGGTGCGGAAGATGCGCCCAAAACGTCCGGCCTCGGGCGCAATGGTGTCGAGTCGGTAGAAGCGCAGCCTGTCGCCGTCGGCAGGTTCGGGCCAGATCTGAAGGGGCGCCACGCGGGGATGAACCTGCTGGTAGTCCGCGGCGTTTGCCGCCCTTGCCGCGAGGTCGGCCGTGCGGATATCGAAGACACGCACTACGTTCGTGGGCTGATCGGCCACGATGACCGACTCGCCGGGCGGGACTACCACCAGGCACTGGCCTTTTGCCGTGATGTGTTCCCCTCCTGCTCGGATGGTGGCCATGGCGTCATCCTGGTGCAGGACCACCGCGTACTCATCCTGGCTCGCAGGCCGGTGCAGCTGATCCCCGGCGGCGAGGCGGGAGTAGGCGACGATGAAGTTCTGTCCACGGGTAATCCAGGTGGGGCTTCCCAGCGCAGTCACTTCGGCCGGGTCCCCGTCGAACTCGGTGTAATGGGCTTCTGCTATCCCGGTATCGGCAGCCGGTGCTGCTGCCGCCACAGCAAGGCCGGCGCGGGGATCGGACTTATCAAACATGTTGTCTCTCCTTTGAGATGTTGTCTCGCTGCACCAGGTGTTCGCTATGCAGATAGTGCTTTCGTATGGTGAACCTCACATATCTCGAAAGGCGTGAGATTACTGCCTTGAGAAAGAATTCAGGGCTTGCGGGTGTGGTCCACTTCACTTAGAGTATCAACTAATAGTCCTGCATGGCGAACATGTAATTATCGATACGAACAAGAGGAAGCAATGTCTGAAGAGAACACCGCGGGATCCGCCTCCGATATCCAGGCAGTGACGCGGGCCGCCCAGATTCTGCAATTGTTCGGCCCTAACAGGCCCCATCTGTCAGCGGCCGAAGCCGCTGAACTTCTCAACCTGAACCGTTCCACGGTTTACAGGTACTGCAACTCACTGGTGGCGGCCGGCCTCCTGGAACGTGGGCACGCCATCGGGTCTTTTGTTCCCGGCGGGCTCCTGTTGCAACTCGGGACATTCGCCCTCAGCCAGCGCAAGGTGCTGGACCTGGCCCCCGCCGTCATGCGGGATCTCAGCTTCGGTGCCCACATGACCGCAGTCCTCAGTCTCTGGGGCTCAGGCGGACCCGTTGTGTCGCGCGTCGAGGAAGACACCAGCCGCAATGTTGTGGTTTCCGTCCGCGTCGGTTCGCAACTGCCCCTCACCTCCGCGCAGGCCAAGGTGTTCCTCGCATTCACCTCAGACCAGCTCCGAACGGAACGGATGCTTGCCGCGCTTCCGCCGGAGCAGCAGCAAGTCCTCCGTGCCGAAATAGACCTGACCAGGGAAAAAGGCGTCGCCACCAGTCCCGATCTGGGCGGCGTCAACGCAGTGTCAGCTCCGATTTTCGACGAGCACGGCATTTGTGCGTCGCTGGCACTGGTGGCAACCAACCATGTTCTGGGCCTGGACCGTGATTCGCAGGCCGCGTGGGATGTGGCCACGGCCGCGGCCGAACTGTCGGCAGCCCTGGGCGGTGGCACCCAGCGAAACCCGGCGGCCAGCCCGCGACCTTCCGCTGTCGAAAACAACCAGAGTAACTAGCCTTCACCCCATCCCTTGAAACCCCTTAGTAAGCAACGGAGGACAACGATGTCCGCGCACAACACCCTGCAGGTCCCGGCCAAAACGGCCCGGGCAACACGAACCGATCCGGATCGCACCGCGAACCCGAATCCCGGGCGCTCGGCGCTCAAAGGCGGAATCTTCGGCTACTACGCCGATCAATTCGACATCTACCTGCCCATCATCACACTGGCCCCGGCAATGATCTATTTCCAGTCGCCCGAAATGGACAAGGGCACCGCGGCGACGATCGCGGCGCTCGTATTCGCTTCCACTCTGATCGCACGGCCCCTCGGTTCTGCGATCTTCGGCCATTTCGCGGACAAATTCGGGCGCCACAAGCTCACCCTCGTGGCCCTCGCAGGCTTTGGCGTGGCGACGCTCTCCATCGCGTTCCTGCCCGGATACCAGAGCATTGGAATCTGGTCCGTCGTGTTGCTGGTCCTGCTGCGGTTCCTGGGAGGCGTCTTCCTCGGCGGTGAGTACAGCACTGCCGTGCCCCTCGCCATGGAATGGACCCCGAAAAAGTACCGCGGCCTGGCCAGCGGCCTGATCACGGCCACCAACCCGCTGGCCAATGCAACCATTGCCGTGCTGACGTTCGCCCTGTTGATGCTGTTCCCGGCGGGCAGCGTCGACTCGCCCTACGTCCAGTGGGGATGGCGGATACCGTTTGTCATCGGCGGCATTCTCGCGGGCATTGTTTTCGTGTACTACGTCCGCCACGTCGAGGAGGCCCCGCACTTCGAGGCATCGGCCATCAAGGAATCACCGGTCAAAGCGCTGTTCCTCGGCCGGCACCGCCGCAGCCTCATGCAGGTGTTTATCCTCATGACCGGTCTGTGGTTCCTCACCAATGTTGCCGCGGCCATCCTGCCGGCGACACTGAAAAACACAGTAGGCGTTCCGGACAAGACCGTCAGCGTCATCATGCTGATTGCCTCAGTGGTCACGATCGGCGGCTTCCTGACCGCGGCAGCACTCTCCCAGCGTGTGGGCCGCCGACGTTTCTACATCGGCTTTGGCATCACGGCGCTCATCGTTGCCTCCACAGCGTTCATCCTGCTGCTGAACACGCCTGCCGAAAACCTCGTGGCCGTGACCCTGCTGGCTGTGGTAATCGACGTCTTCACCATTTCCTGCTTCGGCCCCATCGCGGCCTACCTCACCGAGCGTTTCCCCGCGGCAATCCGGGCCAGCGGCTACGGCATCGGCTACAGCTTCGCACTGATCATCCCGGCCTTCTACACGTTCTACCTCAGTGGCCTGACCGCCTTCATGCCGACGGCCTATACACCCGTCGTCCTCATTGTCATTGGCGGGATCCTGCTCGCGGCCGGCGCCTACCTTGGCCCGGAGACCCGCGACGTCGACATGGGCTCACCGGCCCCAGAACCTGCCGGATCCCAAGCCTAGCCACCACACCATTTCATCCGTTCAAGGAGACAACCAATGACCACCCTCGCAACCGACGAACACATCTTCACCGACGAAAGAATCCCCGAGCTCCTCACCGGCGCCGTGGACCTCCACGTTCACCCCGCCCCCTCGCCATTCCCCCGCAACATCGGCATCCGCGGCGTCGCCGAACAGGCCCATGCAGCCGGCTTCCGGGCCATCCTGATTAAATCCCACCACCACAGCATGGTCACGGACATCGCCGCCGTCGACGACGCCATGGGCGGATTGCCCCTTCCCGTCTACAGCGGCGTGGCGCTCAACAACTACGTGGGCGGCATCAATCCCTATGCAGTTGAGCTCAGCCTGCAGATGGGTGGCCGGATGGTGTGGATGCCCACCGTGTCATCAGAGCAGCACATCTGCGTCCACGAACGCGAGGAACACCTGAAGTTTCCGTCCACCAGCATCAAGCTCCGCAAAACGACGCCGATTCCCGTCCTGGATGCAGACGGCGAGCTGCTTCCGGACACCACTGAAGTGCTGCAGCTGGTCAAGGACGCCGACGCGATCCTTTCCACCGGACACATGTCCCCGCCGGAGATCACCGCAGTGCTGCGTGCCGCCAACCGGATGGGACTCCGCCGGATGGTGGTCAATCACCCCAACTTCGTCAGTGAAGCGAACCCCGACCAGGCGAGGGAATGGGTGGAGCTCGGCGCAGTGGTAGAGCACGGGCTAGTCCAATACGACGACCGCACCACGTTCTACCAGTGGAATGTCGATACGATGCTTCGCTTCATCCAAGCCGTGGGCATCGACAACACCATCATCGGCTCGGACCTCGGGCAGAAAAACAATCCCTTCCCCGTTGATGCCTACGAGCGGGTTCTCGGGCAGCTGCTGGATGCCGGCGTCAGTCCGGGGGACGTCCACAAGCTTGTTGCGGTCAACACCGGACGTGTTCTGGACGGCTAACCCGCCCCAGCGGTTGTACGGGGAGGACGGCGACAGGAACGTGCGGTCGTCCCCGTACGCTTAACCCGGAGAGCCAACCACTACCGGTAAGGAGCCCTCCTGGCAGGCGACAGCCGCGTACGGGGGCGCATCGTGACTTCAACGGTGCTCGCCATCCTTGAGGCGTTCGAAAAGTCCCGTGGCTCCTTAGCTTGTCGGACATCGCCGAAGGCTCGCGACTCGCCCCGAATACCGGTCGGCAACTCCGGGAAGCTGCCGGTCCCTACATGCAGGATCTGTTCTCGCTGACCGGTGATACGCCGCATCTATCCATTCGGGCAGGCAATGAAGTGCTGTATATCGATCGCGTCTACGGTTCCAAGCGCGTCCCGCGGGCCTCCCGAGTGGGCGGCCGGCTGCCCATGCACGGGCTCGGTGGGCCTGAACTTCTTCGCCTAAACCACGCCGCGCGGACGGCATAACTCCGGCCTTGGCACGGAATACGGGATTGAAGGACTCGATGCGTACCCGAGCTACAAGCCGATTCACCGCAGGGGGTAGGTGGGTCTTCCCCCGTTCACCCCGGGCGGGCGGCGTCCGATCACGCGGAGATGCCGGCAGCCCGCCGTGGATCCGTTTGCGATTCCGCATACGCAAGGAGGGCGGCGGTGGTCCGTTCAATGTGCTCTGTCAGCGCCCTGACAGCACCTTCGGCGTCTCTGGCGACGGCGAGCTCGGCTATATTCCGGTGCTCGGCGGCGACGTCGCGGTCCAGATCGCCGGCAATGTCAATGGACCAGTGCTGATACAGCAGGGAACAGTCCCGCAATTCCGTGGCGATCGACTCAAGGCGCGGGCTCTTGGCTCCGGTGAGGAGCGCACGGTGGAAGGCCTGGTGGGCCGCCGACCAGGCTGCGTCCAGATGCCCCTCATCTGTCGTGTACGTCGTCCCTTGAAGAGTGTGATGGGCAGCAATCACGGCGGATTCCCACTCAAGGCCACCTTGACCGATGGACTCGCGGAGCACAGATGTTTCGATGAGCACGCGCGCGCGGGTTAGGTCCAGCAGGTCGTCCACGGAGAGAGGAGTCACGCAGAAGCCGCGTTGTGGGAGCGCCCGTACCAATCCCTCTCCTGCAAGCCGGGTCATGGCCTCCCGGACCACCGAAAGACTTACGCCGTAGCGAGTCCCGATGCCTGCAAGCTTGAGTTTGCTGCCTGGCAGGAAAGATCCGCCGAGAAGTTCGGCCCGCAGGGAGGCGTAGACACCTTCGGAGTGGGTCTTGGGCTCGCTGGCGGTCATGAGATTACCCTACCCGATTATGGAACAAAAACGCCGAAGTTAAATAAAATCGATATTTTCTTGCTAAATCGATGAACGACTGGAAGAGTGTGTTGCAGATCACCCCCCAAGATCGGCCGCTCAAGTCCCGGATGGCAACGCAGCCAGCGGAAACGAGGACTTCGGCCACGTCCAGCAGTAACTGCCCTTAGGAGATTCCATGACGGATATACAAGTTCCTGTCCTCATCGTTGGTGGCGGCGGAGCAGGTTTGACTGCTTCAATGACGCTGTCGAACCTCGGTATCGAGTCGCTTCTGGTGACAGCGTTCCCCAACACCTCGATCCTGCCGAAGGCCCACGTGCTCAATCAGCGCACCATGGAGATCTTCACCGAAGTGGGCGTCGCCCCCGAGATTTACAAGCGCAGCACTCCCGCCAAGAACATGAAGGCAACCGGCTGGTACGCCGGGATCACCGGCGACCACGACGGCTACGGCCGTGAGCTGGGACGCCTTGAGGTCTGGGGCGGCGGCTACACCGATCCCGACTACGTCGCGGCAAGCCCCCGCCGTACCTGCAATCTTCCCCAGATCCGCCTCGAACCGGTCCTGCGGGCTCATGCCGAGTCCCTGAACCCGGGGAACGTCCGCTTCAACCATGAGCTGACCGCCCTGGTCCAGGACGATGAGGGCGTCGTGGCCACCGTCCACAACAAGGACGACGGCACTGACTTCACGGTCCGTGCCAAGTACCTGTTTGCGGCCGACGGTGGCCGGACGGTGGGCAAGATCCTGGGCGTCGGCATGACCGGCCCCCGGGACCTGATGCGCATGGTTACCGTGCACTTCACCGCAGACCTCTCCGCTTACCTTAAGGACGATGAGGTCCTCATCCGTTGGCTGGTCAACCCGGACTTCGGCGGTTCCTGGTCCAGCGGGGTGCTGGTTCCCATGGGGCCGGAGAACTGGGGACCTGCTTCCGAGGAATGGATCGTGCACATGCAGTACGCCACGGATGACCCCGAGGCCATGCAGCGGAAGAAGGTCTTGGACCGCCTCAAGGCCACATTGGGCGTCCCGGGCTTCGACCCCCAGGTCAACAGCATCAGCCAATGGGTCATGGAAGGTGTTATCTCGGACAAGTTCCGTGAAGGCTCCGTCTTCTTCCTTGGTGACGCAGCGCACCGGCACCCCCCGACCGGCGGCCTCGGGCTGAACTCTGCAGTACACGATGCCTACAACCTGTGTTGGAAGGTAGCTTCGGTGCTGCGCGGACAGGCCGGCGATTCGCTGTTGGATACCTACGAGGCAGAGCGCAAGCCGGTGGATCAGAACAACATCAACAATGCCGTTGCCAACGCGATGAACCACTTCGTCATTGACAAGGCACTGAACCTGTCACCGGAAAATTCGCCGGCGCAGAATTGGGCTGAGGTCCGCCCGCTGTGGGAGGACCTGCCCGAATCCCACAACAAGCGGCACGCCCTGAACAAGGCCATCGGGTCGCAGACCATGGAGTTCCGCCACCACAATGTGGAGTTCGGCTACACCTATGACTCCACGGCCATCGTCCATGACGGCAGCCCGGAGTACGTCCCGCTTGACCCGGTACGCCTGTACGAGCCGAGCACCAAGCCCGGCCACCCCATGCCCCACGCCTTCGTCGAACGCGAAGGTGAGCGGATCCCGCTGGGAATCCTGGTCCACGGCGGGCATTTCCTGCTCATCGCCGGAGAAGACGGCGGAGACTGGGTCGAGGCCGCGAACAAGATCGCCGCAGAACACAACCTGCCAATCAAGGCCGCAACCGTGGGCGTCCTGGACAGCGACTACGTCGACGTCCGCGCCTCCTGGCTCAAGCACCGTGAGATTTCTCCAACCGGTGCAGTGCTGGTCCGGCCGGACCGGTACGTTGCCTTCCGTTCCGTCAACGGCGCAGCCGACGCCCAAGCCGTTCTAAAGTCCGCGCTCAGCCAGGTGCTGGCCACAGAACTGATGTGACCTTCCGGTCCTGACCGGCTGCGGCACACCGAGCCGACACCACACACTTTCAAGGAGTCATTTTGCGTATCGCAAACCACAACAACCGGGCTGTTCTGCTGACCTCCGATGAGGCGGCCTTAGACATCCACACCGCTAGCGAAGGCCGTTTCGGCCCGGAACTGGCACCGCTCTACAACGACTGGGAAGCCTTCACCACATGGGCGGAGGGCCTGCCCGGTTCCGACGCTCACATAACAATCGACCGCTCCCACCTCGGATCCCCGTCACCGGCCCCACGCCAGATTTTCGCGATTGGCCTGAACTACAGCGCGCACGCCAAAGAATCAGGATTCGAAGAACCGGACCAGCTGCCCCCGGTCTTCACCAAGTTCGTCAGCGCCCTGACCGGCCCGGACACCACGGTAGTCCTGCCCGAGGGCGGGAACACGGACTGGGAGGTCGAACTTGTGGCCATCATCGGCAAGGAAGCCTCAAACGTCTCCGCGGCCGATGCCTGGGAATACGTGGCCGGTCTCTCCATCGGTCAGGACATCTCCGAACGTGTCTCCCAACTCCGGGGACCGGCCCCGCAGTTCGGGCTGGGCAAATCCTTCCCCGGTTTCGCTCCGGTGGGTCCTTGGCTGGTCACGCCTGACGAGTTCTCTAATCCGGACGATCTGGAGCTTGGGTGCAGCCTTGACGGTGAAGAGCTCCAGAAGGGTCGCACCAGCGAACTGATCTTCTCTATTCCGGCTCTGATCCAGGGTCTGTCCCAGACGGTAACACTCCTGCCAGGTGACATCATCTTCACCGGCACACCGTCCGGCGTCGGCGTGGGCAGGACTCCGCAGCGGTTCATCCAGCCCGGCGAAACCCTCATTTCCCGGATCGAAGGCATCGGCGAGATCACGCAGACCTTCGTCGCTGCCGGCAAGTGAACACCCTTGCTGCCCGGCTCCCGCCGGGCAGCAAGACCCTTCCCATCAGCGCTAGCCTTATCCATGGATACAAAGGAGTAATCCCATGTCTTTGCACCGTCTGACCCGAGTGGTGATGGGCGTTCCCAACGTCACAGAAACGGCCGCCTACTATGAGGAGTTCGGCCTGGACCCTCTCGGGGACAATTCGTTTGGAACGCGCGATGGCGGCGAACAACTTAAGGTGGTTTACGCACCGACCCGACGCCTTGTTGAGCTCGGTGTGGGAGCCGATAACGACGACGACATCGCCAAAGTGACCGCACAGATGAACCGCCTCGGTATCCCGATTTTTCACACCGGCGCCGAACTCCTCGCCCAGGAACCGATCTCCGGGTTTACCGCGCGCATCCATGTCGCACCGCGCATCGCCCAGGAGAAGACTCCTGCAACTCCCTACAACGGACCCGGCCGGACCGACCGCCTGGGCCGGGCCCCCGGCGTCCTACGCGAGACCCGCATCAAACCCCGCAAACTCGGCCACACCGTCATCGGCACCGTCGACCTCGCAGCCACCATGCGGTTCTTCACCGAAGGCATCGGCTTCAAAGTCAGCGACTACGTCGGCGACAAGGGCGCGTTCATGCGCTGCTCGATCGACCACCACAACGTCCTCGCCCTCGCCGCACCCGTTAACTTCCTCCACCACACGTCCTGGCAGGTCGATGACATCGACGACGTCGGACGGGGCGCGAAAGCCATGCTCGAGAACAACCCAGAACGCCACATCTGGGGCCTCGGGCGACACCACGCCGGGTCCAACTTCTTCTGGTACCTCAAAGACCCGGCCGGGAACTTCTCCGAGTACTACTCCGACATGGACTGCATCCCCGAGGACGAAATCTGGACCCCGGAAACCTTCCACGGCGCCCAGGGCCTCTTCAGCTGGGGTCCGCCGCCACCGCCGTCATTCCTGGAACCGGACGACCTCGCTGCCCTAATGACCGGAACCCACGCGCCGGCATCAGCCCAAGGGTAGGACCATGACCCGCACATCCGTCCCAGCCTCTTTCTCAGGTGGCCAGCGCCTGCCGAAAAGGCGGCTGCAGGCTGTTCTCGTGGAGCAGTGGAAGCACTTATGGCGCAGGGAGTTCGTGGAGCTGCGCCGCGGTGCAGGCGTCTTCGGGGCGGGATGGATCGACGAAATCGCCCAGGACGGCACCCTCGTCTGGATTAATCGGACGAACGGACTGGGCCGGTCACTGATTCACCGCTCCGACGGAATCGAAATCTGGCGCGTCGATTCACGGGTGCATTCCGATCGCCCTGGGTCCTGAACTCGCCAGTCAACCCACTCAACCGTCCCGGTCCGGGAACTCAAAGCCAGCGGCTGCACCGCAGACCGTTTGTCCGGGAATCAAACAAGCGCGAGTCGACAGGAGATTCCATGTCAACCAGAACCGCCGCCGTACGGCACAACCAAACGAAGAGCCCAAGCAGGAAACAGCAGCGATCGGCACACCGACGCTGGCAGCACACGTCGCCGTTGACAAAGGTGAACTGACGGCTTCGCCCTGGGTTGGCCTCCACTACACGGAAGATCTGTCGATGACGGTCGAAAGATACGCCACCGTGCCGCCCACGAACGGCTCAGTTTTCGACCATCGCTGACAAGACCGCCTCTACCGGCGTCCTGGTTGTAGCCGAAGAACACGAAACACTGGATGATGACAGGGATGCGGATCTCCATCCCACTCCGTGCCTCCGGGAAGAAGAGCCGTGAGCGAGTCCTCAGCCCTGGGCTTCGCCCTGACGTACGCGGCCACTCTCGGAGTGGGTGTATTGATGTTCTTCGGCCAGGTCATCGCTTTCACGGCTCTGCTCGTCCTGGCTGGAACCGTGAGTTTACTGGCCCGGTCCGAGCGTGTCATGACGCGCCGGCGCACGCGGTAGGAACTGGTGCGCCGGCGGCCCGGATAACCGGCGTTATGAAGCCGATCGTCACGTCGCGCTTCAGCGTGTCTGCTCCGCTTGTCGGCGACATTGCTCTTATCGTCAATGCATGCCCACGGGACGAGTGGAGGATAAAGCGGGCGAAGTTGCTCCGCTTGTAGGTCAAACGTCGATGGACGACCTCCTGAGGGAGCGGTACGGGGGTGCTGCTTTCTGGTTCGCACGGCTCACCAGGAAGCGGGCGTCCGCTGGCGCGGCCGGCTGTTGGGTCCAGGTCGTGGCGTCGCAGAGCTCCGTCACGCCCTGGCCCTGTACATCGAGCGGTAACCGCCAGGCTAACCGCTCCATCTATCTCATCACCGTCGGCAGGCTCAAGCTCGACTCCAGGACGAAGGCATACCGTGACCGCAAGCGAGCTCTCGGACACTCGCAAGGAGACGTAATCAGGAGCCTCAAACGGTACGTCGCAAGAGAGCTCTCCTACGCCCTAAAGAAAGACCTTCAAGAGCACAACCGCGTCATCAGGTGTGCTCCCTAAGACCCGCCGAGTAGTCGGCTGCGGCGAAGACTTCCTTGGCAAGGGTGATTGCTGACATCGCCTTGGGCCATCCGGCGTAGAAGGCCAGATGAATGATCACCTCTTTGAGCTCAGTTGCCGTCAGTCCGTTGGCCCGTGCCCGGGCTAGGTGTCCGCGGAGCTGGTCGGTGCTGCCGCTTGTGATCAGGCTGGTGACGGTGACGAGACTGCAGTCCTTGGGGGAGAGCTCCTCCCATTCCCAAACATCACCGAAGAGCACGCTGTCTGTGAGATCGACGAGTTTCGGTGCAAAGTCGCCGATGAGTTGTTGTGCCCTGGTCTGGTGTGAATCGCTCATGTCGGTCCTTTCGGGAGTATTTGATGCTGCAGCTCCGGGTATCCCTGGAGCGTTGCTGCCTTCACTGAAGGAGTCCCGTGCATAGGAGCCAAGACTCGACGTCAGCTCCTGCATCGCGGACTTCCTCGCCTTTAACCGCAAGGCCTTCCCCGATCGTTGCCCCGGGGCAGGAGCTCCTGTAATCGCTGACGGTGGTGCCCAGTCCGCTCATGGCGTGGGTCGTCACGGGAAGGACGGTTTTACCAGTAACAGCGCTCAGAACGGCCTCGCTGCGCTCGGGCTGCACAAGCATTTTTCTGTTTTTGCTGCTGTCCTGGGGATCGTGTGTGCCCGCTTCACCGGCTCAAGCGTCCTGCGGACGGCTGCGCACCGGATGCCTTGTGTCGGCGCTTCGCTTATTTCCTCCCACAATTCATCCGCTGCTTGCCCTTAGGGTTGCGCCGGCTCCGTCGATCACAGCTACGCGTTGCTCCGCCAGCAGCAAAAAACAACTGGGTGCCCCTATGTTTTTCGTCAAGCAGCGGCGTCGCCGGGAGTGCATCAGCCCAGCTGGGGGCCCCGGATCGCGAACCAGGTGCCAGAGTTTCGTCCGGATAGACGAAACGCGGCTACTGATTCTGGACGGTCCGGTGGATTCGTTACTAGAATTTTGTCCAGAGTCCGGCAATGGGCGCACTAGGCGTCCGGGAAGGAGGAGCAGATCACCGCTGATCCAGACCAATCTACGTCTGACTTATCCGTTGAAAGCCCCCTCGTCCGAGGGGGCTTTCCCATGTCTGAGAACACGTCCCCGGGCGGCATGCGCACCACGGGCCATAAGGCCCGGCCCGGGTAGACTTGGCCCAAGCGACGCTCCTCGAGGAGCACCTACCCCCTGGAGTGGGTCGCCGACCACAAATTTCTGGTTAACCGGCATGCCAGTTTGACGACGAGGTAGAGGGCCTGGATGCTTTGCACAGTTACATGGCCCTGAGCCGCGACCATGGCCTGGGCGCCATTGAGGTCCACTCGAACCAGAAATGCTGAGCTTGTCGTTCATCATGCCTCTATCCCTATGTGGGGCAGCGACTCTGCGGCCCCACCAAACATGGACGTGAATTGTGACGGAGCAACACTCCGTGCGGAAGGCGGTCCTGCCACCGGCATGCCTGCGGGCACTGGGTTGGTCACCAAGCGGTGCCTTTCGCCCGCCGAACTGCTGAACCTTCCAGGGAAATATTCCGCATCACTGATCCGGACGCTGCCCTATGGGTTTAGGGTGGGGGACGGGCGGCACCCGCCGCGAAATCCCTCAAGGAGGGTGCATGACTTCCAGCCAGTCCAGCTCCGAACACTTCGGACAGCATCTGAAAAGCGTCGGCGGTTCAGAGGCTGACGTCAGCGGTTCCGCGTACGTCGTCACGGCGGAAGACACCGTGGAAAGCGTCGTCTCGGGCCTGCGGATGAAACAACAGGAGCACGGCAATCCGGCCAGCGAGTCCTCCATCCTGCACGCCTCGGCCCAGGTCCTCATCAGCAGGCGCGATGAGCAGGATCCGAGCCATCACCCCGGGACCTCCCAGCCGGGGGAGTATCAGCTGGACATACATTTCCGCGGGGGCCACCGTACCCGGGAGCCCATCCCCGAGGAGGATCTGGAAGCCGCCCAGACCTGGGCCCAGAGACGGATCGAGGCGGAAGGGGCGGATTTCGGCGCAATCTACTTCCCGTCCGGCGGCGGCATTGCCCCTGGAACGGGTGCACTGGAGTGCAGTTATGATTCCGCGCTGGGCTGGCACCGGTAGGCTGCCTGCCCCTGGCCCGCCCCATGGTGATGGCGACGGCCGGTCCAGCTATCGGATGCGATCCCGACGGGCTGCTTCCGGAAACGTCGTGGACGAAGCCGTCCTGCCACTCCAAACGGCGGGGCGAAGCGCCCCCACCGGCTAAGCATCGGTGCTCTTGCGCCGCCGCCTTTCGTTATGTCGCAGCTGCTGGATACGCGCTCCGCCGGCGATGGCCACAAGTATCCCCGCCTGCGACGGCGGCTATGGAGAAAGCCGCGCCTGAGGCAAGGCTGCCCCTCCCAGTCCAGGATTAAGCTGCGGAAATCGCGCAGCCATGCAATCAATGCGGCTGCGACGAGCATGGCACCTCCTCACGGGTCTCGTGAGGAGGTGCAGCGGCAGCTTCAGAGCGGGCCGGGGGCGCATGGAAGTGGCCAGCTTTATGCGGCGCTGCGGGGTTGGTAGATGGTGCCGTCCCTGAGCATGGCGTAGGGGGTGTCGCAGCGTCGTCGGGCCAGTGCCACCAGGGCTTGGTTGTGGCGTTTACCTTCTCTTCGTTTCCGGTCGTAGTAGGCCCGGCAGGTCGGGCCTTTGAGCGAGGCGAAGGCGGAGAGGAACAGGACGCGTTTGAGTGCTTTGTTGCCCCTGCGTGAGGCGTGGTCGCCGCGGATGGAGGAACCGGAGCGCCAGGTGACGGGGGAGAGGCCTGCATAGGAGGCAAGGTGGCCGGCGGTGGGGAAGTTTTTGCCGACGACGTCGGTGAGGATCCGTGCCGCTGTCCTGACGCCCACTGCCGGCATGGATGTCAGGACGGGGTGAAGAGGGTGGGCCTCCACCAGGGCCTCGACCCGGGCCAGGACCTTGGCCCTGGCCTCGTGGATTCCGGCCAGCATTCCTGCCAGTTCCGGCAGGACGATTCCGGCGGCACTGGTTCCGATGACCACGACGTGCTGTTCATTCAGGGCACTGAGGATCTGTTCGGAGAGCCGGTTGAACATCTTCGGTGCGAGCTTCCGCAGCCTCGCTGCGATGCGTTTCTGCCCGGCCTTCCGGAGCGCGTCGGGGGTAGGCCAGGTTTGGAGCAGGTCCAGCACCGCCGGGTGGTCCAGGCGCGGGCCGAGGACCCTTTCCAAGGCCGGATGGATCTGGGTGAGCAGCCCGCGGATCCGGTTCGTGACCGCGGTGGCCTGCTGGGTCAGGTCTTCGTCGAAGCGTCGCGCTCGTCGACGATATGTTCCGGCGCCGGCACCACAACGAAACCATCGGAATCCTGATCTGCGGCAGCAAGAAACGACCGCAGCGTCCGATACAGCCTCGGACGCTCCACGTCACCCATGGCCGTCGCCGCCTACACCTACGACAAGCTCCCCCTGGCCGAACAACAGGCACTCCCCAACGAAGGACACATCGTCGCAGCACTGGAGTGGGCCGAACCCGACGCGAACGTCGAAGCTGAGGCGGGTAAAGGCTGATATTGGGGCTACCTGGTGTTCGATGCCGGAGACCAGGTCCTGTACCTCTAAACATTGTGGGAGATACAACAAAAGACAAGGCATGGTGCATGTCGCACACGGAACTCGCCTGGGCTATCGGTCTCAGACCGGGATCCCCCGAGGGCAGTTTCACGGCCAACACCCCTGCGGGCGCGTTCTCTTCCGGAGTCTGTCCGTGGGGGACTCCGGCGCTGACGGCGACGGTGAAGGCCGTGTTCCCGTGGCGGGTCACCAGAACGCCATACCGGTCCTCTTCCATCGCATGCTGGATTGCTGCATCCACTGCCGTTTTCAGCTCCTCGTCGATGAGGCGAGGATCATTGGCCTCGATGAAAAAGGCCCGTCACCGCACGACGTCCCGAATCCCATCCATCACCACGGCATCCGCCTCGGGCGTGGCTGCGGCAGCAAACAGAGTACGTCCAATTGACGCTGTAATCACATGGAACCTGCGTCAAAGTTGGGTATACGGCCGGCCAAACCAAACTTTTTACAGTGCTCAGGATCACCAGGTTAAACGCGACCTTACAGAAGGTCCGTTGTTGGCGCTTTGAGATGCTTCACAATCGCGGCGCCACCGCTGAGCTGGGCCCGATTAGGGGTTGTCGCTGGTGTCCGCAGCAGATTGAAAACGGCTCATATTGCACATCCGTTGACCTACTATTTTGGTCGCTTGCAACGGACAAACCCCGGGAGGTGGAGTCATGTTCCTGATTCCACCTCCCGGAATTTGCGTATTTTCGGTTCAGCGTCCTGCCACCTGGGGTTTCCCTAGCCTGCTGCAACCGGCGACAAGAACACGTGAGCTACACCCCGGCCCCGACCTGTTTGTTGTCGCGATCCGCACCCGGGCGCTGGCTGGTCAGTCCTGAGCCAACGGTGCAATTTCTCGTCGCTGGTTGGAATGGAGACTCGGAGTACGGCATCAAGAACCGCATGCCTCGTAGGGATTTCCGTCGCCATCCTCATGAATATTGAAAGTCCCTTTTTGTGAATGACAATGTCGGGAACCGTTTCAAGGACGCTGGAAAGCCGACTTTACGGGCTCTCCCTCGGACGCCTCTGTTCTAGGATTTCCCACCACCGCCCGAGCAACTTTTCGATAATTGCCCCCAAGGGTCCTCTCCGCCTTTAGCGGGTGGCCGGTAAAGGCCAGGAGATTCATTGGTGCGGCTTGTAGACCTCGGAGCGGTGCTCGATGCGGTGAACGTACAGAACGCGCCTGCCGGCATCGAGCGTGAACAGCACCTGTAGTGGCCCCGGTGCGCCATGCGCAGGCCGAGTACCAGTGTGCGCGGCAGGATCAGGCAGCCGGGGTTATCGGTAAGCCATTGCCGCGTGGCCGCGCTGAGCCGGTTCCAGTTGTCCCTGAGGTTCATCTCCATCGATGTTGCCTTCCTGTGCAGGCCACGGCGGAAGCGCCTTTTGCCTGGAAGCGCATCATGCTCAGGGTACCCCTGGCGACCCGAGAATGACGGATGCGGCCGCTGAGGATGGAACCCGCTGAGGGACCACGTCGCGAAGACCACGACCCGGCCCGAGTTCACACTTATCGCGGTGGTCTCGCAGGGTATGGGAAGACCATCGCCCACGGCTCGTGGGGCTCCCGAGCCAGACCCACATCGACTATTTGACCCAGCTCGACACATGGGGATACAAGACCAGCGAAGTCGAACAAGTCATCCGCGACAAGGACTCAGTGGTTCGGAATCGTCGGGCGGATCCGTAACGATGATGGTGGGGTGGCCGTCCTGAGGGTGTTCTGGGTCAGAGGGGCCTGGGAGGACGGGCCGCTGCGGCGGTGGGTGGGTGCTCTATGGCCAGGACCGAGATGTCGATGCGCCCGGGGATGAGCCCGGTGTGGCTGATGGTCCGGGCGATCTGCTCCCGCACGGCCTGGGCGACGTTCAGGGCTGCGAAGGCGATATCGGTGGCGATGTCGAGCTGGACGTCGGCGATGCCGTTGTGGACGGTGACGAAGACGCCGTCGTGCCGGGCGGGAGTGGTACGGGTGTCTGCCCTGCGGAGATTTTGGATTGTTCCTTTTCCCAGGTGGGTGAGGAGGTTTTTCAGGGTCGGTTCGAGCCGGAGGACGCCTGGTGTATCGAGGGCAGTGCGGGCAGCAAGGTCGGCAATAAGGTGACGGCTGATCAGCCGGGCTTCGAGGGGATGCTCAGCCATCGTAGAAATCCTCCACGGTGATGTTGACGGCTCCGGCGTTGAGTCCGACGTGTGCTGTGATCATGCCGATGATCCGCTGACGCAGCAGCTCGGCGGTTCCGGGGATGTCGGTGCCGGAGGCCACGGCGATTCGAAGGTCCACCGAGATGCCGGCGGTCCCGGCCGGGCGGGGGTCGTCCGCGGTATCCGGGTCAGGACGGACGCGGCAGCGACGGCCCCGTACTCCCGCAAGGGCATCGGCGCCGAACCAGATGACTGAAGTGATGGCTTGTTCGCTGATCGTGATGCCCCCCTGGCCAGACCGGTAGACGGGCAGCCTGCTGCCCCTCCGGACTTCGGCACGGGCCACGTTCATGATGGCGTCCTTGACGGCGTGATGGGGCTGCAGGGAGGCGTCTTCTGCATCGTTGTCCCGAAGCGTGCCGGCGGCCTCCGCGAGCTTTGCCAGGCTGGCCCGTGCCGTCCGGCACTGGGCGCAGCCGTTTTCATGGGCGGTGGGGGGCTGGCTGATGGTTGCCCAGACCTCGTCGATGCGGCGGCCACAGCCCAGGCGGGGG
>NZ_JAGGPP010000042.1:0-1059 GCF_018613755.1 Arthrobacter sp. ISL-72
TGCGCGTCTCATATCCCTAGCGGTTCGAGACGTAAAGGTTTCGAGACACCGAGTTGGATGGGTAAGCGATGGTGGACGTCGGGCTATCCGGCAAGGTATCCACCCGCCTCCAGGATGCCTCGTGCCATGATCCACTGGCCGATGACGCAAGCGCCGATGAGCCCGCCACAGGATGTACGCGCCGACGCGTGAGCCCTTGCGCATGTGATGCGCGTCCGGCTTCCTTCCGTCCCACCAGATGCGGATGAGGAGCAGCAAGCAGGGGAGCATCGCGATCTGCATGGGGATCCCCTTGCCGCTGCGGTTGTATTTCCCGTCGTAGGGCATTCGGGTGTCCCACGGGACGTTGAGAAAGACGAAGCCAGCAATTGCAACACAGGCTACAAGAGCAGCCACGCAGAGGATGCTGATATTGCGGGAGGCCTTTCTGCCCAGCCGGAGGTCCTCCTCGGTGAACCCCGACGGCACGACCTCATCCCCAGCGCCAGGGTTCGCGACTTCGCTCACCATTCCCCTCCATCTCCTCGTCCGGGCCCGGCGCAGGTGGTCCCCTTAGGACCGAAAATCCCAATCGGGGCTCATCGTCGCCGTCACTCCGTCTCATATGTCACAGGCTCAACAGTAACCACAGGCCCACCTTCCGTTCGGACTTCTGAACCGCGCAGAGAGGAGTCCTCTGCTCTGCCTGCCGGCGGCGACCCGGCTCACCCAGGCCCGTCGCGGCTGCGAGGGTCTGCAGGCCGGTGCGGCCCGTGCTTTCTGGTTGGCTCACGCGGCAACGAAGGTGCCCGCAAGCGGATCCTTCACCGGACGCTTGTAAGCCGACTCAGTAGTGGCTGCGGCCCGCCTGCCGCTTGGGTGTCCTACAAGGTAGGTTTCGAGCCAACCGCAAAAGGCGACCTAACTCAGAGCGCCCAAAAGCGATTTGACGAGATTTCAGAGAGTGGTTATATTTTTTCTCGTAAGAAAAAGAGAACGGAAGTTCCCCCGCTTTAAGTAGCTGTAGTTGCCTGTTTAGGGGGAAGCACCGTTGCAGTAAACACCTGGTCGTCGGACAGC
>NZ_JAGGPP010000042.1:1101-18854 GCF_018613755.1 Arthrobacter sp. ISL-72
GTCGGACAGCTTGAGACGGCCAAAGCAACACCAGTAACACGGGGCGGGCAAGTTGAGAGCATCCTTATGCATTCCTTGCCCGCCCCGACCGTTCGGGTCTGCTGAAATCACCCCTATATGTCCCGCTGAGGGATTCCCTTGCGGGCTGCACCACGCACTTATAGTGCCGTGAAAACCCACCATTTACCGCCGAAAGTCACGCACCTGTGAGTAGCTGCCAGGTCGATTTGGGATGTCCGTGGAGTGTCCCGACTACCGACCGATTTCGGTACGCCAAATTGCCTCTCAGCGCATGCGCTCGGCGAGCTGGTCGAAGAACTCGGCGACCATTTTGTCTGCACCGTCCTTCATCAACTCGGCCCCGCCAAACCGGTAGACCTCGTAGCCGGCGAGCCTGATCCGTCGGTCCTCGGAGACCATCTCGCTGTAGAGGGCTGGGCTCGCGGTATCGCCGTTCGCGTAGTGCTGCTTCCCGTCGACCTCGAGGACCACGCGATGTCTGCTGGAGAACAGGATGAGGAAGTCCGTCCGCTGCCGTGCCAACGGGCTGCCGCTCTGGCCAGCAGATCGACGAGCCGACTGGGTCACGGGGTCGAAGTGCAGGTAGACCTGTGGGATCAGAGCCGGGATGTCGAACTGGCCGTCCTTGTAGCGTGCCGCGTAGGCGTCGAAGACGCGGAGCTCAACCTTGTTGTTTCCCAGGGAAGCCCGCAGGCGATTGTGCAGATCCACTCCCACGTCCCGTGCTGGGATCGTGTCTTCGAAGCCCTCATGCTTTCTCCACCACTCGATCAGATTGCTGAATGTCAGGCGGTCAGCAGGGTCCCATTTGTTAGTTGGGAGGGCCCAAATAGACATCGCTCTGAGTTCACGCGGATATCAAAATCCTCCGCAGCCCGGGGCGCGGCCATCAGCAGCCGCCGCGCGGACCTAGACGACCTTAAGAACTCTCCGGCAGAACACGCGTCGGACCGGGTGCCCGTAAGCCGGTCGTAAAGCGCGCAGCCAGGCATGCTTTCTTGCATCGGTGCTAGCCTCGATACGCCCATTTCCCCCGCACGATTAAATGCACGAAGGCGCCCTAAACGCTACACTCCAAATTGTCTCGAAACGCTAGTGTTTTGAGACGGAAAGGTTTCGAGACACTGTGTTTGTGAATCCGGCAAGACATGGCGGCCTTTTCACCTTAGATGTCACAATCGGTGCCTGTTAGCCGGTTAACTACCGTTCCTGCGTTTCCGCCACGTCGGCGATCTTCCGAGGACGAAACCAGGATGCCGTTGTTCTAGGTGACAAGTATCCGCAGGGAGCGCGGCCACTCGACCTCGCGATGTTCAATCGTCGAAGCTGCAAATTGCTTCGTAGGCGTAGGCTTCGGGATTGTGGCCAGAACCCGAACCCGCCGGGCGCGGGTTCTGGCCGCTGATTAGGTACCGAGGCTAAGTAATGCAATCCGCGTGTCGCGCCTGCCTTCGCGTTACTTAGTCCCCTTCAGCGATGCTTCTCATCGCTTTCCACCCGTGGGTCACCCCACCGCCGGCACGCAGCGCGGTAGCGACCATGACAGCCTCCGCAATGTCGGCTTTGGAGGCTCCTGCGGTGACGGCACGCTTGGTGTGATCCTCGATGCAGAAGGGGCATTGTGTGGTGACCGCGACACCGACTGCGATGAGTTCCCGGACAAGGGGGTCAAGGCCGCCGGTCTTCTTGCCGAAAACCGCCTTGTCGAAAGCAAAGAACGCGGAGACCATGTCGGGCGCGTTCTCCTTCAGATCCTTCATGTACTGGGCATCTGCCTGGTGATCATGCATTAGTTGGCCTTTCGTTGCGTGGCGGTACTGCTATTGCTGGTGTTGTGGGAGGGCGGTGACCATGAGGGCGACGATGAGCGGCGGTAAGGATGAGGGCTCCGCTGCTGATGGCGGTGGTGTAGCCGTCGACGATTTTGTTTCGAGACATAAATTTCGACACCGAGTTGTGCTGGGTGAAGGATGCGGCCGCCGCGATTGGCTTGGGCTCAAATGACCAACATGCCCGCCCTGATCGTGGGCGGGCATGCCGACGTTTCGTCTCGGCAGCTAGTGGCTCGGCTGGTCGACCGCAGCCACAGCGGACTTGCCATCGGCTTGTGCCGTTGGTTTGGAGGGCAAGGTGGCCGCTGCCAGGATTCCGGCAGCTGCGAGCAGGCCCGCTGCGACCGCCAGGGCGCTGCCGTACCCGGCGACCAATTGAGCGCCCGCTGTTGCGCCGGGTTCGGACGTCCCGGTGACAGTTGCGGCGATGCCGGCCAGAACCGCCAATCCCAGGGCCACACCGATCTGCTGCGCGGAATTGAGCAGGGCTGAGGCAATGCCGGCCTCGTGGGATGCCGTGTTATAAACCGCGGCCTGGGTCAGGGCAATGATGCCGAGGCCGAACCCGAGGGCGAGGAAGAACATGGCAGGGGCAAGGTGCAGCCAGTAGCTCGTGTCTACCTGGATGAAGGAGAACCAGAAGGCTGCCGCCGCGCTAAGCAGAGCGCCCGCTGCTGCGACAACGCGCGGGGCCACCTTGTTGAGCAGTTTAGGAGCGCCGCCGGCTCCGGCGACTATCCCGGCAGCGAAAGGGAGCCAACCCGCGCCGGTCTGCAAGGGGCTGTAGTGCTGTATATGCTGGAGGTACAGGGTGATCACATAGAAGGTGCCCATGGGCCCGACGGCCAGCAACAGCATGGACGCGTACGCGCCGGCCCGGCCGCGGTCCCGGAACAAGCTCAGGGGGACCAGAGGCGTGCGGCTGCGGGCTTGCGTGGCGATGAATGCTGTGAGCAGCACCAGTGCCGCGCCGATGAGCCCAAGCCCGATCGGGTCGGCGAAGCCATCCTCACCAAAGCGGGTGATGGCATACACCAGGGCAACCATTCCGCTGGTTCCCAGCACTGCGCCCCTGACGTCAAGGCTGCCCGGGTGACGCTCGGCTCCAACAAGCGTGCGGCTGCCGAGCAGCACCAGGATGCCGATGGGGATGTTGATGAAGAACACCCACCGCCAACCCAGGGTGCCGGTCAACACGCCCCCGAGGAGCAGGCCGATCACGATTCCGATACCGGACATCGCGCCGTACAACGCCAGGGCGGCGTCCCGCGTCTTGCGCTCAGAAAAAGTCGTGGCGATTAAAGCCAGGGCATTCGGTGCGGCCAGCGCCGCCCCCAGCCCCTGGACGGCCCGGGCGCCAATGAGCGCCCCACTGTTCAGACCGAGACCGCCGACCAGTGACGCAAGCACAAAGATAACGAGGCCCGCCTGCAGGGCACGCCGGCGCCCGTAGAGGTCGCCGATCCGCCCGCCCAGAAGCAGCAGGGCACCGAACGCGAGGATGTAGCCGTTCACGATCCAGGGCAAATGCACGGCATCGATCCCGAGTTCCTGCTGGATGCTCGGCAACGCGATATTCACGATCGAATCGTCCAGCACCAGCATCAGCTGCGCGGTGGCTATCACCAGCAGCGGTATCAAACCGCTCCGCTGTCCTGCCTTTTCAGTCACAACAATTCCTCTTCTTACTGGCGGGCTCACAGTCCGCACTTTCAAAGTTGCAGCGATATACCCGCGGGGGTACATCGCTGCAGCTATACCCCCAGGGGGTATCGGAGTTCAAGCCCGCCTTTGAAGTTCGATCGCCGAGTGACGGTTTCGTTCGCGTCAGTTCTGCGTGGCAGGTGGCATTTGTGCGGCGATCCTGAGGGCTTCGGCCATTGTGAGGAAGGGCGCCCAAGTCGTCGCAAGCTGCTGGACGGTGAGGCCGGAGGCCAGCGCGTACGTCGCCGAAGTGATGACCTCTCCGGCCTCCTCCCCAACCATGTGGGCGCCGAGGAGACGGCCGGTAGCCGGGTCGGAAATCAGCTTGAGAACCCCGGAGGTCTTCCGGTTGATGAGTGCCCGGGGCACGAACGCGAGAGGGAGCTCGCGTGTCTCGAACGGTTGTCCGGCGGCGGCGGCTATGGCGGGGGTCAATCCCACTGATGCCACGGAGGGGGAAATGAACGTCACGCGGGGCAGCACTGTGTAGTCCATGGCGCAGAACTCTTCCCCGAAGGCGTTGGACACCGCGGTGGTCCCCTGGGTTGCTGCCACGTATACGAATTGCGGGTGTCCGGTAACGTCGCCGGCGGCCCAGATGCGCGGGTGGGAGGTGCGCAGGTGCTCGTCCACGATGACCTCGCCGCGGGTCCCGACGGTGACCCCGACAGTGTCCAGCTCAAGCTCGTCGGTGACCGGACGTCGCCCGGTCGCGATCAGGATCCGCTTGGCCCGAATGCGGATGGTGGTGCCGCTGGTCTCGACTGTGGCGAGGATGCCGGCATCGTCCGGCTGGACCTGTGTCAGGTTGGCCGCTGTCATGATCTCGATGTCCTCTGCCTCGAGGGCCTCGCGGAGCGCGGCGGAGATAGCGGGATCCTCGAAAGGAGCGATTCTGTCCGCCACTTCGATGACGGTGACCTTGGTGCCCAGTCTGGAGAACAGTTGTGCCTGCTCCAGGCTGATGGCGTTGGCCCCGACGACAATGATCGTTGCGGGCAGCTCTCGTATGGACATTGAAGTCGAGGACGTCAGGTAGTCCACGGTACCGATTCCTGGAATGGGCGGCACGAACGGTTGGGCGCCAGTGGCGATGAGGACGTGGCGGGCGGTGATCTTCCCGGTCTGTCCATCGTCACTGCTCAGGTTCAGGGAGACGCCGGTATCGTCGGCGCCGGAGAACGATGCCGTGCCTCGTCGGAGGGTGATGCCAGCCTGTGCTGTGCCTTGGACGTGGTCGCGCTCTCGCAGTTCTGAGATGAATGCGTCTTTGTCAGCGATCAACGATGCCAGGTCGACGGGGCCCGCAGAGGATGTGATTCCAGGGAACCGGCTACTGTGGGCGCCTGCCCGGGCGGCTGCCGCTGCCAGGAGGTGCTTTGAGGGCACGCAGCCCACGTTTAGGCAGGTGCCGCCGGGGTGGCCGCGCTCGATCATGACAACGGATCTGCCTTGGCGGCGGGCCTCCATCGCTGCGGCTTTGGCCGCGGATCCGGCGCCGATGATGGCCAGGTCGAAGGTCTCGTTTGTGGATTTGGTGTTCATGGATTCTCCTATGGTCTGGTCCCGATGCGGTCAGGACGGAAGCGGCAGCAGCCGCCGGTAGATGGGGACGGCGATCGTTGCTGGTGCCACGTGCATGAGCGCTGCGGCCAGGACGCCGGCTGTTCCGCCTTGGTCCAGCAGGAACAGATCGGGGATGCAGGAGGCCGCGACGACGGCCGGCACGAGCCAACTGAGCACCTTCCTGGGGTTTTTCGAGGCTGAACGCGTGACGGCCCAAGCCAGCGCCCCCGCCAGTACCCCGGCTACTGTCAGGACGGTGTAGGACGCGGGGTTGAGCGGCTGGAAGCCGCTGGGCGTCCCGGCGGCGCGTGCCAATAATGCGATCGTGGCATTCGCGCCGACGCTGCCCAAGATGGCGATGCAGAGCCAAACCGCAATGGACAGTGGCTTCGGCCGGGTGGATAAAGGGGCAGGGGTTGTGTCACCCATCAGTCTCACGGTTCAGCTCCAGGACTGGTCGAGGAATTCCGCGATGAGCGGCACTATCTCCTGCACGTGCGTCTCGAGGGCGAAATGGCAGGTCTCGAAGAGGTGGAGCTCGGCGCCGGGCAGGTCCCGCAGATATGCCCGGGCGCCCTTTTCAATAAAGAAGGGATCGTTCCGGCCCCAGACAATGAGGGTGGGCGGGGTGTGCCGGCGGAGCCATTGCTGCCACCGGCCGTAGCTTGCGATGTTGTTGTGGTAATCGAAGAGCAGCGAGAGTTGGGCGTCCTTCCGGCCCGGGAGCTCCAGGAAGTGCTGGTCGAGCGTCCATCCATCCGGTGCGATCAAACCGGGGTCGGAAACCCCTGTTTCATACTGGCTGCGCGTTGCGGCAAGGGTAAGAAGGTCCTGCAGTGTCCCGATGGCGGCAGGATCGCCGGCATCCATGGTGAGGATTCCGCGGGCGGCTTCTGACAGCCCTTCCTCGTAGGCGTTGCCATTCTGCACCACCAGCCCGGCGATCCACTCGGATGCCTTTCGATGATACGGAACCCGACCGGGGCGCCAAAGTCGAAGACATACATCGCAAACCGGGACAGCCCCAGCTGCCGGGCGAAGTTTTCGATGACGTCCGCGAGGCTGTCGAACGTGTAAACGAACTCCTCGGGGCCCTGGGTATGGCCGAACCCCGGCAGGTCGGGCGCGATCACCCGGTAGCGCGAGCCGAGCGCGTCAATGAGACGGAGAAACTGGTGGGATCCCGAGGGGAAACCATGGAGGAGCAGCAGGACCGGTACGTCCGCTCGCTCTGGGCGTGATTCGCGGAAAAACACCCGAACGCCGTCGACCTCGACATGGCGGTGGTCGATACGGGGAAAAAGCGGATCAAGACTAACTCCTAGTTTCATCTTTTATGCATTAGTCGAACCCGCTGAGGCTAACCCCTAAATCTGGGTGCTATAGCATTAGAGCTATGAGTGCCTTTGCCCCTTTGGTTGGGGAGCCGTTGGCTCTGGACCTGGTCAATACCCGTTTCGCGCAGGGTGACTTCCTTGCCACGCCGGAAGATCTGTGCGCCTGGTTGGTCCTACAGGGCGATCGTTGTCCGGAAGTTCTCCCGGGAAGCGTCGGCTTAGCAGAGCTGGCTGCCGTGCAATGCATCCGTGAGTGCGCGGCCCAGGCTATCGACTGTGCTCGCCGGGGCTTCCCGCTCAGGCAAGAGGACGTCGAGGCAGTCAATCGGGTGGTGCGGGGGGCTCCCTGTGTCCTCGAGTTGGTGGCCAACGCGGAAGGGATCAGTTCCAGCCGGCGACGTCTTGGCTCAACGGCGGAGCGACTGGCTGCATGGCTCGCTGAAAGCCTCGTTGAACTCCTCACGGACCCCGCGCTTCTCCGGATCCGCCAGTGCGAGGCCGAAGACTGCGTCTTGCTCTTTCTCCCCTCCAACCCACGTCGCCGCTGGTGTTCGCCCAGTCGCTGCGGAAATCGGATGCGGGTCGCCCGTCACTATCAGCGGCACAAGGCAGAATAGGCCGACCGCCGCGTGGCAGGCCCCTCCGGTGTCCTGTAGCAGCTTGCCCAAAGGCCAGATGGCAGAAGAAAAGCGGGCAGTTGATGGTGCCATCGAAGCCACCAATCACGCAGGTAGCCCGCCGGGTCGAGGCGGGGGACGCGGAGCGATGAGGCCGTGACGGTCTCCTTGGCCCCTGAAGCTCTGCGGTGCCGAGTCGGTACGGCGGCCTGCTCAACACCGCAGAGCTGAAAGTGAGGCAGAGGGCAGGGATCAGGTCATCGTGCCCGGTTGTTCTCACCTGATTGCATGCCCTCAGATCAGCAGGCTTGGGCGTACTTGTCGGGGGCGGCGTCGAACGCCGGGCCGCAACCGGCGCAGCAGAACCAGTACCGCTGGCCCTTATAGTCGCGATAGAGACCCTTGGCTTCGGCTTCGGCCTTGACCACGGGGGTGCCGGCCATGACCTGGCACAGCGCAATGTTGTTTTCGGACTGCTCAGAGCGGGTGGTCAGGCTCAGGTCGCGGGCCCGGTTGGTGGTCGTGTTGCCGCCGAAGCAGCTTCCGGTGTTCTGTCCCATGAGTGGTTTCCTTTCGGTTTGGGCGTGATGGGTTAGGCGTCCACTGGTCGCTGCTCGCGCGGGCGGGCAGGGGCCGGTGACGGGTTGGCTGTCTGGCTGGTGAAGGAGCGCAGGCGGAGGCTGTTGCTGACGACGAAGACGCTGGAGAAGGCCATCGCTGCACCGGCGAGCATCGGGTTGAGCAGGCCGAGTGCTGCCAGCGGGATCGCGGCCACGTTATAGGCGAAGGCCCAGAACAGGTTGGTCTTGATGGTGCCCAGGGTCTTGCGGGCCAGACGGATAGCGTCGGCTGCCGCACGCAGGTCCCCGCGGACCAGGGTCAGGTCTGCGGCTTCGATGGCTGCGTCGGTGCCGGTGCCCATGGCCAGGCCCAGGTCGGCCTGTGCCAGGGCCGCGGCGTCGTTGACGCCGTCGCCGACCATGGCAACGACCTTGCCTTCCTTTTGGAGCCGCTTGATGACGTCGACCTTGTCCTGGGGCAGGACTTCGGCGATGACCTGTCCGATGCCGACCTGGGCTGCGACCTGCTCGGCCACGGCCCGGTTGTCACCGGTCAGCAGGACGGGGGTCAGGCCAAGGGATTGGAACTGGGCGATGGCCTCGGCGCTGGTGTCCTTGATTGCATCGGCAACTGTGAGGACACCGCGGACCTCTCCGTCCCAAGCGACGACTACGGCGGTCTGTCCGGCGGTCTCTGCCTGCGTCTTAGCGCTGGCCAGGTCTTCGGGCATCTCCAGGGCCCAGTCCGTCAGCATGGTTTCGCGTCCGACGATCACAAAGTGACCTTCGACCACTCCCTGCACGCCCCGTCCCTCGTGGTTGGCGAACGACTCCGGGGCCGGCAGCGTTCCTACCCGTTCGGTGGCGCCGCGGGCAATAGCCTGGGCGATGGGGTGCTCGGAGGCGTCCTCCAGTGCCCCGGCGACGCGTAGCAGTTCTTCAGTCTCGGTGCCGGGTGCGGTGTGCACGCCCTGCAGGGTCATTTTGCCGGTGGTGACGGTGCCGGTCTTGTCCAGCACGATGGTGTCAACCTTGCGGGTGGATTCGAGCACTTCCGGGCCCTTGATCAGGATGCCCAGCTGGGCGCCGCGGCCTGTGCCGACCAGCAGCGCGGTCGGGGTGGCCAGGCCGAGGGCGCAGGGGCAGGCGATGATGAGCACGGCCACGGCGGCGGTGAACGCGGCGGTGGCCGGGAATCCGGCGCCGAGCCATGCGGCCAGGGTGGCCACGGCGATGGCGATGACGATGGGCACGAAGACTCCGGAGACCTGATCGGCCAGTCGCTGCACTTCAGCCTTGCCGGACTGGGCGTTTTCCACGAGCCGGGCCATCTGTGCCAGCTGGGTGTCCGATCCGACGCGATTGGCGCGTACTACAAGCCTGCCGCCGGAGTTTACGGTCGCTCCCGTCACGGCGTCGCCCTCTGAGACTTCCACTGGCACGGACTCACCGGTGAGCATTGACGCGTCCACTGCGCTGCGGCCGCTGACGATGATGCCGTCGGTGGCGATTTTTTCCCCTGGGCGGACCACGAATTCATCGCCCACGGCGAGCTGATCAGTGGGGATACGGGTTTCAATCCCGGCGCGCAGCACGGCGACATCCTTGGAACCCAGTTCCAGCAGGGCGCGCAGTGCGGCGCCGGCCTGGCGCTTGGAGCGCTTCTCGAAGTAGCGGCCGGCCAGGATGAACATGATCACCCCAGCGCCGACCTCCAGGTAGATGTTGCCCGCTCCGTTGGGCGGCGTTACCGTCAGCTCAAAGGGGTGGGTCATGCCCGGGGTTCCGGCAGTGCCCAAGAACAGGGCATAGATTGACCACAGGAATGCTGCAGCCGTGCCCATGGAGACCAGGGTGTCCATGGTGGCTGTGCCGTGGCGCAGGTTCTTGAGTGCTGCTTTGTGGAACGGCCAGCCCGCCCAGAGGATCACCGGAGCTGCCATCGCCAGCGACAGCCACTGCCAGTACGTGAACTGCAGGGCAGGGATCATTGCCATCGCAATGACCGGAATCGCCAGAATCGCACTGCCGATCAAACGGTGCTTGAGGGCCAGCAGCTCGGTATCGGGGCGGTCGGTGGCCGCTGCGCTCTGGTTCTCTTGGTTCGTGGCGGGCACGGTGGCCGTGTAGCCGGCCTTCTCGACTTCGGCGACCAGGGCCTGCGGGTCGTATCCGGCCGGGGCGTTGACGCGGGCCTTCTCGGTGGCGTAGTTCACCGTGGCGGTGACGCCCTCGAGCTTGTTGAGCTTCTTTTCGATCCGGTTGGCGCACGAAGCGCAGGTCATGCCGCCGATCTCGAGTTCGATACCGGTGTCCAGCACCTGGTACGGGGCCGGGGATTCAGACATTAGATGCTTCTTTCTGCGGATGCTGGCCCGCTCGGGCCGGTGGGGTAGATCGATGGGGTGGTCCGGGTCAGTGACCGCTGTGCCCGTCGTCAACGTTGCTATCGGCGCCCGTGTTCCTGTCGGGGATGGTTTGGGCGGGCCCGGTGGTGTCAAGGACGAACCGGGCGCTGTGGACCTGTGCGTCAACCTGGAAATCAAAGTAGAGGTAGTAGCGTCCAGGCGTGGGGGCTGTGGTGGCGAACTGCACGTCCGGTCCGGAGACCTCTCCCTTGACCGGTTCGGCCCCTTCGGGGTGCACGTGCAGGTAAGCCAGGTCCCCGTCACGCAGCGCCACAAGGTGGCCATAGGCGGCCAGGTAGGGTTCTAGGCTGGTCACAGGCTTGCCGTCGCGCGTGACGATGACCGTCAGCGCCGAGGAGGAACCAGCTGAGAGGTCACCGTTCAGGGAAACCTGGAAACCATCGATCTCGTCGGTGGTGACAGGGGCAAGGGCTTCCGGATCAAAGGTCCCCGCCACATCCACCGTCCGGGTAAGGGTCATGCCCGCGGTAGAACCGCCCGGTTTGATGTCGGCAAAGATCCGGTAGGTGCCGGCGGCCTTCCACTGCCACGGCAGGGACCAGCGGCCGGCCGGATCCATCACCGGGTGTACATGGCGGAACTGCGTGCCGTCAGAGCGCACCACTATCAGGTGCAGGTCCTTCTCATGCTCGGTCTCAAAGTCGGTCACCGGCATGCCGTCAAGGCCGCTGAACGTAAACGACAGTTGCCCGGCCTGCCCGACCACACCGGGTGCTGAAACCTCCTGCAGCACGTAGCCGCCCTGCTCCACTGCTACGCCCGGGGTTGTTGGCCCATCCGTACTGGCCGATGCTGCTTTGTGACCGCCGGTTCCGTGCTGATCCATACCGTGTCCTTCCGCTGATTGTGTCCATGCCGCTACCGTCTCTTTCGGCACGGCGGCTCCTGCTACGGCAAAGGCACCGGTGAACACCACTGCCAACCCCGCTGCGTATGCCCCCAGGCGTCCGGCAGCATTCATGCCGCCTGCACCGCCCGGTAGCCGGCCTCCTCGACCGCCGCAACGACCGCGACCTGGTCCAACGGCCGGTTGCTGGTTACGGTCAGCCTGCCCGTCAGGTGACTCACCTCCACCGACTCCACGCCGGGAATCTCCTGAACCTCTTCCCGGACGGACAGTTCGCAATGCCCACAGGTCATGCCGGTCACTTGGAATTCACTGGTGTTCATGGTCGGACCCCTCCTACTCGGATACCCCCGGGGGGTACTAACAATAAAGATAGTTATACCCCCTACCGGTATATGAGTCAAAGGCATGGCGGGAATGGTTGAGTGCTTAAAGGCGTGTATCACCAGAAATGGACATATACCCTTAGGGGGTATCCCTACGGAAGGATAAGCATGAACTCGCGCAACCGCATGGCTGCCAGTGCTACCCTGCACTGCCTAACGGGCTGTGCTATTGGCGAGATCGCGGGCCTCATGATCGGCACCGCATTGGGCCTCTCCACCGGCATTACCATTCTCCTGGCCGTCGGACTTGCCTTCCTCTTCGGCTACGCCCTGTCCACACTGCCGCTCATTCAAGCCGGGCTCGGCTTCACTGCAGCCCTCAGCGTCGTCTTCGCGGCCGACACCCTATCCATAGCCGTGATGGAGATCGTGGACAACACAGTCATGGCCATCATCCCTGGAGCAATGGACTCCGGGCTGGTCAACCCGATCTTCTGGATCGCATGATCGTTGCCCTCAGCGCGGCCTTCGCCGCAGCCTTCCCGGTGAACCGCTACCTGATCGACAAAGGCAAGGGACACGCACTGACCCACCAATACCACGAAGGTCACCAGGGCCACGGCGAGCACGGGCACCATGGCCCGTCGGGCGCCAGTAGCGGTGGGCCAGGCTCCGGCGACGATCACGGCAACCACCACTGAGCACTCCTACTAGGACCTACCGGAGCTTCCCATGAACACCAACATCCTGGCCGCCGGCTTGATCGGATTCCTGCTGGGCGGACTCGTAGTTTCGACCGCGGCTCAGCTTGAGAACAAAGGCGCTGAAGCGCCGTCGCATTCCTCCAGTAGCCACCAGATACTCGATACTGAATATGAGACGGCAAGCCTCAGGATCAGTGCGCTGCCATGAGCGGGGTGATCCGTTGGACGGCAGCCTGCATGCTGCGCTGCGCAGCTGACCCCACGGCCCAAGTTTTTAAAAATTCATCATCCTGCCGTACGCCCTCGCCGCGGGCGGCGTAAGCGACTCACACCACAAGGACGAATCATGCGCATCTCCGCCGCAAAGCTGCCGCACACCCCGGACACCGAAGCTGGGAACGAGTCAGCCCACGGCTACATCACCGACAAAGACCGGTACCTGGCACGGGTGAAACGGATCGAAGGACAAGCCCGGGGCATCCATAGGATGATCGAGGAGGAGCAGTACTGCATCGACATCCTCACCCAGATCTCGGCCCTCAACGCCGCACTGCGCGGCGTCGCCATGGGACTACTTGATGACCACATGAAGCACTGCGTCCTCGACGCCGCCCAACTTGGTGGAGAAGCCGCGGAAGCAAAGTTCAAGGAAGTCTCCGACGCCATCGCTCGTTTCGTCCGCTCCTAGTTCCCAGTTGTCGCGATCACCCGTGAGAAGCACCTGTGGTCAGGACGCGATACGTTCCCTTGATAAGTTTCTTCCGAAGCTCGGTCCGGTGGAGCAAACACACTCAGGTCCAAGGTGAAACCGTGAGCCAAACCTGGCCCACATGGGCTGATGCCCATTTGGCCTGCCCGATTTTAGCTTGGGCAAGTTCCCCCAGCCCCAACCTCCGGGCGATCCCTGTAGCGCTGGGCGTACCAAGCGCAGCAGTGACTGCCCGTAGGGGGTGACTGTGGTTCTGGCTAGTGGGTTGCGCCGAGTTCGATGAGGAGGACGCCGCCGATGATGAGGATGATGCCAAGGCTCATTAGCCACGTGAGGGGATCTTTGAAGAGGAACTTGGAAAGGACGGCGGTGAGGGCGACGCCTGCTGCGGCCCAGATTCCGTAGGCGATGCCAATGGGCATCCCATGAGCGAGGGTGAGGCCGAGCATGCTAAAGGACACCACGTATCCGACCGCAACTGCTGCGTACCAGCGTGTGTTGTCGATGGCTAGGCGGAGGCTGATCGTGCCGGAGACCTCAAACAGGATGGCGCCGATGAGGAGAAGATAGGACATCAGGCAATCTCTGCCTTCTTGTGGGCGGCCTGGGCTCCGAGCTCCACACACAGGACGCCGGCGATGATGACGATGATTCCGATGCCCATGAGGGCGGTGATCGGTTCTCCGAAGAGCAGGAGGGAGCCAACGGCAGTGAGGGCGACACCGGTAGCTCCCCAGATACCGTAGGCAACCCCGAGGGCCATACCCGTGCGGAGTATCTCGGCGAGCAGGACGAATCCGCTGAGGTAGCCGATGACAACGACGACGTAGAGGGCAGGGTGCTCGAGTGCGCCCTTGAGGGCGAGTGAGGCTGTCACTTCGACCAGGATGGCGGGAATTAAGAGTAGCCAGGCCGTAGTGGTGTTGGTCATGGGGTTGGTTCCTTGCGTGATGAGCTACTGGGTGATCTGCAGGACGAGGTGGCTCTCGTAGCCACGAACGAGGGAAAGAGTATGTCTGCAAAAGTCAGGCGATGATCCCGTCCTTCACGCTGCAGCAGGAAGCTAACGGTTGCGTAGATGCCTATTCAAGATGATTTGGGCCTAGAGGGAGGTTCTGTAAGTGATGCGTTCCCTTTCAGAATGCATCGTTGAGGTATGCCCACACGCCTGATTCGGCGGCCCGCCGACGGTGGTACGCCGGCGGGCTCAGTGCCCACTGAGCGATCGGTGTGCGGCCGATCCTAGCTCAAGATGCATAGTCCGGGCACGCTGAGTGCATGATGGCCACCGTCGCGGTACTTTCTGCCGGGTGCTGCGGCCTTGTGCGGCGGAGGTGATGAGGTCGCTCTTGGTCAGCGCCGCGTCCGTACGCAGTGCTGCGGTCCAAGTCTCGGTGTCGGTGACTGCGGCCCAGTTCGAGTGCAGCAGCGCCATGAGGGTCTCATGGACTTGGCGTGCGGGCGCGGTGCCGGCGTCGTTGGCGAGGTCGATTGCTCCGGTCGCGTCAGAGAGGACTTCGACGGCGAAGCCGAGGGGCTCGGCGGCCGCGGCCGAGGCGATCACGCAGTTGTTTGTCATGTACCCAACGAGGGTGATCGTGTCGATTCTCTGTTCACGCAACCAGGCTTCGAGGTCGGTGTCGGCGAAGATGCTGGAGAACTGCTTGCTGATGCGCTTGGCTGCTAGGTTCTCGCGGACGGCCACTTCGGGGTGATTTTGCCAGGTCGCCGATCCGGATGCGAACACCGGGGCTTCTGCCGGGAGTTCGTGCTGGACGAG
Organism: Arthrobacter sp. ISL-72; assembly: GCF_018613755.1. GTDB lineage: Bacteria > Actinomycetota > Actinomycetes > Actinomycetales > Micrococcaceae > Arthrobacter. Next base: position 15,534 of record NZ_JAGGPP010000042.1, read on the forward strand.
CACGACAGGCATTCCGGTTTGCTGAGCGGTGTTGATCGCAGTCCGGATGCTGGCGATGGAGTCATCGCGGGCCGGGTATTGAATCGGGAGCAGGCCGTCGAAGTATTCCTGTTGGGCGTCAATGACGATCAGGGCTCGGCGCGGTGCGGTCATGGGATTCTCCGTAAATGGGGTTGGTTGTGAACGTGTGCGATGTTGGTATGGGCGCTACGGCACGGCGGCCGAAAGCGGTGCCTCCAGGCGGGGCAGTGCGTAGTGATCGGCGATCAGGGCGATCCCGCGCTGGTCGAGGGCTGCCGAGTGGCCGCCGACGACGAGCATCACCTCATCGGCGCCGGTGCGCTCGTGCAGGGCTTCGAGACGGTCGGCGACAGTAGCGGCGGTGCCATGGAAAGTGCGGCTCGTGTAGGCGTCGAGGATCTGCCGCTCCTGAATAGTGGCTTGGTAGGCCTCGACCTCGTCCGGGGGCAGGAGCAGGTAGCCTTCATTTTTGAACATGCGCAGCATCGCCATCGCCGCCGTCGCCGCCTGCCTTTTGGCCTCAACCGGGTCGTCGCTGATCGCCACGGGCACGCTGACGAGGGTGTGCGGCTCGGCGAGCACGTCGGAGGGCTGGAAGCTCTCACGGTAGAGACGCATGGCCGTGTCGATGTCAGCGTCGCCGAACTGCAACGCGAACGCATACGGCCGGCCGAGCTGCCCGGCCAGTTGTGCTGAGTACGGAGAGGAGCCCAGGACCCACACTTCCGGAGCGGTCGAGGGCGCAGGCACCCGGTTTTCCCTTGCCTGCCAGGGGCCGGGCACTGCGTGGACGTGCCGGTAGGGGTGTCCGGGAGGGAACTCGTCGCCCAGGAACCCGAGCAACTCGAGCACCTGCTGTGGGAATCCGTCGTTGGCATCCGCGCCCCGACGCAGAGCCGCAGCAGTCGCCCCATCAGTGCCTGGGGCACGTCCCAGCCCAAGATCGATCCGGCCCGGGGCGAGAGCCTCCAGCATCCCGAATTGCTCGGCGATCAGCAACGGTGCGTGGTTGGGCAGCATCACCCCTCCGGCACCAAGGCGGATGCGCGTCGTCTCAGCGATGAGGCGGGCGACCATCAACGGCGGTGACGACACCGAGGTCGCTCCCATCGCATGATGCTCAGACATCCAGAACCGGTGATAACCGCGCTGGTCCGCCGTCCGCGCCAGCGAGATAGTGCCGGCGAGCCCCTCCTCAGCGGTCATCCCCCACTCCGGTGCCGCCCGCGGAGAGCACGGACAGCGTGAACGGGGCCGTGCCGGGTGATTGACCGAACGTCATAAGAACTCCTCATGGAAAAACGTGTTTTTTGGCGTGGTTGGAGCGTAACAGCTGCCTCACGCTTAAATGAAACTGATACCATGAGAACCATGTCGAAAACACTGCTAGCAGCCGTACCAGGCGCCGAAGAGCATCCCAGCCTCGCACTGGTCAACAGCGCAAGCGAACTGCCCGGAGGCAAACGCTACGACGAATTGGACGGTCCTGACGACGCCGCGGCTTGGCTGAGAGCACACGATCTCATCGCACCGGACACTGTGCTGCACGAGCACTGCCGGGGCAGACTCGCAGCGCTGCGCGCAGACCTGCGCGATCTCTTCACCGCGCACACCACAGGGGACGTCCCCACGACAGCGGCCGTGCAAGCTCTAAATCGTGCGCTGACCTGCGCCCCCGGCGCGCTGTTGTTAAGGTTCGACCCGGAGGCAGGGTTTACCCGCAGCGCCAACCATCCCGTGACACAGGTCGTCGAGCACGTCATGGCCGTCATCGCCGACGACGCTGCCTCGCTGCTAAGCGGCGACCAAGCATCGCTTCTCGCGTCCTGTGAAGCGGACTCGTGCGAACGATTCTTCCTCCGAACCCACGCGCGACGGCAATGGTGCTCAACCCGCTGCGGCGACCGAGTCCGCGCCGCACGGGCCTACGCGCGCAAACGCGCGGTACACAGCGCATGAAATCATGTGCTGCCGAAGCCAACCTTCGGTCCGATGGGACAAGCACGCACAGCTTCAAAGTAATTTTGTGAGCGAATCCGGCCCACACATCTTCGTAGCAGGCTGCCATGATTGGTTCCGGCTCCAATGGCCGGGGGTATAAAAAGCAAAAGGGCCTGCTGGAGGTACTTCGAGGACGGTGCTGGTTAGTCTCATATCCCTTGGGTTATGCGACGTCCCACTGAGCGAACAGTCGTCTGCCTGCATATCCACAGATTTTCGGCGAGTCTCGGACGCGCGACGGCAGGGGCAATTCTCATAACTATGTCTCGCAACCTTCTGGCAAAAATCGAGTACTCATCCTTAGTTATGAAACAGGTGAGCGGGCGTCAGCCGGAGCTGATTAGTGCGGCAGCAGCCAACTGACCGGCGGCAGGCCCGATGGGCCACTGATTGACAGAGTGCAGTGAAGGAATCCGTCCCACTTTGGTTCGTAGAGACAGCCACCAGGTAGCGCTCCGGCTGCCGGAATCCGGCCCACAGCCCTGGCGAGCGCAAGAGACAACGGGGGCGACAGGTCACTGGGCAGACCGTCCATGCTGGCCAGTCTAAGTCTGGAAATAGGAAAAGGCCCCACCTCCCGAAGAGATGGGGCGCCACGTCGGGGTAGGTGCATAACGAATTATTGGGAGCCGCTCAATGCGCCTCGCTCAAGCTGGATGCTTCCTTGGAGTGAGCACTATGAATCCCTTGTGACGGAAGTTCCTAAAGTGGATAATGAGTTCAGTTCATCGGTAGCTCGGATCTCCTCCACTAGGGAGGGGATCCACCGAATACCCAGTTCCAGTGTGTTGGAACTTCGAGCTGACGGAGCTTCTGTCCTGACATTGCTGTCAGGTGCCCAGCAACGGCTAAACAGGCCGCGGCCCCAAGGAGAAGTAACCGTGAAATTCCTACCGGCAATATTGAAAAGCAAGACGTCCCGACGTGATCATTCCACCAAGAGGGCAGGTGCGGGGGCGTTGACCGCGCTGCTCCTGGTTGCGGCGTCCCTCATGTTCTCGGCCCCCGCGCAGGCCGCCGGTCCGGTCACTGTAAAGGGTGAGATCACCTGCATCAACAACGCGTCGCCCGTGGGCGTATGGGTCCAGGCACAGTCGTCTACCTCTGGATGGGCGAAGACCAAGGTGCCAATCAAGCTCGGGGGTCACTCGAAAGTCGCGTACGAGTTCAAGCTCGACCGTGGCGGTCGCTACAAGGTAAGCGTCGGGTGCGGGGGGAACAGCAAGAAGTGGGGTAAGACCCTGACTTCAGATTTGCTCACTGGAACAACTAACAATCTGGTTGGGCCCCGGTTAGCAG
>NZ_JAGGPP010000043.1 GCF_018613755.1 Arthrobacter sp. ISL-72
GGCGATGCCATCGCCTCCGGCATCGGTCTGATTCACCAGGAGATGCGGCTGCTGCCGGACCTGACAGTTGCCGAGAACGTCATGATCGGACGCTGGCCCATGCGCAATGGGTTCCTGGACGCACGCACCATGCGCGAGAAAGCCGAGAACCAGCTCAGGCGCTTGGGCTTCAACGGCGCCATGGATGCCAAAGTCCGGGACCTCAGCGTCGCGGGTCAGCAACAGGTGGAAATAGCCAAGGCCCTCATGCTGGACGCCTCACTGCTCATCCTCGATGAGCCCACCGCTGCACTGGGCCAGGCAGAGACCGACGCCCTCTTTGAGTGTGTCAGGGCCTTGAAGGCCGAAGGCGTGTCGTTCATCTACGTCAGCCACCGCCTGGCCGAAATTGCCCTGATCGCGGACCGCATCGTCGTTCTCCGTGACGGCAAGAAAATCACCGAACACGCCTCCGGCGAAGTTCTGCCCTCCCAGCTCGTCGAAGAAATGGTCGGACGACCCGTGGACCGCCTCTTCCCCGAGGTGCCGCCCCCCACGGATGACGTCGTCCTGGAAGTGACAGACCTGCACGACAAGGCCGGGGACTTCCTGGACGTATCCTTCAAAGTCCATGCAGGAGAAATCTTCGGCATCGCCGGAATCGTGGGGGCCGGGCGCAGCGAACTCGTCCGCGCCATCGCCGGTTCCCAGCACCGCATCGGCAAGGTGGTGCTCGACGGCCGGGAATTGAGGCCGGATGACCCGATGGCCGCCATCAAGGCCGGCATCGTGCTGATCCCGGAGGACCGCAAACAGCAGGGACTGGTCGTCAGCGACACCATCGAGAACAACATCGCCCTGCCGAACATGGCCAAGATCAGTTCAGCAGGCTGGATTGCCCCGGCAAAGGTGCGCAGCCTCGCCTCGACAGTGGCCAAGAGCATGGGGATGAAGGGAAACGTCGCCCTTCCGGTGTCATCGCTCTCCGGCGGCAACCAGCAGAAAATCGTGATCGGCAAATGGCTCGAACGTAATCCGCGGCTGATCATCCTGGACGAACCCACCCGGGGCATCGACGTCGGGGCGCGGGCCTCCATCTACGAAGTCATCGCCGACCTGGCCCGCGCCGGTAATGCCGTGATCGTGGTCAGCTCGGACCTGGAGGAAGTGCTGGGCCTCGCCCACAGGGTCATGGTCCTCGCCCGCGGACGGAACCAAGGAATTCTGCATGCTTCCGAGGCTACCCCGTCAAAAGTCATGTCACTGGCGACGCTCTAAGAGATAAGGAGGAACGTGAAATAATCGGACCCTTGCCTGACGACAACCAAAGGAACGCCGTGGCCCAGAAAACCAGGACTTTCACTCCCCAACAACTGGGCCTGATGGTCAAGGCCGCGAGGATGTACCACGAGCAGAACATGAGCCAGGCCGAGATCGCCGAGCGGCTGAACGTCTCCCAGTCCCGGGTCTCCCGGTGGCTGACCGACGCCGCGCGTGAAGGCATTGTCCGGACCATCGTCGTTGCGCCCGCGGGAACCGAATCAGACCTGGAAGATGCCGTGGCGGCCAAGTACGGCCTGCGGGCCGTTGTCATCGCCGATCTCCAGACTGAGGATGAAGCAGCGATCATCAGGGGAATCGGCGCGGCAGCCGCAGGTTACCTCGAGGTCACTCTCACCGGCGGCAACAGGGTCGGCCTGTCGTCCTGGTCCTCGACGCTTCTGGCAACGGTGGACGCCATGTCCCCACGGAATGTCAAAACCGCAGAAAGCATCGTCCAAGTCATCGGCGGAGTCGGGAACCCCGAAGTGCAGGTGCGGGCGACGCACCTGGCGGACCGCCTGGCAACCGTCACCAAGGCGGTGCCCAAGTATCTTCCCGCACCCGGCATCGTCTCCAGCCGCGGCGGCCGCGACGCCCTGCTGGAAGACCCATTCGTCGCCGATATCGCCGCCGACTGGGACCGGCTGGACACCCTCCTGGTCGGCATCGGAAGCATCGAACCCTCGCCGCTTCTTCGCGAATCAGGCAACTCACTCAACGAATCCAACCTCAAAGCCCTTGCCGTGTCAGGAGCGGTAGGCGACATCTGCCTCCGGTTCTTCGACAAATACGGAACGCTCATCGAATCCGAACTCAATGACAGGGTCCTGGGCATCAGCCCGGAGCAGATGTTCAGAGTCGACAGGCGCATCGGCATCGCCGGGGGTTCCCGGAAGTATACGGCGATTCGTGCCGCTGCCGAGGGCAACTGGATCAACGTACTTATCACCGACAAAGAAACCGCGCTGAGACTGGAATCAGATAAAGCGCCCTCAACACTTCAAGGACACACATGAATCCGCAGCTCACCTTCGGCCTGGATGGCCGGACAGCTCTCATCACAGGAGGCGGGTCCGGCATCGGGCAGGCCATCGCCTACGGCATCGCCCGGCAAAATGGAAACATCGGAATCGTCGACCTACCCGGCGAAGGACCCGACGAGACCCTGCGCCACATTAAGGAGGCGGGAGGGCGCGGCATCTTCGTTCCGGCAGACGTCACCAACGCCGAGCAACTCGAGGAGGCCGTCGCCAAGATCGAAGCAGACCTCGGCCCGCTCACCATGGCCGTCAACTCCGCGGGAATAGCCAACGCTGCACCCGCCGAGGATATGCCGCTGGCACAGTGGCAGAAGGTCTACGACATTGATGTCACCGGAGTGTTCCTCAGCTGTCAGGCCGAAGGCCGTGCCATGCTCAGGAACGGCGGCGGATCAATCGTCAACATCGCCTCCATGTCAGGGAGCATCGTCAACAGGGGCCTGCTGCAGGCTCACTACAACAGTGCCAAAGCAGCGGTCATCCACCTGAGTAAGTCCCTCGCGATGGAATGGGCCGAGCGCGGTATCCGCGTCAACGCGCTCAGCCCCGGCTACACCATGACCAAGATGAACTCCCGCCCGGAGATGATCCACCAGATGGAAGTTTTTGCGCAGGAGACGCCGATGAAGCGTATCGCCGATCCATCTGAAATGGCCGGCCCTGCGGTATTCCTCCTCTCGGACGCAGCATCCTTCTGCACCGGCATCGACCTCCTCGTCGACGGCGGCTTCTGCGCCCAATAGCAGCCGCCGGAGGCGGCCCCGGATCAATTCTCCAGGGCCGCCACCAGCTGGGCGATGCTGATAACAGGAAGGCCCTTTTCATTGCCGAGTTCCAACAGCCCGGGAAGCCTCATCATTTCACCGTCACCGGCAACGACCTCAGCGATGACACCGACCGGGGCGAGACCGGCAAGCTTCAGCAGGTCAACGGCGGCCTCGGTATGGCCGGGACGCTGCCGCACACCCCCATCAACGGCACGAAGGGGAAGCACATGCCCCGGACGGATCAGACCAGCAGGACCGGATGCCGGATCTGCCAGCACCCGAAGGGTCCGCGCCCTGTCCGTTGCACTGATACCGGTCGTGAACTGGCCCGCCGCATCCACCGTGATCGTGTACGCAGTCCGGAGGGAATCCTTATTGTTCTCCGTCATCAGCGGCAGCTCCAGGGCATCCGCCATTTCGTTGGTCACCGGGGCGCACACGAAGCCGCTGGAGACGCAGATAATCCACGCCAGCCGCTCCGGGGTCGCGTACGGCGCCGCCATGATGATGTCGCTTTGTTCTCGCGGTCTTCATCGTCGATCGCGATGATGGGCAGGCGCGCCTGAAGTGCGGCGATTCCTGTCTCAATCTCAGCAAGTGTTATGTCTTTGCCATCTTGTCGTTCCAGCATAAGTTCACGTAAATGCAGTGATGACTAATGATTCAGGGTAGCCGGGAGTAAGTGGTTGCGCAGCTCTCCTCCTTCTTCCGGTCCATCCTCCCAGAACCGGCGCCAAGGTCAGACCCTGCTCCCCCTAGTCCGCACCAATCAACAGAAGGACATGATTCCCATGTCAGCGAACAATTTTTCCGAAATTTGGCCTTCCAGCTCCCCCCAACTGTCCTGGGCTGACCTCGACCAGCGTGCGGTGGACACCGTACGTGTCCTGGCCGCGGACGCCGTGGAGAAGGTTGGCAATGGCCACCCGGGCACGGCCATGAGCCTGGCGCCTGCCGCATACCTTCTCTTTCAGAAGCTGATGCGCCACGATCCGCGGAATCCTGACTGGATCGGCCGGGACCGGTTCGTCCTGTCCCCCGGGCACACGTCCCTGACGCTGTACATCCAGCTGTTCCTCTCCGGCTACGGCCTGGAACTGAAGGACCTGCAGGCGCTGCGTACCTGGGGCTCGCTGACCCCGGGGCACCCGGAGTACAAGCACACCGCCGGGGTGGAAATCACCACCGGCCCGCTGGGCCAGGGCCTGGCGTCCTCGGTCGGGTTCGCGTACTCCCAGCGCCGCCAGCGCGGCCTGTTCGACGCCGACGCTCCCGCGGGTGAGTCCCCGTTCGACCACACGATCTGGGTGATTGCCTCCGACGGCGACCTGCAGGAGGGCGTGACCTCCGAGGCTTCCTCGCTTGCCGGGCACCAGGAACTGGGCAACCTTGTGGTGGTTTACGACGAGAACCACATCTCCATTGAGGATGACACGGATGTCGCGTTCACCGAGGATGTCCTGAAGCGCTACGACGCCTATGGCTGGCACGTCCAGCGGGTGGACTGGACCCGGACCGGCGAATACAAGGAAGACGTGCAGGAACTCTACGCGGCCCTGCTGGCCGCGAAGGCCGAGACCTCCAAGCCCTCCATTGTTTCGCTGCGCACCATCATCGGCTACCCGGCTCCCAAGAAGCAGAACACCGGCAAGATCCACGGTTCCGCGCTCGGCTCCGAGGAAGTCGCAGCCCTGAAGTCGGTGCTTGGCTTCGACCCGGCGAAGTCGTTCGAGGTTGACCAGGAAGTCCTGGCCCACGCCCGTTCCGTGGTTGACCGCGGCGCCGCAGCACGCAAGGAATGGGAAGAGTCCTTCAACGCCTGGCAGGCAGCGAACCCGGAGGCCGCTGCACTGCTGCAGCGCGTCGAAGCACGCGAGCTTCCGTCCGAACTGGACGCAGCCCTGCCGGTGTTCCCGGCCGGCAAGGACGTATCCACCCGTGCCGCGTCCGGCAAGGTCCTGAACGCGATCGGCCCGGTCATGCCCGAACTCTGGGGCGGTTCAGCCGACCTCGCCGAGTCCAACAACACCACCATCGAAGGCTCCCCGTCGTTCGTGCCTGCGTCCAAGCAGACCGAAGCCTGGAAGGGCAACCCCTACGGCCGGGTGCTGCACTTCGGCATCCGCGAGCACGCCGCGGCCTCGATCGTGAACGGCATCGCCCTGCACGGCAAGACCCGGGCGTTCTCCGGCACGTTCCTGATCTTCTCCGACTACCAGCGCCCCGCGATCCGGCTCGGCGCGCTGATGGGTGTCCCGTCCCTGTATGTGTGGACGCACGACTCCATCGGCCTGGGCGAGGACGGCCCCACCCACCAGCCGGTGGAACAGTTGGCGTCCCTGCGCGCCATCCCGGGCCTGGACGTGGTCCGCCCAGGGGATGCGAACGAGGTCGCCGCGGCGTGGAAGGTAATGCTGGAAAACCACGAGAACCCGGCCGGCATTGTCCTGACCCGCCAGAACATCCCCACCTACGCCCGCGGTGAAAACGAAGCCGACGGCGACACGTTCGGTTCCGTCTCCGGCGTCGCGAAGGGCGGTTACGTCCTGGCCGAGGCGTCCAAGAACGGTGCTACCGTTCCGGCCGACGTCATCCTGATCGGTACCGGCTCCGAGGTCCAGCTGGCCGTGAAGGCCCGCGAAGCCCTCCAGGGCGAAGGCATCGCCGCCCGCGTTGTCTCCATGCCCTGTGTCGAGTGGTTCAACAAGCAGGACGCCGCCTACCGCGAGTCCGTGCTCCCCGCCGCCGTCAAGGCCCGGGTATCCGTCGAAGCCGGGCTGGCCCTGGGCTGGCGCGAATTCGTCGGCGACGCCGGCCGTTCCATCAGCCTCGAGCACTACGGCGCTTCCGCTGACTACAAGCGCCTTTTCCAGGAGTTCGGCATCACCGCGGAGGCTGTCGCCGCCGCCGCCAAGGACTCCCTCGCTGGCCTGCAGGCCTGAACCCGATTCCAGGAGATACAAAAAATGACTACCCCCACACAGCAGCTCTCCGACGCCGGCGTTTCGATCTGGCTCGATGACCTCTCCCGCGGCCGCCTGGACACCGGCACCCTGGCCAAGCTCATCGAAGAGAAGAACGTCGTTGGTGTCACCACCAACCCGTCCATCTTCCACGCCGCGATCACCACCGGCCACGACTACGACGCCGTCATCGCGGCCCAGGCAGCGGCCGGTGCCACCGTGGAAGAGACCATCTTCGAAATCACCACCACCGACGTCGCGGACGCCTGCGAGCTGTTCGCCCCGGTCGCCGCGGCGACCAAGGGTGTTGACGGCCGCGTCTCCATCGAGGTGGACCCCCGCCTGGCCTGGGACACCGCCGGGACCATCGCCGAAGCCAAGCACCTGTACAAGAAGGTCAGCAAGGACAACGTCCTGATCAAGATCCCGGCAACCCTCGAAGGCCTGGAAGCCATCACGGCCACCCTGGCCGAGGGCATCAGCGTCAACGTCACCCTGATCTTCTCCCTCGAGCGCTACCGCGCCGTGATCAACGCCTTCCAGTCCGGCCTGGAACAGGCCAAGGGCAACGGCCACGATCTGTCCAGGATCCACTCCGTCGCGTCGTTCTTCGTCTCCCGCGTAGACGCCGAAATCGACAAGCGCCTCGACGCCGCCGGCACCGAGGAAGCCAAGGCACTCAAGGGCAAGGCCGGCCTGGCCAACGCCCGCCTGGCCTACCAGGTCTACGAAGAGCTGTTCTCCACCGAACGCTGGGCACTGCTCGCCGAAGCCGGCGCGCTTCCGCAGCGCCCGCTGTGGGCCTCCACGGGCGTGAAGGATCCGGCCTACCCGGACACCCTGTACGTCACCGAACTCGTCGCCCCCGGCGTGGTCAACACCATGCCGGAGAAGACCCTCGACGCCACGTTCGACCACGGCACCGTCACGGGCGACACCGTCACCGGCACCTACGCCGACGCGAACGCGACGCTCGACGCCCTGGAAGCGCTCGGCGTTTCCTACAACGAGGTCGTGGCACTGCTTGAGTCCGAGGGCCTGGACAAGTTCGTGGCCAGCTGGAAGGAACTCCTCGGCGACGTCGAACGCGCCCTGGCCTCTGCACGAAGCCACGGAGCCTCCCCAGCACCACGGGTCACGCCATAATGGTGCGCTCAACCAGGGATACAGGGAGCGGCGACATCCGGGTTCCGGCACCGCAGGACTGGACCTTGCTCCAACCGGGAGACCTCATCGAGGTAATCGAACCCGGCGGTTACTCCTACGAGGCGCGGGTCGAGACTAAAACCGAGCAATCGGACATCCTCTGGATCAGAAGCCACGGCTTCGGCACGCGGCACCTCCTGCACAATCAAGACGGGACCCGGCTGCAGGCAAGGCCACCAGCCGAACAGCCCCGGAACCCGTAACCCGCCGACGACCGTCGCGCGCCGGGACACGCGCTCCCGCCCCCCAACAGCAGCCCAACCGTTCACGGCAAGGCCCATCATCCATCCATACAACAAGCAATACGGAGAAACACATGAGCACGCCCGCCAACAGCGCCTATGACCGGACACCTCTAATAGCCGGTAACTGGAAGATGAACATGGACCACGTCCAGGGCAGCAGCCTGCTGCAACACCTGGCCGAGGCCCTTTCTGAGGCAAAGCACAATTACGGGCGGGTGGAAGTTGCCGTCTTTCCGCCCTTCACCACTCTTAGCGCCGTACAAACCCTGATCCAGGATGACGGCTTGGACCTGGTATCCGGCGGCCAGGACCTCTCCCCGTTCGACTCAGGCGCCTACACCGGCGACATCAGCGGACAGTTCCTGGCCAAGCTCGGCTGTAAGTACGTGCTCGTCGGCCACAGCGAACGCCGCACCATCCACGGCGAAACCGACGAAACCCTCAACGCCAAGGTCCACGCGGCCTACCGCCACGCGCTCACACCGGTGCTGTGCGTCGGGGAAGGCCTGGACATCCGCCAGGCCGGCACACACGTCCAGCACACCCTGGCACAGCTGCGCGCCGGCGTCGACCGTCTCTCCACCCAGCAGGCCGCCGAACTCGTGGTTGCATACGAGCCCGTGTGGGCCATCGGGACCGGGGAAGTCGCCGGCCCGGAAGACGCACAGGAGATGTGCGGCGCCATCCGCACCGAACTTGCCAGCCTCTTCGACGCGGACGTCGCCGCCAGGACCCGGCTCCTCTACGGCGGCTCGGTCAAGGCCGGCAACGCCCCAGCAATCCTGAACGAGACCGACGTTGACGGCGTCCTGGTCGGCGGCGCCAGCCTTGATGCCGCTGAATTTGCCAACATTGCAGGCTTCGAGCGCCAACTGGCCGGCTAACCCACATTCCTTTCTCAGACGACCCGACCTCGCCGACGGCCCGAGGGTACAGCCGCGCCTGCGGCCGCACGCCTTCGGGACCGCCGGGTAGAACGGCCGAACTGACGTCCTGGCCTTCCGGCGCCCCCACGGCTGGACCTCCGTAACGAACTTCGGCACGGAAGCCTTCAAACTGCCCGATGGCGAGGTTCTGGTCTCCAGTTCGCCACTCAAGGCAAATTCTCTGCCCGGAGCGACCACTGCCTGGCTCCAGGCTAGCTTGACCGTGTAAGGAGATGCCTCCCGGCGCTCGGGCGCCGGGAGGCATCTCCTGGTAATCAGCACATCGATTGGGCTGGCACCACTCGCAGATTCTCCCCTTCCAAGCCGTTGCGGCTTGCTGCTCGCCGAGTTAAAAGTTCGACGTCCCGACTCCGCCGCGGAACTGAGCCCCTCCGGTCATGACCCCCACAACTATGCAAAGGAAACGTGATGACACGACCCGCGACGGCTGCCAACGACGTCGTAGGGACTGGAGTTCCGGATAGGAATCGATGTCGGCGGGACGTGGATCAAGGGTGCACTCATCAACATGAGTAGCGGTACCCCGGTCGGCGGCGTCCGTCACCTCCGGACACCTACCTCCGGCACCGTGGATGCAGTCGCAGACACCCTGAACCAGCTCATCGATGAGCTCGGATCCGAAGGCCTTGGGGATACCGATCCTGCCGTCGGGGTCGCTATCCCCTCGATAGTCCAACGAGGAGTGGCCAGGTCGGCAGCAAACATGGACGACAGCTGGATCGGACTGGATGTCCAGGGTTACTTGCGGGAACGGCTTGGTCGACCTGTTTGCGTCGTGAATGATGCTGACGCAGCTGGTATGGCGGAAGTCCAATACGGCGTCGGGAAGGACAAACACGGCGTTATCCTGGTCCTAACCTTGGGAACGGGCATCGGTTCAGCACTCATAGTTGATGGAAAGCTCGTACCCAATCTCGAGCTGGGCCATCTGGAAATCGACGGCTTCAAAGCAGAATCCCGGGCATCGGCCATCGCCCGCGAAAATGAATTCCTTAGCTGGATGGAGTACGCCGAGCGGCTACAAAAGTACCTGTCACATGTGGAGTTCCTCTTCTCACCTGACTTGGTTATCATCGGTGGGGGAATTTCAGCATGCAGCAACGAATACCTGCCACTTGTCACTACGCGCCCCGGTCATGCCGGCCAGCTTGGAAAACTCTGCGGGCGTCGTGGGCGCTGCCTTACAAGCAACGAGCAGCTAGCCCAATCATTTCAGCAGACACAGTCCGAAGGACGCGGCGGAACTCCACCGCAGCGCCTCCAGCACTCCGGCTGCTGCCAGCGCGTTCTCTGACCTTCCCATCAGCCTGAGCTACATCCCAATCTGACGGCCGCCAGCCAGATCTTGACTTCCTTGCAGGACAAGCCTAGAACTCAACCTCACAGGTAAAGGGTTGGAGGCTACGATGAGCGGACAGCGGATCGGGTACGTGCGGGTCAGCACGCTGGACCAGAACGAGAAACGCCAGCTTGTGGGTCAGGTGCTGGACCGAGTATTTACGGACAAGGCCTCAGGCGGGGACACCGCCAGGCCCCAACTTGCCGAACTGCTGCGCTTCGCCCGGTACGGGGACACGGTGGTGGTGCACAGCATGGACCGGCTTGCCCGGAATCTTGATGACCTTCGTGCTCTCGTCCAGGGTCTCACCCGCAAAGGCGTGCGCGTGGAGTTCGTCAAGGAGAGCCTGGTCTTCACCGGCGAGGACTCCCCCATGGCCAACCTGATGTTGTCCGTCATGGGTGCTTTCGCAGAGTTCGAGCGCTCTCTGATCAGGGAGCGGCAGCGGGAAGGAATTGCCCTGGCTAAGCAGCGTGGTGCTTACAAGGGACGGAAGAAGACACTCTCGCCGGAACGGGCAGCCGAGATGGTCGAGCGCGCCGGCATCGGGGTTCCGAAAGTAGCCCTTGCCCGCGATTACGGGATCAGCAGGGAAACTGTCTACCAGTACCTGCGTCACGCCAGGCTGGAGTGACCGCCTTCCCCCCGGTTCTCACGTCGCTAGCCGCAACGCTTGGACTTCCGGGAGGCAGCGACATCTGCCGGAGAAGCCGACCGTGACCGGTCAACTTTGAATCCCGCGCGGTGGGTTGTCAGGGGTGTCCTCACGGATTGGCACTATTCCCCACAACTGTGGGGAATAGTGTATATGTTGACACTTATTCCCGCGACCGTATGGTTTAGTGCATGGAAGCTTTAAGGGGCCTCACCGTAACGGAGGTGGCCCAGACGCTAGGCATCACCCGGGCATCGGTGCACGACCTGTAGTCCCATGGTGTTTCCTCCTCTGGTTGGCAGCCGTGCATCCCGGCCAGAACCATACTAAGCATGCTTAGTATCCGGATTTCAAGTCCTAACCCGTCCGGGCGGTCCGGATACGGGCCGGTGCGCCTGCTAGCGTCATCCGGGCGTTCTGCTTGCATGGAGGCATGATGAGGGGCCGCCGGAAGCAGTGACCGATGACTTGGACCGGCTGGGGAGGCCCTCAGCGGCGCCATCCCGGGGAAGTCGGATTCCAATCTCCTGGTCGGGACCTGGAACATCCGCGCTCTGGGAGACCTGACCTCCAAATGGTTTTCGGGGCCCAAGGATTCCCCTAAGCGGGACTGGCATGCGATTTCCTGCCTGGCGGCGGTGATCTCCCGCTTCGACGTCGTCGCCGTCCAGGAATCCCGCCGTAATCCCAACGCACCCAAGCGCCTGCCTGCTCGCCACCGTCGGCCCGCAATGGCAGGTCATCATCTCGGACGTCACAGAGGGTTCCGCCGGCAACGGTGAACGCCTTGCGTTCCTTTACGACAGCACAAGGGTCCAGCCCTCAGGCCTGGTCGGGGAAATCGTGCTGCCCCCGGCCGGGGATAACATGCAGCGCCAGTTCGCCCGCTCCCCGTACACACCGCCAGCTTCGCCCGGGCCGGGATCGCATTCATCCTCGCGTCCGTCCATGTGCTGTGGGGCAAGAACCCGGCCAAGCGGTTGCCGGAGGCCACCGCCTTCGCCAAATGGATGAGGGACTGGGCAGACCGGCCCAACGACTGGAACACCAACCTAATGGTGCTTGGGGACTTCAACCTGGACCGGATTGGGGACCCGCTCTACGAGGCGTTCATTTCCAAGAGCCCGATCCCCGGAAACGTCGCATCAGCACGCCAAATCCTGCTGTGGGAGGTGATAGCGGACAATACGCAACCGGTGACTACGGAGACGCCGGATCGGTAGATGCTCGCGCTGACGCGCAGGGAAGCCGTGAATACGCCGAGGGTGACTATGGAGATGCCGGATCGGCAGACGCTGGCCCTGACGCTCGGGCAAGCGGTAAATACGCCGAGAGTAACTATGGAGATGCCGGAACAGCCCACCAGCGCGGCATCGCAGGCGACCAAGCCAATGGTTCCCCTAGGGACCAAGATGGCGTTCCGGCCCGTCCCGATGACGATTCGGAAAGTGGAGCCCACCGCGAGTAATAACCAGGCGCTCCACCACCGATCGTCCCATTGCTTTTAATCTCTGAGCGGTTGTTTGTGGGCAAGTATCCGGAAGACGATGCCGCCTGGTCCGCCGCGCTGGACTTCGGTAACGGTGAAGCCCGCGCTCGTCAGGTACGGCACAGGATCACGGGTGATATGTTCGGCGCTGACGCGGATGATTAGTGGTTCGATTGCCCGCATGACGCTGCGAGCCAAGGCGCGGGTAGAGCGCCCGTGTTCGGTCAGGACGAACACTCCGCCCGCGCGGAGTATCCGGTAGGCCTCCCGGCTGGCAGCCAGCGGATCGGGGATGGTGCAGAACGTGAAAGTGGAAATGAACGTGTCTGCGCTTTCCGACGGTAGGTTCAGGTTCTGTGCGTCGCCGTGATGTAAGTCGACGCGGCCGATTCGCTTTTCCAGTACGCGTCTGCGCGCGATGGCGAGCATCTTCTCGGAGAGGTCAAACCCGGTTACATGCTCCACCCTGGGGCCGTAAAGCGGGAGGTTCAGGCCTGAACCCACCCCTATTTCGATGACCGCCCCGTGGGCCTTCGACACGGCCCAGGCACGGGCTCCCTGGGCAATATAGCGCTCGAAAAAGGTCATCCACCGGTCATAAAGGCGCGCATTCTTGTTGAAGGCTCTCGTGATGTCCTCGTTGCTGGTTTGGTGCACATCAACCTCCCAGAGAAACCAGGTTCTTCCGCTGCCGGCCCCGTCCCGAAATCGCCCTTATCAGGGGGATTAGGGCGCGAGAGTTGGAACAACTTACGAGACAGTAAGATTACGTGTCATTCCGGCGATCCGGTGTCAATTCCGAAGTCGTCTGCGCGGAACACCAGGAATGTCCCAGTTTCAAGGAACTGGGACGTTCTAGTTGTCGCGGTGCTCGAACTCCATATCAAGCTCCTGGTGGCGAAACTCTGTCTCTGGGTGAGATTCACCCTCAGTGACGATTTCATGGTCCAGCTGACGATGGACCTGGCTATCGAGAACCTGCAACTTCTCGTCCTTCAGCTTTTCTAGATCCTCAGGGAAAGGATCTGTAGGAGTGATCCGCAGACTGGCTGACATGGCATGTCCCTTTCACTAGCGGCACTCCAGACGATTCGGACACCCGCGACGGGAGTATTTTAGACGGAAGCGAGCCAGGGCATGCAATTGAGGCCGACCGGCATAAGGACGGGAAGTGGCGTGTCCCAGTGCGAAGGAGGTGGGACACAGCCATTCGTTTGGCCTAGTTGTGCAGGTGGGAGACCTTCACCGTGCAACAAAGCGAGCGGGGTTTACGGTGTGACTCTCGTCGATAAATGGCGGCCTTTTTACAGGGCTATTTGGCCGCACGATGCAGCCCGTAAGGGGATCCTTGGGTTCTTGCGGTG
>NZ_JAGGPP010000044.1 GCF_018613755.1 Arthrobacter sp. ISL-72
CCACCGTTTTTCTTACAGTCCCACCACGAGAACGGCGGTTACGACTGGATTGAGCTGATCGAAGCCGAGGGCTGGGCAGTCCTTGGTGTGTGGGGCTGCGACGGCTGGGACTTGGGCCAATGGCCTTACGTCATGGTCGCTGTCACGCGGACGACTGACACCATCGGGAGCCTCTTCGGAGTCGCGTCCTACTGTGAGGGAGACGTGAAAACAACCTACTACCGCAGCCAGCGTGCGCAGTGGGAAGCCATCACCGAACACGCGTTCTTCTCATGGAAAAACGGGCAAGCCCAAGGGCCGGGCAACCTGTCCGAAGCAGCCGCTGAACTGTCGTCCCGCTACCGTGAACCGTACCGGCCCACCGCCGACTAACCACACCACACCAAAAGGCGTTGCCCGCTGACTCATCCAGGGTTAGCGGGCAACGCCTCCCGGCCTGACCCCCAATTCGAGAGGACAACTTCGTGAACCGCGTCAACGCCCTGATCATCCCCGCCGACATGAACGAACCCGCCCAAATCGAAAGCATCGATGCCGGGCTGCAGAACCTGCAATCCATTGTGGCCGGAAATATCGAAGCCGTCAGCGGGGATGACTGGCACTTTTACCTGAACGAGGAAGGAAAGAATCTGGGCCTTGAACCAAACCGTCACGCCGCGCTTCTGCTTTTGGAAGCCACCGGAACCCTGACGGATGTCTACTGCGGAAACGTCGTGTTTCTGGGTGAGACGGCCGATGGCAGCGAAGGCAACGGACCCGGGCACCTGATCGATTTGGCCCAACAGAGCGGAAACGACCGCCCGGACATCGAGCGATAGCACCAGGAAGGTAGAGCATGAGCGAATCAGACGGACTGGACGAGGTCGTTGAAGCAATGCTCCGCACCGGCCTCACAGCCGCAGGGCGAATCGGCGAAGAACTATCCAGGGCCCGGGAACAACGCCTTCGCGTCGCCCACGCTGCGGAAGAACAACAGGGACGCGAACTACGTGCCCGCCTCGAGGCAGAGCGTGCAGCTGCACGCGCCCAGCTGGCACCCGCATTGGACAGCCGGTGGTGGGACACCGCCAAGGTCGAAGACATTGTTCGGGTCCACGAAACCGCCACCGCGTGGCAGGCCTACGATCCCATGGCCCGTTCTGCCGCAGACGCAGTAGCAGAGCAGGTACAACGCCGCTACGGTGTCGACGTCGCAGCTCTGGGCACGGGTGCCAGCGCCGCTGCAACACTCAACGAAGCGGAGCGGACGAAGAACCAGGCGCAGGAGGAACGGACGTCGGCCGCAGGCGAAAAGGCCGAAGCAGCGCAACTGCTGGCAGAAGCCGAACGCGCGGACAAAGCGCGGCGCAATGATGTGGAAGCAGAGAATGCACGCCCCGAACAACTTAGTGGTCAAGCCGACGCCGCGTACGACTCGGCCGAACGCCGGGAAGCCCTGGCCAAGGGTCTTGATCACGTCGCAGACCGTGAAGCAGTGCAAGCCCGGCTCAACGCAGACCGGGACCAGGCAACCCCGCCGGCCGCCGCCGTCGCAACCACCCGTAAAGCACCAAAGGCGCGCAAGGCGGCGGGCATGCCGGGAACTCCCCGGCAGGCGCAAAAAGACCTCAGCCGGTAAATATCAGTCGAACTTGAGCACGTTGGATCGTGGGGCCAATGTGCAGGCGCCGACCGTCTGCGCTGTCTGGGTTATGGCTTGCGGCGGCCGCCGGTTTCGGGACCGGGTGACATCGGAATCCTGGAAGGCAGAGCGCTGGCGTTTTGCGCGGGGTCAGTCCTTTTGCCGGGCGATGAATGCGCCCATTCCGGGGACGGTGAACTGTACGAGCCCATGTTCGGGGGCGAAAATGATCCCCTTGTCGATGAGGCGGGCGCGTTGGCTGGTGAGGGAGCTGTGGTCCTTCCCGAGGCGGCCGCTCAGGTCTGCCGTGGCAGAGGGGCCTTCGCCGTCCTGACTCATCGCGCGCAGGTAGTGTCGTTCGGCAGGTGTGGCCCGTTGCCAGCGTGCGACGAAGAACCCGTGGTCCAGGTCGGCTGTTCCGAGCTCCACCGCAAGCCGGGCATCACCGACGGTGATCACCTTCTCGGACGCCGTCTCCCAGAGGGTGCGCCCGTAGGCCTGCAGGAAATAGGCGTAACCGCCGGCAGCGTCCAGCATGGTGTCCAGGCCTGGCCCTCGAGAACGGCGCCAAGGCGGGCGATGGGAACGGTGAGTGCTTCGGCGGCTGCGTCCGGGGCGAGCTTGCCGACCATGCGGTAGTGGAAGAGCCGTTCGGCGTAGGAGCGGCTCTCGCTGAGCCGGCCCGGCAGGGACGGCAGGCCTCCACCGACGATGTAGAAGGGCCAGCCCCGTTGACCGGCAGCGTGCTGGACGGTCAGCAGCGCCCCCAGCAGGTCGGCCTCGAGGTCCTGCATCTCGTCAATGACCAGCGCAAACCCTGCCCTCGCTTTTCGCATGGAGGCCGAGACGTCCTCCACCATCTCTTCCAGGTCGATCTCGAGGTTTCGCGAGTCAGCGCGACCGGCATCAAATTTCAGGTCGGCGGTGAGGCCTTGCAGACCAAGGGAAACCGAAATGTTTGAGATGCTTCCCAGGCCCTGGGCGCGAAGATGCGACCACGCGGGCGTCTGCCGGAGCCGCCGGGCTCCCAGCTGCAGTTCACGAGCGAGCTTTTTCCGGACAGCCGCGGGGCCGCCGTCCCCGGGCTGCGCCTCGAACTGCACCACCAGCCACCCATTGCGACGGGCCATTTCCGAAAACTCGTTCAAAAGAACGGTTTTGCCCACACCCCTAAGCCCAGTCAGGAGAATACCCCGGTCACCGGCCGCATTCGCCTTCGCCCGGGCCACCAGAAGGTCAAACGCGTCGATCTCCTTCCGTCTGCCAACCAAGGCAGGAGGCCTGACCCCGGAGCCGGGAGAGAAAGGGTTAAGGGCAGGTTCCATGCCCCAATCATAACCAAAGCATCTTGAAGCATTTCAGACTTTGAAATAGGCAGCTATTCTTTGGCCAAACCCGGTGCGACCTGACGGACCGCCACCTCCCGTCGGCGATCCGGCGTGGGGACCTTCGGCTTGGTGGCGTTGACGGTATAGCGGCAACGACAGGGGGGAGAGAGTCCGGAAGCAACCAACGGCTCGTCTCCCAAAACCCTTCGCCCAGGGGAGATGTCTCCTTTGAGGCGGGTGTAGCGCGGGTCCCGTGACAACGGCTCGCGTCGGGCCCTCAGGAGGCTTTCAGCCTGAGGGGTTCTCCTTCGGTGTTCCGTCCGGGTCTTCCGTTATGTTGGGATCTTCCGTCTGTTTCGTAGCGGGGTTCTCGGCTCGGGGATCTTCGGCCTCCCAGGGGGGCTGTTGTCCAGTTCCGGGATCGCTCATGATGTTCCTCCAGTGATTCTTATGCCGGTCCATTGTCATGATGCCACCACAAAAGCATGTGCAACAGTGTCGACGATGACGGTCGACGGATTCCAGCGGTCATCACAACACCTGCTGTCCTGTTGCTGCTTCTCCCCGTCGGCGAGCTGGACGGGTACCTTCTTGCGGCCGGTTTCGGTGAATCGCCCGCCGGAGCTGACGCCTTGGGCTGGCGGGCCTTCATCGTGGTCATGCTGGGCATGTTTACGGCAAGGGGCATTGTGGGAAACAAAAAAGCTGACCGGCTTGTGCCGGTCAGCTTTTTGAGAACCGCTTAGAGCGGCTGGATGTTCTCCGCCTGCGGGCCCTTAGGGCCCTGGGTGACGTCGAACTGAACCTTCTGGTTCTCGTCGAGGGAGCGGTAACCGCTGGATGCGATTGCCGAAAAATGTGCGAACACGTCAGCGCTTCCGTCGTCGGGGGCGATGAAACCGAAGCCCTTTTCGGCGTTGAACCACTTGACTGTACCTGTTGCCATGCTTGTTTCCTTCACGGGTCGCGGGCCGGATCCGCTTGTCGGATTGCCGTCCCCGCCACTCACACCATGAGCCTATGTGGCAGCAGTGGGGACGGGCAAGAGATTGGTCAAAGGCTGGACTCCCGGTGGACGGCCACATGAGGCTGCGGCAGCGACTTCGAGTACCTGGCACGCGCGGTGCCCCCTCCGGGAGACGACACGACCTGGCCCCGCTATTGACCGGAGCTTCGCCAATTTTATGGCGGATTCTCAGGGCTCTTGGGACCGCAAAGCAAGGGCTGACAAGGCGCGGGAGACTCCGCAAGCAAGGTGGGAATGGCGGAAATGCTAAGCTAAACTGAGACCTGCTTTTGTCCTGTCATTCTGACAGATTTACATAATCTTTAGTATCGGCCCTTGCATTCGACCGAAGGAGTAGTAGGGGTAAACCACGGAGTTGTGGGCACTTGAGATCCTTCGTTTTAGTCCAGGACGAGCCTATTGGTAGCCCCTTGATGACGTAGGTGTTGCCTGAGCAACATCGCCGACAGTTAATGCAGTCGCGAGCTCCATGGCGTGGTCCGGGCGCGTGAGGTCCTTGTCCGTTAGTGCTTGGATGCGCCTGAGGCGCTGTCCGACGGTATTGGGGTGTACCTGCAGAAGTCGGGCGGTGTCTGCGTTGACCAGCCCGCATGCGAAGTAGGTTCGGAGGGTCCTAATGAGTTCTGTTCCTCGCGAGGTATCGTGAGCGCGTACCGGTCCCAGCGTCCGATCTGCATACTGAAGTAGCTGGTGCGCATCGTCGAGCTGAAGGAGTAGACCGACAAGGCCTAGGTCGTCTAGGGTCGCGGAAGTATCCGTTTGTCCTGTAAGTGCCAGCATGTCTAGCGCCCCGGCTGCAGAGCGATAGGCGCGGGGATACATTTTCAGGTCTGGACAGGGTCCCAGTGATACCGCAGTCGCTGAGGCGATTGGGCGACGTGAAGCGGCAAGCCTGCGGACCTCGTCGCTCAGGTCAATTTGGGAGCTTGATTGCCCGAAAGCGGCGGGCATCAAAACGACGATTCGGTCGTGATGTATACCTGACAGGGGGCGGGGTTTGAACGGCGCAGTCCACGCGTTTATTCGTCGAAGTGCCTGTTGTAGGCAGGTGTTGACGTCGCTTTGGGCGACATGCGTCAAGGAGATGACGACCATTGAGTGCTCGAGGGTCAGATCATGGCCTAGCCGCTCTGCGCGGGCAACGATAGTGCTCATGGCAGACGGCTCCCCGGTGAGGAGGTCGTTCAGGACTGCGCCTTGCAGCCTCCATTGCGCTTCTTCAGCTGTTCGTGCTCGTAGTAGCTCGAGGGAGGTAACAACTGCAGCATGTGGCAACACAGGCGTCAGTGATAAACCAACCAGAGCGGTCACTCCGCTGGAAAAGATCGCCGCCAAACGACGCTACTTGAGGCTGATTCTTCTGATTAGATGCGCGTTTCGCGCCCAATGAAGCCGGGCAGCAAAGGCCGACACGGAGGTTATGACAAGCAGTAAGCTCCGTTGTGTGTTTGCATTGAATGCGAATTAGCCGGCGCGCTGTGCTTCCTCGCAGACCGGCCATTTGGATTTCCGTCGCTAGTTCAGGGGCACGGTGATGGATACCAAAGTGCCTGTGCCGAGTACGGAATCCATAGTGATGATACCGCCGGCTTCGTACACGGCCGCAGTCATCTGGCACACGCCGTACCCATGGTCCCGGCCACCAAGGAGTTGTCTTTGGGAGCCGACGCCGTTGTCTGTGATGGTCAGCCGGACACCGTGGTCGACGGCTGTTAGGTGGAGCGTCAGTTCGGTGGCCTGAGAGTATTTGAATGCGCAGTTGAGTGTCTCCTGCGCGGCCTGGCACAGCAGCGTGGCGCAGGCGGCCGGTATTTGGACGCCATGAGGCGGAGTCTCCCAACGCACCCTGACCCCGCTGTGGCGCAGGGGAACGGTCAGTTCATCGATGCAGCCTGCGAGTCCCAAGGCGTGGAAGTCAGTAGCTTGGTCATCCGTGATGACGCCGCTGGCGGCGCGTTCGTCCAAAGCTGGTCCTTGACCCATGGCTTCGCCTACTTCCCTGCGATCCCTGTTAGATGTCCGCGCACCTGATCAGGTCAGAATATGTGCGCTTCGATCAAGACTGGCAACTCAGCATCAAGGATTCCGACACTTATCCGCAGTTCTCGTGCAAGTTCCGGCTGGATAGGGCAAACGGTGCCCAGTGAGGGCAGCCGGAACCACCACCTGACTGTCAGTTGCCGAATTCATGAATTCATAAATTCCACAACTTTTTCTGCCCAGTAAGTGTTATATGTCTGCAGACCGCAGCGGTGGGCTCGTCCCCGGAGGCCAGGGGAAGTGTCCCTGATGGAGGCCATCGAGGACCAGCCGGGTCGCACGGTGTGCCCCAGAGCGGGTGCTCCACCCCGACGCGCTACTCTAATCGCAGACCAATTTAGGGGGATGCATGAGAGCCAGGGGCCACACCGCCGGACTCGAATTCCACAGCAAGATCGTCATCATCCGCCGAGCCGGTGTCCTGGCCGGGACAGGTTTCAGTCGATGACCATGCGGTCCATTCTGGTCTGTGCTGCATGTGGATCAGCCGTGGTCTTGGTTCGGTTCAAATACAGCGGGCCGGGCGCAAGAGAGCCGGAGGAAGAAGTCCCGTCGCATTGCAGTAACCGGAATTGTCCCAACAGCAGGAAAGGCATGAAGCCGGCCATTGATTGGTACCACCGCGCGTCACTGGGCAGGGATCGGCCGGACTGACGAAACCCCGCACAGGGTTCCCGTGGGGCGCTTCGCTGACTTGTACGCCGCCCGGACGGCGACTGGGCCATCCTCCGTGTCGCCGTGTTCTGCATGCCCGTCTATTGAGGAAGATCGCACGGCCAGCTCCGCGAAAAAAATTCGTCGTGATAGCCAGTTATATTGACTCATGCCGAGGACTGCACCTTCGGTGTAAACAGCAGAAGATCCCCCACACGAGCCGGGGTACGACTCAAGCACTGGGGCTCTTCCTCCGGTCAGCGGCTCCGCAAATGGGGGAATGCGGAGATGCTTGGAACAAACTACCGCCTATGGAACCGCCCCCCAAACCGTCGGCGCCTCACGGCGGCAGATTGATCCGGTCCGCACGTGGTTTCCGCACCTCCCGTTGGGTCTTGACACGGAATTTCGCTGAGCCAAAACTTGGCGTAACGGGCCGGGTGCGCCGTTACGCTGCCCTGGCGCACGGGTTGGCTTCCGGCTCCGGGCGGAGGGTGAGATGGCGGCGAACGCGGCCCCGGTTCGAACGCGGAGGCAACGGGTTTGGTTACGGGTTCTTTTGCCTGATGCCTTGGTGGTGATCGGTGCTCCGCTCATAGAACTGTGGTCGTGGAACCACCTCCCGGGATTCCGGGACCTGGGCTATGTTTTGGGTCTGGGATCGCTAGTAGTCTTCACGTTCTACGGGATCTGGTCCTACGAGAGGACCGTTAGAGATGAACCCGGGGCCATCGCTATGAGGGACGCTATCGCCGCGACGGTCATCGTGCTGTATCTGGTTCTGCTCTCCTGGGCTGTCTTCTTCAGCACCGGCGTCAGCACGAGCAGCCCTGCGACGGACGGCGCGGCGAACCAGGCAACCGAGTCGATCAACAAAGTAACGTCCGAGCTTCTGACGAGCTTCACCTCCATCACTGCTGTCGTCGTAGCCTTCTACTTCGGCTCAGTCACCATTGACCAGGTCACACGCCACCGGCAGGAGCCAGGCAATGCCGCGGCTGCCCAGGACGCGCCACCGGAGAAAGAGGTCGCGGACCCCAACCGCAGGGACAGTGACGGCTAGGTTCCTGTGACGGGAAACTGCGACCACGCCCTGTGACAGCGGATTTTCCTCCGGAAACATTTGCACGCATTCATTCAAGCGGGGATGTCCGGGAGCACAATAGTCATGCCGGGCCCTCACTCGCATGTATTGGGGGGAGTCTAAGGCTCCGCCGCACATGGGGGCACCGTCGCGAACGACGGTGCGTGGGGAATTTGCCCTGGTAGCGGGGCACTGCCGGACTCAGCGCCGGACAAGGGCCGGTCTCAAGCCGCCGGGGCCGAACCGGTGCCGCTTCCGCCCGCCCGTTCAGGGAGGGCGGAAGCGCCTGCGTTTCCCGTCGCGCCGGGCGATTTTGTGGCTCGGGATCCAGTCTCGGGATAGCACGCCGGGGACTGTGCTGCCGAGTCGTGTGTCCGGAATCAACTCCGTCTCGAAGGCCTCAGCCAGTTTGATTAGACGGGTCGTTGGGAGCGATGCCGTTTGTGAGGAGAACTTCCCGGGCGCGTTTCAGGGCCTGATCGCAGACTCTGGCGAGGCGTTCCCGGACGGTGGTGCGGTAGAGGTCATGCGCCCATTCCAGTTCGGCTGCCGCGTCCCGGTAGAGGGCTTCATCAAAGAGGCGCCGGCCGATCTCATACCTGACGAGCGCTTCCCTGGCCGGGGAGCGGGCCAGACGCAGGGCATCTTCCTGCATCCGTGCGGCCTCGTGCCACTGGTACTGGCGCTGATAGGCATGTGCCAGCACGAGCAGGGGCCGGAACCGGTCCGTCGAATTAGTCAGCAGTGCCCGGCCTTCCGAGACGGCCTGCTGTCCGCGGTCCAGCAGGGACAGCGCCCAGACCCGTTCCAGGCTCGGGTACTCCCCCAGTCTGGCCGTCATGGCTTCCCGGTCCAGGACGACATCGCGCAGCGTCGAGAGGTCAGTACGCCAGATCTCTCCCTCGGGTCCCACCGACCTGCCGCGCTTTCCGAAGACACCGGTCGCCATCACTTGCCAACTCAGTGCCATCATCACCCAAGGATTCCACACCCACCGTCGGACCCGGCCCGGCGCGGGGCCGCGGGGACGACGCCAGGTTCGTGACGTTGGGGACTGTAAGAAAAACGGTGG
>NZ_JAGGPP010000045.1 GCF_018613755.1 Arthrobacter sp. ISL-72
CCCGGAGGAACGGGTAAAAAGGTTACGGCGGTCATAGCGTGGGGGAAACGCCCGGTCCCATTCCGAACCCGGAAGCTAAGACCCACAGCGCCGATGGTACTGCACCCGGGAGGGTGTGGGAGAGTAGGTCACCGCCGGACACACATTAGGTCGAGGCCCCGAACCAGACAACGGTTCGGGGCCTCCCGCATTTAAAACCACAAAACCCCCAAAACCAGGACCCTCGCTCCTTTCCTGCAACGACCCGAGCGACCCGGAAAACCCGGCAGGTAATGAGAGAGCGTCGCAGATTCGCTCGGCGGGTAAAGTTGTTGACCATGGACAACCTCTTTAGCCACGCCTCCCCCGCGGACGAAGCAGCCGATCCCGTGGACGCCCTGGACGTTGTGGTTGACACGGTTGTGGTGCCGGGTTCGGTCTCTCAAGCGTTCATCGGATTCACGGAACACACCCATCTATGGTGGCCGCTTGAAGAGCACAGCGTCTTCGGTACCGGCTCCTACGTCGAGTTCGAAGAAAACCTGGTCCTTGAAACCGCCGACGATGGCCGGACCGCAGTTTGGGGAACCATAGACGACTGGCAGCCGCCGTTGTCGTTCCATGCCAGCTGGTACCCGGGAACCACGGCGCTGTGGTCCACGGAACTCCGCGTAGCCTTCCGGGCCGTTGAGGGTGGAACTGAGCTACGTCTCGTTCACGATGGCTGGGAGGGCGCCGAGGACCCTGCCCGGACGCGCGCGGAGTACGACGCCGGCTGGCCCCAGGTCCTGGCACGCTTCGTGCGGTTCATGGGCGGTGCAGTTGGTTAGGGTCCGGCCAATGGCCGAGGGGGAGTGGGAGGCCCTTCGCGCGGTGAGGCTTGAGATGCTCGCGGACACTCCCACTGCCTACATCGAATCACTGGTCTCGGCGCAGGCGCAGACGGAAGGGCAGTGGCGAAGCAGATCTGCCGCAATGACCGCCCCGGGCAGCATCACCCTCGTCGCCGAAGCCGTACCGGGCGCCAAGGCCTTTTGCGGCCTCATGCGGGTGGTGGTGAAGCATCCCCAGGAAACCGGGCGGCTTCTACAGGCCATGCTTATCAGCGTCTACGTTGCTGCCCCGTTCAGGGGGAGCGGCCTGGCAGACGAGTTGCTGCGGCAATCCGTCAAGGCGGCGGCAGAGGAACTGGGAGCCGGGCTGTTGCAGCTGGGAGTCCACGAGGACAACACCCGCGCCGCAAGCTTTTACGGGCGCCATGGCTTCCGTGACACGGGCCGTCGGGAGACCTATCCGCTCGATATAAGCAAGAAGGAAATCATCATGGAGCGGGAGCTGTCGGCGGGGGAGCCAGCCCTGGCCGACTCACGGGCGCAGTCGAAGGCCTAGCCACAAGCAGCGCCTAGCGAGTCCAGGCCGTCTCGACCGGAGGCACCGACGTACTGGACCTGATCACGAAATTGGTGGGGAACTCTGTGCCGGTTGTGACGCCGTCGGCAGCGTCCTGAAGCCCCGCCAGCAGGAGCCGGACTGCCAGTGCGCCCTGGCCACGGGCGTCCTGGTCTATAGTGGTCAGCCCGAACACTTCGCCCAGCTCATGGCCGTCGATTCCGATGACGGAAAGGTCGTAGGGGATCCGGAGGCCGAAGTCGCGTGCTGCCAGGATGGTGCCGATGGCCATTTCATCCGAAGCGGCAAACACAGCCGTAGGGCGGTCCGAAGCCGCGCCGAGCAACCGCCTGGCGCTGGCGTAGGCACCCTCGATGGTGAAGTCGGCGGTTACCTGCCATTCGGGCCGTAGGTGCAGCCCCGCAGCCTTCATGGCTTTTTCGTACCCTTCCTGCCGTTTTCCCGGAAGCCGGAAGTCCTGCTCAAACCGGAAGTCCTGCTCAAAGAAGGTGTCGCCCGTCATGTGCGCGATCTTGGAATGGCCCAACTGGATGAGGTGGTTCGTGGCGGCGGCCGAGATGCCGGGATCATCGATCCTGATGGTGGAAGCGCCCGGCAACGGCCCGCCGATGCCCATAACCGGGCGGCGAATGGCCAGCAACTGCTGTATCTCGGTTTCACTGAGCTGCAGGGACACCGCAATTACCGCGTCCACCCGTTTTCGCAGCAGGAAGTCGTTCAACACGGTGTGCCTGCGGTCCGGCCCCTCGCTGACGTTATAGAGCGTGAGATCGTACCCGGCGTCCAGCAAGGTGGCTGAGATGCCTTCCATAATGGACGAAAAGTACCAGCGGTGGACGGACGGAACCACTACGCCGATATTGTGGTTCCGCCCGGACGCGAGGCTGGAGGCATGGTAAGACAACACAAAGCCCAGTTCTGCCGCTGCCGCCTGCGCCCTCTCGCGGCTCCTGGCGGAGACGTTGCCCTTGCCGCTGAGGGCGCGGGAGACAGTGGCGGTGGAAAGACCGGCGCGCTCAGCGACGTCCTTGATGCCGGGCATGTTCAGCTCTCCGTGTTTTCAATCGTACGTTCGGGACGGCCGTCTCACACTCCCGGGAGGCTCAACCAGACCGTCTCACCAGAGCCTAGCTGATGACCGCCGTCCGGTGCCCCCGGACCAGGCTCCGGCCACGTGCCCGAGCTGCGCAGCAGCACCTCGCCCGGCGGAAGTTCCAACGGCCCGTGACCCAGGTTCATGACCACCAGGCTGGTGCCGTTGAGGTAGGCAAGGGACGTGTCCGTGCACCAGCTCTCGAGCCAGGCCAACGACCCGCGGCCCAGGTCGAGTTCCCTGCGCACCGCCAGCATCCGGCGGTACAGGTTCAAGTGCGACGACGGCTGTTCGGCCTGGGCGTCGCGCGCCAGTTCCGTGAAGCTTTCCGGTTGCGGCAGCCAAGGTGCCTCACCGGACCCGAAGCCGGCATGCGGTTCGGCGGCGCGCCACGGAAGCGGGATGCGGCAGCCGTCTCGGCCGAGTCGTTCTCCGCCGGTGCGCGCAAACGTCGGGTCCTGGCGCCGGCTGTCCGGGATGTTGATACCGTCCGGGAGTCCCAATTCTTCGCCCTGATACAAGTACGCTCCGCCGGGCAGCCCCAGCATGAACATCGAGGCCGCCGCTGCGCGGGCCCTTCCCCGTGCAAAGTCGGGCTGCCGGTCAAAGAT
The DNA here is from genome assembly GCF_018613755.1 of Arthrobacter sp. ISL-72. Lineage (GTDB taxonomy): Bacteria > Actinomycetota > Actinomycetes > Actinomycetales > Micrococcaceae > Arthrobacter. The sequence goes on from NZ_JAGGPP010000045.1 coordinate 3,094, forward strand.
GCCGATTCCGTCGCCGTCACGCGGTGCGGGGCCGTCGTAGCCGAAGCGCGTGGCGTGGCGGACGACGTCGTGGTTGGACAATACCCAGGTGCTTGGCGCACCGACGGCGTCCAGGGCCACCAGCGAGTCGGTGATCACGCCCCGGAGCCGGTGAACGTCGAGGCCGGCGTGAAGGTACGGGAAATTGAAAGCCTGGTGCATCTGGTCGGGCCGGACCCAGTCAGCCAACCGGGGCAGCGGGTCCACATTGGCTTCGGCACAGAGGATGCGGTCCGGACCGTACTCCGCCAGGATGCGGCGCCAGACCCGGTAGATGTCGTGCAGTGCCGGCTGGCCGAACATCGGGGCCTCGTGTCCGGGATAGCCGTCGGAGCTGTTGCCGTCGGCGGGGCCGCCCCACTCCGGCAGCCCGGCAGCTTTCACCAAGGCGTGGGCCACGTCCACGCGGAAGCCGGCTACGCCCCGGTCCAGCCAGAATCGAAGCACCCGCTCGAATTCATCGTGCACGGCCTGATTGTCCCAATTGAAGTCGGGCTGGGAGCCGTCGAAGAGGTGGAGGTACCACTGCCCGGGTGCGCCGTCCGGCTCGGTGATGCGCGTCCAGGCCGATCCGCCAAAGTGGGACTGCCAGTTGTTCGGCGGCTCCTCGCCGAGTGGTCCGCGGCCGTCCCGGAAAATAAACACGTCACGTTCCCGGCTGCCCGCCGGTGCGGCGAGGGCGGCCTGGAATGCCGTGTGCTGGTCGGAACAGTGATTGGGAACCAGGTCCACGATCACCCTCAGGTTCAGGCGGGAGGCCTGGGCCATCATGGCATCGAAGTCAGCCAGGGTGCCAAACAACGGGTCGACGTCGCAGTAATCGCTGACGTCGTATCCCGCATCCTTCTGCGGGGAGCGGTAGAAAGGCGAAAGCCAGACAGCATCGACGTCGAGCTGGGCAAGCTGCGGCAGCTCGGCGGTGATTCCGGCCAGGTCGCCGATACCGTCACCGTTCAAGTCCCGGAAGGACCTCGGGTAGACCTGGTAAATGACAGCGGACCGCCACCACCCGGAGGCGTCGTCGGCGGCGTGTACCAGGGTGAGCGGCCCTGCCGACGCAGCGGGGGCTTGGAGCATTGAGTCAACGGACATGTTGGCAATCGTAAAGCGCGGGCCGACGCAAACTGTAAACGCTTCCAATTGTGACGTACGCCTCATTTTGTTTCCGCGCGACTTCGCGATGTCCCATGATCGCCGCCTTCGGACTGCACAGCCACGAAGCGGGGCCTAAAGGGCCAAACCCGGGTGGTGCCGCCTCCCCCAGCAGGCCCCCTTGGGCGCTGTTCATTACACTGATCTTGGAAGCGTTTGCAAATGTGATGGGAGCCGCCCATCATGCCGCATGGACATTCCTCCAGCAGCAACCCCACCGCAACTGCCGGAACCCTCATCCCGCGGAATAGACTGGAGGCCGGATTCGACGGACCTGGAGGGCCGCATGGGCAACATTGTTGACGAGCTCAAAACCATCCTGGAGCCCGGCAAGCTTGCCGTGGACGAAGCCACCCTGGCTGCCTATGCCGTAGACCAGGCTCCGGTGCTGGACTATCAACTGCCGCTTGCCGTCGCCTGGGCCGAGTCCGTAGCTGACGTCCAGGCAGTTGTGAGTGCCTGCGCCAGCCACAACGTGCCGATCGTCGCCCGCGGCGCCGGGACGGGTGTCTCTGGCGGCGCACATGCCAGCCAGGGGTGCATCGTGCTGAGCCTTGAACGGATGAACCGCATCCTGGACCTGAACCCGGACGACGAGACCGCCGTCGTCGAACCGGGCGTGATCAACGCCGATCTCAACGACGCGGCCGCCGTCCACGGGCTGATGTACGCGCCGGACCCCGCGAGCTTCCGGACGTCCACGATCGGCGGCAACGTGGCCACCAACGCCGGCGGGCTGCGCTGCGCCAAATACGGCGTCACCCGTGATTCGGTGCTGGCCCTGGACGTCGTGCTGGCGGATGGATCCCTGATCCATAGCGGGCACCAGACCTTCAAGGGGGTTGCCGGCTACGACCTCACAGGGCTGTTCGTCGGCTCGGAGGGCACGTTGGGAATCGTGGTTGGTGCAACCGTCCGGCTGAAGTACCTGCCTCGGGAGGTGCAGACCATTGCCGCGTTCTACCCGGACTTCCGCAGTGCCGCGGCCGGGGTACTGGCAGTGGGAAAGGCGCGTGTCCAGCCCGCCATCATGGAACTGCTCGACGGCGGCACTCTCCTTCAGCTGGACTCGATCCACGGCTCGGACCTGAGGAGGCGCGGTGCCTCCCTCCTTCTGGTGCAGACGGACGGCTTCGGTGCGGCCGCGGAAGCTGACGTGGTCCGCAAGGTCCTCGCCGCGGGCGGTGCCGCGGTGACCACGGAGGCCAGCGCTGAGGCCGAGCTGTTGGTGGAGCTCCGGCGCAACAGCCGCGGAGTTGAAGTGGATGACGAATACCGGGTGGGGGAGGACGTTGCGGTGCCGCGCTCGCGGCTGGTGGACTACGTGGGCGAACTTGAAGCGATGGCCGTTGACAACGACGTGCAGCTCAAAGTCGTGGCGCACGCCGGCGACGGCAACCTGCACCCTACGTTTTGGGTGGACCGGCTGGACACCAAAGTGGACGCTGACGCCATGCAGCGGCTGGGTGCCGCTTTGGACAAATCAATCACGGTGGCCCTGGCGATGGGCGGCACCATCACCGGCGAGCACGGGGTCGGGCAGTACAAGCTGCGGTGGCTGGGCCTGGAGCAGCCCGCGCCGGTCCGGGAGCTGCAGCGCCGGATCAAGCACCTTTTCGATCCGGCCGGCATCCTGAACCCCGGAAAGGCGATCTAGCCCGGGCCCTGGCAGGCCCTGCCCGGCCAGGCCCTGCCCGCGGGCCGCGGCTCAGTCGTCGGCGTCCGGGTATTCGTCGATGTCTTCCTCGCCGTACCGGGACTGCTCGGTCTCCACTTCCAGGATCTTGAGCAGCTCCGTGTCGGGGTTAAGCATGATCGCGGCCTCGTCGCGGCGGTGCCGGAGGATGGAGTCTATGTAGGACTGCACAGCCTCGGCCAGCGGGATGTGGCGCTCCTGCTTTTCGGACATGTACCAGCGGTGTTCCAGCACTTCGTGGACGGCCTCCGCCGGTTCGAGCTTGCCGGAGAGGTCCCGCGGAATCGAGCGGACGATGGGCTCGAAGATCTGGCTGACCCACAGGTGGGCGCTGTATTCCTCGTCCATTTTCGGATTGTTGTCTGCACGGAACGAGTCCATGTCGTTGAGCAGCCGGCGGGCCTGGTTCTCCTGGGCGTCCAGCCCGGTGAGCCGCAACAGGCGGCGCTGGTGGTGGCCCGCGTCCACCACTTTGGGCTGCAGCTGGATGGTGGTGCCGTTCTGGGTGGTCTTGATGGCGTATTCCTCGACGTCGAAGCCGAGTTCGTTGAGGCGGCGGATGCGGGCGCCCACACGCCAGCGCTCGCCCAGCTCGAACGATTCCTTTTCCGTGAGCTCGGTCCAGAGCCGCCGGTAGCTGTCCATGATGAGTTCGCTGGTGGCCACCGGGTCCACCTTCTCTTCGATCAGGCCACCGTCCAGCAGGTCCATCAGCTCGCCGGCGATGTTGACGCGGGCGATCTCGAGATCGTACTCGCGCTGGCCCGTGGACAGGTCCGGATACAGCTCGCCGGTCTCGGCGTCCACGAGGTACGCGGCGAACGCGCCGGCGTCACGCCGGAAAAGCGTGTTGGAGAGTGACACGTCGCCCCAGTAAAAGCCGATGAGGTGCAGCCGCACCATCAGCAGCGCCTGGGCGTCGATCAAGCGCGTGAGGGTGTCCTTCCGCAGCATCTGCGAGAACAGCGCACGGTACGGCATGGAGAACTTGAGGTGCCGGGTGACCAGCACCGGGTTCAGCGGCCTGCCGTCCGGGGTGGTGCGGCCGGTGATGACAGCCACGGGCTCGACGCAGGGCACATCCAGACGGGCCAGCTTGCGGAGCATGTGGTATTCGTGGCGGGCCACGTGTTCGGACGTTTCCTTGATGGCGATCACCGAGCCGCCGAGGTGGGCGAAGCGCACGATATGCCGGGAAATACCGCGGGGAAGGGCGGCGAGGTATTCAGCCGGCCAGTCCTCGAGGGCGATGTGCCACGGCAGATCCAGGAGCTCGGGGTCAGCCGAGGCGGCCGTAATGCTCAGGTTGCTGGAGACGCTGGAAATCTTGTCGTCATTGGCGCTGGCCGCTTCAAACCGAGGCAGTTTGCCGATCTGGCCGTAGTCGGTGGGTTCGTCGTGCCATTGGGCGCTGCTTTCCTCGGTCATGTGCCAATTCTTCCGTACGTAGGGGCGGGCCGCCTAAACCAAGTCAGGAAACCCTGCTTAAATCACGACGGCGGCCCTCCTGTTAGGGAGGGCCGCCGTTCGTGCTAGAGGCTAGTCGCCGAGGCGCAGGCCGGTCTTGGTGTCGAACAGGTGTACGTGTCCGGACTGCGGGCGAACGTAGATGGACTCACCCTTCATCGGGGGGCGGCGACCATCGACGCGGGCCACGATGTCGTGGCTCTTGCCGTCCAGCGTGGTGTGGCCGTAAACGTAGGCGTCGGCGCCGAGTTCTTCGACGACGTCAACCTCAACCTGGAGACCTTCACCTGCGGCGACCTGCTCGAGGTCCTCGGGGCGTGAACCCAGGGTGACAGTGGCGCCGTGTGCCTCTTCGAGGATGTTGCGCGGTACCGGGTAAACGGTTCCGCCGAACTGGACGCCGCCGTCGACGACGGGTAGTTCCAGCAGGTTCATGGCGGGGGAGCCGATGAAGCCGGCGACGAAGACGTTCTTGGGCTTGTCGTAGAGGTTGCGCGGGGTGTCGACCTGCATCAGCAGGCCGTCCTTCAGCACAGCCACTCGGTCACCCATGGTCATGGCCTCGACCTGGTCGTGGGTCACGTAGACGGTGGTGACGCCCAGGCGGCGGGTCAGGGATGCGATCTGCGTACGGGTCTGCACGCGGAGCTTGGCATCAAGGTTGGAGAGGGGCTCATCCATGAGGAAGACCTGCGGGTTACGCACGATGGCGCGGCCCATGGCAACACGCTGGCGCTGACCGCCGGAGAGTGCCTTCGGCTTGCGGTCCAGGTACGGCTCGAGGTCGAGAAGCTTTGCTGCTTCGCGGACACGCTCGGCGCGCTCTTCCTTGCTGACGCCGGCGATCTTCAGCGCGAAGCCCATGTTGTCCGCGACAGTCATGTGCGGGTACAGGGCGTAGTTCTGGAAGACCATTGCGATGTCGCGGTCCTTCGGCGGAACGTCGGTGACATCGCGGTCACCAATGAGGATGCGGCCTGCGTTGACGTCCTCAAGGCCTGCGAGCATGCGCAGCGAGGTGGACTTACCGCAACCTGAAGGTCCAACGAGGACCAGGAATTCGCCATCGGCGATGTCGATGTTGAGCTTATCGACGGCGGGCTTTTCTGTGCCCGGGTACAGACGCGTAGCGTTATCAAAAGTAACTGTTGCCACAGTTATCAATCCCTTCACCGGCAGGTACGTGCCGGACGATCCGTTGTGAATGGTTCATGTTTATTCAGTTGTCCACGGGTTTTCAGCCGTGTACTCCCCGGCCGAAGCCGAGGAGTATCGCGTGACGCCGCACGGTGTCTGTGCGCCACATCACAACCAAGAGTATGTCAGGTTTTATGCATATGGGTGCAAATGTTACGGATGTCACATGTGAGATGCGTAACCGGCGGCTTGTCTTGCTGCCTACGCTGAACGTGAGCCCGTGACGGCGAGCGTCCGCTCCCTGAGCAGCGTTTCCAGTAGTTCGGCGATGTGGACCGGCGCCTCAACTCGGAACTGCGCCTGGGTGAAGTCCAGCCCCACCTTGACGCCGACATCGCCGGGATACAGCCGCGCCAGCGCGTCCTCATCCGTGGTGTCATCTCCCGCGAATACCACAGCGGTGGCGTCGGTTGCCTGGCGGAGGAAGGTCATGCCTTCGCCCTTGGACGCATGAACTACGGACGTCTCCAGGACGCGGTTGCCGTTCTTTAGGTACACATCAGGCAGGTCCTGCAGGGCTGCCCGGGCAGCGGCGACTGCGTCCTCGGCCACGTCGTCGGCAGCGAGCCGGGTGTGGAGCACCACGCCCGCGGGCTTGTCCTCCAGTAACGTCCCCGGCGCCTGCTCCGCGATCTCTTCGAGGGTACGGCGGACCTCGGCCAGCAGGGCGAGCTGTTCAGGATCCAGCGTGAGCTCGGATGATCCGGGACCCAGCCACACCTCGGCCCCGTGGCTGCCGATGAGGAGGGTCTCCGGGGGTGGCGAGGCCACCTCCCTGAGGCTGGCAAGCGCACGGCCCGAGATGAGTGCCGTCGTCGTCCGCGGGAGCACGGCGAGGGCGGCGAAAGCGGCGGCGGACCGGGGCAGCGGGCGGGCGTCCGCAGCGTGGTCGACCAGCGGCGAGATTGTTCCATCAAAGTCCATGGCCACCAGCAGGTGCTCGGTGGCGGCAACTTTTCGGATGGCTTCCAGGAGCTGAGGTGCGAGGGTGAGCGGGGTCTTGCCCGGGGCTTCGTCAGGAGTCATCGCGGACCACTTTCTCTTTGAGGGCGGCGAGGAAGTCTGCCGACCAGTGGTCGACGTCGTGGTCCAGGATCTGCTTGCGCATCGACCGCATCCGCCGGGAGGCCTCGGCCGGCTGCATGTTGACAGCCCTCATGATGGTGTCCTTGAGGCCGTCGATGTCGTGCGGGTTCATCAGCAGCGCCTGCTTGAGCTGGTCCGCGGCGCCGGCGAACTCGCTGAGCACCAGGGCGCCGTCGTTGCCGGTGCGGGCAGTCACGTATTCCTTCGCCACCAGGTTCATGCCGTCGCGCAATGCCGTGACCAGCATGACGTCGGCCGCCAGGTAGAGCGCCACCATTTCCTCAATCGGGTAGCTGTGGTGGAGGTAGCGGACGGCGGTGTTCTGCATGGTGTCGTACGTGCCGTTGATGTGGCCGACAGTGCCTTCCACCTCTTCGCGCAGCAGGCGGTACTGCTCCACGCGTTCCCGGCTGGGGCTCGCCACCTGGATCAGGGCTGCATCCTCCACCGTGACCTTGCCGTCCGCCAGCAGCTCCTCGTAGGCCTTGAGCCGGTGGCGGATGCCCTTGGTGTAGTCGAGGCGGTCGACGCCGAGGAGGATGGTCTTGGGATTGCCGAGGTCCCGGCGGATCTGATGCGCCCGCTCAATGATTTCAGGCTTGCGGGCCAGTTCGCTGATCTGCTTGACGTCGATGGAGATGGGGAATGCCTGCGCCCGGGCGATATGGGTTGTCTCGCCGTCGGCGCCCTTGACGTGGACCTGCTGCTGCTTGACGCTCGCACCCAGGAAGCGACGGGCGGAGCGCATGAAGTTGCCCGCATCGCTGCTGCGCTGGAAGCCCACCAGGTCCGCGCCGAGCAGGCCGTCGATGATGGCCCGCCGCCACGGGAGTTGGGCGAAGATTTCCGGCGGTGGAAAGGGGATGTGGTTGAAGAACCCGATTTTCAGGTCCGGGCGTGCTTCCCGGAGCATCCTTGGAACCAGCTGCAGCTGGTAGTCCTGCACCCAGACGGTGGCGCCGTGATCGGCGTGGCGGACCACCGCGTCGGCGAACCGCCGGTTGACCTTCCGGTACGAGTCCCACCAGGTCCGATGGAATTCCGGCGGCGCGATCACATCGTGGTACAGCGGCCAGAGCGTGGCATTGGAAAAGCCCTCGTAGAACAGCTCGACGTCGTCAGTGCTCAGCTGCACCGGGACCAGGTCCATGCCGCCGTGGCTGAAGGGTTTGACAGTTTCGTCCGGGGCGCCGTGCCAGCCCACCCAAGCGCCGTCGGTCTTGGTCATCATGGGGGCGAGCGCAGTCACCAGGCCGCCGGGTGAGCGGCGCCAGCCATCCTCGCATCCACCGTCTTCCGGAGCGCAGCGGTCAACCGGAAGGCGGTTGGAAACCACCATAAAGTCGTACAGCGCGGCCGAAGCGTGGCTGCCAGGTGCGGGCTCTCCCTCAACATCTGCTTCGGGTTTTTCATAGTGCGTGGTCTGCATTGATACCCCTAGGGTTGCTAATGGCTCCAATCAACCCTAGCCGGACGGAATCTTCCGTGCTATTCATCCGTTGGTCAACCGGATGGAAACTTGAAGAGGCAAGCTCTCAGGTTTCTCCCCTAGACTGAAAAAGTTGCCACTGATGTGGACCGAACCTGGCCGATCGACACGAGGAACTGATGAGCGCCACAAACGAACCCCGCAAGTCCAAAGCAGAACGCACTGCCGAGGCCCGCGAGAATGCCCGTGCGATCCGTGAGGCGCAGCTGAAGAAGGACAAGCGCAACAAGCTCCTCATCGGCTGGGGCATTGTGGTGGCCGTCGTGGCCATCCTCGCAATCGTTGCCCTCGTGGTCAGTTCCAACATCAGGAACAACGCGCCTGTAGCGGACCAGGGACCCACACCGGCCAACGGCAACGTGCATGGCGGTGTGACGCTGCTAGCCAACTCCGAGGTGGTGAAGTCCGATCCCGCCACGGTCAATGTGAGCGACGTGCCGGCCAAGCCGGCAACGCCGCCGGCGGAGATCACGGTTCCGGACGCGCAGGCTGAAGCGGGCAAGCCCGTGAAGGTCGTCGTTTACATCGACTTCATCTGCCCCGTGTGCAAGCGGTTCGAAAGCACCTACAACGAACAGCTGACCAGCCTCCGCAACGAAGGCAAGATCTCCCTGGAGTACAGGCCGCTCGGCTTCCTGGACCAGCAGTCCACCACCAACTACTCCTCCCGCGCGGCCAACGCGGCCGCCTGCGTGGTCAACGAATCACCGGAAAAGTACTCTGACTTCGTCAATGCACTCTTCGACAAGCAGCCTGCCGAAGGCAGCGCCGGCTTGTCGGACGACGAACTGAAGAAGATGGCCACAGATGTCGGGGCCAAGAGCATTGATTCCTGCGTGGAAGAGAAGAAATACCGGCCCTACATAAAGGTGGCGACGCAGGAAGCTGCGGCCATCGGCGTTACCGGTACTCCTAGCGCCTTCGTGGACGGCAAGCAGTGGGGCAAGGGCGACTCCGCCAACACTGACCTGATCCCGTTCATCCAGGCCGCAATCGACGCCAAGGGCTAGCTGCCACCTGGCCCGTGCAACACGGCAGTGGCCAGGCTCCGGAACTCTCCGGGACCGGGCCGCTGCCGTTTTTACCAGCAGGCGTTCTTTGGGCTAACCTTATCTAGCACTGCATCCAGCGTCGTGAACGGCACCGTCTGACGGGCCGGATCCGGCAGGCAGAAGCAGACACGCCTCCTTAGCTCAGTTGGCCAGAGCACCGCTCTTGTAAAGCGGGGGTCGTCGGTTCGAATCCGACAGGGGGCTCCGATTTGGCTATTGGCCTACTCGTGGCGTTGCGCCCACCAGGACCTTCATAGTTTCTCCAAAGGGAAATCTGGACCTGTTCTCAAGGTGCTAGCTCATGATCGGATCATGAGGCTTTGGACGAAGAGCGTAGTTCCTGTACTAGCAGCCCTGGCGGTGGTTCTCCTGGCCGCGGCCGGCGCCTCGGGGCTGGACCAGATGGCAAACACCAGGATGACGAACACACCTGCAGTCACCATCCCGGCCGTCGCTCCGAACAGCCAGTCACCGCTCCGCCATTTGGTCATTCGCGGCCTCGCGGAGGGATCCCTTCCTGGAGGTTTCCCCTATGACGAACCGCGTGAGGAGAGGTATGACGAGGACTATCAGGAAACACTTGATGTTGGGCCGGCCACTCCGGCTTAGTCCAGGGCACAGGACAGAAAGCCCCGCCGGCACAGAGGGCACGGCTTCGGTTGTCGCAATTGGCACGTCGTCTGCTGCGCACCAGGAGTCCCCGGGCTTGTTTTGCTGTTGTCTTCCATTCCGGCAGCCCTCCATAATGTCGGTGTGGGAACGTCGCTGCTCTTCGGTGTCGTGACTTCCAGTGCTTTAGTGCTGGGGGCCTTCGTGGGTGTGCGTTTCGAGTTGCCGAAGCGCCTCCTGGCTATGATTCTGTCCTTCGCGGCGGGTGCCCTGATTACCGCTCTGACTTTCGAATTATTCGAGGATGCCTACGAGCGCGGCGGAATTTGGCTCGCTGCGGGCGGTCTGTTCATCGGTGCCGTGGTGTTCACGGTCTTAAGCGCAATCCTCGACCGCTGGGCCCAGGCCGGTTCGCGCCCGGTTCCCGCCGATGAATACCGGGGCAGCCCCAAGCTCGACACCGACGCCGCTGCCACGGGGCGTGCGCCATCGACAGCATCCACCCGGGGTGCGGCAGGTCTTGCACTGCTCGCCGCCGCCACGCTTGATGGGGTGCCGGAGAATCTCGCCCTCGGCGTCTCGTTGGGCGAGGGTACCGGCGGACTGGCGCTGCTGGCCGCGATCTTCGTCTCAAACCTGCCCGAGGCCCTGGTCGGAGCAGCCTCGATGCGCAGCCAAGGCATGTCCACGTCCAGCATCATCAGGCTCTGGGGTCTGTGCTCGGTGGTGCTGGTCATCGCCGTAGTGGTTGGTGCCGGCCCGCTCTCGGGCAGCAACCCCGAAACAATTTCGTTGCCGCTGGCTTTCGCGGCCGGAGCGGTGATCGCCGCTCTGGCTGACACTCTGATGCCGGAGGCTTTCGAACATGGTGGCCCGGCTGTGGCCTTGAGCACGGCGGCCGGGTTCGTGGTCTCATTTCTGTTGTCCCTGGCATAGGTGCCTGGGTACACGGGAGCGGTCGTGGCAGGCTACGACTCCGCGTCTATCTTTTCGAGCAGATCCTTCGCGGCCTTGGCAATCTCATCGTGGTCGTATTGCGCAGCACGGCTCTCCAGGGACACTACGGCGCAGCGGTGGATCTTCTTGAAGTCGCCAAAGGGAAAACTGACGCTGCCCTTGGTGCCCTCCGACTCGTCAGGGTCCAGCCCGAGGTGCCATTTTGAATACTCCGAAAAGCCGTGCTTCTTGATAAACGCGTTTTCGTCGTCGGTCGAGGGAGCATGCTCGCTCCAGTCATCGCGGGTGTCGCGGACAACTTTCCCGTCCTTCACGAGACTGCGCGCGTGTTCCAGGGCTTTCTTATTGAGTTTGGTGGCCATGTCCTACCTCCGGATCTCGTATCCCATCGGACTTCAAGGCTAGAACCAGGAACTATTCACCACCAGAGCCTATGCCGCCCGAAATGTAACGCCGCAGAGACTGCTCGGAAACGTTCCCACAACATCAGAAACGTAACTTGGCGCCATGAGAACACGCCTCTTCGCCAGAATGGCCTTGTGGTTCGGGGCCGACCCCGCGCAGTCCGTCCCGGCCGTGCCGTCCGTCCTGGTGGTGCCGCCCGGTGCCGCCCCCGCCCGTCCCGACCCCTGGGAACAGGGCAACGCTGCCATTGCCGACATCACCAGGTGGGGCTGGCTGCCGGCGCTCAGCGGAGTGACCATTGCAGCCGACCAGGCCGGGCGGGCGCACCGGGAAAGGGTGACCGGAACAAGCCAGGGATAGCCGCGGATGGCTGCCCAAGGGCTTGGAAACTGCCACTCGGGAGCCTAAATTGTCTCGTTGGGCACACTTTTCTTCCACTGGCGTCATAATGTCCTAAACTGCTTCACTGAGGTGCCTGAAATGGCGCTGCGCAGCAACGAAAGTGAACCACGCTATGGCTACCGATTACGACGCCCCACGCAAGACAGAAGAAGAGTCTCCCGCTGAATCGCTGGAGGCCCTTCAGGCGTCCCGTAGCGGCGCAGCCCAGACGGCCGTTATCGACGTCGAAGAGAACGACACGGCCGAAGGCATCGACCTTCCCGGAGCGGACCTTTCCGGAGAAGAACTTACCGTCATTGTTGTTCCTGAACAGTCGGATGAATTCACCTGCTCCTCCTGCTTCCTGGTCCGTCACCGCTCGCAGGTGGCCAAGGAAAAGAACGGCCTGAAGTACTGCCGCGACTGCGAAGGTTAAGCAGCTTTCGGACAGGCAACCAAGGCAGCCGCCGCCGTCGTTATCCGACATCACGGAACCACGCTCAAAACTCGCGCTGACGGCATTCAAACGCCGTAAAAACTGCCTCCGCAACACCGCCCTGTAACCTGCGCTGCGGCAGGCTAACGGTTGGGCCCCGAAGGGATTTCAGCCCTCGTTTTCGCTTGCCGGCGCTCCTACGCTTGGAATATCTCATCACTTCCAAGGGTGGCTGAAATGAAGAAACTTCAAGTATGGCTGGCCGCAATCCTGATGGCAGTCGGACTGGGCCTAGTGGCTCCGGGGCCGGCGTCCGCCTCCTACTGCGGGCTCACGTGGGGATCGCTCGCCAAATCCGACCCTGACATGGGTGCGGGGCAGGTCACCAACATCCGGACGGGACAGCACTACTGCTTCGACCGCCTCGTAGTTGACCTCAACGGTTCCGTGGACGGCTACACGGTGCGGTACGTCCCCACTGTGGTGCAGGACGGTTCCGGACTGCCGGTTCCCCTCCGGGGGCGGGCATCCCTGCAGGTCACCGTCAATTCGCCGGCATACGACGACGCCGGCAGCTCCACGTACAACCCCGCAGACCAGAAGGAACTGACCAACGTGGGCGGCTACCAGACCTTCCGCCAGCTTGCCTGGGCGGGAAGTTTCGAAGGTTACACGACGGTCGGGCTCGGTGTCCGGGCACGGCTTCCCTTCAGGGTATTCACCTTGGACGGACCCGGGGCCGGATCGCGGCTGGTAGTTGACGTTGCCCACTACTGGTGAGCCTAGGGACAAACCGCAGGCTCTCGCCAGCCAACAACACTGCGGGCCCCGCACCGGAAAGATTCCGGGACGGGGCCTGCAACTGCGTGGCGGCTCCAGGGGTGGGAACGCATAAGCCCCGCGGAGGCCTCAGCGTCGTTCCTACTCGGGAACCACCAGTGCGGGAGTGTCCTTCCGGATGGTCTCGCCGCGGAAGAACCCGGGCCGCAGCCTGGCCATGATCACCATGAACACGGCGCCCAGGGCGAGGATGCCGATGCCGAGGACGAAGACCAGCCCCACGCCGAAGATCTCGGAACCGCTGCCGAACTCCGGCGCCCAGCTGTCCGCCGCCGTCTGCAGGAACACCACCAGAAGGCCCAGTCCGCCCAGCAGCGGGCAGAGCAGCCGCAGCACAAAGTTGCGCGCGCTGCTGAAGACGCTGTTGCGGAAGTACCAGGCGCAGGCGAATGCGGTCAGCCCGTAGTAGAAGCAGATCATCAGTCCGAGAGCCAGGATGGTGTCGTTGAGGACGTTTTCGCTGACCACATGCATGACGGCGTAGAACCCCGCGGACAGGACACCGGCGGCAACCGTAGCGAATCCCGGCGTCGAGAACTTCTTGCTCATGTGGCTGAACGGCTTCGGCAGGGCGCCGTAGTGCGCCATGGCGAGCAGGCTGCGGGACGGCGAGGTGAACGTGGACTGCAGCGAAGCGGCGGAGCTGGACAGGACAGCCAGGGACATCAGGATGGCGAACGGGCCCATGATGGGCGACGCGAGCGCAGTGAAGATGTTCGCGTGGTTCTCTTCGTTATTCAGCCCGACGCCGTCCGTGCCCACGCCGGCAAACATCATGGTGGCGATGGTGACCAGCAGGTAGATGCCCAGGACAACGACGGCGGTGAGCGTGCCTGCGATGCCCGCCGTCTTCTTGCCGTTGGCCGTTTCCTCGTTCACGGTCAGGCAGACGTCCCAGCCCCAGTACACAAAGATGGACAGTGAAATGCCGGCGGCGATCTGCCCGAACGTCTCAATCTTGGTGACGTCGAACCATTCCCAGCTGAACGGGATGGCAGTTTCGGACGTGGACCAGTTCGCAAATGCCATGCCGACGAACAGTCCCAGCACCAGCAGCTGGAAGCCCACCAGGCCGTACTGCACGATCTTGGTGGTGTGCAGCCCGCGGTAGCTCACCCAGACGGCCAGCGCCACGAAGACGAAGCAGGTGGCCACGTTCAGGAACTTGTTGGCTGCGAGGTCCGCGAGTTCGGGTGTACCCGTGAGCTGGGCGAGGAACAGGTAGAAGAAGTCCACCGCCACTGCGGCCAGGTTGGAGAGCACAATGATGTTCGCGGCGAGGAGGCCCCAGCCGCCCATCCAGCCCACCCATGGCCCGAAGGCTTTGGTAACCCACGTGAACGTGGTTCCGCTGTCCGGCGAGTCGGCATTGAGCTCGCGGTAGGCAAGGGAGACCAGGATCATGGGAATGAAGCCGATGAGGAAGATGACGGGAAGCTGCAGCCCGACCTCGCTCACGGTGGGACCGAGGGCGCTGGTCAGGGTATAGGCCGGCGCGATCGTGGAAATGCCAAGGACGACGACGGCGAGGAGCCCCAGCTGCCCGCCCTTCAGTCCCTTTCCGGTAATGCCGTGCGCGGTGCCCGGCACGTCAGCGACGGTGGAACCGGCGACGGCGGTGCCGGCGCCCGGTGCGGGGGGCGTGGAGCTTTGGCGGATGGTGTTGGTCATGTCCGGCCCTTTCTGGGAGGGAACAGGTTAGGACGCAGCGGGCTGCTGCTGGGTGATGCAGTGGATGCCGCCGCCCCTGGCAAAGAGCTCGCGGGCGTCGATGCCCACGATCCGGCGGCCGGGGTAGGCGTCGGCAAGGATGCGGAGTGCTTTTTCGTCGTTGGGGTCCCCGAACGTGCAGGCAATAACACCGCCGTTGACCACAAGGTGGTTGATGTAGCTGTAGTCCACGAAACCCTCGTGGTCGCGGAGCACGGAGGGAGCGGGGACTTCGATGATGTTCCACTCCCGTCCTGCGGCATCCTGTGTGGTGGACAGGTAGCTGATGATTTCGCGGCTGACTTCGAAATCAGGATGCTCCGGGTCCTGCTGGGAATGGACCAGCAGGGTGCCCGGGGAGGGGATGGCCGCCACAATGTCCACGTGCCCGCGGGTGCCGAACCGCTCAGAGTCCCTGGTCAGGCCCCGCGGCAGCCAGACGGCGTGGGTCGCGCCAATCGTCCGCGCGAGCTCGGCTTCGACATCGGCCCTGGACAGTCCGGGGTTGCGTCCCGGATCCAGCTGCACGGTTTCGGTCAGCAGCACGGTCCCTTCGCCGTCCACCTGGATGCCGCCGCCTTCGTTGACCAAGGCGGCGGCGATGTGCCGGGCTCCGGACCGGCCGGCGACTTCCGCGCCGATCAGGGAATCCTTGTCCCAGCGGGCCCAGTCCTGCCCGCCCCAGCCGTTGAAGACCCAGTCCACGGCGCCAAGGCGCCCCGCCTCATCCACAACGAAGGTCGGGCCGATATCCCGCATCCAAGCGTCGTTCAGGTCCGCCGTGAGCACCTCGACGGCGGGATCCAGATAGCGCGCGGCCGTGCCGACGTCGTCGGGGGTCACCACAACGGTGACCGGCTCAAATTCGACGGCGGCGTTCGCGACCGCGGCCCACACGGACCGTGCCGCGTGGGCTTCCTCGCCGGTGTCGCCGAGGGTATAGCCCCCGGTGGGGAATGCCATCCAGATGCGCTCCTGCGGAGCGGTCTCGGCAGGCATCCGCCAGCCGGTCATGCCGTCACCTCCAGGTATGCCGGCACCTCGCCGCCGAGCGGCTGCTCGCGGCGCACCGGTTCCGTGAGCCGTCCGTAGGTCTCGGGGCGGCGGGTGGCAAGGAACGGGAACAGCGTCAGCCAGTCCTTGCGCTGGTCCAGATCCAGGTCGGCGACCAGGACAGCTGATTCATCCCGGGGCGCCTGGACGAGGATCCGGCCGTAGGGGTCGGAGATGAACGAGGAGCCGTAGAAGTTCAGCGTCCCCTCATTTCCCCAGCGGTTGGGGGCGACCATGAACAGGCCGTTGGCGATGCCGTTGCCGACGATCACCTGCTGCCAGAGCGGCTGGGTGTCGAAGTCCGAGTGGTCCGGCTCGGAGCCGATGGCCGTGGGGTAGACCAGGATCTCGGCCCCGCCCAGGGAGTACAGGCGTGCAAGTTCCGGGAACCATTCATCCCAGCAGGTTGGCATGCCCAGCCGGGCACCGCCCAGTTCGGCGGGGGAGTGGACCTCGTAGGCATCCGAGACGGGCCCCTGGCGGAAGAATTTGTCCTCGTAGTAGCCGGCGGTGACGGGGATGTGCAGTTTGTGCGTACGGGCCAGCAGTTCACCCCCGGGCGACACCAGGATCGCTGTGTTCAGTCCGAGGCCGTCGTCCGAACCGTCCGGGTTCTCCGCACGCTGGTACAGGGAGGCATGGACCGAGACGCCGTGCCGCCGGGCGGCCTCGGCGGCGAAGCGGAAGGTGGGCCCGGTCAGGAGGTCCTCCGCGAGGTCTGACGGGCGGGGGCGCGCAGTCCAGGCGCGTGACGTGTCGTTTTCGGGAAGCGTATCCGCCGGGTAACGCGAGAGGGTGAGTTCCGGCAGGAAGACGACGGTGGCCCCCAGCCGTGCTGCACGTGCGATGCCCTCGTCCAGTTCTGCCTGAAGTTCTGCAGGGTTGGCGTGCCAGCGGTGCTGGACCACTCCGACCCTCAGGGCGGTCCGGGCAGAGGGCTGGGTCCGGGCCAGGGAAACGGGCGGTTCAAGGCAGGTGATTTCAATCATGGTGAATACTCCAGTGAGATGGCCGTCACTAAATGAATGACGTTCATTTAGTATCCACGCCACGGTCCAGGATGGCAAGAGAAAAATGAAGACTGATCATTTTGTTAAGCCGCCCGCGAGATTTGGTGGCGCCGCTCCGGCGGCTGGGATAGTTTCGGATGACCGGGAAAACCGCTGACACCAGGAGGATCAATGAAGGCATCACCGACGCTGACCAACAATCTGCAGGCTGTGCTCGCGGACCTGATAGAACTGCACATCCAGGGCAAGCAGGCCCACTGGAACATCGTGGGAACGAACTTCCGCGACCTCCACCTGCAGCTGGATGAAATCATCGACGCCGCCCGGAACTTCGCCGACGACACGGCCGAGCGTATGCGCGCACTCCACGCCCTGCCGGACGGCCGCAGCGCAACTGTTGCCGAAGCCACCAGCCTGCCTCCTTTCCCGCAAGGACTGATCAGCACCAAGGATGCCGTCGACCGCATCGTTGCGGCGCTCGAAGCGGCAGTAGGCACCATGCGCAAGGTCCACGACGAGGTTGATGAGGAGGACCCCACCACGGCGGACCTGCTCCACGAATTCATTGCAAAGCTGGAGCAGTACGCCTGGATGGTGGGCGCGGAGAATATGAAGGCCTCGGCCAGCGTGACCACCCCGGACAGCAAGTAGGACCTGAAGGTAACGCCACAAGCGAGTAGCGCAGCAGTGGCTAATGCAGCCGCGAACAGTCGCAGGGAAGCCCGCCACCGGACCATTTCCGGTGGCGGGCTTTCGTTTTCTGCGGATGTCCGGCCGACTCTTGACTTCCCGGCGTTTCCGGGAATGCTTAAGCATGTGCTTAACAACAGTGAGGAGGACGGGCGGCGGCTGGACCTGATCTTCCAGGCGCTCGCGGACCCCACCCGAAGGGCCATTATCATTCGGCTCTGCGATGGGCCGGCGTCCGTCTCCGAGCTGGCCAAGCCCTTCGCAATGAGCCTGCCCGCCATCGTTCAGCACATGCAGGTGCTGGAGCACAGCGGCCTTGTCCGATCAGAAAAAATCGGCCGGGTCCGCAGCTGCAGCATCGTCCCGGCCTCGGTCCGGCTGGCGGAGCGCTGGCTGGGCAGGCGCCGGACCGCTCAGGAACGCCGTCTTGACCGGCTGGAATCCTTCCTTTCCACCGGCCCCGACTTCGCCAACGGCCCGCCGGACTCCGGCGGGGAACCGGAGTCCGGCGGCCGGATCTAACCGTCCCGCAGCAACCGGACTTCAACCGCACCAACCACCTTCACGAGGAGCACGCCATGGCCACCCCCATCACGCACGCAAGCTTCACCCTCGAACGCCGGCTGAACGCCGCGCCGTCGCGCGTTTTCCACGCCTTTTCCGATTACTCAAGCAAGAAGAAGTGGTTCGGCGGTCCGCCCGAATGGTTCCAGGGCGAGTCCAGCCTCGACTTCCGGGAGGGCGGCACGGAGACGGACGTCGGCGGGCCGGTCGGCGGCTTCGTCTCCACAATGCACGCCATCTACCACGACATTGTGGAGAACGAACGGATCGTCTACAGCTACGAAATGCTGCTGGACGGGCAGAGAGCGTCGGTTTCGCTCAGCACCGTGGAGCTGGCTCCTGACGGAGACGGCACCCTGCTCACGTTGACTGAGCAAGGCGTCTACTTCACCGAGGAGGACCAGGTGGCGGGCCGCAAAGAGGGGACGGACGGCCTGTTGGACGCCCTCCAGGTGTTCGTCGAACAGGACTGACGGGAAGGGCGGCAGCTACTTCGCCTTCGGTACTGCGCGGAGGACGACGGCGACCAGAACTGCCGCCCCTGCCATCAGTCCCAGCCCGATGGACGCCGTGATGTGGACGCCGGACTCAAACGCAACCCGGGCGGCTGACGTCACAGTGTCCGCCAGCGGTGCGGGCAGGGCCTGTGCCAGCTCCATGGCCCCCGCCAGCGTCTCCCGGGCCTGCGCAATCCCCTGCTCACCGCGGCCGGCGGCCGCAGCTGCGATGCTGTCGGGCAGGACCAGGTTCCGCTGATACGAGGCCGTCAGGATCGAGCCGAGGATCGCTGTGCCAAGCAGCGAACCGAACTCGTAGCCGGTCTCGGAAATCGCCGCCGCGGCGCCGGATTTCTCCGGCGGGACTGCCCCCAGAATCATGTCGTTGGAAATCGTTTCGGCTGCTCCCACCCCGAGGGCCAGGACCAGAAGCGCGGCCAGCAGCAGGGCGGGCCCGCCCGAATGATTCCCAAACGCCACCATGAAGTAACCGGTGGCGCTGAGCGAAAGCCCGCCGGCAACCACGAAGCCCGGCCGTACCTTCCGCACCAGCGGAACCACCAGCAGCCCGGCAACCACAGTGGCAATGAGGGCGGGGATCATGGCCATTCCGGACTCCGTGGGCCGCAGGCCCTCCACTAGCTGGAGGTGCTGGGCCAGGAACAGGATGAAGCCGTTGAAGGAAAAGAGCGCCAAGACGTTAGCGGTGATGGCCGTGCTGAAAATCCTGTTGGCGAAGAGGCCCATGTCCAAAAGCGGACTGCGCAGCCTTTGCTGGCGCCGGACGAAGACGCACCCCATCAGGAGTCCGAGGCTGATGGCCAGGGCGGGCATAATGCCAACGCCCTCCGTTGCCAGCGTCTTGATGCCGTAGACCAGCGGAGCCATCGTCAGCAGCGTGAGGACGATGCTGGCGGCATCCACCGTTCCCGGCCGGGGATCCCTGGACTCGGGAACGAATACCGGACCCAGCACCAGGATGGGCAGCATGATGGGCACCGCCACGAGCAGGACCGCGCCCCACCAGAACTGTTCCACGAGCCAGCCGCCGAAGATCGGCCCCAGCGCGGCGCCGCCGGAGAATCCTGCCGCCCAGACGGCGACGGCCAGCCGGCGCCGGTTGGGGTCGGGAAAGATGTTGCGGATCAGGGACAAGGTGGACGGCATCAGCATCGCACCGAAAAATCCGAGCGCCGCACGTCCTGCAACCAGCAATTCCGCGCTCGGCGCAAAGGCCGTGGCAGCCGACACCGCGGCGAAGCCGGTGCTGCCGATCAGCAGGAGCCGACGCCGCCCGATCCGGTCCCCGAAACTCCCCATGGCCACCAGGAGCCCCGCCAGGACCAGCGGATACGCATCAACAATCCAGAGCAGCTGAACCCCGCTGGGCTCGAGGCTGCGGGCGATGGCCGGCAGCGCGAACGTCAGAGCGGTGTTGTCCACCGCGACCAGGAGTACCGGGAACATCAGCAGCGCCAGGGCAAGCCAGTCGCGCCCGGGCTTCGGCCCGTGGTTTTGGGTAACAGCAGTATCGGAAGTGGCGGCGGCGGGACGCTGCGGGGCCTGCGGCGGAGGTAAAGACAAGGATCCCATGTAGATAACTATACCGTCTGGACGGTACAGTTATGGAACGGCGCCGGGCCACCGGGCATGATAGGAACCATGGCCAGAAAACCCGTCGCACGCGAAGCTGTGCTCGACGCCTTTGAATCCCTGCTCATCGAAGTCGGTGAACGGGCCGCAACGCTCGATGCCGTGGCCAGGCGCGCCGGGGTGTCCAAAGGCGGACTGCTGTACCACTTCCCCAACAAGGAAGCGATGATTTCGGCCCTGCTGGAGCGCATGGACGTGCTGGTGGCGGCGGACTTGGCTGTGATGGCGAACGCTCCGGAGGGGGCGGCCGTCCACTTCATCCGGTCCTCACTCTGGGCTGGCACCCCGCTGGACAGGGTCTTTGTCGCAGCAACCCGGCTCGCAGAAGTGGCACACGCGGAAACGCTGCACCGTTTTGCCGCCGTCCAGAGCGGGTGGCTGGAGTTACTGGCGGCGGACGTGGGCGCGGCAATGGCAAAAGCAGTGCTGTACATGGGCGACGGGCTCTATTTCAATGCCATGCTGGCCAGCGGCCCCGGGGCGTCCCCGCCCGGGATGAGCGCGGACGTGGACAGCCTTCTGGCGGCCGTGGAGCGTCTCCGTGGCTGACCCCTGCGGAGTTTGCAGACAGGACCCGCGCGTAGGAGAATTGGGGCTGTGGCTGTTGTCACCGCAAACTAAATATGCCTTTGATCTGCGGCGGGAGAGTTCTGCAAGTAGGTACAAGCAGGCGCCGTAGGAGCAAATCCTCCCCAGGAATCTCTCAGGCCCATGTACCGCCCGGCGAGGCAACTCTGGAAAGCAGCAGGCCGTCCGTTGTGTGCCCCAACCCGTTGGAGGCCGTGAACCGGACAGCCATGCTCACCGACGGTGCAAGCGGAGCCGTGCGAAAGCACGGCGTCGCGGAAACTCTCAGGTCTCCAAAACAGAGCGGGGAGGAACCCGAACCACTGCGGCGTACCCTGCGCCGCCACTAGTAATGGAGTTCCTTCGTGACGGTTAGTTCAGCCTCCACCACCTTCGTCGACCGGCATATCGGCGCCCGCCGCCAGGCCGACATCGACACCATGCTCAAGGCCGTCGGCTACGACACCGTCGACTCACTGGTAGACACCGCCGTACCCAACGACATCCGCCAGGAGGGCGCCCTGACTCTGTCGGGGCACAGCACAGACGCCCTCAGCGAAGTCGAGGTCCTGGCCGCGCTGCGCACGCTGGCCGCGAAGAACAAGACCGCCGTCCAGCTGATCGGCCAGGGCTACTACGACACCGTGACGCCGCCGGTGATCCGCCGCAACATCCTGGAAGCCCCGGCCTGGTACACGGCCTACACCCCATACCAGCCGGAAATCTCCCAAGGCCGCCTTGAAGCGCTGCTGAACTTCCAGACCATGGTCCAGGACCTGACCGGGCTGCCCATCGCCAACGCCTCCCTGCTGGACGAAGCCACGGCCGTTGCCGAGGCCGTGCTGATGATGCGCAGGGCCAACAAGAACAAGTCGGTCCAGGACGGCAAGACCGTCCTCGACGCCGACTGCCTCCCGCAGACCATCGCCATCGTCCAAGGCCGCGCCGAGGCCCTAGGCTTCGAAGTTGAGGTGGCGGACCTGTCCCAGGGACTTCCCGACGGCGACATCAACGGCATCGTCCTGCAGCAGCCCGGTGTTTCAGGCCGAGTCTGGGACCACGCCGCCGTCATCGCGGCGGCCAAGGAACGCGGCGCACTGGTGACAGTTGCCGCGGACCTGCTGTCGCTGACCCTGATCACTCCTCCCGGCGAGCAGGGTGCCGACATCGCCGTCGGCTCCACCCAGCGCTTCGGTGTGCCCCTGTTCTTCGGGGGGCCGCACGCAGCCTACATGGCGGTCCAGAAGGGCCTCGAGCGTTCCATGCCGGGCCGCCTCGTGGGCGTCTCCAAGGACAACGCCGGCACCCCCGCCTACCGTCTGGCCCTGCAGACCCGCGAGCAGCACATCCGCCGCGAGAAGGCCACCTCCAACATCTGCACCGCCCAGGCCCTGCTGGCCATCGTGTCCTCCTTCTACGCCGTCTACCACGGCCCGGACGGCCTGAAGGCCATTGCTGAGAACGTCCACAACAACGCCCGCGTCCTGGCAGCATCGCTGCAGGCGGCCGGCCTCGAGGTGGTGCATGGCAGCTTCTTCGACACCATCACGGTCAACGCTCCGGGCAAGGCTGCTGAGATCGTTGTCGCCGCCGAAGCCAAGGGCATCAACCTGCGCGGCATCGATGCAGACACCGTTGGCATCTCTGTGGATGAAACCACGACGCCGGAAACCGTCGCCGCCGTTGCCGCCGTCTTCGGCGCCGAAGTTGCGGCATCGCCCGCCAGTGACGGTGGCCTCAATGGCGGGGGCTTCACCCTCGACGCCGCCGTAGAGCGTTCCTCCAGCTACCTGCAGCATCCGGTGTTC
>NZ_JAGGPP010000046.1 GCF_018613755.1 Arthrobacter sp. ISL-72
TGCGCGTCTCATATCCCT
Source organism: Arthrobacter sp. ISL-72 (assembly GCF_018613755.1). GTDB lineage: Bacteria > Actinomycetota > Actinomycetes > Actinomycetales > Micrococcaceae > Arthrobacter. The sequence continues at coordinate 19 of NZ_JAGGPP010000046.1, forward strand.
AGCGATTCGAGACATCTGGGTTATGGTCTATCGCATCAGCCGGTCACTTGTCGGACTTGAACACGATCGAGTCGAAGACGGCGCGTGCCTCTCTCGTCAGCTCCGGATTGATCGATTCGTGGAATTGGACCACCCAGATGACAGCGCGCTGGCCGTTTAGGTCGACCACTCGGTAGGTTTCGCGTTCATTCTGAGTCGAGTACCAGCGTGAGCATTCGTTTGAGAATTCTGAGTGGATGCAGAACTTGCCGCGGTCGCAGGCTGTGATGTCCACGTCGCCCTCGACGGAGTGGTCGAACTCGAAGCCGGAGTAATCGCCCACCGCGACCTCGACGGGAGGGGTGCTCGCCGTTGACGTCTGCGCCGTCATTGCGTCGACGAAGGCCTCAGCCGACGGATCGACCTCGACGAGCGCGCCCTGCCACGCGCATGCGTCGGTCGGCACATATTTGGCGGGCCAAAAACCCACGAAGACCGCCCCTTCATCCGGGTGATCCGGGTCGTCCTTGGCCAGGCCGTCGCCGTCGGCAGTCAACCAGCCGTCTGGGACGGTGATCGCGAAAGGCTCTGTGAAGCTGGTGACGAGGTATGTGCCGGCGTCGATGTCGCCGCTCTCCGGCAGCGGTGCGACCGTGCGAGCCTCCGTAGTTGGTGCGGGGGACGGCGCCTCGGCGGTGGTGCACGCCGAGAGGCCGACGGGCCCGAGTAGTCCGAGCGACAAGATCGATGCCGAGGCTATAGCGCGGCGTAGCAGCACGGACATGGAGGCCTCCAAGGGCGGACTTTGTGGTGGGCACGTTACGCCCAGACGTCAGCGGCCACAAGGGGTAGGCACTAAGGCCATGAACCCGCTCTCAAGGTGCAACGGGAACGGACCTGAATACCCGCCGCCGGCGACTGTGGTCATCCCCGCTGGTTCGCCAGGGCTCCAGCCCCCATGTGCCTGAAAAACCGCTCCCGGACCGTGGTGGTGAGCACCGTGCAGCTGAGCAGCCACCTTTCCGGGTCATCCTCCGGCAGACACCCGAATCCGTTGCGGGAGTGGGAGCGGTGGGCGTCCTGGAAAGCTGTGCCTTTTCAAGACGCTGGTGCCTTTTCTCAGCCGGATTGAGTGCGCCCGGCGAACCTCCGCGGCGCACAGCGCTGGGCGCTGTGTAATGGTCCTCGCTTCGCTCGGGCTGTAGAAGCGCTTTTCTTGTTTTTGGCTGCTGTCCCAAGGGATTGTACGTACCCGCTCCGGCCCGTCTAGCCCCTCCGTGAATTCCGGGGCCTGCGTGCCGGGAATTTCCCTCCGGCGCTCCTGCGTCTCTTACTTCCTCCGGGAATTTCCCGGCCCCTTGCCCAAGGGTAGACAGGCCTCCGTCGGGCACAGCTCCGCAAGCTTCGCCAGCAGCCAAAACAACGGGGTGCCCCTATGTTTTTCGTCAATCTGCGGGCGTCGCCTGTTACTCGTGCATCGGCCCGGCCCGGGCCGGGACAGCGGACCCGTCGCCCGGGTTTCGTCCGGATCGACGAAACGCTGTCACTGATTCTGGACAGCCCGGGGGATTCGTTACTAATATCTTGTCCACCGTCCGGCAGGGGCGCGTTCGGCGTCCGGGAAGGAGGAGCAGATCACCGCTGACCCAGACCAATCTACGACTGATTTATCCGTTGAAAGCCCCTCGTTCGAGGGGCTTTCCCGTGTCTGAGAACACGTCCTCGGGCGGCATGCTCGCAGCAGGCCATAAGGGGCGGCGGGTAGACTCTGTCCGTGGCGACGCTCCAGGAGGGGCCCTACCCCTGAAGTGCGGACGCTGCCCCACAGATTTCTTAAGCAGAGGGAAACCGATAAGAGACCGGCATATGCCGGTCTCTTATCGGTTAACCGGCATGCCAGGCGGAAGCCTCCCCGAGGTGAGTCCGCTGTATGGTGAAGTTGGCTTCAGGCGGCGGCGCTGCGGCCTGGTAGAGGGTTCGGTCGCGGGGCATGGCGTAGCGGGGTGTCGCAGCGTCGTCGGGCGGTGGCCACGAGGGCTTGGTTGTGGCGGTTGCCTTCGGAGCGTTTGCGGTCTTAATAGGCCCGGCAGGCGGGGTCCTTGAGTGAGGCGAAGGCGGAGAGGAACAGGACACGTTTGAGCGCCCGGCGTGGTCGCAGATCGATTCGATTGTCTATAGCTAGGGACCCTTCTATGTTTCTCAAGCCGGTCGGGGTGTGGCGTCGGTGGCGTTGAGCCTCAGGAAGAAAGAGGCCCGGAACGGGCAGGGCTCTGATAGCAGTGGGGGCTTTGAGTACGATGCTGCCGTTCTTTTCTCAGCTTTAGAGCATGTCGAATTCTGAGACGAGGTCCGCCCGGCCCTCTTCGAGCCGGTACGCGACGCCGATCACGGCTGTGGAGGAATTGTCCACGGCGGAGGAGATCACCTGTGAACTCTCCAGGAGCCGGGCCGCGGTCTGCTTGGCATGTTCAACGACCATGTCGTTGACGTCCGTCTTGTCCTCGCGCAGCGAGGTCAGCACCGACGGGGTGATCCGTTCGACGAGGTCGCGGATGAAACCCGGGGGCATCTCTCCGGTTTCCACCGCATTTTTCGTGGCCGTGACAGCACCGCAGTTGTCATGTCCGAGGACGACGATCAACGGGGTATTCAGCACCGATACGCCGTATTCGAGCGATCCGAGAACGGCGTCGTCGATCACATGCCCCGCTGTGCGCACCACGAACGCGTCGCCGAGGCCGAGGTCGAAAATGATTTCCGCGGCCAGGCGGGAGTCCGAGCATCCGAAGATGACCGCGAAGGGGTTTTGGGAGTCCACCAGCGCGCTGCGCCGGGAGGCGTCCTGGTTGGGGTGTAGCGCGTCTCCGGAGACGAAACGCTTGTTGCCGGCGAGCAGACGCTGCCATGCTTCGGCTGGGCTGATTTGGGTAGTCACCTCCCTTACTTTACGGGGGACGTCCTTGTTCTTGCACAGGGACCACAGGCCGTAGATCGAAAACTCGACGGGTCCCGCGAGATTGCGGACGCGCTCCAGCTGGGCCACGCGGAACGCGCACCTGTTCGACCTCGTCCGCCCACAAGGGCAGCCCACGCGCCAAGTCCAGCGGTCCGTGTAACGGTTACGCCCTGCCCTGCGAAGGTTCATCGACTCCTTCCTCGAGCTTGAGTCCAAGGTATGAAGAAGGTGGCTTCAGGCGGCGGCGCTGCGGGGCTGGTAGAGGGTTCCGTCGCGGAGCATGGCGTAGAGGGTGTCGCAGCGTCGTCGGGCCAGTGCCGCGAGGGCCTGGTGGTGTCGTTTTCCTTCGCTGAGTTTCCGGTCGTAGTAGGCCCGGCAGCCGGGGTCCTTGAGGGAGGCGAAGGCGGAGAGGAACAGGACGCGTTTGAGGGCCTTGTTCCCTCTCCGTGAGGCGTGGTCGCCGCGGATCGAGGTACCCGAGCGCCAGGTGACGGGGGCCAGGCCCGCATAGGAGGCGAGGTGGCCGGCGGTGGGGAAGTTCTTGCCGACGACGTCGGTGAGGATGCGTGCGGCCGTCCTGACGCCCACCGCCGGCATGGATGTCAGGACTGGGTGAAGAGGGTGGGCCTCCACGAGGGCCTCGACGCGTGTCAGGACCTTCATCCTGGCCTCGTGGATCCCGGCAAGCATGCCAGCCAGTTCCGGGAGGACGATTCCGGCAGCACTGGTGCCGATGACCACGACGTGCTGTTCATCCAGTGCCGCCATGATCTGCTCTGAGAGCCGGTTGAACATCTTTGGTGCGAGCTTCCGCAGCCTGGCCGCGATGCGTTTCTGTCCGGCCTTCCGGAGAGCTTCCGGGGTGGGCCAGATGCGGATCAGGTCCAGCACGGCCGGGTGGTCCAAGCGCGGGCCGAGGACCCTTTCCAGGGCCGGGTGGATCTGGGTAAGCAGGCCGCGGATCCGGTTCGTGACCGCGGTGGCCTGCTGGGCCAGGTCGTCATCAAAGCCACACAGCATGGACAGCTCGGCCTGTTCCTCCTCGGCGACTTGGACGGCGCGCAGCGTGTGCGGCATGGTACGCGCGGCTGTAGCAATGATGAAGGCGTCTCGGGCATCGGTTTTCGCCTCACCCGGATGCAGGTCCGCGATCCGGCGCATCGACAGGCCCGGCAGATAGCCCACAACAACGCCAGCGGCCTGCGCCACGGCAACCGGCAGTGCCCCGACGGTGGCGGGCTGGTCCACGACCAGCAGGAGCCGACCATGGGATGCCAGGTCCTGCAGGATCAGGCGCAGACGGCCTTCATCGTTCGGCAGAGCTTGGTCCAGCAGTTTCTTACCGGTCCGGTCCAGGGCGACGGCATGATGTTCGCCTTTGCCGACGTCCAGGCCAATAAACACATCAATGGATTCGTAGTTCTCGATCATGCAGCACCTCCGGTCGGCAATCCCCAGCTCTTGCGCCGGCCTGTGGGTTGGTGTCGAAGCCCGGCATTCACGTTACGCACGACGATGATTTCTGTCCTGCCCCTATCAGCGGTCTCTCCGGCACCTGGCGGTCCCGGTGGCTTCACCCCGTGGATCATCAACGACAGAGAGAGGCAACCGTGCCGGGACCAACAGGCCAGCACACCCCAATCCTGCACGAGAACCAGGGTCCAGAAAACAGTAACGGAGAGGGGAAGCTGGCCAATCACCACGAGCGCCCCACTCTCGCTAGCCACCGGCAAAACCACGACGAGGGGCGCAACCCGGTTGGTCAGCGCACGCAGCCCGCCTCCTACCGCTTGACAGACATAGAAGCGTCGGGGGAGAGGGGAGCTGGCCGGTCACCATGGCCGCCCCGCCCACCCAACTTCTCGGCAGGAAGGAGCAACACCATGAACGCAGTCACCATCAAGACCGTGACCACCGCCGACACCGGCGAGACCATCCACGATGTTCCCGTGCTCGTGGATTACCACATGAACGACGGCTACGACTGGATGGACGTCATCAGCGAACACGGCTGGGCCGTGATTCCAAGCTGGGGTTGTGACGGCTGGGACCTGGGCCAGTGGCCTTATGTCATGGTCGCCGCGATCCGCACCGCGGATGAGATCGGCAACCTGTTCGGCATAGCCACCTACTGCGAGGGCGACGTGACCTGCACCTTCTTTAGGAAGAAGACCCAGCTCTGGGACGCGATCACCGAACAGGCGTTCTTCCACTGGAAGAACGGACAGGCCCAAGGCCCGGAAGACCTGCCCGTAGCCGCCGCCGAACTACCCAGCCGCTACCGGATGCCCTCTGGGATCCACGAAGCGGCCTAACCAACACCAAAAGCCGGTGCCCCGCTGACAGCGGCGGGGCACCGCACCCCAAACACCGCCACCTGAGAGGACAAAACCTGATGAGCACCTGCACCGCCCTGATCATCCCGCCGGCACCAACGCCCCGGCCCGCATCGAAACCATCGACGCCGGTTTGAAGAACCTGCAAGCCCTTGTAGGCGGCAACATCGAGGCCGTGAGCGGGGATGACTGGCACCTCTACCTCAACGAGGAAGGAAAAATCCTGAGCCTCGCCCCGAACCGCCGCGCCGCGCTGCTGGTCCTTGAAGAAACCGGAGTCCTGACCGACCTGTACTGCGGGGATGTCGTGATCCTGGGCGAGACCGAGGACGGGGACGAGGACGACGTGCCCGAGCACCTAATCGACCTCGCACAGCAACTCTTCGGACTGCATCAGGCAGTGAGCTAAACCGAGGCGGTGGCCGGCCTTCTTTGCGGGCTGGTCACCGCGGGCGATCCGCCGCCGTCGCCGGGCCGGGTGCGTGGTTGCCGGCGGCGGACCGCCATTACCGGCAGTTCCGATGCGGCCACTTGAGACGCCGGCCCCACCAGATGACCGGCGTCAGAGACAAGAGGGTCCCGCCTGATGGGGGACCAGGCGGGACCTCCGTTTCATGATAGCCGGGGAGCCTGAGAGTCAGCGGGGAATCCTGGTTTTCGCTGCGCTGCAACCAGGGACATGGGCGTCCGCTCCGCGGCCGGCTGTTGGGTCCAGTGCTGTCCGTCGCAGAGCTCCGGCCATCCCTGGCCCTTTGTGTCTACGACGATGCTCCTATAGGCGTCAAATCAGGATTATGGGCAGTTTGGATGAGAGCGGCCGTGCGCTACAGATTCGTCGCTGCCGGGGGTTTTCGGCCGGAGGAGCCGGCTACTCGATGTGGATCGGCTTGGTCTCCGTGATCTGCTTTCCGCGGAAGAACCACGCCAGCAGGATGGTGCCCAGAACCGCGATGGCAGTGGACACCATGGCGAGAGACGGCACCAAGGGCATCACAATGAAAACGACGACGGCAGAGACCAGTAGCGCGAACACAGTGGTGCGGGGCTGCTTCATGGAAACAATGGCCTGCACCAGCACGGCGCCAAGGACGGTAGGCAGCACGTAAAGACGCGTGACAAGCAGCACCGACGGCGGGAGGACGCTGATCAGCCAACTGCCCAGGATGCCGACGAAGATCGCGAGCGAAATCAGGTGGACCGCTGCGGCTCCGCAGATAGCAACGACGGCTGCAAGTTCGGCACGCTTGCTGCCCGGCTTTGCGCCGATATTGGTTTGGGCAATGAGGGCCGCTGGGAGGAGTTTGTTGGAGATGTTGCCGATCATGAAGGCCTGGTACATGGCCGCTGGCCCGAGGATCGGGAAATAGGTCAGCGGCTCGACGATCCAGATGATGCCGAACGTGGCAGCAACTGCGGCGAAGGCGATCCAGAGTTGAGCCGGGCCAATGTCCAGTCCGCTGGCAAAGACGAGGTACAGCGGACCGGCAACCGAGATCAGCAATCCGGCGATCATGGTGATCTGGCCCCAGCGGGACGTGGTGCGGTTGAAGTCAGCCATGGCGGTGCCGGTTGTGGCGGGAGCGGAAGTTATCGAAGACATGAGGGGTGTTCCTTTCGTGCTCAATGGTCAGGGCCTGCAGGCGGGAGTAGGAGGCAGCTTGGGGAGCCGGAAGGGCTCAGGCGCCGACCGCGGAACCGACTGCAAGGTACGCAGCGCCCAGGCCGATGACGATCGAAAAGCCAAGTCCCCACTCCCGCAGCCAGCTCTTGCCGAGCTTCTTGGCCAGCAGCAGGCAGAGCCCCATGACCCCTACAGAGACAACGAAGGACAGAACGTGGATCCCGGACTTCGGAAGTTCGGCGAGCCCAAGGCAGGAGAATGCGCCGATCAAGGCGGCGGCCGGAACGATCGCCATTGCGGCCGGGTTCACCGAGCGGATCTTGGCGTCGCCCTTGCGGAGCAGCGGGGTCAGAATCAGGGTGGCAAGCATCCACATCGCACCACCGATGCTCATAGCAAAGAACGCCACTACAAAGACGCTTTGGGTGTAGCTGGCATCGCCAAGTTTGGCGCCCATTGAACCGGCCGCAATGCCGGCGGCGGAAACGTCATACGCAGCCGAACCGATCAGGCCGATCCGGGACAGGACAGCTGGAGCGCCAAAGAGGCCCAGGAGTGCAATGGCCACCAGAGACACGGCAAGGGAGGGGCCGATGGCCGAAACGGCACCGGAGCGGAACGAGGTCTTGACGTCCTGCACGCTCATGTCCACGGAACGCGCTGCCCGGCGGGCGGCCTTCATGAAGATCACGGACTGGATGATAATGACGCCAAACACGCCGGCCACGCAGATCCACAGAACGGGACTGTTGGCGATGGCCAGGATGTCCGTCGAGTCGTTTGCTAGCGGTTGAAGTGCCAGGGGTTGGTGCATGGAAACCTCCGGGTAAAAGCCCGGCTACAAGTCCGCACCGAACCACATTGGGTGGTACGTGCTGCACCAGGGCGAATCCTGCCCATCGACCAGATCAGCCAACGGGTTAGCAACACCTTTCATTATGAGCCGGATCATACGCAATACAAGACGGTATCAGCCAACTTAGTGGCCGAAACAGTCAAAGTGCCCTTAGCGGGGACATCACGCTTCCGGAGTCAGGCGTGACCCGGCACACTTTCAGGCAGTGAACACCCAGCAAAGGAGCACCATGCCTGACACCATTGGCGAGCTGTCCGCCGTCGAACTCACCGCCGCCATCCGCGAGAAGAAAATCTCTGCCCGGGAGGCCCTGGCCGATCATTTGGAGCGCATCGCTGAAGTGAACCCGGTTATCAACGCCGTGGTGACGCTCGACCCCGAAGGTGCCGGTGCGCTGGCACATCGCGCGGACCAGCTCACAGCATCAGGGGCTGAACTTCCACCCCTCCACGGCCTGCCCATGACCCATAAGGACACCAACAACACCGCCGGGATGCGCACCACCCAGGGTTCAATCGCGTTGCGTGACTTCATTCCTGACGCTGACTGCCTCATCGTTGCGCGGTTGAAGGCAGCCGGAGTGGTCACCACCGGAAAGTCCAATGTTCCCGAGTTTGGTGCGGGCTCACACACCTTCAACGACCTCTTTGGCACCACCACAAACCCGTACGCTCCCACGTTGAGTGCTGGCGGCAGCAGTGGCGGGGTGGCCGCCGTCGTCGCTTCCCGTGTCCAAAGCATCGGCGACGGCAGCGACATGGGCGGTTCGCTCCGCATCCCGGCTTCCTTCTGCAACCTGGTGGGTTTCCGGTCGTCGACGGCGGTCATCCCCATGCCGTCCGACATTGACGCCTACGCGTGGCTGGGCAGGACCGGCCCCATGGCGAGAAGCGTGGAGGACATCGCGCTGTTCATGTCCGTCACGGCAGGCAAGGACCCACGCGTCCCCCATCCGGCTGGCCTTGATCCCGCAGACTTTAGGTCATCTTTGGAGACGGACATGCGCGGCGTGCGCATTGGTTGGTCGCGCGACTTTGGCATTGGCGTACCAGTGGAAGCTGAGATCCTCGAGCACCTGGAACGGCAGCTGGCGGTCTTTGAGGATCTTGGTGCGATCGTGGAAGAAGCTACCCCGGATTTCAGCGAGGCAGACTTGGTGTTCGGCAACACCCGCGCCATGGACTTTGCCGCTGGTTTGGGACCGATCCTGAAGCGTTCCGGAGACGTGGTCAAGTCGGAAGTGCACTGGAACGTTAACAAGGGCTTCGCTTTGACAGCGAAAGACCTTATCGAGACTGCGGCCGCCCGGACCCGGCTGGAACGCAGCGTCCAGGCGTTCTTCGGCCGCTACGACCTTTTCGCCAGCCCGTGCGCTCAGGTCCTGCCGTTCGACGCGACGCTGCGGTACCCCTTGAATGTTGCCGGGGTGGCCTCGGAGACCTATTTGGACTGGATGCGCTCGGCCTGCCTGCTGTCCGCCACCGGACTTCCCGTCCTCAGCGTTCCCGCTGGCTTCAGCTCAGCCGGCCTGCCCATCGGACTCCAGCTCGCTGGCAACCACTACACAGATATGCAGCTGCTCCGCTGGGGCCGCGCCTTCGAGCAACAGACGGGCTACGCCGCCGTCGCGCCAGTTGTTATTGCAGGCGCCGGCATTGGTGACCAGGCACTTACGACGATGTCCGCATGAACCGTCCGCCGCGCTTGCGGGCGTCGAGCAGGATGGAAACGTCAACTCCGGCGGCATACCGGGCCCAGTCCGAGCCCGTGATGAAGCGGTAGAGCGAGGACATATCATCGACGGCAACGTCAGCAACGATCTGGTAATCGCCTGCGATCGCCGCGGCGTAACGGACCATCGGAAGTTCGGCCAGGTTTTTGCCCAGTTGTTCGACGTGTTGCGGCGACGCCCGGATCCAGAGGAGGGCTTCGACAGCTAGCCCAAAAGCTGCAGGTTCGATCACGGCCCTCAGCTGGACTTGGTTGTTGGCCAGAAGCCACTCGCTGCGCCGACGTGCCGTGGCTTCCGAAACGCGTACGCGGCGTCCGAGTGCTTCGAAGCTCATCCGGCCATCGGCACACAGTGCCTCCACCAGTTCGGTGTCCTGGCGGTTCAGTTCCTTCGGTGCCTCCAGGATGCCCGAATCGGCAGTCAATCCCGAGCGAAGCGCCTCGGCACGGTCCGCGCTGAGGATCTCCGGCCGCCAGCCCCGGATCGTACGGAAGTACCTCAGGACCGGGTAGCTGGTGGAATCCCGCAGGCCAATGGTGGAGGGCAGTTCGTCGGACAACACATCGCTCATGCGGCTGGGTTCGGTGAGGATTTCCGCTACACAGTCGCCCGTTCCGGTGGTGGTGTAAACGAAGGTGGTGTCGGTCCTTTGCGCGAGTGCTTGGGCCGCAGCACGCACGGTGCCCGGGTTGCACCGCATCTCCACGAGCACGGCGGCCGGTCTGGGGCGAACGCCCACCACGGCAACGGCGCCGGACTCCAGAAGCTGGGATCCACGGCGCGCCACCGTCCGCTCGGCTTCGCCAAGCACCGCGGCCATCTTGCGCCACGGGCAGCGCGGATCCAGCTGCAGGGCGGCAACAATCTGCCGCTCCAATGCGTCAAACACCAGCATGCCATCCCTCCATTGCGTCGCTCAATTTCATCACGAACTCCAGGTGCGGCGCGCTCCGGAGGCGAGTCCCGCCGTTGAAAGTACGGGGCGGCCGGCTGTCCGGCGGCGGAAAGCACCGATGCGATCGTGGGTTAGAGCCGACGTCCTAGCCGGCTGGCATGCTCACTGAGTTGTATCTGTGGGTGTTTGGTCGGTCAACCATTGGCGGTAGTGCTTGGCCAGAGTGTCATTGCGGAGGAGACCTCGTTCCAGGAGGGAAATCTTGGAGGGCCACTGGCCAAGCTCGCGGGCAACGGTCGTGGTGGTGCAACCAAGGTCGGTCCGCATTTGGCGCAGATCGGAGTTGTTTGGGGCTGCTTGCGGGTTGGTGATCTGGCGGTAAATTTCCCGGGCTGCGTCGCGTTTGAGGGAGCGCAGGATTTCCCGTTTGCTCTTGCCTTCCGCGGTGCGTTTGGCCACGTAGTCCTTGGTCCGTTGGCACGAGGCCATACGGACCAGGACGACCTGATATAGGGCATGATTGGCGTTCCGGTCGCCGCCTCTGCTGAGCCGGTGACGGGTTGTCTTGCCCGAGGACGCCGGTATGGGTGCAACCCCGACGAGGGCAGCAAACTGGGCCTCATTCCCAAGGCGGTCGGGGTTGTCTCCGACGGTGACCAGGAGCTGGCTGGCTACTTCCGTTCCGACCCCTAGCAGGTCACTGAGCATCGGAGCATAGGTGTCGAGAATTTCCTGGAGCGCGGCGTCAGCGGTGGCGATTTCTGCCGCGAGGGACTGGCAACGGGTGGCCAGGGATTCAGCGTCAGCAGGCACACGTACTCGGGGTCAGCCATATGGCCCGAAGGTCGGGTGCGCTGCAGGGTCGTGTTCATTGCCGCGGTACCCAAACCTCGGTATTTTTCCCGTAGTTTGTCCGGAGCTGAAACGAGAAGGCTTTTGATCTGATTGATGGCTGCGGTGCGGGCCTTGGGCCGATGTACGTCTGTGACTGTTCGTTCGGAATGGCGGTTAAATCGCAGCTCAAAATGGCGGTTCTGCGGCACCGGTTGTCTTGCATGGTGTGGTCTAAGGGGGATGCGACGCGGCTAGTTCGTGAGGGCTCGGGACCGTCTATAAAACGTTGCTCGGGACATTCCGAGATCGCGGGCAACCTGCGCTGCGGGTTCACCGGCTTCGACCAGGCGGACAGCGCTTCGAGTCTGACTGTCCGTGACCCTGCGGGGTCGGCCGCCAAGATCCCTTCCAGCTTCCCTGCGTTTGCTGATGGAATCGGTAAATTATGGACGCGCTGGCGGGCCCGTCGTATCCCGACCACGCCGAATACTCCGCGTGGGTGGCAGAAATGACCGGGTCGGATGAGCGTTTTGATCCTGCGTTCCTGGACGTCTCCGCCGTGAACCGGGCGCTGGCCGAGCAGTTCTAAGCCCGGGGTTCTGGGAGAACCGGCCCCGGCCCAAAGTCAGGCACAAGCCCCCTTTTACGGCCGCTCCCCTGTCCATTTTGAACTGGCATGCGCGGGTATTCATGGGGCGGGAGTAGCGTGCTCGCCGCCCGAACGGCACGCCAAAACCGCCACATCGGCTGCGATTTAGCCGCCATTCCCGGCTAACAATCACACGTGGGCTCTTTACTGGACCCCTCTGTCATTTTTCGACGTCGTCTGCAGCAGGGAATGTCAGAATTCGTGTGCATTTCCGATGGCCGCGGAAGTCTTGGCATGGCAGACACCCGTGGGCCTAGCTCCTGGGCCTCGGATTCGCCCTTTCATAAGCGGGCGTTTGGCTGCGGCTTGAGCATGTCGATCCCCCTTCGGAGACCACCTTGGCGTATTGAAGGGATCCCGCTTGGCCCGGGTACGGCGGCGAGCCTTTGTTTGTAAGTGAACGATCCGGTCCAATCCCTCGTCGTTATGGCTGGCGCAGGGTCTTTGGCGCCGCAATATTCACTTCTCTTCAGTAAGCCGAGCAAAGGAAGAATCATATGAAAATCAGTAACCGTCGAATTGCCGCTGTTGTTGGCTCTGCGGGGGCGTTGGGCGCGATTGTGGCCGGGGCTGCAATCGCGAGTCCGACACCGGCGGCGTCTGTCCCCGCCGCCTCGGAAAAGCATCCGGTGGAGATCGAGGTGTTTGCCCCTGGAAAGGGCGATAATGCCGGAATCGCTGGTGCTGGCTGGTTCGTCGATCTGAGTGTGCGGTACGACGGCGGCCTGGCGGCAGCAGGCTTCACCGGGCTGCAGCTCACCGGACCCGCCGCGCATGCGAACACGGCGCCCTTTCCTGGGTCATTCTCAACCGGTCAGGATGATCGTTTGCCCGGCCTTGTTGTACTCGCATCCACCACCAACAGCACAATCAAGGGCTTCTCCGGTCCTGGCACGAATCTGGCCAACCTGTTCAACCTCACCGGCGTGACCGACCGCTCGAAAAAAGGCTCTGAAATTTGGGATTCCTGGATCGTCGGCGCCCCGATTGCCGGCCAGGACGTGGACAGCACCTTGACCGTCGCCGTGATTGCCGACCTCAACCACGACGGCATCTACAACGACGCCCCGAACGTCGTGCCGGACGCTAACGGTGATGGCACGATTGATGCACGAGATCTCGAAGCGATCGGAGTCGCGTCCAAGATCACAACGATCCCGTTCCATATCTCAGGCGACCCCAAGTAGCGTGAGGCTGTTGTTGCCGGTGCAGGGCCAGGTCGTCACGGACGCCCAGTGCACTGAGCACACCCGGGGCGTGCCCGCGGCGATGGCAGAGCGGACGGCCGCCGTCGCCGATAATTCCACCATCGGATCTGCCAGGGTCCCGGCCCCTGCGGTTGTAAGCAGGTGCTCGAGAGCGTCCCGGGTTCCACTGCCATGTTCCCGTTGACCAATGCTGTTGCTGCCAGCCCGCCAGCCGTGACAGGTGTCAGCCGCCGTGCCCAGGGATGCTCCGTGCCGCGACCAGGACCGTGTCGCGTGGCCGCTGCGCTCAGGTCCGGGGAAGGTGCGCGCCAGGGCCTGCCGTTCTCCCTGACCTGGTGGTCCTTCACCTTCCTGATCGGAACCTGCGTCACCGGTGTGGCCGGTCGCCGCCCACACCCACCTGGCCGCCTTCGACGCGATGGCCGTCGCCGGCTACGCCCTCCTCGTGGCAACTTGGACCATCGTCGCCGCCCGCACCTTCCACGGAAGCATCCTTCAAGGCACCCTCTTCCAGAAGCCCGCCACTATCGCGCCGTGAAGGGGCGGTGGCGGCTCATCACCCAGCCGTCATCCCAGACAAGCACCCATCCCCTCCGTCCGAAGGCGGCACCATGCAACCCCGAATAACAACCCGCTCCCACCAACCCGCACATGCCGCCACCGACAGGCAAGAGCCAAAAGAGCCCGCCAGCTGTCGGTGGCCGTTGATGGCCGTCGGCGTGCCTCTCATTCTCGCCCTCGGGGCTCTCACCTACGGACTCGCCGCGAGCGGCACCGGACAACCGAACCCGGCAGCGGAGAAGGAGCCGACCATGATCGAAGGAGTTATCAGCTATCCGCACCTGGGCACTAACCACGTCCAGACGGCAGTGACCTATCCGCAGCGTCCCGGCGCCGGGGGAGACCACTCACCGGTCTGGACGAACTGCGGAGTCTATGACCGGCCCGTGCAGGAAACCCGGGCAGTGCACTCACTCGAACACGGTGCCGTCTGGATCAGCTACCAACCCGGGCTGCCCGCTGATGACATCGCCACACTCGCCCGGCTTGCAAGCAATCAGAGCCACGTCCTGATCAGCCCCTTCCCCGGCCAAGGCTCACGAATCGAAGCCACCGCTTGGGGCAAACAACTGAACGTCACTGACCCGTCGGATCCTCGACTGCCCGCATTCATCAAGGCGTTCCAACAAGGACCGCAAACCCCCGAACCCGGCGAGACATGCAGCGGCGGAGTCAACGGATAAGTAAACCGGCATACCGTCAGCCTGCCGATAAGGCGACTACGCGCGCCCTCCGATTAAGCTCTCGATCTCGGAGGCGGTGGCGAGTGGGCGGGCCCCTGCCGAGCTCCCTGGTGCTCCGCCACTTCACTGGGGCCCCCGCTTCCCCAATGGGATGCATCGTTCCAGTGGCGGCAGGAGGAGCTTGCCTTAAAGTAGTAGTCGGCAGGGGCTGGCAGCAAGTCTTGATGGCGTAGCCGATAGAGAGGCTGTACAGGCGCGGCTGAGCGCCGACCAGGACCAAGGAACACCTAAGCGCCGGTGTAGCCAAGGCAGCAGGCAAGGCCTCGGCGCGAAGTCGCGTGGAACAAGCGGTCCGGCGAAGCCCTGCAGAAAGGATTGAGCAGGTAGAGGGCAGCCGGGTGGGGTGATCGGCACTGAACCCGACCTCCCGGCGGACTACGCGAGGACTCTCGTCAAGCCTGAGGGCGCGACACAGCCTGCGCCCTGTGTCTGGCCCACAGGAACTGTTACTGACACTGGGTGTGCCTAGGATGAAACCCATGGCCGTCAACGGCCTCGCCACTCCTGATCTGGCCCTGCGCGCCCTAGTGACACCTGCGTAGGTTGGGGCTACACCTGAAGGAGTGATAGGAATCACTCCTTCACAATGCTGTGCGGATCGACCTCCGAAGGACCCTAGCCTGGCCCATCGTGGCACGCTCCGAACGGGTTCCGTCAAATGATTTTGGAGGGAACGTGGACAACGCTGGTAAGGCGCAAGCCGAGAGCGGTGGCCTTAGTAAGGGCCTCAAACGCAGGCATATGAATTTGATCGCCATCGGTGGGGTCATTGGCGCCGGGCTCTTCGTGGGTAGCGGCGTGGTGATCAGCAATACCGGCCCGGCGGCAATCATCTCCTTCGCGATCGGTGGGGTCATCACATTGCTTTTGATGCGGATGCTCGCGGAAATGGCCGTGGCCCGTCCCGTCGTCGGATCCTTTTACGTCTATGCGCGGCAGGCATTGGGTCAACGGGCGGGATTTACCACCGGCTGGATGTACTGGTACTTCTTCGTCATCGTGGTGGCCGTGGAGGCGATCGCTGGCGGGAGGATCATCCAGCTGTGGTTCCCGATGGTCCCGCTGTGGACACTCAGTCTGGGTCTGATGCTGCTGCTGACCGGTACCAATATGATTTCGGCCCGCTCCTTTGGCGAGTTCGAGTACTGGTTCGCCTCCATCAAGGTTGTTGCAATCATTATTTTCCTGGCCATGGGTCTGCTGTGGATTACCGGGTTGTGGCCCAAATCCACCCCCGGCTTGGGAAACCTGATCAGTCACGGCGGGTTCACTCCGCTGGGCTGGGGTGCTGTGCTTGCCGCCGTCGTCCCTTGCGTGGCCTTCTACACTGGCGCCGAGATCATCACCATCGCGGCGGCCGAATCCGAAGAACCCCAAACGGCCGTCAAGCGCGCCATGCGCTCGATTGTGGCCCGGGTGGTAACTTTCTATGTCGGTTCCATCTTCATTGTGGTGACGGTCCAGAACTGGGACGCCAAGAGCGTCGGGGTGAGCCCTTACGCGGCGGTGCTGGATGTAATGGGCATTCCGGCCGTGGGCACCATCATGAACTTCATCGTCCTCACCGCCGTACTTTCCTGCCTTAACTCCGCGCTGTACACCAGTTCGCGCATGCTCTTCGCGCTGACCAAAAACGGCGATGCACCCAAGTTCTTCACCAGGCTATCCAAGGGTGGCGTGCCCCGCCGGGCCATCCTGCTGGGCACCGCGGTCGGGTATGTGTCCGTGGTCTGTGTGTACTTGTGGGGCAACCTTGTCTTCGGGTTCCTGGTGAATTCGTACGGCGCGGTGGCACTCTTCGTGTATCTCGTGATCGCCGCTTCCCAGGTGGTTCTGCGCAAGAGGCTAGACCGCGAGGACCCCGCTGCCCTGAAGCTGAAGATGTGGCTGTTCCCCTGGCTGAGTTACGCGACCATCGCCCTGATGCTGGCGGTGATCGTGGCCATGGCCATTCTTCCCGATACCCAGTCCCAGTTCCTGATGAGTGGCGTGACGCTGGTCGTGATTCTGCTCAGCTTTGAGGTCCGCAGGCGGTTTGGTATGCACCCGGGAAGTGCCGACGACGTTGCCCCTCTGTCCGAGACCAGGGAACCGGCCCATTAGGCCGCCGAGTCGGAACGGCTCAGAAGAGCCCTTATCTGTCTGAGAATGAGCTGGTAGCGGCTTGATCAGGGCCCTTCGCCCTCGTGTGGAGATCAGCTACGTACTGCCATCAAGGTGTGCATCATTCCGGATAAAGCGGAATCCAGAGTTGCTGGAGCAGGGGCAGGCGCTCTAGGCACGACCTTCTATACGAGTGGGCCCCCCCTGTTGCCTCATGTCAATACC
>NZ_JAGGPP010000047.1 GCF_018613755.1 Arthrobacter sp. ISL-72
ACCCTTGAGGAAAAGCACTGGGAAGTCCTGGAGCAGGACCGCGAAGTACTCGAAGCACTCGCCGCAGACGCTGACAAAGACGAACACCTCTACCAGCATGATCTTGGCGTCGCCCGGATCCGCCGCGTATACGAAGCCGACGCCCAAAGGCAGGCCGCCATGCTGACAGGCGAGAGCGTGTAGTGGATGACAGGGAATCTATGCTTCTGACCGTCTTCCTGCGGCATGACCAGTCAGCATCTGGAGCAGATCCAAGCCGGGTTGGACGAGGGCGACTGGTGGAACGGTTTCGCGCCCGAGGGCTGCGAAATCGTCTCCTGGGTAGTGACCATGGGCGTCGGGCAGATAGTTACACGCCGGTTCCCGGCTGCTTTGCTGAATTCGATCAACGTGGAGCTTGAACGACGGGCCTGGGGAGTGTTCTCAACTGAGTTCTACCTCACATATGACTTCCTGCCGGTACGTGAACGCCTGCGCAGGGAATCCAATGAAAGGGCCAACCGATGAGTCGAGCCACAACCACGACAGTCCCCGAACCGCCCCACAAGAAGATGTTTAGTAATGCCCGAGTCCATGGGAAGCACTTTTTCCTCTCCGGATGCATGCGGGCGACTCCGGCGGAGTTGTAGGCGGAAGTGACACCTACCTGCAGTCAAAAGAAGCCTTCCGGCGAGTCAAGGACCTGACGGAAGCCTGCGGGGCATCTCTTGACGACATCCTCATCCTGCGCGTCTACCTCACAGACATCAGCGAAAAGGGACTGGTCGGCACGGCAAAGTCGGAAACTTTTTCCGGCGACTTTCCTTGCTCCGCCCTGGTGGAGGTGAGCCGGCTCGTCGAGGATGGCTTGACCGTGGAAATTGAAGCACTAAGGGATCATTGGGGCTGCCCACCAGCGCAAATAGCGCCAACTGCGGCGATGCGGGCGGAGGGAGGGCCCAGTGTAGGTGTTGGCCCACGAAAGTCAGCTGTAACTAGCAGCTGACTTTCAAGGCCAACCTACCGTCCCTCACAACAGGTCGCTGCGGGTGCCTAAGCACCGGTTAGGACAGGGTGATGGCGAGCGGTAGAGAACTTTAAGACCATGCCGCGAAGCTGATCTGTCAAGGTGCCGCAGTACGCCACCTGCTCGCCTGCGAAACACACTATATCTTCTCCACACCGGAGAGTTGGCTGGGGCATGAAACCATTCATGGCCGCTTGTACACGCCCGGGGAGACCAAGAAGTTCGAAGGACAAAATGAAGCCAGCGCAGACTTGCCGTGTCGGGATTATCGGGTATGGAGCCATCGGAGCGCGGGTTGCTGCGGATGTCGCCGCGGGGCGGGTCCCCGGGGCCTCTTTAGAAGGAATTATCTCCCGCCGTCCTCTTAGCGGTGCTCCCGCAGGCCAGATCACGCTGGAGCAGGCACTGGAATGCTGTGACCTGCTGGTTGAATGTGCCGGCCAGGAAGCGCTTGTTGACCATGGCGAGGTTGTGCTCTCGGCGGGGGTCGATCTGCTCGTGACTTCTATCGGCGCACTTGCTGATAGAGGACTCTCAAAGCAGCTTCACGCAGCAGGGCCGGGACGGCTGTTCCTGACCTCAGGTGCAGTCGGCGGCCTTGATCTTTTGTCCTCGGGCGCCCGCATGGAAGGCTATGACAGAGTCACGATCACGACGACGAAGTTGCCGGGCTCCCTCGTCCAACCCTGGATGGAGGATGCTCTAGTCGAGCAAATACAAAGCGCCCGTGGCCCCTTGGACGTTTATCAGGGACCGGCGGCTGAAGCTGCCCTACTTTTCCCGAAGTCCTTGAACGCAGCCGCGGCCGTTGCCATAGCCGTAAACGACTGGGACTCTGTGACGGTGCGGGTCAGGGCAGACCCCGGAGCGGAACTGACCAGCCACGTCATCGAGGCTTCAGGAAACGTAGGCGAATACCGGTTCGAAATCCGCAACAAACCCTCCGAGGAAAACCCAAGGACAAGCGGCGTAGTACCCTTCGCCGTACTCCGCTCTCTGGAAGCAATCATTGGTGCCCGCGGTGGTCTTATGTGAGCGTAAGAGCGCGGCGCCTGAGGCAGGATGCTCCCAGGCATTAGGGCCTCCTGACGCACTGACCTGCCTAATCCGGGCCTGCGCGAAACCATATCATGTACTGTGTTTCCTCGAGTACAGGTGCGAACCGAGCGCTAGAGCGGCCGGTGGTAAACGTCCTGTTCGGCGAGGTGCCAGCGGAATAGTGACTATTGCATCTTGACAGGGCTGGTTTCGGAATTTTGGTCAACCGCTTCCATCACGCCGGCATCATATGCCACCACCGATGCTTCTGCCTTCTTCAGCAGCATTGCCAGCTGGTCGAGTTCCGATGACGTCAGACCACTCAACAGCTGACGCTGCTGCTCTAAATGCTTACCGAATGCCTCATCTATAACAGCCTTGCCATGAGCGGTCAGTTGGGCGTAGACAACCCGGCGGTCCTCTCGAGTTCGTACTCGCTCGATTAGGTTCTGTTCCTCCATCCGGTCCAACCGGAAGGTAATGCCGCCTGTCGTGAGCATGGATGACGTAGCGAGCTCCCCGGCAGTTTTCCGGTGAGGGGGTCCGGAGCGACGTAGATTAGCCAGCACATCAAAGGACGCCAGCGTCAAACCGTACTCGTCAAAGTAGGAACTTTCTACCGCGCGAACCTGGTTGCCCAGACGCATGAGCCGGCCGAGGATGCCGATCGAGCTCGCATCGAGGTCAGGACGCTCCCGCGCCCAGTCTGCAAGTATGCCGTCGATTGCATCGGCTTCGGTTGTTTTGTTGGCCATGGCCTATTGCCCTCCAGAGTGTCAGTAATGAACCTTAACACTGAGTTTCCCACGATTCAATGAATTCGGTACCGCTTTTGCTTAGGGGCTTGTTACTTAGTTCAAAAACCCTTAGTCTTGAGATAGTTAGAGTTGAGGGAGTTCCCGTAAGCTTTGATGACTGTAAATCCGCCCCAGTCCGAGAGGTCCAACAATGAGCGAAACCGTAAGTGCACCGACAACAGAACTCGAAGAACTCATCGATTCGTCTATCGCTTCCCGTGAAAGCCGCATCGTAGACTTCGATACCCTGAAGTTCCAGACGAAGATGGGCGAAAAATTCCGCCGCGGACAGGTCCGCTACATTGGCTCCGGAGCTACCGGTGACCACTCGGATGACAACAACATCCTCCAGGCCGAGCATTTCACGTTCTCCAATATGGTTCTGCCCGCCGGGTGCGTAGGACCTGAGCACACGCACCCCGACGTCGAAGAGGTGTTCTTTGTCCTCGAGGGGCAGGTGGAGTTCAGCGTCCACGACGTCGAGGACGGTACAAAAAAGGCCAGTCGTGTCCTGGGCTACCGTGACCTCATTCGTGTTCCTGCAGGAGTGCCCCGGAGCCTTCGCACTGTCAGCGAAGAAGATGCACTGATCTGCGTAATCATTGGTGCGAAAAAGCCGGAGATCCCGTTCTACCCCCCGACCTCCGAGATGCACGGAGTCACTCGTTAGAACGGCTCCTCCGAGAAGCGCGGGTACCAGCTGCACAGCTGGTACCCGCGCTTCTTAATGCAGCCAACAGGTATCAGTAGAAGACAATATTTTCGTTTGTGACATTGAGTAGCAGCATCAGCTGCATTGACGATGGAGTCGACAACATTGGCCAAGCCACTTCCCCCATGCCAACCCGCCCACAACCTTGGGAGGGCAATTGCCGTCCTAGCGAACGAAGCGGTGAGCAAGTGACCGTTGCAGTGGAAACCCTCCAGCCCGCCAGGGCGGGCAAACCCACAAATCAACAGGCACGTCATTGTTGATTCGCTTGTCGCACACGGCATCAGGCGGGCGCATATTGTCCCCGGCGAGAGCTTCTTGGATGTACTTGACGGGCTTCACGACTCAATGATCGAAACCATAGTCTGCCGCCACGAGGGTGGCGCGACCTACATGGCGGAAGCCGACGGCAAGATGAACCAATTCCCCGGCATAGCGATGGTCACCCGGGGTCCGGGTGCGGCCAATGCCCATGTTGGGCTGCACACTGCCTGGCAGGATTCCACACCCATGATGCTGTTCGTGGGCCTGATCCCCTTCGCCCACCGCGATCGCGAGGCCTTCCAGGAATTCGACATCAAAGCCTGGTTCGACACCGGAGCCAAGCGCGTTATGGTCCTGGACCATGCCGAACGCGCCTCCGAAATCGTCGCCGAGGCCATCTTTGCGGCAATGAGCGGACGCCCCCGGTCCCGTCGTCATCAGGCTGCCCGAGGACGTCATCAGGCAACAGATCCCCGCCGAACTTCACCCGCCGATCCCTGTTGCCACGGGAGGCATGACCACAGCGGATTCCAATGCCCTGGCCGCGGCCCTGGCAGCATCGAGCGAGCCGCTGTTCGTGACCGGTGGCAATGACTGGACACAAAAGGGCGCCGACCAGCTCACAGCCTGGCTGGAAAAGCACCACATTCCCGCAGCGGCAGAATGGCGGACGCAGGGCACGGTTCCGTTCACGACCTTGCCAAAATCGAACTCCCGGTAAAGGACGAATGGAAAGCCCGGACGGCACGGATGCGCAGTGAGCAGGAATCCTTCGCAGCCCTCCCTCCGGCGACGCCTACGGCCGGCCCTGCACGGATGGACACCTTGATGGCCAACCTCGTGCCCGCGCTGCCGACCGATGCCATGATCACCCTTGGCGCCGGCGAACACACCAACTTGGCACACCGCTATTTCCCCTCCCAGGGCCACGCCTCCATGATCAGCGCCCGCAACGGCTCCATGGGGTACTCCATCCCCTCGGCCATCGCGGCGTCCTTGGAATACCCAGGCCGGCGCATCGTCACCATCGCTGGTGACGGCGAATTCCTTATGAACGGCCAGGAACTGGCCACAGCAGCCCAGTACGGTGCCACTCCCCTGGTGATCGTGATGGACAACCAGGAATACGGAACTATCCGCTCCCACCAGGAACGCCAATACCCTGACCGGGTCTCCGGAACGCAACTGAAAAAACCCGGAATTTGCGCTCATGGCACAAGCCTTTGGTGGATTCGGCATCAAAGTCGACCACGATGCCGACATCCCTACCGCAAATGAAGCAGCACTGAAAGCGATCGACGAAGCCCATATGTTTGCGCTCATCCATCTAGTGGTCGGACAACGGGTCAAGGCCTACTAAAGCAGCCGCGGCACTGGGCTACCCTGCCGCCGTCATCCAACTCTGGACACCGCCCCTCAAGGCGAGCCGCTCTACGAACGGAAAACATGTCTGTCCCCACACTTATCGAACTCGAATTGAGAGCGATTGCATCCGGACCCGCCATGGCAGATGCGCGCCGCAGACCATTGGTTCCGCACCACGGTTTCCATCTATGCACTGCACGCCGTTCGTCGTATCGTGGCCGCATGTCCATCCTCTTGGAGGTCATCTGGGCTGTGGTTCAGGCCGTCATTGAGGCCGCGGCGGACGTCTTCTGGGGCCGCGAGGAGAAGCAGGACGACGGCTCTGACGAATAGTGCGCACAGCAGGAACACCTTTATGGAGGCCCTGCCCACGTCGCGCAATCAGGGCGCTCCGCGCCGGCCGCCCACGAAGTTTCGTTCGGCGCTCCTCCGTCGCTTATCTCCCCACGAAATTGTCGTGGTTTCGGCCGGTTTCCCCAAGTTGCACTCCGGCCCCTCAACCCAGCGGTGACTCCGTTATCAGAACAACGCCCACATCCAATGGCCGGGTTCAGAACCGGCCAGGCGCTGAGGGAACCGGAGTCATGGAAACGCTCAGCCTTGGCCGACGTGCTCAGCTTGATCGGACCTACCATCGGCTTCCTGCCGCGCAGGAACCTGGTCTACATCATCGTGGCCCCAACCGCATGGGCGTCGCCCTGCGCATGGAGACTGCCGAAAAACGGAGCCATAGGTCATGTAGTAAGCCCCGGGCAGCACCCATGAACAGTCGTGAGAGAAAGAAATAAATCCCAAGCCGGCATAGTCCCGCTCCCCCAGACCAGCCAGGTCATGTAGCCCAGACCTGTCCCTGCGATGAATGAGTAGGCAAGGAAGAAATTCACCCAATCCATGGAAAGGAACTAACCGGCCACAAGGAACGGCCAAAGATAACTACACACCGCGCGGCCGACACCCGCCAACAATCTCCGAACAGGGTGTGGACAGTGTCCACACTCAGAGGCCCACAAGCCCCTGACCAGGGAAAACACGTGCCCGAGGTGGGACTCGAACCAGCCTCTTCCCCTGCGAATCCGCCGCTCCGCCGAAAACCTCCCCAGTCCGGCCCAGTCCGACGCCGGTACAACCGACTCCGAAGCCCCGGGTGTGGACACTGTCCACACCCTCTTTTGTAAGCATTTGATGTAGTGCCTAGCGAACTGCCGCCGCCCTTCGCTCCGTGAGAGTTCCGCGATCACGGGCACCGCGGCCC
>NZ_JAGGPP010000048.1 GCF_018613755.1 Arthrobacter sp. ISL-72
TTGCAATCACCGCAAGAACCCACGGATCCCCTTACGGGCAGCTGAACCCTTCTCCGAACCGAGGCGATGTGTCTCATAACCCAGATGTCTCGAATCGCTAGGGATACGAGACGCCCCAAACTACCGATTCCCAAAATTGCGGCTTTTTCTACTTCAACGATGTGGTTTTCGCCTGATCCCCGAACTGCCTCGTTTCCTCTCTCTGCGGCGCCGAAGGTGAACGAGGCTTTCTTCCAAGGCACGCACTTCGCCAAGCCATTGGTGGTTTCGTGCCTCGTCAAGCCGTTCTTCGGCGTTGGCGGTCATGTCCTCGATACGGCCTGCTTGGGCTGGATCCACCTGAAGGAACCGGCACTTGATGCAAGCGTGTTCATGCACGCAGGGGGTGGCGTACGGGCGGTGACAGGTGCCCAGAGCGACCCGTCGGAGGAGGAAGTGCTGTTCGAACTCGGCCCACTCCGTCTCGGTGGCTGGCCGCAGTTCATGATCAGGGCGGGTTTGCCGGCGCCGTTCGATGAAGGTGTGGTGCGCCTGGATGACTTGCTCGGGGAACACTGCCGTGTAACCTCGCGTGGTTTCCAGGTTTAGGTGGCCGAGCAGCGTCGAGACGATGTGCAGCGGCCGACCGGTGGAAGTGAAGCGCGTCCAGGTGGTGCGGCAGCCGGCGTCCGAGTTTGCCGCGCCCGGCGTAGGCGTCGAGCCGGGGGCTGACGTGTGGCTGTGGGAGTCGGTACTGATTCGTGACGGTGAGCGCATCGCGCAGCTGCAGGAGAACGTCGCCGGGACAGTGGAGGTGGCGGACGACGGCGGGGGCACGATGATGGCCACCCTGAATAGGGTCCTGGGGCGGCTGACTGGTCCCGGCGAGTGCCAGATTAGTTTGAGCCAGGTTGGGCCGAGCCGCGCTAAGCTGCTGGACCTCCGCGCCTCGGATCCGGTGCTTGTCCTCACCCAGTACGTCCGCCACGGAGGCAGGCCTTTCTATCTGGCCAAGTGCCTCATCTCGGACCGTGCCGGGCACCTGTCCATCATGCAGTCTTTCCAGTCTTAGAGCCGGAAATCCCATGGGCAAATTATGGGCAAAACACTCCACCATTACGCGATCGAACCCTGATTTAGCGCGACAAGTTCCACTTGCCTAAACCCCGGCAACTTGGGGCAAAATTCCCGGAATGACGCGGCGAAAGCGGCGTTATGGTGGATGGGTTGACCGATACGCCGGGTTCTGTGTTCCCGCACTGTTGCCGGTGCGGAAATAGCGGCCATCCATCTACGAACGCCGTTGCCGGCGCCCTCCAGCGGCCTACCCGGACACTCGGGCGAGCAGCCCTCAAACGTGCCCTGTCTGGCCTTGCTCCGGGTGGGGTTTACCTAGCCTTCCCGGTCACCCGGGAAGCTGGTGGTCTCTTACACCACCGTTTCACCCTTACCTGTTTCGTGCCGCTTTCAAATCGGCGCGACGCGGGCGGTCTGTTTTCTGTGGCACTGGCCTGCGGGTTACCCCGAGTGGGCGTTACCCACCACCCTGCTCTGCGGAGCCCGGACGTTCCTCGAGCCACTTGCGTGACGCGCGGCCGCCTGGTCAACCCATCCGTGTTTCATTCTACGGGCAACCCAGGCTGCCCGGTTCCGCAGCGGATGCCAGGCGCTTTCGATTCCCTTGGTGGGACAATTGAACAAGATCAACCCAGGCAAGAAGGAGGGGATCCTGATGGACCCCACCGGCATGTACATCGCCATCGCCGCCGCAGTGCTGGTGCTCATCCTGCTGAAGATGTCCATCCGGATCGTCCGCCAGTATGAACACGGAGTGCTCTTCCGGCTGGGCAGGGTCATCGGCATCAGGATGCCGGGGTTGAGGTTCATCATCCCGGTCATTGACCGCCTTCCGCTGGTCAGCCTGCGGATCGTGACAATGCCAATCCAGTCGCAGGGCATCATCACCCAGGACAATGTCAGCGTCGACATCTCGGCTGTGGCCTACTACCGGGTGGTCGACGCCGTGAAATCCGTCGTGGCGATCGAGAACGTCGCAGCGGCCATCGACCAGATCGCCCAGACCACCCTGAGGAAGGTGGTGGGCCGTCACAGCCTGGACCAGACGCTGTCCGAAACCGAGCGCATCAACGGTGACATCCGGGAAATCCTGGATGCACTGACACTGGAGTGGGGCGTGGAGGTAACGCTGGTGGAGCTGAAGGACATCCAGCTCCCGGACAGCATGAAACGCGCCATGGCCCGGCAGGCCGAGGCGGAGCGCGAGAAGCGCGCCAAGATTATCGCCGCCGAAGGCGAGGCCATCTCGGCGGCGGCTCTGGGCGACGCGTCCGACACCATGATGGCGCACCCGCTGGCGCTGCAGCTGAGGAATCTGCAGTCCCTCGTCGAAATCGGCGTGGACAGGAACACCACGGTCGTGTTTCCGGCACCGCTGATGAGCACCATCGGCGAGCTCTCAGCGTTCCTCGCCCGCGAGAACCAGGCGGCCACAGCTACCGCAGCCAAACCGCCGATTAAGGCTGCCTGAGCCGCGGGGCGGTGTCCGAAAGACTACGTGGACGTGCTCTCGTTCCTGGGACGGCATCTCGCCTGATGTCTTGCCGCGTCGCCGCGGCAACCGCATTTTGACCCCGCCGGTAAGATCGTACGGTGCTGATTCTCCTGCCGCCGTCCGAAGGCAAGACCCCCGCTGTCCACGGTGAAGCCGTCGACTGGGCCGCCCTGAGCTTTCCCGCGTTGAATACGTACCGCGCGAAGGTGCTGGAGGCGCTGGGTGGAGTCAGCGCCCACCAGGATGCCCTCGCGTTGCTGGGCGTCGGCGCCTCGCTGAGTGCCGACGTCGAACGCAACACCCGGCTCCGTACGGAACCAGCCGCTCCGGCGCACCAGGTCTATTCCGGCGTCTTGTACGACGCGCTGAGCTACCAGTCCCTGACGGCGGCGCAGCGCCGCAAAGCGGATGAATCGGTCCTGGTGATTTCCGCCCTGTGGGGCGCCATCCGCTTCGCTGACCGGGTGCCCGCCTACCGCCTGTCGATGGGAACGTCCCTGCCCGACGTCGGCCGCCTGGCTTCGTTCTGGAAGCCGCAGATCGCGGAGGCCCTTGCACCCGCAACCGAAGGTGAGCTGCTGGTGGACTGCCGGTCCAGCACCTATTCCGCTGCCTGGGCTCCGCCGCCGGCACAGACCGTTGCCGTCAATGTCTTTACTGAGGCCAACGGGGTCCGCAAGGTGGTCAGCCACTTCGCCAAGCACACCCGCGGCGAGCTGGCACGGCATCTGCTGACGCGCCGCGGCGCCGCTCCCCGCACCCCGGCCCAGCTGCTCAAGGCCGCGGGCGAGAAGTGGACAGCGGAGCTGGTCGAAGGCAGCGCGCGCAAGCCGCACGGCCTGAACATCATCCTGCCCGGCTAGTGCCTAGGCCCACTCTGCCGAGCGGACCAGAATGCAGCCGGAGTCGGGGCAGAAGACGACGTCGTCCTCCGCGGCTGCCTTGATCTCGGCGAGGTCGCCGGGGCTGAGCTGCATGCCGGAGCCTTCGGACTTGCCGTGAAACAGCCTGGCCGCGCCCACTCCGCGCTTGGCGAGCGTCTTTTCGTAGACGGCAAGCAGGCTTGCATCCAGACCCGCGGCGAACTCCTTGCGCCTGCTGCCGACCTCTGCCTCCTCGGCGGCAATCTCGGCCAGCGCCGCGTCCAGTTCGGCGCGGATCACGCCAAAGGATCCCTGGACGTCGTCCACGATCATCTGCTGGGCCGCCTGGCGTTCACGGAGGCCTTCGAGGCGCTCCATGACTTCAAGCTCAACATCTTCCAGCGCCGAACGCCGCTTGTTGAGCGAGGCGATGTCGCTTTGCAGGGCAACGAGGTCCTTGGACAGGCCCGTGCCGCTGTTGAGCCGCGCTTCGTCCCGTTCGATCCGGGCGGCCACCTGTTCCACGTCCCCTTCGGAGCGCTTGAGTTCCGCTTCGGCGTCGTGAACCGCCACTTTGGCGGCTCCGAGTTCGCCGTTGGCCACGGACAGCGCGGCCTGGAGGTCACTGATCCGGGGATCACCTTCGATGGTCCGGCGACGGTTGGACAGCGATTTCAGCCTGGCGTCGAGTGCCTGCAGTTCGAGCAATTTCAACTGTTCCGCCGGTGCTGCCTTGGCCACTATTACCTCCGCTTGTTCCTACCGGCCGCAGCCGGGCACCGGACCGGCGCAGTTTAGACTCTAGTCCCCGCCCGGAGTGAGAATGAAGTCCCACGGGTCGCTGTTCGTTGTGCTGACGCGGATGTCGACGTCGTGTCCCTGGTCGCTGAGGACGTTTCCCAGCGCCTCTGCCGCTGCGGGCAGCCACAGCCATTCGCTGGCAAAATGCGAAACATCGATCAGGTACGGGCGGTCGTTCACGGCGTTTTCGCGGGCCTCGGACGCGGGGTGGTGGCGCAGGTCCGCCGTGACAAAGAGGTCCGCGTTGCTCGCGCGCACCTCGTTAAAGAGGGAGTCGCCGGCCCCGCCGCATACTGCGACCCGACGGATCAGGGCGTCCTTGTCCCCGGAAACGCGCACGCCTCCCGCCACGGACGGCAGGATTCCGAAGACCCGTGCGGCGAAATCCCCCAGCGTCATCACGTCCTCGAGGTCGCCCACCCGCCCGATGCCTTCTTCGGGCAGACCGTTCGGAGCCGGGGTGAGCGGAACTACGTCCTGGAGGCCAAGGGCGTCGGCCAGCACGTCCGAAACGCCTCCGACGGCGGAGTCACCGTTGGTATGAACCGTCAGCAGGCCCGTTCCCGATTCGATCAGGCGGTGGACCGCTTTGCCCTTGGCCGTGGTGGCCGCTACCGACGTGACTCCCTTGAGGAGCAGCGGGTGGTGGGTGATCAGGAGGTCGGCACCCCATTCGATGGCTTCTTCGATGACATCCAGGGTGGGATCAACGGCAAACATGACCTTGCTGACCTCGGATGACGGATGGCCGGCCACCAGGCCAACCTCGTCCCAGTCCTCGGCGAGGGACTCCGGCCAGAGCTCTTCCACCGCCAACAGGATCTCTCCAAGGGTGGGGACAGCGGACGATTCGGCATCGGTCGGATCAGCACCGGCGGGATCAGCAGTACGCGCGTCTTCTGCAACGTCGGTGTTCACAGGTTCCATATCCTCATTTTTACCCTATTCGTTGGCCTCGCCCGCACGTGTAACAGTCTCGTAAGGTGGTGGGGGAATCATCGGCGCACTCCAACCATTGAAGAGGACATGAAAACTTTTGTGCTTGGCGGAGGCTGCTTCTGGTGCCTTGATGCCGTTTATCAAAAAACCAAAGGCGTCACGTCCGTCATCTCGGGCTATACCGGCGGGCACGACCGCCATCCGGACTACTACTCGGTCTGCTCGGGCACCACGGGCCATGCCGAAGTGGTGGCAGTGACTTTCGACGAGGACGTCATCCCCGCCGAAGTCATCCTGGACATGTTCTTCGCCCTTCACGATCCCACCACGCTCAACCGCCAGGGATACGACGTCGGCACCCAGTACCGCTCGTCCATGTTCTATGAGACCACGGAGGAAAAGATCCTCTTCGAGGAGGCGATCGAACGGAACCAGGAACTGTGGGCGCACCCGATCGTCACCGAGGTGAGCAGGCTGCCCGTGTTCCATGTCGCCGAGGATTTCCACCAGAACTACTACGCGAAGCATCCGGAACAGGGCTACTGCCAGGTCATCATCAACCCGAAGCTTGCCAAGGCGCGGAAATATTACTCTGCATGGCTTAATGCTTAGCAGCCGTCATGCCGCCTCGTTAGGCTGACCTCAGTATTCGCTGTTCAGAGAACTCTTCAGAGATAGGCACAAATACATGGCACGGATCTACGACGACGTCACGCAGCTTGTCGGCGGCACTCCCCTGGTCAGGCTCAACCGGCTGACCGAGGGCCTCGACGCCCAGGTGGCCGTCAAGCTCGAGTTCTACAACCCGGCCAACAGCGTCAAGGACCGCATCGGTGTTGCCATTGTGGACGCCGCCGAGAAGTCAGGCGCCCTGAAGCCGGGCGGAACCATCGTCGAAGGAACCTCCGGCAACACGGGCATCGCCCTGGCCATGGTGGGTGCTGCCCGCGGCTACAAGGTCATCCTGACCATGCCGGAGACCATGTCCACCGAACGCCGTGTCATGCTCCGCGCGTTCGGCGCCGAAATCGTGCTGACCCCGGGCTCCGAGGGCATGCGCGGCGCCGTGGAGAAGGCCCAGGAGATCGTGGCCAACACGGAGAACTCCATCTGGGCCCAGCAGTTCGCCAACGAAGCCAACCCGGAGATCCACCGGAGCACAACGGCCGAGGAAATCTGGACCGACACCGACGGCAAGGTGGACATCTTCGTTGCCGGCATCGGCACCGGCGGCACCGTGACCGGCGTCGGGCAGGTCCTGAAGGAACGCAAGCCGGACGTCCAGATCGTCGCCATCGAACCGAAGGACTCCGCCATCCTGAACGGCGGCGCTCCCGGCCCGCACAAGATCCAGGGCATCGGCGCCAACTTCATTCCCGAAATCCTGGACACCAACGTCTACGACGAAGTCCTGGACGCCACCCTGGAGGACTCGGTCCGCGTGGCACGCGACCTCGGAATCAAGGAAGGCATCCTGGGCGGCATCTCGTCCGGTGCCATCGTCTGGGGAGCCCTCGAACTCGCCAAGCGCCCGGAGAACGCGGGCAAGCTGATCGTCGCGGTTGTCTGCGACTTCGGCGAGCGTTACATCTCCACCGTGCTCTATGACGACATCCGGGGCTAAGCCTTAACCCGCCCTTCCCCGTCTCCTGTAGAAAGGTCTTTGTGAGTTTCTTCGCAAGACTTAAGGAAGACCTCGACGCCGCCCGGTCGCATGACCCGGCGGCTCGAGGTTCTTTTGAGAACTTTTTTGCCTACTCCGGCCTGCACGCCATCTGGGCGCACCGCCTCACCCACAAGCTCTGGCAGAATCCTGCGCTCCGCTTCCCGGCCCGCCTGATTTCACAGCTGGCGCGGTTCCTGACCGGGATCGAGATCCACCCGGGCGCCACGATCGGCAAGCGTTTCTTCATCGATCACGGCATGGGCGTGGTCATTGGCGAGACCGCGGAAATCGGCGAGGACGTCATGATTTATCACGGCGTAACGCTGGGCGGACGGTCCCTGGCCAAGGTCAAGCGGCACCCCACCATTGGGGACCGCGTGACCATCGGCGCGGGTGCAAAGGTCCTTGGCCCCATCACCATCGGCCGCGACAGCGCCGTGGGAGCCAACGCCGTAGTGGTTAAGGACGCCCCGCCGGAGTCCATCATCACCGGCATCCCCGCGACGTACCGCCACCGGGATGCCCAGCGCGAAACCAAGCCCGCCGTGGACCCCGCCGAGTACTACATCGAGTACCGGATCTAGCGGGCATACCACTTGTAGATCGTCCAAAGCACAACGTCGAACACCGGGTCGGGCAGGAGCCGCCGCAGCGCCAGGATGGCGCGGGCGCCCTTGCCCGCCGGATAGCGGGTTTTCGGCCGGGCCGAGCTCGCCGCGTGGACAATGGCATCGGCGATCACCTCCGGGTGCGTCGACCTTTCGGATCCTCCTGTGGAGGCCAGCGCCGCGGCCACGACCTTGGCCTGCTCCCGGTACGGGCCGCTCCCGGAGGACGACAGCAGGCTTTCGGCGGAGATGCCGCCCCATTCGGTCTGCGTCCCCGCCGGTTCGATGATTGACACGCGGATGCCGTGGGGCTTGAGTTCCAGGCGCAGGGAATCGCTGAGGCCCTCGACGGCGAACTTCGTGGCGTGGTACCAGGCGCCCAGGGGCTCATACATCTTGCCACCGATGGAGGAGACATTGATGATCCTCCCCCGGGCGGCGGCGCGCATGGCGGGCAGCACCAGCTGGGTCATCCGGGCCAGGCCGAACACATTGACGTCGAACTGCCGCCGGCCCTCCGCCAGTTCCACTTCCTCGAGGGAACCGTAGGACCCGTAGCCTGCGTTGTTGACGAGAACGTCGATCCTGCCCTGGGCGTCAAGGATGGTGTCCACTGCTGCTGCCATCGACGCTTCGTCGGTGACGTCCAGCGCCAGCACGTGCACGCCGAAGGCCCTCAGCGGCTCCATTTTCCCGACCCGCCGAGCCCCCGCGTACGCAATGAATCCGTGCTGGCTGAGCTTCCTGGCGGCCTCGAAGCCGATGCCGGTGGAGGCACCGGTGACTAACGCGACTGGCTGCGACATGGACTGCACTCCTCACAAACGGCGACCACCGGAGAGACCAAGCCTGTTAACGGCAAAGGCCGGCGCCTCCCAGAGTATCCGGGAAGCGCCAGCCGTTGATCAAAGAGCCGTCGGGGCTAGTGGGTGTCCACTGCCTCGATTTCGGACTTGTCCTCGCCCCAGAGGGTGTGGAACGTGCCCTCGGCGTCGACGCGGCCGTAGGTGTGCGCACCGAAGAGGTCGCGCTGGCCCTGGATCACGGCGGCCGGGAGGCGCTTGCGGCGCAGGCCGTCGTAGTAAGCCAGCGAGGAGGAGAACACCGGCACGGGGATGCCCAGCTGGACTGCAGTGGCCACAACGCGGCGCCAGGCCGGCAGGACCTCGGCGATGGCCTTGGTGAAGGCCGGGGCGAACAGCAGGTTGGCGGGCTTCTCCTCGGCCGCGTAGGCCTTGGTGATTTCCTTGAGCAGTTCCGCACGGATGATGCAGCCGCCGCGCCACAGCGAAGCGATCTCGTCCAGCTTCAGGTCCCAGCCGTATTCGGTGGCGGCCGAAGTCAGCATGTCCAGGCCCTGGGCGTAGGACACCAGCTTGGAGGCATACAGCGCCTGCCGGACGTCCTCGACGAACGTGTCCGGGACCTCGACGTCGATTTCTTCACCGGCGAGCAGTTCCTGGCCCAGCTTGCGCTGGTCGGCCTGGGAGGACAGGGCACGGGCGAACACGGATTCGGCAATGCCGGACACCGGGGAGCCCAGCTCCAGGGCGGAGATGACCGTCCAGCGGCCGGTGCCCTTCTGCCCGGCTGCGTCCACAACGACGTCCACGAACGGCTTGCCGGTTCGGGTGTCCACGTGGCCCAGGACCTCGGCGGAGATTTCGATCAGGAAGGAGGCGAGCTCGCCCTTGTTCCATTCGGCGAAGATCTTGGACTGCTCGGCCGGTTCGATGCCGGCGCCGGAGCGCAGCAGGTCGAAGGCTTCGCCGATGACCTGCATGTCGGCGTATTCGATGCCGTTGTGGACCATCTTGACGAAGTGGCCGGCGCCGTCGGTGCCGATCCAGGCGCAGCAGGGCTGGCCGTCAACGTTTGCGGCGATCTTTTCCAGCAGCGGTCCGAGGGCGTCGTAGGACTCCCTGGAGCCGCCGGGCATGATGGACGGGCCGTTCAGGGCGCCTTCCTCACCGCCGGAAACACCGATGCCCACAAAGTGCAGGTCCTTCTTGGCGAGGGCAGCTTCCCGGCGGCGGGTGTCCTCGTAATGCGAGTTGCCGGCGTCGATGATGATGTCGCCCGCCTCCAGCAGGGGCTCGAGCTGCTCGATCACCGAGTCAACCGGCTTGCCGGCCTTGACCATGATGAGCACGCGGCGGGGCTTTTCCAGGGAGTCGACCAGTTCCTGGAGGGTTTCGGTACGCACGAAGTCGCCGTCGTGTCCGTGCTTTTCCAGCAGCGCGTCAGTCTTCTCAACAGACCTGTTGTGCAGGGCAACGGTGAAGCCGTTCCGGGCCAGGTTGCGGGCGAGGTTGGCCCCCATCACCGCAAGGCCGGTGACACCGATGTGTGCTGACATCAAAACTCCAATTCATTTCTGTGCAACGTGTGCATTCTGTTCCGCACTTCCTGCGGAACACGCTCTAAGAACCAGTGGCTGTCAATAAACCATATGTATTTCCGCGGACAACGGGAAAGTAGCGCCCACGTTTTGGAAGGCGGCGCGTCATAAAACAGTCTATGATGCCGCCAGCATCGGACCGGGCCGCTGTGGCCAGCTCCGGTACGGGATTGGGCAGGCACGGGACGGCCCCGCCGGCCCGATTATGCTTACGACTATGTCGACCAGCCTGCACCACCGTGCCATTGAACATCTGGGAGCCCGCATTATTAGCGGCGCCCTGCCCACGGGCCATGTGATGCTGGCTGAGCAGCTGGAGGACGAACTGAAGGTTTCCCGCTCCGTGGTGCGCGAAGCCGTCCGGGTCCTGCAGTCGCTGGGCCTGGTGGAAACCATCAAGCGGGTCGGCATCCGCGTCCTGCCGCCCAGCCGGTGGAATCCGTTCGACCCCCTGGTCATCCGCTGGCGCCTGGCCGGCGAGGCCCGCGGCGCCCAGCTCAGGTCCCTCGCTGAGCTGCGCTCCGCCGTCGAACCCGTTGCCGCCGAGCTTGCCGCCGCCAATGCACCGCAGGACATCCGGCGGGAACTGCTGCAGGTGTCGCTGGCCATGCGCGCCGCCGGCCAGGCCGGCAACATGGCGGAGTTCCTGCAGCTGGACATCCAGTTCCACTCCCTGCTCCTGACCGGTTCAGGAAACGAGATGTTCGCCAACCTCGTGGGGCAGGTCGCGGAAACCCTGACCGGCCGAACGGTCCACGGCCTCATGCCGGACCACCCCAGCGAGACCGCGCTGCAGTGGCATGTGGATGTTGCGGAGGCCATCGCGGCCGGTGACAGCACGGGAGCCCGTGAGGCCTCCAGCCGGATCATGCGCGCCACCATCACGGAAATGGAGGCCAGCTGGCAGGACCAGCCCAGGGTCTTCATCCCGCTGCGGAGCTGACCGGCCGGAAGTCCAGCAGGACCTTCCCCGATTCAGCCGAATTCCTGGCCACTTCGAACGCCTCGAGTCCGCGCTCCAGCGGGAAGTCGTGCGTCACCACGGGGTCCACAAACAGTGTGCCGTCGGCGAGCGCCGCGACCACGTCGTCGATTTCGTCGTTGAAGCGGAATGAGCCCAGCAACTCCAGCTCGCGGGTGATGGCAAGGGAGATCTGCACTGGCTGGGGCCCGGACGGCAGCAGGCCCACCATCACCACCTTGCCGCCGCGGACGGCGCCTTTGATCGCGGAGGCGAGGCCGTGGTGGCTGCCGGATGATTCAATGACCACGTCCGCCTCCACAGCCGCGATGGCCTCGGCTTCGTCCCCTTTCAGCACCTCGTCGGCGCCGACGGCGCGGGCAATCTCCAGGGGCTTGGCGTGCATGTCAACCGCCACGATCCGTCGGGTGCCCGCGCGCTTGAGGACGGCCACTGCCAGCGCGCCGATGGGGCCGCTCCCGATCACCAGGGCCGTTTTCCCCCTGACATCCCCGGCGCGGGCCACGGCATGCCATGCAACGCTGGCCGGTTCCGCCAGTGCGGCGGTGCGGAGGCTGAGGCCTTCCGGCAGCACGCGGAGCATCCTGGCCGGCAGGTTGACGTACCGGCTGAAGGCCCCGTCGGTGTGCGGGAAACGGGCGGCGCTGCCGAGGTAGGTGCAGCCCGGGGACAGGTTGGGCCGGTCCTCGGGATACCGCGCGGGGCCCGGGCCGGGGGTGGCGGGATGGACGGCGACGGCGGTGCCCGCGGCCGGGCCTGTTCCGTCCGACGCCGCCTGCAGCACGGTTCCCACGATCTCATGCCCCAGCACGAGGGGCGCGCGGAGGACCGACTCGCCCGCCGCGCCGTGCAGCCAGTAGTGCAGGTCGGAGCCGCAGATGCCGCCGAAGGCTACTTCCACCACGGCTTCACCGGATGCCGGAGCCGCCAGGGGAACGTTCTCGATCCGGAGGTCGCCGGCTGCATGCGCCACGACCGCGGCCGAGGTATCCGGGAGTTCATGGACGCGGGGCATCAGACCACCACCGTCATTCCGCCGTCGATGAAGATAGTCTGGCCGTTCACGAAGTTTGAACCGTCAGAGGCCAGCCACACGGCCGGGCCGGCAAGGTCCTGCACGGTCCCCCAGCGGTGTGCCGGCGTGCGGCCCAGGATCCAGGCGTTGAATTCCGGATCATCCACCAGGTTCTGGGTCATTTCGGTGTGGATGTAGCCCGGGGCGATGCCGTTGATCTGCAGCCCGGAGTCCGCCCATTCGGCAGTCATGGCGCGGGTGAGGTTTCGGAGTCCGCCCTTGGCCGCGATGTAGGGGGCGATGGTTGGCCGCGCCAGGTCGGTCTGAACCGAGCAGATGTTGATGATCTTGCCCCGGCCGCGCGGGATCATGTGGCGTGCGGCTTCGCGTCCCACCAGGAAGGCGCTGGTCAGGTCTGTGGAGATAACCCGTTCCCAGTCGTTGACTTCCAGGTCCAGCATGGGCACACGGTGCTGGATTCCGGCGTTGTTCACGAGGATTTCCAGCGGACCCACGTTGCCTTCCACCCAGGCGACGCCGCGCGCGGCTTCGGTGTCGTTGGTGACGTCGAAGGCGCAGCTGTGCACCCGTCCCGGCGGGTACTCGGCGGCCATGGCCGCTTCGGCTGATTTCAGCCGCTCCGCGTTGATGCCGTTGAGCACCACCGTGGCACCGGCATCGGCCAGCGCCCGCGCCAGGGCGTTGCCGATCCCGCGGCTGGAGCCCGTGACCAGAGCGGTCCGGCCTGTCAGGTCAAAAAGTGAACTCATCGTTTGCTGTTCCTCAATTGGTCGTGACTGCTGGTTGCGACTGCATCGGCGCTGAGATTGGAGATGGTTTGCCGGACAGCGGCGAGGTCCATGTCCCCGAGTCCCTGGCGCTTGAGTTCGGCGTAGAGTTCGACGCCGGCGGCGGCCATTGGCACGGCGGCATGGACGGTTGCGGCGCTTTCGAGGACGAAGGAAAGGTCCTTGTGCATGAACTCCGCCGGCCCGGTGGGCTCGTAGTCCTTGGCTGCAAGGCGCGGTCCGACAATATCCAGTACACGGCTGCCGGCGAGCCCTCCGGACAGCACCTCATACAGCGCCGCAACCTCCATGCCGGAGCGTTCGGCAAGCTCGGCGGCTTCGGCGAGCGCCGCCGTCGTGGTTCCCACGATGAGCTGGTTGCAGGCCTTCGCGAGCGAGCCGGACCCCAGGCGCCCCAGCCGCCGGACCGTCCCGCCCATTGCGTTGAACAGGGGAAGGAGCCGTTGGAAGTCCCCTTCCTCGGCCCCGGCCATGATGGCGAGCGTTCCGTCGCGGGCACCTTTGGTGCCGCCGCTGACCGGTGCATCGACGACGACGGTGTTGCCGCCGCTCACGTCGGATACCCTCGCGCCGAAATCCCGGACGGCTGCCGGTGAAACGCTGCTCATGACCACGACGGCGGCACCCGGCTGCGGGGGCTGTTCGGCCCAGGCGGCCAGGAGGCCGGCCGCGGCCTCCTCGATGTAGGACAGGTCCGGCAGCATGAAGATGATGACCGGTTCATCGCGCAGGGCGGCAACGCTTGCAGCGCGTTCACCGCCACGTGCCGTGAAGTGGTCCAGCGCGGTTTCGGACCGGTTCCAGCCCGTCACCTTCCAGCCGGCCTTCAGCAGGTTGGCTGCCATATGGCCGCCCATCAGGCCCAGGCCGACGAAACCGGCTCTTTTGCCGCTCAATTCGGTCTCTGTCGGTAATGTCATCGGAAGCCGTACCTCACTTCTTCGTGGCTAGGGTGAAAAATCTGTTCAATATCCTAGCCTCCATTCAGTATGATGAACACCATGACGACTAAAACCACCGTCGCAATCGCCGTCCCGCTCGAAGCCGAGCTGGTGGCGCGCATCCGCGCCGTAGATCCTGCCGTGACCGTCCTCTATGAGCCGGACCTTCTCCCGCCGGAACGCTTCCCCGCCGACCACGCCGGTGACCCGGACTTCCTCCGCACTCCGGAGCAGGAGGAACGGTACTGGGACATGCTCAACAAGGCCGACGTCCTGTACGGCTTCCCCAATGAGAGTCCTGCGGGACTGGCCCGCATTGCCGAAAGCAACCCCCGGCTGCAGTGGATCCATGCCATGGCTGCCGGTGCCGGCGGAGCGGTCAAGGCCTCGGGCCTGGACCAGGAGACCCTGCAGAAGTTCAAAGTGACCACCTCGGCCGGCGTCCATGCCCTGCCGCTGGCGGAATTTGCGGCGCTGGGCATCCTGAACGGCTTCAAGCGGACGGCTGAGCTTGCCGCGGACCAGGCGGGCAAGGTGTGGCCCGAGCTGCGCACCCCGACGCGCCTGGTGAACGGTTCAACCCTGGTGGTGACGGGACTGGGCGAGATCGGGCTGGAAACCGCCCGTATCGCCCGGGCTCTCGGCATGAAGGTCAGCGGCACCAAACGCAACGTTGAGCCGATCGACGGCATCGACGAGGTGGCCGGCAACGACGGCCTGGCCGCACTGCTGGCCTCGGCAGATGCCGTCGTGAACACCCTGCCCGGCACGCCCTACACCGAAAAGCTGTTCAACCGCGAAGTGTTCGCCGCGATGAAGCCGGGAACGGTGTTCGTCAACGTGGGCCGGGGCACAGTGGTGGACGAACACGCCCTGCTGGAGGCGCTCGACAACGGCCGGGTGGGCTACGCCTGCCTCGATGTGTTCGCCGTCGAGCCGTTGCCGCAGGACAGCCCGCTGTGGAGCCACCCCAAGGTCATGGTCTCCCCGCACACGTCGGCGCTGAGCGCTGCGGAGAACCGGCTCATCGCCGAACGCTTCAGCAGCAACCTGCGCACGTTCCTCGACGGCGGCGAACTCCCCCACCTGGTAGACACCCTGCACTTTTACTAGGAACGTACGCTCCGGGGCTCGTTCCTGCGCGGGGCTCGTTCCTGCCATCCGTCAGCGCGGCTCCTCCGACCGCGGCGGGGCCGCCGCTGCTGCGGGACACCGGTCCGGGCGTCCCCGTCCTGCCCGGGCGACGTCGGCTGAGCTCTCCGCCTGCCCCCGCGCCGCAAGGCCGGCCACGACTCCCTTGACGTCGGCGTCGGTCCGGTTCTGGCTTTGTTTTGCCTTGGCTTCAATCCGCGTGATGAGCAGTTCGACTCCCACGATGGCGCGGAGCTGCCCGGAAATGAAACGCTCCGGCGCATCATCCACCGACCACCGGTGCTCTGAGCCGGCCTCGTTGTGGTCCGTCAGCCGCCTGACATGGTCCCCCAGCCAGACCGCGTCGTCATAGATGACCAGTGTGCCGTACACGTGGGCGGTGGAGTAGTTCCAGGTGGGCACGACGCGCCCGTGCTCGGCTTTTGATGGGTACCAGGCGGGTGAAATGTAAGCGTCCGCGCCCTGGATGATCATGAGCGACTCTCCGATCGCCGCTTCGGACCACTGGGGGTTGTTCCGGGCCAGATGGCCATGTAACGCGCCATTGCTGCCAATGGAGGGCTCGAAAACGAACGGCAGCAGGGTTGCGAGCAGGCCCTGCGAGGTCATGGTGATCAGATTGGCCGCTGCGGGCCGGGTGAGGAGGTCATCGATGGCGTCGGCGCCGGCAGCGAAGTGGACTGGAATGTACATGGGGTGTTCCCTTTCCGGGGGATGATCGGTGGGTTGTGTGTTCAGGGCCCTTGTTCAGGGACTCTGTTTGGCCGGCGCGGGACTGAGTCGGATCCGGACGGCGGCGCCGGCGCAGAGGATCACGGCGAGGCCGCCGATGACGGTGGTCCAGGTCAGGGCCTCGCCCAGCAAGAAACCGGCCCAGCAGATGCTCAGCACGGGCTGGATGAGCTGGACCTGGCTTACCTGGGCCATGGGGCCTATGGCCAGGCCCCGGTACCACGCGAAGAAGCCCAGGAACATGCTCACCACCGCAAGGTAGGCAAAGGCCGCCCACTGGACCGGCGTAGCCGACGGCGGCTGCTGCGCCATGGAGAGCATCGTCAGGAACACCATCAGTGGCAAGGCAAGCAGCAGCGCCCAGGACACGGTCTGCCAGGCGCCCAGCTCCCGGGCCAGCAGGCCCCCTTCCGCGTAGCCGACGGCCGCAGCCACCACTGCACCCAGGAGCAGCAAGTCCGCCGAATGCAGTTCTCCGAACCCGCCGGACTGCATGGAAGCGAAGCCGATGGCAGCCAGCGCGCCTGCACCGGTAATCAGCCAGAACGCCATCGGGGGACGTTCGTGCCCCCTCAGGACAGCCGCCGTCGCGGTCGCGGCCGGGAGCAGTGCGATGACCACCGCGCTGTGGCTGGCCGGGGTGGTGGTGAGCGCAAAGGACGTTAGCAAGGGAAAGCCGATGACAACGCCGCCGGCCACCACCGCGAGGCGCGCCCACTGCGCGCCGCTGGGAAGCCGCTGCCGCGTCAGTGCCAGCGCGAAGCCTGCCAGCAGGGCAGCCACCACCGCGCGGCCGGACCCGATGAACAGCGGTGACAGTCCGCCGACGGCGACCTTGGTGAAGGGAACGGTGAACGAGAAGGCCGCTACTCCCACTAGCCCCCACAAGAGTCCGTTAGGTTGGCGGGACAGTACCGCTGGGAGGATTAGCGTAGTAGCGCTACTATTATCTCTCATGAACAACGATAGCAGCTCCCGGATTGCAACGCGGCTGCGGGAGTGGATCGCCAAGGCCGCCCCAGGATCGAAGCTGCCGTCCACGCGGGCACTGGTGGCCGAATACCAGGCGAGTCCTGTGACCGTCCAAAAGGCACTGCAGGCCCTGACAGCCCAGGGCCTCATCGAGAGCAGGCCCGGCGTGGGGACATTTGTGCGGACCGTCAGGACTGCGCGCCCTTCTGACTACGGCTGGCAGACGGCGGCCCTGCGCTCGCCGCTGACACCGCTCCCCGCCGCTTCCTCCACCATGCGCGACGTTGCCAACGACACCATCGCCTTCCACTCCGGCTACCCGGACCGGGAGCTCCTGCCCGAGCGGCTGGTGCGTGCAGCCCTCACCCGAGCGGCCCGCGGCGACGCCGCCCTGTCCCGTCCACCCGCGGCCGGCATGCCGGAGCTGCAGTCATGGTTCGCGCACGAGCTCGGCACGTCGACGCCGGCCGGGACAACACCGCCGAACCCAAGTGACGTCGTCGTACTTCCGGGCAGCCAAAGCGGGCTCAGCTCCATCTTCAGCGCCCTCGCAGGGCGCGGGCAACCGCTCCTCATGGAATCCCCCACGTACTGGGGCGCCATACTGGCGGCCGCGCAGGCCGGAGTCCGGGTGGTTCCGGTTCCGAGCGGCCCGGACGGCCCGGACCCCGTCGAGTTGGCCCGGGCGTTTGACGAAACCGGCGCGCGCCTGTTCTACGCGCAACCCAACTACGCGAACCCCACCGGGGCACAATGGGCGCCAGGCCGGGGTGAGGAGGTCCTGGAGGTAATGCGCGGGAAGGGTGCGTTCCTGGTGGAAGACGACTGGGCGCACGACTTCGGCATCACCACCAGCCCCGTGCCGGTCGCCTCCCGCGACGACTCCGGCCACGTGGTGTACCTCCGGTCCCTGACCAAGAGCGTTTCCCCGGCCATCCGCATTGCCGCCGTCATTGCACGCGGTCCGGCACGTGAGCGCATCCTTGCGGACCGGGCTGCCGAGTCGATGTATGTCAGCGGCCTGCTCCAGGCCGCGGCGCTCGACGTCGTGACCCAGCCCGGGTGGCAGACACACCTGCGCAGCCTCCGCCATCAACTGCAGTCACGCCGCGACCTTTTGGTCACCAGCATGCGCGAGCACGCCCCGCAGGCGCACATCGAGCAGGTTCCCAAGGGAGGCCTGAACCTTTGGGCACGGCTCCCCGACGGGACCAACATCGAACAGCTGACCCGCGACTGCGAAACAGCCGGAGTGATCATCGCCGCCGGGCGGGAGTGGTTCCCCGCCGAACCCGCAGGGGCGTACATCCGGCTCAACTACTCCGGGTCCAACCCGGGAGCCTTTCCGGAAGGTGCGCGGATCATCGGCCATGCACTGGAACGCAACATCTCCTAGCCGGGACACACCTAGGCCGCGGCTCCTTCCTGGCGGCGGGAGCCACGGCCTGCGGCTTGGAGTGCAGTTCAGTGCTGCGGCTAGCTCGCGTCCTCGGTGAGGACGAGGTCGCGGCCCACGGTCTCCGGGGTGAAGAAGGTGGTGGCAAAGGAGATGAGCGCCAGCACCAGTGAGTAGCAGGCGAGCACCAGCCAGGAGTGGTCCGTGGCTGCGAGGAGCGAGGCACCCACCAGCGGAACGAGGCCGCCGGCCATCACGGCGGAGAGTTCACGGCTCATGGCCACGCCGGTGAAGCGGTACTGGGAACCGAAGAGTTCCGGCAGCAGCGGGCACTGCGGTCCGAGCATGGACTGGACGCCGATGGCGATGCCCACCACCATGACCACCCAGACGAGGGTCACGTTGCCCAGGCTCACCAGGTAGAAGGCCGGGAGTGCGATAACGGCCTGGAACAGTGCCCCGTAGCGGTACACGGGGACGCGGCCGAAGCGGTCCGACAGCGCTCCGAAGGTGACCACCAGGACGGCCGCGAAGCCGGCCGCGATGAGCAGGCCGACGGGGCCGATGAACTTGTCGCCCGGGAAAACTCCGTCTTTGGCCGCGAGAAAGGCGATCAGCAACGCGGAGTAGATCGAGGAGTTGCCGTTTTCGCCCATGCGCAGGCCGATGCCGATCAGGACGTTCTTCTTGGAGTGCTTCCAGAGCTGGCCGATGGGATTCTTGACCACGTTCTTGTGCTTCTCGAGCTCCTGGAAAACCGGCGTCTCCTTGAGCCGCAGCCGGATGAAGATGGCCACCGCAATCAGCAGCACGCTCGCCAGGAACGGCACGCGCCACAGCCAGCCTTCGAGGACGGCCTTGTCTGCCATGGCGATCAGGGCGAAGGTGCCGGCTCCAAGGAGCGTACCCAGCTGGATTCCGACGAAAGGCAGGGAGGCGAAGAATCCACGACGGCGGCGCGGCGCCACTTCGGAGATCAGCGTGGTGGCGCCAGCCTGTTCAGCGCCGGCGCCGAGGCCCTGGAGGATGCGAAGGGTCACCAGGAGCACAGCACCCAGCATGCCGGCCTGCTCAAATGTCGGCAGGAGACCGATTGCGAAACTTGCACTTCCCATCAGCCCGATGGTGAGGATCAGGACCATTTTGCGGCCGAACCGGTCGCCGATGAAGCCGAAGATCACCCCGCCGAACGGACGTGCCGCGAATCCCACGCCATAGGTGGCGAACGAGGCAATCAGGGCGCCGTCGTCGCCGAGGGGCTTGAAGAACAGCGGCCCGAAGATCAAGGCCGAAGCCAGGCCGTAAATGTAGAAATCGTAGTACTCCAGAGCGGAGCCTACGGAGCTGGCAAGAGTTGCCCTCCGCAGTTGGTCCGGTT
This sequence comes from Arthrobacter sp. ISL-72, assembly GCF_018613755.1. GTDB lineage: Bacteria > Actinomycetota > Actinomycetes > Actinomycetales > Micrococcaceae > Arthrobacter. Next base: position 19,207 of record NZ_JAGGPP010000048.1, read on the forward strand.
CGACGACGGCGCCGTCCACATCGGCAAGCGGTGAATTCGTACGAGTTGTCACTAGCACTCCCTTAAGAACACTCCAGACCCCCGTTGGCCTGGTGGGATAGCGGCGACACCGGTAGCGTCGGTCACTATATTGAACAGAGTACAGCACTCTGAACGGATAGCCAACGATGAAATCCGATTTGTACGGAGGAGTCGGAAACGGCCCCCCGAAGAAGCCGCTCCTAGCCCATGGGATTGCCGAGCGAGCGGGCCAGTTCCTTCAACTCCTTAACCATTTGGGCGCCCTGCTCCTCGGAGTACGTCGCCTTCAGCGCGGTGACGGACAGTCCAAGGCTGGGTCCGTGGGCTCCCCGGGTCGGGACGGCAACGGCAAGGCAGACAACGCCCGTGGTGGATTCCTCGTCCTCGAAGGCGTACCCCTGCTCGCGGATAACAGGCAGCTGTTTCTTGAATTCGGCCCCCGTGCGCAGCGACTTCGGCGTGAGCACCGGAAGCTCCGCGTCATCGGGAAACATCTCCTCGATGTTGTGGTCGTGCAGCCGGGCTACCAGCGCCTTGCCGACGGCGCACAGCGACACCGGCATCTTGTCGCCGATGTTCGAGGTAAGCCTGACCGCGGGGTGTCCCTCATACCGCGCCAGGTAGATGACGTTGGATCCGTCCAGCATGGCAATACGGACAGTCTCACCAGACAGCGTCGGGGCCTGCTCGCAAAAGCGGTAGAACTCCTGAACCTCATCCAGCCGGCTAAGGTAGGCGGCGCCCAGCTCCACGAGCTTGCGTCCCAGCGTGAAATCGGCCCCCTGGCGGTTGATGAGGCGCGCCTCTTCGAGTGCCAGCAGGAGATTCGATGTGGAGGACTTGGGAATGCCGAGTTCCCTCGACAGGTCGCTCAGGGTCAGCCTGCCTGTTGCCGAGGCAGCAAGCGCCTCCAGCACGGCCGCGGCGCGCGTCACGGCCGGCGCGGGGGACGCGCTTCCCAGTCCGTCGGAGGTGCGGGGAGTCCGGGAATCGGCCATGATTCTCCTTCAGGTAGAGCGCGTCCGTCGAAACGCCATCGAAACTGTTCATTCAGCTGAACACTAACCATCATAATGTGTTTACACCCGGGCGGGCCGTCCATGGGGGCGGGTGCCCCAACCGCGGCTGCGAGGGAGGAGGGCAGAAATGATTTGAAATGTTTCCCTGCCGGAGTGTTTCACATTTCGAAAAATTCACTGTATATTCAATTCAAGCCTTCCACCGCGGCATCCCCCAATAGCCGCGGTGGAAGGCTTTTCCAATTCCCGGGCATCACGGTCTCGGAATTACGCCCTCGGCATCACTCGCGCAGCATCACTCAGGCGGGCCGCATCACGCGGCGTCCGCGATGGCCTCCCTCAGCCGCCAGCCTCCGCCGAGTCCGTCACGGACGAGTTCCATGGTGGTCAGCGCCGAGTTCGAATTCCTGCCCAGCCGCGCCTGGACCCGCCACACTTCAATGTCCACCCGCCCCAGGCCTTTTGGCATCCTCCGCTCAGCCTCCCACCAGCTCACGCGCTCAAACCAGCGCACCGGCTCCGCGCAGATGGTCCATTCCCGGCCGCTGCGGACAACGGCCAGGGGCCGTCCGTCCGGGGCCATCCTCATCATGACGTGTTCCATGCCGCAACACTATGGACAGGGCCCGACATTCCTTTGCGTCCGCGGCAACACACAAAAAACCCCGCCGCTGCCTGCCTTTCGGCCTGCAACGACGGGGTTTGCTGGTGGGTCCTACCGGGATCGAACCGATGACATCCACGGTGTAAACGTGGCGCTCTACCAGCTGAGCTAAAGACCCAAACAGTTGTTTCAGCGCCGGAGCGCTTCAACCAACGAACAGCAACTGTACCGGATGAAACCGGCGGAACGCCAATCCGGCGGCGCCTGCCGCCACAGCTGAGACGCACATCACAGATCGGGCAGCTCAGTGGCCAGCCAGGTGAGCGATTCGCTGACCCCGGCCTCCAGTTTGACGGTGGCCAGGTCATCACCTCGCGTCGCTCCCCTATTGATGATGACCACCGGCTTCTCCTGCTTTGCGGCATGCCGGACAAACCGGAGACCGCTCATGACCGTCAGTGAGGATCCGGCAACAACGAGGGCACCGGCCTCATCGACCATCGCGTAGGAGCGGTCAACCCGGTCCTTGGGAACATTCTCACCGAAGTACACGAAGTCGGGCTTGAGGGTGCCGCCGCAGGCCGGGCAGTGGGCCACGACGAAACTGCCGATGAGGGCTGAGTCCTCCACCGTTGCATCGGCGTCGGGCGCCATCTCCACGACGCCGTCCGCCAGGGCCTGTTCCAGGAAACCGGGGTTCAGTTCTTCCAGAACTCCGGCTAGCAGGGTACGGCTGTAACGCCGCGCACAGGAAAGGCAGGCCACACGGTCAAAGCGGCCATGGAGATCCACCACATTGATGCTGCCGGCGTCTTCATGGAGCCGGTCCACGTTTTGGGTGATAAGGCCGGTCAGCAGGCCGCGGTGTTCCAGCCGGGCAGCGGCGGCATGGCCGTCATTTGGATCGGCCCGCCTAAGGTGGGACCAGCCGATATGGTTACGCGCCCAATACCGTTGCCGGTTACCGGCGTGGCCGATGAACTCCTGGTACGTCATGGGCGCCCGCGGGGCTGCGCCGGGTCCGCGATAGTCCGGGATGCCCGAGTCTGTGCTCAGCCCGGCTCCGGTCAGGAGTGCGAAGCGGTCTCCGGCCAGGATGTCCCGGATGCTCCGAAGCACACCCAGTTCGTCAGGGTCAGGAGCGGCGGCGCTGACCGGCGGCAGGCTGGCGAATCCAGTCATGCCGAGTCCAGGGCGCCGCTGGCTCATCCCGTCAGCTCCCGCCGAGCTCCGCGAGGGCCGCACGGTATCCGGCCAAATCCCGGGCCTGGCCGCGCGGATTCACCACAACGTACCGAATGATTCCGTCCGCGTCGATGATGAACGTTCCACGCTGCGCCATCCCGGTGTCGGCATCGAACACCCCATAGAGCGATGCCACTCCACCGTGCGGCCAGAAGTCGGCCAGCAGATCGAACCCGTAGCCTTCCTTTTCAGCGTAGGCACGCAGCGTGAACTTACTGTCCACCGAGACTGCCAGCACAGTGGCGTTGGCGTCCTCGAACAGCGCAAGGTTGTCCCGGATTTCGCAGAGCTCGCCCGTACAGATACCCGAGAAGGCAAACGGGTAGAAAACGACGACGACGTTGCGCCCCCGGAGTTCGGACAGCCGGACGGGTTCTCCGTACTGGTTTACCAGTTCGAAGTCGGGGGCTACCTCTCCGACCTCCGGCAGGACCGTGGCTCCGCCGGCGTGCTGAACCGTTTGCAGTGGCGGGGGCGTCACTTGTTCTTCCTGGAGACCAGGCGTGTGGCACTCCAGTCCTTGGATACGCCTGCAGAGGTGGTGAGGTGGAGCCCGGCCGTAGGTGCGGCTTCCTGGATCTCCGCCGGCGAGACATAGCCCTGCCTGCCAGATTTCGGCGTCAGCACCCAGACGACACCGTTCTCGCTCAGGGTGGTCAGTGAATCCATGAGGGTGTCAACGAGGTCACCGTCGCCGTCCCGCCACCAAAAAATGACGGCGTCTACGACGTCGTGGTCGTCCTCATCGAGGAGCTCGGACCCGGTCAGGTCCTCAATATCATCACGTAAGTCGAAGTCGACGTCGTCGTCGTAACCGAACTCCTGAATCAGATCCCCGTTTTTGAAACCCAATTTTTCCGCCACATTTACCGAAGTGGCGGCGTCGGCCTCGCTCACGTGTTCCTCCAATGCTTAGTCATCTGCATAAATCTAGTGATTTCCATTACTACCAGCCAACACCCTTTGTGTCTGCTCTTCAAGCTGTTGTCCCGGCGATCCGACTTATTCTGTGTCACACCAAGGCCTGACGCCGGTCCCGGAGGCCGCCGTCAGTCACACAACCAGTATGACGTCAAATACGACAGCCCTGTCAGGCAGCGGCTACGCATCGGATAGCTGTCAGAGCTAGAGTGGCTGATGACGACTATGCCGGCGGGGCGATCGCCCTGGTTTTATGCGGTCATAGACGTGATAGGACCCTGCCCGGCGCACATGACCGGGCTGTTGTAACCGATACGTCGCACACGTCGCGTTCATGCCAGGCAGTTACCCTGCCGGACCTGAGTGCGCCGATGCATGCGCGCAAAGAGAGGTTGGACGTGGCTGCAGGAGAAGATACC
>NZ_JAGGPP010000004.1 GCF_018613755.1 Arthrobacter sp. ISL-72
GACGATCCGTCCGGATAGGGATCCCTCAACGGACACTTTGGGGGCGGGTCTAGCACGCCAGGGCTGCCATGGTCCGTGGCCCAACAGTGAGAGGGACTTGGCAGTGGCGCGTAGGTGCTGCGCGGGTAGTCGTGTCGAGCGTGCGTCGTGCCGGACGCGGACTAATCGCCGCCACGGAGTTCATAATGCACTTCATGGCGCTGAAAGCTGGGGAGCGAGACCAGGACGATCAACCGTAAGCGGATCGCACGCGACAAGTTCAGCGCCCATCGGGCAACTTTGATCTAAGTTCTTCTGCATAGGAAGCGATGGCCTGACGCTGGCCTCGGGTGAATCTTCTGGCCTGCAGGTCGAGGACTGCCCGGCTGCGCACTTCTCCCACGCCCAACAGTTGACCCACGCGACGGATTGCTTCGTCCAGGTCCTCTGAATCCTCAATCACCTGGAAGACCTCGTCCCGCCGATCCATCGCCTGCACCAGAGCCTCGTGGATCATCAATTGTTTCCTCGTCTGCCGCTCATCCTCATCCATGCCGCGATTCTTGCACGACCGGCAGTCTTGGGGCATTTCCGTCCAGTTTGGGGATCCTCAGGCGGGACAACACTGAGTACAGCGAATCTGTCCCGCTCAACGCGTTCCACAAAGGGGGACCCCGCTATTGGGACGGTTTCAAGCGTCTATACGGACGCCCCTTACCGGACGTTGGCAATGAAACCGACCACCACTCTGGGCCGGTTTGCGGGATCTCCTTGTGGTCAATCTGGGAGTACTCTCATCCCGTAAGAGGCCGTGGGAGGACGCTCGATGAAAAAATGGCAGCCGCCTATCATCACACTCCTTTTCGTCGCGGCAGTTGTCATTCTCTATTTCAACGGGCTTTTAGGAAACACGGCGGTCCCCTAATCCGCACCTACCCGTTCCGTTTGCCCCGATGAGGTCCTTTCCCTATGCGAGCACTGGCGCAGGCTGCGCTATTGACGCCCGATTCAGGCTATCGGCTAACTGGTCTCGTTACTCGGGCGGGGAATCCCGGGTTATCAGTCGTGGTTCGGCGTGGGCGGTGGCAGTGGGCGGTCCCTGCCACATCTTGATGAAACGTGGCAGGCCTTTGCCTCGCTCTGATTCGGAGGACAGGACAGACACCGGTGATGGCGGTTCCTTCCAGAACTGGACCAGGTGCCGCTCGGCCGGCGATTCCACGACCTCGTCAAAGGCTGTGTCCCGGCCGGTGGCATGAAGCCGGGCACGGTAGCTGCCCTTCTCATCGCCCATAACCGTGCCGATATCCTTCGTCTCCCAGCCTGTGGGCTCATTGAAGTAGGCCCGCCCCTCGGGGAACATCAGGGACACCTCGTGGATGTCTTCCCATCCGGACGCGGGTACCTCCGGTTTCGCACCGAGGATCTCCACCGTCAAGTCGATCGGCCCTGAATACACGCCGGTGGAAACCAACGGAATCCTCAGCGACAAGTCCTGCCTCTCGCCACGCATCGACGCTTGCAGGGCAGCTACAGGGTCTGCCGGAGGAAAAGGCTCCACCACGAAATCCACGACATGGTGCCATGCCCTGATCACGAAAGCTGCCGATTCGATCACAGGCCCTGCCTTTCAAGCAGTATGGACACGGAACGTGCCTGCTTCAATTACCCGCATTGGAACATAAAGGACGCTGGCCAGTACAGAGCAAGTTCCGAGCGTCTCAGGTTCCAAGAAGGTGACAAGACTGGACCTAGCGTTGCATCTGAGGGCCGTGAACGGTCGGATCAGGATGCACCCAGGAGATGGCGGCAGCCAAAACCGTCCCCTTCAGCGTTCCCCTTTTCGGGACATCTCTTCGTAGGACCTCGGCATGGCGGTTGTCTGCTACTGACCGGCAAGTTCCAGCGCGGCCCGTATCCTGATGCTGTGGAGCGGGTGCTGTTGGACCGAATTGTCGAGACCGACTACGGACAGCTCGATCTCGTGTGGAGTCCAAGCGGTGGTTTCGATGGAAACTTCGACCGCTTCTTCGCTGGTCAGGTCAATGGTTTGGTCGGCGCTTCCGACCCCGATGGGGTGTACATCCATCTCGCCCGCCGGTCAGGTGGGTCGCCCCTACGCATAGTTCTATTGGGCGCGCCACCCACGGGCGACGATGTCTCTTGGGAGGACGTCGTCGAGGTATCGTTCATCCTCCCCGAAGGACCCCAAATGCGGTGGAATACCTGGGCGGGCGAGAGCTGGGGAATACTGGGCGGCCTCCCACACGGCAGCTACCGATTGCGAGTCAGCGCCAAGGGACGAGATCAGGGGCACGCCGGTGAGTTTTCCGAACACCCGGTCGATGCCTATCTCCTCCAGATGTGGCCCGCACCTCCACAGTCAGACGCCGTTTTGCGCACTGGGAGCGAGGACGGGCGATACTGGCACAGCGAGGTAGGTAATCGTCGATAACCAAACGCCCCACCAGAAATTGGAAACGAATGACGGCCCCAAGTGGCCAATTTTTTTGTTCGTCCTACTGGCAGTCGCCTTCCTGGTAGTGCTAGAACAGCAATTCGACGTCGAACTCGTCGGACGGGTCACCGGTAAGCTCCCACGCCGCGTCCCGGACGACGTCTTGGATTTCTTCGGCGGTAGTGACTGTGCGCAGGCTGGTCGACCCGCTGGCGACACTGCCCAGTGTGACGGTGGCGACCGTTCGGGGGACGCCGCTGACCCTAACGGTGTCGGCGGTCATCCCTGTCCACCGGCTACGCCTTAAAAGAGATCCTGATCGCCGCCGCCATCCAGGGCGCTATCTTCGCCGTGGTTAAGACGGTCCTGGACCGCGGCGGCGCGCGGCTCTTCGAGCGCTGGACCGGAGAACGGCCCGGCGAGTGAACGCCGGCTTCCGCCAGGACCGAGGCTGCAACAGGGCGGGTCGACTGACGCCTGCTGACCTCCATGAACCCGGAGGCGACGGTTGAGAACGTGAAGCGCGATATTAATGAAGTCACGACCACAGACACCCATGAGCACTCTGATCACCCCCGACCTCGGAACGGCCCAAGGATGCCCGGCCTGAGGAAATTCAGCAGGATATTGAGCGTACCCGTGAGGAGTAGGGAGAAACCGTAGGGGTCCTGGCCTGGCCTCCAAGCTCGACTTCAAGGCACAGGCCAGGAACAAAGCTGATGCCGTGAAGGCACGCGCCGGGAGCGCCGCTGCCGCTGCCCGAAAGCGGGTATCGGACACTGCAGCCTTGGCAAGCGGGCGGTTCAGCGAGATATCGCGCAAGGAATCAGAATACGCACCCAAGAACGGCGGGCAACGGGCACAGCTGATGATTGCCGCCACCGGTGTTGCCGCAGCGGCGATCGTCGCCTTGATATGGCGCGCCTGCACGCGGTCCTCAAGACCATCCAAGTGATCGGCGGCCAATAGGCTCCGCCGGGCACCGGCGGCCGCAAGAACGCCAGCAAGTCCACTGGTGTTCTTGCTGCTCTTCAAGGCCTGGTGTTCGGGTTGCGGCGCGTGGAGAACCTGTCTGGGACATTTCGTCCATCATCCAGGTCTGTGTCTGCGCGGATAATGATGTGGTTCTCTTAGATGGCGGACTGGGTGGCGGCTGGATCGTTGGGGATCGCCCCGTTTCCAATCGCCCCGTTCTCAGGTGTCTGTTCCATTGGAGGCTCGACTGGGGCTTCCCCGACTGGGCGAAGGGCGCGCCAGAGGCTGGCGCCACAAAGCGCAGCGGCTGCCGCGATTCCGGTAATCAACCACGGCTTCCGAGACGGCTTTTCAGACCGGGCCAACTCCGCGCCCAGGTCCGGCGCGGAAGAGTTAGCCTTCGCTGTGATCCGGGTTATCCGCTCATGGACCCGGGGAGTCACGGCCCCCACTCCCCCGGCGAGTTCGTCGGCAATCGTGCGCAGGCTAGCTTGAATCCGCGGAGAAGCTGCCTCGAGGCCGCTGTCGATCCCGGTCAGTGCCCGGTGTAAGGCGGCTTCGATTCCGGGTGTTGCCCACTCCCTGCCCTTGGCCAGCTGGGTAAGGAGATTTTCTTGGAGATGGTGGGCGCGAGCGGTGGGGACGGAATTTTGTGATGTATGCACGGTTGCCTCCATGGGGTGGGTGTCAACGGAAAAAGCTGATGTTTCCCTACAAACAGTCTTGTTTTGCAGGAATGCGCGAGGCGGATCGCCGAACGTTTGCAGCGCCTAGATGGCCGCTGGGAGGGGTCTACTGGGGGCACACCGGGGTCATGGGCAGAGGCCCTGGCCCCGGTGCCTGCGCCGTCGGGGGTGCTATCTGCGGGTTTCGCCAGTGTCGGTATCGGTGTCGATGTTTTCCTTGCGGACTTCCTCCTGGACGGTGACGTCATCGGTCACGGTGTCCTTGTCGAGGCGGACCCGTTCGACCGGGACGGTTTCCTTCTCCACGACGGGGCGTTCCTCGTGCAGGGTGACCTCGTGTTCGTCCTCGGTGAGGTCCGGGCCGGACATCGCGGCGCCGCGGTTTTCCTCGGTGATCGGTTCGCGTTCGAGCCGGGCTTCCTCACGTTCCACCGGAACGGTCTGGGTGACGTTTTCGGTGGTGACGTACTTGCGCAGCCGCGCCCTGCCCGTGGCCTGCTTCTCGGTGCCGACCCGGAGGCGTTCCTCCGAGCGGGTCATCGCATCATCGGTCCCGCCGGCAGAGGTGTCCCTCCCCATCGTTCCGGTCGTTTCCCTGGACGCGTACGTGTCGGTGCCGGTGTCGGTCCTGCCGGTGTCGCGGGTGGTGTCGGTGTAGGTGGTGCCTCCGCCGAGACCGTAGTGCCCGTAAAGGCGGTCTTCCTCGCCCGGCTCCAGGTGGCCGTCCTCGGCGACCCTGGGTGCGTCTTTGACTTGGTCCTTGGTGTACGGGACGAGGATGTCGTTGCCTTCGATGCGTGCGCCTTCGAGCGGGACGAACGATTCGGACGTGCCGAACAGCCCGGTCTTGACCGTCACGAAGGTGGGTTCGCCGCTGTTGTCGTCGGCGTAGACCTGGCCGATGGAGCCGATCTTGTCCCCGTCGGTGGTCAGGACGTTACCGCCGGCGTTGAGCACACCGTCAATGTTTTCCCTGGTGAACATGATGTCTCCCTTGGATCTTGTTTCGGTTCGTTGAACTTGGCTACCGGGTTTCTTTGTATAAGGATCCCGTGCGGTGGTGACTGCTCCGTACCGGTGCGGGTTGTCACCACCGGGGGTGTGATGTGAGGGCATTCTGGACTCGGTGAAAGAGGGGCGGCCGGCAGGACCCGCGGCGGAAGCTCTCTGACCGGCCTTTCCATACTTATCCCATAAGCATACTTACTATTGGGCTGGCGGGCACAGGAGAATTTTCGGTTGTGGTCGCTAGGAAGGAACAGTCAGCCGCCGGCGGCAGGCCGGCGGGGCGCGAACCGTAGGGAGAAACGCCATGGGTTTGGATGACAAGATTAAGAACGCCGCAGACAAGCTGAGCGGCAAGGGCAAAGAAGCCGCAGGCGAAGCGACCGGCGATGAGAGCCTCAGGGCCGAGGGTAAGGGCGACCAGGCCAAGTCGGATCTGAAGCAGGCCGGTGAAAAGATCAAGGACGTCTTCAAGAAGGACTGACTGCGACAGCCGCTGAGATAAGTGAACGACACTCTGCATAAATGAGTGGGTGTAGCCTCGCCAGGGAGCTGCACCCATTTTCCTCATCCTTCCCGGACGGTTTTCCCGAAGCCGTGGACCACACTGCCGTCCACGGGATAGGGACGTCCAGCCGGGACGGTCGGGGGGACCCCACGGTGCCGTGCGTGATCACTGTCGCCGGTTCCGGCCGTCAGGCCTGTCTTTGTCCTGGCTGTGCTGCTCGCGCAGTTCCCGGCCGCGCTGGATGTCTTCCTCTTCCTGCTCGTGAAGTTTGTCGCTCTTCTTCGTGCCGCGTGGCGGCAGCTGAAGGGTTTCCTCCGCCTCGATGCCCCCCTGCAACTCCCGGCCGCGCTCCATCTCGGCGTCGAGCTCCGCACCGAACAGCAGCGACATGTTCAGGATCCAGAGCCACAGAAGCATGACGATCACGCCGCCGATCGCGCCGTAGGTCTTGTTGTAGTTGCCGAAGTTGGCAACGTAGAATCCAAATCCCAGCGAGGCCAGCACGAAGATCATCAACGCGATGAAGGAGCCGACGCTCATCCAGCGGAACTTGGGCTGTTGGACGTTGGGGGTGGCGTAGTAAAGGATCGCTATGACCACGATGACCAGCAGGATAATGACCGGCCACTTGGCAATGTTCCAGACCGTCAGGAACACCCCGCCCAGTCCCAGGACGCCTCCGACTGCTTCGGCAACAGGGCCGCTGATCACCAGCATGGCCGCGAGCAGCGCAACGATGACCACGGACAGCACCGTCACACCGAGCATGGTTCCGCGGAGCTTGACGAAGCCGCGGCCTTCATCGATTTCATAAACCCGGTTCATGGCACGGCCGAACGCGCCCACGTAGCCCGAAGCGGACCAAAGGGCCGTTGCGAGGCCGATGACCAGGGTGAAGCCGGCCGCCGGTGACGTGGTGAGTTCTTCGATGGGCTGGCGGATCACATCCACTGTGGAACCAGGTGCAATGCCGCGCACAATATCCAGGAGTGCTGCCGTCGTTTTGTCCGCCTGGCCAAAGATGCCGAGCAGGGACACCAGGGCGAGCAGCGCCGGGAAAAGGGAGAGGACAGCGTAGTAGGTCAGGGCCGCGGCGAGGTCGGGGCATTGATCCTGGCTGAACTCCCGAAGGGTTTTCTTGGCGATGTATTTCCAGGACGGCTTGGTGACATCCGTGGGGCTGTCGGGTTTGCGTTCGTCATCGGGCGCGGGCGCGGTGTCCGCCTTGGCTGTGCTGGATTCCGGGGCTTCATTCGTGGCCATGGGACCACCCTCCTCACTGGGGCCATGATGGGCAGGCCAATCCTCGGCTGGCACGCCCGTGATGCAGCGTCAGGTGTTCTGGACGTGGTCCTTCGCCTCCGCCGCACTGTCCTTGACGTCGGAAACGGCCACTTGGCCTTCTCCCTTGACGGTTTCGGCGGCTTCGGTGGCAGTTTCCTTGACGTTCTCCATGGCTTCCTGGGCTGGTTCCTTCAGGCCCTGGGCCATGTCCTTTGCGGTTTCGGTCAGCTGGGTCGTGACCGGCTCCGCAGCGGACTTCAGGCTCTCCGCGGCTTCGCGTTCCTTCTCGCTCGGCGGGATCAGGGACGAGACGAGCAGGCCGGCGCCGAAAGCGATCAGCCCGGCAGCGAGCGGGTTGCCCTGGGTTTTGGCCGCGGCCTTATGCGGGGCTTCGGAGATGGCTTCGCCGGCGTCGTGCATGGTGGAGCTGACGGCGGAGCCTGCATCGCTGATGGCGGATCCGGCAGTGCCGGTGGTCGAGTGGACCTTGGAGGTGGCGCGGCCCGCGGTGCCCATGACTTTCTCCTTCACTCCGAAGACGGCGTCCCTGACCTTGTCCTTGACCTTGTCGGTCTGGCGGTGGACGACGTTGGACGGTGTCACTTTGTCGGCCACGGCGTCCACGTTGGTTCCGAGGCGTGCCCGGGTTTCTTCGATGTCGGCGCGGATGGCGTTTTCACTCATCGGTTCTCTCCATTGGGTTTCAGGGTGGGCGGGATTTCCTGGATTGTCTCGGCGGTCTGGGGCATGCCCTTGATCTTCTTGAGTTCCTTCCGGCCGACCGAGGCGAGGATGGCGGCGATGATGCCCCAGATGACGGCAACGACGACGGCGGACCAGCCCAGGCCCATCAGCCCGCCCAGGGCGTACCAGAGGGCGATGGAGAGGAACAGGAGAACGAAGTGCCCGGCGACGCCGGCGCCGGCGAGCATGCCGCCGCCCTTGCCGGCTCTCGTTGCGGACTGTTTCGCTTCGACCTTGGCGAGCTCCAGTTCCTGACGCATCAGCGTGGAAAGATCCCGGGTGAGATCACCCAAGAGCTCCCCGAGGGAATTGGTGTCCGCCTTGGCATGCGCGGCTGTCGGAGGTGTCTCCGGTATCTGGCTGCTCACAGCTGGCGTCCTTCACCTTCAACATACGGGTCATCGGGATCGCGCAGCGGAACGCCCGCTGACCCAGGAGCGGCGAATCCGCGCCGTGCTGGCTCCCCATAGACGGTCTCGCCGTAAGCGGGAGCGTTGATCGTGGCTTCGTCGTAGAACGGCTCACCGGTTCCCGCTGCAAGGGTGCTTTCCGCCGCCAGCGGGGACTGGACGGGCTGCGCGGGGACGGTTGTGCCGGTTGCCGAAGTGGCGGCCGGGGCGCCTGCCTGAAGACTGCGGCCCAGCCGGCCGGCCAGTACGCCGGCGCCGGCTGCGAGGAGCAGGAACGTGCCGGGACGTTGACGCGCGAAGGTCTTGACCTCGTCCAGCAGCGAGCCCGGATCCCTGTTCTCCAGCCAGGATGCGACGGACTGGGAGCGGTCCGCTGCCTGGCGGATCAGGTCGGAGGCGACACCTTGCTGGTCGGGTGCTTCCGCCATCGTGCGCAGCTGTGAGGAGATGCTGCGGATCCCTCCGGCGGCCTTCTGCTGCTGAGCGCCTGCCTGGCTTGTCAGGTCGGATTTTGCCTGATGAAGAAGATCCCGGGCGTTGGTTTTTACCTCGGAAGCGACGTTGGCAGCCTCGGCCTTGGCCGTCCCGGCCACGTTCTGCGCGGCGCCGGCGGCCTGGCCAGCCACATTCGCCGCTTCTTCCTTGGCGACGTCCTTTTGGGAACTCTCGGGCTCAACGGAGAGTCCCGGCGTTCCGGCGCTCCGGTACTGGTCACTGGTGGTCGGCGGTGCAGCCTCGGGCCATTGGTTCTCAGTCATCGTTGCTCTCTTTCAGGAGGGGGTCAGCTGGCGAAAGAACCAGCACGGCCGGGTTCGATTAGTAAGCAGGGTTACTAACTGAATCGTACGCACACTTGCTATCTGGTGCGCAAGGGCAAATTGGGGGAATTGCTGCCGCGGTTCTCGCCAGGAGTTTCGGGAGGTGTCCTCGGGGCAGTTTCCGAGTCACCGGGCTAGCGTTCATTCCCTCGACGCTTCGAGTTCAGGAGGCGAGCCGGCAATGTCCCCCCGCGGGGCTGCGGCCGGGCTCGGATTAGTAAGCGTGCTTGCTAGCGCGATGCTAAGCAGGTTTATCGTAGTGGGAAGCAATGTCCGTCAGGGAGGCATTGTCCCGCGAGAGCGAACCGATCGCGGATGCCAACCGCGGAGCGGGATGACCGACGAAGTGACGTTGATGAAGAAGTCGAAAAGGAACCCATCGAGACCGGTTGGGTCGAGGACAGGCTGCCGATGACCACCGAGCCTCAGCCGGACCTCCGGGCCAGCTACCGGCTGCTGTCTCTGGCAGCCCGTCTGGTCCAGCGCCGCCAGGACGACGCCTTGGCACCGCTTGGCCTGACGCGGGCCGCCGTCATAGCTCTCGATGGAATCGCTACCGGCCCGCGGAACCAGGAACAGCTTGCCGCCATAGTGGACGTGAAAAGCCAGACGCTCGGGAAGGTCCTGACCCGGCTCCAGGACCGAGGACTCCTCACAAGGACACGGCACCCTTCGGACCGGCGCCAACTCATTGTCGAGTTAACCGGTGCAGGGGAGGCGGCCTTGGCTGCTGCCCGCAAGGCAGAGATCGACGCCTTTCCGGCTGACATGGACCCTGAAGACTGGAGAATACTTCAGGAAGAACTCGCCAAGTTCGTCGCCTCACTTCACGCTCCGCAACGGGGCTCCGAAACATCCCCGGAGCCAACCCGCCTAGTGCCGGGAACTGGGACACCGTGAAAGCGCGCCGCGTCGTAGTCTTACAGGGAAAGAGCGTGTGACAACACACGACATCAGACTCATTAGCCGCCTGCGCCGGTGACCCGAGGTCAATCGGTGAGGCGGGCCGTGGTGAAACGTAAGTAGGCTGGTCACGTGGCGGGAACCCTCCAGGAAGCCGGGAAAACTGTTGGGCCGCTGGACAGGGCCCTGGTCGACCGTGTCAGTCGTCTCCCCGCCGGCGCCGCCGACGATGCGTTTCAGAGGTTGTCTTGGGCCGCAAATTACAGAAAGCTCTGGTTTGCGGCAGCAGGGGCGATGGCCCTGCGAAACGGCCGGCCACGGCGGGCTGCTGCCCATGGCCTGATCGCGCTTGCTCTGGCTTCGGGCACGAACGCGGTATTCAAGGCGCTGCCGCCTTCGCGGCCGCGACCCGAGCAGCTGTCTTTCCTGCGATTCGGGCCTCCGGAATCCGGCAGTTCTTCCCTGCCGTCGGGGCATTCGGCGTCCGCGGCGGCTTTTGCCACCGGTGTCGCCCTGGTGAGTCCAGGACTGGGCGCCGCCGTCATTCCCGTCGCCGCGGCCGTCGGATATTCCCGCGTGCACACCGGCGCGCACTGGCCCTCCGATGTCGTCCTTGGGTCTGCACTGGGAATCGGCGCAGCGCTGCTGACCAAAAATTGTGGCCAGGCCTCCCAGGCCTTGCCCGCGTGCCGCCGATTGATGCTTTTTGGCGGCAGCGGCTCCTGGACCTTTTAGAGGTTGACCGGCCAGAACTCCTGCTGCAGCCTCACCGTCGGAAGCGTGCGGTGGGACGTCCCTAATGGCCCGAATGTCGGACCCGGAACTGCTGGTCGGGGCCGGGCAACGCTCGGGCACCAGGCCGGGTGCGGTGTTATCTGCCACGCCCCTTGCCCAGGCCGGCCGCCTGCCCGGGCGGGGGCGTGTTCCGGAGCCGGTAAGATTCCCTGCATCACATACGTTTCCAGGGCGGCCCCCTTGGCCCGGGCACGGGCGGAGTGTTCGCCTTGGGTGGGGGTGCTGCCACCGCAGGGAAAGGTGGGCAGCATCAGCGGGGTGGTCAGTGCGTCTGGTGGTCTCGGCGGCATGACACCTCCACTACTGGTCCGGCTAGAGCCCGAGTCCCCCGAGCTTGTCGCCGAATCCGCCGGGAAGCTTGCCCAGGAGGCCTGTGGGGTCGATGCCGAGCTTGGACAGCAGTCCCGCGTGCTGGTCGGTATCGACTTGGTCCGGCAGTTCCGTTTCGGCTTGTGCGGCCTTGTCATTGTCGCCCTTGGACCTAAGGAACTCGAGGATCTGGGACTTATCGATCTGCATGGTGTTCTCCTTTGCCGGTTTCCAGAGCTACTAAGTGCACTTACTACCTTTCCGGAAAAAGGCCTCCTGAACAAGTACATGCGAGGCCTGAACAAGTACGCGCTGGGCCCAGTTCCTGTCTAGCGCTCTTTGGCTTGGCGGGCATTGTGTCACCGCCCGATGAAGGAGCACTTTCAGTGCTTCGAAGTGTCCCGCTCAGGGTTCCTTTGCCGGACGGTCTCTCGACCCTGGGCCTAACAATGCGGGCCGATTGGGCCGATTCGGGCGTCAGTCTTTCTTCAGTTCCTCGGCGAGCATCACGAGGATCCCGCTGGGACCGCGGAGGTACGTGAGTTTGTAGAGATCGGCGTACGTCGCCACGCCGCGTAGCGGATAGCATCCGTGCTTTGCAGCTACCTCAAGGGCCTTATCGATGTCGTCTACCGAGAAGGCCACGCGGTGCATGCCAATGTCGTTGGGACGCGTCGGGTTCGACTCGATCGCCTCGGGATGGATGTATTCGAAGAGCTCAAGTCGACCATGACCGTCCGGGGTCTGGAGCATCGCGATGTTGGCGTGGTTTCCATCAAGTCCAACGGCAATATCGGTCCACTCGCCTCTGACCGTGTCACGGCCGATGACCGTAAGACCGAGATCGGTGAAAAAGGCGATTGCTGCTTCGATGTCGCGAACAGCGATACCCACATTCTCAAATTTGATGGCCATGCGTTGAAAGCTACCAAGGCGGAGCGATTAGCTCCAGTGGCGAGGCGCCACTGTCTGTTCGTTGGCCGGGTTCCGAGACCGCGTCGCTGCTCTTGGCCTTTGTCTGCGTCAGTATCCACCGTGTGCGCAGCGCACGCCAGCGGTGGTGCGCCAACCCCACACCATCGCCGCGATGAATGCGGGGAGGACCCGGCCCACGTTCAGCTCTGCTGAGACCGCATCGAGGGTTGACTGCGACTCACCCGCTCGGGAAGACGGTCGAGGAGCGACAGAACGTCCGGACGGTCGTGCATTTGGTCGAGCCAGGGCTGCTTCGTCCAAGGGAATGGGCTCTGCGGCCGGGCTTCGCCATCGAGGGCTTCCGCCAGTACGGCGGGGATGCGCGTTGTCACGGGCCAATCCTCACCCAATACAGGGACAATTTCCCTGTGCACTGGGCATGTCGTTGGCAAAGAACTTAGCGCACCGATCATTCTTGGCCCAAAGGGGCCGTAACTGTCCCAGTGAGGGTTCGCCAATGGACCGGCTTGCGGACACTTTCTCAGTCTCCTCATTTGCCGGGGGCACCCCACGTGAGGCGGCCCCCGACCGGTGTCAGGTCGACGTGGGTCAGAGGTGGCCGGTGGCCTTCCGTACCAGCGCTGCGATCACCTTCTCGTCGGAGGGTGAAATTTCCGTGATCGCGAATCCGGTGGGCCACATGGTGCCATCGTCCAGTTGTGCGGGCCCGAAGAAGGCGAGATTGCCATACCGCGCCTTGAACTTCGCTCGCTCCTGATAAAAGAGGATGATATTGCCCTGCGCATCCGCGTAACCGGGGCTGCCGTAGAAAAGCTTGGGGCTCAGCGACGGTGCGGCCTCCGTGACGATCGCATGGATGCGCTCCGCGTTCGTCTTGTCCGGCTCGTCAAGCGCGGCGATCTTGTCGAGAACCGACTGTAGGGCCTCGGCTGCGCCCTGCTGCTGCTTTAGCTCCTTGGCGCGCTGCTTCATCGCGGCCCGCTCCTCAGCGGTGAACTTGGACCCAGAACTTTCGACTCTGCCATGCGCCCATTCTTGCAAACGTGGTGAGCCGCAGCGCTCCGTAGCGACGTTCCCCAAGGCTGCGTGCCACGCTGGGCGTGCCGTGAGGGGTTCCTTCACCCGTGCGGCAAACTCAGACGCTCGGTGTGGTCAGCGCATGCAAACTCGATTGATAGACCCGCGAGAGATCAGACCACACAAGTGGATGACCCGACATACCGCGTCTGCTTCTGGGCCGACAGCGGCGGCGCAAGGGAAGAATGGGAACTCGCTGGCGCTGATCTCGATGAGGTACTGCACTGGATTCCACTGCAATCTCGGGGACGATCCCACAGCTCTGGGCAGTGATCCGTTCGCCGGGAGACGCCTGCCAGATACGGCTGCGTGGAAATGACCTTGACATCGATCTTAAAACATTGCCGAACTGGGCGAAGCAGGTGCGCCGGCTCGCGCGTCTTCCCGGGTGAGCAATCCCATCGCGACGTGTCGCCTGAGCCGGTCGGCAAGGATATTTGAAGCGATCGCCTCCTCTGAGCCGGACCGCAGCTCTCGGAACTAGCGACGGTCCCCGAAAAAAGACGATGTCGCGGAGGACGAACACGCTCCAGGCGATCACCGAACATCTCGATGCCGGCGCCGATCGGCCCCCCGACCGCGGCTCCCACTCTTCGCCCATACTGCTAGCGATGCACCCCCGCCAGGTACTACAGTCTCGACAAGCGGTTGCAAACCACAACGGAGGGAGCCCCGTGCTGAGGCAGGTCGCGGAGGGTGTGCTGATCCACGAGAGCGAGTTCTGCCAGAGTAACGCCGTTGTCGTGCAAGGCCGGGCTGGCGTGTTGCTCATCGACCCGGGAGTGCACGGCGACGAAATGGCCTGCCTCGCGAACGACCTGTCCGATTCGGGCCAGACCGTTGTGGCAGGTTTCTCGACGCATCCTCATTGGGATCACTTGCTCTGGCACGCCGGGCTCGGCGCGGCGCCCCGTTACGGCACTGCGCGCTGCGCGGCCACCGCCCGAGATCGACTGTCCGGCGGGCTCGATTCACGTCGGCTCGGCATCCCCGAGCAGGTACCGCTGGACCTGCTCGGCCTCATTTCCGGCTTGCCCGCCGAGACGGCGCAGATTCCGTGGGACGGCCCTCTTGTCCGGATTGTCGAGCATCAAGCGCATGCCCCGGGTCATGCGGCGCTGTTGATTGAGGAACGCGGGGTTCTCGTCGCCGGCGACATGCTTTCTGATGTCTTGATTCCGATGCTCGACTTGAACGACACCGCTGACCCGATCGAGGACTACCTCGCCGCGCTGCGGCTGCTCGAGGGCGTGGCGGGCGACGTCGACGTCCTCGTCCCCGGCCACGGGTCCATCGGCGGATCTAATCAGGTACGCGCACGGATCAACCAGGATCGGGCGTACATGCACGCCTTGCGTGACGCCCATGTTCCCAGCGACCCGCGGGTCGGCCCGTCGGACATGCCCGGCTGGGACTGGGTGGCCGGCGTGCACGCACGGCAACTCCAACTCCTCGGCCTAAGAAGCGAGCGCGACGGAACGCCCGGCTAGCGATCACATACCGGCCACTGGCGGCTGTCCCGTACAAGGTTCCCCCTTTCGTATCTCTCTTTGAGCGGTGGGCTTTCCGCCTGAAGTAGGCGTGCAGGGTCCTGGCCGGTGAACGGTACGCGTCAGGTCACGCACACGGCGTGGGGCCGTGCGAATGGAAACAACGCGACAGCGGTCAACAATCTCTACTATGGGTTCTCCAACCAGATCGGCAACGCGTGCAACAGTCGCATGCGTTTAACCAATAGTGAAAATAGTTGCAATTTCTGATGGGAAAAATGACCTCGATAGTTTCTCCAAAACGCAAGCGCATTCTTCTCCAGGTCATCTTGATCGTGGTTGGCTTGGTTCTTCTAGTCGCGTCGACGGTTGCCCTGTACATGGCCGGCCTCGTCATTGATGAGCAAAGAATTGAACCCGGGGACTCGCTCGTACGGTTGTGACTCGGTTTGGCTGGTGGCCTCGTTGTCTCGATCTTCGGAGCCGGTTGGCTGCCGGACGGTAGTTACCCACCGGCCCGACGGGCATAGAACTGGCCGCTCACGGGTTGGCGGATTTCCTCGGCCTGCCAGAGCGGCTCCGGCTCCATCATTTCGGTAGGGCTGCCATTGGCTTCGTTCAGATTTTCGACAAACCGCCGCACGTGTGCGGCTATGCTGGGGCAAACGCTGCGGCGGGGCGATGTACGACGTCGGCACCGGGCTAGCCACCGGCGCACAGGACATCTACGAGCTTTTATCCGCCAAGCGATTCCTCCGCGCTGGTAAGGAAGGCAGCGACGCCGTCACCAACCGCCGCGCGTCGGGGTATGTCCCTTTCTGGCATCGTCGGGCATTGCCATTTCGGCCCGCAGGCCCAGGAGTCGGATCGGACGGTCCGCTTCGATTCCGGCTGCGAGGTCCAAGGCCCGCGCCAGGATTTCGTTCCTGTCGAATGTCTCGGGAATCTTCCTCGCGTGCGTTTTGGTGAAAAACGGCGCGTACCGAACCTTGAGGGTCAGCCCAACCACGGGCCGTCCTTCGGCCACAACATCCTCAAGCACACGCGCTGCCAGCTCCCTCACGGCGCCGTCCACCTGGGCAGGCTCGGTCAGGTCGCGCTGGAAGGTGGTCTCCCGGCTATGCCCGCGGGCAACCCACGGGGTGTCGTCCACAACGCCGGCGCCGTCGCCGCGTCCGAGCTCCGCGTACCAAGGACCCATCCTGGGGCCGAACTCCGGGACCAGGTCTTGTGGGTTGGACGCGGCGAGCTCGGCGACTGTATTGATGCCGAGTTTGGCCAGCCGGCCCGACACTTTGGTTCCGACGCCCCACAGGTCCTTGGTTGGCCGACTGCCCATGACATCGAGCCAGTTCCCGGCAGTGAGACGGAAGACGCCCGCCGGCTTGCCGAAACCGGTGGCGACCTTGGCTCGGACCAGGGTGTCGCCGATGCCCACGCTGCAATGCAGCTGCGTTCGCTCCAGGACCGCAGCCTGCATCTGCCGGGCGTAGGCTTCCGGATCCTCTGTCTCAGTGCCTACAAAGGCTTCATCCCAACCAAGCACCTGCACGGTGGCGCCGGGCTGTGCGCGCAAGGTAGCCATCACAGTTTCAGAAGCTGCGAGGTATGCCTCCTGATCGACGGGCAGGATCACAGCGTCTGGGACTTTCCGGGCCGCAATGCGTAAGGGCATTCCGGAACCCACGCCGAACGCCCTGGCTTCGTAGGATGCGGTCGACACCACAGCTCGTTCCGTGGGGTCGCCCCGACCGCCGACGATGATCGGCTTGCCCGCGAGCTCCGGCCGCCGGAGCACTTCGACCGCCGCGATGAACTGGTCGAGATCGACGTGCAGCACCCACCGGATTCCGCTCACGCCACCAGTCTGCCCTAAACATGGCTGACAAGCATCGCTCTCCACCGAGCTTGACCGCTGAGCCTGCGGCCTCCTCGAACCGTGTAGCTTGCTGCTGACGGCTCTTCCCGGCGGTGCAAACTGGTCTTCAGGCTCGACCTCGTGCTCACACGAGCCACCGCGCGGCGCCGCGCATGGAGGATCGACAGTCCGTAGGCCGTGGCTCCCGGCGTCGCGAGCGCGGCAAGGAGTGCGACAGCGGGCTGGATCTGCGCCCCTTCCGCGAGGAGCAGGTGAGCCGGCCCCTGCAGGGCCGCGCACGCGCATCCCGTCCAGAGCACGGCCCACAACGCATGCGCGGCCCCGATGGCCGGCGCCCTCACGTACGGCGCCGCGAAGACCGCAAGGGCGAGCAGGCCCGTGACGAGAAGACTCACTCGTTGGTCGAGTGATGCGAGGCCCCGCGGCCCGAGCTCCCCCGGACCAGCCGCGCCCCACATCGTCATGGCCGCGCCGAAGGGCAGCAGTCCGAGCGCGCCGACCACCGCAGCCCAGCCAGACGGTCGCCACGGAGGCTCGTCGAGGAGAACGCGCCAGCGTTGCAGCGCGTAGAGGGCCAGAAGGGTCGTCAGCGCGACGGCGAGGACGGAAAACCCAGAGTACACAAGGGCGAACGCCCATGCCGCGAGGCCGCCGTCGTCGGCTGCGGTCGGCGGCGCGCCCGAGACGAGCTGCAGCATTAGGCCCAGGGGCAGTCCGATCAGGATCGGGACGAGCAGCCCGGTCGCGCAGCCGCCGATGGTCACGACGAGCCAGGCGGGGATGCGATGGCCCCATGGTCGCGTGAGGACGAAGGCGAGGGCGATGGCGATGAGCTCCATGGCCGCCGTGACGGCGTTGCCGACCACGAATCGCGGAGTGCCCATCGTCGCGACCGCCGCTTCATCCTCCATCCCGATAGTGGCGCCAGCGAGCCACGACAACTTGAGGACTAGGTACGGCAGGGTGGCAAGCCCCGCCGCCAGGAAGTCGATCCGGCGCAAGGCGGTCATTCGGTGACCACCGTGCTCCGCGATCGCCAGGCCCCTTCCCACTGACGGGTCATCGCGGGGTAAACAATGAGCAGACGGAACGGCAGTATGGCCGCGAGGTAGAGGCGCCCGAACAATCCGTTGGGGCGGACGAGAACAGCCATCCGCAGCTCCCACCCGTCGTTGCCCTCAACCCATCCGAGGTGCATGACGGCGTGCACTGTGCCATTTGCGATCTCCCTCGCGGCCTCCCGCGGCAGTCTATAGAGCGACCTGAAGGGACTCCCCGACGGGTCGGCCTCGGCGGTGCCGCGCAGATCCTCAGGCAATCGGTCGCGGAGTGATCCGACGCGAGCGCCGAGGCCTTCCCGCTCCCTGTCCCACCCGAACAGCCTGCCGAGCCTCCAGCGCAGGGCGAAGAGCGCGCGGCTGATTCGCGAGGAGGATCCGGGGCCTCCTGCGGCGCGGATCGCCGCGAGCATCTTACCGGAGTCATCCGGCCCGGCACCCGGCGCCCGGTAGGACCAGACGTCCTCAATCTCGAAGTCGGGCGCGATCTCATGGATACGCCACGGGACGTCACGGTGGGCGGACTTAGGCAGTCGAGACATGGTCGCCTCCTGTACTTATACGGAACCGTATAGATGGCATAATAGCAACACTGTACGCTGGCGTATAGACCGGGAGGCGAACGGATGGCTCATAAGCGCACGCCACGGGAGGCATGGGTCCGCGCGGCCCTTGAGGCCCTCACGGAAGGCGGCCCTGAGGCGGTGCGCATTGAAGTGCTGGCGAAGCGCCTTGGCGTAACCAAGGGCGGCTTCTACGGGTACTTCGAGGGGCGCGACCAGCTTCTCGCCGAGGCACTCGATGTCTGGGAGCGCGAGGCCGCGCAGGCCGTCATCGACGAGGTCGAGCAGTCGCAGGGCAACGCCCAGGAGCGGCTCCGCTCCCTCCTGGCGAGCGTGAAGGCGCGCGAGGACACCGTACGAACCGAGTTCGCCATCCGCGAGTGGGCGCGACGCGACCCGGCGGTCGCGGCTCGCCTGCGTCGAGTCGACTACGCGCGCCTCGGCTACGTCCGCGAGTTGCACGACGAGCTTACCGGCGACGCCGCAGAGGCTGCCGCCCGCGCAGCAGTGACGATCGGCCTATGGCTCGCGGGCCACTACATGCGCTTCGACACCGAGGGCTTCGACCACGACGCCGTCCTGAAGCTCGTGTTCGATCGGATGACGGGCAAGGCGCAGGAGCTTCGCTGAGGGGGCCGATTCGCTGTGTCGCGCCAGAACGAGGTCCTCAGGATCCGGGCGAACCCGTCGACGTCGGCGAACTCCACGAGCGAGAAGCATTCGCGACGGACTTGGCCGGCGCATGGCAGGAACGGGGTGCGGGCTGCGGACTAGCTGATCCATGTCCCGCAATCCGGCCCGCTCCAGAAGCCGCTTCTCATTCGTAACCCACTCGGCGCGGGCAGTCAGGACCGCATGGGCCGTCATCATGGCGGACGTGGCCAGAGCGCCGGCCAGTTCGGTCAGCTTGCCGCTTCCGACGTAGGCGGCGCGTGCATAGTGCAGCGTCATCGCCGCCCGATCACGCCAAACGGGCGGAGCCGTTTCTTGCAGGCGCGGTGGGTATTCGGGACGAGGCAGGTCGCCGCGGAGGACGCGGTTCGTGGCCGTTTCGGCGACGACCGGGTAGCTGGGTATCCCTGCCAGATGGAACATGAGGGGCTCGATACGAAGCCGGCCTTGCCGGGCCTCCCGGCTCGATCTCCAGCCACGCGCCGCCATTGAAGACGCCGCCGCCCCAGCCGCCGATCTCAGAGACAGTTCCTTCCCAGCCCAGCGCTCTGAGGCTGCCGGGGTCGAAGCGATCCCGGTAGTACAGGGCAAAGTCCCAGTCGCTGGTCGGCTCGTGGGAGCCAGATACCCTGGATCCCCCGAGTGAGACCGACAGTACGCCGGGAAGAGCGGCGAGCTCATCGGCGACGTAATCAACAAGCGCAGAATCATCCACCTGGCACTCCTGTCGTCGGGGAAACACAGCTCTCTCACCGTGCCAAACCTGACCTGAGCTCCATCCACGAAGCCGCAAACCAAATCTCGGGTACAGCAGTGCGTAAAGCTACGGAATTCCTTGTCCTGAAGGCAACCATTCGCTCCATCTTCAGTCCCGGCGAGCCAGGAGTCAGAAGTTACTTTCTGCGGTTGACGATCAGTTCCTGGGCTGCATCAGTCGGTGCAGGCAGGTTGTGTAGGCGGTCATAGTTTGTTCGAAGGTGAGCAGTTGGAGACCGCCGTAGACGGCGGCGGCTGCTCCGCCGCCGTCGTCCTCCGGGGCATCGCAGAGGAGTAGCTCGCAGGTGCCTCCTTTCGCTGTCAGAGTTGCGATTCCCCATGGGTGTTCCGGCGCCGTCACGGCGCTACCCGTCGCTAAGCGTCCCCTCAGCAGATGGGGATCCACTCGCGCGATAGCCCCTCTCCACACCTGCATACTGCCGCTGCTACGCTCGACTTGTCACCTCTTCATCGGAGCTGAGCATGCAGGAGCAGCACGACGTCGTTGTTATCGGGGGCGGCCAGGCCGGGCTCGCGATGAGCAACGTGTTGCAGCAGCGCGGGCGGGAGCACGTCGTTTTGGAGCGTCGGCGAATCGGTGAACGGTGGCGCACCGAAAGATGGGATTCCTTGCGGTTTCAGTTCCCGAACTGGTCACTCCAACTGCCGGGCTACACATACCGGGGAAACGATCCCGACGGGTTCGCACACTACAGCGAGATCCTTCGTCTGCTGGAAGACTATGCCGCGAGCCCAGGGGCCCCTGTGAGTGAGCACACCGAAGTCCTCGCCCTTGCTGAACACCCCACGGGCGAGGGCTTTCAGGTGTCCCTGGCTTAGGGTTCCCTCCACGCGCAACGCATCGTGATCGCAACTGGACCTTTCCAGCTTCCACGTATCCCCCGGCTCGCTCATGACATCCCACCATCGGTGCTGCAGATCGACCCTACGGCCTACCGCTGCCCTGAGGCGCTGCCGGCAGGAGGCGTGCTGGTCGTAGGCAGCGGTGCCTCGGGTTGTCAGATCGCCGAAGAACTGCTGCATGCCGGGCGCAGCGTCTACCTGTCGGTGAGCCGGCACCGGCGCGCGCCGAGGCGCTTCAGAGGCAAGGATGTTTACTGGTGGCTGGAGGCACTGGGCCGTTTTGCGCAGACAATAGAGAGCTTCCCAGCTCGTCAATACCCACCTTCTACCGTTGTAACCGGCGTTAACGGCGGACACGACGTCAATGCTCGGCAACTCGCCCTTGACGGCGTCAAGGTGATTGGCAGAATCATCGGCGCGGATGGCCGGAACCTCGCTGTCCAAGACAACGCTAATCAGGTCCTTGACGAGGCCGACAGGGCCTACGTCGACTTCTTGTCGGCCGCGCGTCAATTCGTTAGCAAGGGGATCAAGGAGGATCTCGCGCAGGACGAGCCGCAGGAGCCGCTCCCTCTCATCACCGTGGAAGAGGTCCATTCGCTGGGTCTCACCAAGGGAGGCATCAACACGATCATCTGGGCGACCGGCTACGCCCACGACTTTGACTGGGTCAGAATTCCGGTGTTCGACGATCGAGGCCGGCCCCTCCAGCAGCATGGTGTCACTCCAATCCCGGGCCTGTACTTCCTCGGGCTGCACTGGATGCACACCTTCAAGTCAGGTCTGCTCTCAGGCGTTGGCGCGGACGCCGAATTTCTCGCCGATCACATGCATAGAACCACGGAGCGATGACTAGCTGGCTGGCAGGCGCTTGGGCCGGACCTTGACGTTGGCCGGTAGATAATCTGCGCAGTCGAGTGCAATAGTGGCGGGATGATCAACCAGCAACAGCTCTGGGACGACGCCGCCGCGAAACAGTATGACAAAGGGAGAAGGCATGTTCTCCCCGGAGGTACTGGCCCCCACGGTTGAGGTCTTATCAAAGCTCGCGGGCGACGGGCCGGCCGTTGAGTTTGCCATCGGCACGGGCCGTGTCGCCATCCCCCTTTCAGAGGCAGGGGTCCAGGTCAGCGGTATCGAACTGTCTCACGCGATGATCTCCCGTCTCCGTGAGAAGGTCGGAGAAGACTGCATTCCTGTCATTCAGGGCAACATGACCGAGGCAGCGGCGGGTGATAACTTCTCGCTTGCATTCCTGGTGTTCAACACCATCGCCAACCTCCTGACACAGGACGAACAGGTCCGGTGTTTCCAGAACGCTGCCCGCCATCTTGCACCTGGAGGGCGCTTCGTCATTGAACTCTGGGTGCCACAACTGCGTTCGCTGCCACCCGGGCACCGCGGGACAGTCGAGGTGAGTGACCCCGGGTATCTCCTGATCGATACCTACGACCTGCTGCACCAGCACGTCGTCTCGCACCACGTGCGCTTCGGCCAGGAACTATCGGACGGCCAAGACGCCAAGATCGGACGGACACCACAGCGATACATCTGGCCCAGCGAGCTGGACCTCATGGCGCGGCTTGCCGGGTTTGAGCTGGAATCCAGGTGGGCGGACTGGGACCGCAGTGAATTCTCCGGGGAATCCCGCAGTCATGTGTCGGTGTACCGGCTCACGCGGAGGAATACCTAAAGAACGCCCCAAGGAGAACGTTCCGCAAGCCGGTCGATCACGTGCTTTGGAGGCGTTGACGGTATTGCCGCGGGGTTTCCCCTGTGTCGTTGAGGAAGTGCCGGTTGAAATTGGACAGGTTGGAGAACCCGGTTTCGTAGCAAATCTCGGAGATGGGTTTGTCGCCGCGCTCGAGGAGGCGTCGCGCGTGGGCCAAGCGGAGTTTCCGTACTAGATCGCTG
Organism: Arthrobacter sp. ISL-72; assembly: GCF_018613755.1. Lineage (GTDB taxonomy): Bacteria > Actinomycetota > Actinomycetes > Actinomycetales > Micrococcaceae > Arthrobacter. The sequence continues at coordinate 22,084 of NZ_JAGGPP010000004.1, forward strand.
AAGTTCTGGCCGGTGGCCCGCTTGAAGTATTTCGAGAATGTCGGTTCGGTCATTCCGACCATGCCTGCAGCCTCGGACATCTTGACGTTGCCGGCGTGATTGCTGAATACATATTCGAGGACGATGTCGACCACGGCCGCTGCTTGGCCGTCGAGTTGCGGTCTGAACCATTCCTCGGCAAGGTAGCGCCGTTCCTGCTGTGGTGCCCGTGCCAGAATCACAAATAGCTCCAAGAGGTGGTGGAGTCGCTCCAATCCAGTTGAGGCGCCCATCGCCTCGATGGAGGCGGCCGCTTTTTTGGCTGAGCTCCCAAGAAACTCGATGCCGCGTGCGGACTGCTCCAGCACGGGCTTTAGCTCGGCCAGTTCAGGGACAAGGGAAGCCGTCTGCTGGACCCACTTTCCGTCGAACTGGATGACGGCGTCCCGGTTCTCCAGTACCTCGCCGGGTTCCAGGTCACTGACCCAGTCGTGCGGCAGCCCCGACCCCACGAGGGATACATGACCGGCCTCGAAGGTGCCGATGTGGTCTCCTACGATGAATTTTCCGGTGCCTTTCCGGATGAGGTGAATCTCATACTCAGGATGGTAGTTCCAGCGCGCCAGGGGGCTGGGGTAGTCGTGCTCGTGCCATCGGACGGAATGGTTTGGATCCGGCGGAATGACCTCCCTGTTGGCGCGCATTCCCAACAGCCTTTCAGCCAGCCGCGCCGTTGCGCCGTCGCTCGGGACAGCAGCACTCATTAGTTCTCCGGGTATGAGTATTTATGAAATATGGACAGCACCTTTAGCGCCTGTCCCCAGCCTAGCGGGTCCCGCCGGAGAAGGCGCCGGAAAATTAGTATCAGAAAAAGGCAACCACGGCGCTAGTTGCGCAGTATCCCCCACACCTAAAGTTGAGGAACATCAGCGCGGCACATCGGATCCCAGATCGTACGCCCCGCTCCAGTCCGGTATCTCGACGCAGCAGTCGAGGTGCGGCGGCTGTGCATCCCCATGAAGAACAAAGGAGTCCTCAATGCGCCCAAAAACTCGCGCTGCCGCACTGGCTGCCGGCGCCCTCTGCATCGCACTTTCCGCCTCTGCCTGCTCCGGTGCCGGCGGAGGCACAGCAGCAGGAGATCAGAACAGCATCAACGTCCTGATGGTGAACAACCCGCAAATGGAAGACCTGCAGAGGCTCACGGCGGATAACTTCACCAAGGACACCGGGATCAAGGTCAACTACACCGTTCTGCCGGAGAATGATGTCCGCGCCAAGATCAGCCAGGAGTTCTCCAGCCAGGCCGGCCAGTACGACGTGGCCTCGCTGTCGAACTACGAGATTCCGTTCTATTCGGAGAACAAGTGGCTGGCGCCGTTGGACAATGTGGCCAAGGACGCGGAGTTCAACCAGGCTGACATCCTCCCGGCCTACACAGCTTCCCTGACCGGCAAGGACGGCAAGCTCTACGGCGAACCGTTCTACGGAGAGTCCTCCTTCCTGATGTACCGCAAGGACATCTTCGATGCCAAGGGCCTGACGATGCCGGAGAAACCGACCTGGGACGAGGTCGCCGACCTGGCTGCCAAGGCCGACGGCGCGGCGCAGGGCATGAAGGGCATCTGCCTGCGCGGCCAGCCGGGCTGGGGCCAGGTCTTCGCGCCGCTGACCACCGTGGTGAACACCTTCGGCGGCACCTGGTTCGACAAGGACTGGAACGCGAAGATCAACGCCCCTGAATTCACCGAGGCCACCGAGTTCTACACCAAGCTGGTGCGTGAGCATGGCGAGGCAGGCGCAGCCCAGGCAGGGTTCACCGAATGCCTGAACAACATGAGCCAGAGCAAGGTTGCCATGTGGTACGACGCCACGTCCGCCGCCGGCGCCCTGGAAGCGGACGCCTCCCCGGTGAAGGGCAAGATCGGTTACGCCCAGGCACCGGTAAAGAAGACGAAGTCTTCCGGTTGGCTGTGGACCTGGTCCTGGGGTGTCCAGACCGCGTCCAAGAAGCAGGATGCAGCAGGGAAGTTCATCGCCTGGGCCAGCTCGAAAAAGTATGAGGAACTGGTGGCATCGAAGCTGGGCTGGGCCAAGGTCCCGTCCGGCAAGCGCATCTCCACCTATGAGAACGCCGAGTTCCAAAAGGCCGCGCCGTTCTTCGAAGCGGAGCGCTCCGCCATCGAAAACGCCGATCCGAAGAACCCCGGCGTGCAGGAACGCCCCGTCGTCGGCATCCAGTTCGTCGGCATCCCCGAATTCGCCGACCTCGGCACCACGGTCTCCCAGGGTGTCAGCTCCGCCATCGCCGGCCAGGGCACCGTGGCCGACGCGCTGGCCAAGGGCCAGGACGCCGCACAAAAAATCGGCGACAAGTACAAGAAGTAACCACCCACCAAACGGTTCCGTGGCCCGCCTGCGGGCGGGCCACGGAACCGCAGGAGATCATCATGACTACAGCAACAGCGCGCGTCGCCGGCACCGGGCACAGCGCAACCAAACCTTCCAAGAACGCCAGGTCCCGTGAACGCGCCCTGGCCTGGGCACGGCGTGCGCCGCTGCTGCCGGCCCTGATCTTCCTCATCATTGTCACCCAGCTGCCCTTCGTGGTGACCCTGATCATCTCGTTCCTGAACTGGAACAGCCTCCGCCCCGACCAGACCGGCTTCGCCGGCTTCGAGAACTACATCGAAGTCCTCACCAACGCGGACCTGCGCCAGGCGATCTTCACCACCATCATCCTCACCGTCTCCGTGGTCCTGGCCAGCCTGGTCATCGGCCTCGGACTGGCCCTGCTGCTGGACAAGAAGTTCATCGGCCGCGGTCTGGCCCGAACCCTGCTGATCGCCCCATTCCTCGTCGTGCCGGTGGCCGCTGCCCTGATCTGGAAGCATGCCCTGCTCAACCCGACCTACGGGCTGATCAACGGCATCCTGACCTGGATCTGGTGGCTGTTCGGCAGTAACACCCCGCCGCAGCCGGACCTGCTCTCCCAAGCGCCGCTCATGGCCGTCATCGTCTCGCTGGTCTGGCAGTGGACGCCGTTCATGATGCTCATCCTGCTCGCTGGGCTCCAGTCCCGGCCCATGGACACCGTCGAAGCCGCCCAGATGGACGGCGCCACCCCGTGGGCCATCTTCCGGCACCTGACCCTGCCGCACCTGCGCCAGTACCTGGAACTGGGCGGACTGCTCGGCGCGATCTACATCGTGCAGAACTTTGACGCCGTCTTCACCCTCACCTCAGGCGGCCTGGGCACCGCCAACCTGCCCTACGCGATCTACCAGACGTTCTACTTCGCCAACGAATACGGTCTGGCCTCCGCGGCCGGTGTTGTGGTGGTCATCGGCACCCTCATCGTGGCGACCTTCGCCCTCCGCACCGTTTTCTCGCTCTTCAAGAAGGAGGCAGCACGATGAGCACCCTCACCCCTGCCGCACCCCACAGCACACCCCCCGGCCCCACCGCCCTGAACACCGGCACCCGCCGCCGCGGCAAGTCCCGGATGGACCCCACCCGGAATAACACCGCCGCCGGCATCGCCGCCTGGCTGCTGGCCCTGCTCTTCGCAACGCCGGTCCTGTGGATGATCCTGACCTCGTTCCACTCCGAAACGGACGCCGCGACGAACCCGCCATCCGTTGCCGCGAACCTGACCCTGGACGCGTACAAGGAGTTCTTCGGCGCCAGCTCCGGAGTCAGCCCCTGGCCGCCGCTGATCAACTCCGCCACCGCCTCGATCCTCTCCACCGTCCTGGTCCTCGTCCTGGCCATCCCGGCGGCGTACGCGCTGTCCATCCGGCCGGTGAAGAAGTGGACCGACGTCATGTTCTTCTTCCTCTCCACCAAGATGATGCCGGTCGTCGCCGCGATCCTTCCCCTCTACCTGTTCGCCAAGACCACCGGCGCGCTGGACAACATCTGGTTCCTGGTCCTGATGTATACCTCGATGAACCTGCCCATCGCGGTCTGGATGATGCGCTCCTTCCTCGCCGAAGTCCCCGAAGAAATGCTCGAAGCAGCCCAGATCGACGGCGCAGGACTGCTGCTGACCCTCCGGAAAATCGTCGCTCCCGTGGCCATGCCCGGCATCGCCGCCACCGCCCTGATCTGCTTCATCTTCAGCTGGAACGAGCTCCTCCTTGCCCGGGTCCTCACCGGCGTCATGGCTGGAACCGCGCCCGTCTTCCTGACCGGCTTCGTCTCCAGCCAGGGACTGTTCCTGGCCAAAGTCTGCGCCGCCGCCGTGGTGATCTCCCTGCCCGTGCTGTTCGCCGGCTTCGCCGCCCAGGACAAACTCGTCCAGGGCCTCTCCCTCGGCGCCGTCAAGTAGCCGGCCCCTTCCACTTCGATTCTCAGAGGATCTACTTCAATGACAACACCAACCGCCCAGTCTTCGTCGCTTCAACAGCCTGAGCTGCCGGCCACCATGCGCGCCGCCATCCTGAAACGACAGGGCGACATGGTCCTGGAAACACTTTCCGTCCCGCAGCTCGAGCCCGATCAGGTCCTGGTCCAGGTCGCCGCCGTGGGCGTCTGCGGCAGCGACGTCCACTACTACGAACACGGCCGGATCGGCGACTACGTCGTGGACCACCCGCTGATCCTCGGCCACGAACTCTCCGGCCGGATCGCCGCCGTCGGAAGCGCCGTTGACTCCTCCCGCATCGGCAAGCGCGTCGCCGTCGAACCCCAGCGGCCCTGCCGAACCTGCAAGCAATGCAAGGCCGGACGCTACAACCTCTGCCCAGACATCGAGTTCTACGCCACCCCGCCGATCGACGGCGCCTTCGCCGAATACGTAACCATCCAGGCCGACTTCGCCTACGACATCCCCGACAGCGTCAGCGACGAGGCAGCCGCCCTCATCGAACCGCTCTCCGTGGGCCTCTGGGCCTGTGAACGCGCAGAAATCAAGCCCGGCAGCCGCGTCCTGATCGCCGGTGCCGGACCGATCGGCATCATCGCCGCCCAGGCCGCCCGCGCTTACGGCGCCACGGAAATCTACATCACAGACATCGCCGATGACCGGCTCGCCTTCGCCCTGGAACACGGCGCGACCCACGCCCTGAACGCCAGGACCGACACAGTGGAAGGGCTCGACGTCGACGCCTTCATTGACGCTTCCGGCGCCCCGCAGGCCGTCCGGTCCGGCATCAAAGCCGTAGGCCCCGCCGGGAAAGTCATCCTGGTCGGACTCGGAGCCGACGACGTCGAACTCCCCGTCTCGTACATCCAGAACCGGGAGATCTGGCTCTCCGGCGTCTTCCGCTACACCAACACCTGGCCCCTGGCGATCCAGCTCATCGCCGACGGCAAGGTAGACCTGGACATCCTCGTAACCGGCAAATTCACCCTCGCCGAATCCGAGGACGCGCTTAAAGCGGGCAAACAGCCCGGCCAGCTCAAGGCGGTCGTCTACCCCGGCCGCTGAGCCGCGCGGCCCAGGGACTTCAGCACTCAGCACCCACGTTCAGCCCCGACCTGCAAGGAAGCAGCCATGCCATCACACGAGACCGGTCCCCAAGCAGAGCTCGCCGACGACGCACCCCTGGTCACCGTCATCGGCGAGTCACTCGTTGACATCATCGATGACCCCCGCCAGGGAAACACCGCGCCGGAGACGCATGCGGGCGGCAGCCCACTGAACGTGGCCGTCGGCTGCGCCCGCCTGGAGCTGCGGACCAAACTCGTCACGCATTTTGCCGAGGACCCGCAGGGGCAGATGATCATTGACCATCTGCAGAGTAACGGCGTCGATACGATCGTCGGCGGCTCCCCTGCCAACCTCAACCGCACTGGCATCACTGGACGCCACCGGAGCCGCGCAATACACCTTCTCCATCAGCTGGGACATCAACGGAGCTTCCATCCCGGCTCTGGCAGCGGCGGAGAGCTCCCGCCATGTCCACACCGGATCCATAGCGACGGTGCTGCCCCCGGGCAACAAGTCCGTCCGCGGCCTGCTCGAGGCGGCCCGGCCCCATGCCACCATCAGCTTTGACCCCAACTGCCGGACCGCGATCAGCCCGGATACGGCGGCCGCTGCCCGGGAACAGGCCGAAGACTTTGTTGCCGCCAGCGACATCGTCAAAGCCAGCGACGAGGACCTCCGCTGGCTCTACCCCGACAGGACCCTGGAGGAATCGATAGAGGCCTGGCTGGCCCTAGGGCCGGCCATGGTTGCACTGACCCGCGGCGCCCAGGGGCCAGTCCTCCTCAGCAGGTCTGGCCGGGTCGAAATGATCGGTGAAACGGTCACGGTAGCAGACACTGTCGGGGCAGGAGACTCCTTCATGGCCGCGCTGATTTCCGGCCTCGCACAACTGAATGCGCTCGGCGCCCCCGCCCGGGAGCGCCTCCACGGGATCACACAGGACCAGCTTCATGCTTTGGCCCGCTACGCGAACAAAGCAGCCGGCATCACGTGCTCCCGGCCGGGCGCGAACCCGCCAGTGCTGGCCGATCTCGGCCCGCTGACGATCCCGTCCTCGGTCCTCGAAAGTTAGCCAGTCCATGCCAATCCGACGTGTGACCGCAACGATTGCCACTGCTCGGACACGTCTAATACTTTAAGTATGCCCGCGACAACTGCTCCTAGAAGGAAGAACCAGAGTAAGCCCCAAACCAGGAGCCTCCGACGCTTTGGCCGCATTCCATCAAGCGATTCCGGCGGCCAGGACTGCCACGCGTATTTCTTGCTGCCCTCGCCAGCGTCACCCGTCATACCCAAACCCCACTTGTATGAATCTTGGACAGCCCTACAGGCGGCGAAACGGAGAAACTCGGACCAAGTGACTCCGACACTGCAGCAACATATCCTGATTTCGCCAATTCCGACATCCCTGTGACGAGTACAAGGAGCAGCTGATGACTGTGCCACCACCGCCGAGCGATGACCCGCCCGTAGGTTCTGATGTGCCCACCCTCGGCGGCCGGCCTGCCGCCGGAATCTTTTATACCTCCGGCCGCTGGTCAGTGAAGCCGGGCCATGAGGAGGCATTCGCGCGGGCGTTTGCGGAGTCGGGCGTAAAGGATGTGGACCCTCCAATTCGGGGGCTTCTTCAGCGTCCACGGCTACTTCGCGATCTCAGTCAGTCCCGGAGTTATCTCAGCTACGCCGTGTGGGAGAGCCGGGAAGCGATCGATGAGTTCAGATCACGGCCGGATTTCCCGGCAATGATCGCGCGAATGAAAGAACATCTGGAGGACATGCAAATCTCCACTCTGGAACTGGTCCTGGGCAAGGGGCTGACGGACACGGAGCTGGATTCCTAAGTCGTGTTGGGCCGTTGATGCCCGGTCGGCTGGCAGGCGCTTCTCATAGACGAGGTCATCGGCGAGCAGGTCGCTCAGGGATGGCGGGGATGGACGCGCTACTGCTTGGGCGCCGAATCTGCGACACTCTGCACGAACTGCGCAACCGGCACGCGAACATCCACGTCATCGCCAGTCTCAACTTCGTGCAGACCCTGTCCGCCGAGCGGCTCTTCGATCGGCTCACGCTCTGGGTGTATCCGATCCTGCTCGGCGGTGGAAAGAAGGTCTTCGCCGACGGCCTGGTTCCGACGAATCTCAGACTCATCGAGCCGGTGGTCGCCTCACCGAAGGGTGCAGTACTGCAGCGCTACGCCCTCGCCGCTGGCACGCCTGGCGTCGGCGAACTGTCGGCCGGCGACTAGGAACGCTAGGGCGCACTGGCCGCTAACGGATGATGCTAAGAATCTCTATTCGTGCAGCACATGACGCCCGTTCCAGAGCTACCACTGCCCCTCGGACACGGTTGTTCCTGCCAGTGTCATCACACCAATCGACGCCGTACGGCGTTGCTTCCACTGCCGCCTTGCCGACAGCCGTTTGCGACGGGACGTCAAAGGTGTAGATGAAGCCGCCGGCATCATTCATCGGCGCAGTTGTGTCGATGACCTTCGTGCCAGTTCCGTCCGTAACCGTCACATGGATACGGGCGTTCTCGCCGTAGCGGGGATTACAGTTCGCGTTTTGTGCCTGGACTGTCACGGTCTGCCCGGCTTTTGCACTCTTCGGGCTCACTGAAAAGGCGGGCGGTAAGCAGGGCGGTTCTCCGTCGCCGGAGGAAACAACACAGCCAGGCGAAAACGCAACTGCCAGGATCACAATGATCGGAGCGCACAACGAGAACAGCCTGCTGCGATTTCGAGCAACATCTCTAGAGGGGAGTGCCACTTTCTCAGTATCGTGGCCCCGGACACGTATGGCTCCGGAGGCGAGAAAGTTGTCCCCAGATCGTTGCCCGAGCGACTGCGGAACCGGCCCTGCGAGCATCTGCCCGAGCTGGGCGGTCATGCCGGGGTCGCGGTGGTCGAAGAACAGGGACGCGCCGGTGTCCAGGCCTGCGACGTGGTCCATCTCGTCCTCGGTTTAGGGAGAAGCCGAACACGTCGATGTTCTGCGCGATCCGTTCGGGGTTGACGGGCCCATTCCTCCTGCGCCCGGAGGCGGGGTCGGTAACGTCCCGGGCGTCCCGGCTGGTGGGGCGGGACAGCAACCAGTGCCACAGGGGAACGAGGCTCTCAGGGGTGCCGGCGAGTGCGGCCGTGTCCTGGCCGTCGGCCACCAGGCGCTCCCGGAGCCGCGTCAGCGCCGGGCCGCGTTCGTCGAGAAACTCTACGAGGGCGGCGCCGGCCTCGGCTTTGGTCAGGTGGAGATAGTCAGTCATGGCAGATGAAGCAGTTCTCAGTCCTCTACGACGGACATCGGCAATCCGCCGCCGTGCACGGAAGGGACGATGCTGTCCAACTGCCAGCCCTCCGCGCATGCCAGGAACGTCGCCGTCTGCGGCAACGAGTAGCCCGTCGGGACACTGCTCACCCCATTCGCTGTCGAGCTGAGGTATTCCTCAGTCGCTTCCTCGAAGTCCACGCTGGCCTTCACACCGGTCACGTCGACCGACACCACAGTCACCGTCGTCGAAAAGGACACGTACCAGAAGCCTGCTGACTTGAATCCGGCCTTCGCCCGGGCCACCCCGGAGAGGTCCCGTTCGCGCTTGGCCCGGTACGCCGCCGTCGTCTGCGCTTCGGCCAGGTGAGGGGCGCGGGGAGCGTCGAGGACTGTGCCATTGCGATCCTCGACGGCAGCCAGGACGATGGCCGCGAGCTCGGACTGCGATGGCCCCCTTGCCACGGATTTACCCACAGCCTGCCTTGCCGGCCCACACCTGGTCAACGGGTGGTGGCTCAGACCGTGCAGGCGACGTCGACAATGACAACCGATAGGACGGCCAAAGGCCCGCTCTCCCCGCGCACCTAACAGCGTCGGTCAGCGCCCTGCGTTTTCCTTCTGAGGGTCACATCGCCCAACCGGGAGCGGCCCTTCTGTGACTCGGGCCAAAACAGGCGATGGATTTGTTGACAGAGCGGCAAAACAGAGCACAGGTGCCGAACTGCACGGTGGTCCAGGTGCAGCGAGTTCATGGCCTGTCCACTGGTGAGCTTGCGTCGCTGCGTTCCACAGCGCCGCCCTGGCCTTCTTTGGGCCGCTGCTCCGCAGGATGAACGACGGCCAGCCGCGGGCGGCCCTCAGCGACTTCGACGTGCCACACCGCCAACATCGCGGGCCAGCCGGAGTCGCCGACGACGTTGAGAAATCGTTTGGCGGAAAGCAGGCGTCCCGCCAAAGGTTCCTCATCTAGGAAGTGCACCCCTTTAGTCGTATCGTGGCCACATGTCGTTCCTTTTGGAGGCGATCGGAGCTGTAATCCAGGCCGCCATAGAGATCGTGGTTGAGGTGCTCTTCAAGAGCGCGGAAGACAAACAGCAGGACGACGTCTCTGACGAATAGGCGCCAACGACACAGGTCTGGGATCTACGACGCCCCGTCAGCATCCACCCGGGCCTCAGTACACCGGCTTTCCCGGCTCCACTTCCCGCACCCAGGCGAGGATGCCGCCGTCAAGATGGCTGACCCGCTGGTAGCCTGCCTTGCGCGCCGCGGCCAGGACCGCCGCCGAGCGGGTGCCGGCCTTGCAGTGAAAGACGATGTCCTTGTCCTGGGGCAGCTCGGCCCAGGCCTCCCCCGCCAGGATCCGGCCCTGCGGGATAAGGACCGACCCGTCAATGCTGACGATCTCGTGCTCCCCCGGCTCCCGGACGTCCACAAGGTCGAAGTCCTTCAGGCCGGCTTTCCGCGAAGCCAGCATGGTGGCCAGCTCCGTGGCCGTGATGGTGTTCTCCTTGGCGGCGGCGGCCTCGGGAACTATGCCGCAGAACGCCTCATAGTCGGTGAGCTCTGTGATCCGCTCAGCGTCCGGATCCCGCGCCACCTTGATCTCGCGCCAGCTGCCGCCGAGGGCATCGAACAACGCCACGCGCCCCAGCATTGAACGCCCGACGCCGGTAATGAGCTTAACTGCTTCGGTCACCATCAGCGAACCCACTGCAGCGCACAGCATGCCGAACACTCCGCCTTCACCGCAGGACGGCACGGAGCCTGCCGGCGGCGCCTCCGGGTAAAGGTCGCGGTACGTGGGGCCGTGCTTCTCCCAGAACACGCTGACCTGGCCGTCGAACCGGAAGATGGAGCCCCATACGTAGGGCTTGCCGAGGATGGCGGCGGCATCGTTGACCAGGTAGCGCGTGGCGAAGTTGTCGGCACCGTCGAGAATCAGGTCGTAGTCCGCGAACAGCTCCAGCGCGTTCGAAGCGTCCAGCCTGACGTTGTGGAGCCGGACATCCACCAAAGGGTTCAGGGCCGCAATGGAGTCGCGGGCCGATTCGATCTTGGACCGGCCCACGTCCGCCACTCCGTGGATGACCTGGCGCTGCAGGTTGCTGAGGTCAACGGCGTCGTCGTCGATGATTCCCAACGTCCCCACGCCCGCGGCGGCGAGGTACAGGAGGGCAGGCGAGCCGAGTCCTCCGGCCCCGATCACCAGGACTTTGGCGTTCTTCAGCCGGCGTTGGCCCAGCGTCCCGATTTCGGGAATGATGAGGTGGCGGGAGTAGCGCTCCACCTCCTCGGAGGTCAGCGCGTCCGCCGGCTCCACAAGCGGATCCAGGGTTGCGGGGACAGCAGTTGCGGTGAACGTGGAAGCCATACCTCAATGTATGCCCGAAGATGCCGCCAGGTCATATTACCCGCGCGTAAAGTGTAGGTAACTGCAATTGAAAGTAGGCCAACAGTGGCTCATCAAGCACCCGTTGATCGGACACAGGCCGGGAAGGCAACTGCGGGACAAACGCGTTCCGGCGGTGCGCGTTCGGCGCGGCTTCCCCGTGATGAACGCCGTGCCCAGCTTCTGGCGGCTGCCCAGGAAGTCTTCGTCGCCAACGGATACCACGGCGCCGCCATGGACGAGATCGCGGAAACCGCCCACGTCAGCAAACCGGTGCTCTACCAGCACTTCCCGTCCAAACGCGAGCTCTACCTGGCCCTCCTGGACAGCCATCTGACCGCACTGACCGACCTGATGCTCGGTGCCTTGAACTCCACCACGGACAACAAAGAGCGCGTCCAGGCCGTTATGCGCGCCTATTACCGCTTCATTGCAAGCGACGACCAGGCCCACCGGCTGGTGTTCGAATCGGACCTTATCAACGATCCCGACGTCAGCTCGCGCCTGGAAACGTTCAACAAAACCTTCGCCAACGCGGTGGCCCGCGTCATCGCCGAGGACACCAAACTTCCCCCTCTGGAGGCCCAGCTGCTGGGCCGCGGACTCGCCGGGATGGCGCAGGTCAGCGCCCGCTACTGGCTCGAAACCCACGGGAACCTGGACCTCGATGTGGCCAGCGACCTGATCTATCGTTTAGCTTGGCGCGGAATCTCCCGCTTTCCGAAGGAAACCTAGACTACAAATAGAGAACACCTTTTTAACTTTGATTGGCTGGGAGGCCTCGCTGTGGAAGTAAAGATCGGCATTCAGAACATAGGCCGCGAAATTGTGCTGGAATCGGCTCAGGATGCTGACGCTATCGCCAAGGTGGTGGCGGACGCCATCGCCAAGGGCACCGAACTGCGTCTCTCCGACGACAAGGGCCGCCAGGTCATCGTTCCGGGCAACGTCCTGGGCTACGTGGAGATCGGCGCCGAGGAAGCCCGCCGGGTCGGTTTCGGCCAGCTCTAGGCAACAGCTCACCCCGTCCCTACCGCTCTGCGCAAGGAGTTCACCGAATGCTTTCCCTGGTAATCGTGGCCCTGGTCACCGTGGCTGCGGGTCTTATTGTCTGGGCCAACGACAAGCGGCACGCAAAGTACGGCATCGCCGTGCCGGCGGGCGTGGCCACGGCCGTGGGAATGCTGAGCTGGATCATCTTCATCGCGGCCGGGCTGGGATACCAGCCCGGCCTGACATGGATTCCCTGGGTGCTGCCCATGGTCCTGGGCACCGGGGCGGCCTTGGCCGCCGCCGTCTACCTGGGCCGCAAGCGGGCGTTGCACGACACGAAACGGCTGACGGCCGCGCTGAGGCTCTAACCCGCACCGCGTTGAGGCTCTACCCGCGCCGCCCCTGGCAGGAGGCGTGCCACGGCAACGGACAGGCTACAGCCCCGGTTGGTTGCCCTCTTCGGTGCAGAGGCACAGCCTGTTCCCCTGCGCATCCGTGACCACCACCCAGTCGGGTGCGTGGTCATGGTTCATTACCGCCCCGGTCGCAGCGGTTTTCTCGAGCACCGGGCCGGATTCCGCCTTGCTCCGGTGGATGTCGAGGTGGAAGCGGTTCTGGTTCGGCGTGGCTGTTTCCTGGAACCACAGGTTGGGCCCCCGGCCATAGGGGTCGATCAGGTCGCCGTTCTTGTTCTTCCGGTAGCCCAGGGCGGTCCGCCACACCTCGGAAATCTCGTCCGGGCTGGCAGTGTCCAGCGCAAGCTCCACTGTCCGGTACAGGCCCGGTTCCGCGGTCGCAGCAGCCGCGGCAGCTGCCTGGCTGACGGCAGCCGCGGCGGCGACGTCGCGTTCCGTAACCTCAGTGCCCGCGTCGTGCGACGTGTAGCGGATGAACACCCTGTTGTAGCGCCAGTCCAGGTCCGGGTGGTGGTTTTGTTCCTCGGCCTGACGCCCGACGGCGGCAATCAGCTCAAGTGCTGCGGCCGCCGTCGGCGTCTTATACGCAGTGACCAGGCCGCCCAGCCGGTACCTCCAGTCCGGCAGGTCCGCCAGGGCGGCATCGATCTGGGGTCGGGTAAGAATGTCTTCCTTGCCGGTCACCGGTGGCTCCTTGGATGGTACGGACAGGATGCTTCGGACAGAGCCTGCCCTCACCTGCCGTGCGACGGGAACCTGGAGCTCCGGGAACTCCCTACAGGAACTCCGCCCGGCCCTCCATGGCCGAGGATGCAAGGGCGTGCTCGCGGCGCGGAATCCGGCCGGCCGCTTTCGCCAGCCTACCGGCGATGACCGCGTGTTTGAAGGCCTCACCCATGAGGGCCGGATTCTGCGCCCTGGTGACCGCGGTGGCCAGCAGGACGGCGTCGCAGCCCAGCTCCATGGCGAGCGCCGCGTCCGACGCCGTGCCGATGCCGGCGTCGAGCACCACCGGAACGGACGCCCGCGAAACAATGAGTTCGATGTTGTGCGGGTTCAGGATCCCCAGCCCGGTGCCGATGGGTGAGCCGAGCGGCATCACGGCCGTCGCTCCGAGGTTTTCCAGCCGCAGCGCCAGCACGGGGTCGTCGTTGGTGTAGGCAAACACCTTGAACCCGCGGGTCACCAGCTGCTCGGTGGCGTCCACCAGTTCGACTGCGTCCGGCAGGAGGGTGTGTTCGTCGGCAATGACTTCGAGCTTCACCCAGTCCGTTTCCAGCGCTTCCCGGGCCAGTTCCGCCGTCATTACGGCGTCCTTGGCGGTGAAGCAGCCGGCGGTGTTGGGCAGGACCCGGATGTTGCGGTCCACCAGGAGCTGGAACAGCGAACCCGTTTCGGCCGGCGAGTAGCGGCGCATGGCCACGGTGGTCAGCTCCGTGCCGGAAGCGATCAGCGCCGCCCCCAGGCCGTCCAGGCTGGGCGCACCGCCGGTGCCCATGATCAGCCGCGAACCCAGCTCCACGCCGTCAACGACGAAGGGGTCCGCTGCCGCCTGCTGTGCTGTTCCGGCCACGCCGGCAACCGTTGTTCCTGCCATGATGCTCAACCTCCCTGTACCGCTGTAACGAGTTCGACGTCGTCGCCCTCGGCGAGTGCCGTGACATACCACTGGCTGCGCGGCACCACCTCGGAGTTCCGTGCCACTGCCACGCCCAGTTTTTGGCCGTCCGCCGTCTGCCCGTTGGGGGCAAGGTTCCGGCCCGTGACCTGGCTGACGAGGGTGGTGACGGACGCGCCGTCGCTGACCGCGTGGACCGCGCCGTTCAGTTTGATGTTCATGCTGTTTCCTTGTTCGGGTCAATTGTGACGGTGCCCACCGGCGTTGCCGGTGTTGCTGTTGCTGCAGAAAGGTTGGAGAACCGGTCGGGCCGGAACGCGGCCCAGCGCGGGTCGGCGTCGCCGTCCATGAGTTGCCGGCAGATGGACGCTGCCGCAGGAGTCAGCAGGACGCCGTGCCGGAAGAAGCCGGTGGCAATGATCAGTCCTTCTATGTCCCGGCCGATGTGCCGGCCGGTTCCGGCATCCGAAACGCGCCCCAGCAGCGGTGCGTTGTCCGGCGTCCCCGGACGGGCCCTCGCCGTGGCCTCCAGGAGTTCCAGCTCGGCAACGGCAGGCACCAGGACCTGCGCATCGCGCAGCAGCTGGTAGACGCCGCCGGCAGAGATGGCCGCATGGGCCGGAGTTCCGTGTTCCAACCCGGCAGTCTCCGGGCCCGCACCGGCCGTGCCCGCGCCGGCTGTGCCCTCATCGGACAGGGCGTCCTCGCGCTGGGTGGCTCCGATCACCACCGTCCCGTCCTGCCGGGGAACTATATAGACGGGAACGCCGTGGACCAGGCCCCGGACAGTGGATGTGACCAGCGGCTGCAGGTAGGCGGGGACCCGGAGACGCAGGATGTCGCCGTACACCGGGCGGAGCGGCAGCTTCAGCCCGGCGGGCAGCCCGCCCAGGGCTCCGGCTCCGAGCCCGTTGGCAACGATGGTCTCCCCCGCGTTGATAGTGCCGCCCCCGGCCAGGCTGACGCCGGTGACCCTGCCGTCCTCCCAGAGCAGGCCGGCGGCCCGCTCACGGACCGCGGAACCTGCCAGGGCTTCCGCAATCCGGGCCAGGAGCCTGCGGGGATCCACCTGGTGGTCCGCGGGGATGTCGAAGGCGCAGGAGATTCCCGGGCTTAGCAGCGGTTCCCTGCCCCGAGCCTCGCGGACGGTCAGTGCCTCGACGGTCAGCCCGCTGGCCTGCTGGACGCTCCGCAGGTCGGCGAGCGCGCGGCGGTCGGCGGCGTCGGCACCCACGGCGAGGGTCGACGCCGTGAGGTAGCCGGAGTCGGAACGGGAGCTATCCGCTTCCTGTCCCTCGAGTCCGGCCGCGAACGCGGGCCACAGCCCTGATGAGTGGAGCATGAGCTCCAGGAGCTCTTCCTCCTGATAGTGGAGTTCGCTGACGGGAGCCAGCATGCCGGCGGCGGCCCAGCTCGCGCCCGTTCCCGGGGCGTCGTCGATGATCACTACTGACCTGCCGGACTGCCGGGCTTCCCAGGCGATGCCGTGGCCGATGATTCCGCCGCCGATGACGGCGACGTCCGTGCTGATGTCCCGGCCGGGCGCAGAGGCACCGCCGGCTGGAGATTGCGGATTCATTGTCATCCTTCCCTACGCCGGTACTAACCGGATCAGGTCAAGCGGTCGGCTCTGACGCCCTCTCAGCCCTGCAGCTTTATGACAGCTGCAGCAGGCTCCCGCGGTACCACCCCAGTTTAGAGGAACTAGGCTGGTGCCATGACCCAGCAAGCCCTCCTCAGCAACGCCCGCCTGTACCTTTGCACCGACTCCCGCGCGGACAAAGGTGATTT
This sequence comes from Arthrobacter sp. ISL-72, assembly GCF_018613755.1. Classification (GTDB taxonomy): domain Bacteria; phylum Actinomycetota; class Actinomycetes; order Actinomycetales; family Micrococcaceae; genus Arthrobacter. The sequence goes on from NZ_JAGGPP010000004.1 coordinate 37,976, forward strand.
CGAAGACTTCGTTGATGCCGCCTACGCGGGTGGCGTGGACATCATCCAGCTCCGGGACAAGAACCTGGAAGCCGCCGAAGAGCTCGAACGCCTCGAAGTGCTCCAGGCTGTTGCCCGCCGCCACGGCCGGCTCTGGTCCGTCAACGACCGCGCGGACATCGCCTCGCTTTCCGGCGCGCCGGTGCTTCATATCGGGCAGAAGGACCTTCCCCTGCCGTCGGCCCGGAAATTCCTCGGCAACGACGCCGTGATCGGCCTGTCAACACACAGCACCGCCCAGATCGATGCCGCCGTCTCCGCTGCAGCGGGCCCCGGCGGACTGGACTACTTCTGCGTGGGGCCGGTCTGGGCCACTCCCACCAAGCCGGGCCGAGCCGCCGTCGGCCTTGACCTGGTCCGTTATGCCGCCGCGGCCAGCGCTGCCGGGGAAACCGACGGATCCACGCTCCCGTGGTTCGCCATCGGTGGCATCGACCTGGGCAACGTTGAGCAGGTGGTGGCTGCCGGAGCGCAGCGGATCGTGGTGGTGCGTGCCATCACCGAGGCCGCCGACCCGGCCGGCGCAGCCAAATCCCTGCTTGAGGCGCTCGACGCCGGCCCGTCCTGACGATACGGCCCTGATCGCCGCCGACGGTCAAGACTAATGGCGCAAATCGAGCTAACCTGACTTTCGTGTCACATCATCGCCTGACTCCGAGTGTCCACGAACAGACCAACCGTCTGGCCGAGGCGCTGAACGCGCTGCGCACGGAGCTTGAGCTGCCCGGGCCTTTCCCGGAAGACGCACTCCGGGATGCGTTGGCCGCCGTCGATGAGCACAGGATGCCGGACCTGGACTTCACGCACGTGGAGTTCGTGACCATAGACCCGGCGTCCTCCACGGACCTGGACCAGGCGCTTTTCATCGAACGCACGGGCGAGGGCTACAAGGTGTTCTACGCCATCGCCGACGTCCCGTCCTTCGTGGCACCGGGCGGACCGCTCGACGCCGAAACGCGCCGCCGGGGGCAGACCTTCTACGCCCCCGACGGCCGGATTCCGCTCCACCCGGAAATCATCAGCGAAGAGGCCGGCAGCCTGCTCGCCGGCCAGCTATGCTCCGCGTTCGTCTGGGAGTTCGAACTCGATGCGGCAGCCCGCGTTCAGTCCGCGGTGCTGCGCCGGGGCAGGATGCGGAGCCGGGCCAAGCTCAGCTACAAGGAAGTCCAGGCCGATCTTGACTCCGGCCGTGCCGCTCCGGTCCTTCAGCTCCTGAAGGAGGTGGGACTGAAACGCGTCGAGCTGGAACGGCTGCGCGGCGGCGCCAGCCTGAACATGCCGGAGCAGGAAATCCAGCAACTGCCCGACGGCGGCTACCGCATTGTCGCCGCACCCTCCCTTCCGGTGGAGGACTGGAATGCCCAGATTTCGCTCATGACCGGCATGGCGGCTGCGGAACTCATGCTGGAGGGCAAGGTCGGGATCCTGCGCACCATGCCGTCCCCGGATGAACGGTCGCTGCTGCACTTCAAGCGGCAGACCAACGCGCTGGGCAGGCCCTGGGACGGTGAGGTGAGCTACGGGGATTACCTCCGCACCCTCGATCCCACCGAGCCCCGGCAGCTGGCCATCATGCACTCCGCCGGCATGTTGTTCCGCGGCGCCGGCTACACGCCCTTTGACGGCACGGTGCCGGAGGACGCCATCCAGTCCGCCATCGGGGCGGCCTACGCGCACACCACGGCCCCGCTGCGGCGGCTCATCGACCGCTTCGTCCTGGTGATCTGCGAGGCACTGAGCAACGGCGGCGCCGTTCCCGGCTGGGCCCGTGAAGCGCTCCCGTCCCTGCCGGAGATCATGGCGGCTTCGGACCAGCTGGCGTCAAGAATGGAACGCCTGGCCCTGGATACCGTGGAAGCCGCGCTCCTGGTCAACCACATCGGGCAGGAGTTCGACGCAGTGGTCATCAGCGGTTCGAAGCCGGGCAAAGCGAACGGAAACGGCGGCAACGGGAACGGCAACGGACGGAACGGAAACGGACCGTCCGGCACCATCCAGATCGCAGACCCGGCCGTGACCGCCCGCTGCCCGGGTGAACTCGAATCCGGCACTACGGTGCGGGTCAGGCTGATCTCGTCCGACATCGCGACCCGCGAGATCCGTTTGGAGCTCGTGGACTGATTCCTGGCCTGTTGCGGGCTGCCTGCGGGCAGATTGTGCGCCGTGGCCCGGGCGTCAGTCAGTGGTGACTGCGGTCAACGGCTAGACTAAAGGGGTAGTAATGGATGCCCGGTCGTTGATTTCCATGATTTTCGAATTCAACAAGCCCGCCCCTACGCGATCTTGAGATACACCCGTTGGTCCCCAGTGCCAGCAATTAGATAGCCCGCGATCGGCTTCCACTGGATTTGCTTGCGCGCCCGAGCGTGCTCCGGAACGGCCTTGCGGCCGGCCCCGTTGAGCAGGCAGCGCCAATGCCCAAATGAATAAGGAAACTCCACTGTGAGTGAATTGCACACGCACCAACTGCTGACTGACGACACCGGCACGGAAACGATCGAGCCGGAAGAGACCATCATCTCGGACGAAAAACCGCACGAGATCGCGGAGAAGTCCTTCGCCGACTACAACGTCCGCGCGGACATCGTGGAATCGCTGGCCGATGCCGGGATCACCCACCCCTTCCCCATCCAGGCGATGACACTGCCCGTGGCCCTCAGCGGCCACGACATCATCGGCCAGGCCAAGACCGGTACCGGCAAGACCCTCGGCTTCGGCATTCCCGCCCTGCAGCGCGTGGTGGGCCGGGGCGATGCGGGCTTCGAGAAGCTGGCAGTCCCCGGCGCCCCGCAGGCGCTGGTCATTGTGCCGACCCGCGAACTCGCAGTCCAGGTGGCCAAGGACCTGGAAAACGCCTCCCGGAAGCGCAACGCCCGCATTGCCACCATCTACGGCGGCCGCGCCTACGAGCCGCAGGTGGAAGCCCTGCAGAAGGGCGTCGAAGTGGTGGTTGGCACGCCCGGCCGCCTGATCGACCTCTACAAGCAGCGGCACCTGAGCCTGAAGAACGTCAAGATCGTGGTCCTCGACGAGGCCGACGAAATGCTGGACCTCGGCTTCCTGCCCGACGTTGAGACGCTCATTGCCGGCACGCCCCCGGTCCGCCAGACGCTCCTGTTCTCGGCCACCATGCCTGGTCCGGTCATCGCGATGGCCCGCCGCTACATGACCCAGCCCACGCACATCCGTGCTGCCGATCCGGACGACGAGGGCCTCACCAAGCGGGACATCCGCCAGCTGATCTACCGAGCCCACAGCATGGACAAGATTGAAGTGGTGGCCCGCATCCTGCAGTCCCGCGGCCGCGGCCGCACCATCATCTTCACCAAGACCAAGCGCACCGCCGCGAAGGTTGCCGAGGAACTCGTGGACCGCGGGTTCGCCGCGGCCGCCATCCACGGAGACCTCGGCCAGGGCGCCCGCGAGCAGGCCCTGCGTGCCTTCCGCAACAACAAGGTCGACGTCCTGGTGGCCACCGACGTCGCGGCACGCGGCATCGACGTCGACGACGTCACGCACGTCATCAACTACCAGTGCGTGGAAGACGAAAAGATCTACCTGCACCGCGTGGGCCGCACCGGCCGCGCCGGCAACAAGGGCACCGCCGTGACCTTCGTCGACTGGGACGACATGCCCCGCTGGGGCCTGATTAACAAGGCACTGGGGCTCAGCGTTCCCGAGCCGGTGGAGACGTACTCGTCCTCGCCGCACCTCTTCGAGGAACTGGACATCCCCGAAGGCACCAAGGGCCGCCTGCCCCGCGACAAGCGCGTTCTGGCCGGCGTGGACGCCGAGGTGCTTGAGGACCTCGGCGAGACCGGCAAGAAGACTGGGCGTGGCAGCGCAAGGGACGACGGGCGTGACAGCGGGCGTGACAGCGCCCGCGGCGCAGGCACCGGCGGCGGGCGTTCCGGCGGCCGTACTTCCCGCCGCAGCGACTCCGCTGGCAGCCGCGAGGGCGGCAATCGCGAGGGCGCACGCTCCAGCGAGGGTGCCCGCTCCGGTGAGCGCCGCCGTCGTACTTCCGACAGCAGCGCAGCAGCCGCTCCGTCCGCCGAGGCAGCCCCCGCGGCCGCAGCATTTTCCGCACCGGCCGAGGCCGCGGTTGACCGGGCCACCCGTGCCCGCCGCCGTACCCGCACGCGCCGGCGCAACGGCGAGGTAGTGGGCGGCGGCAGCGCGGCGCAGGACGGCTCGCAGCCGGGCAACGCCGAGGCCTAAACCCCTCAATGACTGACACCGTCTGGGCGCCGGACGGCAGCAACCTGGTGGTACACGCGGACAACGCCGAGTACCTCCCCACGCTGCCGGACGGCGCCTTCACACTCATCTACGTCGACCCGCCCTTCAACACGGGCCGCGCCCAAAGCCGCCAGCAAACCACCATGGTGCGCAACGCGGAGGGCGGCGGGGACCGGGTCGGTTTCAAGGGGCGCTCCTACGACACGATCAAGGGCGCCCTGCACAGCTATGACGACGCGTTCAGCGATTACTGGTCCTTCCTGGAACCCAGGCTCGTGGAGGCATGGCGGCTGCTGGCTGAAGACGGCACGCTGTACCTGCACCTGGACTACAGGGAAGTGCACTACGCCAAGGTGATGCTGGACGCCATCTTCGGCCGCGAATGCTTCCTGAACGAAATCATCTGGGCCTACGACTACGGCGCCCGCGCCAAGTTCCGCTGGCCCACCAAGCACGACAACATCCTGGTGTACGTCAAGAATCCGGCCAGGTACCACTTCGACAACGCCGAGGTGGACCGGGAACCGTACATGGCGCCCGGCCTGGTCACCCCGGAAAAGAGGGAACTCGGCAAACTGCCCACGGACGTCTGGTGGCACACCATCGTCTCCCCCACCGGCAAGGAGAAGACCGGCTATCCGACGCAGAAGCCGGAGGGCCTGATCCGCCGCGTGGTGGCCGCCTCAAGCCGGCCGGGCGACTGGTGCCTGGACTTCTTCGCCGGCTCGGGCACCCTCGGGGCCGTGGCCGCCAAGCTGGGCCGCAAATTCGTCTGCGTGGACCAGAACCAGCCCGCCATCGACGTCATGACGAAGCGGCTCGGCACGAAGGCGTCCTTCATCGCCCATCCGCCCAACTAGGTAGCAGCAGGTGTCAGGGGCGGACGACGGCGGTGCCCGTGCCCAGTTCCTCGATCCGTGCCAGGACTTCGGGCGAGGTGAGGTTCTCGCCCAGCAGGTTCGGCTTGCCGGTGCCGTGGTAGTCGGAGGAGCCCGTCACCAGCAGGCCATGCTCTTCGGCGAGCGCACGGAGGTAGTCCCGGCCGTCCTCCGGATTGTCGCGGTGCTCGATCTCCAGGCCAACCAGTCCGGCGTCGATCATTTCCAGATAGGTCCGCCTGCCCACTATCCGGCCGCGGGCGGATGCCACGGGATGGGCGAACACGGGTACGCCTCCCGCCGCCCGGACCAAGGCCACTGCGACGGCGGGATCGGGGGCGTAGTGCTGGATGTAGTAGCGGGACTGTGAGGTCAGGATCGAGCTGAAGGCCTCGGTCCGGTCCGCCACCACCCCGGCGGCCACCAGGGCATCGGCGATGTGCGGGCGGCCCAGGGTTGCGCCCGGTGCCACGTGGTGGATGACGTCGTCCCAAGTCAGCGGGTAGTCCTCGGCCAGGAGGGTGACCATGCGTTCCGCCCGGGTCAGGCGGGCGTCCTTGGCCTTCGTGATCTCCTCCAGCAGGCCCGCATGCGCCGGGTCGTGCAGGTAACTGAGCAGGTGCACGCTGATGCCCTCCGCCGTCCGGCAGGAAATCTCCATGCCCGGCACCAGGGCAACCCCCTTCGCGCGGGCAGCGTCAGAGGCTTCCGCCCAGCCGTCGGTGGAATCGTGGTCGGTCAGGGCCACCACGTCCAGGCCTGCCGCCGCCGCGGCCGCCATCACCTCCGCCGGCGTCTCCGTTCCGTCGGAAACATTCGAGTGCGCATGCAGATCAATCCTCACATGCCCAGCCTAGTAGATCGCCGGTGCGGGGGCCGGTGCAGGGGCCGGTGCAGTGTTCGGTGGCCCCTGCCACGCCGCTGGTGAGACGATGGGACGGTGAACGATGCAGAAAACACCTACAGCGGTGAACCGACAGCTAACCAGCCCCTCGAAGAGCGCGTCAACAACCGCTCGCAGCGGCCCAGTTCCGACGCCTTCAAGGCCTTCATGGCCAGCAACTGGGCGCCGTCGACACAAGAGCTCCCGGACCGGGACGCAGTGGCCGACCATGCCGCCACACGGCGCCGCGCCATTTCGGACCTGTTCAAGGGCGAGCGCCTGGTGGTCCCCGCCGGGCCGCTGAAGGTCCGTTCCAATGACTGCGACTACCGATTCCGCCCCCACTCCGGGTTCGCGCACCTGACCGGCCTGGGGCTGGACCATGAGCCCGACGCGGTGCTCATTTTCGAACCGGCGGAAGAAGGAAAGGGCGACGACGGCGGGAACCACCGCGCCACGCTCTACTTCCGGCCCCTCGCCGGGAGGGATACGGAGCAGTTCTACGCGGACTCCCGCTCCGGCGAATTCTGGATCGGCCCCCGTCCCACCCTCGCCGAGTTCGAGCGGAGGCTGGGCCTCGCCACGGCCCACATCGACGAGCTCGAACTCGCCATCACCAAGAACGTCGGTGCTCCCGAAATCGGCGGCATCTCCATCCGGCTGGTGCGCAAGGTGGACGAAAACATCGACGCCCTGGTGGACACCGCCCGCTACAACACCGCCAAGGACCCGGAGAACCTGGACCTGGGTGTGCTGGATGCCCTCGATGAGAAGCTCTCGGAAGCCCTCTCCGAACTCCGCCTGCTCAAGGACGACTGGGAGGTCGAGCAGATGAAAACCGCCGTGGCCGCCACGGTGGAAGGGTTCACGGAGGTGGTCAAGGCCCTCCCCCGCGCCCTGACCCACGTGCGCGGTGAACGCGTGGTCGAAGGCGCATTCTTCGCCCATGCCCGGGAAGAGGGCAACGAGCTGGGATATGACACCATCGCAGCCTCGGGCAACAACGCGACAGTCCTGCACTGGACGCGGAACACCGGCAAACTGAACGCCGGCGAACTGCTGCTGCTGGACGCCGGTGTTGAAGCCGATTCCCTCTACACCGCCGACATCACCCGCACGCTGCCTGCCAACGGCACGTTCACCGCGGTTCAGCGGAAGGTCTACGAGGCCGTCCTGGACGCAGCGGACGCCGGCTTCGCCGCTGCGCAGCCAGGCACGCGGTTCCGTGACATCCACACTGCCGCCACCACCGTCCTGGCTGAGCGCCTGGCTGAGTGGGGCCTGCTTCCCGTGTCGGTGGAGGAAGCCATCAGCCCCGAAGGCCAGCAGCACCGCCGCTGGATGCCGCACGGCACCAGCCACCACCTCGGCCTCGACGTGCATGACTGCGCCCAGGCGAAACGCGAGCTCTACCTGGACGGCGTCCTCACGCCGGGCATGGTGTTCACGATCGAACCCGGGCTGTACTTCAAGAACGAAGACCTCGCGATTCCCGCCGAATACCGCGGCATCGGCGTCCGCATCGAGGACGACATCCTGATGACAGCCGACGGTCCGGTGAACCTCAGTGCCGCCCTCCCCCGGAAGGCCGACGATGTCGAGTCCTGGATGGCGGGCATCTACCAGGAGATCGACCACCGCCCCTAGCACGTCCGTGCCAGTCGCAGGTCCTTGCAGTGGCAGGACACGCAAAAGGCTTCCGCCGGGATCGTCCGGACGGAGGCCTTTTGTGTTGCCGCGCTACTGCTGAGGGCCTCCTTCGGCAGGCTCCTGCCTGGGGCCGTCCTCCTGTTTCGGGGCGTCAGCCACGCGGATGCCGTACTGCGGCCGGCCGTCGGGGAGGTCCGGGTAACGAACCGCGGATGCCGGCGCCGCGGGGTGCTGGGCGTGGTCCTCCGACGGTGCCTGCGGTCCGTGGCCGGGCGCCGGGGCAGCCTGCGCGCCGGCGGACGGCTGGTTTCCGCCCTCAGGAGTCCTTTGGCCGTAGGGATCGTTCCAACCGGCGGGGCGCTGGGGGCCTGTTCCCTGCTGCGGACCGTACTGGTGTCCGGGCTGCTGGTACGGCTGGTTCTGGGACTCATGCTGGCCGTACGACTGGCCGTAGGATCCGGCACCAGCGGAGGCGTCCGACGTCGTCATGGGCAGTTGCTGCAGCAAGCGCCGCGCCTCGTGGGACGCTTCGAAGGCCACCACGACGTCATAGTTGGTTGCCACTACCTGGCTGGTCGAGGTGAAGTCGCGCTTCCCGCGCTGCATGGCGTAGGTGACGATGCCGAAGAGCATAAAGAACGCCGCGCCCATGAGCACCGACGTCACAATGGAGAAGTAGCCGCCGGTGGGCGAGAAGAAGGACAGCATTACGCCGACAAACAGGCCAAACCACATGCCGCTCAGTGCGCCCGACAGCGCGACCCGGGGGTAGCTGAGCCGGCCGGTGACCCGCTCCACCATTTTCAAGTCGTTGCCCACGATGGACACGAGCTGGACGGGGAACTGCTGGTCCGCGAGGTAGTCCACCGCCTTTTGGGCGTCCAGGTAGGAGGTGTAGGAACCAACAGTGTCACCCGTCGGAACCGTACGGAATTCATCCGGCCCGGTCGGGGCACCAGCCTTGGGAGCACCAAAAATGTTTGACATACCTCCATTCTTGCCCATCCGGCTGTGCGCGGGCTGAAATTCAGCTAAAAGAGAGCAGACTCGGTAGCCTGTACAAGTGAGCACAAATCTTTCGCGGGTATTTGTTGCGCGCCTTCTCGGACTGGATGTATTCGACCCCCTGGGCGACCGGCTCGGCAGGCTGCGCGATGTTGTGGTGCTCTCCCGCGGAACCCGCGGTGCGCCCCACGTGGTGGGCATCGTGGTCGAAGTGCCCGGGAAAAAGCGGGTGTTTGTGCCGATGACCCGGATCACCTCCATCGACCAGACGCAGATCATCTGCACCGGCCTGGTCAACCTCCGCCGCTTCGAACAGCGTGGCGCCGAAACACTGGTGGTGGCCGAAATGTTCGACCGCCGGGTCACCCTGGCCGACGGCAGCGGCGACGCCACCATCGAAGACATCGCGATGGACCGGCACCGTTCGGGCGACTGGTTCGTCAGCAAGCTGTTCGTCCGCCGCGGCCACTCCCTCTCACCGCTGAGCCGGCTCCGCCGCAACGAGACCATGATCATCGACTGGGCTGACGCGCAGCAGGGCGCCAGGACGGAACCGCAGGCCGCCACCCAGTTCGTGGCGACGCACGAGGACCTGAAGCCGGCCGACTTCGCCGAGGCGCTCCAGGAGATGAGTGACAAGCGCCGCTTCGAGGTGGCCAGCGAACTGCAGGACGAACGGCTCGCCGACGTCCTGCAGGAGATGCCGGAGGGCGACCAGGTGGAAATCCTCTCCGCCCTCGACGTCAACCGCGCAGCCGACGTCCTTGAGGAGATGGATCCGGACGACGCCGCCGACCTGCTCGCCGAACTCCCGTCGGCACAGGCCGAGGAACTGCTCCAGCTCATGGAACCTGAAGGGGCAGAGGACGTCCGGCGCCTCCTGGAGTACGACGAAGACACCGCCGGCGGCCTGATGACGCCCGTTCCGGTCATCCTCCCGCCCGAGGCCACCGTGGCCGAAGCCCTGGCCCACGTCCGCCGGGAGGAACTCTCGCCAGCCCTTGCATCCTCGATCTTCATTGCCCGTCCCCCGCTGGAGACGCCCACCGGGCGCTTCCTGGGTGTGGTCCACATCCAGCAACTCCTGCGCTTTCCACCGCCCGAGCCGCTGGGCAACCTGGTGGACAAGAACCTGGAACCCGTGTCTGACCAGGCCCACATCAGCGAAGTGGCCCGCACCCTGGCCACGTACAACCTGAACTCGCTCCCCGTCGTCAACGAGGACGGACGCCTTGTGGGGGCGGTGACTGTTGACGACGTGCTTGATCACCTGCTGCCGGATGATTGGCGCGCCCACGATGATGATGCACCGATAAGGAGACTTGGAGGCCGCATTGGCTGATCTCAGCGCACCCCGGAACTCCACCAACCGGCCGGGCAACAGGACCGGCGGCGCGCTGGACACGCCCCTGAGCGGACGCCAGCGGATCCTGCCGAAGCTCTCACCCAACCCTGACGCCTTCGGCCACGCCACGGAAGGCTTTGCCCGGTTCATGGGCACCCCGCAGTTCCTCGTGTACATGACCGTGTTCTGCCTGTTCTGGCTGGCCTGGAACACGTGGGCCCCGCTGGAGTGGCAGTTCGATTCCCGCGAGCTCGGCTTCACCCTGCTGACCCTGATGCTGTCCCTCCAGGCCTCCTACGCTGCCCCGCTGCTGCTGCTGGCCCAGAACCGCCAGGACGACCGCGACCGCGTGTCGCTGCAGCAGGACCGCCAGCGCGCCGAACGCAACCTTTCGGACACTGAATACCTCACCCGGGAGCTGGCTTCGCTGCGCATTGCGCTGCGTGAAGTGGCCACCCGTGACTACGTCCGGGCCGAACTTCGGAGCCTCCTCGAGGACATGCTGGAGGCGCAGGAGGAACTCCGCACGCATGATCCGTCCGGCGCAGGCAGCCACGAAACCCCCAAGGATAAGGTCAAGGAGCGGCTGAAGGAGCGGCGCGAGAAGCAACGCAACCCGCGGACCCAGCAGATTCCCAAGGTGAAGCCGGACGGTCCCGGTTACCCCGCGCACCTCAACTCCCCCGAAAGCTGAGCACTGACTGCATGAGCACCCCCCTGGCCCAGGCAGTGGACGCTGCACTGGCCACTGTCATCGATCCCGAACTGCGCCGCCCCATCACCGAACTTGGCATGGTGGAGTCCGTTGATATCGCTGCGGACGGCCGTGTCAGGCTTGTCGTGCTGCTCACTATCGCGGGCTGTCCGCTGCGCGGCACCATCACCGCGGACTCCGAGGCCGCGCTGTCCTCGGTCCCCGGCGTCACGGGCGTCGACGTCGAGCTTAGGGTCATGACGCAGGAGCAGCGCGACGCGTTGAAGGAGCAGCTCCGGGGCCCCGGCGGCCAGCGCGGTATCCCGTTCAACCAGGCCGATTCGCTCACCAAGGTCTTCGCGGTGGCCAGCGGCAAGGGCGGCGTGGGCAAGTCCTCCGTCACCGTCAACCTCGCCTGCGCCATGGCTGCCCAGGGCCTTCGGGTGGGCATCATCGACGCCGATGTGTACGGGTTCTCCGTGCCGGCTTTGATGGGGATCGAGCAGGCGCCCACCCGGGTGGATGACATGATCCTGCCGCCGGTGGCCTACGGGGTGAAGGTGATTTCCATCGGCATGTTCGTCAAGGGGAACCAGCCGGTGGCGTGGCGCGGCCCGATGCTGCACCGGGCCCTCGAGCAGTTCCTCACCGACGTCTACTTCGGCGACCTGGATGCCCTGTTCCTCGACCTGCCTCCGGGCACCGGGGACATTGCCATCTCCGTGGCGCAGCTGCTTCCGAAGGCCGAGATACTGGTGGTGACCACCCCGCAGACAGCAGCCGCCGACGTCGCCGAGCGCGCCGGCGCCATCGCCACGCAGACGGGTCAGTCTGTGGCCGGGATCGTGGAGAACATGTCCTACCTGGAAATGCCCGACGGCGGCAGGATGGAACTGTTCGGCAGCGGCGGCGGGACTGTGCTCGCCGAACGGCTCACAGCCACCGTCGGTGCGGAGGTGCCGCTGCTAGGCCAGATCCCGCTGGACATCCTGCTGCGCGAGGGCGGCGACGCCGGTCAGCCGATCGTGCTTGGCCGGCCCGAGACGCCGGCGGCGAAGGCGCTGACCGGAATTGCGGGGAAGCTCGCGACAAAGCCGCGGGGGCTGGCGGGGATGAAACTGGGCCTCCAGCCGCGTTGATATTCCCTTCGCGGGGATTGGGCCTCCGCGAGGGTGGAACCCGGCCAGTGGCCGTGCCGGAATACCGGCCTAGGTGGCCTCGGAGTCGAAAGGTGCCCGGTCGCCTGCGGCCAGCCGTTCAACGAGGCGCGCCGGACGCTCGTCAGCGTAGGACGCAGCGGAAGCAGAGGCGACTGCCGCGACAGCTGCCGGTGCACCGGCGCTCACGGGTTTGGTGTCGTCGTCGAGCAGTGCTTCCTTGATGATCCGGCGGGGATCGTACTGGCGGGGGTCGTACTTCTTCCAGTCAACCTCGTCGATGTCGATGCCGACTTCGTCCTTGATCTGTTCCCGTGCGCCGGATGCCATCCGGCGGACTTCCTTGACCAGGTTCGCCAGTTTCTGGGTGTATTCGGGCAGCCGGCTGGGACCGATCACCAGGACGCCGATGATCAGCAGAAGAATAAACTCCGGGCCGTTGATTCCAAACACTTTAGGAAGATTACCCTCTCCGGCACACTGGTGACGATTCGGACCCGGGCCGCGCAGCACGAGCCGCATCTGGCGGACGGGTCATGGCGTCAAAAGCTCCATGATGCGCCCCAGTCCCCGCTGCAGCCGCGCCGGCAGGCCTTCCGCGGCGGGTGCGGCATTGCCGGCCGCACCCGGGTCAGCGGCTCCCTCGACGCTGCCCGCCGGGGTGGTGGATCCCGCGCGAACCAGCTCGGAGATGCCGTCGTCGGCCGCGGCCGACGGCAGGTCCGAAATGTAAGTGAACGTGACGCCGGGGGCCTGGTAGATGGCCCGCCACGGGGCGGAAGCGTTGATCCACAGGGACCCCGGCGCTGCTGCACCGCCGTCGGACGGCGCAGGTACAAACCCGTCATCCGAGGCCGGATGGCCGGTCAGGATATTGGTGGGCGAAGACACCGGCACCGAGGCTGATGACCCGCCCGCAGGGCTTGCCGCAGCGTGCTGTTCCAGGACAGTGGCGAAATGCGTTCCGTCCGTCAGCCTCAGTTCGAGGACGCCCTGCCCCGCGACCGCCTCCCGTCGGGCCCAAAGCACGTGGAATCCCATCCCGTGCAGTTCCGGGCAGGACCATCCCTGCGTGCGGAGCTCCTCGAGATCCGCTGAGGTCAGCATTCCGGCCGCGCCCAGGGACCCCGCACTCTGGGACCCTGCATCCAGGGATACGGTCCCGGGCAAGGGCTGCAGTCCGAAGGCGGCCTCCTGCTGGAACGCCGGCGCCGAAGCACCTGCCGCCACAGGCCGGGGATCGCCGGCGAGGAAGTAGGCTGCAGCGGTCGCCACACCGGCGGCGGCCACAGCACCGCCTGCCGCCAGGCCCAGCGCTTTCAGGGCCGACGATGCAGTGCCGTAGTTCCCCGTGCCGTGGTTCCCTGTGCCGTTGCTCGCTGCCGCGGTGTTCGACGCCTGAGGTGCAGCGTGCGCCGCGGCGAGCTCCTGGGTCCTCGCCAGCAGCCTGGCCGTGAAGTCATCGCTGGCGGCCGGGATGGCCGCGTTGCGCATGCGCTCAAGATACTGCCGCTGACGCCATTGAAGGGACCTGCATTCGGGGCAGGATTCCACATGCGCAGTGCTGCGCCCGCGCCTGCCCCGCGGCAGGAATCCACGAGTGCAGTTGCCGCCAAGGCCACTCAGCAGCTTTCTCAGCCGACCCATGGAGCCGATCAGAGGATGCCGGCGATGCGGGGCATCTTAAGGCGCGGCTTGAGGGACTGCCTGGCGCGCGGATCGCGGTGCGCCAGCTTCTCGCGGAGCATTGTGCGGCCGCGGTGGATGCGGGACCGCACGGTGCCGAGTTTGACGCCGAGCGCTTCGGCCACCTCGTCGTAGGACAGGCCTTCGAGGTCACAGAGGACGACGGCGGCCCGGAAGTCCGGGGGCAGTTCCTCGAGGGCGGCCTGCACATCGAGGTCCAGGTTGTTGAATTCAAAGCTCTGTTCCGGGCCCGGCTCCCGTCCGGGCAACCGTGATTCGGCGTCCTCGGCAAGGGCGTCGAAGCGGATGCGGCTCTTGCGCCGTGCCTGGTCCAGGAAGAGGTTGGTGGTGATGCGGTGGAGCCAGCCATCGAGCGTTCCGGGCTTGAAGTTCTCCAGCGACCGGAAGACGCGGACGAACACCTCCTGGGTGAGGTCCTCGGCGTCGTACTTGTTGCCCGTCAACCGGTAGGCAAGGCGGTAAACCTTGGCGGAGTGGTTCGTGACCACTTCCTCCCACGTCGGCCTGACCCACTCGGCTTCCGACTGGGCCACCGGACCTTCACTTGCCGGGACAGGTGCCACAACTGATGCTGACATCGTCCACTCCCCTCGTGGATGGTACTAACGCCTGGACTGGTGCTGACACCAGTGCTTCGACGCCGATCACCGTCTTGGATGAGCGGATAACCATCATTTCAAATTTGGCTGGGAATTTCCTGACTATCCGTGGCCTTCAGCCTTGGGCGGAAACCCCGCTGGCGACCCATTCCCGGACGGGTGGTCCACGTCACATCGGCGGACAGCCACAGCTTGCCGCGCCGTCACCTCCGGGCCGGGCACCCCCGGACACAGTACGCTGTTAGAAACAATCCCCCTGCCGCCCAGAAAGCGAATCCTCATGAGCGCCGATAAGTCCACGAGCTGGTCCTATGCAGAAGATCTGCCTGCCGAGGATGAAGTCCTGCTGCACGCTCGCGAGCGCTCCTTTGAGCTGGGCGTGACTCCGGTCGGGCCGGGCGTGGGAGCAGTCCTGACCGTCCTGGCGGCAGCTTCGAAGGCCCAGACCGCTGTGGAAATCGGCACCGGGGCGGGAGTGTCCGGCGTCTGCCTGCTGCGCGGGCTCGGCCCGCAGGCGGTCCTCACCACCATCGACGTCGACGTGGAACACCTCAGGGCTGCGCGGGAGGCCTTCCAGGAGGCGGGAAGCCCCGCCAACCGCACGCGCACCATCTCCGGCCGCGCCGGAGACGTCCTCCCCCGGCTGACCGACAGCGCGTACGACCTCGTGTTCATCGACGCCGACAAGTCGGGCATCCCGGGATACGTCGAGCAGGCCATCCGGCTTCTGAAGCGCGGCGGCCTCCTGATCGTCAACGACGCCCTGGACAAGGACCGGGTGTCAAACCCGGCGGCCCGGGATTCCACCACAGTGGTGCTTCGCCAGGTAGGCAAGGCAATCCGCGACGACGACCGCTTGGCCTCCGCGATGCTGCCCACCGGGGATGGGCTGCTGGTCGCGGTCAAAAAGTAAGGCCGGGTCCGCAGCCTGACGGCCGCGGGCCCAGCCCCAGCAAGATCTATTCAGTAACGCCGACGAGGCATTCCCTGAGGTTTGCCGCCTCTGCTGCGTTCAGTTCGACCACAAGCCGCCCCCCGCCTTCGAGCGGCACACGCATGATCAGGCTGCGGCCCTCTTTGGTTACTTCCATAGGGCCGTCGCCGGTGCGTGGTTTCATAGCCGCCATGAGGAAAATCCCCTCCAATAGTCCCAGGACCTACCAGCCCGGGCGGGCTGTGGCCGCGTCGTCAATCAAGCCGCTATGGCGGCCCAGCAGCTGCCGCCATGACTGAACAGTGTTGAATGCAAAGCTCGATGGTTAATGCAAAGCTCGATGCAATTTGTTCATGCTTAATCCCTATTATCCTGTAATTACCCGCGTGTAGCTAATTGATGGATTTTCTTCATCGCTTGGAAAATTGCGCCCGCCGTCATAGCGCCCCCGCCCGCTCAGGGCGGATAGTCTCCCCCGCCGGGCAGCGGAGCCCACGCCCATAGCCACACAATCCAGACAATCTGCAACAGCAGGAACATGGTGACCACGGCACCGCGGTATGCCCGTGAACGCGAGATCAGGGCCGCGCTCAGCGCCAGCGGAAAGAGCGGCAGCAGCATCCGGAAGGTGCTGGTCTGCGGGTGCAGGAAAACCAGCAGGTAACCCATGTAGCAAACGCACCAGAGCCGCAGTTCGGTCCCGAGCGCCACCACCGGCGCCGACGTCAGGAAAAGACCGAACAGGGCCACAAACACAAAGGGAGCCAGCACGCCCAGCACGGGGCCAAAAAGCTGGATCCCGGTGTCGAACCACGGTTTAAAGGGCACCAGATCATGGCCGCGCCAGACGGTCTCCGTCTTCGTATACGCCGCGGGATCTCCGGTCACTGCCCATGCTATGGCGGGCCATAGCAGTGCGCTGAGTCCGCTCACGACGGTCAGGGCCGCCAGGGTTACAAGCTCGCGTCCGCTGTGCGGCAGCCTCGGCTTTCTGCCCTGAGCGGCTGGACGGCTTCGCTGCCACAGCCGGTAGACCAAGAGCATTCCCACCATGGCGGCGAAGGGCACGCCAGTTGGCCGGGAGAGGCACATCAGGACGACCACCGGCATCGCCCACAGATAGCGCCGCTGAACCACCAGGAGCAGTGCCGACGCCAGCAGCAGGAGGTTCAGGGATTCGGCATAGGGCACCTGCAGGATGGCGGCAACGGGGAACGTGGAAAAGAAGACCGCCGCCCACATTGCCGTGCAGTGGCCGGCCTGATGGCGGAAGAGGCAATACGCCACAAGGGCGGCACCGAGCCCGGCAGCCATCGCGATGAAGGTCAGGGCCACCGCCGGGGGCAGGCCAGTCACCGCCGCGACTGCCCGCCCCAGCATCGGGAACAGCGCGTAGAAGGCCCACGCGTTCTCCTGAACGTTCCCGCTTTCGTCCACGGGAAGCTGGCTCGGGTAGCCGTTCTGGGCCACCTCGCCGTACCAGCGGGCGTCCCAGATGTTGATGAAGTGCCAGTAATCAGGCTTGGGCGGGAACCAAGGGTTGACGCCCTGGTGCACGGCCGCCGCCATGAAAATGCAGGCGCTGACTATGCGGGCGGCCGTATATGCGCACGCAACCTGCGCCCACCACGGCCACCTCGCGGCCCGCGCGGCCGCCGTTCCCAGGCTTCTCCGCACCAAACCGGTCAGCCCGCGGCGGCTTTCCGGGAGCGCCCGGCCGGCGGACGTGTCCGGTCGGCTCAAGACACGCTCTCCCCCGGCTGCGCGTGGGCACGGAGTTCCGCCCTCAGCCGCTCAATTTCGCGGTCCTTGGCGGCAAGCTGATCACGGAGGTCGTCCAGCACCTGATCAACCTGGTCCATACGGTAACCGCGCAGCCCGAGGGAAAATCGGACGCGGTCGACGTCGGCAGGTGTGGCCTCGGCAGGAAGCAGCACGGGCGGCAGCGAGGCCACCGGTTCATCAAAGCCGTCCAAAAGCGCCGCGTCCCCGGACCGCCGGCGCCGGAAAATGCCCGACGCGGAATCAGCTCCGAAGAACAATGCGGCGCCGATCAGCGCGATGGCGAGGAAGATCAGGAAGAAACTCACAGGACCCATCGTGCCAGACGCCGCCGCACCCGCTATTCCGGACGCTGGTTCCCGTTCGGTGCGCCCCCCGCACCGTTGCTGGTGCCATCCACCGGCGACGGGCGGATGGCACCGTGGATGACGAGGTCCACAGCGTGTGCCGGCTCGTCGACCACCTGGATGAGGTCAAGGTCCTTCTCGGAAATCATGCCCTCCTCCACCAGCGTGCCCCGGATCCACTCGAGCATCGGCCCCCAGAAGGCGGCGCCGAGCAGCACGATGGGGAACGACGTGACTTTCCGGGTCTGGACCAGGACCATGGCCTCAAAGAGCTCGTCCAGGGTGCCCAGCCCGCCCGGCAGCACGATGAAGCCCTGGGCATATTTCACGAACATGGTCTTCCGCGCAAAGAAGTAACGGAAGTTGATGCCCAGGTCCACCCACTGGTTCAGCCCCTGCTCAAAGGGAAGCTCGATGCCGAGGCCCACGGAGACCCCGTTGCCTTGAACGGCGCCCTTGTTCGCGGCTTCCATCGAGCCAGGCCCGCCGCCGGTAATGACGGCCACACCGGCTTCGGCCAGTTTGCGGCCCACTTCAACACCGAGCTCGTAGTAGACGGAACCGGGCTTGGTACGGGCGGAACCGAACACGCTGACAGCCGGCCCCAGGTCCGCGAGCGCTCCGAAGCCCTCCACGAACTCGCTTTGGATCCGCAGCACGCGCCACGGATCCGTATGGACGAACTGCCCGGGGCCTTTGGTGTCCAGCAGATGCTGGTCAGACATCTCCACAGCCGCCTGTTTGCGGCGAAGCTCCAGCGGACCCTTGTGACGGGTGGCAATGGGAGGTGCTGTAGTTGCTGAAGGCTGCGGATCGGTACTCATCCACCAAGGCTAGCGCGGTTCCACCGGCACGCCACCACCGCGTGGCCGATCCTATGGACTGCGGCTCGCAGCCCGCTGACCTGCAGGTATCTCTTGAATCACGATCTGTAGGAACTTGGAGTGATTGGCGTCATAAGTGGCTAATGTTCGCTAGATTCTCTCTTATGACTACTCAAGTGCCCGGCGATTCGCTCGTCTCCCTGAAAGCCGTGAATAAGCACTACGGCCAGTTGCACGTACTCAAGGACATCAACCTTAACGTCCGCAAGGGCGAAGTTGTCGTGGTCATCGGGCCGTCAGGTTCCGGTAAGTCCACGCTCTGCCGGGCCATCAACCGCCTGGAGACTATCGATGACGGCAAAATCGCCATCGACGGTAAGGAACTGCCGGAGGAAGGCAAGGAACTCGCCAAGCTGCGTGCCGACGTCGGAATGGTCTTCCAGTCCTTCAATCTCTTCGCGCACAAGACGATCCTGGAAAACGTCACCCTTGGCCCCATCAAGGTAAAGGGCATGTCCAAGGGGCAGGCGGACAAGGACGCCATGGCGCTCCTGGAACGCGTGGGCGTGGGACACCAGGCGCCGAAGCTTCCGGCCCAGCTCTCCGGCGGCCAGCAGCAGCGTGTGGCGATTGCCCGCGCCTTGGCCATGAAGCCGAAGGTGATGCTGTTCGACGAGCCCACCTCGGCACTTGACCCGGAAATGATCAACGAAGTCCTTGACGTCATGATCCAGCTGGCCAAGGAAGGCATGACCATGGTCGTCGTGACCCACGAGATGGGCTTCGCCCGCAAGGCCGCCGACCGCGTCGTGTTCATGGCCGACGGCCAGATCGTCGAGGACTCCACGCCTGAAGAGTTCTTCACGAACCCGCAGAGCAACCGCGCCAAGGACTTCCTGTCCAAGCTCCTCACTCACTGATCACCCGAGACCGCACCTACTCATTTCGCACCCAGGCCACTACCGTGGCCGCCAATGAAAGGAAATGTCATGAAGGCATTTTTGACCCGACGGAAGTCCTTTGTGGTTGCAGCATCGGCAGCTCTCGCGCTGACCTTGAGCGCCTGCGGCGGGGGCGGCGGCGGCACCACCAGTAACCCCAGCGTCGCCGAAAAGCCGAGCTTCGCGGCCGGCAGCACCATGGAGAAGCTCGCCTCTGCCGGAACGATCAAGATCGGCACCAAGTACGACCAGCCGCTGTTCGGCCAGGTGGGCCTGGACGGCAAGCCGGTCGGCTTCGACGTCGAGATCGGCAAGCTGGTTGCCGCGAAGCTGGGCATTCCGGCGGACAAGATCGAGTGGTCCGAGACCGTGTCGGCCAACCGCGAACCCTTCATCGAACAGGGCAAGGTGGACTTGGTAATCGCCACTTACACCATCAACGACAAGCGCAAGCAGGTTGTCAGCTTCGCCGGACCGTACTACGAAGCCGGACAGGCACTTATGGTCAACAAGGACAATGACACCATCAAGAAGCCGGAGGACGTCGCCGGCAAGAAGGTCTGCTCCGTGACGGGCTCCACCCCTGCCGCCACCATCGTGGACAAGTACAAGGCCGTGCTGGTGCCGGCCGCGACGTACTCCGCATGCCTGGAGCCGCTGCGGAACAAGCAGGTTGAAGCAATCACCACGGACAACGTCATCCTCGCCGGTTTTGTGGACAAGGAGCCGGATGCCTTCAAGCTGGCTTCGGATGAAACCTTCACCAAGGAGCCCTACGGCATCGGCCTGAAGAAGGACGACACCGTTTTCCGCAACTGGATCAACGACCAGCTGGAAGAGTTCGGCAAGGACGGATCGTACAAGAAGGCCTGGGAAGCAACCGCCGGCTCCGTCATCAAGACTGCCCCGGAACTCCCGACCATCAACCGTTACTAATTACCGACGGCGGTTGCCGGGTCAGCTGCTCCGTGCAGCCCCGGCAACCGCCACTCCTTTTTCGCCCGCCTACGCCCAGAGCCGAAGGATCCTATGGACGTCATCATCGAAAACCTCCCGTTATATTGGGAAGGCCTTCTCCGCACCCTTTTCCTGTCTGTCGTCTCCGGGATCATCGCGCTGGTACTCGGGACCTTCCTGGCCGCAGCCCGTGTCTCCCCCGTGGCCGCCCTCCGCGGCTTCAGCACGGTCTATGTGGAAGTTCTCCGGAACACTCCCTTGACCATTGCGTTCTTTTTCGCGGCGATCGTCCTGCCCCGCCTCGGCGTGACTTTCGAGCAGTTCGAAGTGGCCGCCATCATCGCCCTTAGCGCCTACACGTCGGCCTTCATTGCCGAAGCTGTCCGTTCCGGCGTCAACAGCGTGCCGGTCGGCCAGGCTGAAGCAGCGCGCAGCATTGGCATGAAGTTCGGCCAGGTGCTGTCACTCATCATCCTGCCGCAGGCCCTCAGGACGGTCATCCCGCCGATGATCAACATCCTGATTGCCCTCGTGAAGAACTCCTCGGTTGCGGGCGCATTCTTCGTCCTGGAACTGTTCGGCTATGGCCGCCAAATGGCCAACGCCAACGGAGACCAGGTCATGGCCGTGCTGCTGGGCGTGGCGTTCTTCTATCTGCTCCTCACCGTTCCGCTGGGCATCCTCGCCAGCACGGTGGAGCGAAAGGTGGCGATTGCCCGATGAGTTCAGTCCTTTACGATGTTCCCGGCCCCAAGGCGCGCCGGGTATCCCTGATCGGTTCGGTGATCGGGTCAGTCCTGATCATTGGACTGCTCGCCTGGATCATTATGACCCTCGCCCAGCAGGGCATCTTCGAAGGACGCCGCTGGGCGATCTTCACCCGCGGGGATGTCTGGATGCTGCTCGGCAACGGCATCGGGGCCACGCTCAGCGCGGCCGCCATTGCTGCGGTCATCGCCTTCCCGCTGGGCCTGATGCTCTGCCTGCTGCGGATCTCCCTGGTTCCCTGGATCCGGATCCCCACCCGGGTGGTCCTCGAGTTCCTGCGCGGCATGCCGGTTGTCCTGATGATGCTGTTCGTCCTGCTGGTGTTCGGCACCAGTTCCTTCATCGCCGTGGTGGCCGGCCTCGTGCTGTACAACGCGGCCATCTTCGCGGAGATCCTCCGAGCCGGCATCCAGTCACTGCCCAAGGGACAGCGGGAGGCCGGCCTGACAATCGGTTTGACCAGCTTCCAGTCCCGGATGCTCATCGAGCTGCCCCAGGCCGTCCGCCGCATGATGCCCTCACTGGTGGCCCAGCTGGTGGTGCTGCTGAAGGACACCTCTCTCGGATACATCGTGGCGTACGGCGAACTGCTCCGTGCCGTGCAGGTCATGGCGGACTTCCTGGGCAACGCCTACCTGTTCCCCATCTTCTTTGTGGCCGCCGCCATCTACATTGCGATCAACATCTGCGTTTCCCGCTTGGCAGTGTGGATCGAGCGCCGCGGCTCCAAGAAGGCCGCCGGCGGCGTGGCCAAGGCTGAAGCCGCCGCTGTTGAGACTGCCGCCAAGTAAATCCCGGCAAGCAAAAGGAGGGCCGGATCCGCCAGGATCCGGCCCTCCTGCGTCCCCCGGGTGCCGCTGGTTAGCCCAGCCATGTCCGCAGCGCCCGCAGGCACTCACGGATGGCGTCGGCGTCGACGTGTTCGTTGTCCTTGTGCGCCAGGAGCGGGTCGCCGGGTCCGAAGTTCACGGCCGGGATGCCCAGCTCGCTGAAACGCGCGACGTCGGTCCAGCCGTACTTGGGCTTGGGCTCCGCGCCGACGGCGGCCACGAAGGACGCGGCGGCCGGGTGGTTCAGCCCGGGCCGGGCGCCGGCGGCGGCGTCCGTACGGACGACGTCGAACCCGTCGAGGAGTTCGCGGACGTGGGCTTCGGCGTGGTCGGTGGACTTGTCGGGAGCGAAGCGGTAGTTGATTTCGACGACGCAGCGGTCCGGGATGACGTTACCGGCGGTGCCGCCATGGATTTTTACGGCGTTGAGGCTTTCCCGGTAGTCCAGGCCGTCCACATTGACGGTGGCCGGCTTGTAGGCCGCCAGCCTGGCCAGGATGGGTGCGGCGGCATGTATGGCGTTGCTCCCCATCCAGGCGCGGGCGGAATGCGCGGCTTCGCCAATGGTGGTCGCTTCGAAGCGCATGGTGCCGTTGCACCCGCCTTCCACTGTTCCGTGCGTCGGCTCCAGCAGGATGGCAAAGTCGCCGTCAAGCAGCTCTCCGTGGTTGCGCACCAGCCGGCCGAGTCCGCTCTTGACCGCTTCCACTTCCTCATGGTCGTAGAACACGAAGGTGACGTCCTTGCTCGGTTCCGCCCCGCCGTCGAACATTGTTGCGGCCAATGCCAACTGGACCGCGACTCCGCCTTTCATGTCCGTGGTGCCGCGGCCGTACAGAAGCCCCTCCCCCGGTGCCCCGGAGGGCCAGAACGAGGGCACGGTGCCGAGGGCTCCTTCGGTGGTGGGCAGCGGCACCGTGTCCAGGTGCCCCGCCAGGATGACCCGCTCCGGGCGGCCAAGGGAGGTGCGGGCAATGATGGAGTCGCCGTCCCGGACAACGGCAAGCTGCGGAATCTGCAGCAGCGCATGTTCGACGGCGTCGGCCAGCTCCTTCTCGTTGGCCGAGACACTGTTGATGTCGATGAGCGCAGCAGTGAGGAGGGCGACGTCCTGGCGGAGATCCAGGCGGACAGAGGCGGTTTGAGCAGTCACGATGACAGTCTAGTTCGAGACCTGCTCCCGCCTCTCGATAGACTGGGGCCATGACTGAAACCGCTGCTGCTTCCGCCGTGCCCGCTGACAACTCCGCGTCCACCGACGCCCGCTCCGCCTATGGCTATGGTGTGGCCACCATCTCCACCCGCAATGGCGAGTCCACGGTGCTGGATGTCTGGTTCCCGGCCCCGTCCCTCGGAACCGCAGCGGACAGCCTCCAGGACGTTGAGAACGCTGATCCGGTGCTGGCCGAGATCGCAGCGGGCGGCGCCGATGCTGACCGCGGCACTGAGCAGCAGGTGGTGTTCGCCCAGGTGAACCTCGACGAAGCCCCTGCGGACACGGTGGATGCCTACCTCCGCCTGCACCTGCTCTCGCACCGCCTGGTCCAGCCCAACACCATCAACCTGGACGGCATCTTCGGCAAGCTCCCCAACGTCGTCTGGACCAACTTCGGGCCCGCGGCCGTTGAGGGCTTCGAACTGACCCGCGCGAAGCTGCGCAAGCGCGGTGCCGTCACCGTCTACGGCGTGGACAAGTTCCCGCGCATGGTGGACTACGTGGTTCCCGCCGGGGTCCGCATCGCCGACGCCGACCGCGTCCGGCTTGGCGCCCACCTTGCCGAAGGAACCACGGTGATGCACGAAGGTTTCGTGAACTTCAACGCCGGCACCCTGGGCACCTCCATGGTGGAAGGCCGCATCTCGGCCGGAGTCGTGGCGGGGGACGGCACCGACGTCGGCGGCGGCGCATCGATCATGGGCACCCTGTCCGGCGGTGGCAAAGAGAAGATCTCCCTTGGCGAGCGCGTACTGCTGGGCGCCAACTCCGGAGTCGGAATCAGCATCGGTGACGACTCGGTGGTGGAGGCCGGCCTGTACGTCACGGCCGGGACCCGTGTCAGCGTCGTGGGGCCGAAGGACGCCGACGGCGAAGACACCACCAAGGTGGTCAAGGCCGTGGAACTCTCCGGTGTGCCCAACCTGCTGTTCCGCCGCAATTCCACCAGCGGCGGCGTGGAAGTGCTTCCCCGCAAGGGCCAGACCGTGGAACTCAATGAGGCACTCCACGCCAACTGATCCATCCGCCCGCCGAAGTTCAACCGGCCCGTCCAGGGCCTGAGGGAGTAGCCTCGTGTCACGGAAACGTGGCCTGCGCCGCCTGGCAGTGCTGGGGCTGGCCCTGGCCCTGGTTGCCGGAGCGCTCTATACGGCCTTGGCCATCATCCAGCGTTCGGAGACGCTCGTCGCCGAAAAGTGCACCGTCACCGTGGGATCGCGCACTGCTGAACTGGCTACCGACCAGGCGGCCAACGCCGCCCTGATCACCGCCGTCGCCGTACGGCGTGGCCTGCCTCCGCGCGCGGCGAGCATCGCCCTGGCCACTGCCATGCAGGAATCAAAGCTGCGCAACATCGAGCACGGTGACCACGCCGGCCCCGATTCCCGCGGCCTCTTCCAGCAACGGCCCTCGCAGGGCTGGGGAACCGCGGAACAGGTGATGGACCCCTATTACTCCACCGGGGTGTTCTACGATGCGCTGGTGAAGATCCCGGGGTACGACTCCCTGGAAATCACGGCTGCCGCCCAGCAGGTCCAGCGGTCCGCCTACCCGCAGGCCTATGCCCAGCATGAGGACATGGGCCGGGCCTACGCCTCGGCCCTGACTGGGGAGTCGAGCGAAGCACTGGACTGCACCCTCAAGTCACCCGAAGGCCCCGGTGATGCCCAGGCTGTGCTTGACGAGCTGAATACGGCTTTCGGGAACGTCCCGGCGACGGCGGATGGCAGCACCATCGTGCTGGAGGCGAGCGGCCGCCAGGCCTGGGCGGTTGCTCAGTGGGCCGTGGCGAACGCGAAATCCCTGGCCGTAACGGAAGTCCGCGTGGAGGGACGAAGCTGGGACCGGTCGTCCCGGGACGGCTGGCAGGTTGCGGACGCGCCGTCCGGCCAGGTCACGGTCACGGTCGCAGCCGCTCCCTGAAATCGGAATGCGGCCCGCTGGATCGGGGCCAATGGATCGGCCCGCGGATCTTAGACCAGCAGCTCCACGACGGGCTGGACGTAGCTTCGGAACACCTCCGGCTGGGACAGCAGTTCCTTGCTCATGATGATCTTGTCCGGCTCCAGGTACCAGGCCCGCGGTTCCGTGAGCGGCAGTTCGATGATGGTCAACGTGAAGTCGCGCGAACTGCGGCCCACCTCCAGCAGCCGGTCCTCCACCATGTCGCCAAGCAGCTGCGGGGCGCCGCTGGCCTCCCGTTCGGCTTCCAGCTCGGTGTATTCGGAGCGGCGTTCCCGCGCCCAGGTCAAGGCCGAACCGAAATGGGCCTGCAGCACACGCTGCAGGGCCGGGGAGTTCCCAAAGGCATCAAAGTGGGGCGGCGTGACATCCGGGGTCATCTTGGGGTGCGCCTTCAGCAACTGCTCCCACCAGGCCTCCCATTCAGTCTTCAGCGCGCTGAACCCGCCTACTTCGGACGTGAGGTTGCTGTGGTCCACCGGCCGGATCTTCGGTGCCAGGTGGCAAAGTGCAGGGTGCCCGGCGCTG
Organism: Arthrobacter sp. ISL-72; assembly: GCF_018613755.1. Taxonomy (GTDB): domain Bacteria; phylum Actinomycetota; class Actinomycetes; order Actinomycetales; family Micrococcaceae; genus Arthrobacter. Next base: position 63,264 of record NZ_JAGGPP010000004.1, read on the forward strand.
TCGAGTCCGGCGGCGTCGCGAACATACAATGCGATGAGCATGGGACCCGAGGTGTCCATGGTGATACGCCAGCCAGGACCGCCTGTGTCGTGCATCCGAATGGCCTCCCTTGTTTACTGTCCCAGTGTATTCCTCATGACTACTGACGTTAATGGCTGGCCGCAGACTCACCCAGGCTCTGCAGGTGGGAGGACAGAACGTCCCGGCACATGTCCTCATTCATCCATTCCGGCTGGAGCAGGGCGTGCATGGTGAGCCCGTCCAGCGTGGCCAGCAGCCGCTCCGCCTCGATGACCAGCGACTGTTGGCCCTGGCCGTCGCTTTCGGATTCCCCCGGTGGCCGGAGCTCCATGATGAGCCACCCGATGACGGCGGCCACAGCCCGGTGGCTACGGTCGGCTTCTCCCGCGAGGAAAGCCCTGATCCGGGCAGCATTCTTGAACGCCATCCACACGCAAGCGTCAACGGCCCGCTCCTCATCAAGCGGGAGGAACTGGCCCAGCAGGGTTAACACGCCATCCCGGTGCTCCGCGGTCCCGGGGACCAGCTGCGTCAGCTGATCGCGGGCCTGTTCCAGCCGGCCGGTGATGCGGTCCACCACCACGCCGAAGGAGTGGGCCAGCAGCTCGTCACTGCTGGAGAAGTAGTGGCGGACCGAACCCACCGCCAGTCCGGCCTCATCAGCCACTTCGCGCAGCGAGGCCCGTTCCAGCCCGTCCGCGGCGATGATCCTGAAAACTGCTTCCACAACTTCCTGTCGCCGGGCTGCGGCATCAACAATTTTCGGCACTCCTACTTTTTAGCACAGGTGTGCCGCCAAAGTGCGGGCAACACGGGCAGACGGAGGCCAATTGGGATAGCGTTGAGCCCATGAGAATTCTGGTTACGGGCGGCACCGGCTACATCGGGTCGCACACAGTACTATCCCTGCAGGAAGCCGGCCATGAGGTTGTGGTCATCGACAATCTGGTCAACTCAAGCGAGGAGTCGTTGCGCCGCGTAGCCGAGCTCAGCGGCAAGGAGGCGGTGTTCCACAACGTCGACCTCGTGGACGAGCAGGCCGTGGATGCCGTGTTCGCCCGCGACCGGATCGATGCCGTGATCCACTTTGCCGGCCTCAAGGCAGTGGGCGAATCCGTTACCCAGCCGTTGAGGTACTACTACAACAACCTCGTGGGCACGCTGAACCTGATCCGGGTGATGGACCGGCACGATGTCCGCTCCATCGTGTTCAGCTCCTCCGCCACCGTGTACGGCGAGCACAACCCCATCCCGTATGTGGAGAAGATGGAGATCGGTGCTAACAACCCCTACGGCCGGACGAAGGAGCAGATCGAGGACATTCTTTCTGACGTCGGTGCCGCGGACAGCCGCTGGCACATCGCCCTCCTGCGGTACTTCAACCCGGTGGGAGCACACCCGTCGGGCCGGATCGGCGAGGACCCCCAGGGCATCCCCAACAACCTGGTGCCGTTCATCGCCCAGGTCGCGGTGGGGCGCCGTGAAAAGCTGATGGTGTTCGGCGGCGACTACGACACCCCCGACGGCACCTGCCTCCGTGACTACATCCACGTCGTCGACCTCGCCGAGGGCCATGTTGCCGCGCTCAACCACGTGGCTGACCGTACCGGCGTGTTCCGCTGGAACCTCGGCTCCGGGAAGGGCTCCTCAGTGCTGGAGGTCCTGCGCTCCTTCGAAAAGGCGGTGGGCAAGCCGATCCCCTATGAGATCACCGGCCGCCGCGCGGGAGACCTCCCCGCGTTCTGGGCCGACGCCACGTCCGCGCTGGCGGACCTGAGCTGGTCCACCACCAAGACCGTTGACCAGATGTGCGAGGACCACTGGCGCTGGCAGAAGAACAACCCGCTCGGCTACAACTCCTGACGCCCCGTTGATCAACTAAAGCGGAAACAACGACGCCGGCCGCGCACCTGAGGTGCGCGGCCGGCGTCGTTGATTAATTCTTTGTCTACTGCATTGGGCGTACCGGGCTAGCTGGCCGGGTAGTTGCGCTCGGGCTCTCCTGTGTAGAGCTGGCGCGGACGGCCAATCTTGGTGCTGGGGTCATTGATCATTTCGCGCCACTGGGCAATCCAGCCCGGCAGGCGGCCAATGGCGAACAGCACGGTGAACATCTTCTCCGGGAAGCCCATGGCCTTGTAGATCAGGCCGGTGTAGAAGTCCACGTTCGGGTAGAGCTTGCGCTGGATGAAGTAGTCATCACCCAGGGCCTTCTCTTCCAGGCGCATGGCGATGTCCAGCAGTTCGTCATTGCCGCCGAGCTTGCCGAGCACCTCGTGGGCGGTGTCCTTGACGATCCTGGCCCGCGGATCGTAGTTCTTGTAGACGCGGTGCCCGAAGCCCATCAGGCGGACGCCGTCCTCCTTGTTCTTGACCTTCTCCATGTAATCCTCGGGCTTGATGCCCTCGGTCTGGATCTGGCGCAGCATCTTGAGGACCGCTTCGTTGGCACCGCCGTGAGCCGGGCCGAACAGTGCATTGATGCCCGCGGACACCGATGCGAAGAGGTTGGCGTTCGACGAGCCGACCAGGCGCACCGTGGACGTGGAACAGTTCTGTTCGTGGTCCGCGTGCAGGATCAGGAGGAGGTCCAGGGCCTTCACCATCACCGGGTCCAGTTCATACTGTTCAGCCGGGAGGCCGAAGCTGAGGCGCAGGAAGTTCTCCACGAGGTTCATGGAGTTGTCCGGGTAGAGCATGGGCTGGCCGATACTCTTCTTCAGCGCGTACGCGGCGATGACCGGCATCTTGGCCAGCAGGCGGTACGTGGAAACTTCGACGTGCTCGGCGTTGAAGGGGTCCAGGGAATCCTGGTAGAAGGTGGAGAGGGCGGACACGGCCGAGGACAGCACGGGCATCGGGTGGGCGTCGCGCGGGAAGCCGCCGAAGAAGCCCTTGAGCTCTTCGTGCAGCAGTGTGTGGCGGCGGATGCGCTGATCGAAGGCATCCAGTTCGGTGGGCGTCGGCAGGTTGCCGTAGATCAGTAGGTAGGAAACTTCCAGGAAGCTGGAGTGCTGCGCCAGCTGTTCGATCGGGTAGCCGCGGTACCGCAGGATTCCGGCATCGCCGTCGATGTACGTGATTGCCGAAGTGGTGGCCGCGGTGTTCATGAAACCGGGGTCAAAGGCAACGGCGCCTGTCTGCTTCAGCAGTTTGGAAACGTCATAGCCTTCGTTTCCTTCTACAACCTTGATTCGGGGGAGTTCGAGCTCGCCGCCCGCATGGCGCAGGGTTGCGCTGGTGGTCTCAGTCATGGAGTCTCCTCATGAGGCGTCTGGGCCTCTCTGTAGAAAGCTTGATCCAACCTCCGGTGGAGCCCGCCCGCGGAGCCTGCATGGACAGGGATTCCAACGGCCGGGCTGCCTTCTTGTAGAAAGCCACCATTGATAGTCAGTTAAAAAGTACCGCTCCGAGGCAAGGTGGCACTAATCCGCTAGTGCCGAAATGCCCCAAAAACGCCTCCATTGTGTTGCGTGTCACACCATTGTTACGGACCTGGGGCCCATTAAGGAGCAGCGGTCAGACGCGCCACTGCCGCGTCGATCCGCTCATCCGCGGCGGTGAGCGCAACCCTGATGAAGCCGTTGCCTGCATCCCCGTAGAACACACCCGGGCCAACCACGATTCCCAGCTCCGCCAGCCGGCCAACTGTGTCCCAGGTGGCCTCGCCCGCACTGCACCACAGGTAGAGCCCGGCCTTGGATTCGTGGATGGTCAGCCCGAACTCCTCCAGCGCGGGAACTATCCGTTCGCGCCGGCTGCGGTAGAGGTCCTTTTGCGCCTGGACGTGGGCGTCGTCGCCCAGTGCGACGCGCATCGCTTCCTGTACCGGGTAGGGAACAATCATTCCGGCGTGCTTGCGGCTGTTGACCAGGTTGGCCATGAGGAGCGGATCGCCGGCGATGAAGGCTGCACGGTACCCGGCAAGGTTCGATTGTTTGCTTAGCGAGTAGACCGCGAGCAGGCCCTCATGTGATCCGCCGGCAACACGCGGGTCCAGGATGCTGGGTACTGGCTGGCCGCCGCGCTGGACGTCCCACTCCCCCCAGCCAAGCTCCGCATAGCATTCGTCGGACGCCACCACGGCGCCAAGCTCACGTGCCTGGTCCACGATCCGCTTCAGTGAATCTGCGTCACGCACGCTTCCCGTGGGGTTGCCCGGCGAATTCACCCAGACCAGCCGGACGCGCTGCCGTGTCTCGTCATCAAGTTCGTCGAGGTCGTCAGCGGCAACCTGCTCGGCACCGGCGAAAGTCGCCCCGATGTCGTAGGTGGGGTAGGCCACGGTAGGACGGACGACGACGTCGCCTGGCTTGAGGCCCAAAAAGAACGGCAGCCACGCCACCAGTTCCTTGGAACCGACAGTCGGCATCACGTCCCGTGGATCGATCCCGGCAACGCCGCGGCGGCGCGCGAACCAGTCGGCGATGGCCCCGCGAAGCGCCGGAGTGCCGTGCACCGTAGGGTACCCGGGGGCGTCGGCGGCCTGCTGGAGCGCTTCCTGGATCAGGGCAGGCGTGCGGTCCACGGGGGTGCCGATGGACAGGTTGACCGCCCCGCCGGGGTGCTCGGCGGCCTTGGCAAGATACGGTGCCATGGCCTCCCACGGGTAATCGGGCAGGCTGAGGCCGAAGCTGCGTACCGCGGACGTCACGCCAGGTGCCTCAGTGATCCTGGTTCTGGGGCGGCAGGGCGGCAATCATGGGGTGGTCGGTATGGGTGTTGCCGACCTTCGCCGCACCGCCGGGCGAACCCAGGTCGTCGAAGAATTCGACGTTGGCCTTGTAGTAGTCGGCCCACTCGTCCGGAGTGTCATCCTCGTAGTAGATGGCCTCGACGGGGCAGACCGGTTCGCAGGCACCGCAGTCGACGCATTCGTCCGGGTGGATGTAGAGGGACCGCTCACCCTCGTAGATGCAATCGACGGGGCATTCTTCAATACATGCCTTGTCCTTGACATCTACACACGGCTGCGCGATTACGTACGTCACGTCCCTTGCCTCTCCACGTTGGTTCCGGCACCCGGCCGGTGATCACTTCCGGCCTGAGCGCCGGGCTGCTGACTTCAGAGCCTATTATCTACCAGCTTGCTCCCGCGAACCTAGCCGGGCGTCATACAAGCCGGGCATCACAGGCTCAGCATCCTAGTATGAAGTGGTGAATCCGCAGAACCCCGCTCCCCGGCAGTTCCTTGAAGGCGCGTCCCTGGGCACAAGGGTGGTAGTCCGTTACAGGATATCCGACGGGCTGACGGACGCACTCGGCGAGCTGGTGGGGATCAGCGCAACGGAATGTACGGTCCGGACCCGACGGGCCGACGTCGTTATTCCCTTGGCCCTGGTGGTGGCGGCGAAGCCGGTGCCGCCGGCTCCGCCGCGGCGCGCTCCCCGGACCGCACCCTAACCGGCAACTGCGCCGGACGGGCAGCACCGGACTGGCAGCACGGCGCAGTGATCGACAAGCGTCAATCACTGGTTGGCTACACTTTTCCTTATGGATCGGCCGGTGCAGGACACTGATGCGGACGTTGCGGCCAGGGGACGTGCCCTGAGCTCTCCGCTGCGACTGAGGATCCTCCGGCTGTGCCTGCACAAGTCCCGGACCAATAAGGAAATAGCAGATCTTCTGGACCTCAATCCGGCGTCCAGCCTGCACCATGTCCGGACGCTGGTGCGGACCGGTTTCCTCATGCCGGAAGAGCGCCGGAAAGGCAAGCGGGGTGCCGTCGAGGTTCCGTACATTGCCAGCCGAAAGTCGTGGCACACGCCGGTGGACAATGTGGCTCCGGTCCTGATCGAGACGTTCCTGCAGGAGACCCGGGATCTTCCGTCGGAGGACATTGAGGTCTGGCGGCTCGGAGTGAAATTCAATGCGGCACGCCGGGAGGAGATGCTCGGCAAGCTGCGGGCGATTGTCGAGGAATACGTCCGGCTCCCCGCTGACGACGACGGCGAGGCCACCTCGCTGATGATCGCCCATCACCGGGATCCAACCGCCGGCTGAGCCGCCGGCCGGGGCCGGTTCAGCTCGCCGTTTGCGGGTGCCGGTACCGGCGGCACCAGACAAGCATGACGACGGTTGCACCCGCAATGCCGTAGATCCAGATGTTCCCGGGAAGATCCCCCGCTATGAGCCGCTTGCCGGGCTCCAGCATGGACCACCAGCCCGCCAGCATGTAGCAGACCATGCCGCACACCGCCGTCGGGATCAAGGACCTGCAAGCCGTCCCAAGGAGCAGCTGGACGGAACCGAGAAGGACCAGCGCTGCCACGGCGCCCCAGGGTAGAACGATGCCGGAGAGCATCCACTGCTGGCGGTGCAGGGCCGTGCCTGCGGCAGCTACAAAAAGAGCTGCCGGCAGGGCGGCGGCGATGCCGCCTGCCATGCCGGCAGCTCTATTGTTCACGAGGCTGATGACCGGAACGGGCCGGGATCAGGCTTTGGCGCGGGCGCGGTTGGCCTTGGCACGCTCGTTGGTGTCCAGGATGACCTTGCGGATACGGATGGACTCCGGGGTAACCTCAACACACTCGTCCTCGCGGGCGAACTCGAGGGACTCTTCGAGGGTCAGGTCGCGCGGCGGCGTCAGGTTCTCGAAGGTGTCGGAGGAAGCTGCACGCATGTTGGTGAGCTTCTTTTCCTTGGTGATGTTCACGTCCATGTCATCGGCGCGGGAGTTCTCGCCCACGATCATGCCCTCGTAAACCTCGGAGGTGGGCTTCACGAAGAAGGAGCCGCGTTCCTGCAGGTTGATCATGGCGAACGGGGTCACAACACCGGCGCGGTCGGCGACCATGGAGCCGTTGGTGCGGTACTCGATCGGGCCGGCCCACGGCTCGTAGCCCTCGGCGATGGAGGCTGCAATGCCGGCGCCGCGGGTGTCCGTGAGGAACTTGGTCCGGAAACCGATGAGGCCGCGGGCCGGAACGATGAATTCCATCCGGCACCAGCCGGTGCCGTGGTTGGCCATGTTGGTCATGCGGCCCTTACGGGCGGCCATGAGTTGGGTGACAGCGCCGAGGTACTCTTCCGGCACGTCGATGGTCATGTGTTCCATCGGTTCGTGGATCTTGCCGTCGATGGTCCTGGTGACCACCTGCGGCTTGCCGACGGTCAGCTCGAAGCCTTCACGGCGCATCTGCTCAACCAGGATGGCGAGTGCGAGCTCGCCACGGCCCTGGACTTCCCAGGCGTCCGGACGCTCGGTGGGGAGAACCTTGATGGAGACGTTACCGATCAGTTCCTTGTCCAGGCGATCCTTCACCTGGCGGGCCGTGACCTTGGCGCCCTTGACCTTGCCGGCCAGCGGCGAGGTGTTGATACCGATGGTCATGGAGATCGCGGGATCGTCCACCGTGATGAGCGGCAGCGGCTGCGGGTTCTCGGCGTCGGTCAGGGTCTCACCAATGGTGATTTCCTCGATGCCGGCTACGGCGACGATCTCGCCCGGGCCGGCAGATTCGGTAGGAACACGGTCCAGTGCCTTGGTAGCCAGGAGTTCCGTGATCTTGACGTTCTTGAGTTCACCGTTAGCACGTGCCCAGGCAACGGTCTGGCCCTTGCGCAGGGTGCCGTTGTAGATACGCAGCAGCGCGAGGCGGCCAAGGAACGGCGAGGCGTCCAAGTTAGTGACGTGCGCCTGGAGGACACCGTTCGGGTTGTACGTCGGAGCGGGGATGTGCTCGATGATGGTCTGGAACAGCGGCTCCAGGTCTTCGTTCTCCGGAGCGGTGCCGTCAGCCGGCTGCTCGAGGGAGGCGCGGCCTACCTTGGCGGCGGCGTAGACAACCGGAACTTCGAGGATCTTGTCCAAGTCCAGGTCCGGAACTTCGTCGGCGAGGTCGGAGGCCAGGCCCAGGAGCAGGTCCATGGACTCGTGGACAACTTCTTCGATCCGCGCGTCGGGGCGGTCGGTCTTGTTGACCAGCAGGATCACCGGCAGGTGCGCGGCAAGGGCCTTGCGGAGCACGAAGCGGGTCTGGGGCAGCGGGCCCTCGGAAGCGTCAACCAGGAGTACCACGCCGTCAACCATGGACAGGCCGCGCTCCACCTCGCCGCCGAAGTCGGCGTGGCCGGGGGTGTCGATCACGTTGATGGTGATGGTCTCGCCCTTGGAGGACGGTCCGTTGTAGGCCACCGTGGTGTTCTTGGCCAGGATGGTGATGCCCTTTTCGCGCTCCAGGTCACCGGAGTCCATGACGCGGTCTTCGAGGTGGTTGTGCTCGGCAAAGGAGTTGGTCTGCTTGAGCATGGCGTCGACCAGGGTGGTCTTGCCGTGGTCAACGTGGGCCACGATCGCGACGTTGCGCAGATCACTGCGCGATGCAGTGGCTACCGCGGTGTTGGTGGTGGTTTCAGACATGCGTTATTGCTCGATTCAGTGGTGAAGTCAGCTGTGGTATCGCGACATTTCCAACCGGAACGCACGACGGATGAGACCCTTTGGCACAGGGCACCTTCTACAAGTCTAAGCGCTAGGTCATTTATTGGCCTAAAAACCCGAAAACGCCGTCCCTTTGGGGGCTGTTACCAGATCGTCACTGGCAGGGTGGTAAACAGTGCCCAAAGTTACTGGATTTTCCTAAAGTCATGCCCCATCATTACGGGGATAACAGCACTGCAAAGCCCGGAGACATAGATGCGAATCGCCTCGGCTCTGACCCGCTTCGTCGCTCCTATGATCGCCGCGGGCGTTCTGATGGCCGGCTGCGGGCAGACACCACAAACACCAGACGCAGCCCCCGAAGCGAACGGTCCCGACACCAGCGCCGCTGCCCGGCAGCAGTCCGGACAGGCGTCCGGGCAGCCGACCGGGAAGGCATCCCCGCAAGCGTCCGGGCAAGCGTCAGCCAAGGCCGCTCCCGCGAAATCAGCAGCCGCGCCCGTCGCTGCCGCGCCGGGCGAACCGGTGGCTGCCGGCTCCGCGGCGAAGGCGCAGCTGGTCCCGGAGCCCGACCCCGCCACCATGGTTCCCGGGTCCGTCTATAAGAACCCGGCGAACGGCCGCAATGAGGTCATTGTCGCCAACATCAAGCGGACCGCCGTCCTCATCGGCGATTCCCAGTCCGAACCCGAAGACGGCTGGCCCCGCCAAGGCCTGGCCAAACTCGGCTACAGTGTCCATTTCTGCGGCCGCGGCGGCACGGGCTTCGTTGCCGCCAACGGCAAGACCGGCAATTACATCGACGCGCTGCAGCGCGGTGACTGGCTGCTCCCCTACGGCGCCCCGCCCCTTGTAGTCATTCAGGGCGGCGGAAACGATGCCGGCCGTGGCGCCACGGACGCCCAGATCGTGGCCAACGCAGAGCGCCTGATCGCATCCCTCAAGCAGCGGTATCCGGGTGCCAGGTTTGCCATGATCGGCACCCTGGCCCGGGGCATCTACTACGGCGGCGGCCGCCGTTCACAAGTGGACGCGCTGCTCGGCACGGTGGCCGCCAAGCACGGCTTTCCGTTCGTCAGCGTGGGTGACTGGCTGACCACCTACGATCTGGCCAAGGAGCTGGCGGACGCGGTGCACATGAACGCCGAAGGCCGAACGGCGCTCGGCGGCCTCCTGGCCGCAAGGCTCCAGGAAGTGGGTGTCCAGGGCCCGGCCGCGACGCCCGCTACAGCCGCCCGCTAATTCGCCGGCAGCTGGGCGCGCAGTTCCCTTCGCTCACGCTGCTTCTCGGGGTCCGGAAGGGGTACGGCGGCGAGCAGCCGCTGCGTGTACGGTTCCTGCGGATCCCGCAGGATCTGGTCGCGGGTACCCTGCTCAACGATCCTGCCCCGCTGCATCACGCAGATGCGGTCCGCCAGCACGTCCACTACTGCGAGGTCGTGGGTGACGAACAGGCAGGCAAAGCCGAGGTCCTTCTGGAGGTTTTGGAACAGTTCAAGAACTTTTGCCTGCACCGACACGTCAAGTGCCGACGTCGGCTCATCCGCCACCATCAGCTTCGGCTTGAGCGACAGCGCCCGCGCGATGCCCACCCGCTGCTTCTGACCGCCGGACAGCTCATGCGGATACCGGTTGCGGTAGCTCCTGGGCAGCTCAACCTGGTCAAGAAGGGCTTCGATCCGCTTCTGCAAGGCACCTCCCTTGGCCTCCCCGGCAAGGAACATGGGCTCGCCGATGCTCTCGCCGATGGGCAGGCGGGGATTCAAGGACGACGACGGGTCCTGGAACACCATGCCGATGTGCCGCCGCAGGTGGTGAAGTTGTTTACCGTTCTTTTTGGCAGCGGAAATGTCCTGGCCGACCACCCGCATGGTGCCGCCGGCGACGGGAAGCAGTCCAACCGCGGCGCGCCCGATGGTGGTCTTGCCCGAGCCCGATTCGCCCACAAGGCCCACCACCTGGCCCGGATAGATCACGAGGTTCGCCCCCTCGACGGCCCGGAAGGCAGGCACCCGGCCCTGTTTCGGGTATTCGATGGCGACGTCAGTCAATTCAAGTACAGGGTCGCCCTGGGGCCGGACTGCAGCCGCGGCAGCGAGGGCCGCGGCGTTCTCGCGCTCCCGTCGGACCAGTTCCTCGTGGTCCACCGATTCCAGGTCGGCATGCGTGGCGGCAGCCAGGGCTGCGATGACATCCACTACCTCGCCTTGCTCGGCGCCGCCCTGGCCGAGGTGCGGCACAGCGGCCAGCAGTGCCTGGGTGTATTCGTGCCGCGGATTGCGGAAGATCTGTTCGGCCGTTCCTGTTTCCACAATCAGCCCCCGCCGCATGACGGCGATCCGGTCAGCCAGGTCAGCCACTACGCCCATGTCGTGCGTGATGAGCACAATGGCGCTGTCCAGCTTGTTCCTCAGGTTGCGCATGAGGTCCAGGATCTCCGCCTGGACCGTGACGTCCAAGGCCGTGGTGGGCTCATCCGCAATCAGGAGTTTCGGGTCGCAGGACAGCGATTGCGCGATCATGGCCCGTTGCCGCTGCCCGCCGGACAGCTGATGGGGGTAGGACTTGAACGCCTTCTCCGGATCCGGCAGTTCCACCAGTTCCAGCATCCGCAGGGCACGTTCCTTGGCCTGGTCCGGTGACACTTCGTTGTGGAGCCGCACCGTCTCAACGATCTGGGCGCCCACCGTGGACACCGGGTTAAGGGCTGTCATCGGTTCCTGGAAGATCACGGCCACATCCTTGCCGCGGACATCCCGGATGTTGGCGGCGTTGGCGCCGAGCAGCTCTTTTCCCGAGAGGCGGACGCTGCCAGATACCCGGCTGTTGCTGGGCAGGAGGCCGAGCAGGGCCATGGAACTGGCGCTCTTGCCGGAACCGGACTCCCCCACGATGGCCAGGACTTCACCCGCCCGCACCTCGTAGTTCAGGCCGATCGCCGCGGGCACCCATTTCTTCTCCACGCCGAAGTCGACACTGAGATCGCGGACCTCAAGGACCACCGACCCTTTGGCCGGCTCCTGCGCCGGGACGGTGCCCCTTCCGGGGGTGATGTTGTCAGTCATGACGGGTTCCCTTCCACCCAGACCACGACGGCACCGGAAATTAGTGCTGTGGCCTGGAATCCTGAATTATTAGGTGCATGAGCAGTGTGCCGCACGCCGGAAATGTTGAAGTCTTCAAAGCCCCCGCGAACAAATGGTTCGCCTGGCTTTCCTGGTTGATTGCAGCCCTTGGCCTCGCCGTCACTGCGGCCGTCGGCGGGCCGGCGGCCCTGCTGGGTGCCGGCCCGCTGCTGCTCGTTGCGTTCCTTGGCTGGCTGCTGTTCTGGATGCCTTCCGTGGTGGTGCACGACGGCGGCATCACCTTGGAGAATCCGTTCCGGTCCGTTGACGTTCCGTGGGCCGCCCTGGTGAACGTCGATACCCGCTACGCGCTGACGCTGGTCACCCCGGCCAGGAACTACGTCTCCTGGGCTGCCCCCGCTCCGGGCATCTGGGGAGGACGGAACGCCCGCCCGGAGGACCTCAAGGGGCTCCCCTCCGCCACGTACGGACCGGGGCAATCCGTGCGCCCGGGCGACCTGAAAACCACCGACTCGGGCCAGGCGGCCCGCCTGGTCCGCGGCCGCTGGGAAGAGCTGGTGGAAGCAGGGGCCCTGGACGCAGGAAACGCCGAAACCACGGCCGTCAGGGTGGCCGTTCGCTGGACGGCTGTCGCCGCCACCGTGGTGCTCCTGGCCGCCAGCTACTGGAGCGTCGCAGCCCTGTAGGGCGGATGCCGGGACGTACTGCATTCTCAGTCGCCTGCAGACCCGTCGGCTGTGGTCGCGCCGCCTGCGGGTGCCGGAACCTTGTCCGGCTCCCCGGCAGGCTTTGTGCCCCGGGCCTTCTTGGCGTTGAACTTCTTCTGCCGCGGATCGAACGCGTCCCGGAGGCCGTCGCCGATGAAGTTGATGCTGAGGCAGATCAGGACAATGAAAAGCCCGGGGAACCAGAAGAGCCACGGCCGGGTGGAGAAGGCCTCCTGGTTCTGCGAGATCAGCAGGCCCAGCGAGGTGTCCGGCGACTTCACGCCGACGCCGAGGTAGCTCAGTGCCGTTTCCAGGAGGATGGCAGCGGACATGGTCAGTGTGACGTTGACGATCAGGACGCCGATGGCATTGGGCAGGATGTGCTTGAAAATGATCCGTGCATTGCTGGCGCCTGAAATGCGCGCCGCGTCAACGAATTCACGTTCCCGGAGCGTGAGGAATTCCCCGCGCATCAGCCGGGCAAGGCCCACCCAGCTGACGAGGCCCAGGAAGATTCCAAGGATCAAGATGCCGTTGCTGGCCGCGAAGCCCGAAAACCATCCGCCCTGGTCCCGGCGGTTGACGCTCTGGGCCACCACGGCAGCCAGGAGCAGGACAGGAATGATGATGATGACGTCCGTGATCCGCATCAGGATCGCTTCCACCCACCCGCGGAAATATCCGGACAGGCCGCCGACCACAGTACCGATCAGTCCCGCGATGATCCCGATCAGGAGCATGATGATGATGGACTGCTGGGCTCCGCGCATGGTCATTGCAAAGAGGTCGCGGCCGATCCTGTCCTGCCCGAACGGGTGTTCGCCCCAGGCGGGCGGCCACAGCGAGGCCGTGGGAACGCCGTCGTTGACGAGGGGCGAGACGTCCAGGTGGTCGTACTTCCACCAGCCCGGGATCCCGGCCCAGCCCACGGAGGTGAAGGCCATCAGGAAGATGATGGCAAAAATGAACAGGCCGGCGATGGCACCGCTGTGGCCCAGGAACCGCTTGCGGACAATCTGCCCTTGGCTGAGCCCTTTCGCTTCTTCCTCGACGGGAGCTCCCGGCGGCCGGGGGTGTGACTGTTCGGCGAGGAATTCTTCCTGCTGGGTTGGCTGGCTCATGCCTTAATCCTTACGCGGGGATCGAGTGCGGAATACGCAAGGTCTGCTATCAGGTTGAACACCATCGCGGTCACGGCCACGCAGACGAAGACGCCCATCACGGGGTTCGGGTCGGTGTGCATGATGCCGTCCAGGAAGAGGAACCCCATGCCTCGCACGGAGAACACGGTCTCGGTAATGACGGCACCGCCGATCAGCGCCCCGATATCGAACGCCACGATCGTTGCGATGGGGATGAGCGCGTTGCGGAACGCGTGGCCCATCACGACGGACCGTTCGGAGAGGCCCTTGGCCCGGGCCGTCCTGATGTAGTCCATGTTCATGATTTCCAGCATGGATGACCTGGTGAACCTGGTGTAGCTTGCCAGCGACACAAGGATGAGTGCCGTGGTCGGCAGAATGAGGTGCGTGAAAGTGTCCAGGGTCAGGACCCAGAAGTCACCCTGGATGTTGGGGGTGCCGGCCCCGATGGTGGCGATGGGCCGGCCCCGCACCCTGCTGTTGCTGAAGTAGCTGGGCCAGGCCTGCATGAACCTGTCCATCAGGATCAGTCCGCCCACCAGGAAGGCCGTTATTCCGGCGGCGCGCATCGACTGGCCTCGGTCGTAGCCGCCCATCAGGTAGCCCGTCGCCACGCCGACGCCGATGGTCGCGACGCCGAGCAGGACGATCATGACCGCCGTCGCCTGGTTGAGCAGTGGCTGGACGGCGAAGTAGGCGACCACTCCCAGACCCACCACGATGAGGGAAGACTGCAGCGCCTTCCTGTTCTTGAGCCCGGACACCAGCAGCGTCACGGCAAAGGCAAGGCCAACTCCCGCAATGGCGATGACCACCGGTCCAAGACCCGGATTGCGGAACCACTGGACCACGGAGAAATAGATCAGGATGAGACTGACGGCGAGGAACACCATGCCGCCCGAAACCACCCGGCGGCGGGCCGCTCCACCCACGGCAACGGCAACGATGATGCCTGCGACGGCGCCAATTCCCAAGGCCACCGGCAGCGGAATTTCGGGGTTGCGGAGGAAATCGTTGAAACCGATGGCACCGTATTCCTTCAGCAGCACGGCAACCCAGAAGATGGGAAGCGAGAAGAACAGGAACGCCATGAACGTCACCCCGTAGTCCAGCGCACTGTACTGCCGGAGCGCCGTAATGATGCCGAGGGCAATACCTATGAGGATTGCGAGGATGGTGGCGCCGGTGACGAGGGTCAGGGTCTGCACCAGCGCGAACCCGAGGGCCTCGGTGATTGGCTGACCGGCGATGTTCTTGCCCAGGTCGCATGAACCGGCGAACGGAACCAGGCAGCGGGCCGCTCCGCCGAGCCATTTGAAGTACCGGAGCGGGGCAGGAGTGTCCAGATCCAGAAGCTCGCTGCGCGAATCCATCAGCTGTTGTTTATTGGGAGCGCTGCTGGCGCGGAATTCTTCCAGCGGATCCCCTGACGACGCTGTCAGGAGGTACACGAGGAAGGATGCCCCGAGAAGTATGAGGGCGGCGGTGATCAACCGCCGGACGATGTACGTCACCATGTTGAAAAGCCTCGATATCCGGGCCGGGATCTTACCGGGCCCATCGCAGAATCGGTCCGGCTTACCGCGTGAGGTGGGCGGGGAGCCGGCAGAACGCCGGTGGTGCCGGAGAAGGCGCCGGGACGTTGGTGCTGTTGTCCCGGCGCCTTCTCCTGCTGTTCTTTCGCTGAGCTTGGGCCTTTACTTCTCGGCCCACTCCCAGAAGTTCCACCAGACACCGGTCTGGTTCGGCATGAACTTCACGCCGGTGATGCGGTCGCTGTAGGCATCCACACCAACGGACTGGAAGAGCGGAAGACCGTAGGCGGAGTCCCAGATCTTCTTGTCGATCTGGATCTGGAGTTCGTCCTGCTTGCTGCGGTCGGTGGTGACGATCAGTTCGTCCATCAGCTTGTCCGCTTCGGGATCGCTGAACTGGTTGAAGTTGGATCCGTTGCCGCTGCGGAAGATCTGCGGAACACCGGAAACACCGACGCCCGGGTTGATCCAGCCGAAGATCGTGGCATCGTAGCCGCCCTTGCCCAGGGCCTTGCCCCAATCTGAACCACCCAGGCCGCCGTCAACGATCTTGAAGCCCGCCTTGGTGGCCGACTCGCGGATCAGGGAGAAGGCGTCAACACGGTTGGGGTTGTCCTTGTTGTACATGATGCGGATCTCAGGAGTCTTTCCGGCGAGCAGTGACTTGGCACCGTCAATGTCCGCGTCCTGGTAGGCCGAGGAACCGTTGTTCTTGGTGGACTCCTCGTAAGCTGCCTGGGCGGGAACAAAGAGCTGCGAGTCGAGCGGCTTGGCTTCCGGATCGAGCTTCTTCACGATCTTGTCCACAATGTCCTTGCGCGGGACGGTCTTCATAAACGCCTCGCGGACGCTCTTCTCGGCCAGCGGTCCCGAGTAGTTCAGGTCGATGTGGTCGTAGGAGAGCTGGTTGCCCTGCTCCACGGTGACGCCCTGGCTTTCAAGCGCCTTGAGCTGCTCGATGGTGTCTGCGGAGGCCTGCGGGGCAATGATGTCCGCTTCGCCGTTCTTCAGTGCCTGCACCTGGGCCGGGGCGGAACCGATGTAGCGGACCGTGATTTCGTCCAGGCTGGCTTCAGGGCCCCAGTTGTAGTCCTTGTTGCGGACCATGGTCAGCGACTGGTCCTGCGTGACACTCTGGACGATGTAGGGACCGTTGGAGAGGAAGATGCTGGGATCGGAAGGCAGCGTCTTCGTGTCGAAGCCGGTGTTCCAGAGGTCAGACATGGCCTTCAGCTTTGCATCGGCCGGCTTGGGTGCCTTGGGATCGCCCTTCGGCAATTCCTTGAGGTAATCCACGAGCGCCTTGGCGTCGCTGAGGCCGGCTTTCTTGGCCAGGACGTGGGCAGCGATGTCGATCCCGGGGCCGCCAAGGACTGTTTCCCAGTCAGCGAACGGCTTGGAGTACTTGATGGTCATGGAGCGGTTGTCGTCCCCAAGTTCAGGGAAATCGGTGAGCTTCAGGCCCGTGGGGTCACCGGCGTAGGAGAAGTAGGACGTGCCTGTCTTGGCCTCTGAATCCGCATCGTCGTAGTAACCCGAGAAAGCCGCCCACTGCAGCAGGAGGTCAGCAGCCGTCACAGGCGTGCCGTCAGACCATTTCACTCCCTCGTTGATGGTGTACTTCACCGTCAGCGGGTCGTCGGAAGTCTTTTCCATCTTTCCGAACTTCTCGTTGCGGACAACGTTCAGCTGGTTATCGATGTAGTAGAAACCCGAGTGGGTGGCGTAGCTGATCTTCGAGTTGATGTCAGTGTTGCCGTCGGCGGTGTTCGGGTTGAATGTGTTAAACGCGTTCACCTCGACAACCGTGGCTGAGCCACCCTGTTTGCCGGCTGTGGCACTGGTCGGGGTTGTCCCGCCAGTGTTGCCGGCGCAGGCGCTGAGAGCTAGCGCGGCAGCAGCCGCGACGCCTATCGCTGTGGAAATACGACCGAAGCGCATTCCGCCTCCTATGTTTCTGTGGTTTGAAAAGACCGCCGCTGTAGGCGCCGGCCAGACCGCCCATTCCCCCAGTAAGAATGTGGCTGGTCTCACATGAGCAGTAGCCTAGACCCGAAAGTAATCCCCATGGGACCAAAGTTGCCCATGGGTAAAGGTTGTTACCGAGCTGCAACAATGCGCCCGCAGCGGGCTTTTAATCGTTGCGGAACCGGGAGCCGGAACAGCCGCGCAGGGAACCTCTCCAATCACAACAAAAGCCCCGATTCTAGGGAATCGGGGCTTTCACCGTTAATGCTCAATCACTGACTCTGACTGTGGTGCGCTGGCTGCTACACGTTGAAGCGGAACTCCACCACGTCGCCGTCGGCCATCACATATTCCTTGCCTTCGATGCGGACCTTGCCGCGGGCCTTGGCCTCCGCCATCGATCCGGCTTCAAGGAGGTCATCGAAGGAAACGACTTCGGCTTTGATGAAGCCGCGCTGGAAATCGGAGTGGATCACGCCCGCTGCCTGCGGAGCCGTGTACCCCCGGTGGATGGTCCAGGCGCGGGTCTCTTTCGGGCCCGCGGTCAGGTAGGTCTGCAGTCCCAGGGTGTGGAACCCGACGCGGGCCAGCTGGTCGAGGCCCGATTCGTCCTGGCCGTTCATTTCCAGCATTTCGCGGGCTTCTTCCTCATCCAGCTCGACGAGGTCGGATTCCAGCTTGGCGTCGAGGAAGATGCAGTCAGCGGGGGCCACGAGAGCGCGCAGCTCCTCCTGCTTTTCCGGGCTGCCCAGAATGCCTTCGTCCGCATTGAAGACGTAGATGAACGGCTTGGCCGTGAGGAGGCTGAGCTCCTTGAGGTGCTCCATTTCCAGCTTGTCGCTCTTGACCGAGGAGAAGATGGTGTCGCCGCGTTCAAGGACCACCTGCGCGGCCTTGATGGCGGCCAGTTCGGCGGCCTCGCGCTTCTTGATCTTAACTTCTTTTTCGATCCGGGGAATGGCCTTTTCGATGGTCTGCAGATCGGCCAGGATCAGCTCGGTGTTGATGGTTTCCATGTCCGAGCGCGGATCAACCTTGCCGTCAACGTGGATGACGTCGGGATCATCAAACACCCGAACCACCTGGGCGATGGCCTCGGCCTCGCGGATGTTGGCGAGGAACTGGTTGCCCAGGCCTTCTCCCTCGGAGGCGCCCTTAACGATGCCGGCGATATCAACGAAGGACACCGCTGCGGGGAGCAGCCGCTGCGAGCCGAAAATGGCTGCGAGCTTCTCCAGGCGGGGATCGGGCAGGTTCACGACCCCGACATTCGGCTCGATGGTGGCGAACGGATAGTTCGCCGCGAGCACCTGATTCCGGGTCAGTGCGTTGAAAAGAGTTGATTTGCCGACGTTGGGCAGTCCGACGATGCCAATAGTAAGAGCCACGAGCATTGATTCTACCGGTAATCGGCGCGGAACCATGCGGCGGTTCGTTCCCTCCCCTGCCGGGATCAGCAGGCAGCCCGGGCGGGATGCGTGCCTCCTGAGTGCGTCTGCGGCAAAAATGTCACAGGCCCGTGCCACAGTGAACACATGGATGGTTTTGCACTGATACTTGCCCTGCTGATGCTGATTCTCGGCGCCGTGATAAGCGCGGCCTGCACCTATGTTGTGTTCCGCCGGCGGAACACCGCGTTGGAACATGATTTCGACGGCGTCTCTGCCCGCCTTTCGGAGGTGAGCGCCCAGTTCGCGGCGGCCGACGCCGAGCGGCGTCTGTTGTCCGCACAGAACCGGGAGCTGGGCGAATCACGCAACCAGGACGGGAGCGTCCTGCGGGCCCTGGCACCCGTGGCCGAGAAGCTGACGGCGGTGCAGCAGCAGGTGTCCCTGCTGGAACGCGACCGGCTGGAGCAATACGGACAGCTGGCACAGCAGCTCCATGAGGCCCGCCTCTCCGACGAGCAGCTTCTGCGCTCAACCCACGCCCTTGAATCCGCGCTGCGCTCCAACAGTGCCCGCGGCCAGTGGGGCGAAGTCCAGCTCCGGCGCGTGGTGGAAGCCGCAGGCATGCTCCGCCACGTTGATTTCCACGAGCAGCACCACAGCACCGGATCCGGGAGCGCTGTCCGGCCCGACCTCGTGGTTCAGCTGCCGGGAGGCAAGCAGCTGGTGGTGGACGCCAAGGTGCCCCTCGCGTCCTACCTCGAGGCCCAGGATCTCGGGTCTTCCGCGGGACGCCAGGCACAAGGGCCGGGCTCCCCCAACGGACAGGGACCGCTGCTGGCAGCACACGCCAAGGCCCTGAAAGCACACGTGGACGCCTTGAGTAACAAGAAGTACTGGGATATCCCGGGCAATTCCCCGGAACTGGTGATCTGCTTCCTCCCGGCGGAGTCCATCCTGGCGGCCGCCTTGGCGGCGGATCCGGGGCTGCTGGACTACGCCCTTAACAAGAACGTGGTGCTGGCTTCCCCGGGCACCCTGTTGGCAGTGCTGAAGTCCGTGGCATTCACGTGGCGCCAGGACGTGCTGACTGACAGCGCCCGCGAACTCTTCGAGCTGGCCCGGCAGCTCTACGAACGGATGGGGACGCTCGGCGAGAACGTCACCAAGCTGGGGTCCTCACTGAAGACTTCCGTAGACCGCTACAACTCCATGGTGGGAACGCTGGAGGCCCGTGTCCTTCCGACGGCCAGAAAACTCAATGCGCTGGACGTCGAGGGGCTCACCACACCTCCCGCCGTCGAGGCGACCCCCCGGTCGGTGGCCGCTCCCGAGCTTCAGGACGAGGAGTCAGCCGCGTAGCCGGGACCTCAGGGATTGCCCCGGTACCGCAAGGGTTGCCGGCACTTCAGGGAGGGTCAGGCCCGCGCTCCGCGCCGTCCGCCCAGGGCGCGGGTCACGTCCCCGGATTTCTTCAGCGTTGCGCGGAGTTCCTTCGGCAGGGAGAAGAGCAGGTCTTCCTCGGCGGTCACAATTTCTTCCACGTCGCCGTAACCGTAGTCAGCCAGCAGGCGCAGCACATCCTTGACCAGAACCTCGGGAACGGACGCGCCGGAGGTCACGCCAACCGTGGCAACCCCTTCGAACCAGGCCTCGTCCACTTCGTTGGCGAAGTCGACGCGGTAGGAGGCCTTTGCACCGTATTCCAGGGCGACCTCCACGAGGCGGACCGAGTTCGAGGAATTGGCTGAACCCACAACGATGACCAGGTCCGCCTGCGGGGAAATCTTCTTGATGGCCACCTGACGGTTGGTGGTGGCGTAGCAGATGTCGTCGCTGGGCGGATCCTGCAGTGTGGGGAAGCGCTCCTTCAGCAGCCTGACCGTTTCCATCGTTTCGTCCACGCTCAGGGTGGTCTGCGACAGCCAGATGACCTTTTCCGGATCCCGGACCGTCACTTTGTCCACCTCGTGCGGGCCGTTGATGATCTGGATGTGCTCGGGCGCTTCGCCGGCGGTGCCTTCAACTTCCTCATGGCCGTCATGGCCGATGAGGAGGATGTCGAAATCGTCCTTGGCGAACCGGACAGCCTCCCGGTGCACCTTGGTCACCAGCGGACAGGTGGCGTCAATGGTGCGAAGACCCCGGTCCTCTGCCGACTGCACCACGGCGGGCGAAACCCCGTGGGCCGAAAAAATCACCAGGGCGCCTTCGGGGACCTCATCGGTCTCGTCAACAAAGATGGCGCCCTTCTCCTCGAGGGAGCTGACCACGTGAACGTTGTGGACGATCTGCTTACGCACGTAGACCGGCGGGCCGTAGTGCTCCAGGGCTTTCTCAACCGCAATGACCGCCCGATCCACTCCGGCGCAATAGCCGCGGGGAGCCGCCAGAAGAACCTTTTTGGGACCTGAAACCGGCGCCGCAGCCAGCACGTCCTCAGGCGAACGGCGCCTGCGCGGAATGGAAGGCATGGGGATGGAGACAGCTGAGGTGGTCATTGTTCAATGCTACCGGGAACCCTGGGGGCGCCCGGCGCCGGCAGCAACGCGGAGAGTGACGCCGGCCACGATAAGGACGGCGCCGGCAATAACGGTGGCCAGGATCCATTGCCCGAACCGGTCAGAGGACGCCGCGATGAATTCGCTCTTGAAGAGATCCGCCACTTCGTCCCCGCTGGCTGCTCCGCCCACGGCGAGGGCCGCCGCGTCAGAGCCGAGTTTCCAGACCGCCGCCAGCACCAACGCTCCGGCACCCGTGCCCACCAATACGGTCCAGCGCCGGCGTGCGGCAATGAGGGCAAGCAGCAGCGCGGTGCCGGAGCCCGCAGCAAGGGCATAGCCGATGGGAGCGTACGCCGAAGCCTGGTCCGCGAGCTGACGCTGGCTCGGCTGCCCGATGTTGATGAGTGTTTGGTCCGGCGCTTCCAACGGCACGTTGGTTGCCTCGGAAATCTGCTGGGTCAGGAGGCCGACCAAAGGCGCCACATCCAGCGTGAGCGACGTGGACGGCGTGTCCTCCGGGGTGGCTTCACCGGCGGCGGCGAAGTTAAGCCGGTGGCTCTTCCTCAGCGTTTCCTCCCAGGCCGCCGGATAACCGGGCATGGTTGTCAGGGACGTGGCCGCAGAGTCCAGGATCGGCTGCACCAGGTTCGCGAGCGGCTCAGGAATCTGCCCCTCCGGATCGATGCTGCCTACCGCTGCCGAGGCCAGCCTTTGTTGGAAGACGGCGTCCTTGCCCAGCGGCGCGGCCAGTGAAACAAAGCCGTCCTCCTGCACAATGTTCCGGTCCACCCAGATGGCCGGGAGGGCGACGGCGGCCAGCAGCAGTCCAAGGATGACGGCGGCAGCTGAGACAAAAGAGCGCAAGGGATTCCTAGGGTTTGGTTTGGCGGTACTGCCATCCTAGGTGCGCCGGCCGGGAAGCAAAAATGTCGGCCGACAGTGGTAGAGCTATGGATAGAGTTGATTCGGTTTGATGCCCGCCACCCGCAAAGGATTCCCATGCCCACGGCTCCCTCCCCGTCACGGTCCATCCGTGGCTGACAATACGCCTGCGGCTACCACGCTTCCCGCGACGGCCGCCGACACAAGTCCGGACAACCCGTGGCCACTGCAGCTGCTGTCCCAAAAGCTGAAGGCCCATATCGACCGCACCCCGTCGGCATGGGTCGAGGGCCAGGTCATCGAACTGAACCGCCGCGGCGGCAGCGCCTTCATGACGCTCAGGGACGTCGATGCCGAGATTTCGCTGCCCGCCTCCATCTGGTCCAACCTGCTGGACCGCCAGGAGGTTCCCTTGGAACGGGGCTCCAGGGTGGTGGCGCTCATTAAGGCGGAGTTCTGGCTCAAGACCGGACGCCTGAACATGGCCGTGAAGGATATCCGGCCCGTGGGGCTGGGGGATCTGCTCGCACGGATTGAACGGCTGCGCCAGGCGCTGTCGCGTGAGGGCCTTTTTGCGGATTCACGCAAAAAACCGCTGCCGCTCCTCCCGCACCGGATCGGGCTGATCACGGGACGGGACTCGGACGCCAAGAAGGACGTGCTGCGCAATGCCGCCCTCCGGTGGCCCGCGGTCGAATTCGACGTCCGGGAGGTGGCAGTGCAGGGTAATACCGCTGTCGCCCAGATCGTTGGGGCGCTGCGGGAACTCGATGCCGACCCCCACGTCGACGTCATTGTCATTGCCCGCGGCGGCGGCGCGCTCGAGGACCTCCTGCCCTTTAGTAATGAGGACCTGATCCGGGCCGTCTCGAACGCGTCCACCCCCGTGGTCAGCGCGATCGGCCACGAAGCCGACCGCCCCATCCTGGATGACGTCGCCGACCTCCGGGCGTCCACGCCAACCGACGCCGCCAAGAGGATCGTTCCTGACGTTGCGGAGGAACTTGCCACGGTACGGCAGGCCAGGGACCAGCTCCGGCGGGGCGTGACGCGGCTCGTGGAACGGGAATCGGACCGGCTGGCCTCGCTGCATTCGCGGCCTGTCCTTGCCGCGCCGGAAGTCATGGTCAATGCGCGCGCCGAGGATGTTGCGCGGCTCAGCAGCCGCTCCCGGGCCGCCATCAGTACTGCAGTGCTGCGGGCAGCGGACAAGATCCTGCACCTCCGTAACCAGGTGCGCTCCCTCTCACCGCAGCAGACCCTGGACCGGGGCTACGCCGTGGTCCAGGTCGCGGGGACAGACCCGGCGACCGACTCACCACGGGCAGTCGTGCGGCAGCCTTCCCAGGCCCCTGAGGGGTCCGATCTCTTCGTCCGGGTGGCAGGAGGCAGCTTCTCCGCCCGGTCAACCGGCGGCCACCGGATATCCGACAGCTGAACCAGCCCCGGCCCGGACGGGCACCGATCATTTACCACCACCAGCAGGGAGCAACACATTGACAGCGGAGAAGAAACCGAACGCGGACATCGAAGCGCTGAGCTACGAGGAAGCCCGCGAACAACTCGTGGCGGTAGTGGGAAAGCTGGAAGCCGGGGGCGCCAGCCTCGAGGACTCGCTCGCTCTGTGGGAGCGGGGCGAGGCCCTGGCCAAGCGCTGTGAGGAATGGCTGGAAGGCGCCCGGAAACGCCTGGCCGCCGCCCGGAACCAGGCCGCACCCGAGTCCTAGTTCAGGACTTTTCCACTAGGCGGCGTTCCAGTGCCACGTCAAACTCTGCGGCCGGCCATTCCAGTTGCAGGTCTTGCATCGCCTGGAGCAGAAGCTGCTGCACGGCGATGCGCGCGTACCACTTCTTGTTGGCCGGGATCACATGCCAGGGCGCTTCAAGCGTGTTGGTGGCATCGATCGCCGCCTGGAAGGCTTCCATATAGTCGTCCCAGAAGACGCGCTCATCCCTGTCGCCCCGGCTGTATTTCCAGTGCTTCGCGGGGTTGTCCAGCCTTGCCAGGAGCCGGGCCTTCTGCTCGTCCCCGCTGATGTGCAGCATCACCTTGACCACTGTGGTCCCGGAGTCGGTCAGCCGCCGCTCAAACTCATTGATGGCCACGTAGCGACGCTTGATTTCCTCCGAAGTGGCCCAGCCATGGACGCGGTGGATCAGCACATCCTCGTAGTGGGAACGGTCAAAGACCCCCACCATGCCCGCGGCCGGCACTTCCTTCTCGATGCGCCAGAGGAAGTCGTAGGACTTTTCCTCATCGGTGGGGGCTTTGAACGCCTTGAACTGCACGCCCTGGGGATCCATGGCAGCCATGACGTGTTTGACGATGCCGCCCTTGCCCGCGGTGTCCATGGCCTGCAGAATCAGCAGGACGCGTTTGGTGCCGCCGAACCGGGACTCGGCAAACAGCTTTTCCTGCAGCTCGGCCAGTTCGTCATCCATGCCGGCCAGCAGGGCACGGCCGTCCTCCTTGCCCCCGCTGTAGCCCGGCGTGGAGTCAGGATCGACGCTGGCCAGGGAAAAGCCTTCCCCTACCCTCAGGGTTTCACAAGGGTGCTCTTTGAAGCCGACGACGCCGTCCATGGGTATCCTTTCCGCAAAGTCCACGGGAACCAAGCGCCCGTCAGCTCAGGCTAGTTCCCCTGGTACCGGCTCAGGAAGTCCCCCATACGACCAATTGCTTCTTCAATGTCCTTGACGTTGGGCAGCGTGACCATCCGGAAGTGATCCGGCCGCACCCAGTTGAAGGCGCGTCCATGGGAAACAAGGATCTTCTGCTCTCGAAGGAGGTCCAGGACGAATTTTTCGTCGTCGCGGATGTGGTAGACCTCGGGATCCAGTTTGGGGAACAGATACAGTGCTCCCCTGGCCTGCTGCGTGCTCACGCCGGGGATGGCATTCAGCATGTCGTAGGCCTTGTTCCGCTGTTCCAGCAGGCGGCCGCCGGGCAGGATCAGGTCGTTGATGCTCTGGTATCCGCCCAGCGCCGTCTGGATCGCATGCTGGGCCGGCACGTTGGCGCACAAGCGCATGTTGGCAAGCAGGCTGATGCCTTCAAGGTAGTCGGCGGCGTCCTTCTTGGGACCCGAAATGGCCATCCAGCCGGCCCGGTAGCCGCACACCCGGTAGGCCTTGGACAGACCGCTGAACGTCAGGCACAGCACGTCGTCGCCCGTGAGGCCGGCGAGGTTCACGTGGACGGCGTCCTCGTACAGGATCTTCTCGTAGATTTCGTCTGCGAAAAGCACCAGCCCGTGCCTTTCGGCGAGGGCCACGATCTTCCTGAGGGTCTCTTCCGGATACACGGCACCGGTGGGGTTGTTCGGGTTGATCACCACGATTCCCTTGGTCCGCGGCGTGATCTTGGATTCCAGGTCCTCCAGGTCGGGCTGCCAGCCGGACTCCTCGTCGCAGAGGTAGTGTACCGGCCGGCCGCTCGCGAGGGCCACGGAAGCAGTCCACAGCGGATAGTCCGGCGTGGGAATGAGGACCTCGTCGCCGTCGTCGAGGAGCGCCATGAGGGACATGGTGATGAGTTCGCTGACGCCATTGCCGAGGTAGATGTCGTCCACATGAATGTTCTGGATCCCGCGGGTCTGGTAGTACTGCGAGACGGCAGTCCGGGCCGAGAAAATGCCGCGGGAGTCACTGTAGCCCTGGGCATGCGGCAGGTGGCGGATCATGTCCACCAGGATGGCGTCCGGCGCTTCAAAACCAAACGGGGCCGGGTTTCCGATGTTCAGTTTGAGGATGCGGTGACCCTCTGCCTCCATCTGCTGGGCGGCCTGAAGAATCGGTCCACGGATGTCGTAGAGGACATTATGAAGCTTGGTGGACTGCTTGAATTCTGCCATCCATCAAATATGCCATATGGAGGATGTACTTCCGCTGAGACTTGACTCACAGCCCGGGCGAGCCGCCGGACGCCCGGACTCAATCATGTGGACACGACGACGGCGCCTGCCGGACCCCGTGGGGTCCGGCAGGCGCCGTCGTGCGTTATTGCCTGTTTGGCCGCTTCGGCTACTTACCGTCGGCGCTACTTAACCAGGCCCTTGTCCTTGAGCCAGGCCGCTGCCGCGTCCTTCGGGTTCTCCTTTTGGGTGCCGCTGACTGCGCGGTTGAGGTTGATCAGGTCTTCCGTGGTGAGGATTTTGGACACGGAGTTAAGTGTTTCCTTCGCCTTGTCCGTCACCTTGGCGGTGTTGTACAGCGGCAGGACCTGCTGGGCAATGAAGTTGTCCTTGGGGTCCTCCAGAACCACCAGGTCATTGTCCGCGATGGCTGGCGTGGTGGTGTAGATGTCGGCCACCTGGACCTTGTCCTCGAGCAGCGCCTTGAGGGTGATGGGCCCGCCGCCGTCGCTGAACGGTTCCAGCTTCTTGGGCTCGCAGCCGTAGTTCTTCTTCAAGCCGGGCAGGCCGTAGGCGCGTTCCGCGAAGGTGGCCGGTGCTCCCACCACCAGTTCGCTGCATACCTTGGCGAGGTCTTCAATCGACTTGAGCTGGTACTTTTCCGCGGTCGCCTTGGTCACCACCATGGCGTCCTTGTCCTCGGCCTTTGAGGGATCCAGCACGGCCAGCCCCTCAGGCAGTTTGTCCGGAAGGGCCTTGTAGATGTCCTCCGCCGAAACCTCGGTGGCTTCCTTGTCCACGTGCAGCAGGAGGTTGCCGCTGTAGTCCGGGATGACGTCCACCGAGCCGTCCTGGACAGCTTTGAAGTACACCTCGCGCGAGCCAATGTTGGGCTTGGTGCTGGCGGTCAGGCCCGCGCCGTTAAGGGCACCCGCATAGATCTCGGCCAGGATCTGGCTTTCGGGGAAGTCGGCGGATCCGATCACCAGCGCGGAGCCTGATGCCGAACCGCTTGTGGGGGGCGCGCTTTCCAGCGGATTCGAACCGCCACCGCATGCGGACAGAGCCAGGGCCAGTCCGACGCCGGCGGCGAGCCCGCCGAAAGCGCGGCGGCCCAGGATACTAGGGTTGGTTTCCTTCATGACGTACCTCCTTGAACAACAGGCTCCGCGGACACGGGGTCTGTGAGATCAACCGGTGCCTGCTGGCTCCGGCCTGGCGTGGCAGGGACTCCCCCGGACAGGAAGAGCCGCTGGAAAACTGCGAGCAGCAAATCGACCGCGATGGCCAGGGCCGCTATCAGCAGCGAACCGCCCAGCATCTGCGGAAAATCAGACAGCACCAGGCCGTCGAAGAGGTACCGGCCCAGGCCGCCGAGGTTGATGTAGGCCACCACTGACACCGTGGCAATCACCTGGAGCACCCCGGTCCGGAATCCGCCGAACATCACGGTCAGCGCATTGGGAAACTCCGCCCGGAACAGCACCTGCAGTTCGGTCATGCCCATCGCCCGGGCGGCGTCCACAACATTCCGGTCCACACTGGCAATCCCGGCATAGGTGCCTGCCAACAGGGGAGGCACCGTGAGAATCACAAGGGCCCAGATGGGAGGCATCAGTCCGATGCCGGCCAGGAGGACGAAGAGGGTCAGCAGGCCAAGGGTGGGCAGGGCCCGCAGCGCTCCGGCCAACGCGACGACCGCCACGCGGCCGCGGCCGGTGTGGCCGACGTAGAGACCGACGGGGACGGCTATGGCGCCGGCGATCAGCATCACCAGGCCCGTGTATTGGAGGTGTTCGGCCAGCCGCACCGGAATTCCCGCGCTTCCGGTCCAGTGCAGCGGGTCGCCGAGCCAGTCAAAGGTGTCCGAGAAGACGTTGCTCATGCGGAGGCGCCTCCTGTCCGCACATCGGACAGCCGCTCGGCAGCCTCGGGGAGCCCGGCCTTGTCCTTCGTCGGCACTGCCCTGATCCACGGGGTCAGCAGCCGTTCCAGCAGCACCAGCACCGCATCCATCAGGAGGGCGAGCACCAGGATGGCGATGATGCCCACCAGCACTTCGGTGATGAAACCGCGCTGCAGGCCGGAGGTGAAGAGCATCCCGAGGTTCCCGATGCCCAGCAGGGCGGCCACGCTCACCAGTGAAATGTTGCTGACGGACACCACCCTCAGTCCGGCGAACAGCACAGGAAGTGACAGGGGCAGATCGATCTGGAGGAAACGCGCGCCGGGTTTGAACCCCATGGCAACGGCGGCCTGGCGGAGATCGTCATCCACGGAGTCGAACGCGTCGAGGGCGGCCCTTACCAGCAGGGCCACAGCGTAAATCGTGAGGGCAACAATCACGTTGACGGGGTCCAGCACCCTTGTTCCCAGGATGGACGGGAGGATGATGAACAAGGCAAGGGACGGGATCGTGTAGAGCAGGGACGTTGCCGTAACCACCACCGATCGCAGGGTCCTGTTGCGCCGGGCGAACTGGGCCAGCGGAACCGAGAGCAGCAAACCAAAGACCATTGGCAGGATGGCCAGCGTCAGATGCTGGCCTGCCAGCTCGAACACCCGCCCGCTGTTGGCGAGGAACCATTCCATCAGAGGGCTTCCTGCCGGACCAGCCGTGCCGACTCGATGACGGCAAGCACCTCATCGGCCTTGAGGACGCCGGTGAGCCTGCCGTCCGAGTCAACGGCGACGCCCAGCCCTGAGGGCGAGGAAAGGGCTGCGTCCAGGGCCCGCCGCAGGGACTCTCCCTGGCGGAAAAGCGAGCCGCCAGGAATGAGCACGGAGCCGGCACCCGGGCTGGTCCAGCCCAGCGGGCGGGAGTCCGCGTCCACCACGAGCAGCCATTCGTCCCCCGCGAAACCAGCCGCCGCGGAGCCGAGTTCGCTGTGACCGACCGTCGGGACGTCATGGAGGATAACGGCGTCGGACGGGCTGAACGCGAGGTGACGGAACCCCCGGTCCTTGCCGACGAAGGATGCCACAAAGTTGTTGGCGGGGGCACGCAGGATTTCTTCCGGCGTCGCGTACTGCGCCAGTTTGCCGCCGGTGGCGAAGACGGCCACCTTGTCCCCCAGCACAGTGGCTTCGTCGATGTCGTGGGTGACGAACACAATGGTCTTCGCCAGGTCCCGCTGTAGGCGCAGGAGCTCCTGCTGGAGTTCGTCGCGCACCACGGGGTCCACGGCACTGAAGGGTTCGTCCATCAGCAGTACGGGTGGGTCAGCCGCGAGCGCCCGCGCCACGCCGACGCGCTGTTGCTGGCCTCCGGACAGCTGGGAGGGGTACCGCCTGCCGAGCACCGAAGCCAGCCCGACAACATCAAGGAGTTCCTCGGCCCGTTTGCGCGCCTCCGCCTTGGGGACGCCCTTGAGCCGCGGGACGGTGGCGATGTTGTCCAGCACGGAGCGGTGCGGCATCAGCCCGGATGACTGCATGACGTAGCCCATGGACCGGCGCAGCTGCGCCGCCGGAACGGAGGTGACGTCCTTCCCGTCCACCGTGATGGTGCCCGAGGTGGGCTCCACCATGCGGTTGATCATCCGCAGGGAGGTGGTCTTTCCGCAGCCGGACGGGCCCACGAAAACCGTGATGGAGCCTTTGTCGATGGACATGGTGAGGTTGTCCACGGCCGGCTGCCCGCTCTGGTATCGCTTGGTGACGCTCAGGAATTCAATCATGGCTTCAGCCATTTCCGGGCTTACCTAACTGTTGGCGGCAACATCGGACGGACAAGCCACAAAATCATAAGCTCGCTGATTTTCGGCTGTAAAGAAAGTAATACACAGCGTAGCCAGCGGTCCGGACAAAGTCAGCGGTGCCGCGGCTACCGTAAGCATTCGGTGACCTACGCGTTTGGGATGGGTGGCAGCCGCGCTGCCACCCATCCGCTGCCGCCGAACGTGCCACCGCCCCGTCAGCGCCTGCAGGCCGCGCATCAGCTCCGTTTGCGTTTGCCCCGCTTTCCGTCCCTGCCGCTGCGTTCAACAGCCTGCTCCTGGCTGTAGCGTTCGGCAGCCCGCTGGCTCTTGCCGGCCACCACCACCTTCTGGTGCCACTCCCGCTGGTATGCGCGCCGGGCCGCTGCGTCGTGCCTCCGGTTGAGCGCCGCGAGCTCCCGTTGGAGCTTGAGGTAGCTCTCCCACCGGCGCGTTTCCAGGGTCCCGCCGGCCAGCGCCGCCTTGACGGCGCAGCCGGGTTCGCGTTCGTGGGCGCAGTCGGCGAAGCGGCACTGACCGAAGAGCCCTTCGAGGTCGCCGAACATCTCCCCCATGCCGTCGTCCGCGTCGAAGAGCCCGAAGCCGCGCACGCCCGGGGTATCCATGAGCACCGCTCCGCCGGGCAGCGGGACGAGCTCTCGGGACGTCGTGGTGTGCCTGCCTTTGCCGTCCCCGGCCCGGACCGTCCCGACCTCCTGCGCGTGATGCCCCGCAAGGGCATTGATCAGCGTGGACTTCCCCGCACCGGACGGACCCAGCAAAACCAGTGTCCCTCCGGCGGGAAGGTGTCCGAGCAGTTCGTCAAGGCCATCGCCTTGCTCCGCCGAAGTGGTAACCACAGCCACGCCGGCGGCCTGCAGGATGACCTTTCCGACGACGTCGTCCGCGATGCCGGCAAGATCCGCTTTGGTGATGATCACCAGCGGTGTGGCCCCGGAATCCCACGCGGCCACCAGCGTCCGCTCCAGCCGATTGTGGGTGAGCGGGCGGTCCACGGGGACCACCACGCCCACCACGTCAACGTTGGCACCAAGGACCTGGGCATCCGAGGATGCTTCAAAGGCCCGCTTGCGGCTTAGCTCCGAATGCCGGGGCAGCACTCCGACGACGGCGCGCTCTCCCGCGGTATTGGCACCGAGCCATACCCAGTCTCCGGTGGCCGGTGCTTCCCCGCGGGCAGGGTACGGAAGGTGCCAGAGCGCGTCCGTACCGGCAACCAAAACCCTGTTCCGGTCGACCCGGACCACCCGGCCCGGGCTCTCCCCGTTGGGGACGGGGTGTTCGTCAAACAGTTTTGCCGTCGCGGCCGTATAGCCGAACCGGACCGGACCGGCCATCGCAGGCGGCCTGTGGGTAGCTGTTGAACTATCTGCGGTCAGCACGTGACCTGATGTTGTTTTCAATGGAGAACCTCTGCTGAGGCCCCGGGTGCACGGAGTCCGATGCCGAATTCAGGACACGTAGGTCACTCGGCGGGAACGCCGGAAGGCGCGGTCAGGACGTGCGTTCGGCCGGGGCAGGAATAATGACATTGCTGGCGCTCATGGCGCGCACAAATATTGCAGTCATCGTCTCCACCTCCCCCGCTTCAATGTCCGGGCCTTCAAAGCCGGACCGTAACGCTTCGCCCGGCACTTCCGCCGGCGGCTTCTCAAGGGTAAGCCGACCGGCCCCGCCTTGGCTAGGGCTGCTCCTGCTCAGCCACCAGCTGCAGGACGCCGAAGACCGGATCCTGGTCCAGGACCCGGACATCCGTGACGGCCTCAGCGGCAAGGCTGCGCTTGAAGGACTCCTGCAGCCTCACCACGTTCATGCCCAGGCCGCTGCCCAGGATCACCGGGCCCTGGATGCCCAGTTTCCGCAAAGACTGTGCGGCCAGTCCGGCGAGGTCCCTGCCTGCCTGCTCGACAAGGGCCTGGCTGGGAGCGTGGCCGGCGTCGGCAGCCTCCACCACGAGCCTGGCCTGCTGCGCCCAGTAGCGGCGCCCCGTTTCCGGCGAATGGAAGAGTGCTATCAGCTTGTTGGGGTCATCGATGTTGCAGGAGCGCAGCAAAGCCGTGGTCAGTTCGTCCGGTGCAAGGCCCTGGTTCATGCGGCGGAGGCTGTGCCGGACAGCTTCCCGCCCCAGCCAGTAGCCGCTGCCCTCGTCCCCCAGCAGATACCCCCAGCCGCCGGCCCGCGCTTCCTCGCCCTGCCCGTTCCGGCCCCAGGCTGCCGAGCCGGTGCCTGCGATGACCGCTACCCCCGTGCTTGCCCCGCCGGCCGCCAGCAGCAGCCGCGAATCGTGGACCACCGTGATTTTGGCGCCCGGGGCATGCGGGGCGATCAGGGCTTCGAGCGCGGCTGCGTCTCCCTCCGTGTCGATTCCTCCCGCCCCGGCGTAGACCTGTGCCACCGCTCCTCCGCCTATCCTGGCGAACAGCTCGGCCAGGTTAAGCGCCGCTTCCTCGCGGCTGACGTTCTGTACATTTGAACTGCCCACGCTTTCGTCGGCCACTACGTGGCCGTCTTCGAAGCGGACGCCGCGCGTCTTGGTGCCGCCAATATCCAGGCCGATCACGGTGCCGGAAGCGGCGGCGGAAGTCGCGGCAGGGGCCCCGCCGATGGATGGAACAGAATCCGCCGCCGGCAGGTTGTCAGAATTAGTCACCAGAACAGACTACTGAGTCACTACGGGGAGCAGGGCATGACGCGCGCCATTTTCGGTACAAGGATCATCGCGGCGCCCATGGCAGGAGGCACGTCCACGCCCCGGTTCGTCCAGGCGGTGCACCGCGCCGGCGGCCTGGGCTTCCTCGCCGCGGGCTACAAGACCGTTGAAGCCATGGAAGCCGACATCCGCGAGGTCCGGTCCGCCGGTGCGCGGTTCGGCATGAACCTCTTCGTCCCCGACCCGGACCAGCTCAATCCGCCGGCCGCACTACGGGAACAACTGGAGGACTACCGGCGGAGCCTTGAGCCCGACGCCCGGCGGTATGGCGCGGAAATTCCGGCACTGCGGTTCGACGACGATGACGCATGGCAGGCCAAGGTCGATGCCCTGCTGGCGGACCCGGTGGAAATTGTCAGCTTCACCTTCGGACTCCCGGAGCAGGCCCAAGTCCGCGCCTTTAAGCGTGCCGGCACCACGGTCATTGCCACCATCACCACCACGGCCGAGGCCATGCTGGCAGTGGAACGGGGAGCGGACGTCCTCGCAGTCCAGCACGGCAGTGCAGGGGGCCACAGCGCGGCTTTCCTTGCCGCGGGAAACCCCGCAGGCTTCCGTGCCCCGCTCACGACGGCGGAATTGCTCGCCGCCGTGCGGACCGTCGTCGGGGTTCCCCTCGTGGCGGCCGGCGGGATCATGGATTCAGCCGGCCTCGACTCGGTGCTGGATGCCGGCGCAGCGGCTGCCCAGCTGGGCACCGCGTTCCTCCGCAGCGACGAAAGCAGCGCCCGGACGCTCCACAAGGACGCCCTCGCCAGCGAGCGCTTCACGGAAACCCGCCTGACCCGCGCCTTCACCGGGAGGCAGGCACGGGCCCTGGTCAACTCCTTCGTCAAGGACCATGAGGACGCACCCGAGGGGTACCCGGCGGTTCACCACCTCACAGCTCCGATCCGCGCCGCGGCCGCCGCTGCGGGCGATCCGGAGAGGCTGAATCTTTGGGCGGGAACCGGATACCGGCAGGCACAGGCCGCTCCGGTCGCCGAAATCATGGCCGGGCTGTCAGCCTTCTGAACGGGCCCGGATGAGTTCCGCCAGCAACGCAGGCCCTTCGGCCAGGACAAGTTCCCGGAACAACCCCACCTGGTCCGGTTCGGCCTCGTGGCCGCCCCGCCGTTCACGCCAGGCCAGGCCGATTTCACGGAAAGCCAGTGCCGATTCCAGCGGCATTTCCACCCAGCCAAGATTGCCGGCACGCGGTGCCAACGTGCTGCCGGATGCCAGCCCGCCGGGCGGGAGGATGCTGACGCCCAGCCCGGCGGACACGAGGCCGCGCGCGGTATGGGTGTCCTGGCTTTCGAAGGCAATCCGGGGGCGGACACCCGCCTCCCGGAACAGCGCGTCCGTCAGCGAGCGCATGCCGTAGCCCGGCCCCATCGCCACGAACGGATCCTGCCTGATGTCCGCGACCCGTGCCCCCTTCCGGCCGGCCAGCGGATGTTCATGGTGCACCACCAGGCGCAGCGGTTCCCGGTACAGGGCGGCTGAACCGATGCCGCGGCCCGCGGGCGCGACCGGCGCCGTCAGGGCAAAATCAGCGGTTCCCGCGGCGAGCTCGGCCAGGCAGCCGTCCCGGGCACCCTGGCTGAGGTCAAAGGCGGTCTGCGGGTGCCGGCGGCGGAACGCGTTGATCAGAAGCGGCAGCGTCGCTTCGCCGAAAGTGTGCTGGAAGGACACCGCAATCCTGCCCCGCACCACCTCGGACTCGTGCCGCACCAGGTCCAGCCCGGTCCGGAATTCGTTGAGGGCGGCGTCGATGTAGGGCAGCAGCGCCTTGGCCGCCGCCGTCAGCCGCACTCCCCTGCCGTCGCGGATCAGCAGCTCCGTGCCCACCACCGCGCTGGCACGGGCAAGCGCCCGGCTGACGGTGGACTGCGGCATGCCCAGCATTTCCGCGGTCTCCGTCACGTGCTGCGTCCGCCCTAGTTCGGACAGCACGGGAAGCAACGGCAGCAGCTGCGCCAGTTGTTTGTGCTCGATGTCCATCGGAGGCTCCCTGCCTTTGATCCGCTGCAGGCATCTATTCTATGTAAATCATGCATTGGAAGCATTCCTTTCTGCGATCTACGCTGGATTCATGTCCATGCCTTCAGCGCTGAATACGTCACAGCCCCAGCCCTGGAACGGCCATCCGAAAGGCTCGGCCGAGTATGGACGGCTGCTGGCGGGCCTGGCTTTTGCCGGGGTTGCAACCTTCGCGCAGCTCTATTCCACACAGGCGGTGCTGCCGATCATGGCCGCGGACCTGCGGGTCTCCGCGGCCGAAGCAGCCCTCACCATCTCGCTGGCGACGGTGGGACTGGCCCTGACGGTCATCCCGTGGTCTTTCCTGGCCGACAGGATCGGCCGGGTCCGGGCCATGACCCTGGGCATCTCCGCCGCGACGGTGCTGGGCCTGCTGGCGCCGCTGGCTGCCACTTTTCCCGTGCTCCTTGGCCTCAGGCTTCTCGAGGGCATGGCGCTCGGCGGGATCCCGGCCATCGCCATTGCCTACCTCAACGAGGAGGTACACAAAGCCCACGCCGCCCAGGCAGCGGGCAGCTACGTGGCAGGCACCACGCTTGGCGGCCTGGCCGGAAGGCTGGTTGCCGGTCCCGTGGGCGAGCTGTGGGGCTGGCGGGCCGCAACATTGGCCGTCTCGGTCCTGGCCGCCGCGGCTGCCGTCCTGTTCCTGGTCCTGGTGCCGAAGGCCCGCGGGTTTACTCCCGCCCGGGCCAGCGGATTCCGCGGCGCCGCGAGGACGCTGGCGGGCCACCTGCGCAATCCCCGCCTCCTGGCCCTCTATGTGCAGGCTTTCCTGCTCATGGGCGGCTTCGTGGCCGTGTACAACTATCTGGGCTTCCGCTTGTCCGGGGACCCCTTCGGGCTTCCCGCCACCGTAATCAGCCTCATCTTCGTGGCCTACCTGTCCGGGACGGTGACCTCCCGCCTGGCCGGAGGCCTCACGCTGAGGTTCGGCCGGCGGACCGTCCTGCTGGCCGGCATCCTGCTGATGGTCCTCGGCCTGGCGCTGACACTGACGCACTTGCTGGTGCTGATCCTGGCCGGCCTGCTGGTGTTCACCGGTGGATTCTTTGCAGCGCACAGCATCGGTGCGGGCTGGACCGGAGGAATCGCCACCACTGCCCGGGCCCAGGCCGCCTCACTGTACAACCTCGCTTACTACCTGGGCTCGAGCGCCATCGGGTGGGCCGGCGGCCTGGTCTTCCAGTCGTTCGGCTGGACGGCGCTGGCCCTGACGGTGATCGGGCTGGGATGCACGACGGCGGTGATCACCGCCGTCGTGCATCCCAAAGGTGGTGCCGGTCACAAGGAACCGGGCCGCTAGCGCGTTCCCTCGATTGCCTGCAGCAGGTCCGCCACAATGTCCGCGGCATCCTCCAGCCCCACGGATAGCCTCAGCAGCCTTGCATGGGGCTTTGCCTCCGTGGCAACGGGCCGGTGCGTCAGCCCCGCGGGATGCTGGATGAGGGTATCGATGCCGCCAAGGGAAACTGCGTGGGTGACCGTCCTGACCGCCGCCGGGACTCTCTCGGCGTGCTCCGCGCTGGACAGTTCAAAGGCCAGCAGTGAACCGGGGCCGTGCATCTGCGTGCCTACCAGGCCCAGCGGATCGCACTCCTGGAGCCCCGG
Organism: Arthrobacter sp. ISL-72; assembly: GCF_018613755.1. Classification (GTDB taxonomy): domain Bacteria; phylum Actinomycetota; class Actinomycetes; order Actinomycetales; family Micrococcaceae; genus Arthrobacter. Next base: position 98,796 of record NZ_JAGGPP010000004.1, read on the forward strand.
GTAGTGGACCGCTTTCACCAGGCCATGTCCGGCCAGGGCGGCGGCCACCTTGTGGGCGGTTGCCTGCTGCGCCCGGACGCGTACCGGAAGTGTGGCCAGCCCGCGGTGGAGCAGATAGGCCGGCCAGGGGGTCAGGATCCCACCGGTCACGGCACGGATCCGGCGGAGCCGGGTGGTCCATTCCGGCGAACCCGCCACTACCCCGCCCATGGCATCCCCGTGGCCGCCAAGGAACTTGGTGGCACTGTGCAGCACCAGCGTGGCGCCGTGCCGCAGCGGCTGCTGCAGCACGGGGCTGGCGAACGTGTTGTCCACGAGGAGCGGGACCCCGTCGGCGTCGGCGGCAAGTTGCGCGATGTCAACGAGCTCGAGACTGGGGTTGGCCGGCGTTTCCACCATCACCAGCCCGGTTTCCGGCCGCAGCGCGGAGCGGACACCGGCCGCCGTCGTGAACGTCACCTCGGTGCCCAGAACGCCCGAGGCGAGGAGGTGGTCGCTGCCGCCGTACAGCGGACGGACTGCCACCACATGCCGCTTCCCGGCCTGCACGGCCGCGAGCAGGACGGCCGAGAGCGCAGCCATGCCCGTGGCGAAGGCCACCGCTTCCGGGGCGCCCTCCAAGACAGCCACGCCCTGCTCAAAACGGGCAACGGTGGGATTCCACAACCGCTGATAGACGGTGCTCTGGCCTTCCAGATGCACCCCGCCGGTGGCCATCTGTTCGTAGGCCTGGCCGCCGTCATGCACTGACGGAAGCGGCGCAGTGGTGGAAAGGTCGATCGGCACGGCGTGGACGCCTTGTTCGGTCAGGCCGTTCCGGCCTGCATGGACTGCCAGGGTATCGAGGGAAAGCACGGGACTCCTTTGAAATTATTCGCCATTGAATCCGGCAAGTATCTGGCAATAATTCGGAGATTCACAGTGCGCATGAATGGAATGACCGGAAAGTGCGGGATATGATGAACCAATAACACTTTGAGGAGGACCTGTGAGCAGCGGTGCGAAGAATATTCGGCTCGGCGCGGGAACTGAACCGCTGGATGCCATCGATGAGCGGCTACTGGCCGCGCTCGTCGAAGACGCCCGGATTTCAAACAAGCAGCTGGCCGAGCTCGTGGGGATTGCCCCGTCCACGGCATTGATGCGCACGCGGGCACTGTCCGAACGCGGCATCATCCAGGGTTTCGAGGCGAAACTGAGCCTTTCCGCCATCGGCCGTTCCGTCCAGGCCCTCATCGCCGTCAGGCTCCGCGCCCATGACCGCGAGCAAATCGACAGGTTTACGTCCCGGGTGCCCAGGCTGCCGGCGGTGCTCTCGACCTTCCACACCTCCGGCTCGGTGGACTATCTGCTGCACATTGCCGTGGCGACCACCGAGGACCTGCGCGACTGGGTCCTGGACAACCTGGCAACCGACCCCGTCGTGGGCCACACCGAGACCACGCTGGTGTTCGAGCACATCAAGGGAAACCACGGGCCGCTGCCTGACTGAGCTTCACTGCGACGGCGGGCGCCTAACGCCAAACATGGAGCCCTGAATGCGCGGCGCCCATCAGGTCGCCCCGCAGGACGCCCAACTGCTCCCGGCGGAGCATTGCGGCGCGTTCGCGTTCCGCCCGGTCGGAGTGAATGACGCGCCGGCCTTCGGCCCAGTGGACCAGTGCCGCGCCCAGCCCGGCCGCAGCCGACTCGAGGACCGTTGGCCGGCGGTAGCGGCCGCCTGCAGCTGAACCGGCGGCGGAGACTGTGGTCATGGCTCTTTCCTTTCAGGACTTGACGGCTGTGCGGCGCGTGGCGCGCGGTTCCGGCTACCCGCTGAGGCGGGAACACCGAGGATGGGGAAGGCATTGAGGTGAATCTGCACCGGGCGGGCGCCTTCCTGCTCGCCTTCGCTCCTGATGTCCTCCAGCAGGCGGTGGCCGTAAGCCTCCAGCGCGCTGGTGTACCTTGCCAGCTGATCCGCGGTGAGCCGGGCGTTGGCCGTGCTGATCAGGGCCGCATGGAGCCACTCGGCTTCAAGGCTTTCGCTGCCGTGCGCCATGAAATCCGCCAGGACGGCTTGCCTGCTGTGTTCGAACTCGCGGGTGACCAGCCGCGAAGCTTCCTCCGTCGCCGGGGACGTTGCCAGCTCCGGGGACGTGATCTGGATGGCGCCGCGGGGACGTTCCCACCACCGCTCCCGTGCCGTGCCCTTGCCTTCCACCTCCCGGACAAAGTCGTGCTTGGCCAGCTGGCGAAGATGGTAGCTCGTGGAACCGCTGGACTCGTTCAGCAGCTCACCCAGGCTGCAGGCCGTCTGGGCCCCGTAGCGGGACAGCATCTCGAGGATCTGCACCCGCAGCGGGTGTGCGAGCGCCTTGAGCGACCCGGTGTCCACCTGCCGGACGGGAAAAGCTGGCTCCTGGCCCGACGGCGCACCCTGAGCGGAAGCTGCCAGGGCCTCAGCTGAGCCATCCCTTGGCAATGCTGCTGGTGAGGTTGTCTCAGACGGGTTCTTCATGCCCTAAAACTACGCTTACAAAGAAACCTTTGCAATAGTTTCTTTGCAACTATTTGTTTGCAACGGAGTCTTTGCAATCGCGGGAGGCTTCGGCGCGGCTTCGCCCCCTTGGACCACGCGGCCGCTAGGCCGGCCGGCGGGCAGCGGCCGTGAGGGTGGCGCCTGCCAGGACGAACGCCAGGAGCGCGCACAGCACCACGAATCCGGCGACCGCAGCCTGTAATCCGAACGCCGCCGTCGCAAGTCCCAGGCCGACCACCGGAAGAGCACTTCCAAGGTAGGTGATCACGTACACCGTGCTGATGATCTGCGCATGTCTCGAGGCTTCAACCTTGGCCGCCACCTCGTTGAAGACGGTCCGGAACGACACGCCCTGGCCGACCCCTGCCGCCACGCTTGCCGCAATGAGCAGCCACGGGCTGCTCCAGGCGGCGGCCGCGGCAATCAGGAGCACGGACACACCGAGCACGGCCAAGCCGGCCGGCACCACGAACCTGCCGCGGACTGCCAGCAGCTGGCTGGCGGCCGACGCGCCGAGAGTCAGCCCTGCCAGCACGCCGATGAGCGGGCGGGAGTCGGCGTCGACGATCTGAGCGAAATAGCCCGGTGCCAGTGAGAGGCAGAAGCCGAAGACGGTGAAGCTCAGGAACCCGACGGCGGACGCCAGCCAGAAGGCGCCCCGGGCTTCACTCGAAACGGACGGGCGTCGGGGTGCCAGCACCTTGAGCGGCTGCCGGCCGGCAGCTGACTGGATGGCCGGCCGCGCCTTCAGCAGGTACAGCGGAACCAGCATGGCGATGAGGACCAGCGAGTGAAGGTAGTACGGGGTGGTTGTGGGTCCCGGCAGGAGGGACAGCAGGCCGCCGATGGCCGGACCGGCGGCGACTCCCCCGGCGGATGCCAGCAAGGTGAAGCGTGAAGCCCAGTCGGGGCGGGCAGGCAGCAACTCGCGCAGGGCAGCGGAACTGGCGCCGGTGGCCAGAGCTACGGCGACGCCCTGGAGCGCGCGGCCGGCGGACAGCATCGCGAGGCTGTCCGCGTTGGCGAAGACCAGGCCGCCGGCCAGTCCGACGACGACGGCAAGCAGCAGCGCCGCGCGGCGGCCGATATGGTCGGACCAGTGCCCGGCAAGCATCAGGGTGGACACAAGCGCCAGGACGTAGGCGGAAAAGGCAACGGTGATTCCGAAGGACCCGATGCCAAGATTCGCCTGGAGCAGCGGGTACAGCGGTGTTGCGAGGTTCGCGCCGACGAGGAGCGTGAATATCACAACGCCCGCCATCACCAGCCGGGCCGTGGTGGAAGCGTCCCATGCCCAGCCACCGGCGGTGGCCGGGCGCATTCGGAGTTCGCTGAAGACAGTCATGTGCGTGCCTTTGCCTGCAGTGCCGCCGCGCACGTTCCTTGTGGGTGCGAACGCGGCCGGACGAAAGAAATTGGTAGCTACAGAATGGGTCACTGATGCCCGGGAGGAGCGAAATTCGTGCCAAAATTGATCAAAACAATCAATCCTGAACCGTAATCCTGAACCGAAGTGATGATTTGAACACCCTGGACACCACGGACCTGAAAATCCTGCTGGAACTGATCCGCGATCCGCGCGTCCAGATCGGCGAACTCAGCGACGCCCTCGGCATAGCCCGCAATACCGCGCAGTCGCGGATCCGCCGGATGCTGCGTTCCGGTCTGCTCCACGACGGCGGACGGGAGATTGACCTCGAAGCGGTGGGGTACGACGTCGTCGCTTTCGTAACGATAGAAGTCAGCCACCGGGAGCTCGACGGAGTGGTGGGCGCCTTGCGCCTGATCCCCCAGGTCCTGGAGGTCCACGAGATCTCGGGACGGGGCGATGTGTGGTGCCGCGTGGTGGCAACAGACACCCACAACCTGCAGGCAGCGCTGCGCTCCATCCTGAGGATCAAGGGCGTGATCCGCACGGAGACGGTACTGGCGCTGCACACGCATATCCCCTACCGGACCGAGCCGCTCATCAGCAGGCTCGCCCAAAGCCAGGCGCAGACGGCGGCACGTCCCAAGTGACTGGGATAATGACGCGTGACCATCATCGACAACGCCGTGTATGTGAACGGCCACCGAACGGCCGAACCGCACAGTCTTGAGCAGACCTTTGAGACCCTGGCGGACCGCGGAGGCATGGCCTGGATCGGGCTGTACCGGCCCACCGAGGCTGAAATGTCTGCCGTGGCCCTGGAGTTCGGCCTGCACCGGCTGGCAGTGGAGGATGCGATCTCGGCACACCAGCGCCCCAAGATGGAACGCTACGACGACGTCCTCTTCACCGTGCTCCGCCCGGCCCGGTACCTCGATGAAACGGAAACAGTCGAGTTCGGCGAACTGCACATCTTTACGGGCAAGAACTTCGTGGTCACGGTGCGCCATGCCGAGACAGCCGGCGTGGCCAAAGTACGGGAACGGCTGGAGGGCCGCCCCGAGCTCCTGAGCCATGGTCCGGAAGCCGTGCTCTATGCGCTGATGGACCGGGTGGTGGACGACTACGTGCCCGTCGTTGCCGGACTGGAAAACGACATCGACGAGATCGAGGACCAGCTGTTCAGCGGGGATTCGGCTGTCTCCCGAAGGATCTACGAACTGGCCCGCGAAGTGATCCAGTTCCAGCGCGCCATCCACCCGCTGCCGGGCATGATGCAGCTTCTGAAGCGCGGCTTCGGCAAATACGAGGTGGACACTGACCTGCAGCACCACCTCCGAGACGTCGAGGACCATGTGGAGCGGCTGATCTCCCGTGCCGATTCCTTCCGGGACATCCTCCAGAACGCCCTCACGCTGGACGGCACCCTGACCGCGAACCGGCAGAACGAGGCGAGCGCGGAGCAGAACGAGCAGGTCAAGAAGATCTCGTCGTGGGCCGCGATCTTTTTTGCGCCGTCCTTCGTGGCCGGGGTCTACGGCATGAATTTCGACCATATCCCCGAACTGCACTGGACACTCGGATACCCCCTGTCCATCGCCCTGATGGCCGCGACTGCCGGCCTGATGTACACAATCTTCAAGCGGAAGGGCTGGCTCTAGGAGCCGCCCGGCATGGCCGATCCACTTACCGGCAGCCACCCGCGCACATTCCGGCCGGGCCGGATCATCGTCCCCGGCACCTCCCGGCAGCTGGGCGCGTTCGGCCTGTTCACCCCGGCTCCCGGCCAACGCCGCACAGTGGAGGTGGCCGGCAGGCCGCTGTCGGTGAAGAGCGCGGAAGGGGACCTGCTGTGGATCAGCTTCGGTGAACTCACCGCCGGGAATCCCGCTGCCCGGGACTTCGACGCCCTGGCCGCCCGGTTCGGAGAGTGGGTGGTTGACGGCGTCCCCGGCGCGTCCGACGCCGCGGTCTCGCCGGAGTGGCGGCTGTTCCTGGACGTGGTGGACCTCTTGTTTGACCGAAACGTCACCCTGTTTGTCATCGGTGCTGTGCTCCCGGACGTCCGCGCTGACAGCCCGCTCGCCCTGCTGCTCCGCGTTGAATCGGACGAAGAACTGCCGGATGAGCAGTCGTCCGGCTGCTAACTCGGCGTCGGCGGAACGATCGTCACGGTGCCGGCCTCGCCGTCGACCTCTATCTGCTGGCCGCTCGCGATCCGGCGGGTCGCCACCCCGGTGCCCAGCACCGCGGGGATGCCGTACTCCCTGGCCACAATGGAGCTGTGGCTCAGCGGTCCGCCAACATCAGTGACCACGGCCGAGGCCATGGCAAAGAGCGGGGTCCAGGCCGGGGTGGTGATCCGCGCCACCAGCACCTCTCCCGGCCGCATCCGGGGGAAGTCCTCGGGACCGGCCAGAACCCGGGCAGGAGCACGGACCCTGCCCTGCCTGGCGCCCACACCCTTGATCGTGTTCCCCGGCTGGTCCTGGGACCCCTCGGGCATCATCCCTGCCAGGGACCGCTGCAGCCACCGGATCTCCGGCAGCATCTGTGGAGCGGCGGCCTTGCGCTGGCCCCGCCAGCGCAGCCTGCGCTCATCGACCGATTCAGCCAGCACCGGTCGTTCCGGGCCCGTGATGGCGGCCGGTCCGGCAGGGTCGGCCAGGCCGAATCCGACCGCGCTGCTGATTTCGCCGTGGCGAAGCCAGAACACATCGTCAGGTTCCGTGATGACTCCCGCGGCGACCAGGCGCCCGCCCAGTTCGCGCAGCATCCGGCGCATCAGCGGCCAGCCGAGTCCGACGTCGGCCAGCGCATCTTCGCGGACCGGCGCCGGCGCCTGCGCCCACCGCAGCATCCGTGTAAAGGCTGCTTTGCGGGCAGGGTGCAGCCGGGCAAGGACGTTCCTGGTGAGCTTCTCGCGGCGGGCGGCGGCCAGCTGCTGCCTCCGGTGCGGATCGGTGCCTTGTCCACGCAGATAGAACTTCAGCGCATCCAGCAGCGGGGACGGGTCGTCAGCCGGCACCGGGTTGATGAAGTCCAGGTTGTAGACCGCGTGGCCGAAGCAGTCCAGGTGGAGCTGGAAGCGGTGTTCCCACTGATGCCACAGCCCGGGATCCATCCCTGCCGGAGGAACCCCTGATCCCTGTGCCCGGGCGAGAGACGTTGTTCGCGTCGCCAGGATGGCCGCTGCGAGGCCCGGAACTCCGCGGGACCACTCGGCCACGTCGTAGAGGGCTTTGTCCGCCCGGATGGGTTCGCTCTCGTAGCCGAGCAGGAACGCCGCTGCCGGCGGATCACCGTCCCGCCGGATAAAGGTGTTGTAGAACTTCTGGAACGCGAGCTCGCCGGTCGCGGCGATGGGAATGACGGACTGGACGGCGGTGTAGTAGACCGTTCCCGCATCAAGCAGCGCTGTCACCCCCGCGAGCAGTTCCTGGCCGGAGAGGTCCGCGACCGGCTTCGCCGACCAGGATTGCACCGCATGCACGTAGCGCGGGTGTGAATAGTCCCGCCAGCCCTCGATCCCCATGTGCGCCTCGCCCCGGAAAAGCGCGCGGGCGGCCGCCGGCATCTTGCCGATGAGCCGCAGCAAACCGGACGTCCGGTAGTAGTAATAGGCGTAGCCGTTGATGGCAGGCAGGCCCAGGTCGCCGTCCCGGAAGCCGCTCTTGCCGAAAGCCTCGCCCAGCAGGGCCTGGAGCGACCGTGAGACCGAGCCGTCAATCAGGTCCGCAAACAAGGGCGACAGCGGATCGGGAAGCTGCTCGACGATGCTCGCCCGGAAGTAAAGGCCCTTCGGGTAGGGTACGGCCCAGTCGCTGGGCACCTCACCGGCGGGCTCGGGCAGGGCCGTGACGGGGCGGGACTGCAGGATGAAGAATTCGCCGTCCGCCCGCGCCCACTCGATGTCCTGCGGAGTGCCGAAGTGCTGCGCAATCCGTCGTCCGTAGCCGGCGAGGCTGGCTGCGGCGTCGTCGTCGAGGACGGGTTGGTGCCGGCGTGAGGCCGGAACGGGTTCCTCCCGGGTGCCCTGCTCGGCATAGACAGTCATGACGTCCTTGTCGGCGGTCCGGCGGGAGACCACTTTCCCTGTTGCTGCGTCGACCACGATGTCGTCGGTGGAGACGGCGCCGCTGACCACGGCCTCGCCCAGCCCCCACGCAGCGCTGATCACGGCCTGGTCCCGGCGTCCGGTGGCGGGATTCGCGGTGAACATCACGCCGGCAGCGTCTGCGGCCACCATTTTTTGGACCACCACCGCCAGCCGGACCTGGTCCGGCCGGATGCCTTCCCGGGCACGGTAAGCCATGGCGCGGGAGGTCCAGAGGGAGGCCCAGCAGTTGATGACCGCTTCGATCAGGGCATCGGCGCCGCGCACGTTGAGATACGTGTCCTGCTGGCCCGCGAAGCTGGCGGTGGCGAGGTCCTCGGCGGTGGCGGAGGACCGCACCGCCGCGGCGGTCTGTCCGGCTCCGTCGGTGTCCAGTTCGCGGTAGGCATCGCGGATTTCTCCAACTACCGCCGCCGGCATCACACTGCCGGTAAAGAGCCCGCGGATGTGCCCGGACGCCTCATCGTAGTCACTGGCTCCTGTGAAAGCCGGCAAGGAGGCATGCTCCTGAATGCGGTCGGCCAGGACGTTTTCCCGGATGTACAACTCGTAGGCGGCGGTGGTCAGCACGAAGCCCGGCGGAACCGGCAGGCCGGCCCGGACCAGTTCGCCCAGTCCGGCACCCTTGCCGCCGGCCCTGGCGACGTCGTCCCGCCCGGCCTCGCCCAAATCGTCGATGTACCTCATGACCGCAGCCTCCTATCCGGCCGGGGCTTTCCGGGCAGCTCCTGGTTCACAACATACTGTGTGTGCGGCGGGGATCTCCATCCGCGGCGTGCTGAAAACCGTCAGCGCCGACCGGCGGTAGTAGCCCTGATCCAGTCCAGTCCGTAGGGAACGGAAGCAGACAGGTTCAGGTAGGCGGCGGCGGGCGGCAGTTCAATCGCATTCGTGACCCCTACCAGTCTCGCTTCACCGTGGTCGGACCAGATGACCGGGCCGCCGCTGTCACCGCGGTTCGCGGTGGTGTGGGCAGAATAGGTGCAGAACTGCCAGGGACCCGCAATGTCCGGGCAGGCCTCGGCCGGGACTGTCGTCAATTGCGTCTCAACCAGCCGGGCCGCAGGATCACAGGGTGCGGCCGCCACGAACGGGTCTCCCGTGCAGCCGTAGCCGGCAACGGTGACCTCTGCCCCGAGCGGCGCCGGCGTGGACGCCAATTCGATACTCGGTTCGGAAACAGGCGATTGCAGGAAGAGCAGCGCGATGTCGTTCTTGATCAGGGCGGGGTCATAGCCCGGCATCGGCACGGCCGTTGCTACGCCGACCGTGTACTGGGAGCGGCTGAGGCCGTAGTGGAAGGTCACGTTGATTGCTGACGGACTGCGTCCGTTGCTCCGGATACAGTGTGCTGCCGTGACGACCGTGTCCTCGGTGATCAGGGACCCGGTGCAGGATGCGATTCCTTCCGGGTAGGCCAGCTCCACCCTGACGGCCCACGCGTAGTCGTCCGAATCCGCCCTGCTGCCGTTGAACACGGCGAGCGCGGGGACCGCTGTTGCTGCCGTGAGGGCTGTTGCGGTGAGGACTGCAACCAGCTGTGCGATGATGCGCCGGCGAAGGCGCCCGGGGTTCCGAAGTCCGCGGCTAACGGGGTTCCGGAGTCTCCGGCCGGGCGATGGCTGCGTGGGACTTTCCTTGCTCATGAGGTGGCTCCTCATCGTTGCCTGAAAATATTGCGGATGTGGTGAAGGAACTGTCACGAGTCCAGGTTCCCGGAGATCACACATCTGCCCCCAGTCGCAGCACCCTTACTCTGCTCCTACGCGTCGACGGCCGTCAAGGCCGGACGGATGCGGGCCGCACGCCCCTGCAAGGTGGCGAGGCGGTGGCTAGGCGGCCCGCACTTCAATCTCGCTGGGCGGGGCCGTCTCCGCCCCGAAGACCAGATACCCCGTGGCGATCTTTTCGGTGAAGAACCTGTCGTGGCTGACCGCCACGACGGCTCCCGGGAAGTGCATCAGCGCTCTTTCCATGACCTGCGTGCTGGACAGGTCCAGGTGGTTGGTCGGTTCATCCAGCAGCAGGACCGACGCGCCGGACAGCAGGCATTGAGCCATTGCAACACGCGCCTTTTGCCCGCCGGAGAGGTTGCCGATCTTTTGTTTGAGGTCCGCTTCGGAGAACTGGAACATCGCAAGGAACCTGTTGACTGACTTCCTTGTGGCGCTGAAGGCCAGGCTGTCCGGCAGGGCGTTGACCGCATGCGACACGGTGTCGGCGTCGTCGAGCTCCTCGAGCATCCAGTTGTAGGAGACAAAGCCGGGCCCCTTGGCCCACGAGACCACGCCGGCGTCTGCCTCTTCCTCGCCCGTCAGTACTTTCAGGAGGGTGGATTTGCCGCTGCCGTTGGAACCCAGGACCACGATCCGGTTGCCCCGCCTGATCTCGAAGCCCAGGTCCTGGAAGAGCGCCTTGCCGCCGTAGGACTTGCCCAGCCCCTCGACCCGGCAGAGTACGTCCTTGACGTGCAGGCCGCCATAGATCTCGGTGACGATCTGGTCCACGGGACGGGGCGTTCGCGACTTCTTGATCTTGGCCAGCTGGTTTCCCAGCCCGCGGCTGGCGGCTTTGGCAGCCTCGCGGCGGTCGGCGATGCCTTCGGCCTCGAACGCCAGAAGCTCGGATTCGTGCACGAACTGCTGCTCGAGGGATTTAAGGCGGAACTGTTTCTGCACGATGTATTCGCCGAAGTTGCCCGCGTACTCATGCAGGTGGAAGTTCTCCATTTCGATGATCCGGGTCACCACGGCGTCAAGGAACGTCCGGTCGTGCGAGACGATGACTGCGGCGCCTTTGAAATCCCGGAACCAGTTTTCAAGCCATTCGACGCCGGCCACGTCCAGGAAGTTGGTGGGCTCGTCCAGGAGCAGCACAGCCGGGTCCTCCAGGAGGATCTTCGCCAGCGCAGCCCGGTTGCGCCAGCCGCCGGAGAGCTCGTCGATGGAGCAGACCCGGTGGGCTTCGCTGAAGCCCAGGGTCGTCAGCGCCTTGTCGATCCGCCGGGGGTAGTCCCAGCCGTCAAGGCGCTCCATCTCCTCGAAGAGTTCGGCCTGGCGGGCGATCAGCCGGTCCAGCTCTGCATCCGCGGGATCCGCGGAGATGGCCGCATCAATGGACGCCAGTTCCGATTCCACGGCTTTTATTTCGGAGAACAGCCCGTTCAGGACCTCGGTTATCGTTGATGTGCCGTTCAGTTCCGAGAACTGCGAGAAGTAGCCAATCCTGGTTCCCGGTTCCACTGTGACGGTGCCGCTATCAGGCGTGATCCGGTCAAGGATCAGCTGGAGCAGCGTGGTCTTGCCCGACCCGTTCTTGCCGATCAGCCCCGCCCTGTCGCCCGGTTCAAGCCGGAAGTACGCCTCACGCAGCACCGGGGTGTTGTCGAATCGCACGCTGACGTCTTGCAGCCGGACAAGGCTCATTGCTGCTGTCCTCTCAGGGGATGGATCGGTGGCGGGCGGTCCGGTGGCGCGTGGTTCCGAACCGGTAAAACGAAAGCTCCCCCACCCGGCGCTGGCGCCGGATGAGGGAGCTGATTGGTGGAGCTAAGGAGATTCGAACTCCTGACCTCTTCGATGCGAACGAAGCGCTCTACCAACTGAGCTATAGCCCCCGACCATTCATAGGCTAGCGTCCGCCGCCCCATGATTCAAAACAGCTCGCCCCCGGCCCCCGCTGCCAGATGGGTTCGCCGAAGCCGATACTGCTGGTAGCCTCTGATCGGGATGACGTCTAGCACGGCCCCGTGACGCGGAATTTCTTGCCTGGTGGTTCCTGCACGGATTGGATCCCGGTTACCTGGAAACCTTGGGGGAATTTCTTGGCGCGCCTTATGCACCGTTGTCGATCCGTCATCACGTTGGTCGTGGCCAGCATCGCTTTGGGTCTCCTGACCCCGGCCGCCGGTCAGGCAGCTTTAGCCGACAGCGAGGTTGTTGCCGGCGTAGGCATTGCCCAGCATCTGTCCCGCTCTCCGATGCCGGCCGTGCAGGCGCCTTCACTGCCCGGCGCGGTGGAGGCAGAACCTGCAGGGCCGGTTACGGCAGCCGGCCTGACAGTGGGCCCGCTGAGCGTCGAGCACCTGAACAATCCCCTGGGCGTGGACGCAGCCAGACCCCGGCTCAGCTGGGAACTCGCCTCCGGAGAACGCGGCAAGTCCCAGACCGGTTACCAGATCCAGGTGGCCGGCAGCGAGGCCGCGCTTGCATCTGCTCCCGACGTCTGGGACAGCGGCCACGTCTCAGGCGATAACCAGTCACTCGTGGCATACGCCGGGCCGGCCCTGTCCTCGGCCACGCCGTATTTCTGGCGCGTCCGCGTCTGGGACGAGGACGGAGTGGAATCTTCCTGGAGCCCGGTGTCCACTTGGACAACCGGACTCCTTGACGCCGGCGACTGGCAAGCCAACTGGATCAGCCCGGCGTCCAGCGCCGCCGGCGGCTCGTACCTGCGAAAATCATTCACCCTGCCCGACAAACCGCTTCGCGCCACGGCCTTCGTTGCCGGCCGCGGAACCTTCGAGCGGCCGGTGGACAACCAAGGGTACTGCTGCCTGCAGACGGCAACCCTTGCCCGCGGCATCTACGAACTGAGCGCCAACGGGAAGAAGGTCGGAGACGCCCAGCTGGAGTCACAGCCGACGGATAGCCGCGTCAGGTCCCTGTACCGGACCTGGGACGTAACGTCCCTCCTCCAGTCCGGGGACAACGCCGTCGGATTCCTCATCGGCGAGGACTCTGACGTCATCCTGCAAATCAATCTTGAATGGGCGTCGGGGCCTCCGACTGTCATCTCCACAGACGGTTCCTGGACCTCCCGGCCCGGCCCGGTCACCCGCGCGCACAGGTTCCATGGCGAGACCTTCGATGCCCGCAAACAGATTGCCGGCTGGGACACAGCCGCAGCCGGCAGCCTGGGGTGGAGCGCGGTGCGGACCAACACCACGCGGGGAACGCTGAGCGCCTCCCCCAATGAGCCCATGCGGGTGGTCAACCGGCTCAACCCGGTCAAGGTGACGCAGCCTGCCCCGGGAGTGTTCGTCGCCGATTTCGGGACGAACATCTCCGGGACGGTTTCGTTGTCGCAGGTGGTCCCGGCAGGAAGAACGGTGACCATCAAGCACGGCGAGCGGCTGCACAACGGACGCGTCAACAACTCCGTCATCCTCGCCGCGCAGACCAGTACGTTCATTGGCGATGGCAAGACCTCCCTGTTCAGCTCCCGGTTCGCCTACGCAGGATTCCGGTGGGCGGAAATCTCCGGCCTCGACGCCGCCCCGGCCAGCGGAGCGATGGTGGCGCAGGAGATCCGCAACGACGTGCGTCCCTCGGGCACCTTCAAGGCCTCGACGCCGCTCTTGAACTCCCTGCACGAAGCCAACAGGCAGACCCAGGTCAACGGCATGCATGGCATCCCGGAGGACACGCCGACCCGTGAGAAGCGTGGCTGGACGGCGGATGCGCACCTCGCAGCCCAGGCAACCATCAACAACTACGACATGGCCGCGTTCTACACCAAGTTCATCCGTGACATGGAAGACGCGCAGGCCCCCTCCGGCTTCGTCCCTGACATCGTGCCCATCGAGCACCACCCCTTCTGGAGCGAGCAGTCCGACCCAGTCTGGTCCGCTGCGACCGTGCTCATCCCGTACTACGTGTGGAAGGCTTACGGCGACGACCGGCTTCTGAGCAGCCACTACAGCTCGATGGACCGCTGGATGAGCTACCTGGGAACGGTCAGCGACGGTTACCTGATCACCCGGCCCAGTGGAACCTGGGGGCAGGACTGGGTCGCCTCCGAAGACACGGACAGCAAGCTCTTCCAGTCCGGTTTCTACTACCTCACGGCCAAACTTATGGCAGAGATGTCGGATGAACTCGGCAAGACCGGCTCCGCCGAAAAGTACCGGGCCCTGGCGCACAAGATCTCCGAAGCCTTCAACTCGCGGTACTTCGACGCCGGCAAGGCAAGCTACGGCAACAGCCAGTTCTCGAACGCGCTGCCGCTGACGCTGGGCATCGTCCCGGAAGGCAGGGCCGGCGACGTCACGCAGACGCTCGTCAACCAGGTCATGGTCACCGGCGGCGGACACGTCCGGGGCGGCCTGCCGGGAGCAAAGTACACCGTCGACGCACTTGAGCTGATGGGCCGTTCGGACATCGTCAACATTGTGGTGTCGCGGACCGACAGCCCCGGCTGGGCGTACATGCTCACCCACGGCCCGGGCTCCATCTGGGAAGAGTGGCAAGGGACCCCGTCCCTGAACCACCCCATGTTCACCTTCATCGACAACTGGCTGTACACGTCGGTGGCCGGTATCTCACCGTCGGGAGACGGCGGCTACCGCGAAATCTCCTTCGATCCGCGCATCACGCCAAGCCTCCCCTCCGCCGCCGGAAGCGTGCACACGCCCTTCGGCGAGGCAAAAATCGACTGGAAGCGGGTCGATGGCAGGGTTGACTACAACGTCACGGTCCCTGTTGGAGCGACCGGGAAGCTGAGGCTCCGCAACGCCAGGCCCGAAGGTGTGGCTGAGTCCGGCCACCGGGCCGCTGTTGGAAACGGCATTATGTCAATCGAGGGTTCCGGCACCGACACAGCGGCCACCCTCGGTTCCGGGACTTTCCAGTTCACCTCCGACCCCGCGTTGGCCCAGCTTGTGGCAGCGGAGACGACGACCGCTGCCATGAAACGGGAAGTGTCCGCGCTGGCACCGTCCACCCCAGGGATCGCCGCGCTGAAGCAGTCATCCGCCGGAACGGAATCCCAAGTCAGCGGCGCCCTCGACGCCTATATGCGGTTTGACGGCCAGGCCACGGACGAGCTGCGCACCGCCATTTCCGCGGCACGGACCTTCACCGACGCAGTGACCCTGGCCCGCAGCGACGGCCTCGACCGATCCACCGCCGACTCGTTGATGCTGCGCACCGCGGCAACGGTCCACCAGCTCTCTGCGGCCGTCGATGCCTCCGACGTGATCGTGACGGCAGCCGCGACAGAACCAAACATCACCGCCGGCGGGAGCACGGACGTCACTGTCACCGTCGAGAACACCGGTGCCGCCGCCCTCGATGGCCTCACCCCCGGTATGGACCTTCCCGAGGGTTGGACTGCACGGCTTACGTCCCGCCTCCCGGAGACCATCCCGGCGGGAGGAGAAGCGCGCGCCGCCTATAGTGTTACCGCGCCGGAGGGCAGCGCTGCGGCCCAGTATCCCGGCAGCGCCTCCGTCACCTTCGTGCGCGGCCAGGACTCCGCAACCAGGAACTCCGGATTCAGCCTCGCAGTCGGCGCCGGCCTTGCCGCTGCCGATGCCAGGGTAACGCCGGGGATCACGGAGCCGGGCGGCAGCGGCTTCGCCGCCGTCACGCTCCGAAACCTGCAAACGTCCACAGACCGCCAGGTCAATGTCAGCGCGGCCTCACTGCCCTCCGGTTGGGAGGGGTCAGCCCACGTCCGGGCTGTCGTTCCTGCCGGCGGCCAGGTCTCCGTAATGGTTCCCGTCACGGCATCACAGGGTGCGCTGAGCGGAACCGTGCAGTTGTCCGTCGCGGACGACACCGGCCGCGTCCTGGCAACCACCCAAGCGACGGCGCACGTGAGGGGAAGTTCCAACTGCTCCTCCGACACCACCGGCGAGGCATGCCTGCCGCCCAGCAGCCTGGTTCTGGCCAACTTCGAAAGCGGCGGCGATTCCGGATGGCATACCGGAACTCAGTCCACCCTCACCGTCGGGGGAATGCCTGCCGGCACCGAATCGGCGCTCGGGACCGGGCGCCTTGAGGTCCAGCCCGCGCAGCCGGTCGCTCCCTCCGCCTGGCGCGAGACCACCCTTTCGCTGCCGAAACCGGTGCCCACAGCCGAGGCCACGGCGCTGCTTGCTTCCCTCCGGCTGCCGGACACCGCGGAGCCATCAGACTACGAGGCAAGGTTCCAGGCGACGGACAGCCGCGGGAACACTACGGAAATCATCCGGCAGCTTGCCCCGGGGTCATGGAACCAGCTGGTGCTCCCCACCGTTGACGACGGTTTGCAGGATGTGGCATCCCTGCGTGTTGGCGTGCGTTCGAAGTCCGCGGCGGATACGGCCGGGTTCTTCCTGGACGCGGTGCAGCTCGACTATGGCCATGGCGGCCGAAACCTGGCAGCAACGGCCAAAGCATCCGCAGCCACCTCGGTTGAAGCCGGGGGCTGGGGTGCCGGGCAGCTGGTGGACTCCGTGGCGTTCAGCACTGCTTCGCATCGCGGCTACCGCAGCGAAGCGGCCGCCAGCCAATGGATCCAGTTGGATCTGGGCGAAACCCGGAGCATCGGAACCGTATACCTTCATCCCGCGACCACACCTGCCGGGGAAGAGCCACTCGCCGGGAAGACCGGGCTGCCTGAAGCTCCGGAGGTGCTGGTCTCCGCCGACGGAACGAAATGGACCGCCGCGGCGGTCAGCGCACGCCGGGCCGGCACTGCCGACGCACCTCTGCGGCTTACCTTCAGCCCCGTTGATGCCAAATTCCTCAGGGTGACGTCCGGAGCGGATTCCAGCCCCGACGAATTCCTGTCCCTGTCGGAAGTTGAGGTTTTCGGGCCTGGAAACACTGTGCCCGGGACGCCGGAGGACCGGACGGTAGACGAGGGTGAACCTGCCCAGTTCGGGTCGGTGGCTCCCGGCCAGCCCGGCCTCCGGCTGCAGTGGCAGCGCAGCGATGATGCGGGAGCCACCTTCCGGGACATTCCCGGCGCCATCGGCACCACACTGACGGTGCCCTCACCGCAGGCCGCGGACGACGGCGACCGGTTCCGGGCCGTCACCATGTCCGGTAGTTCGGAGGTACTGAAGGTTTCTGGCTCTGCCGCACTGTCCGTCAGGACGGAGCCCCTGGCAGTGAACGGCCACCCGGACGATTTGTTCCTGGCAATGCCGGATCACTCGGAAGGCCGGCTCACAGCATCGGTATCCGGTGCCGGGAAGCGGCTCCAATGGCAAAGCAGCACCGACGGAGGCCTGAGCTGGCGGAACGTTGCCGGTGCAGCGGAGAGCGAACTGACAGTTTCCTTCCGCGAAGGATCCGCGCTCCCTTCCGAGCAGTTCCGGCTGACCGCCACGAACCTCCTCGGGGCACGGACTGTCAGCCGCGCCGCAACAGTCAACCTCGGCGTCGCCCCGGAGATTACCGCCGCGGCAATCCATGCCGCTGCCGTCCCCGGTCAAGCGATCGAGCTCAACGTCCAAGCGACCGGCTCGCCCTCCCCTGCCATCACCTGGTTCAGCCAGGCGGCTCCGGGCTCGCCGTGGATCGAGGTCCCCGGAGAATCGGATGCGACCTTGGTCATCAGTCCCGGCGCGGTGGTCAACGGCAGCCGTTACCACGCGGCCGCCGGGAACACGTTTGGCACAGCCACCAGCCAGGACATCACGGTCTCGGTCCTGACGCCGGCGCCGGTTCCACCGGAGCCCCTCGGCCCCGTCGGAGATCTGGGTGCAATCCAGGCTGACCAGCCCATGGCAGACACCGGAGCCAACATCTCACCCCTGCTGCCGGCCGTCATGCTGCTCCTCCTTGGCGGCATCATCATGGCTGTCCAGCGGTTCACGCGCCCGCACGGCGTCCCCGCCGTTTCCCCGAAGGAACACCCTTGAATAATCCGATTGCGCGGAAGATCACCGCGGGATTGCTGGCCACGGCTGCAGCCATGCTGACCCTTTCCGGGGCGGCGTTGGCCACGGTTCCGGAGCCGACCGTCGGGCCTGCCGCATCAGCGGAGCCGGCGCCCGCCGTACCGGCCCCGCCGACCACGGCTCCGCCGTCATCAACCACGGAGCCGACGCCCGTTCCCTCCCCCTCCGTCACGCCAGAGGCGCCAAGCCCGCTCCCTGCGCCGGCGCTTGAAGCCCTGGAACCGGTCTCCAGTGCGGAAAGAGACGCGTTCGTCACCCTCCTGAACGACTA
The DNA here is from genome assembly GCF_018613755.1 of Arthrobacter sp. ISL-72. Lineage (GTDB taxonomy): Bacteria > Actinomycetota > Actinomycetes > Actinomycetales > Micrococcaceae > Arthrobacter. The sequence continues at coordinate 116,750 of NZ_JAGGPP010000004.1, forward strand.
CCGCCGGTTGCACGGCGTTCCCGCCGTCGTGCTGGACCCGGCCGTCAGCGCAGCCGCGCAGCAATGGGCGCTGGACCAGCCGGACTTTCCCTCGGCCGTCCCTGTCCCCGAGGATGCGCTGCCGGCAGGAGCTGTCTACGGCCGGCTCGCCGAAACGATCTACTCCGCCTCCGAACCCACGGTTCAGCAGCTCCACAATAAGCTCATCAGCGACTACGGTTCCGCCAACGCTACAGCCATGCGTGACCCGAAATACGGTCGGGTTGGTGTCGCCGCCGTCCGGACGGGGCTGAACCTGTACGTCTACGAAGTCCTGGTTGAAAAGGCCGCCGCGGTTTACCCCACGGACTACGTGAGCTATTCGTGGTCACCGGCCATCTACTCGGTCTCCTACGCTCCGACAGGCATGATCTGGAAGAAGCTCAGCTATGCCGATTGGGCCGCAGCGGGCTTCCCGCGGCCGCGGATTGCCGGCTGGATAGCTGGCACGCGGGTCTTCACCTTTGCTCCGGCGCCGGAAATCTACGCCACCTCCCCGGACGGCGTGACCCATCTGCTGACCTACCGCGAGTGGCAGGACATGGGCTACAGGCAGCCGGAACGCAGTGCAGGAAGCTTCGTCCGGTATCCCTGGTCCGGTTCGATCTATTCGGTCGAGTTCACCAGCCCGGCATGGCAATGGAAAAGACTCAGTTACGCCGACTGGCTCCAGCTGGGACAGCCGGCTCCACGGATCGCCGGCTTCATCCAGGGGACCACCTACTACCAGTACCAATACTCCAACGAAGTCTTCGCCCGCGGCGAAGACGGTGTGCTGCACAAATTGAGCTTTGACGAATGGTTTGCTGCCGGCAGCCCTTCGCCCAGGCGGCTTCTCAGCGGGTACTTCAAGACGTCGTGGATGGGAGTCATCTACTACAACGCCAATGTAAAAGTTGAAGGCAGCCGGCCAATCGGCTTCCCGGAGTGGGCAGGGGCGCAGTTCCCCACACCCGTCGTCGATCAATACGTGCCGTTTTCCTTCTACTGGACGCCGGTGAACTCCGGAAATATCTACTACCGGGCTCCTGACGGTTCGGACATTCACATGAGCTATTCGCAGTGGAAGCAGGCCGGTAGCCCTTGGCCCCGGCCGTACAACTCGACTCCGGCGGCGGGTGAACGCTGAACCGTTCCGTTCATCCGGGCCAGGGCTCGTTTGCCAGCCAGCTCGCGAACGTCTGCCTTCCATACCGCTGTTCCGGAATCAGGTTCCTGCCCTCGCGGAGGTATGTGCCCATGGCACCAGGCAGGGGCAGGCTCACGAGGCGCCCCCGCGACCCGGTTTGGCGTTTCCAGGTTTCTGCCAGTTCCGCCATCCCGTTGATTTCCGGTCCGCCCACCGTCCGCAGCCTGTGAACGTCCTGCGAGGGCCCTTCCAGGGCCGCCTCAAGCAGTGCAGAGGCCACGTCGGCCGGGGCGATGGTCTGGAAGCGGACACCCTTGAATACCGGGAGCAGGCCGATTTTGGAGCCGGCAGCGAATAGCTGAACCAGGAGGCTGTGGAACTGGGTGGTCCGGACCGTCAGGGTCTCGAGCGGGGAACGGGCGTAGACCTGTTCCTTCTCCGCCTTGGACCGGTAGTAGCGAAGCGGCCCCTGGTCGCAGTTGATGATCGAGAGCTGGACGGCCCTGCCCGTCCCGGCCTCGAATGCCGCCTCGAGAAGGCGTGAGCCGCCGTCGGCAAAGGTCCTAAGGGATTTCCCCGCCCTGCCTTCGAGGCAATCGACGACGACGCCGGCACCGGCCAATGCGTCAGCCAGCCCCTCACCCGCGGTGACGTCGCCCTGGAAGTAGCGCGCGCCGTCGTGCCTTTTCGGGTGTGCTGGCGGCCTGCGGCTGATAACGGTGACGTCATGGCCCGCCTGCAGGGCCTGCCGCACCACTTCCGAGCCGACCTGGCCGGTGCCGCCGGCTACGCAAATCCGCGTCATGCTCAGAGGCTACAGGCAGCGGCCAGTGGCGGCCCGGGTTCGGAGCTGAGGGTCACGCGCGGCGGCGCTGCAGGACGTCGTCCAGGTTGCTCAGCGCACTCTGCGCCTTGGTCAGTGGCTTGGCAGCCGGAACACTGCCCGCAGGTGCCGCAGCCGGACCCTGCTTGAGCGACGGCTTGCCCGCTGCCTTCGGAGCCTCGGGCAGGTCGAGCGGCTCAGGCACTGCACGGTCAGCCTTGGCGGCCTCCACATACGTGGGCTTCGGAACTTCGACCGGCTCCCAGCTGGTGTCGCTCGCGACGCCCGAACCTGGCACGGCCGCGGCCTGCAGGGCCAGATCACCTGACGCCTTGGCCTCGGCAAGGGCGGCCTCACGGAGTTCCTGCGCGGTGAGGGGCTTCACCTGGGGCCGGTCGGCCTCGGCGTCAAAAAGAGGACTATCCCGGACCTCCACGGACGGTTCCCGGCTGGGGCGCGGGACAGCCGCACGCATCTGGCGATCGGGTACGGTCATGGCAGCGCGGAAAGCCGCATTCATCCTGACGCGCCGGTCCCGTACCGCCAGCCGCCGGAGCAGTGCCACGGCCGCAAGAGCCGTCAGCAGAGACCCAACGGGAAGCCAGAACGAGCCGACCCCGATTACGAGCAGAACCAAACTCACGATGCCGGTCAGCAGTCCGGCCAACGCCGCAAGCGCGATCGCACACCGTCCATAACGGATCCTGAGTGCACCCGGACGTGCCCTGACGGACCCCGGGCCGGCGGCTGGAGTCCGGGATCCCTGGGCGGATCCGGTGGCCTGCTTGGTTTCCATTGATTTCTCCTGCTGGGCGGCCATTTTCATGACGTTTCCGGCTTGGGGTTCTACTGGTTCTGCGTCACTGACATCGAGCCGGAGCTCGACGGCCGGTTGCAGCTGATGCCGGCCGTTCCGGAGTACATACGGGGCCACCCACACAATCCAGAGCGCGACAGCGACAACAAGGATCACTGAGCTGCTAAGAGGGAAGTCCACATTCAAAACCGTATGAGCAATTTGCCGGCTGCTCTCGCATTAGCTCCGGTGTGTCGCCGGGCAGCTGGCAAATCAATGGATTTATGACAAAAGACACAGGTTGCAGCGGCAGGCGGCGAAGTCAAAGCATCCGCGAAGACGGGCGGCGGAGCGAGCCGAACGGCTCAGGCGGGGCGGCTTCGCAGCCATCTGTTCAGCAGCCCTTCCGGGACCTCCTCCGACGTCAGGGCGAAGGACCGGTGGTCCGCCCATTCCCCGTTGATGTGGAGGAACCGAGGCCGGTAGCCTTCATCCCGGAAACCGAGCTTCTCCACCACCCTGAGGCTGGCCGCGTTCTCAGGCCGGATGTTGATCTCCATCCGGTGCAGCCCGAGGACGCTGAAACAGTGATCGGTGGCCATGGCCACGGCCGTGGGCGCAATCCCACGGCCCGCGCAGGCCTTGTCCACCCAGTAACCCAGCGTGGCCATCATCGCCGAACCCCAGATGATGGATGAGACCGTCAGCTGCCCGACGATCACGGGATCCCGTTGCCCGGGGGCCCGCTCGGTGATCACAAATGGCAGTGCGGTGGCCTGGGCGGCCTGTGCCTTGAGCGAGCGGACCATCTGCCGGTAGTCCGGCAGCGCCCCGCCTGGAGCTGGATTGGAGGCCTCCCAGGGCGCGAGCCATTCCGAGTTGCGGGAACGGACCGCCATCCATTCCTTACGGTCCCTGTACCGGATGGGACGCAGCACAAGATCGCCGCACTCCAGCGTCACCGGCCAGATGCTGCCCCCCATGGGCCGTTACTTGACCAGTGAGGAAGTGAATTCCGGCAGCCATTCGCGCAGCCCGGGGCCGAGGTCGTCGCTGTCGCAGGCGAGCTGGACGCAGGCCTTCAGGTAACTGAGCTTGTCACCGGTGTCATAGCGGCGGCCGCGGAATACGACACCATAGACGCCGTAGCCCTCACCGGTTCCTGCAGACAGTTCCTGCAGGGCATCCGTAAGCTGGATCTCCCCGCCCCTGCCCGGCTCGGTGCGCTCGAGGACGTCGAACACTGCCGGGTGGAGGACGTAACGGCCGATCACGGCCAGATTCGACGGCGCTTCATCGACGTCGGGCTTCTCCACGAGCTTCCGGATCCGAACGAAACCGTCCAAATCGGTTTCCTCGATGTCAGCGCAGCCATAGGCGCTGATCTGGGAAGGCTCGACCTCAATGAGTGCCACGACGGAGCCGCCGGTCTGGGCCTGGACCTTGATCATGGTGCTGAGGAGCTCGTCGCGGGCGTCGATGAGGTCGTCGCCCAGGAGCACGGCGAACGGTTCGTTGCCGACATGCTGCTTCGCCCGCAGCACGGCGTGTCCGAGGCCCATGGGGTCGCCCTGGCGGACGTAGTGGATGTCGCCGAGGTTACTGGCTGCCTGGATGGACTCAAGTTTGGTGGTGTCGCCCTTGGCTTCGAGGGCCGCCTCCAGCGAGGGAACGCGGTCGAAGTGGTCTTCGAGGGCGCGCTTGTTCCGGCCGGTGATCATCAGGATGTCGGAGAGGCCAACACTGACGGCCTCTTCGACGACATACTGGATCGCGGGTTTGTCCACGACCGGCAGCATTTCCTTGGGCATGGCCTTCGTGGCCGGGAGGAACCTCGTGCCGAGACCCGCAGCCGGGATGACAGCCTTGCGGACGGAAGTATTGGTGGTAGTCACTGGACTAATCTAACGTCAGGGACCAAACATTGGGTAATTGCACTAAGCGTCCGTTTTGCCCCGTGCCGGGGCCGCCGGGCAGGGAAGGACAGGCACTGTTGCCATCTAAGGAAGAGATCCGCTCAGCCCATAGAACCGAGCGCGCCGCCGCCTCTCCTGCCGGATTGGAAAGCGCCGGTGAAGGCATCGCACGCCACGGACTCCAGTGGGCCGCCACGGTTTCCGCAGGCAGGAGCAGCACGTTTGCCGCTTACCTGGGAGTGGGTTTTGAACCCCCCACCATGCCGCTCATCAGGGCACTTCACGCGTCCGGCCACCAGGTGCTGCTGCCTGTCTGCCGTCCGACGCTCACCTTGAACTGGGTTTATTGGACGCCGGCCACCGAATTCGTCCGCAGCAGCTACGCCCCGATCGAAGAACCGGTGGGCGATCAGCACGGTGCCGAGGTCATGCGCGAGGTGGCAGGAATCTTCGTCCCCGCCACCGCGGTGGACCTGACGGGCAACAGGATCGGCCAGGGCGGCGGCTACTACGACAAGTTCCTGGCCGGGCTGGACGCGGAGGGACTGCCCGTGCCCTCGGTTGCGGTGGTCTATGACCGTGAAGTCCTGGCGGCCGGGAGCATCCCGGCGGAGTCCTTCGACCGTAAGATACCGGCTGCAGTGACTCCCTCGCGCCTGACGCAGCTGATGTGAAGCCCGGCCGCCGCGGATGATAGAATTGGCACTCAGGCCCTGCGACTGCTAAGGGACGGAACCTGTCGATGCATCAGCAATGCATCATCGGCAGGGTTTCCCGACCGGCAGCACGGGACCTGCTCGTTTGTCCAAGAGGAGGATTTCCAGTGCCCACGTATGCATACGCCTGCAAGGACTGCAGCCACGCCTTCGAGATCGTGCAGTCGTTCACCGACAGCTCCCTCACCTCCTGCCCCGAGTGCGAGGGGACCCTTCGCAAGAAGTTCAACAGCGTCGGTGTCGTCTTCAAGGGTTCCGGCTTCTACCGGACCGACTCCCGCGACTCCAAGGGCAGCAGCGTCTCCCCCGCTCCGGCCGCCGCACCCGCCGCGGCTCCGGCACCGGCCGCCGCCGCAGCTGCCAGCTAAGCGCAAACGCGTGGAAGCCTGACGGTTTTCCACATAGGAAGCTTCCGGCTGTCCGCAGCACCGGGCCCTCCGTAGCCTGACGGTATGCCATCCACCCTGCGCACCAACGGATACCCGTCACGCCGGCAAGGCTTTCGATCCGGCCGCCCTGGCCGTCCCGGCCCCTCGGCCGCACGGCGCCTCTCTTCGTGGCTCAACCGCAACCGGAGGCTCGCCGTCGCGCTCCTGCTGTGCGCAGCTGCCGGCATCGCCGTCCAGCAATTGACACCGGCACCCGCCCACACCGTGACCGCCCTCGCCGCAGCCCGGGACCTTCCCGCCGGCGCGGCGCTGTCGAGCAATGAGGTGATGGCTGTCAGGGTCCCGCCCGGGATGATCCCGGCCGGCGCCTTCACCGACGCCGCCGCCGTTGACGGCAAAAACCTTGCCGCCCCGCTGCGGAAGGGCCAGCTGATCTCCGATACCCAGCTGCTGGGACCGGGCCTCCTGGCGGGGACTGCCCCGGGCTCCGCCGCAGTGCCGCTGAGGATGGCGGATCCTTCATCCATCCAGCTCGTGGCGCCAGGCCAGCTGGTCAACATCGTGATGACCAACGGCACCGACTACGGTCAGTCAGCGGAGTCGACAGTGCTGGCGGACGCTGTGCCGGTCCTGTGGACCTCCGGGCATGGCGGACAAGCCGGGCAATGGCTCGGAACCGGAGAAACCGAGGGGCTCATCGTGGTCGCCGCTGATCCGGACCAGGCCCGCCGACTCGCAGGGTCTTCCACGCAGGGCAAACTCTTTTTCGTGCTCGTGGGTGGACAGGGCTAGCTGCCAGTCAACCGGCCGGGACCCAATGCCCGAGTCAGCCCCAGTGCGGAGGTTTCTGCTCCTGCAGCCAGGCGTCGTGGTCATAGTCCGAGCCGTGATCCCCCCAGCGCTTAGGGTCATCTTCGGATGCCTTGTTCGGCAGGACACCCGAAGGAGCGCCAACACCGGCTGCCTGCCGGGTCCTGGTGCCCGCTGCCTCGTCCGCGTCTTCGTCCGGGGCGCTGGTGCCGCCCGCTGAGCTGGTGTTCGTGTCCATGCCGTTTTCCTTGGTTTCTTCCACCGGTTCGGTTCCGGCGCTGACCGGTTCATCGGGGCCCGCACCGTCCTCTTCCAAGGATACCGGGAGGGCATCAGGCAAAGGCCGGCTCCCGGAGTCGCCGCTTTCGGCTTCCTCCTCTTCGGAGGCCTCGCCTTGGGAGGCACCGCCGCCGCTGTCCGCGGTGTCCAGCGTCAGGTCGTCCACGTCGTCGTCCAAGAACCCGTGCGACGTGGAGGCAAAGCCGCTGACGACGGGCTTTTCCAGGCCCAGGTATCCGCCGATCCGGTCTGCGCACGCGGACGGGTCGGTGAACACCTCGATGGTCCACAGCGGCATGTAGCGCCAGCCCAGGCGTTCCAGCAGTTGGGGGCGGAGCCGGCTGCGTTCGCGGACGCTCATCCGCCGGTATTGCTCCGTGCCGTCAGATTCAATGGCTACCGGCCTGGGGATCTCGGCCTCGTCATGTCCAATGGAATTCACCGGGTCCGCGGCCGCGGCGACGTCAATTACGCCGTCGTACTGGTGCCAGACCCTTGCGCCGCGGGCGCGCAGCCTGTCGCCCAGGTCGGCCACGAGCGGATCAGCTCCCAGGGCCTGTTCGCTTGCTGCTGCCCGGGAAGCCGGCGTCCCAAGATCGGTGTTGCCCGCGATCTCGCGGTCCAGCAGCTCGTAGAAGTCCAGGGCTCCGTGGCTGAGCCTGCTGACGTCCAGGTCTTCCGGCTTGAAGCAGGTGAGGACGTGCAGGGAACGCCGTGCACGGGTCATGGCCAGCGCAAATTTAGCCCTCCCGCCCTCGGCGGACAGGGGCCCGAAATTGTGGAGCGCGCGGCCGTGCGGGGTGCGGCCATAACCCGGGGAGAAGATCACATGGTCGCGGACCAGGCCCTGCGCGCGCTCCAGGTCAACCACACGGAAGGACTCGGGCCCGGCCGTGAAGAAGCTTGCCAGCAGCGGGTAGTTTGGCAGCTGCAGCCGGATGGCTTCACCAATCCGGGCCGCATGGCGGAGGCTTGCCGTGACCACGGCCAGGGAGGTCCGCGGCCGCAGGCGGGCATGTTCGAAGACAAGCGCCACCACGCGGTTGACCTCGGCCACGGCGGATTCCACGCCTTCCTGGTCGGCGCTTGGAAGGCCGGTGCCGTCGGGAAGGTATTCCACCAGCAGGGCCCGGTCCAGTCCCGTCGCAGTCTGTCCCTCGGGCAGCCTGCGGAGGCTGCCGTTGTAGAAGCTCTTGCTCAGCTGCAGGACGAGGTCTTCGTCGACCGCCCGGTAGACAGACGTCAGCCGCCGTGTGGGCAGCACGGCGGACAAGGCCGTGTAGGCGCTCTCGACACTTTGGTGGGCCGGCTCCCCCGCGGCGAGCCGTTCGACGCCCACTGTGAAGGTCCGGGGGCTGGCGATTTTGTCATCCCCGAAAGCGATGACCTGCTTTGCCCGGGCGATGGCGGGAAGCACCGCCTGGAGCGACGTCGCTTCAGCGTCAAGGATGACCACGGCGTCGAACTTCTGCTCGGCCGGGAGCAATCCGGTCATCAGGTAGGGGCTCACGGACCAGACCGGCACCAGCATCGGTACCAGCGCCGGGGCCTGCGCGGTGAGGGCCGCCAAGGTGACCCGGCCATCCTTAAGGAGGCTCCGGAGCAGGTCCGCCTGCCGCGGGTTTTCGGCGATGCCGGCGCGCCACCGTTCCGACAGGGTCCAACGCAGCCGGGCTGCACCGCTGGCGATGTGTGCGTTGTCCGCCAAGCGATACTCTGCTTCCAGCTGCCGGAGGGCGTCGCCGTCGGACATGGCCAGATAATCGTCGCCGCTGATCATTGCTTCGAGCGCCGACTGCCACCAGGCCAGTTCCAGCTCTGAACCGACGGACTCTGCAGGCACTTCGCGGTCTGCCAGGTCTGCGAGCAGTTCCCCGAGCCCGTGTTCGCGCATGTTCTCGATGAGCAGCGTTCGCTCCGGAAGCGTCTTGAGCGTCCGGGTGTCGGCCACCAGCCGTTCCAGGCGTTCCATCAGTTCTTCATACGGAGTGTTCTGCAGGTCCCCGCCGGCCGCGGTGTGCTTCACGGCCGCGCCCAGCTGGCCGAGTTCGCGCTCAAGGCTGCGGTACATCACGTTTACTTCGCCCAGGCCTGACGGCACGGCGGGGTGCCGCTGGGTGGTGGCGTAGTTTGCCCAGCGTGCGCGCTGCTCCTGGACCAGCACCAGCGAACTGTGCAGGTCGGCAATGTGCACGCCCGGCCGGACGTATTCCTTGGCAACGCGGCGCAGCCGGGAGCGCTGCATGGAAGGCATCTCGATGTTCCGTTCACGCCGCCAGGGGGAAGACGCGGTCGCGGAGATCAGGTCGTGCACGGGCCTGTCGAAGATGTCCGGGGTGAATTTGTCCAGGCTCTCCCTGACCGCCATCAGCAGCTCGAGCTGTTCGCCCCACTCGGCAAACGTGGAACCGAGTCGGATCTGGGCGTGCTCGGCAACATCCTTCATGCGGTTGCGAAGCACGGGAAGGTTCTTCTCAACCGCGCGCGCAACATCCTGCGCTTCCTCGGTTTCCTTGCGGGTCAGGAGCCGCGCACCGTGCCAGGGGCTGGCCGTGGAGGCCCGGCTGAAGCTCCCCAGTTCGGCAGCGCGGTGAAGGCGGCCGGCAAGTTCGTCGCGGTCCCGGATGTTGTCCAGGACACTCCGCTTCAGCCGCACCGTGGTGGACGGCGCCGGCTGGATGGAGGTCAGCTCGGCCAGCGACTGCATGGCCTGGTACGGCGAGCAGCCCCAGCGCTGGCGGACGTTGTGCAGCGAGGCTACGTGGTCCATGAGCGCGTGCCGGTGCTCCGCAAGCGTGGTGTGCAGGTTCTCGAGCTGGGGCTGGAGGGACTTCTCATTGCGGACAATGGCCCGCACCAGCTGCCCCTTGAGCTGCAGCGGCGTTGCCGTTCCGGACAGCGCAAACAGGATGGACTCCAGGCCCAGCGTTTCAAGCTGGCCCGCGATCCCGCTGAGGCTGGCCCGGCGGTCACCGACCACCAGGACGGTCTTGCCTTCGTCCACCAGCGCGCCGATGGTGTTGATCGCCGTCTGGGTCTGGCCTGTTCCCGGCGGGCTGCTGACAAGGAGGGAATCCCCCGCGCGAACGGCGTCCACCACATACTGCTGGTCAGCGTCGGCGTCGAGGAGCAGCAGCTCGTCGGCCGGATCCCGCTGGTCAATGTCCTGGAAGCGGTCTTCGGCCAGCTGGGGCACGTCCACGGCCTCGCCGGCTGCGGCCCGGGCTAGGGCGGCAACCAGGGCGTTGTTCTGGTTGATCCACGGGTCGTCGAGGTTCCCGGAAAGGTCGGCGAACGTGGAAACGAGCAGGTTGTGCTCCACTTCGGCGCCGTGGATTGGCTTGATGAGGGTGCCCAGGCGGTCCAGGACAGGCTGGGGATCGAACCGGGCGGTGCTGTAGGCCATTCGGGTCACGGCGTTGACGTCGAAGACGATGCCGTGGATGCTCTTCAGGTGCCGGATGAGCGCCGGGTTGATGTGGGCCTGCTCCGTCAGCTGGAGCTCATAGTCGTCCTCGCCCGGACGGATCGTGAGGGAAATGGCGGTGAGCATGACCGGGGCCGAGACCCGCTGGGGCTTGCCGCCCACAGCCGACGTCCAGGTCACTGTGCCGGCCGAAAAGTACCCTGCATCAATGCCGCGGTCGTTGCCCAGCTCGAAAATCTTGGAGCGAAGGTTGCGCGAAGCCCTCGCCGCGACGACGTACTGATCATGGTCGCGGATCAGGGTGGAAAGGCGGGTGCGCCTGCCGGCCATGAGCTGCGCCAGCCCGGACGGGTGCGCGTGCGTGAGGTCGATGGAGCCTTCCGGCGTTTTGGTGAAGCGCAGCATCGTGTCTGCTCCGGTGACCGGCTTAAGCCCCGACAGCCACTTCCTGAGCTCCTCGGAGCCCTCAGGGAGGCCTTGAACAACTGACACTACTGCCTTCTTTTCTGCGCTTGCACGTGACGCCCTGGACCATACCGGCATACTTTCGAGCGTAGCTCGAATCGGAGCCCAGTGAGAGACCGCAACACTGGGACGGGCATAAATTGCGCCGGATTTAGGGAGAATAAAGCAAAGTGGCCGGCCTCATCGCTGAGACCGGCCACTCATGGTGCTATTCCCACTCGATGGTTCCCGGCGGCTTGCTGGTGACGTCCAGCACCACCCGGTTGACGCCTTCCACCTCGTTGGTGATGCGGTTGGAGATCTTCGCCAGCAGGTCGTACGGAAGCCGTGACCAGTCGGCCGTCATGGCGTCCTCGGACGAAACAGGACGAAGAACAATCGGGTGTCCGTAGGTGCGGCCGTCACCCTGGACGCCGACGCTGCGGACGTCTGCCAGGAGCACAACAGGCATCTGCCATACGTCGTTGTCCAGGCCGGCTGCGGTCAGTTCGGCTCGGGCAATCGCGTCGGCCTTCCGCAGCAGGTCCAGGCGCTCCTTGGTGACTTCGCCGACGATGCGGATCCCGAGGCCGGGGCCGGGGAACGGCTGGCGGCCGACGATTTCCTGCGGCAGTCCCAGCTGGGCGCCGACAGCGCGGACCTCGTCCTTGAACAGAGCGCGAAGCGGCTCGACAAGCTCGAACTGCAGGTCCTCGGGCAGACCGCCCACGTTGTGGTGGCTCTTGATGTTGGCCGCACCTTCGCCGCCGCCGGATTCGACGACGTCCGGGTACAGGGTTCCCTGGACCAGGAACTTGATCTTTTCGCCGTGCGCGGCGGCCTCGGCGATGATCGCCAGTTCGGCTTCTTCGAACGCACGGATGAACTCGCGGCCGATGATCTTGCGCTTGGTCTCGGGGTCGCTGACACCGGCAAGGGCGGCCTGAAAGCGCTCCTGCTCGTTGGCGACGTACAGCTTGACGCCGGTGGCAGCAACGAAGTCGCGTTCGACCTGTTCTGCTTCACCTTCGCGCAGCAGGCCGTGGTCCACGAACACGCAGGTCAGCTGGTCGCCCACTGCGCGCTGGACCAGGGCGGCGGCAACGGCCGAGTCCACGCCGCCGGAGAGGCCGCAGATGACCCTGGCGTCGCCGATCTGCTTGCGGATGCGTTCGACCTGTTCCTCAAGGATGTTGCCCGTGGTCCAGTTCGGCTCGAGCTTGGCGCCCTTGAACAGGAAGTTCTCCAGGACCTGCTGGCCGTGGGCCGAGTGTTTCACCTCGGGGTGCCACTGCACGCCGTAGAGGGACTTCTCTTCGTTGGCGAAAGCCGCGACGGGAGCGCCGGCCGTGGTGGCCAGGACATCAAAGCCCTCCGGGGCCTCGTGAACGGAATCGCCGTGGCTCATCCAGGTGTTCTGGTGGTGCGGCACGCCCTCGAGGATGGACCGGGCCTCCCCTACGGTGGTGGCTTCCGTGGCGCCGTACTCGCGCAGGCCGGTCTGGGCCACGGTGCCGCCCAACGCGTTGGCCATGGCCTGGAAGCCGTAGCAGATGCCGAACACAGGGACCCCGGCTTCAAACAGGTCGGCGCCCACGCTCGGTGCGCCTTCCGCGTACACGCTGGAAGGTCCACCCGAAAGGATGATGGCGGCGGGGTTCTTGGCCAGCAGCTGCTCGGTGCTGTAGGTATGCGGAACCACTTCCGAATACACATTCGCTTCCCGGACGCGGCGGGCAATCAGCTGCGCGTACTGGGCACCGTAGTCAACAACCAGCACCGGCTTCTGGGAAGTCTGGGATGCAGAGGGAGTAGTCACCGTCCTAGACTACTTGGGCGTTTGCCGCGTCGCACCTTGAGACGGCCGCCCCGGGCCCGAATCGGCCCCGGGCGTTAGGGATCTCACACCGCGGGCGGCTGCTTCAGTCAGTAGCGCTTGGACGCCTGCGGATTCGCGGCGAGTTCCGCCTCCACCTCCGCGTGGAACTTCTTCTCCACGATGAAGGACAGGAACGGCACCACACCGCCCAGGGCCAGCAGGATCAGTTTCGCGAACGGCCACCGCATCAGCGACCAGAGGCGGAAGTTGGACATCAGGTACACGACGTACATCCAGCCGTGCACAATCAGCACGGCGACGGACAGGTTCACTCCGCCCAGGACACCCTGCGGCTCGGCGTCGGCGAATCCGAAGCCAAACGGCTGGCCGGTGACCGCGTTGGTTCCGCCTGCGAACAGGTACTGGCCGAAGCCGTACCGCACCACCAGCTCGGCGCAGAGCAGCAGCAGCATTGCGCCTGTCAGGTATGCCATGACTTTGTAGAACTTGAGGGCAGACCGGATCTGGGCTTCCGTCCCGCCGAACCGGCGCTTCTTTACGGTGCCTGACCCGCTGGTCTTGGACGGCTGGGGCTGGATGGCCGGCTTGGGATCGATCATGGCTGTACCTTTTGTTCGGACGGGCTGGATTGCTGTGGCGGGACGGCGGTGTGCTGTTCGGCCTGCGGAGGATCTTCCGTGCTTTCGAGGTTCTCGAGGGGCTCGTCGTGGTCATGGTGGTCGTGGTGCTCGTCGTCGAACTCGTCCTCGAGGTCGCGGCGGTAGTCGTCCTTGACCATCCGCCACCAGATGAACAACGCAAAACCGGCAAACACGATCCACTCCGCGGAGTAGAAGAGGTTGAGCCAGTTCACCTGCTGGGGCGGAGGCTGCGGACCGATGTTCAGGGGCTTGAGTTCGCCGTTGACCGCCGAGGCGCTCACGTCGGTGCCGCCGGCAAGCTCGGATGTTGCCGCCACAAATCCCGGGTAGCTGCTGACTTCCCAGACATTGATCAGTTCCGCCACGGATACAGCGGTAGCACGCCCTGGTTCGGGGGCGGTGTTCGGCACCGGGGCTTCGGACGGCAGGAGCCGTCCCGTCAGTTCAATAGTGCCCGACGGCGGTGCGTCTGCTTCCGCCGGGTCAGCCACCCACCCGCGGGCCACCGGTATCCACGTCCGGGGCGATGCCGCAGCGCCGCTCAGGGCAGGGGCATCCTGCACGGAGAAGGCCGAGACCACCCAGTACCCCGTGGCGCCGCCGTTGAGGCGGCCCGGGACGAGCACCTGCTTGCCGGGGTCATAGGATCCGGTGGCGGTGACCATCTGGTCCGCCACGGAACCGTGAAAGAACTCACCCGGCTGGAGCACCTTGATGAGGGGCTTGACGTCCTCGGTGCCGGTGGAAACCGGCGCTTCAGGCCGGGTCGACCGGCCGAATTGCCACTGGCTCAGCAGCACAAAAACCCCGGAAATGACGATCGCAAACACCAGGCCTGCGATCCAGCGGGGTTTAAGGGCAGTTTTCAACACACATTAACCGTACTTCGTCCTCCTGTAGAACAACGAAACGGGCCAATATTAGTGGTCGAAGAACACCAGGCTGGAGTTGATGAGCTCAGCGATCACCTCGGCGTCGTAGGCCCGGCGCAGGGATTCCCGGAACGATTCCTTTGACAGTGAGCGGGCCAGGGTGGCCAGGACCTCAAGGTGGTCGGAGAAGGAACTTGCCGGCGTCGCAATCAGCAGGATGACCGTTGCCGGCCCGTCTGCCGCCCCGAAATCCAGCGCCTTTCCGTATTTGGTGATCCCCACTGCTATCGAGGTCCGGGACACGAACTCGCTCCGGGCGTGGGGCAGCCCGACTCCCCCGGGCAGGCCGGTGGCGAGCTGGTGTTCACGGGCATTGACGTGCTTGAGGAAGCCATCCAGGTCGGACACCCGTCCCGCTGCGAAGAGCCGTTCCGCAAGCTGCGTTGCCGCGTCCGCTTTGTCCGCGGCATCAAGCTCGAGAATCACCATTTCCGGGGTGGTGAGTTCGGCATCGTACCGATCCAGTGGTTCCGCCAAGAGGTGTCCCTTCAGTGAGGCAGGAGGCGGCGCGCATCAAGCATCCGTCACCGCAGCGGCACAATGTCCTCGACGCCCAGGCGAGCGGCGTCGGCAGATTCATCGTCAGGCTGCTGCTGGCTGAGCCGTTCGGCTTCCACCCGGGCGAGGTAATGCTTGATTTCGCTTTCGCGCTGCGCGTCGCTCCAGCCAAGAATTTCTCCCATCAGCTTAGCGACTACCGGGACGGCGGACACACCGCGGTCCCAGGACTCGATGGAAATGCGGGTCCTGCGCGTCAATACGTCGTGAACATGACGGGCCCCTTCGTGTGTGGCCGCGTACACTGCCTCGGCCTGGAGGTAGTCGTCCGCGCCGGGCAGCGGTTCGGCCAGTGCCGGATTCTCCTTGATCAGCGCCAGGACTTCCGTGGCCATGGATCCGTACCGGTTGAGCAGGTGTTCAATCCGGGCGACGTGGACGCCGGTCTCCTCCGCCGTCCTGTTGCGTCGGTTCCAGGCCGCCTTGAACCCGTTGGCCCCGAGCAGCGGGATGGAATCGGTGCAGCTGGGCGGGACGCGTTCGTCCATGCTCCGGGTCGCCTCATCCACCGCGTCCTTGGCCATGACGCGGTAGGTGGTCCATTTTCCGCCGGCCACCACCACGAGGCCGGGCACCGGGTGGGCCACCACATGTTCGCGGGAAAGCTTGGCCGTGGAGTCATTCTCCCCCGCCAGGAGCGGACGCAGGCCGGCGTAGACGCCTTCCACGTCCTCCCTGGTCAGCGGCCGCTTGAGCACCTTGTTGACGTGTTCGAGGATGTAGTCAATGTCCTTGCTGGACGCCGCCGGGTGGGCCTTGTCCAGGTGCCAGTCAGTGTCGGTGGTTCCGATGATCCAGTGCCGGCCCCACGGAATAACGAACAGCACGGATTTCTCGGTCCGCAGGATCAGGCCGACGGTCGACTGGAACCGGTCGCGCGGCACCACAAGGTGGATGCCCTTGGATGCACGGACTTTCAGCTGTCCGCGCTCCGTCACCATGGCCTGGGTTTCGTCGGTCCACACGCCGGTGGCGTTGATGACCTGCTTGGCCCTGATGCTGAAGGTGGAGCCGTCCTCACGGTTGACCACCTTGGCGCCCACCACCCGCTCGCCCTCGCGCAGGAAGTCGACCACCGCCGTCTGGTTCACGGCGTGGGCCCCGTAATAGGCGGCCGTCCGGACCAGGTTCGCCACGTACTTCGCGTCGTCAACCTGGCCGTCGTAGTACCGGATGGATCCGACGAACGCGTCATCCTTCAGGCTGGGCGCGGCGCGCAAGGTGCCGCGGCGGGTCAGGTGCTTGTGGAAGGGAACCCCCCGCTTGTGGCCGCCGGAGATCGACATGGCGTCGTAGAGCGCAATTCCCGCACCGACATAGGGCCGTTCCAGGAAGGGCCGGGTCAGGGGGTAGAGGAAGGGTACGGGCCGGGCGAGGTGCGGGGCGATCTCCGAGAGGAGCAGGCCGCGTTCATGGAGCGCTTCCTTGACCAGGCCGAAGTCCAGCATTTCAAGGTAGCGCAGCCCGCCGTGAATCAGTTTGGAGGAGCGCGACGACGTCCCTGCAGCCCAGTCGCTGGCCTCAACGATTCCCACACTCAGCCCCCGTGTCACGGCGTCGAGTGCGGCACCGGTGCCCACGATGCCGCCGCCGACGATGAGGATGTCGAGTTCCTTGCCCGGCTCCATCGTTGCCTTGAGCGCTGCAAGCGATGCTTCCCTGGCGGCCGGGCCGAGGGCCCCCTGGGGAAAGGACGGGTTACCGGAAGAACTGTTCATTGTCATGCCTCCATCCGCTTCAAACCTCGTAGTTCACCAGACTACTTGCTGGGCATGCGGATGGGCAGGGCCCGCCTGCGCTCAGCGGCGCCGGTCCCGGCGGGTGCGCCGGGGCGTCAATCTCCGGGACCGGCCCAGCCTCAGATTCCGGAGTACGGGGATACGACGACGTCGACCCGCTGGAATTCCTTCAGGTCCGAATAGCCCGTGGTAGCCATGGAGCGGCGCAGGGCGCCGATCAGGTTGGACGTGCCGTTGGTGTGGTGGCCGGGTCCGAAGAGGACCTCCTCAAGCGGGCCGACGGTGCCGACGTTGACCCTGTCGCCGCGCGGCAGTTCCAGGTGGTGGGCTTCCTGCCCCCAGTGCCAGCCCTTGCCGGGCGCTTCTTCAGCCCTGGCCAGCGCGCTGCCGAGCATGACGGCGTCGGCGCCCATGGCGATGGCCTTGACGATGTCACCTGAAGAGCCCATGCCGCCGTCGGCGATGACGTGGACGTACCGTCCGCCCGACTCGTCCATGTAGTCGCGCCGGGCCGCGGCGACGTCGGAAATCGCCGATGCCATGGGCGAGTGGATGCCGAGGGCGCGGCGGGTGGTGGTTGTTGCGCCGCCACCGAAGCCCACCAGCACGCCGGCGGCGCCGGTGCGCATAAGGTGCAGGGCCGGGGTGTAGCCGGCGGCGCCTCCGACGATCACAGGGACGTCGAGCTCATAGATGAACTGCTTGAGGTTCAGCGGTTCATGGTCCTTGGAGACGTGCTCGGCGGAGACGGTGGTTCCCCGGATGACGAAGATGTCGACGCCGGCCGCCACGACGGTCTTGTAGTGCTCCTGCGTGCGCTGCGGGGTGAGCGAGCCGGCAACGGTCACGCCTGCGGCGCGCATCTCGGCCAGGCGGGACGTGATAAGTTCCGGCTGGATCGGGGCCTGGTACAGCTCCTGCATCCGGCGGGTGACGGTCGGGCTATTGGTCTCGTCCTCCAGCGCCCCGATCTGGTCAAGCACGGACTGCGGGTCCTCATACCGGGTCCAGAGCCCTTCGAGGTCCAGCACGCCGAGCCCGCCGAGGCGGCCCAGGGCAATGGCGGTCTCGGGCGACATCGCCGAGTCCATGGGCGCGGCAATAACAGGCATGTCGAACTTGTAGGCATCTATCTGCCACGAGACCGAAACGTCCTTCGGATCACGCGTACGACGGTTGGGGACGATCGCGATGTCATCCAGGGAGTAGGCACGACGCCCACGCTTGCCACGGCCAATCTCAATCTCATAAGTCACCGCTCTAGGTTATCCCAGTGTCCCCATCGTCTGGGCCCACGCCGGGCCCACGCCAGCCGGGTTCCCTGGCCGAGCTTGCGAGGTTAGGGGGCTGGTGGGGCGGGTTCCCTGGCCGAGCTTGCGTGGCTAGGGGGCTGGTGGGGACGGTCAGCTGGGATTCGAACATCCGGAAGTACCGTCCGCGCAGCGCAACCAGCTCCCGGTGGGTGCCCTGTTCCACGATTCGCCCGTCCTCCAGCATGTAGACGACGTCCGCTTTCTCGATGGTGGCGAGTCGGTGGCTGATCGCGATGATGGTGCTGCTGCGGTCAGCGAAGAGCCGGGAGAAGATCCGGTGTTCGGCGAGGGCGTCGATGGCCGACGTCGGCTCGTCCATGACCATGAAGGTGGCGTTGCGGTAGAAGTTCCTGGCCATCGCGAGCCTCTGCCACTGGCCGCCGCTCAGTCCGCTCCCCTTGCGGCCCCGGGGATCCTCCATCCAGTTGCTGACGTGGTTGTCCAGCCCGTTGGGCAGCTTGTTGATGAATTCCAGGGCTTCGGCGTCGGCTGCCGACCGCCGGATCCGCTCATCGTCCCGCGGCGAATCGACGTCGCCGAAGAGAATGTTCTCCGCCGCGGTGGCGAACTCGTACTTGAGGAATTCCTGGCTCAGCACCGCCAGGTGACGGTGCCAGGACTTGACGTCGACGGCGGCGAGGTCGACGTCGTCGAGCATCACCTGTCCTGAATCGGGGCGGTAGAGGCCGGCCAGGATTCGGATCAGGGTGGACTTGCCGGCACCGTTCTCACCCACGATGGCGATGTGCTGGCCCTCGCGGATGGTCAGGCTGATGCCGCGGATCACCTCGATGTCGCTGCCTGTATAGGTGAAGCGGATGTCCCGCAGGGCCACCGTACGGGGAGCCTGCAGCAGCGGCCGGGAGTGGTCGGAGTGCACCGGAAGGGCCATGAACAGCTCGTAGTCCTTGAGGTTGGCCAGGTCCTCGTCGATGGAGCTGAGCGAGGATACGAGGTTGTTCGCCGTCGACAGCGCCCTGCTGACAATCTGCTGGACGTAAAGGAACTGGCCCACCGGCTGGGCGCGGGCGATGATCTGGCCGACCACCCAAATGAGCGAGACGACCTCGGCGCCGTACTGCAGCGCATCAGCCGCCAGTTGCTTGGGGATGTACCGCTTCTGGAAATCCAGCCGGCGCTTCTCGTCGGCATCCCGGAGCCGGGAGCGCAGGTCCATGAGGTACCCGACGATCCCGTACAGGCGCATCTCGGCGATGTGCTGCGGACGCAGCAAATTCGTTTCGATCATCCTCCGCTGGCGCCGCGAATCCACCTGGGTGTTCCAGTGGGCGATCTGTTCGCGGGAAAGCTTGAACTGCAGGTACACGCTGGGGACAATGGCCACCAGCACGATCACCGCGATCCACCAGCTCACCAGCAGGAGCGCCCCGACGGCCAGGACCACCGAAACCAGCTGGGTGAAGATCGCGGCGATCCTGTCCAGGACCCGGGCATAGGAATCGGAAAACCGCTTCGCGCGGTCGTACAGGTCCACCGTTTCCTTGTCGTCGTACCGCCAGAACTCGAGCGCCAGGAAACGCTCGTACATGAGGTCTCCTACGATGGCGCCCACCCTGAAGCTCATGAGCTGCTGGATGTACCGGTCCACGCTGCTGAAGCCGCCCCAGAACAGGCCCAGCGCGGCCGTGATGATCACATAGGCGATGGCCTGCTGGCCCGCGGCGGCGTCACCGGCGTAGGCGGCCGCCAGGGCGGTGGTGGTGAGGGCCGCGAAGTAGGTGGTGACCAGGGGCAGCAGGGCCGAGATCAGCGAACCCACCACCTTCATGACCACGGCCACCGGTGAGGCACGGAAACTCACCCGCAGCACCTGCGCCACTGCCCGGGCATAAGGCCGCAGGGCCAGCCTCCGCTGAGGGTCCCGTTTCGGGTTCAGCTCGGCGGGATGGCGTGGTTGGGACATAGCTACAGCCTAGTTCCGTGCACAGACACAAACAGACCGTGGGGACAATTCCCCACGGCCTGTTGGGACACGTTCTGAGTGCAGAAAACCCGGACGCTTAACGCGAACCGTAGTTCGGAGCCTCCACGGTCATCTGGATGTCGTGCGGGTGCGATTCCTTGAGGCCTGCAGGCGTGATGCGGACGAACTTGCCCCGCGCCTTCAGCTCGGCCACGGTGGGCGCGCCGGTGTAGAACATGGTCTGGCGGAGCCCGCCCACCAGCTGGTAAGCCACGGACGCCAGCGGGCCGCGGTAGGCCACCCGGCCTTCGATGCCTTCCGGGATCAGCTTGTCGTCACCGGACACATCTGCCTGGAAATAACGGTCTTTGGAGTACGACGTGTTCTTGCCGCGCGTCTGCATGGCCCCGAGGGATCCCATGCCGCGGTAGCTCTTGAACTGCTTGCCGTTCACGAAGATCAGCTCGCCCGGCGATTCGTCACAGCCGGCCAGCAGCGAGCCGAGCATCACAGTGTCCGCGCCGGCAACCAGCGCCTTGCCGATGTCGCCCGAGTACTGCAGGCCGCCGTCGGCGATCAGCGGCACACCGGCCGGGATGGCCGCCTTCGCGGACTCGTAAATGGCGGTGATCTGCGGAACGCCCACACCGGCCACCACGCGGGTGGTGCAGATGGAGCCCGGACCCACGCCCACCTTGATGCCGTCGGCACCGGCGTCGATGAGTGCCTGCGCGCCTTCGCGGGTGGCAGCCTGGCCGCCGATGATGTCCACGTGCGCGGCGACAGGATCGGACTTCAGGCGGGTGATCATGTCCAGCACGCCCTGGGAGTGTCCGTTGGCGGTGTCAACGAACAGGGCGTCCACGCCGGCGTCGATGAGGGTCATGGCACGTTCCCAGCCGTCGCCGAAGAAACCGATGGCGGCACCGACTCGCAGGCGGCCTTCATCGTCCTTCGTGGCCAGCGGGTACTGCTCGGCCTTGGTGAAGTCCTTGGTGGTGATGAGGCCCTTGAGGCGGCCCTGATCGTCAACCAGGGGGAGCTTTTCGATCTTGTTCGTGGCCAGCTTGTGCGAGGCTTCGTCGCGGCTGATGCCGACGTGCCCGGTAACGAGGGGCATCTTGGTCATGACGTCGCTGACGAGGCGGATCGGGAAATCCGCTTCCGGCACGAAGCGGGTGTCGCGGTTGGTGACGATGCCCAGCAGCCGCATGCCCTCGTCCACCACCGGCAGCCCGGAGACCCGGTAGTGCGAGCAGATCTCGTCCAGTTCGGCCAGTGTTGCTTCCGGGCCGATGGTCAGCGGGTTGGTGATCATCCCGGATTCGCTGCGCTTCACCCGGTCCACCTGGTCGGCCTGGTCCTGGATGGAGAGGTTGCGGTGGACCACGCCGAGGCCGCCCTGGCGGGCCATGGCGATGGCCATCCGGGACTCGGTAACGGTGTCCATGGCCGCGGAGAGCAGCGGAGTCTGGACGGTGATGCGCTTGGAAATGCGCGAGGAGGTGTCGGCCTCTGACGGGATGACGTCGGTGTGCCCCGGCAGGAGCAGGACATCGTCGTAGGTCAGGCCGATAAAGCCGAACGGGTTGTGTTCGGGCTGGGTCATGAGTGCGCCTCTTACCTTAATTCCGGGGTTCACGGGTAGGGGTTGCAGCTGATGACCAGCCCGTCATTACGGGACTGGCCTGTGCAGATGGTGATGCAGGGCGGGGTGCCTTGATGCGGAAGTATTGAATAAATTCTAGAACCTTGGCGGCGATCCCCATATTCCGGAGCGGTAATGTGAGGAACCGCACGCGCGGCTGAAACACCGGGCGGACGTACGCCCGGTCAGACCCAGCCGGTGGCGGCCAGCAGCCGCTTCTCGAACATCGGAATCATGCTCTGCACATAGGTCTTGGTCAGGTGGTTGTCGTCCTTATAGACGTACACGTTTCCCACCACTGCCGGACAGATCCCGTCCGCGCAGATGAAGTCGCTGAGGTCCATCAGGTGCAGGCCCTCCACCTTGCCGCGGTAGGCGTCCAGGGGCGAGGAGGCGGCAAGCGATTCGCTTAATGGCCGGTTGCATTCGGCCGCGTCAGCGCCCTTCCTTTGCACGCACTCCGGAATATTGAATCCGAACCGCGGGTTGTCCCGGACGCCGATGACGTCCATTCCGGCGTCGGTGAAGGGCTTGATGCCCTCGAGGTAGCCGGGAACTTCCGTCTCGAACGGCGCTTCTTTATGCGTCAGGGACGCAACGGTGAATACGGCATCAGGCTTGTGTTCGAGCACATATTGCGCACTGGCCTTGTTGAAGGCGTTGCATTCTTCGTTGCGTTCGGCCGACTCGGCCCCGAAGCGGCAGTTCCCCTTCAGCAGGGTGACCACTTCCCAGCCGTGTTCCTTGGCGATCGGCCCCAGCGCTGCCATGTACTGCTGCGCATGGGAATCGCCCAGCACCACGATCCGCTTGGTGACGGTTTCCGGTTTGGTGTTCTGCAGGCAGCCGGACAGCAGCGGATCGGCGGGCACGTTGGCGTCGGTGCAGAGGCCGTCGATGTCCGCCCATTCATGTTCCATGGCGGCCGGCGCCGGGATGATCCTCGCTTCCGGCGTCGGTTTTCCCACGTTTTCCGGAGTGAGGGCGGCGGCACCCGGGGTCAGTTCCCTGGGCTGCGCCGCGGCGGCTGCTTCGTCCGCGGTCAGTTGGGTCTGCCAGAGGGACACCGGCCCTGCCAGCAGCGCTCCGCAGGCGGCGATGACGACGGCGTTCCGCCAGACCCGCCGCTGGGGCCAGTGCCAGTCGCGCAGCGGCTTTTCCACGAAGCGGGTTGTGAGGACAGCCATGACTACGGAAGCGGTCACGATCGCGAGTCCCTGGACCAGGTTTGGCGAGACAATGCCTGTGCCGGCGAGGGCAAGCACCAGCAGCGGCCAGTGCCACAGATACAGCGCATAGGAATTGTCGCCGAGGGAAACGAGGGGCTTCCAGCTCAGCAGCCGGTCGGCACCGAAGCGGCTGCCGCTTTGGCCGGCCACGATGATGGCCGCAGCGGCCAGTGTGGGCCACAGCGCCACGAACCCGGGAAAGGACCGGTCCACGGTCAGCAGCAGGCCGCAGGACACCATGGCCGCCACGCCGGTCCAGCCGAGGATGACGCGAAGGATTTTCCCCGGCTTCAGGTACGGAAGGGCGAGCGCCAGGAGGGAGCCCAGCGCGAACTCCCACAGCCTGGTGCGGGTGTCAAAGTAGGCGTAGGCCTGGTTGGTGGCGGTCTGGTCGATGGAGTACGCCAGCGACACCGCGAAGATCGCACCGAAGGCAAGGGCCAGCAGCATCCGGTAGCTGACGGCAGGCCGGCGCAGCACCCGGTGCAGCACTGCTGCTCCCGCAAACACCAGTGGCCACAGAATAAAGACCTGCCCCTGGATGGACAGCGACCAGAAGTGCTGGAGGGGGCTGGCCCCCGAGTGGTCCTGGGCGTAGTAGTCAACGGCCGAGTCCGCGAGCAGCCAGTTCTGCCGGTAGAGCAGGGAGGCCCAGGCCTGCTCCAGCACGTCGGGCCAGCGGCTTTGGGGAAGGATGGCCCAGGTTCCTACCAGGACACCGAGAATAACGACGACGGCGGCCGGCAGAAGCCGCTTGAAGAGGTGCAGCCAGTGGCTGACGAGCTTAAGGGGATGGCCGCTTTCCACCTTGCGCACGAACGACAGGGTGAGCAGGAACGCGGAGATCAACAGGAAGATGTCCACACCGCCGGATACCCGGCCCAGCCAGACGTGGTAGGTGACCACCATCAGGACGGCGAGTGCCCGGAGGCCCTGGACCTCGGGGCGGTACCCTTTCCTGGCTGCCTTGTTTCCGCTGCTTGTTTTGGCTCCGTTGCGTGTTTCCGTCGTCATTGGTCCTTCCAGCCCGTCGCCTCCATGAACCGTTCCTCGAATATCGGAGTGAGGGTCTTCATGTAGGTCGCGGTTGGGTGGTTGTCGTCAAGGTAGGCGATGACGTTTCCGATCACCGCCGGGCAGGTGTCCGTGTCCCCCGGGCAAAAGTAATCCGAGAAATCCAGGTTCTTCACACTGGGGTAGGCGTTGGCCGGAGACTCCCCGGCGTAGGCATTGGTGCGCGGGACAGCGCAGGCGGCTTCGTCGTCGGCATGCTGGGCCAGGCATTCGGGCACGGAGCCGGGGAAACGCGGGGTGTCCCGGACCGAGACCACGGGAATACTGTTTCCGGCGACGCTTTGGAGCATGTCCGCCCAGCCCGGATCCATGTATTCAGTTCCGCCTTCGCCGTGGCCCACGCGCGTGCTGGTGGTGAAAATAAGGTCGGGCTGGATCTTGGCGATTTCCGCTGAGACTGCTTTGTTGAAGTCCACGCAATTCCCGGGAACTTCCGCGTCCTCACCCTGGGTGACCGGGCACAGGGCCTTAACGTAGGTCACCACCGACCAGTGGTGCCGCTTGGCCAGTTCCATCACCGGCGTGGCCCAGACGCCGGCATGGGAACTTCCCCACACCACGATCGTCTTCACGGGCGACTCCACCTCACCGTTGGTGCAGCGGATGCCGTCCGGGTCATGGAAGCCCTGGCATCCGCCGGGGAAATCCGCCCAGTCGCTGCCCGCATCAGCCAGGTCCGGCAGGAGGACTGCGTCTGCCGCCGCCTTCCCTGAATAACCGGGCATCAGGCTCCTGGCGCCGGGATTGTTGTATTCAGCCTGGGCCATGGCGGCGTCCGCCTGCATTTGGATCCCTTGCCTGGCACCCGCGAGCGAGCCTGCCGCGAGCGCGGCCACCATGGCGATCGAAATGAACGCACGGCGACGGTTGACCTCCGGCCAGCTCCATTCGCGCCATGGCTTCTCGATGAACCGGGTGGTGACGTACGCGAGCGCCAACGAAACGACAATGATGACCGTGCCGGAAATGGGCCCGGCGTGGTCCTTGCCCGTGGCGGCAAGGGCGATGACCAGGACGGGCCAGTGCCAGAGGTACAGGGCGTACGAGTTGTCCCCCAGCCGGACCAATAGTGCGGCGCTGAGGATCCGGTCGGCCCCGATCCGGCTGCCGGTTTGCCCGGCGACAATGACGCAGGCCGCGGCGAGGGTGGGCCACAGCGCGGCCACACCGGGAAACGCGGCCTGGACATTGAGCAGGATTCCGCAGCTGAGCATGGCCACCACACCCAGCCATCCAAGGAGGATCCGGCCGGTCCGGGGAATCCGGAAGCCGGGGAGGATCAGTGCCACGAGTGTGCCCAGGGCGAATTCCCACAGGCGTGCGCCGGTATCAAAGTAGGCCTGTGCCTGGTTGGTGAGGGTGAAGACAATCGAGAAGACCAGGGACGCCAGGAAAATGGCGGCGAAGATGTAGCAGAGCAGGATCCGGTAATGCAGCCGGTACCGCCTGGCAATGAGGGCAGCGCCGGCAAAGATCAGCGGCCACAGGATGAAGACCTGCCCTTGGATGGACAGGGACCAGAAATGCTGGAACGGGCTGGCGATGCTGTGGTCCGTGGCGTAGTAGTCCGTTGCCTGCGACTGCAACAGCCGGTTTTCGGCGTAGAACAGCGAGGCCCAGCCTTCGGAGATGATTCCGAGCCAGCGGGTGCGGGGCAGGAACAGATAGCTCGCTACGAGGACGGCGATGATCACGGTTACGGCCGCCGGCAGCAGGCGCCGGAACAGGTGCAGCCAGTGCTTGATCAGGGCCATCGGCCTGCCCTGTTCGTACCGGCCCACAAACTGCAGGGTCATGAGGAATGCCGAGATCAGCAGGAACACGTCAACGCCGCCGGATACGCGTCCGAACCAGATGTGGTACGTGACCACCATGAGGACGGCCAAGGACCGAAGGCCCTGGATTTCGGGCCGGAACTTCGATTGCCGGTTCGCTTCCGCGCCAGAGCCGCTACGGCGCGGCGAGGCCAGGGCTCTCGCTACAGACATAGAAAAACCCCTCAGGCGGACAACCAAAGCATCCATGTTATCGAATCGTAATTTTCAACGCGAATCGCCGGCGCCGGCGAACATGTCCCCCGCCTCCCATTAATGCACTGCAAGCTGGGAGTTTCCAGAACCGCTAAGCCGGCGACGCGGCAGGAATCCTTCCGGCCAGGTACCGTGCGTCGCGGCACGAGCCCGGCAGGGTTGCCGATGCCGCCGCGTACATGAATTCCTCGCCCAGGAAGAACAATCCGGGCATGTCGGTGGAAACGCCGCGGTGTTGCCGGGGGCGCCCGTTGCCGTCGAATACCTGCGGTTCGATCCAGTCAAAGGATTCGCGATAGCCGGTGCACCAGATCACGTTGGACACTTCGAGAGGGGTGCCCGCGACCACCGGTTTTCCGTCCTGAACGCCGGTCACGCGCGGAACGAACTCGACGCCGGCGGCAGCCAGGTCTTTTTGCTTCGTACGGATCAGCGGGTGGGCATGGGCCAGCATGTGCGGCGCCGCTTTTCTTCCCAGCGGATTGTCCACGGTAAGGACATGCAGACCCAGGAAGCGCACGACTGGCAGGACAAAGCGCGCCGCCGTCCGTCCGTGACGCACGGGAAGCTCACCGCCGGGTTTGCCGGCCACCAGCGTGGAGTGGGTGCCGCTCACTTCCAGGGCAATTTCCGCTCCTGAGTTCCCCAGGCCTACCACGAGCACCGGGCCAGGCTGCAGTTGCCCTGGATTCCGGTAACGGCTGGAATGGAGCTGGGTGATGGAGGGCGAAAGGCCTGAGGCAAAGTCCGGAAACCTGGGTGCCTGCGTGGAACCGGTGGCCACCACGACATTGCGGGCTACCCACCGGCGGCCGTCCGAGGAGGCAACGAAGCGTCCCTCCTCGTGCCGCAGCTTTTCGACCCTGACGCCGGTCCGGACCGGAAGGTCGAACCTGGCGGCATAGGCTTCAAGGTAGTTAGCGAGCTCGTCCTTGGCCGGAAATGACAACCCGTCTCCCGGGAACGGCAGCCCGGGGAGGCCATCATACTTCGCCGGGGTGAACAGCCGGAGGGTGTCCCAGCGCAGCCGCCACGCGTCCCCGATCCGCGGGTTGGCATCCAGGATCAGGAATCCCCTGCCCTGTCCCTTGAGGTAGTGACCCATGGCCAGGCCGGCCTGTCCCCCTCCGATCACCAGTGTGTCGAGGACTTCTGCCGCGGGGTCGTTCATGCCGTTCATTGTGGTGCCTCCTTCTCAGGTGTGTGCTGATTCATAGGCTGAACCTTGGACCCCGCTGGGTGAGCCAGCACCGCGTGATCCAGCACCGCGTGAGCCAGGGCCGGGCCCTCACCGGGCGATGCGGACCTGAACCGAAGCCACCAGAAGAGCATGAGTGCGGACGCGAGCACGTACACCACGTGGAGCAGCCAGATTGGACCCGCCGGCAAGTGGAACACGTACACGGAGTGGACCGCGTTGGCCACATTGCTGAGGACCAGGCTGCCCAGGCTGTAGGACGCAAGATCCTTCGTCCGTGCGGCCTTGTACAGCATGGGCAGCATTCCTAGGGCAAACAGCACTGTGGAGAAGGTGCCGGCCAGGACGGGAAGGTTCATGCTTCGACAGTAGGGCCGCGGCCACGGCGGCCGCGTCGGCAGAAATATGCATCTTTCCCGCCGCCTGAGTGGGTGGTTCTATGCAGTCCGGAGATCAGCCGGCGAGGCCGTGCTCGTAGGCGTACCGGGTGGCCGCGGCCCTCGATTGCAGCCCGAGCTTGAGGTAGATGTTGCTGATATGGCGGGCCACGGTCTTCTCACTCAGGTAGAGGTCGCCGGCGATGACGCGGTTGGCTTTTCCGGCAGCAACCAGCCGGAGCACTTGCAGTTCTCTCGGTGTCAGCGGTCCTGCATCGGCCTTTCCCGCCGGCCGCTGGAGGGACGCCGCCCATGCAGCAGCCGGGCCTGCTCCCAGCTCAACGAATTCGGCATACGCGGCTTCGAAGTCCATGGCCGCCGACACGCCGTCGCCCATTGCGCGGCAGGCCAGCCCCAAAAGGGCGCGACAGCGCGCGGCCTCATACGGAACGCCCAGTTCGCGCCACAGCGTCCACGCCCGCCGGAGGACCGGGAGTGCCTGGCCGGGCGCATCTTCGGCGAGCAGCACAGCCCCGTCCGCCTGGCAGGAGGCGGCCTGGGCCATCGGCATTCCACAGTCCCGGGCAACGGAGGCAAGCTCGTCAGCGGCCCGTCGGGCCGCCGCCCCATCCCCTGCGGCCAGTTCGATCTCTGCTAGGGCAGGCAGGAGGTGACGGCGGGTGGCGAGGTCGGTGGCGTCGGCTGCCCCTCGAATCACCGCCTGCGCCTGCAAGGCATCGCCGCGGGCCAGGTGCAGCAGGGCCAGCCCGGGCTGCGGCTCGTACCCGCTGCGGCCTGCGAGCCGGTACGATTCATCGGCCGCATCCAGTTCACCGGTCAGCCGCTGCACTTCGCCCAACTGGTAGTGCCCGCCAAAAAGGGCCATGTAGTCCCCGGAGGCGGACAAGCCCTGGGCAGCCTTCGCTGCAGCGGCGGCCTCGGACCATGCCCCGTGCAGGCGGTACAGTTCGGCCCGGTGCGCCTGGCACTGGCCGGTAAAGAGAACCATGTCCGGCCGTTCCCCGCACCAGTGGTCCAGGGCGGCCGTCCATTCCAGCGCTCGGCGCAGGTCGAAGGCCAGATGGCAGTTGCCGACAACTGCGCAGTAGATGATCCCTGAAGGGACGGGTGAAAGTTCCCCGGCGGTGACCGCAACCATGGCTTCATCAAAGAGCCGGAGGCCCGCGCTGATGTCGCCCAACATGAGGGTGGCCTGGCCCGTGCCCAGCAGCGACAGCGAGATGAGGTCCCGGTCCTGAAACTTTTCGCCGATGGCCTGGGATTCGCCGAAGACGCGGAGGGCACCGGCGGGGTTGCCGCGGTACAGCATGCCCAGGGCCACGGGAACCAGCACCAAGCCCTCCGCCGGACAGGGCTCGTCGAGCTCATCCACAAGCCTTTGTGTCCGGGCGAACCAGCCCTGGCTGCGGGCCATTTCGCCGTTGTTCATGAGATACATGCCAAGCCAGGCCCCGCAGCGTGCGGCGCTGGCAACATCACCGACCACGAGGTACTCCTCGTGCGCACGGGTGAGGGCGTCCACGCTGGCAGTTACCTTGCCTATCAGGTTTTCCACGGTGGAAAGACGTTCCAGGTCAGCCGTCGGCAGGCCCCCCGTGCGGTCGACGTCGACGAATTGCTCGAAGGCCTCCGACCAGCGATGCTCCGTGAACGCGGAACGGCCCCGGTCAAGGTCCGCTTCAGACGATGCCATTGTGCCTCCCCGGATCAGCCCGGGTCCTGCCGGCCCGGTCCGCGTCCATTCTCCAACCGCCACGTCCTCGCGCGCCATGTCTTTGGCGGCCCGTCGTTAAGCGTCACCGTACGCCCGGCCGGCCATGGGCACAAGCTCCGGCAGCGGGGCGCGGCGGGCCGCGGCGGGCCTCGGCGGGCCGCGGCGGGCCGCGGGCGGGACCAACAGGGGGCACGAAAAAGCCGGCCCGGCGGAGAGGCCGGGCCGGCCTTTTCAGCGATTTATTTCAGCAGACAGCCTAGTGGCTGTGGCCTGCGTGCTCGTCCTCTTCGGCCGGCTTTTCAACAACGAGGGTCTCGGTGGTGAGAACCAGCGCTGCGATGGAAGCGGCGTTGCGGAGGGCTGCGCGTGTCACCTTGACGGGGTCGATGACGCCGGCAGCGATGAGGTCTTCGTAGTCGCCGGTCTTGGCGTTGAAGCCCTGGTTGACTTCGGCCTCGGCAACCTTGGCCGCGACGACATAGCCGTCGAAGCCTGCGTTCTGGGCGATCCAGCGCAACGGCTGGACCAGTGCGCGGCGGACGATGCCAACGGCAGCAGCCGCGTCACCTTCGAGTGCCGTGACGGCCGGGTCCTCGTCGAGTGCCTTCAGCGCGTGGATCAGTGCGGAACCGCCACCGGCCACGATGCCTTCTTCGAGGGCAGCGCGGGTGGAGGACACGGCATCTTCGATGCGATGCTTCTTTTCCTTCAGCTCAACCTCGGTGGCTGCGCCGACCTTGATCACGCCGATGCCGCCGGCCAGCTTGGCCAGGCGCTCCTGGAGCTTTTCCTTGTCCCAGTCGGAGTCGGTGCGGGTAACCTCGGCGCGCAGCTGGGCAACCCGTGCCGCAACGTCCTCGGCGGTGCCTGCACCGTCAACAATGGTGGTGTTGTCCTTGGTGACCGTGATGCGGCGGGCGGTACCCAGCACCTCAAGGCCGACGGAGTCCAGGCTGAGGCCCAGTTCCGGGGAGACAACCTGTGCACCGGTGAGGGTGGCGATGTCCTGCAGCATGGCCTTGCGGCGGTCGCCGAAGCCGGGAGCCTTGACGGCAACAACGTTCAGGGTGCCGCGGATGCGGTTGACGATCAGCGTGGACAGAGCCTCCCCGTCGACGTCTTCGGCAATGATGAACAGCGGCTTGGAGCTCTGCAGTGCCTTCTCCAGCAGCGGCAGGAATTCCTGCACCGAGGAGATCTTGCCCTGGTTGATCAGGATCAGGGCGTCTTCCAGGACTGCTTCCTGGCGTTCGGCGTCCGTGACGAAGTACGGGGACAGGTAGCCCTTGTCGAACTGCATGCCCTCGGTGAGGACCAGTTCGGTCTGCGTGGTGGAGGATTCCTCGATGGTGATCACACCATCCTTGCCGACCTTGCCGAATGCCTCGGCGAGGAGCTCGCCAACCTCGTCGCTCTGCGCCGAGATGGCAGCAACGTTGGCAACCTGGGTGCCTTCGACCGGGCGGGCGTTCTCGAGCAGGCGAGCTGCAACGGCCTCGACCGAAACCTCGATGCCGCGCTTGATCTGGCCGGGGGCGGCGCCGGCAGCAACGTTGCGCAGGCCTTCCTTGACCAGTGCCTGTGCCAGCACGGTGGCGGTGGTGGTGCCGTCACCGGCAACATCGTTGGTCTTGGTGGCGACTTCCTTGGCCAGCTGTGCGCCAAGGTTTTCGTAGGGGTCGTCCAGTTCGATTTCACGGGCGATAGTCACGCCGTCGTTCGTGATGGTGGGAGCGCCCCACTTCTTGTCCAGCACGACGTTGCGGCCGCGCGGGCCGAGCGTCACCTTGACCGTGTTGGCGAGCTTGTCGATGCCGGCTTCAAGCGACCGGCGGGCAGCGTCGTTAAACGCAAGCTGCTTTGCCATGGTTTTGTCCTTTCAAGACAGAAACCCCGCGCGCTGTCCCGGCCTGAGGCGGAACAGCGTGCGGGGGTCCAAGAGTTACTTTACGACGATCGCCAGAACGTCGCGGGCGGACAGCACGAGGTACTCTTCGCCGCCGGTCTTCACTTCAGTTCCGCCGTACTTGGAGTAGATGACGACGTCGCCGATGGCTACGTCGACCGGAACGCGGTTGCCGTCCTCAAAGCGGCCGGGGCCTACTGCAACAACTTCGCCTTCCTGCGGCTTCTCCTGTGCGGAGTCCGGGATGACCAGGCCGGAAGCCGTGGTCTGCTCGGCTTCGAGCGGGCGGACAACAATACGATCCTCAAGAGGCTTAATAGAGACCGACACTCGGACCTCTCCTTTTCGTCAAAATTCATGGACAGTAAAAACTGTTGCGCCGTGGCGGCAAACCGTCGTCGCGGTGCCGGCAGCAGCCAGGCTGGCAGCTCTTCGTGTGTTAGCACCCTCCTAGGGAGAGTGCTAATGACGACTCTATGTAAGTGGTTAGCACTCGGTCAAGGCGAGTGCCAGAATTTCGTCTCGGGTGAACAGCTATTGGCCGGCCAGGTCCTCGAAGTCGACGTCGTCGCCGTCGTCCGTGTCGCCGTCGCCCTTAACGTTGCGGTTCCGGTAAAGCACGACGGCGGCGGCCAGTGCGGTGGCCAGCGAGGCAATGAGGAACACGAGGCCGCCCGTGCGGACCGCCGAGTAGGACTCGCGGATTTGGCGTGCTTCCTCGGTGGCGTCCTGGATGTTCTTGCCGCCCACCGAATACACCGTGGCGTTGAACGAATCCAGGAAGAAGATGATGACCAGGAGCGCGAGGCACACCACGGCGATGGCGGCAGCCGCGATCAGCGCGGGCCTGGCGTACTTGGCAAGGCCGGTGTGTTCGTGGCGGTCAATGTTCCGGTCATCGGCTGGTGGCTGGGGCCCTGCACTGTCTTCCATGCCTTCAACCCTATCGGCACCGCGCGTGTCGGGCTCCTCGATTAGGCTTGATGCCATGGCTGACGCACCGCAGGACCTGATCGCTCCCCTCCTGACCAGCGAAGGCTGGGAGCTGCTGGCGTCCCTCGGCCCGTACCGCGAGGATGAGGCGTTCCGGCTGAACGACTCGCTCCGGAAGGCCGGCCACTCCCCCGCGCTGGTGTCCGCCGTGCTGACTCAGTCCAGGCTGCGAACCAAGGCCGAGGCCAAATTCGGCGAATTCGCCCGGCAGATGATCTTCACGGCCGCCGGGCTGGAACAGGCCACCCGCCTCAACGTCGCGGCCCGGCACGCGGAGCGGTTCGCGACCGCCGGGATCGAGCATGTGGCAGACCTCGGCTGCGGGCTGGGCGCCGACGCCATGGCCCTGGCGTCCATGGACATCAAGGTCACCGCAGTGGAGATGGACGAGACCACCGCCGCCTGCGCCACCATGAACCTGATTCCGTTCCCGCACGCCAGCGTGGTCCACTCCGATGCCACTTCAGTCCCACTCGACGGCGTGGGCGGGGTCTGGCTGGATCCGGCCCGCCGCACCACGTCGACCTCCGGCACAAAGCGCATCTGGGATCCGGAGGAATTCTCCCCGCCACTGTCCTTCGTGGAGTCCCTCGCAGCGTCCGGGCGGGCCGTGGGCGTGAAGATGGGGCCCGGAATCCCCCATGGTTCAGTTCCCGCCGGCTGCGAGGCCCAGTGGGTTTCGGTGGGCGGCGACGTCACCGAGGTCACCCTGTGGTTCAACGAGGTCAGCCGGCCCGGCATCCGGCGGGCGGCGCTGCTGCTCGGACCGCAGGGCGCGGCGGAAATCACCAGCGCAGAGGAGTTCGACGCCGGACCCGTGGCACCCGTCGGCCCGGTGGAGGGCTACCTGTACGAGCCCGACGGCGCCGTCATCCGTGCCGGGCTCGTGGCGGACGTCGCGGCGCGCCTGGGCGGCCACCTCGTGGACGAACACATTGCCTACATCTGCGCCCCCGAACTGGTGGACACACCGTTTGCCCGGGCCTACAAGGTCCTGGAAGTCATGCCGTTCCACGTCAAGTCCCTGAAGGCCTGGGTGAAGCAGAACAACATCGGCGTGCTGGACATCAAGAAGCGCGGCACCTCGGTCACGCCGGAGGAGCTCCGCAAGCAGCTGCTCGCCGGAGCGAAGGGCTCGAAGGGCAAAAAGACAGCCACCCTGGTCCTCACCAGGATCGGCGAGGACCGGGTGGCCATCTCGGTGGAGCCGGTGCAGGCTCGGGCTTAGGCTGCTGCCCGCAGCGGCCGGGGCCGGCAGCCGGGTCCACCGGGCCGGCAGCTACTGCGCCCGGGTGAACTCTTCGGCCGCGCGGACCTGCTCGTCGGTGGGCCGGATGCCGGTGTACAGCACGAACTGCTCCAGCGCCTGGATGGTGGCCACTTCCGCGCCCGTGATTACGGTCTTTCCCGCCGCGCGGCCCGCCTTAATGAGCGGAGTCTCTGCGGGCAGCGCCACGACGTCGAACACCACCTGCGCGGCCTCCACCGCCTCCTGCGGGAAGGACAGCGAGTCGGCGTCCGGGCCGCCGGCCATGCCCACGGGCGTGACATTGATGATCATGTCCGCCCGGCCTCCCGCGTCCGCAGCGGGCAGTTCGGAGCTCCATTTGAAGCCGTAGAGATCCGCCAGTTCCTGCCCGGATGCCTCGTTGCGGGCCACGATCGTGACGTCCGTGAAGCCGGCGTCGCGGAGGGCGGCTGCGGTGGCCTTGGCCATGCCGCCGGAGCCCCTGAGCAGCACGGAGTAGTGCGTGGGGACGGCGTTCCGTTGCAGCAGCTGCTCGATCGCCGTGTAGTCCGTGTTGTAGGCCGTGAGCCGGCCGCCGTCGTTGACGATCGTGTTGACCGAGTCGATGGCCTTGGCCGAGGGGTCCATAACGTCAACCAGGGCAATGACGTCCTCCTTGTACGGCATGGACACCGCACAGCCGCGGATGCCCAGGCCCCTGACCCCGGCGATGGCCTGCGCCAGGTCCGTCGGCGCGAAGGCCTTGTAGATCCAGTTCAGGCCCAGCTGCTCATAAAGGTGGTTGTGGAAGCGGGTCCCGTTGTTGCTCGGCCTGGCCGAGAGGGAAATGCACAGGGTCATGTCTTTATTCAGAATTGGCACGGGTCCATTCTGTCAGCAGCCGGTTCCGGGTGCGTGGGCTCCCACGCCGACGGGCAGCTTTCCGGGGGCCGGTGCCTTGCCTGCCAGCACGGCGGCCAGGACATTGAAGGCTTCCTGGCTGCGCCCGTACAGCGCCACCTTTGCCGGCGCTGCAGATCCTGCCAGCGGCCACGGGGCGTCAAGTGCCACCACGACGTCGGCTTTTGCCGCCGGCTCTTCGTAGCCGATCAGCGTCACGAGCGGTCCGCTGCCAAGGGTGATACCCGCTGCCTGGGCTGCTTTGGCAAAACGTGCCCGGTCCAGTTCACTCCCGCCTGCCAGCCGGATGCGGCCGGGCACTATCGGGCCGCGGCATGGTCCGGCCAGGACGGTGACGGCGGCCGCGGAAACACGCTGCGAGAGGGCGGTGCCGCTGCCGGGTGCCGCGCCGGGCGCAACGGGGGTCCTGGCGCGCCACATCATCATGGTGACCACCCGCTGCGCCGCCTCGTCCAGGCGCGATGCCGGCACGGTTCCGGCCTTCACTGCGCTCACCACTGCCGCGTGCGCGGCTGCCACGTCCCCTGGCATCAGGAGCAGGTCCGCTCCCGCTGCCAGCGCCCGCGGTGCGGCGGATTCCCCGGGGAACTGCTTCTGCACAGCACCCATGTTGAGCGCATCGGTCACGGCCACGCCTTTGAAGCCCATGCTTCGGAGCGTGGCGTAGCTCGCTGTCGACAACGACGCCGGAACGCCCGGTTCCAGCGCGGGCACGGAAATGTGGCCGGTCATGATTATCGGCAGGCCGGCGTCGATGGCGGCTTGGAAGGGCTTCCAGTCCTTCGCCCTGAGTTCCTCCACGGTCGCTTTCTGCACGGGCAGGTTCTCGTGTGAATCGACGGTTACCGTGCCGTGCCCGGGGAAGTGCTTGGCGGAGGGCAGGACCCCGGCGGCCAGCATCCCTTCGGCAAAACCGACGCCCAGCCGTGCCGCGGCGTCCGGGCTGCCGGACATGGCCCGGGCACCGATGGTGGGATCCTGCGGACCTGCCGTGATATCCATGTCCGGCGCAAAGTCGGCGGTGAAGCCGAGCCCGGCCAGCTCGGAGGCAAGCGCTGTGCCGGCTTCGGCGGCCAAACCGTCGTCGCCGGCGGCGCCGTAGCTCATGGGGGCGGGCCATTCCGTCAACGGGGCGCGCAGCCTGGCGACCATCCCGCCCTCCTGGTCCACACCGATCACTGCCGGCCACGTGCGGCCGTCCGCCCTGACAGCTTTCTGGAGGCGGCCAATGCCGGCGGCCATTGCGGCGGTGTCCACGGTGCCGTCGGCGGAGCTCGGCACGTTGTCACCCATGACAATTGATCCGCCCAGGTGCAGCCGTTCGACCGTTGCCGCCTGGGCCGCAAAGTCGGTTCCGGCGAAGAACGGCATCAGCACCTGTCCGGCCTTCTGTTCCACGCTCATTTTTGCGACTGCGGCGCGGGCCGCGTCTTCGTCACGCTGCTGCGGGCCCCAGCCCAGTTGGCGCTCGCCAGGGGACGGCGTGGGAGTCCGGGGTGCGGCCGGGCTGCCGGTGGTGCCGGGGCCGGAGCGGGTGGGGCTGGCCGACGGCGCCGGTGCTTCTGTTCCGGCGGAAGTTCCGGATCCGGACGGCGTTCCGGAACGCGTGGGAGCGGGCACCGCAGTGCAGGCGGCGGAGGCGAGCATGGCCGCAGCCACCGTCAAAGTTGCCGCTGTCTTGTGAAAACTGTCACTGCGTCGTTGAAACCAAGCCATCAACTCGATGCTACCCCTGCACTAGACTTGAACCACCCGTTGCCCGCCCCTAGGCGGCTTCGGCAACGGACGGCGGAACAGTAAAGGGACCACATTGAAGATTGATTTCGCTTCATCCAGGCAATCAACTCTCGGTGTGGAATGGGAGCTGGCCCTGGTGAACGCGCAGACCGGCGAACTGGCCTCCGTGGCCAACGAGGTGCTCCGCGGCGTGGCGGCCAATCACCCTGAGCTCAATGAAAATGACGAACACCCCCACATTAAGCAGGAACTCCTGCTGAACACCGTGGAGCTGGTCACCGGCATCTGCGAAACCGTGGCCCAGGCGAAGGCGGACCTCAGCAGTTCACTCGCCGCCGTCCGGGAAGTCACCGACTCCATGGGCGTGGAGGTATTCTGCGCCGGAAGCCATCCTTTCAGCCCGCCCCAGCTGCAGCCGGTCACGGACAAGGAACGCTACGCCAAGCTCATCGACCGCACCCAGTGGTGGGGCCGCCAAATGGTGATTTACGGCGTCCACGTGCATGTCGGCCTGGACCGCCGCGACAAGGTGCTGCCGGTACTGGACGGCCTGGTGAACTATTTCCCGCACTTCCAGGCGCTGTCCGCGTCGAGTCCCTTCTGGGGCGGCGAGGACACCGGCTACGCGTCCCAGCGTGCGCTGATGTTCCAGCAACTGCCCACCGCCGGGCTGCCGTTCCAGTTCTCCACCTGGGAAGAGTACGAGTCCTACGTCCAGGACATGTTCACCACCGGAGTGATCGACACGCTCTCGGAAATCCGGTGGGACATCCGCCCGGTTCCCAACCTTGGCACCATCGAGATGCGGATCTGCGACGGCCTGGCCACCCTGGAGGAGGTCGGTGCCATCGCTGCCCTGACCCAGTGCCTGGTGGACGAGTTCTCCACCACCCTGGACAACGGCGGGACCATTCCCACCATGCAGCCCTGGCACGTCCAGGAGAACAAATGGCGGGCGGCCCGGTATGGCCTCGACGCGATCATCATCCTCGATGCGCAGGGCAACGAGCAGCTGGTCACCGAAAATCTGCTCGAAACCCTGAACCGGCTGGAGCCTGTGGCCGCGAAACTGGGCTGCTCGGACGAGCTTGCCGACGTCGAAAAAATCATCAGCCGCGGGGCCGGATACCAGCGGCAGCGCCGGGTGGCCGCGGAGCACGGCGGCGACCTCCAGGCTGTGGTGCTGGACCTCGTCCGGCAGATGCGGAACGGCCCCACCGCCTGAGCTTCCAGCGGCGCCACTGCGGCACTGCTGCACTGCTGCACTGCTGGTAGGCAGTACCGCCTGACCTGGACCGAAACGGGGACTACGCCGAAACCGTGGTGACCGGCATGGACGAATCCGGGGCGAACCCGATTCCGCTGGCGTCAACGCCGGCCATGACCAGCTGGGCGCCGAGGGCGGCCACCATGGCGCCGTTGTCCGTGCACAGCTCGAGCGGCGGAACAGTGAGCCGGATCCCGGCCGCGCTGCACCGCTGTTCGGTCAGCTGGCGAAGCCGCGAGTTTGCTGCCACGCCGCCGCCGAGCAGCAGTTCGGTGATTCCGTTTTCCCTGCAGGCGAGCACCGCCTTGGACGTGATCACGTCCACCACCGCTTCCTGGAAGGCGGCCGCAATGTCCGCCACCGGCACCTCTTCGCCGCGGGCTTCGAACTGTTCGACGCAACGGGCGACGGCGGTCTTCAGTCCGCTGAATGACCAGTCGTAGCGGTGCGGGCCGGGTTCGTCCGCGGTGCCCATGTACTTTGGCTGCGTCAGTCCGCGCGGGAACCGGATGGCTTTCGCGTTGCCGGTCCGGGCGAGTTTGTCGATGGCCGGGCCGCCCGGGTAGCCGAGCCCCAGGAGCCGTGCCACCTTGTCATAGGCTTCCCCGGCGGCGTCGTCGATGGTGGAGCCCAGCAGCTCGACGTCATCGGTGATGTTCCTGATCCGGAGGATTTCGGTGTGGCCGCCGGAGACCAGCAGGGCCCCCAGGTTGTCCGGCAGGGCCCCCTGGTTGTCCGGCAGGGCCGGGTGCTGGCCGCCGTCGTCCCTCTGCAGCAGGCCAACGCCGACGTGGGCCACCAGGTGGTTGATGGCGTACAGCGGTTTGCCGGTGGCAACCGCCAGCGCCTTCGCAGCGCACACCCCCACCATCAGCGCCCCTGCCAGCCCCGGCCCGGAGGTGACAGCGATCGCATCGACGTCGCCGAGCTTCACGCCCGCCTCCGCCAGCGCCTCCTGCAGTGTGGGGACGAAGGCGTCCAGGTGCGCGCGGGACGCGATCTCGGGGATGACCCCGCCAAAGCGTACGTGCTCCTCCATGGAGGAGGACACCGTGTTGCTGAGCAGTGCCGTTCCGCGGACGATTCCCACGCCTGTCTCGTCGCAGGAGGATTCGATGCCCAGGACAAGGGGCTGGCTACGGTTCATGGGGTGTCTGCCTCCGTTGACGGCATGGGATCTGTGCTGGGCGGCCTTGCCACAAGGCTGGAATCCTGCAGCTGGAGCCTCATGATCAGGGCATCGACTCCGTCCCGGTAATACCTCGGCCGGACATGGATCTGCTCGAAGCCGAACCGGCGGTAGAGCTCCTGGGCACGCGGATTGTCCGCACGTACCTCCAACAGCACGTCGCCCGCGCGGCGCCGGCGGCTTTCCGCTATGAGTTCGGTCAACAGTGCGGAACCGATGCCCCGGCCTTCGCATTCGGGGACGACGGCGATGGTCTGCACGTCGGCAATCGGTTCAATGCACATCAGCCCGGCATAGCCCACGACCTCCCCGCCGATCTCGGCCACGAGGTAATGCCGGGTCTCTGTCTGCGCCAGTTCGTCATGGAACATTTGCAGCGGCCAGGCGTCCACCGGGAACAACCGGCATTCGAGTGTGTGCACGGCAGGTATGTCCGCCCCGTCCATGCTGCGCAGCGTCACGCGGTCGGGAGTTGTGCCGCCTGGAGTTGCGCCGCCGGGAACAAAGCCGCCGGCGCCGCCGCCTGAGCCGCCGCCCGCCGGGGCGCTCACAGGGCACGCTTCCGGGGTCCGGGCACCTGGGCATCGGATTCACGCAGGTACAGCGGGGTGGAGTCCAAAAGCTGCTCCCCCGCCGCCAGCCGGGCCAGGGCGAACTGGCCCAGGAACAGGGCATCGGGCTGCTCGGAACTGAAGTCGGGGTCGGCGCGAAGGACATCTTCGTAAAGGCCGGCACCGGCGCCGTAGGCGGGGAGGCCGGGCAGGTCCGCGGCGAACCCCACGTGCGGCCCGTCAACCAGCCGGGGCAGCTGGCCATCAGCCAGCGTGTACCGGGCCCAGTACACCTCTTTGCGCCTGGCATCCGTTGCCACCAGGAATTCCGGCACTGCGGCGGTGGATTCGGCCACTTCCAGTGCCATGGCGTCCAGGCTCATTAAACCGTGCAGGGGCTTGCCCCACACGTAGGACAGGGTGCGGGCGGTGGCGATCCCCGACCGCAGGCCTGTGAAGGGGCCAGGGCCCACGCCGGTCACAATCGCATCGATGTCCGCACCGGTGACCCCGGCGTCGGCGAGCATCGCGTCGATGCCCGGGGCCAGCACTTCGGCGTGGCTGCGGGTGTCCTCGGTGGAGAAATTCGCCAGCACTCCCTCCGGCGCATCGTCCGAGACCAGCGCCGCACTGGCCACGGCGGAGGTGTCGATGGCAAGGATGAGCATCAGGAGTTCCCTTTCAAGGCGGCAGGCAGCGGGGGCTGCCCGACCCAGCGCGGACCGAAGCCGCGGATCACGATGGTGCGGGGTTCGTCGTCGTCGTCCGTGTCGAAGTCCATCACAACGCCGGGATCGGAAGCATCCGGTGCGGGGGCACCGGTCAGGGGGCCGCCAAGCGGCCGGTGGAGTTCGACGTCGAGCACGCTCTCACTGAGGTGTTCCACGCGTCCCCGTCCCCACTCCACCACCGTCACGGTGCTGTCCATGGTGTTTTCGAGGTCGATGTCATCGATCTCGGCGGCGGATTCCAGCCGGTAGGCATCCACATGGACCAGGTCGGGGCCGCCCGGCCGGGACCCGTCCGGCAGGTTGGGATGGATGCGGACCAACACGAACGTGGGGGAAATGATGCCCGCCCGGACCCCCAGCCCCTCGCCCAGTCCCTGCGTGAACGTGGTTTTACCGGCACCGAGCTCGCCCGTGAGGATGACCAGGTCGCCCGCCTCCAGTACTCCGCCGAGGGCCGCCGCGAGGGCATGGGTTTCCTCGGCGCTCTGCACTGTGAGGGACAGTTCCCACAGCGGCTCGCTCATCGTGCGTCCCCCTGGCCCTTACTGGTGGCGCCGCCGTCGGAATACTCCTCGTTGACGTACCGCCGCGGCACGCGCGGGCTGATCCGCGTGACAATTTCATAGTTGATGGTGCCGGCAGCGCGGGCCCAGTCGTCAGCCGTCGGCCCGCCATCGGTGCCGTCGCCGAAAAGGACCGCTTCGGCCCCCAGCGCGCTGGCTCCGCCGGACGCCACCCCGCGGGGTCCGAGGTCAATCACCATCTGGTCCATGGCGATCCTGCCCACCACCGGGTAGTTCCGGCCTTCCACACGGACGGGGCCGCCGGTGGCAACGCGCGGCACGCCGTCCGCGTAGCCGAGCGGGATCAGCGCCAGGGTGCTGGCGCCGGCGGTGTGGTAATTGAGGCCGTAGGAAACGCCCTGCCCGTCAGGGACGTCCTTGCAGTGCGCCACCTTGGTGCGGACGGTCATGGCAGGGCGGAGCCCCAGTTCGGCCGGCGTCTGGCCATCGAAGGGTGAGAGCCCGTAGATGCCAAGGCCCACGCGGACCAGGTCGAAGTGGGTGTCCGGGCGGGAAAGCGTGCCGGGGGTGTTGGCCAGGTGCCGCACCTCGGGGTCCACGCCGGCGTCCTCGGCGATGGCCAGGACTTCGCGGAAGGCCTGCAGCTGCTGGTCTGTTTCCGGGCGGTTGGGTTCGTCGGCCACGGCAAGATGGGAGAAAATGCCGACGACGCGGAGGAGGCCCGCGTCCTGGTATTCCATCGCTTCACCGACCAGGCCGTCCCAGGCGTCCAGAGTTGCACCGTTTCGGCCCAGGCCGGTGTCCACTTTCAGGTGGATGCGTGCGGGGCGTTCCTGCTCACGGGCCGCCAGGACGATTTTTTCCAGCTCCCAGCCGGAGCAGCCGATGTCGATTCCGGCAGCGACGGCGGCGCCGAAGTTGCTCTCCGGGGTGTGCAGCCAGGCCAGCAGCGGCGCGTCGATGCCCGCAGCACGCAAGGCGAGCGCTTCGGAAATATGCGCCACGCCAAGCCAGCGCGCCCCTCCCTCGAGCGCGGCTCGGGCAACGGGAACGGCACCGTGCCCGTAGGCATCCGCCTTCACCACGGCCATGACCTTGGCCGGTGAAGCAACGGCCGCCAGGTGGCGGACGTTATGCCGGATGGCCTCCAGGTCGATCACGGCGGAACGTTCGTTGGCGGGACGTTCACTGGCGGGGCCAGACGTTGCATCCCGGAGGGGCCGGAAGTCGCCGGTTGCTGCTGGGTAAGTCACCCTAGTGATTCTAGTGGCGCGGCGGCCGGTGGCTAATCCGGCCGGGAGCCGCGTACTAGGCGTCGGAGAGATGGGCGATGGTGGCGGTGGCCCGGCGCATCGCCTGCGGGGGAACATCGCGCACGATTTCCTCGAGGAAACTGAAGCGCCGCAGCCACTGGCTGCTTTGCCGTTCGGGCCGTGCGTTGGCCCGCTTCCACCAGTCGGCTATATCGCCCCAGCCCGGTGCGGCCAGGGATCCGCCCACTTCCTGGACCGCAAGGGAGGCGCACAGGTTGGCGAACCGGAGCCGGTCCGCCAGCGGCCAGCGGGCTAGGCTGCCCACAATGAACGCCGCCCCGAAGCAGTCGCCGGCCCCGGTGGGGTCGAAGGCGGTGACAGGCAGGGAGGGCACCCACTCCTCCTCGCCCGTTTCGGAGTCCACGGCCATGGCCCCCTGCGGTCCCAGGGTCACCACCGCCACGGGAACCCGGTCGGCGAGCGCATACAGCGCCGCCCACGGGGTGTCCCTGCCGGTGAAGGCCATGGCTTCGCGCTGGTTGGGCATAAAGGCGTGGAAGTACTGCAGGTTGTCCAGCCGTGTGGAGGACCACTGTCCGGTGGCGTCCCAGCCGACGTCGCCAAAGAGTTTGACCCCGGCACTGAAGGCGGCAACGGCCCACGGTGCCAGCTCCTCGTCCAAGTCGGCGACGGCGGCGAGCGCTGTGGGCGGGGCGCCGATCAGTTCCGATGAGGTGACCGGGGCGGGATGGCCGTGGGTCACCATGGAGCGGTCGTGCTGCACGCTGAGGGAAACCGTGACGGGCGAGTGCCAGCCGGGAATCCGTTTGGAGAGCGAGAGGTCCACGTGCTCCTGGCCAGCGAGGATCTTCCAGTTGTAGTCCCCGTACCCGTCATCGCCGAAGGCCGCCGCCAGCCCGGTCCGCAGTCCCAGTCGGGCCGCCGCAATGGCCTGGTTGGCCACCCCTCCCGGGCAGCTTCCCATGCCTTCGCTCCAGATCTCCGTGCCCGGCTCCGGGGCGTGGGGAAGGCCGGTAAAGATGATGTCCTGGAAAACCGTCCCGGTCA
This sequence comes from Arthrobacter sp. ISL-72, assembly GCF_018613755.1. Classification (GTDB taxonomy): domain Bacteria; phylum Actinomycetota; class Actinomycetes; order Actinomycetales; family Micrococcaceae; genus Arthrobacter. Next base: position 159,124 of record NZ_JAGGPP010000004.1, read on the forward strand.
GGAGCAGGTCGAAGCCCCCGTCCGTGGGCGTGCGGACGTGGGAGAGCGGGTCGAACCGGCGCCCTGGTATCGCGTCCATGTTCGGCAGACTACGCCCTCCCGCCACCCCTGCAAAGTGCCGCGCCGCTGCTCGCCGGGGGCGGGAGCATGCCCGGGTGCAGGCCGTCACGGGCCGGGGTGCGTGCCGCCGGAATAGACTGCGGGTATGCGGCTCATGATTGCCGGCGGCGGCGGGTTCCGTGTCCCGCTGGTGTACCGGGCGCTCTCTTCCGGCCAGTTCGCTGGGCTGGTGCGCGAGCTTGTCCTGTTCGACGTCGATCCCCTGCGGCTGGCCGCTATCTCCGCCGTCCTGTCATCGATGCGCCCCTCCGACGGCGGGCCCGCCCCGGCCGTCAGCACCACCACATCCCTCGCCGAAGGGCTCAGGGGCACGGACATGGTTTTCGCGGCCATCCGTCCGGGCGGAACACCGGGCCGGACCGCCGATGAACGCGTGGCCCTCGACCTTGGCCTGCTGGGCCAGGAAACCACCGGCGCCGGCGGAATCTCCTATGCCCTGCGGTCCATCCCCGGGATGCTGGAGCTGGCGCGGGAGATGCAGCGGCACTGCCCGGAGGCGTGGCTGGTCAATTTCACCAACCCGGCCGGCATGGTCACCGAGGCGCTGGTGCCCGTGCTGGGAAACAGGGTGATCGGCATCTGCGACTCAGCGGGTGCGCTGGTCCAGCGGGCGGCCCGCGCGGCCGGTGCCCCGTTGCCGGAAGGAAGGCTCGACGGCGTGGGCTACTACGGGCTGAACCACCTGGGCTGGCTTTACCGGCTCGAATCGGACGGGAAGGATCTGCTGCCCGGGCTCCTGGCGGATGCTCAGGCGTTGTCCGGCTTCGAGGAGGGCCGGCTCTTTCCCCAGCCGTTCCTCCAGTCCCTGGGCTGCCTGCCCAACGAGTACCTGTACTACTACTACGAAACCGAGCATGCAGTTGGCGCCATCCGGGCCATGCGGCAGACCCGCGGCGAGTCCATCCACGAACAGCAGTCCGGACTGTACCCCGCACTGGCCGCGGCTGGCCCCCGCGCCTACGAACTCTGGGACGCCGCCCGCCGTTCGCGCGAGGAAGGCTACCTGGCCGAGGCGCGCACCGCCGGCGAACAGCGGGACGAGGACGACCTCGCCGGCGGCGGCTACGAGCGCGTTGCTTTGGGCGTCATGCGCGCGCTCGCCGACGGCGCCACGGATTTGGGCAGCAGCCCAGGCACCGGTGCCCAGCTCATTCTCAACACTCCCAACGCCGGTGCGGTTCCCGGACTGCCGGCGGACGCCGTCGTCGAGGTTCCCTGCGTGGTGACGCCCGACGGCGCGGTGCCCCTGCCGCAGGACCGCCCGGCCGGCGCCCAGCTGGCCCTCATGCAGCGAGTCAAGGAGGTGGAGCGGCTGACGGTCGCCGCGGCGGCGCACGGGCGGCGGGACGACGCCGTCCGGGCCTTCGCCCTCCATCCGCTCATCGATTCGGAGGAACTCGCCGTCGAACTCCTGGCCGGGTACGAGGCGGCCTTCCCTGCCCTCAAACGGCTGTGGCGCGGCGGGGACTGATGCGGGGCCGGCAGGAGTGTTTCCGGTGCGCGGAAGGCTGTGAAGGCGGCGTTACTTCAGGAGTAATGTTTTATCGGATGCAGTTCCGCCAGTTGAAGGGAGAGCCGTGACTCTGATCCGCCGTGTCGCGTTCCTGTCCCTGCACACCTCGCCGATGGAACAGCCGGGTTCCGGCGACGCCGGCGGCATGAACGTCTACGTGCGGGCCCTGGCCTCTGCGCTGGCCGCCAGCGGGGTGGAAGTGGAGATCTTCACGCGGTCCACATCGCCGAACCAGCCCGCCGTCGAGCACCCGGATCCGGGTGTATGCGTCCACAACGTGATCTCCGGGCCGCCGCGGAAGCTGCCCAAAGAGGAACTTCCGGAACTGCTGCACAGCATGGTGGCCGAGATTGAGCGTATCCGCCAGCGGCAGCCGCACGGCCGGTACGACGTCATCCATTCGCATTACTGGGTCTCCGGGGTGGCCGGGCTGGAGCTTTCCCGGCTGTGGGGAGTGCCGCTGGTGCACACCATGCACACCATGGCCAAGGTCAAGAACCTCCTCCTGCACTCGGGCGAGAAGCCCGAACCGCGGCGCCGGGAGGACGGCGAACACCGGATTGTGGACGGCGCGGCACGGCTGATTGCCAACACGCCGGCCGAAGCCGCCGAGCTCGTGTCGCACTACAACGCCGACTTCGACAACATCGACGTCGCTCCCCCGGGCGTGGACCTGACCGTGTTCACCCCTGCGTTCCGGAGCCGTTCCCGTGCCCGGCTCGGAGTGCCCGCCGGCAAGTTCCACCTGCTGTTCGCGGGCCGGATCCAGCGGCTCAAAGGTCCGCAGATCCTCATCAAGGCAGCGGCCCTGCTCCGCGCGCGCCGCCCGGACATCGACCTGCAGGTAACCATCCTGGGCGCCCTCAGCGGAGCCAAGGACTTCGACCTGAAGTCGCTGATCCACGCCGCCGGAATGGACGACGTCGTCACGCACCATCCGCCGGTGAACGCACCGGAGCTGGCCGGCTGGTTCCGTTCGGCCGACGTTGTGGTGATGCCGTCCTTCAGTGAATCGTTCGGCCTGGTGGCGCTGGAAGCACAGGCCTGCGGGACGCCGGTGGTTGCCACCCGGGTGGGCGGACTGTCCCGCGCCCTTTTCGACGGCCGGACCGGTCTGCTGGTGGACGGGCACAAAGCCGCGGACTGGGCGGACGTCTTCGAAGACCTTTACGACGACCCCGCAACCCGGGAGGACATGGGGCGGGCCGCTGCGCTGCACGCTTTGGAATTCGGTTGGACACGCACGGCGGCGATCACGCTGGAGAGCTACCACGCCGCCGTCGACCAGTACATTGGGAGCCACAGGATTCCGGTGGGCCACGGGCCGTAGGCCGGAGCCCCGAACTGAAGGACGACGATGTCTGACACCAACGCTTTGAGTGACCTGGAAATCGCCCAGCGCGCAGTCATGCGGCCCATCACGGAAATCGCCGCGGCTGCCGGGATCAACGCTGACGCCGTCGAACTCTACGGCAGGTACAAGGCAAAGATCGATCCGGCGAAGCTCACGGTTCCGGCCGGCCCTTCGGGCCCGGTGCCGCGCCGGACTCCGGGCCGGGTGGTGCTCGTCTCGGCCATGTCCCCCACGCCGGCCGGCGAAGGGAAGTCCACCACAACGGTGGGGCTGGCGGATTCGTTGGCCCGGGCCGGGCAGAAGGTGATGATTGCATTGCGCGAGCCGTCCCTGGGGCCGGTTCTCGGCATGAAGGGCGGAGCCACGGGCGGGGGCTATTCCCAGGTGCTGCCCATGGAGGAAATCAACCTGCACTTCACAGGCGATTTCCATGCCATCACCTCGGCGAACAACGCCCTGATGGCCCTGGTGGACAACCACATATTTCAAGGCAATGAGCTCAACATTGATCCGCGCCGGATGACGTTCAAGCGGGTGCTGGACATGAACGACCGCTCACTGCGTGAAGTGGTCATCGGGCTGGGCGGACCCCTGCAGGGCGTTCCGCGGCAGGACGGGTTCGACATCACCGTGGCGTCCGAGATCATGGCGGTCTTCTGCCTGGCCACCGGCATCGCCGATCTGCGGGCCAGGCTGGGCCGCATCACCTTCGGCTACACGTATGACCGTGAACCCGTCACCGTGGCGGACCTCGGCGTGCAGGGTGCACTGACCATGCTGCTCCGGGATGCGGTCAAGCCCAACCTCGTGCAGACCATCGCCGGGACGCCTGCCCTCGTGCACGGCGGACCGTTCGCCAACATCGCACACGGCTGCAACTCCCTGATCGCCACCCAGACCGCCCGCCGCCTGGCGGACATCGTGGTCACCGAAGCCGGCTTCGGCGCGGACCTCGGGGCCGAAAAGTACATGGACATCAAAGCGCGGGTCGCAGACGTGGCGCCGTCCGCCGTCGTGCTCGTGGCCACCGTGCGGGCGCTGAAGATGCACGGCGGGGTGGCCAAGGACCTGCTCAAGGAACCCAATCCGGAGGCCCTGGCCGCCGGCGTGGCCAACCTCCGGCGGCACATCCGCAACGTGGAAAAGTTCGGGATCATCCCGGTGGTGGCCGTCAACAAGTTCGCCACCGATACCCCCGAAGAGCTCGCCTGGCTGCTCGAATGGTGCGCCGGGGAGGGCGTGCCGGCTGCAGTGGCCGACGTATGGGGCCGCGGCGGCGGAGGGGACGGCGGCGACGAGCTCGCGGCCAAGGTGCTTGCCGCGCTCGACGCTCCGCACAGCTTCCGGCACCTGTATCCGCTGGATCTGTCTGTGGAGGACAAGATCCGGACCATCGTGCAGGAGATGTACGGAGCCGACGGCGTGGACTTCTCCGTCCCGGCCCTGCGGCGGCTCGCGGAGATCGAGAAGTACGGCTGGGCCGGCCTGCCGGTGTGCATGGCCAAGACCCAGTACTCGTTCAGCGACGAGGCCACGAAACTGGGCGCCCCGAAAGGCTTCACGGTGCACGTCCGCGACCTCATCCCGAAGACGGGGGCCGGATTCATCGTGGCGCTGACGGGCGCGGTGATGACCATGCCGGGCCTGCCCAAGGTTCCGGCGGCCATGCGGATGGACGTGGACGACACCGGCAAACCCACGGGCCTCTTCTAGACGCTCTCTCACTACCCGCCGCCCTTCCCCCGACGCTCTCTCACTACCCGCCGCCCTTCCCTAGACGCTCTCTCACTACCTAACGCGCCCGGCGGCCGCCTGTGGATAACTTCTGCAGCGGGACGACCTTTCACGCCACAATGCCAGCATGCAAAAGCCCAACAATCTGCCCGGCCCACTGGCGGTAGCTCCATTTACCATCGACATGGCGAGGGCCTCCGGCGTCACGATCGGCCGGCTGCGGCGACAGGACGTGGTCCACGTCAGCCGCGGACTCTACCGTCCCTCGGACTGGAACTTTGAGTTGGAAGCCGCCGCACGGGCATTATCTGCCGTGTCCCCCGGGGCGTGGATCTCCCACGTGACTGCAGCACGGCTGCGGTGCCAACTGTTGCCGCCATGGCTGGCGGACTCGACTGAGCTTCACCTGAGCAAGCCGCGGGCGTTGCCCTCAGTACGCCGTAAGGGCACCCTCGGCCACACAGTTCTGGCTGCGGAGGATGAGATTGAATCCACCGACGGCATCCGGATCAGCACACGATCGCGAACATGGCTGGACCTGTCCCGGCGGCTCTCGGTCAGGGAGTTGGTGTGCATGGGTGATCAGTTGATTCGTATTCCGCGGGTCGACTTCGAGGGCCGGACGGAGCCCTACGACACCGTGGAGGGGTTGCGGACCTTGGTGGCGCGCCATCCAAACTTGCAGGGCATTGTCCGAGCCCGGCAAGCGCTGGATCTGATGCGCGTCGGATCGGACTCCGCACCCGAATCCCTGCTCCGCCTGGCCATGGCCGACGCCGGCCTCCCGGAACCCGGTCTCCAAGTGGCGCTGCGGGCCGACGATGCCACGTCTCCATCCGCCGATCTGGGGTATCGCCACAGGCGCCTGGCCGTCCAGTACGACGGCGGACATCACCTTGGCGACGCCCAGGTCCTGATCGACAGGCGTCGCGACAAGGCTTTCGAATCGGCAGGCTGGACAGTCCTGGTAGTCAACAAGGACGACCTTGCCGATGAATTCCAACGGACGATAGGAAAGATCAAACGAGCACTGCGCACGGGCTGGGTAGACCATTCGTTCGCCTCCGGCTTTGCCGACGCCGGGTAAGAGAGCGTCCGCCGGAAACCGACCGGAAGTGAGAGAGCGTCGGCCGGAACCGGGGTCAGGAGTTGATGCGGCCGGCAGGTTCAGTTTCTGCCGGCTGGGCTCCTCGCCGGACGGCCAGCACCGCAGGGCTCCGCGAAACGCGTGATGAGCCCACACCGACGCCGCGTTTGAGTGAGACGAATACCACCACCACGCTCAGCACCACCAGCCCTTCAACGAACACAGCGGTGGACGGGTCTGCGGCAAGGAGCTGCGGGATGGCCCGTCCGGGCACCGCAACGGCAAAGACGAACGCCACGGCAATGCCGATATAGCTGCCGATCATGTTTCCCAGGTGCGAGGGGATGTTGTGGCGGATTGCGCTGACCAGGCCGAGGGTGACCGTCACGATGGTGAAGGCGGACAATCCGTGCAGCCAGGTGAAGTGGCCCGCGGTCACTATCCAGAAACTGCTGAAGCAGACGTAGTACATGGCCGCGACCCACAGGTAGCCCATGGTGCGGTGGATGCGGTCACGGCGCCGGCGAAAAATCTGGAAAGGGCCGATCGCGAGGACGAACAGCGCGGCAATCACGTGGCTGACAAGCAGTACATTCCAGTGGTCCATAGCCTTAGGATAGAGCTACTATCCAATGCGTGTACATCAGGATAGCTGGCGCTGGATCCGCTATCCAATAGATCCAGGCCCTCGCAGGAGGAAGGCGCACATGCAGCTCAAGGAACTGAGCCGGCAGTCAGGAGTTTCAGCCGCCAGCATCAAGTACTACCTGCGCGAGGGCCTGCTGCCAGCGGGCGAGACCGTCCACGCGACCCGCGCCCAATACTCAGCAAGGCACGTCGAGCGTCTCGAGTTGATCCAGGCCCTCCGCCGGATAGTCGGGCTGACCATTGAGCAGATCGGAGGCCTCCTCAGAATGGCCGACGACGGCGTCCCGCGGCTTGCGCTGTTGGCAGCGGTTCAGCGGGTGGTGCTGAATCTGGACTCCCGGGCCACAGCGGGCGGCGGGCCGGGCACGCCGGCGGCTGACGCCGTCGTACGCCTGAGAAGCTGGCCCGATTCCCCCAGTGACGCCCGAAACGCACTGAACGCTCATCTCGAACTGATGGAAAGCCTCAACATCCCGGTGTCCGGCGAGCTCCTGGACACCTACAGCAAGGCAATGAACGACGTCGCCGGGCTCGACATCGCGGCCACGACCGCCCCCGAGAGCGTGGACCGGCTGATTCTGACGGCCGCCGTCGGCATGCACATGCACAGCCAGCTGCTGCTCAAGCTGCTCGCCCTTGCCCAGGCGAGCCATGCCATCCGGCGCTACGAACGGGACGCTTAAAGCGCGATGCTCCCCCACCGGAAAGTGAGAGAGCGTCGCGCCGAAAGCGGGCGGAAATGAGAGACGGCTTAGCGCTCCAGGTCTCCGCGGATGAAGGCCTCAACCTTTTCACGGGCGAGGTCGTCGTTGAACTGCTCCGGCGGGGACTTCATGAAGTAGCTCGAGGCCGAGAGCAGCGGGCCGCCGATGCCGCGGTCCAGGCCGATCTTGGCGGCGCGGACAGCGTCGATGATCACGCCGGCGGAGTTGGGCGAGTCCCAGACCTCCAGCTTGTATTCGAGCGACACCGGGGCGTCGCCGAAGTTGCGGCCTTCGAGGCGGACGAAGGCCCACTTGCGGTCATCGAGCCACTGGACGTAGTCGGACGGGCCGATGTGGACGTCCTTGGCGGCCAGTTCGGCTTCGACGTTGGAGGTGACGGCCTGGGTCTTGGAGATCTTCTTGGACTCGAGGCGGTCGCGCTCGAGCATATTCTTGAAGTCCATGTTGCCGCCGACGTTGAGCTGGTATGTGCGGTCCAGGGTGACGCCGCGGTCTTCGAAGAGCTTGGCCATGACGCGGTGCGTGATGGTGGCGCCGATCTGGCTCTTGATGTCGTCGCCCACGATCGGCACGCCGGCGGCGGTGAACCTGTCCGCCCACTCCTTGGTGCCGGCGATGAACACCGGGAGGGCGTTGACGAAGGCCACGCCGGCGTCGATGGCGCACTGGGCGTAGAACTCTGCGGCTTCCTGCGATCCGACGGGCAGGTAGCAGACCATCACGTCGACCTTGGCGTCCTTCAGGGCCTGGACAACGTCGACCGGCTTTGCGGGGGACTGCTCGATGGTCTCGAGGTAGTACTTGCCGAGGCCGTCCAGGGTGTGGCCGCGCTGGACGGTGACACCGGTGGGCGGGACGTCGGCGATCTTGATGGTGTTGTTTTCGCTGGCCAGGATGGCGTCGGCCAGGTCAACGCCGACCTTTTTGCCGTCAACATCAAAGGCGGCGACAAACTGGACGTCACTCACATGGTACTTGCCGAACTCCACGTGCATCAGACCGGGAATCGTGGCCTTGGGGTCGGCATCCCGGTAGTAGTGGACACCCTGGACCAGGGAGGCGGCGCAGTTGCCCACGCCGACGATGGCAACACGAATCGGATTTGAAGACACGTAACTCCTTTGAGAACAAACTTCAGTGCCCGGCGCGGCCGCGCCGTGATGGGCGGCGGCTGATGGGCACGGCGCCATTGGGCGCCCTTTGCATTCTAACCAACACTGCCGGAGCCGGGAATGTTCCCGGCTCCGGCAAGCTGCCAGGGACCGTTCTGTTACGCGCCGGCTACTTCTGCACCCAGAGGTTGATGTCGGATTCGACGGCGAACTCGTCGATCGCGGTCAGTTCCTCTTCCGTGAAGGCCAGGTTGTTGATGGCGGCCAGGCTGTCCTCCAGCTGCCTGACGCTGGACGCGCCGATGAGGGCGGACGTGACCGGTGAACCCTTGGGCTGGTCACGGAGGATCCAGGCGATGGCCATCTGGGCGAGCGACTGCCCGCGGCCGGCGGCGATCTTGTTGAGTCCGCGGACCCGGTCCAGTTTGTCCTCGGTGAGTGCGGACTCGGACAGGAACCGCTCCTTGGCCGCACGGGAATCGGACGGGACGCCGTTCAGGTAGCGGTCTGTCAGCATGCCCTGCGCAAGCGGAGAGAACGCGATGGAACCGGCGCCCACCTCATCCAGCGCTTCATAAAGGTTGGGCGCCCCGTTCTCCGTCCAGCGGTTCAGCATGGAGTAGCTGGGCTGGTGGATCAGCAGCGGGGTGCCGAGTTCCTTAAGGATCCGGGCGGCCTCGAGGGTCTGTTCCGGGGTATAGGAGGAGATGCCCGCATACAGGGCCTTGCCCGAGCGCACGGCGTAATCCAGGGCGCCCATGGTTTCCTCCATGGGCGTTTCCGGGTCCGGGCGGTGGCTGTAGAAGATGTCCACGTAGTCCAGGCCCATGCGCTGCAGCGACTGGTCCAGGCTCGAGATCAGGTACTTGCGGGAACCCCACTCGCCGTACGGGCCGGGCCACATGTAGTAGCCGGCCTTGGTGGAGATGACCAGCTCGTCACGGTACGGCTTGAAGTCGTCCTGCAGGTGGCGGCCGAAGTTGGTTTCGGCGGAGCCGTCCGGCGGGCCATAGTTGTTGGCCAGGTCAAAGTGGTTGACGCCCAGGTCGAAGGCGCGGCGGAGGATGGCGCGCTGCTCGTCGAAGCGCTTGTCGTCGCCGAAGTTGTGCCAGAGGCCCAGGGAGATGGCCGGAAGCTTGAGTCCGCTGCGTCCGACGCGGCGGTAGGGCATGGATTCATAGCGGCTGTCCGCTGCCGAATAAGTCATACCTGTAATCCTGCCAGCTGTGACGCAGGCTACAGAGTTCTTTCCTGTTGTTACGCCGCGGGCTGACAAAACAGCCCGCGGCGCAGCACCCGCCACCAACAGGACAACCGCGGCAAACAGGGCAACCGCCTGCGGCTAACCCTTCAGGATGGCCGCACTCCAGGGCGCCAGCACCAGGGAGCTGCCGTCCGCCCGTGTTGCCTCATCGGTGGAGAGGAGCACGCTACCGTCGGCGGCCTCGAGCTTGACTGCCTGCTCCGAGAAGTTCAGTGCAACATGCACGTTTCCGCGCCGGAACCGCAGCCAGCCGTCCTCCTCGCTGTAGTCGACGGCGGTGTCCGTGAACCCCAGCCCCGCGAGTTCGGGGGTGGCACGGCGCAGCGCGGTCAGCGCACGGTAGAGGTCCAGGAGGCGGGCGTGGTGCCCCTCTGCGGACTCGGCCCAGTCCAGTTTTGAACGGCGGAACGTCTCCGGATCCTGGGGATCGGGCACGACGGCGGGATCCCACCCCATGCGCTCGAACTCCTTGATGCGGCCTTCCGCCGTCGCCTTGCCCAGCTCCGGCTCGGGGTGGGACGTGAAGAACTGCCAGGGGCTGGTGGCCCCGTATTCCTCGCCCATGAAAAGCATCGGCGTGAACGGGGACGTCAGCGTGAGGACGGCCGCCACCGCCAGCTGGCCGTAGGACAACGACTGGGAGAGCCTGTCGCCGGTGGCGCGGTTGCCGATCTGGTCGTGGTTCTGGCTGCACACCACCAGGGCGGCCGGGTGCACCAGCCCGGTGTTGATGGGCCGGCCGTGGTGCCGGCCGCGGAAGCTGGAGTAGCTGCCGTCGTGGAAGAACCCGTCGCGCAGGACCTTGGCCAGGGCGCCCAGCGAGTCAAAGTCGCTGTAGTACCCCTCGGTTTCGCCGCTGATGTTCACGTGCACGGCATGGTGGTAGTCGTCGCTCCATTGCCCGGCAAGGCCGTACCCGTTGACGTCCCGTGGGTACAGCAGGCGGGGGTTGTTGAGGTCGGACTCCGCAATCAGGGTGACCGGCCGGCCGGTTTCCGCGGACACGGCGTCGCCCAACGCCCCGAAATCCTCCAGGAGATGGACCGCCCGCTCGTCCTTGAACGCGTGCACGGCGTCGAGCCGCAGCCCGTCCACGTGGTAGTCCCGGAGCCACATGGCCGCGTTGTCGAGGATGAAGCGCCGGACCTCGTCGGATCCGGGGCCGTCAAGGTTGACGGAGTCGCCCCAGGTGTTCCCCTCCCCTGACTTCAGGTAGGGCCCGAACCGGGGAAGATAGTTCCCGCTGGGGCCGAGGTGGTTGTACACCACGTCCTGGATGACACCCAGGCCTGCACCGTGGGCCGCATCCACGAAGCGCTGGTACGCCGCCGGCCCGCCGTATCCTTCGTGGACCGTGTACCAGAGCACGCCGTCGTAGCCCCAGTTGTGGGTGCCGTTGAAGCCGTTAACAGGCAGCAGCTCGATGAAGTCGACGCCCAGGTCCTTGAGGTAGCCCAGCTTTCCGGCCGCGGCCTCCAGTGTTCCCTCCGGCGTGAACGTGCCGATGTGCAGCTCGTAGATGACGGCGCCCTTGAGTTCGCGCCCCTGCCAGTTCCCGTCCGCCCACTGATGGGCGGACGGATCAAAAGTGCGGGAGAGCGAATGCACGCCGGCTGGCTGGCGCCGGGACCGGGGGTCCGGCAGCGGAGTGGTGTCCGTGCCCGGCAGGTAGCCGTAGTCCACTTCGCCGTCCGAGGGGGCATCCGGGGCGGTCCACCAGCCCTCGCCGCGCTGGCTCATCGCGTACTCGGCGCCGCCGGCCACCAGGGTGATGGAACTGACGTCGGGTGCCCAGATGTCGAAGCGCTTGCTTCCTTTGGAGGAATGCGTCATCCGTGGTTCTCCGTTCGCTGGGAAGTGGCAGTGGTGGGAACGAGCAGTGCAACGGGATAGCGTGCCAGGACGTCGGCCACCGCTACGGGACCGGGCCCGAAGCTGCTGCCCGTCAATTCATCGGTCATCGCCGCCGGGAGCGTCACCGACGTGTCCTGCCAGCCGCCGGACTGTTCCAGCCGGCGCGGCAGCCGGGTCGCCAGGGTCACGGCGCCCGGGGACTCACCTGTTCTGCGGCTGAAGCCAACCAGGTGCGCCGCGGCCGGGCCGGTGGCGGCTATCGCGGTGTACCCGGTAAAGAGCTCGGGCCGGTCGCGCCGGAGCCGGAGCGCCCGCGAGGTGACCAGCAGCTTGGCGGTGTCGTCCCGGTACGACGCCGGGCGCTCACCGCCGTCGAGGTCGGCCAGCGCTTTTTGCCGGGCAGCAAAATCAACCGGCCGGCGGTTGTCCGGGTCGGTCAGCGAACGGTCCCAGAACTCGGTGCCCTGGTACACGTCCGGAACCCCGGGCATGGTCAGCTGCACCAGTTTCGCGGACAGCGCGTTCGCGGCACCATAGGGCTCCAGGAGTGCCACGAAGGACTTCAGTTCCGCCCGGACCTCAGGGTTGTCGAAGCAGGAGTCGACGGCGGCGGCCAGCTTCTGCTCGAACGCTTCGTTCGGGTCCAGCCAGTCGGTGGAGTTCCCGGCCTCGCGGGCTGCCTTGGTGGCGTACTGCTGCAGCCGTTCCCGGGAGGCGGGCCATGCTCCGGCGATGGCCTGCCAGAGGAGGCTGGCCAACGGCCCGTCAGGCAGCGGGGCCAGTTCCTGCAGCCTGGTCAGGACCTTGTCCCATTCCGCCACGAACTCCGAGATCACCGAAATCCTGGCACGGGTGTCCTCGCTGCGCTTGGTGTCGTGCGTGCTGAGGGTGGTCATAGACAGCGGCAGTTCGGCTTGCCTGCGCATCATCCGGTGGTGGAACTCGGAAGGGTCGACGGCGAACTCGGTGGGGTCGGCGCCCACCTCGGTCAGGGTGCCCAGGCGGGTGTAGCGGAAGAAGGCCGTGTCCTCCACGCCCTTGGCCATCACCATGCCGGAGGTCTGCTGGAACCGCTGCGCCAGCAGCGACCCGGCGTCCAGGAGCAGGGGCTGCAGGAGGTCCACCGCCGGCGCCAGGTCCGGACGGTTACTTGCTGCCAGCGCACAGGCTTCCTTCAGCACTTCCTCCCCGTGCGGGAGGTAGGTCCGGTAGACCGGGAAGGCGGCGATGATTTCGGACAGCGCGTCCGCGGCCAGTTCGCCATCCAACCCCGTCCCGGCGGGGCCCGTTCCGGCCGGAATCAGCCGGGTCAGCCGCAGAATCTCCGAGTGCAGGATGCCGTCGGTGATGCGGCGCTTGGTTCCGCGGATCATCTCCGCGTAGTCGGCGGGTTCGCCGCCGCGAAGCCTGCCATCGAGCTGGTCGAGTGCCTGCTGCGCCTCGGGATCCACGAAGAGCCGGTCCACGTCCGCCAGTGCGTCGTAGCCGGTGGTTCCTTCGCATTCGAAGGATGCCGGAAGTTCCTCGCCCGGCTCCAGGATCTTCTCGATCAGCAGGTAGCTGCCGCCGGTCGCGCCGCGCAGGCGCCGGAGGTAGCCTTCCGGGTCGGCCAGCCCGTCCGGGTGGTCGATCCGGAGCCCGTCCGCCAGCCCTTCCCGGAACCAGCGGACCACTTCCTCGTGCGCCTCGCCGAACACCCGCGGGACTTCCACGCGCACGCCGGCCAGCGTGTTGACCGCGAAAAAGCGGCGGTAGTTCAGCTCGTTGTCGGCGCGGCGCCAGCCCACCAGTTCGTAGTTCTGGCGGGCGTGGACCTCGCGGGGGTCATCCCCTTCGGTGTAGCTGCCGTCCGCCAGCGGGAACCGGTGGTCGTAGTAGCGGAGTTCGCCGTCGCGGATTTCCAGTTTGTCGAGGTCGTCGTCGCTGCCCAGCACGGGGAGGCGGATCCGTCCGCCGGCGAAGTCCCAGTCGACGTCGAACGCCTCGGCGTAACGGGACTGCTTGCCTTCCTTGAGGAGGGACCACCACCAGGGGTTCTGGTACGGCGAGGCCACTCCCACGTGGTTCGGCACGATGTCCACGAGCACGCCCATGCCGGCGTCGCGGGCGGCGCGGGACACGGCTTCGAGGCCCTCCGGGCCGCCCCGGTCCGAGTCAACAGTGGACGGGTCGGTAACGTCGTAGCCGTGGTCCGAGCCCTTCTCCGCCGTCAGGATCGGGGACAGGTAGATCCAGTCCACGCCCAGCGACTTCAGGTAGGGCACTGTGGCGGCAGCATCCTGGAGCGTGAAGGAGGGGCGGATCTGGAGCCGGTACGTGGAGATGGGAGTCTTCATGAATCAGCCTTTCCCCTCGACCTGACCTTCCTAATCTGCGCCGGTTCCGCGACTGTCGGCGTGGTCAGTGCCGCGGTGTCGCTGGTGCTGGTCTGCGACAGTGCCGCGAGGGATGCTGCCACGGAGTGGTCCGGCTCGGTCTCCGGGACGCTGTGGGCACGAAGGACCACCAGGGACTTCGCGTCAACGGGCAGGACTCCGCCGGCTTCCACCGGTTCGGTGTCGGCGTTGTGTCCCGCGGTGTCGATGATGATGTCCCAGGCGGGAGCGTATTCGTCGGACGGCAGGGTGAACTTCACTTCGTCGTCGTGCGCGTTGAAGTAGAGCACGAAGTTGACGTCGGAGATCCGGCGGCCGCGTTCGTCGCGGCCGCGGATCCCGTCGCCGTTGAGGAACATGCCCACCGACCGGCCGAAGGCGCTGTCCCAGTCCTCCGGCTTCATGGTGGAGCCGTCAACGTCCAGCCATTCGATGTCCGGAAGCCGTTCGCCCTCGCCGCGCAGGACCGGCCTGCCATCGAAGAAGCGGCTGCGCCGGAAGGTGGGATGCTTGTGCCGCAGGGCGTTCACGGCGGCGGTGAATTCCACCAGCGGCTGATCGACGCTGTCCCAGTTGATCCAGGTCAGTTCCGAGTCCTGGCAGTAGCCGTTGTTGTTGCCCAGCTGGGTGCGGCCCAGTTCGTCGCCGTGAAGCAGCATGGGCACGCCCTGCGAGAGCAGCAGCGAGGCAATGAAGTTGCGTTGCTGCCGCGCCCGCAGTGCCAGGACCTTGGCATCATCGGTGGGGCCTTCGGCGCCGCAGTTCCAGGAGCGGTTGTGCGATTCGCCGTCGTTGTTGCCCTCGCCGTTGGCATCGTTGTGCTTCTCGTTGTAGGACACCAGGTCGGACAGGGTGAAGCCGTCGTGGGCGGTGACGAAGTTGATGGAGGCCACCGGGCGGCGGCCGGAGTGCTCATACAGGTCGGCGGAACCGGTGATCCGGGAGGCGAACTCGCCCAGGGTTGCCGGTTCGCCTCGCCAGAAATCGCGGACGGTGTCGCGGTATTTGCCGTTCCATTCCGTCCACTGCGGCGGGAAGTTGCCCACCTGGTAGCCGCCGGGACCAACGTCCCACGGCTCGGCGATCAGCTTGACCTGCGAGACCACCGGGTCCTGCTGGATCAGTTCGAAGAAGGTGGACAGCTTGTCCACGTCATAGAACTCGCGGGCCAGGGTGGAGGCGAGGTCGAACCGGAACCCGTCCACGTGCATCTCGGTGACCCAGTAGCGCAGGGAATCCATGAGGAGCTGCAGGGAGTGCGGGTGCCGGACGTTGAGCGAGTTGCCGGTGCCCGTGTAGTCCATGTAGTGCTTCTCGTCGCCGTCCATGAGCCGGTAGTAGGCGGCGTTGTCGATGCCCTTGAAGGACAGCGTGGGGCCCAGGTGGTTGCCTTCGGCGGTGTGGTTGTACACGACGTCGAGGATTACCTCGATGCCGGCCTGGTGCAGCGAGCGGACCATGGCCTTGAAGTCCTGGACTTGCTGGCCCGTATCACCGGTGGAGCTGTAGGTGTTGTGCGGGGCAAAGAAGCCGATGGTGTTGTAGCCCCAGTAGTTGCTCAGCCCTTTGTCCTGCAGGATGCCGTCGTTGACGAACTGGTGCACCGGCATGAGCTCGATGGCGGTGACGCCGAGCTTCTTCAGGTGTTCGACGACGGAGGGGTGCGCCACACCGGCGTAGGTGCCGCGCTGGTCCTCCGGAACCTCGGGGTGCAGCTGGGTGAGGCCCTTGACGTGGGCCTCGTAGATCACGGACTTGTGGTAGGGGATGCGCGGGTTATGGTCGCCCTCCCAGTCGAAGAACGGGTTGATCACTACGCCCATCATCATGTGCGGCGCCGAGTCTGCGTCGTTGCGGGAATCGGGGTCGCCCATGTTGTAGGAGAACAGCGCCGGGTCCCAGTCGATCTGGCCGTGCACGGCCTTCGCGTACGGGTCCAGCAGCAGCTTGTTCGGGTTGAACCGGTTCCCGGAGTCGGGGTCGTAGGGACCATGGACCCGGTACCCGTATTTCTGCCCCGGCTGGATGTGGGGAAGGTAGCAGTGCCATACGTAGCCGTCTACTTCAAGGAGCTCGATCCGGGTCTCCTTGAGGTCTTCATCGAAGAGGCACAGTTCCACCTTGTCGGCCTTTTCGCTGAACAGCGCAAAGTTCGTGCCAGTGCCGTTAAAGGTGGCTCCCAGCGGGTATGCCGATCCGGGCCAGACTTCCATGTGTACTCCTCGTGCGTGACAAATAAATCTCTAGATAGACTACTAGTAAGTAGGATTACTATTACGGTTCGTGCAGCTTGCGCCAAATCGTTACAGCGTCCGCATCACCTCAGGCAGGTGCGTTGCGATGGCGCCGGCAGTGACTGGACCGCCGGCTGCGGCAAGGGTGCCGGCACGGCCGTGGAGGCTGGCCGCCATGGCGCCGATGGCCGCCCAGCGCTGGTCCGCGGAGATCCCGCAGGCATCAAATCTTTCCTCGTCGTCCGAGCGCTGGGCCAGGAGGGAGCCGAGCGCCCCCGCCAGCACATCCCCGCTCCCTGCGGTGGCCATCCAGGGGGTGGCTTCGGCCTGGCTGAAGACGGGGCCCGACGGCGCGGCCACCACGGTGGTGGCGCCCTTGAGCAGTACCGTGGCTCCGGTTCGTTCGGCCGCCTGGCGCACGGCATCCAGTGTGGCGCCCTCGACGCCCTGCCGTCCCAGGTCAATCCCGTAGCGCTGCAGCGCGTGCGCCAGTTCACCGGCGTGCGGCGTCAGCACCACGTGCGGTGCGAGGATGTCCGGTAGCGCCGGCAGCGCACCGGCGTCGGCCGCCACGGGCAGTCCCGTCTCCACGGCGTCACGTACCCGCTGGAGCTGTTCGTCGTCGCCGTCGGCGATCCCTGATCCCACCAGCCAGGCCTGGACGTGGGCGTCGGCCACGTTGTCCGGTCCGCAGACCACCTCCGGGCACGCCTGCCGGACCAGCCGGGTGGCTTCCGGCGGCCCGAGGTAGCGGACCATTCCGGCGCCGGCGGCCAGGGCGCCGCGGCAGGCCAGGACTGCGGCCCCCGGGTACTGCTGTGACCCGGCCACAATGCCCAGGACGCCGCGGGAGTACTTGTGCGAGCGGCGCGCCGGCGGGGGCAGAAGCCGGGCAAGGTCCGCTGTTTCAAGGCGCCGCAGCACCGGCGACGGCAGTTGGTCTCCAATGCCGATGGGGATGATCAGCACGCGTCCGGCGTGGTCCGCACCGGGGTCGGCGAGCAGGCCGGCTTTCGCACCGCCGAACGTCACGGTGATGTCCGCGGGCAGGACGGGGTCATAGGCTTCCCCGGTATCGGCGTTAACGCCGCTGGGGATGTCGCAGGCCACGACCAACCCGCGAAGTGAAGTCCGGAGCTTCTCAACGAGGGACGCCGATGGTCCGCGGAGTCCGCCCTGCGCGCCGGTCCCCAGCACGGCGTCAATGACGACGTCGGCACTTGCGGCTGCCGCTGCCAGCTCAGCTGCGTTGTGGTCAGTGAGGGTCCTGGCGCGGCCGCCGGCTCGTTCGAAGGCAGCGAGGCCCTCGGGGTGGGCGTCCACGGCGGTGAGCACCGCCGTCGTACGCATTCCGCGGGCCGCCAGCAGCGCGCCGGCGAACAGCCCGTCTCCCCCATTGTTGCCCTTGCCCGCCAGGACGGCAACGCTGGCGCCGTAGGGCCGGATCCCGCGCGCGGCGAGTTCCCGGACCACGGCGTTGGCCAGCCCGTAGGAGGCCCGCTGCATGAGAACAGCGCCCCCACCGGAATCTAGAAGTGGCTTTTCGGCGTCACGAATCTGGGTTCCGGTGTAGGCGCTGATCATCGGTTCAGTCCAATCGGTGCTGGGTCCGCTACGGGCTGTCAGGTGGAGCTTCCGCGCTACCCTTCCGCGAGGACGGTCGCCGTGGCGATTCCGCCGTCGTGGCTCATCGACAGGTGCCAGCGCTTGACGCCCTTGGACTCGGCCACGGCCAGGACCGTGCCCTTGACCTGGATGGTGGGGCCGTTCTGGTCCAGGCCGATCCAGCAGTCCTGCCAGTTCATGCCGGCGGGCGCCCCGAGGACCTTGGCCACCGCTTCCTTGGCCGCAAAACGCGCGGCCAAGGAGCGCGTGTTCAGCTCACGCTCGGCAGGAACGAACAGCCTGTCCCGGAGGCCGGGGGTCCGCTCCAGCTGCCGGCCGAACCGGTCAATGTCTACGACGTCTACGCCAATGCCAACAATCATGCGGCTTATTCTACGGTGACGCTCTTGGCCAGGTTGCGTGGCTGGTCCACGTCGTATCCCTTGGCCGTGGCGAGTTCGAGGGCGAAGATCTGCAGCGGCACGGTGGCCAGCAGGGGCGCCAGGAGGGTGGGTGTCTCGGGGATGTAGAAGACGTGCTCGGCGTACGCCTTGACCGCTTCGTCCCCTTCTTCGGCGATCACGATGGTCTTCGCGCCGCGGGCCCGGACTTCCTGGATGTTGGAGACCACCTTGGCGTGCAGCGAGTTCCGGCCGCGCGGGGAGGGGACCACCACGAACACGGGCTGGCCTTCCTCGATCAGCGCGATGGGGCCGTGCTTCAGCTCACCGGCGGCAAAGCCTTCGGCGTGGATGTATGCCAGTTCCTTGAGCTTGAGCGCGCCTTCCATGGCCACCGGGAAGCCGACGTGGCGGCCCAGGAACAGCACGGACTTGGAGCCGGCCATGGAACGGGCGAGTTCCTTGATCTGGTCCTCGTGGTCCAGGATCTGCTGGATCTTGGCCGGGATCTTGCCGAGGTCGGCCAGGATGTCCTTGATCTCGCCCTGGAACTTGTTCCCGCGCAGCTGTGCCAAATACAGGCCCAGCAGGTACGCGGCGGTGATCTGCGCCAGGAACGCCTTGGTGGACGCCACGGCGATTTCCGGCCCGGCGTGCGTGTACAGCACGGCATCGGATTCACGCGGGATGGTGGAGCCGTTGGTATTGCAGATGGACAGGGTCTTGGCGCCCTGTTCCTTGGCGTACCGGACGGCCATCAGGGTGTCCATGGTTTCACCGGACTGCGAGATGGACACCACCAGGGTGTTCTCGTCCACGATCGGGTCGCGGTAGCGGAACTCGTGGGACAGCTCCACCTCCGTGGCGATCCGGCACCAGTGCTCGATGGCGTACTTGGCGACCTGCCCCGCGTAGGCGGAGGTTCCGCAGGCGAGCACGATGATTTTCGTGATGCCCTTCAGGTGCTCCGGGTCGATGCGCATTTCGTTGAGAGTGAGCTTGCCGTCCAGGTCCGAGCGGCCCAGCAGCGTCTTGGCCACGGCGTCCGGCTGGTCGTGGATTTCCTTCTCCATGAAGGACGGGAAGCCGCCCTTCTCTGCAGAGGACGGGTCCCAGTCCACGTGGTATTCCTTGCCCGCGGCCGGGGCTCCGAAGAAGTCCGTGATTTCCATCGTGTCAGCCGTGATGGTGACGATCTGGTCCTGGCCCAGTTCCACCGCGCGGCGGGTGTACTCAATGAAACCGGAGACGTCCGAGCCGAGGAAGTTCTCCCCTTCGCCCAGGCCCACCACGAGCGGCGAGTTGCGCCGGGCGGCCACGACGACGTCGGGCTGGTCCGCGTGCACGGCCAGAAGGGTGAAGGCGCCTTCGAGGCGCTGGCAGGCAAGCTGCATGGCCCTGGCCAGGCCGCCGTTGGAGGCATCACCGTTCAGCTTGTTCCGGAAGATGTCGCCGATGAGGGCGGCCGCCACTTCGGTGTCGGTCTCGGAGGTGAACGTGGTGCCGCTCTGCTGCAGTTCCAGCTTGAGCTCGGCGAAGTTTTCAATGATGCCGTTGTGGATCAGGGCCAGCTTGCCGCCGTCGGACAGGTGCGGGTGCGCGTTCTGGTCCGTGGGCCCGCCGTGCGTGGCCCAGCGGGTGTGGCCGATTCCGGTGACGGAATCAGGCAGGGGTTTGTCCTCGAGTTCAGCGAGCAGGTTGCTCAGTTTTCCGGACTTCTTCCGGGACGAAATAAATCCGTCCGAGACCACGGCAACGCCCGCCGAGTCATACCCCCGGTACTCCAGGCGGCGAAGCCCCTCCAGGACAACGCTCAACGCGTTGTGCCCACCATTTACCTGGCCCGATGAATGGCCTACGTATCCTACGATTCCACACATAGGACCAAGCTTATATGGCCGGCCGCTGCTGGACAGTCGGACCCGACGTCCTCGAAGGGTCGCGGCGCGTCCGTTTCGTTGATTCCGGGCCCTGCATTTCGCTCTCAGCGTTGCGGAGGGCAGAATCTCTTAACGTGACTTTGCAACGCAATGAGGCGAATGGAGAGGGTGTCTCCCCGTTCGTGGAGCTGGACAGGCAGACCTGGTCCCGGCTCGCAGCCCAGATGGAACAGCCTCTGAATGAAGAGGACGTGGTCCGTCTCCGAGGGCTCGGCGATCCGCTGGATATGAAGGAAGTCCGCGAAGTCTACCTGCCGCTCTCCCGGCTGCTCCACCTCTATGTGGAGGCCGCTGGCCAGCTTCACGCCGCGACCACCACGTTCCTGGGAGAACAGACCCAGCGCACGCCCTTTGTCATCGGCGTGGCCGGTTCCGTGGCGGTGGGCAAGTCCACCATCGCCCGTGTGCTCCGCGAGATGCTCCGCCGCTGGCCCGGTACGCCAAACGTGGAACTCATTACCACCGACGGGTTCCTGTATCCGCTGGCGGAGCTCAAGCGCCGGCACCTCCTGGAACGCAAGGGCTTTCCGGAGTCGTATGACCGCCGCTCCCTCCTCCGCTTCGTGAGCGAGATAAAGGGCGGCGCCGAAGAGGTCCGGGCACCCTGGTACTCCCACGTCACGTACGACATTGTGCCCGGCAAGGAAGTGGTGGTCCGCCGCCCGGACGTGCTGATCGTGGAGGGCCTGAATGTCCTGGCCCCCGCGCGGCCCCGGCATGACGGCAGGCAAGGGCTGGCGCTGAGCGACTTCTTCGACTTCTCCATCTATGTGGACGCCAAGACCTCCTACATCGAGGAATGGTACGTAGACCGGTTCCGCAAACTGCGCACCACCGCTTTCGCCCAGCCGGAGTCCTATTTCCACCGCTACGCGACGCTCTCCGACGAGGAAGCCGAAAGCACCGCGCGCGACATCTGGAAGCGCATCAACGAGCCCAACCTGGAGGACAACGTCCTCCCCACGCGGGGCCGGGCGCAGCTGGTGCTCACCAAGGAAGCCGACCACTCCATCCGCCGCATGCTCCTGCGAAAGGTGTAGCACACGTGTGCCACGACTGTGTTGCGGCCGTTGGAACGGTTGCTGTTGCGGGGCCGGCCCCCGCTGCGGGCTCCGCGCCGAGCAGGCGCTCCGTCGCCCGGCTCCTGGCCATCGGCGCCGGAATGACGGCCCTCGCGGCCTGCACGCCCGACGGCGGAACCCCGCCGCCGTCGTCGGCTTCCCCGTCCGTAACGTCCGCTTCGCCGGCGTCAGCGCCGTCGTCGTCCTCCCCGTCCCCTGCCGCGACGTCCGCCTCCGCGGCCAGTGAACCGGCGACGCCGACTCCCACCGCCTCGCCGGCGCCCACCTCGCCGGCGGCCCGGCACTCCCAGCAGCATTCGTTGACGGACCCCGCCAGCCCGTGGGTGGTGGTGAACAAGCACCGTCCGCTCTCCCCCGCCGACTACGTGCCGGCGGACCTCGTCCAGCCCAACATCACGCTGGCCGTTTCCGGCGAGGCCGCGCAGCTGAACCGGACGACGGCGGCTGCCGCAGAACAGATGTTCGCCGCCGCAGCGCAGGAGGGCGTTACTATGACGCTGACCAGCGGCTACCGCTCCTACGGCACGCAGGTGGCAACGTACAACGGGTACGTTGCATCCCGCGGGCAGGCCGAGGCGGACACGGCATCCGCCCGGCCCGGGTACTCGGAGCACCAAACGGGCTGGGCCTTCGACATCGGCGACGGCGGCGGGGCGTGCAGTTTCCAGCCGTGCTTCGCCGAGCAGCCGGCCGCGGTGTGGGCCAAGGCGAACGGGCACCGCTTCGGTTTCGTAGTGCGGTACCCGTGGATGCTCCACGAGATCACAGGGTACTACTACGAACCGTGGCACCTGCGGTACATAGGAGTGGAGGCCGCCACCGACATGGCCACGCGGGGCGTGGCAACCCTCGAAGAGTACTTCGGGCTGGAAGCGGCGCCGGGGTATTTGTAGGGGACTCTGGGCATCTCTAAAGGGCATGCCACGCGCGGCGGAATTACGTTCTTGTCATGCCATGTTTACAGCACTGCGCTAGCTTGGATCCCATGTTGACCGGATTCAAGAATTTCATCATGAAGGGCAACGTCGTAGACCTTGCCGTCGCCGTGGTCATGGGTGCTGCGTTCGGCGCCGTAGTGACCTCAATCGTTGAAGGCTTGCTGACTCCGCTGATCGGCCGCCTGTTCAGTGCCAAGGGCATGGAAGAAATGCAATGGGAGGGGTTCATGTATGGCTCCGTGATATCCTCCATCATTTCGTTCCTGCTGGTGGCCGCCGCCATCTACTTCGTGGTGGTCATGCCGATGAACCACATGATCGAACGCCGCAACCGTCGGCTTGGCATTGATACCGACGTCAAGGACGAGGCGGCGGAGGATCCCCAGATCGCACTCCTCACCGAGATCCGTGACTCACTCCGTAACGGCAGCCCGCGGGCGTAGTTTCGGGAAGAGACAGCAGTGGTCCGCCTCTTGATGGAGGCGGACCACTTCTTTTTGGTTTCTTTTAGCTGTGTGGCCCGGGGTCAGACCGCCGGCTCGACCGCCAGCCGTTCCTCCACGACAGCTGCCAGCCGCTTGCAGATGCGTTCTGCGGTGGGCATGTCGGCCGCCTCCACCATCACGCGGACCAGCGCCTCGGTTCCGGACGGCCGCAGGAGCACCCGCCCGGTCTCGCCCAGCTCCTCGGACGCCTCTGCCACTGCAGCGAGAACGCCTTCATCGGTGCCGGCACGCGCCTTGTCCACGTTCTTGACGTTGATCATCAGCTGGGGCAGCTTGGTCATCACCGTGGCAAGTTCTTTCAGCGGTCGGCCGGTGAGCGCCACCTGGGCGGCGAGCTGCAGGCCGGTCAGGAGGCCATCGCCCGTCGTGGCGTGGTCGGCGAAGATCACGTGGCCGGACTGTTCGCCGCCGAGGTTGAAGCCGCCGCCGCGCATTTCCTCGAGGACGTAGCGATCCCCCACAGCCGTCTCACGGATGCTGATGCCGGCGTCGCGGAGGGCAATCTTCAGGCCGAGGTTGCTCATGACGGTGGCAACCAGGACGTCGTCCTTGAGCTTGCCGGATTTCTTTAGCGCGAGGGCGAGGATGGCCATGATCTGGTCACCGTCCACCTCGTTGCCTTCGTGGTCGATGGCAAGGCACCGGTCGGCGTCGCCGTCGTGGGCGATGCCCAGGTCGGCGCCGTGTTCCACCACTGCCCGCTGGAGGGCACCGAGGTGCGTTGAGCCCACGCCGTCGTTGATGTTCAGTCCGTCGGGCTCAGCTCCGATAACGACGATCTCTGCGCCGGCGTCGTTGAAGAGCTGCGGTGAACAGCCACTGGCCGCGCCGTTGGCGCAGTCGAGGACCACTTTCAGCCCGTCAAGACGGTGCGGCAGTGTCCCGAGCAGGTGCACAATGTACCGGTCCTCGGCGTCCGCGAAGGTCTGGATGCGGCCAACGTCGCTGCCTGTGGGCCTCAGCGGGTCCTTCCCCAGCTGTACCTCGATGGCGTCCTCCACCTCGTCAGGCAGCTTCTGGCCGCCCTTGGCGAAGAACTTGATCCCGTTGTCCGGCGCCGGGTTGTGGGAGGCGGAGATCATGACGCCGAAGTCTGCCTTGAGGTCAGCTACGAGATAGGCGGCGGCCGGGGTCGGGAGAACACCGGCGTCGTAGACGTCAATGCCTGAACTGGAAAGTCCGGCGGCGACGGCGGCCGATATGAACTCCCCGCTGGCACGCGGATCGCGGGCCACCACGGCACGTGGCCGGGTGCCGGTGTTGTTGCGTTCGGGGGCGAGTACGACGGCGGCCGCCTGCGCCAGTTGCATAGCCAGCTCTGCTGTGAGCAGGCCGTTAGCCAGGCCCCGGACACCGTCTGTTCCAAATAATCTAGACATCGGGTCAAGTTTAGACGATGGTCTTGCCGAGGCTGTCTTTTGCTCGCACGGATTGCGTGGGGGGCTTAAACGGCGGAAGCCCGCCCCGCCAAGTGGCGGGACGGGCTTCCGGTAAGCGGGTTTAGCGCTTGGAGTACTGCTGAGCCTTACGGGCCTTCTTGAGACCGGCCTTCTTACGCTCGATGACGCGTGCGTCACGGGTGAGGTAGCCGGCCTTCTTCAGGGTGGCGCGGTTGTTCTCGACGTCGATCTCGTTCAGTGAACGGGCGATGCCCAGACGCAGTGCACCGGCCTGGCCGGAGGGGCCACCGCCGTGGATGCGGGCGATGACGTCGTAGGCGCCGTCAAGATCGAGGATCTTGAAGGGCTCGTTGACGTCCTGCTGGTGCAGCTTGTTCGGGAAGTAGTTGGCCAGTTCGCGGCCGTTGATGAGCCACTTGCCGGAGCCGGGCACAACGCGAACGCGCGCAACGGCTTCCTTGCGACGGCCAACTGCGGCGCCGGCAACGGTCAGTGCCGGGCGCTCCTTCTTCGGCGCAGCAGCTTCAGCAGCTCCGCTTTCCGAGGTGTAGCTGGTCAGGGTTTCCTCTGCCTCAACGGCTTCGGTGGTCTCTTCGTTCTGAGCCACGGTTCTCCTTGTATAGATAAGTTGTTTGGTGGCCAGGACTACTGGGCGACCTGGGAAATTTCGAAAGTCTTGGGCTGCTGGGCGGCGTGCGGGTGCTCTGCACCGCGGTAAACCTTCAGCTTGCCCAGCTGCTGTGCAGCGAGGGAGTTCTTCGGGAGCATGCCCTTGATGGCCTTCTCCACGGCGCGGACCGGGTTGGATTCCAGCAGCTCCGCGTAGTTGACGGAGGTCAGGCCGCCCGGGTAGCCGGAGTGGCGGTAAGCGCGCTTCTGCTCGAGCTTGGCGCCGGTGAGGGCAACCTTCTCGGCGTTGATGATGATGACGAAGTCGCCCATGTCCATATGGGGAGCAAAGGTGGCCTTGTGCTTGCCGCGCAGCAGGATTGCGGTCTGGCTGGCGAGACGACCAAGGACAACGTCGGTGGCGTCAATGACGTGCCACTGGCGGTTGATATCGCCGGGCTTCGGGGTGTACGTACGCACGGTGTTTGCCTCGTTCTTGTTCTGGCGTTCTTGTTTAGGTGTCACGTAAGCGTGTGCACCTACTATCTATGCGCTACCGGAACAGAGGTGAGGGCTCTATGGATCCAGTGGTCCAGAAGTCTCGAATGTGCCCGAGGAGTAGTTATCCTGCAACCGGATTCTCAGCGGGCACGCATCATCAAGAAAGGACACGCACAACGACTATCAAGAATAGCGGGTCCAGCGGTCACTGGTCAAAATAGGCTCTAACTAGCCAGCCTGCGCCGGTCCTGGTGCTCGGGTCCGGCGTTTTGGACCACGAGCAACTCCGAGCTTAGGTGCCCATTGACTGAAATCCCCCCTGCTTCGCTCCTGATAATCCTCTGTGCAGGTTTGGGGCTCATCGTGGCGCCTCTTGCCCTAGGGGTCGCCCGGCGGCTACTGCCGGCGATCGAACTGGGGCGGGTGCGGTGGCACAGCGCGGTAGGGACCATTGCGACGGCGGCGCTATTTGGAGCGATGGCCTGGCGGTTTGGCTGGTCCTGGCCCCTGCCGGCCTTCCTCTTCCTCTGCGCAGCTGGCGTTGTGCTGTCCAGGATCGACCTGCAGCACAAGTTATTGCCCAACAGAATCGTCGTTCCAGCGCTCGGAATCGGACTTACCCTGCTGCTTTTGGACGCCGGCTTGAACCAGCGATGGGGAAATCTGCTCCTGGCGGTCGTCGGATGCGTCGCAACCTTCATGATTTTCCTGATTTTGGCCCTAATTTCTCCGCGCGGGATGGGCATGGGAGACGTAAAGCTCTCGGCGCCACTTGGTTTGTACTTGGGCTACCTCTCCGTGGGGCATCTGATACTGGGTATAGCCCTTGGCTTTATTGTGGGCGCTGTTACCAGTGTTCTTCTTGTTACAGCCGGAATTGCAGCGCGGAAGACCTCCCTACCGTTCGGCCCGTCGATGTTCACGGGCTGCATGCTGGTCGTGCTTTGGGGCGCCGCGATCGGGCACTGGCTGATGCCCACGGCATTCGCCAGGTAGTGGTTTCCGAGTACACCAAGTAGTCGCGTACTTGAAGGGCCGCCCTATAGCGCTGTGACACCAAGTAGACGAGTGATTTTGCTGTCTAAAAGACGAGTACAGCCACTCATTGTGTGGCTATTTGTTACTCCTGTATTCCTTTGTGTATCGAAGTTCTCGCAACACCAACTCGGGGGAGCGGGAAATTCGAATTCAAATTCAGCACTCACAAAGGAACAAGAAATGAACTCTGTAATGGTCTCCCTCGTTGCTTTTGTCGCCGGCGTCAAGAACCGCCTCACGGGTGAAGAGAAGGGCGCAACGGCTGTTGAATACGGCCTGATGGTCGCGCTCATCGTCATCGCTGCCATCCTCGGAATCACTGCCGTCGGTGCCAACCTCCAGACCCTCTTCGCCGACGTCGCAGGTCGTCTGTAGGCATACGCCGCAACCCAACGCCTGCGTGATGGCGGCTCCCAGGCCATCTGGGAGCCGCCATTAGCTTTTCGAGACATGAGGATCGGAAAATGCGTAATAAAAAGGAAAAAGGTGCGGCTGCAGTCGAATTCGCATTGATATTGCCGGTATTGCTGCTCATATTGATCGGCATCATCGAATTTTCGCTGGCATTCAATGCCCAACTGTCGCTCAATCAGGCTGCCCGCGAGGGGGCCCGTTATATGGCAATTCACAACAACACCGGGGCGGCCGCCACAGCGGCCGGTAACGCGGCCGGCAGGCTCGCTCCAAGCACCGTTACCACGACGTTCGCAGTCACCGGCGGGGGAACGACCTGCGCAGCCGGCAAACAGGTGACTGCGACGACCAGTTACACCCTTACCACGGTCACCGGCTTCCTGGACGCATTCACGGGAACTATCATCCTCACCGGAAAAGGAACAATGCAATGCGGCGGTTGACAAATAACACAGACAAGGAGCGCGGCGCCACTGCCGTCATGGTAGCCCTGATGATGGTGATGCTCCTCAGCTTCGGGGCCATCGCCGTTGATGTCGGTGGAATGTACGCCGAAAAGGCGGTAACGCAGAATGGTGCCGATGCCGCGGCCCTTGCGGTGGCGCAGAAATGCGCCAAGAACGCAGCTGATCCCCTTTGCAACACCGGATCCACGCTTTCGGGCACGCTGGCCAACGCCAACGCCAAGGACAACCTCACCAATGTGGCCTCGACCGTGGTGGATAAAACTGCGGGCAAAGTGACAGTGAATACGAATGCCCAGGATTCCACCGGGGTGCATTTTTCAACCTTCTTTGCACGGATCTTCGGAACCGACACCACAACGATTAGCGCTGAGGCCGTGGCTGTATGGGGCGGCGCCAAAGCAGGGGTGATATCGCTCCCCATCGCGTTCTCGTCATGCGAAGTGGACTCAAGCGTGGCGGCTGACGGGACCACTCAGTTCCTGCTGTCGCACGGATCGGGGGCTGGGAAGAAGGACACGTGCCACGACACGGCTTCCGGTTTGGAAATCCCCGGAGGTTTTGGCTGGCTGGTGACATCAGGATCGTGTGGCGTCAAGGTCGACCTGTCGTCGCCGTGGGTCGACAGCAATACCGGCAACAACCCTGAATCGAACTGCAGCAGCATTTTGCAGCAGTGGAAGGACCAGCTCGTGGCCGGGAAGAAAGTGGTCGCCCTACTTCCCGTCTTCGACAAGACAAGCGGAACCGGAGCTGGCGCGAAATTTCACCTCAAGGCGTTCGCAGCCATCGATCTGATGGGTTGGGACCTGGCCAACCAGGACCCATTCCACTACATGCCCACCGCGGCCCAATCTTTCAAGGACGCCGGCGGCTGGAAATCAAGCGATCTCGGAATTGTCGGGAAATTCATTCGCTACGTTGCACTGGACGAAGCGTTTGATGCCGGCGGTCCCACTACCTACGGCAACACCATCGTTGAACTCACGAAATAAGAAATAAAGGAGAATCCCGTGAAAACCAGGCTGCTGGGGGGCCTAGCAGCATTGCTCTTGGCGATTGTCGGATCTGTACTGATGTTCAATTACGCACAGGCAGCCGACAGCCGAGCACAGCAAGGCTTAGAGCCCGTAGAAGTTCTTGTCGTTCAGAAGGCAGTTACAGCAGGCACCCCGGTGTCCAAGCTTTCCGAATCCGTTAAACTAACGTCACTTCCCGGGACTGCTGTTCCGGCCGATGCGGTGAAATCCCTCAGCGATTTCTCGGACAAGGTCACTGCCGTGGACCTGCAGCCTGGAGAACAACTCCTCAAGGCTCGACTTATTGATCCGAATGCCTTGGCAGCTCCAGGCACTGTCCCTGTCCCGGCTGGGATGGAGGAGGTCTCTGTGCTGCTGGAACCGCAGCGCGTAATCGGCGGCCGTTTGGCCGCAGGCGACACCGTGGGCGTTTACATCTCATACAAACTGGACGAAAAGGTCAGTAGTGATGCACCAGTCAGCAATGACATAAAGGGCTTCAAGGAGTTCACGGGAAAGGCCTTCCACAAGGTGCTCGTCACGAGCGTTCAGCAGGCTCCTCCTGAAACCTCAAAGGATTCAGCACCTGCTGAAGGCCCCGCACTGCCGTCAGGTTCTGTGTACGTCACCCTGGCCCGTGAAGACGTCGACTCCGCCGAAATCGTCTTCGGCGCTGAATTCGGCAAGATCTGGCTCTCCAAGGAGGCCGACGAATCGAAGGATTCCAAGCCCGGCTTGGTGACGCTGGGGAAGGTCGCACAATGAGCCGCTTCGTAGTCATTACAGCTGCGCAGGAATTTCAGCGCAAGGTGCAGTTAGCGGTGCGAGGCGCACTTCACGGCACGGTACAGATCCTCCCCCCGTCGGTGATGCTCGGGGGCCCCCAGGAGCTGTTCGGCCGGCTAACCGGCGAACCGCCGGAAGTCTTGGTCTTGGGCCCTGGACTTCCGGGGGACGAGGCTCTCAAGCTCGCCACGGTGTTCGACTTACAGTATCCAGAAATCAGCCTGGTGCTCGTGGAGGACACGGCTTCTGAACAGGTCATCAGCGCCATGCGTGCCGGCATCCGGGACATCGTCAGCCCGAATGCGGATGTACCTGAACTGCGAATTTTACTGGAACGAGCATGCCTAGCTTCTGCCGGACGCCGGCGGGGATTGGTTTCAGCCGCGGGTCCGGAGCGCCCAGCGGGGCGGGTCATCGCAGTCATGTCGCCAAAAGGTGGGGTGGGCAAGACCACCGTTGCCACCAACCTGGCGATTGGCCTTGGCAAGATTGCGCCGATGGGCGTCGTCATAGTCGACCTGGACGTGCAGTTCGGCGACGTGGGCACCGGGCTTCAACTCGAACCTGAGCACACGCTCAGAGACGCTGTCGGGGGCGCCGCCTTTCAGGATTCCATGGTGCTGAAGGCTTTCCTCACCGTTCATCCGAGCGGGATCTATGCCCTGTGCGCACCCAACACTCCGGGTGAGGCTGACCAGATCAGCGGAGAAGCAGTCAGCCACCTTCTCAATCAAATGGCTGCGGAATTCCAATACGTGGTGGTCGACACAACTCCTGGGCTCGGTGAACACGTGCTCGCAACACTGGAGCAGGCCACGGATGCAGTGTGGGTCTGCGGTATGGACATTCCGAGCATTCGAGGACTGCACACAAGCTTCGAAGTTCTTCGCGAACTGCAACTCTTACCCCAGGGCAGGCACGTCGTGCTTAATTTCGCAGACCGGCGTAGCGGGCTCACAGTTCAGGATGTCGAGGCGACGATCGGCGTCCCGGTGGACACGGTGGTGCCTCG
This sequence comes from Arthrobacter sp. ISL-72, assembly GCF_018613755.1. Classification (GTDB taxonomy): domain Bacteria; phylum Actinomycetota; class Actinomycetes; order Actinomycetales; family Micrococcaceae; genus Arthrobacter. Next base: position 188,859 of record NZ_JAGGPP010000004.1, read on the forward strand.
CTCGCGTGCAGTGCCTTTCTCGACAAACAAGGGCGTACCCCTGTTGCAGGAATCCTCTCGCGATGGCGCTGCCCGCGCCTTCGCCAAGTTGGTGGAGCGCTTCGACCCCAAGTGGGCCACCGTTCCTCAGAAGAAAGTACATCGACGGATGGTGGTCTCATGAGCCTCACAGAACGACTGGAAGCGGCCCGCGGCGGAACACCCGCTTTCGGAGCCTCTAGCACCCAAGCTCCAGTCTCAGGTCAGCATGACCCGGTTGCATTCGCGTCCGGGAACCCCTCGGCAACCGCCGGCGCCGCCCCCGTTGACGCACTGGCGGGCCTGAAGCAACGGGCAGGAAAGGCCCTCTTCGAACGCCTGGGAGGACGCCTCACCGATTCTTCGCTGACTGACGAGGAGCTCCGCAAACTAGCACGGGATGAACTGAGCCTGGTCATCGACGAAGAGCAGGTTCCCCTCAGTCCGGAGGAACGTCGTCGCCTTATCCGCGATGTTGGCGACGACGTTCTGGGTTACGGGCCACTCCAGCGTTTTCTTGAGGATCCGTCTATAACGGAGATCATGGTGAACCGGCCGGATCAGGTTTATGTGGAACGCGATGGTCGGCTGCTCCTGACTGACGGCCGGTTCAGTTCAGAGGAACACCTCCGGAAGGTGATCGAGCGGATTGTCGCCAAGGTGGGACGTCGCATCGACGAATCTTCGCCACTAGTGGACGCACGGCTGGAGGACGGGTCCCGTGTGAACGCCATTATTCCGCCTCTTGCGGTCAACGGATCATCACTCACGATCCGAAAATTCAGCAAGATCCCGTTGACGGTCCAGAACCTGATCGACTTCGGAACGTTGACGCCGGAAATGGCTGAGCTCCTGGATGCGTGTGTCCGGGCCAAGCTCAACATCATCGTGTCCGGCGGTACCGGCACGGGAAAGACCACCCTTCTCAACGTACTTTCATCGTTCATTCCCGCTGATGACCGCATCGTCACGATTGAGGACGCTGTGGAACTTCAGCTGCAGCAGAGCCATGTGGTCCGGTTGGAAAGCCGCCCGGCTAATATCGAAGGCAAAGGCGCCGTGACTATCCGCGAACTGGTGAGGAACTCCCTCCGCATGCGCCCGGACAGAATCGTCGTCGGTGAAGTCCGAGGCGGCGAGAGCCTCGATATGTTGCAGGCCATGAATACGGGGCACGACGGCTCGATTTCAACGGTGCACGCTAACTCACCACGCGACGCAGTGGCCCGTCTCGAGACCCTTGTGCTCATGGCCGGCATGGATCTTCCCCTGCGCGCCATCCGAGAACAGGTGTCCTCCGCGGTTAACCTCATCGTTCATCTGTCCAGGTTGCGCGATGGTACCCGACGTGTAACGCACATCACCGAAGTCCAGGGGATGGAAGGCGAAATCGTAACGCTGCAGGACGCCTTCGTTTTCGATTATGCCGCTGGCGTTGACGTGAACGGCAAATTCCTCGGTAAGCCTGTTCCGACTGGGATTCGCCCCCGCTTTATAGATCACTTCGCTGACCTGGGAATTGTTATCTCTCCAGCCGTTTTTGGCGGTCGGCCACTGACTGCTGGAAGGCGATGATTCCGATGACACCTGCCACGTTTGCCATCGGCATGACCCTCTTAGTCGGAGCAGTAGTGGTAATAGTGTTCGTCGTGCTCCGCCCGTCAAACGGCTCTGTGGCTCTAAGCCGCAGGCGTCCGTTCGGCGGGGCCGAACGCTCTGCGCTAACCAAATTCACTGACGCCACAGTGGGCGCAGTGGAAAGGGTTCTAGCCGGCGGCGGCAAAAACCCGGGTGAGCGGGCCACACTGGATCAGGCCGGCCTCAAGATGGCCCGCGCGGACTTCATCGTTCTGGTTGGCGCAGTTACAGTCGTGGCCGGCTTCGTGGGCCTCATCCTGCAAGGGCCGGTGTTCGCTGTGCTCTTCGCCGGCCTTACTCCAATATTGGCCGCGATGTATCTGTCATTCCTGACCCAGCGCCGCCGCGCACGGTTTGAGGCGCAACTGGGCGACACCTTAACCATGGTGTCCGGGGGTCTTCGGGCTGGTCACAGTGTTCTTCGGGCCATTGATGCAGTGGCACAGGAAGCCAGCGAACCCACCGCCACGGAATTCTCCCGGGTGGTCAATGAAACTCGGCTGGGCCGCGACCTACAGGATTCGTTGAATGACGTATCACTCCGAATGAAGAGCGAGGACTTCAACTGGATGGCCCAGGCCATCGAAATCAACCGGGAAGTCGGCGGTGACCTAGCTGAAGTATTTGACCAAGTCGGCGAAACGATCCGTGAACGCTCCCAGATCAAGGGAACGGTGAAGGCACTGAGTGCAGAAGGGAAGCTTTCCGCAATCATCCTCATGGCACTACCGGTACTTCTGTTCATCCTCATTGGGTTGGCCAACCCCAAATACAGTGGACAGCTAACCGGCCATCCTATTGGCTGGATGCTGCTCGGGATCGCCGTGGTGATGATGACCATTGGCGGTCTGTGGATCCGCAAGATCAGCGATCTGAAATTCTAGGAGGTACGGAGATGCAACCGATCGCCTGGGGCATAATCGCCCTCACCGTTTTACCCGCTTCGTATCTTGCCTGGTCCATCATTGTGGCCGATCGAAAATCGCGCCTGATAATCCAAGGCAACCTCAGCAAGGGCCTCGAAAACAGCGGTGCTGCGGCTACGCCGCAGAACATGGATTTCGAGCGGCTGGCCCGAAAGCTCACCCCCACTGGCTACGAGGCTAAACTCGACAGGCTGCTCGCCCTGGCGGGACGTCCAGCGTCGATGCCGCTACCGCGGCTGCTGGTGGCCAAGCCCGCTCTCGCCCTCGTTGTGGCGCTCCTCATGATGCTCATGCTCAGCCGCAACAGTAGCCCCCAAATGATCCTGTTGGCCGTATTCTCAACAGGGCTGGCTTACTTTGTTCCGGATCTCCTCATCCATAGCAGGGGCGCCGAGCGCCAGAAGAAGATCCAGCTGGAGTTACCCAACACACTGGACCAGATGCTGATCGCGGTCGAGGCTGGCCTCGGCTTTGAATCCGCGATGGCGCGAGCTGGCCAGAATGGCAAAGGCCCGTTGGCTGAGGAGCTCGTTCGGACCCTTCAAGACATGCAGGTAGGTCGGTCCCGGAGGGACTCGTATCTCGCACTAGCCGACCGGAGCAACGTACAGGATTTGAGAAGCTTCGTGCGGGCGGTGGTTCAGGCCGACGCGTATGGCATTGCCATTGCCAAAGTCCTTAAAGCCCAAGCACGGGAAATGCGCGTCAAGCGTCGTCAGCGCGCTGAGCAGAAGGCCATGAAGCTCCCGGTGCTCGTGCTGTTCCCGCTCCTGCTTTTTATTTTCCCGGTCATCTTCATCGTGATACTGGGTCCCGCTGTCATCAACATCATCGAAGCCTTCTCGTAAATGAACCGCTGAACCAACCAAGACCTCGGGGTGTTGGCGCCCCGATGCCACCCGGCACGAGTCGCGGGATCTCGAATCGGGAGAAGGCCCTGAGCGAGTGTGAGTGCATGCTCAGGGCCTTCAAGGGGATCAGCCCCTGATCACCAAACCGCTGGCGACACGTAGAACACGCAGACCGGACCCCCTCGTCACCCAGAACCGAGGGGGTCCTCTTGAATGCCAAAGGAACCGAGAGCCGCAGATAAAACGCAGGGAATCCGCAGGTTCGCCGCAGGAAACACTCAAGTTGGGAAGGCTTGGCACAGGATGCGCCAAGCTCCGGTCAAAACCTGGAAAGTGGTTGCTACATTTTTGGCAGAGCTGGTGCAGGACCAGCCCACCCAAACTCGCTCAGGAGTCCCGATGCTTTCTCTTTACACCAACCTTGCAGTTCGTCTTCAGCGCGACGAAAAGGGCGCAACCGCCGTCGAATACGGCATCATGGTTGGCCTCATCGCCGTCGTCATCATTGTCGCTGTAACGCTCCTCGGCGACACGCTGAGCACTATGTTCGAACAAGTAAAGTGCCAGGTTGGTGGCGGCACATGGGCGGCGGTCAAGCAAACCACCACCGCGGCCGCTGGCGGAACCTGCACTCCCTGAGAAGGGGAACACCTTCGAACGCATCACGAGCCGAAGTGGCGGCGGCACCCAAGCCGCCGCCACTTTGGCTGTCACCACATCCCATTTGGCCTGACTGAAAGGCACCACTATGTCCAGGGCATCCGAGCGCGGGGCCGTTGCGGTCGAGTTTGCGATCCTGGCACCTGTCCTCGTCATGCTCCTTCTGGGCATCATGGAGTTCGCCCGGGTATACAACGCCCAGGCTTCCCTCTCCAGCGCCGCCCGCGAAGGTGTGCGGGTTATGGCCATCTCGAACGACAAAACCGCCGCCCGCACCGCCGCCAAGAACGCCGCCCTTTCGCTCAGGCCCGCACTAACGGACGCGAACATCAGCTTCGGCGGTGCCTACTGCACCCCCGGCACTCAGATCACCATCAGCATCAGCTACAACCTGTCCACTATGACCGGCATAGCCGGCCCGTTTCCGATGAAGGGCCAAGGAGCCATGCTATGCGGTGGCTGACACCCCGTTACCGGAAACAGAACGGCAATCACTACGGCGAACGCGGCGCCGTGAGCGTCGTGGTCGCACTTTTGCTGGTGGCATTGCTCGGGTTCGGCGCCATAGCGGTGGACGTCGGAATGCTCTACGCCGAGCGAACGCAGCTTCGCAACGGCGCCGACGCAGCTGCCCTCGCCGTAGCGCAGAAGTGTGCCAAAAACGCCAGCGACGCCGACTGCTCCACCACGTCCGCCCTGGCCCGCAGCTTTGCCAACAGCAACGCCAACGACGGCCTCAGCAACATCAAGTCCACGGTGCTCGACAAGCCCAACCGCACTGTAACCGTCACGGCAGGAGCCCAGGAATCGGGCCACGCTGCGAATGAAGTATCGCTCTTCTTTGCCCGCGTGCTGGGCATGGACTCGGCCGAAGTCAACGCCCCTTCAACAATCAAGTGGGGCAGCCCGCTTGCTGGTCGCACTGCCTTCCCCCTCGCGTTCTCCGTCTGCCAGGTGAAGGACTCCATCGGCGGGGCCCTCCAACTGCTGCAGGATCACGGCAAGAACCTGAATGCGGACTGCTTGTATGGGCCGTCCGGCGCCGCCGTGGAGGGCGGCTTTGGCTGGCTGGTCCAGGACACCGGCGTCTGCGGCGGCACCATCGACCTGGCAGTCAATGAGGGCGGCAGCGACCCCGGCAACGATCCACCCGACAACTGCTCCAGCACCCTGCAGAAATGGGTGGACGAAATCTCGGCCGGCCGGGACATAACGGTCCTTTTGCCGGTATACGACGCAGTCACGGGATCCGGCAAGGGAGCCATTTACCACCTCATAGCCTTTGCGGCGTACAAAGTGAAGGGCTGGAAGTTCGGCGGTAACAGCAGTGCTCCCAACACATTCCAGAACAAGTTCACTGGCACCAGCGCCGCACTCACCTGCGATAACAACTGCCGCGGCATCATCGGCAGCTTCGTCAAATACACGTCCTTGGCGGACGGCTACACCCTCGGCCCCGTCGATGCCTACGGCGCCACCATCGTCCGTATCTCCAAATAGTCCGTCCGAGTAAACAGGAGCAGTCAGTGAAGTCACGTTTGTTGGCAGGTGTTGCAGCAGTCCTGCTGGCCATCGTGGGGGCGGTCCTCGTCGTCACCTACGCCCAAGGGGCTGACCAGCGTGCCGTCAAGGACCTGGATCCGGTGGTAGTCCTCGTGGTCACCAAGGCCGTACCGGCGGGCTCATCGGTGGACACCGTCAAAGCATCGGTTGCCCTGGAGCACGTGCCGGGAACCGCCGTCGCAAAATCCGCGTTGGACACCCTTGACGACTCCGCCGGAAAAGTCGCCGCTGCCGACCTCGTGCCCGGCGAACAGCTCCTGGCCGAGAAGCTCGTCGCCCCGGAAGACCTCCAAACCTCCGGCTCGGTGAAGGTGCCGGCTGGCCTGCAGGAAGTCTCCTTCCAGCTTGAGCCTCAGCGTGTCGTCGGCGGCCGCCTGGCACCCGGCGACCATGTAGGCATCTTCATCTCCATGAAAGAGGGCGGCATCGAGTCAAAATCCGACAAAGAGACCACGCAACTCTCCATCCACAAAGTCCTGGTCACCGCCGTCCAGCGCGCCCCCGAGGGAGCTGCCAACCCGGCACCGACGGCGAGCGCCGGAACAGAACCTGACCCTCGCGACGTGAATCTTCCCACCGGATCCTTGATGATCACCGTGGCGGTCAACGACATCAATGCGGGCAAAGTCGTGTTCGCCTCCGAGTTCGGTGATGCTATCTGGCTCAGCCGGGAACCGCTCGACGCCGAAGACAATGGACCGCGCATCATGATCCGGCCGGACGTCTACAAATGAGCCGCTTTATCCTTATCACGCCCGACGCCGACTTCGACGGCCGTCTTCGCCAGGCCGTTGCCGGCGGCCTTCATGGCAGCGTCCAGACCTTCTTCACCAGCTTGCTGCCCGCCGATCCGAACGATCTGTTTGCCCACCTGAACGCCTCCGGGCTGAATCCCGAACAGCCCGAGGTGCTCATCCTGGGACCGGGAGTCCCCGCGGAGGAAGCACTGCGGCTCGCCACGATCATGGCTGTCCGGTTCCCGGAGCTCAGCGTCATTCTGGCCAGCGAACCGGATCCCGACGTCATCCTCCAAGCCATGCGGGCCGGCATCCGGGACATCCTCTCCCCCGACTCCAATGCGGCACAGATCAGGGTCCTGCTGGAGCGCGCCAGCCAGTCGTTTTCCAGCATGCACCGAGTACTTGCACCCCCGCCAATGACGGAAAGCAACAAGGGCCTGGTCATCGGCGTCTTCTCCCCCAAGGGCGGAGTGGGCAAGACCACTATCGCGACGAACATCGCGATCGGCCTCGGCAAGATCGCACCGATGAGCGTGGTGATCGTGGACCTGGACCTGCAGTTCGGGGACGTCGCGTCCGCGCTCTACCTAGACCCGCAGCACACGGTCACCGACGCGGTCTCCCCCGCGGCGAGCCAGGATTCCCTCGTCCTCAAGGCCTTCCTCACGGTCCATCCGGGAAGTATTTACGCCGTGTGCGCTCCGCTGACTCCCGTTGATGCCGACGAGATCACCCCGGAACAGGTCGGCCGGCTGCTGGAACAGCTTTCCGAGCAGTTCCAATACGTGGTGGTTGATACGGCTCCGGGCCTTCCCGAAATCGGACTCGCCGCCATGGAACAGTGCACGGATGTGGTGTGGGTCAGCGGCATGGACATACCCAGCGTCCGTGGCCTGCGCTCCGGCTTGGACGTCCTGCGCCAGCTGGATATCCTCCCGGAGACCCGGCACGTGGTGCTGAACATGGCCGATTCCAAGCTCGGGCTGACGGTCCAGGACCTCGAATCGACCATTGGGGCGCCTGTCGACGTGAGCATTCCACGCTCCCGGGCCATCGCCCTGTCCACCAACCGCGGCATCCCGGTCCTCCAGCAGTCAGCCAAGGACCCCGCAACCAAGGGACTGAACCAGCTCGTCAACCGCTTCAACCCGGCCTGGCGGGCCAAATCGCAACGCAAGCTGCACCGAAGGGTAGTGGTCTAGATGAAACTTTCAGAGCGCATCGGTGCTGTCCAGGCCAGAACGCAGCCAGGCACGCAAACCGCCTCCACGCCGTCGGCGGCCCCCCGGTCATCAACCGCAACACTGCAGCTGGAACGCCCGGAGCAGCCCGCCCCGCAGCCGGATCCGTGGGGTGCGCGGCGCCCGGAAAAGCGGACACCGACGGCGGCACCGGCTGCCGCCGTCGTCCTCCCTTCAGCGGGAACAGACCGCCCGGAAGAGGCGAAACCGAAAGCCCAGCAGCCCGTGGACGCCTTTGCAGCACTTAAAGAGCGGGCAGCCACCGCGTTGTTCGAACGCATGGGTTCGCGTTTCAACGACTCCGCGATCACCGAGCACGAACTCCGGACCTCCGCACGGGAGGAGCTCACGCGCATCATCGACGCCGAGCAGGTCCCGCTGTCCGCGGAGGAGCGAACCCGCCTGGTCCAGGACGTCGCCGACGACGTGCTGGGCTATGGCCCGCTGCAGCGTCTACTCGACGATCCCGCCGTCACCGAGATCATGGTCAACCGGATGGACCAGATCTACGTGGAGCGCAAGGGCCACCTCACCCTGGCCGACTCCCGCTTCAGCTCGGAGGCACATCTGCGCAAGGTCATCGAGCGCATCGTGTCGCAGGTTGGCCGCCGCATTGACGAGTCCTCGCCCATGGTGGATGCGCGGCTGGAGGACGGCTCCCGCGTCAACGCAGTGATCCCGCCGCTGGCCGTCGGCGGATCGTCGCTGACCATCCGTAAATTCAGCAAGGTGCCCCTCACTGTCCGGAACCTCATCGACTACGGAACTCTCACCCCAGAGATGGCCGAGCTTCTGAACGCGTGCGTCAAGGCCAAGCTCAACATCATCGTTTCGGGAGGAACGGGTACGGGAAAGACCACCCTGTTGAACGTCCTTTCGTCGTTCCTGCCGGCGGATGAACGAATCGTCACCATCGAGGATGCCGTGGAGCTGCAGATCCAGCAGGAACACGTGGTCCGGCTGGAAAGCCGCCCGCCTAACACCGAAGGCAAAGGCGAAGTGACTATCCGCGAGCTCCTCCGAAACTCACTGCGTATGCGCCCTGACCGCATCGTGGTGGGCGAGGTCCGCGGCGGCGAGTCACTGGACATGCTCCAGGCCATGAACACGGGACACGATGGTTCGCTGTCGACCGTTCACTCCAACTCGCCGCGTGACGCCGTCGCCCGTCTCGAAACATTGGTGCTCATGGCAGGGATGGACCTGCCCCTCCGGGCCATCCGGGAGCAGATCGCCTCAGCCGTGAACCTGATCGTCCAGATTTCACGCCTGCGTGACGGCAGCCGCCGCATCACCCATGTGACCGAGGTACAGGGCATGGAGGGTGACATCGTGACCCTCCAGGACGCCTTCGTCTTTGACTATTCCGCAGGCGTCGACCCCCACGGCCGTTTCCTCGGACGACCGGTCGCCACGGGGATCCGCCCGCGCTTCATTGACCGCTTCGAGGACCTCGGAATCCACGTCTCACCCGGGGTCTTCGCCACCCCCGCCGCGCCAGCCACGCCTGCTGCGGCCCCCGGCCGGGGAACGGCGTAGCAATGCTGATAACAATCGGAGCGCTACTGCTCCTGATCGCGCCGATCCTGTTGGCTGCGGCGATACTGATACCCGGAACGCCCGGGATTGCCCTCAACCGACGCCGCCCCTTTGAGTCCGACCCGAGCTCACAGCTGACCCGCCTGACCGGCATCACAGTTGGGGCGCTGGACCGCTTCCTGGCCGCCAGGAACGTCCGGCTCTACAATCGTGATTCCCTGGAAAACGCCGGCGTGCGGCTCAGCCAGACCGAGTTCATCATCATGGTCATTGCCGGCGGCATCGTCGGCGCCCTTGTGGGGCTTGTGATCGGCGTGCCGATTCTCTCCGTCCTCCTCGTCATCCTGGCGCCGGTTGTGGGGCATCTGGTGCTCGGCTTCCTGGCCGGAAAACGGCGGGCCAAATTCGACCAGCAGCTCGGCGACACGCTCCAATTGCTGGCCGGTGGCCTGCGGGCCGGCCACAGCATCCTCCGCGCCATCGACGCGGCAGCCGCCGAATCCCAAAGCCCGACGTCGGAAGAGATGCGCCGCGTCATCACGGAGACCAGCCTGGGCCGCGACCTGCTGGCCTCATTGACCGACACCTCGGAACGCATGAAGAACGAGGACTTTGTCTGGATAGCACAGGCAATCCAGATCAACCGCGAGGTCGGCGGGAACCTGGCGGAGGTTCTCGACCAGGTGAATGAGACCATCCGGGAGCGTTCCGAGATCAAGGGCCACATCAAATCCTTGGCCGCGGAAGGCAAGTTCTCCGCGTACATCCTGATCGCGATGCCGATTGGAATCGTGGTGATGCTGATGATGGTGAACCCCGGATATATGGATCCGATGTTTACCCACCCGCTGGGGTGGGGCATGATGGCCGGGTCTGTCATCCTCATGAGCATCGGCAGCCTCTGGATGCGCAAAATCATCGATCTGAAGTTCTGAGATGCCAATGAATCCCGTGGTCCTTTCCTCGCTCCTCCTGGTATGCCTCCCCATTGGCTATCTGGCCTGGTCCGTCCTGTCCGTGGACCGCAAGGCCCGGACTGCGACGGTGGCCATCCTGACCCGCGGCAGAAGGTCGGCCGAAGTCGCGGAAGCAAAGCAAGGCGGCCTCCTCGACAGGATTGGCTATCGGCTGACCCCCGCTTTCTATGTCCGCAAACTCGACAGGCTGCTCTCCCTGGCCGGCAGGCCGGGGGCGTGGCCGTTGGGCCGCATTCTCGCGGCAAAGCCCGTCCTGGGACTGGTGGGGGCATCCCTTTTCATCCTCGTCAGCATGAGCAGCCCCAAGCCGATCATCAAGCTTGTTGGCCTGTTCCTACTATTTCTTGGCTACTTCATCCCGGACCTGCTCCTCTACAGCAAAGGGAAGGAACGCCAGAAAGCCATGCAGCTGGAACTCGCCAACACCCTCGACCAGATGCTCATTTCCGTGGAAGCCGGCCTCGGCTTCGAAGGTGCCATGGCCCGTGCAGGGGAAAACGGAAAGGGCCCCCTGGCCGACGAACTCGTCCGCACACTGCAGGACATGCAGGTAGGGCGCAGCCGCCGGGAGTCCTACCTTGCCCTTGCCCAGAGGACCAACATTCCGGAACTCCGCAGCTTTGTCCAGGCCATTGTCCAGGCAGACACGTACGGCATCGCCATCAGCCGCGTCCTCAGGATCCAGGCGAAGGTAATGCGTGTGAAGCGCCGCCAGCGCGCCGAGGAGAAGGCCATGAAGCTTCCGGTCATGATCCTGTTCCCCCTCCTGTTCTTCATCTTTCCGGTCCTTTTTATCGCGATTCTTGGCCCTGCCGTGATCAACACCGTTGTCACGTTTAGCGGTCAATGACGTCATGCGTCGCGCCCGAGGTCCCTCCCAGTCAACGAAACCGCAAGGTTTCCACAGGATTGGACGAAGTCATGCGAATTGACAGTTTCAGGAAGTAGCGTTGTCATATGTCCATCTCAGGTAGCTCCAGCGGCGTCGGAGGCGCGGGTCCCGCCCACACGCCTCCACAGTCCGCGGCTGCCCCCAGCCCTGTATCAAATCGGATTGATGCTGAGCTTCCCCTCGTGGACCTTGCAGTGCTGCAGGACCTTTCAGACCAGTTGGCACATCCGGCCGTAGCACAGAATTTTGCACGGGATTATGCGACACTTTGGAGCCAGCGCTACCAGAAGCTGGCAGCAGCCGTGGATCGCCAGGATGTTGCCGCAGCCCTGGACGCGGTCATAAGCATGAAGATCGCTTCAGCCATGGTGGGAGGGCTGCGGCTGGCCCGGCTAGCGGAACAACTGGAGGGGTTTATCCGAAATGGAGACCTCCAAAACGGACATGCCCTCATCGCCGCTGTGGAACTCCACGGGAGCGCGACCGTAAAGGAACTTCAGGACACATATATTCTGGCGGATGAATAGCTACCGCTGTTCCTGCACCTCTTGCCGTTCACGCTCGACCGGCGTCAGCCTATACCCCACGCCGCGCACGGTTTGCAGCCATCGTGGGGATTGGGGATCTTCGTGCAGCTTCCGCCGGAGATTTCCGATATGGACCTCAACGGCCCTCTCATCGGATTCGCTGACGTAAGTATCGTCGCGATCTTCCTCGCCCCTGACCACGCGAACCAGGTCAGTCTTCGTGCAAACAGCCCCACCCACACGCAACAGCTCCTGAAGGAGATCGAACTCACTTCGGGTTAAGGGAAGGGTGTCTCCATGGACAACAACTGACCTGGTCTTGCGATTCAGCGCCAAGCCATTATGCCGGAGCACCGTTTCCTCAGCGAGTCCCCCACCGGACGACGAGGCGGACGAAGGGGCGGGGGCCGGGGCGGGCGCAGGCGTCCGACCTTGCAGAGACCGTGGCCGGGGCCTGCGCAGCATTGCCGCCACGCGCGCCCTCAGCTCCAATGGACGGAATGGCTTCGTGATGTAGTCGTCGGCTCCAGAGTGCAGCGCCGTTAGCAGGTCCGGTTCCTCCGTCCTGCCCGTGAGCATGACAACGTAGGCGTCGCTAAACTGCCGGATTTGCCGCAGCACCTCGTAACCGTCGATGTCGGGCAGACCCACGTCCAGGGTGACGACATTTGCGCCATGGTCGCGAACCACCTCGACGCCCTTCCGTCCGGCCGCAGCTGAGTAGACCTCAAACCCGGCCTGACTCAGCACGGCCTCCAACAGATTCCGCACATCTGCGTCATCCTCAACAACCACTGCAACCCCAAGATCACCCATGGACTCCCCAGCCTGACGAATTCTCGGAATATGCCCATCACATATGCGAAATTCGCCACCACAAATTCACGTTACAACGCAGGAGCCAAATCGTCATCACTTTTTTCCCTATGACCCCGCGGATCACTTTGCTTACTATGACACCAAGGGTAACTTCTGCTTCCCAAAAGTCGGAGATCGGTAGGCAGCGCTGCTTGCATCCAACTTTCACTGCAGGCGAAACGAGCGATTTGGCCCAACGTAAGGAGTGGCTTCAATGAGCGAGCGTTTTCTGGCACGGAAGGCGGAGCGCTACTTCACCGGCCTCCGGCCACGGGCGCAGGTTATTCTTTGCCAGTTGCCCCTGACAGTTTTCATTGCTGCTCTGGTCATCGCCGCGCCCGCCGTTTGGGCAGGGGTATTCACCAGCGGACTTTTCCTGGCCGCCCTAGTACTTCACGCCATTATTTTCGCAGCCTGCGTCCTTGTGCCTTGGGAGAAACTGGGACCCAATGCACCCCTCTTGATACCGGTGCTGGACCTCGTTGCAATCTGGTTTACCCGCAACGGGGCCGCCGCAAATCTTCAGGGACTGGGAGTGCTGGCACTATTTCCGGTCATCTGGCTTTCCGCATCCGCGATTTCAGCCAGGACAAGCCTCATCCTCAGCTTTTTCGGCCCGTTGCTCATTGCATTACCGACCTTGTTTACGAAGATGCCAAACATTACGGCAGCCGACGTCACGTCCATCGTGCTGCTGCCGTTAATGATGTTCTCCGTTTCGCTCGCCATACGTTTTGCCAGCGTTCATATGCGACTTCAGCAACGCAGACTTGAAGCCAAAGACATTGAACTTCAGGCACTCCCGGCAGAAAGCAAAGAGCGCGAGCGACTCTTGAACATCATCCTGGAAACAGTCGACGTCGGAATAATTGCTGTCGATGACAATGGCGAACGCCTGCTCTCCAACCACCAGCAGTCCCTTTTTGAGGTGACCGCCAGTCCAGAGGGTTTGCCAGGACACTCCCAGGAGTCGTTGCTGGTGGTCACAGGCCATGATCGAAAGACACCGGTTCCACCGGACAGACGCCCTGTATCCCGCGCTGCCCGTGGCGAAACCTTTGCCGACTATCTGGTTTGGTTAGGCGAAGGTGCGCAACAGCGCGCCGTATCCACCGCAGCGCGTCCCCTGAAGGACGACGACGGCGAGTTCGACGGCGCGGTAGTCGTCTTCAATGACGTCACAGGGCTCGTGGAGGCAATTTCGGCCAAGGACGACTTCCTTTCGAACGTGTCCCACGAGCTCCGAACGCCACTGAATTCAGTGATTGGGAACCTCGACCTTGTGCTCGACGGCGAACAAGGGCTTCCGCCTTTGGCTGTCCAGCGGTTCGAGGTGGCCCAACGCAACACCGAACGGCTCCTCACCCTGGTTTCCGACCTGCTGGTGTCGGCATCAGAGGCCTTACATGTGCACCCACGCAGAACGGATCTTGCCGGCGTGGTTGAGGCGTCCATCGGATCGGCCCGGGCCCAGGCCGAGACATCGAAGGTCTCACTGCTGATGGACGTTCCCACACCGCTGTGGGCGCAGGTTGACCCGCTCCGGATAGGCCAGGCAATGGACAATCTGGTTTCGAACGCCATCAAGTACTCCCCTGACGGCGGGACGGTGAGGGTTTCGGCGCGGGCAGAGGATGGCCTGATCCGCCTTCAGGTGGAGGATGCCGGCATGGGCATGACCACAGGGGATATCGCCAAGGTCTTCACACGGTTCTACCGTAGCCCGGCGGCCCTCGAAGCTGACATCCCCGGCGTTGGACTTGGGTTGTCCATCACCAAGGCCATCGTTGAGCGCCACGGCGGCGGCATTTCCTGTGCAAGCCGACCAGGCCACGGCAGCACGTTTACGGTGTCGCTGCCGGCCGACGGACCTCCCCCGTCCTTTTAGCTACGGCCCACGCCCACGCATGCACCCTACTTCCGAAGCGCCCTGGTCAGTTCGGCCCGTGCCAGAAGCTCGCTGTCCGACGGATAGGCGACTTCCTCGAGCACCAAGGGGTGCGGGGCGGACAACACGGACTTTGCGTCCCGCTTCTGCTCGAGCAGCCGCTCATAGAGCCACCCCGGCTGCTCCTCTCCGGACCCCACGTACAAGGCCGATCCCACCAGGGCCCGCACCATGTTGTGGCAGAACGCGTCGGCCTGCACCGTGGCAACGATGACGCCGTCACTCCCCCGGGCGAACTCAAAGCGCTGCAGCTCCCGGATGGTGGTGGACCCCTCCCGTGGCTTGCAGTAGGAACGGAAGTTCTGCAGGCCCAGCAGCTTGGACGCCCCTTCATTCAACAGCGCCACGTCGAGCTGTTCCTTGTGCCACAGCGTGGAATACCTGCCCAGCGGGTCCCACAGGGCGGGGCCGTCCGCAATGCGGTAGCTGTACCGGCGCCACAGCGCCGAGAACCGCGCGTCGAATCCTTCCGGGGCCACGGCGACGATGTGCACCTCGATGGCTCCGGTCAGGTCGCCCAGGCCCCGGCTGAGTGCCCCGCGCAGGCGCCGCAGAAGGGCGACGGCGGGATCCAGTTCAGCGCCGCGGTTCAGCCCGCGCCACTCGCCTTCGCTGAGATCCAGATGGACCACCTGGCCGCGGGCGTGCACGCCGGCGTCCGTGCGGCCGGCGACCGTCACCCGCACCTTGCGCCGGATCAGGAGTTCCAGGGCATCCTCGAGGACGCCCTGGACTGTCAGCAGGCCGGGCTGCATTGCCCACCCGCTGAAAGGGCCGCCGTCGTACGCCAGGTCCAAACGGATACGCAAAAACCCGCCGCCCCCCAAAACGGGGGCAGCGGGTTTCTGGTGGTTCATAGACTTAAGTCTATGCGAAGGATTTAGCGAATTACTTCGCGTCCTTTGCAGACTCGTCGGCCTCGTCAGCAGCTTCCTCAGCGGCCGGAGCCTCGTCGGTTGCAGCCTCAGCCTCGGGAGCCTCAGCAGCTTCGGTCTCAACGATCTCTGCCTCGGGAGCTTCCTCAGCGGCCGGAGCGGCCTTAGCGGCAGCCTGAGTAGCCTCGGCTACGACAGCCTGCTTGGCGGAAACCGGGTCAAGCACCAGTTCGATGACAGCCATGGGAGCGTTGTCGCCCTTGCGGTTGCCGATCTTGGTGATGCGGGTGTAGCCGCCATCGCGGTTCTCCACTGCCTGTGCAATGTCGGTGAACAGCTCGTGGACGACGCCCTTGTTGCTGATCAGGCCGAGTACACGACGGCGGGAAGCGAGGTCGCCGCGCTTGGCGAAGGTCACCAGGCGCTCTGCGTACGGCTTCAGGCGCTTGGCCTTGGTCACCGTGGTGGTGATCCGCTTGTGCTCGAACAGTGCTGCTGCCAGGTTCGCGAGCATCAGGCGCTCGTGAGCCGGGCCGCCTCCGAGGCGCGGACCCTTAGTGGGGGTAGGCATAATTGTTTCTCCTCATATGGAAGCCGGTGGGCTGCGCACACCATGGTGCATCCAGCCAGCCGGCCAAGATCTGCTTGTTAGAGCTCGTCGTCGCTGAACGCGGCGTCGTCCTCTTCGATGGCTGCGGCGCGTGCTGCCAGGTCGAAACCGGGAGGCGAGTCCTTGAGGGACAGACCCAGTTCAACCAGCTTGGCCTTGACCTCGTCGATGGACTTCGCACCGAAGTTGCGGATGTCCATCAGGTCAGCCTCGGAGCGGGCAACGAGTTCACCCACGGTGTGGATGCCCTCACGCTTGAGGCAGTTGTAGGAACGGACGGTGAGGTCCAGATCCTCGATCGGCAGGGCCATGTCAGCTGCCAGGGCAGCGTCAGTCGGCGACGGGCCAATCTCGATACCTTCAGCTGCAGTGTTCAGCTCGCGGGCCAGACCGAACAGTTCCACCAGGGTGGTGCCTGCGGAAGCAACGGCATCGCGCGGGGCGATGGCCTGCTTGGTCTCGACGTCGACAATCAGCTTGTCGAAGTCGGTGCGCTGCTCAACACGGGTGGCTTCCACGCGGAAAGTAACCTTCAGCACCGGCGAGTAGATCGAGTCGACCGGGATGCGGCCGATCTCGGAGTCGCCGGACTTGTTCTGAGCTGCCGAAACGTAGCCGCGGCCGCGCTCGATGGTCAGTTCGAGTTCGAACTTGCCCTTCGAGTTCAGCGTGGCAAGGTGCAGATCCGGGTTGTGGAATTCGACGCCGGCCGGCGGAGCGATGTCCGCGGCGGTGACGACTCCCGGGCCCTGCTTGCGCAGGTAAGCAACAACCGGCTCGTCGTGCTCGGAGGAAACCGACAGGCTCTTGATGTTCAGGATGATCTCGGTGACATCTTCCTTGACACCCGGAACCGTGGTGAACTCGTGCAGCACGCCATCGATCCGGATGCTGGTTACAGCAGCGCCCGGGATGGAGGAGAGCAGGGTACGGCGGAGGGAGTTTCCGAGAGTGTATCCAAAGCCCGGCTCCAGCGGTTCAATGATGAAACGGGAGCGGTTTTCGGAGACGACCTCTTCAGAGAGGGTGGGGCGCTGTGCAATGAGCACTTAGGTTTCCTTTCGGCGAGCATCCGCTATATGACGCAACACAGGTGGTGGAAATTCGGTCTGAAGACTTAACGCGGCTGGGCTTGCCCGGACCGTGACGGTCCGGGCAAGCTCCGGCTGGTGAAAAGCCTTAGACGCGGCGGCGCTTCGGCGGACGGCAGCCGTTGTGGGCGCTGGGGGTTACGTCCTGGATGGACCCAACCTCGAGGCCAGCGGCCTGCAGTGAACGGATTGCGGTCTCGCGTCCGGATCCCGGTCCCTTGACGAATACGTCAACCTTGCGCATACCGTGCTCCTGCGCACGCTTTGCAGCAGCTTCGGCAGCCATCTGGGCAGCGAACGGGGTGGACTTACGTGAGCCCTTGAAGCCAACCTCACCTGAGGAAGCCCAAGAGATAACAGCACCGTTCGGGTCCGTGATGGACACGATGGTGTTGTTAAAGGTGCTCTTGATGTGCGCCTGGCCCAGCGCGATATTCTTCTTGTCCTTCTTACGCGGCTTGCGAACCGCGCCACGAGTCTTCGGGGGCATTATTTCTCCTACAGAAAGTTTATTGGGGGAAAGCCAACGCTATTTTTAGCGTCCGGCCTTCTTCTTGCCGGCGACGGTACGCTTCGGGCCCTTGCGGGTACGTGCGTTGGTCTTCGTACGCTGACCGCGTACGGGCAGGCCCTTGCGGTGACGCAGGCCTTCGTAGCTGCCGATTTCAACCTTGCGGCGGATGTCAGCGGCCACTTCGCGGCGAAGGTCACCCTCAACCTTGTAGTTGCCTTCAATGTAGTCACGCAGCTCAACCAGCTGCGCGTCCGTCAGGTCCTTGACCCGAACGTCAGCGCTGATGCCGGTAGCAGCCAGGGTTTCGTGTGCACGGGTCTTGCCCACGCCGTAGATGTAAGTAAGCGCAATTTCCAGCCGCTTTTCGCGGGGAATGTCTACGCCAGCGAGACGAGCCATAGTGGCGTACTCCTTGTATAAACCGGAGGTCGTAGGCAGTACACCCGCACTTTCAGTGCGGCCCCAGCCTCCGACCGGGGGTTAGCTGTCCGGACTCTTTCGAGCTCAATGTTCCAGATCAGCTTGTGCTGCCTTTATTTACTTGCGTGGGTTAGCAACCCCAGGGTTTCCCGTGAAGGAAATTAGCCCTGGCGCTGCTTGTGGCGCGGGTTCTCGCAGATCACCATGACCCGGCCATTACGGCGGATCACTTTGCACTTTTCGCAGATCTGCTTGACGCTCGGCTTGACCTTCATGGCGTTCCTTTGCGTGTTGCAGTTGGTCTACTGGCCCGGCCTTCGGCTGTTGCTCTGGCCGCCCAGTGTTTACTTGTAGCGGTAGACGATACGACCACGTGTGAGGTCGTACGGGCTCAGCTCCACCACTACCCGGTCCTCAGGGAGAATCCTGATGTAGTGCTGGCGCATTTTTCCAGAGATGTGCGCCAGAACGATGTGCTTGTTGGTGAGCTCAACGCGAAACATCGCATTAGGCAGCGCCTCAGTCACAACGCCCTCGATCTCAATGACCCCGTCCTTCTTGGCCATACCCTCCGCTAACTGTTGTTGTCACAGCCTTCCGATTGGCACCGGACATGACTGCGAACGTTTTTGATTGATTGGCTTCCGCCTTACGACCGCAAAAGGGCGCAAACAGGGCAGACAACCAACAGACAACACTACGCCATCTTGGCAGGAATGTTAAATCGGACCATGGTAGCGCACTACCGGGCCGTACGCAGCAATCTCCCCCGCCGGAGTTGTGACACTTCCAGCCCGGGACACGCCGTCCAGGATGGCTTCGGTCACGACGTCGGCTGCCGCGCTCTGCAATGAAATGAGGTCGAACGGCCGGGGCAACCCGCTGCCCAGGTCCAGTTCGACGGCGCCCGTGGCCAGGCAGAATACGGTGTCCCCGTCCGCCAACGTATGGGACGGATTCAGCGCCCGGGCAAGGCCGGCATGGGCGGCCGAGGCGGTCCGCTTGCAGTCCGCCTTGCTCAGGACGGCATTGGTAGCGACGACGACGAGGGTTGTGTTGAGGGGTGTGCCCTCTGCTGCTTCCGCCGCAACAGCCGAAACCCTCGGCGTGCTCGCTCCTTCGTCGCTTAGACGCACGCTGCCGGGTTCCGCCCGTGGCGTCGATGTGCCCAAAGGTAACCCCAGGGCGTTTACCACTGCCAGGGCTCCGATAGTTATCCCGTTTTCCAAGGTGATGGAGGCCGTGCCGACTCCACCTTTGTATTTTCCCCGGCCGATGACCGCTCCGGTGCCGGCTCCCACGTTGCCGCGTTCGACGTCGTGACCTTCCGGTTGGGCGGCAGCGGCGGCAGTTGCCGCGTAGCCCATCTCCTCGTCCGGGCGGGCGGAAAAGTCACCGCCGCGACCCAGGTCGAAGATGCCCGCCGCTGGGACGATCGGCACGAGGCCACCTAGGACCGGGAAGCCCCTGCCGTCCTCCTCGCACCACCGCTGGGCACCACGCGCTGTGACCAGCCCAAAGGCACTACCGCCGGTGAGCACCACGGCGTCCACGCGCTGCGAGAGCGTGGTGGGATCCAGGGCGTCGGTTTCGAATGTAGCCGGACCGCCGCCGCGGACGTCCACGGAACCCACGGTCCCGGGCGGCGGCAGCACGACGGTCACTCCGGTGAGCCACCCGCCGTCGGACTTCTGCTGGTGCCCCACCCGGATGCCTGGCACGTCGGTGATCTTTCCCTGCGCTCCCATGGCTCCCATTGTGGTGCCTCGCTACGGGACCGGAACCGGCACCACGCCCAGGGGCGCAAGGCGCTCCGCACCGCCGTCGGGAGCGGAAAGCACCCAGATGCCCTTCTCATGGACGGCCACCGAGTGCTCCCACTGGCACGAGCGCTTGCCGTCGGTGGTCACCACGGTCCATTCGTCGTCGAGCACGGCCGTCTCGATGCTGCCGCGGACCAGCATGGGCTCGATGGCCAGGCACAGCCCGGGGCGGATCTTGGGGCCGCGATGGCTGGTGCGGTAGTTCAGCACGTCCGGTGCCATGTGCATCTCCGAGCCGATGCCGTGGCCCACGTAGTCTTCGAGGATGCCCAGCGGTTTGCCCTGCACGGAGGAGACGTAGTCGTCCACGGCGTTGCCGACGTCCCCCACGAATTTTCCGGTGGCAAGCGCGGCGATGCCCCGCCACATGGCTTCCTCCGTGACCTCGGACAGCCGGACGTCCTCCGGGTCCGGGGTCCCCACAATGACGGTGCGGGCCGAATCGGAATGCCAGCCGTCCACGATTGCGCCGCCGTCGATCGAGATGATGTCGCCGTCCTGGAGCACACGGTCACCCGGGATCCCGTGGACCACTTCCTCGTTGACCGATGTGCAGATGGTGGCCGGGAACCCGTGGTAGCCCAGGAAGTTGGACTTGGCGCCCGCTTCATCCAGGACTGCACGGAAGACCGCGTCCAGCTGGGCTGTGGTGGTGCCGGGAGTTGCCGCCGCAACAGCAGCGTCCAGGGCCCGGCTCAGGACAAGGCCGGCCTCGTGCATGGTGCGCATTTGGGCGTTGGTCTTGTATTCGATGCGGGGCTGTCCGAATGCCATGTATACCTCAGTACTTCGTCTTGCGGGCGGGATGCGCTGATCCCAGGTCTCCTATCCATTGTCCCGCACCTGCGAAGCTGCTCTGGACGGGATCAATTCCGAGCTCCTCCCGCAGCCGGCGCGTGCAGTAGGTGCGCTCGAAGCCGAGCTGGCTGACGGCGTAGCGGGTGAGGCGCGGCTGCTTCCGCGTTACGCCGGCCACCGCGTCGAGCGACGCCGCCAGCGCCATTGCTGCGCGCACCGGAATAAAGCCGAGTTCGACGTCGGCCCGGCCGGTGGCGTCCAGGACCTCCCGCAGGACTGCGCCCAGGGCGACGGGACGGCGGTCGGCCACATTCACGGGGCCGGTGATGTCCGACGTGCAGGCGGCAAGCACTGCCCCCACAAGGTTGCCGATGGACGTGAGCTGGTGCCGGACGTCCGGGCCACCGACGCTCAGGAGCCGGCCATGGTTCACGTTGCTGATGAGGCGGGGCAAAAGCGTCCTGTCGCCCGGCCCGTAGACGCCGTGCGGCCTGAGGATCAGTGCATTTCCATGCCGGAGTGCTGCGGCCTCAGCAAGCGCCTTCGAACTGGCGTAGGCGTTCAGATACCGGCCCGCCGCCGGTTCCTCCGGACGGTCCACGCACGGCTGCCACCAGGGATAGATGCTGGAACTGGAAATGTGCACCAGACGGACACGCGGGAAGGTCGCGGCCACAGCTTCCGTTCCGTGCACGTTGACGCGGTGGAACAGTTCAGCGGGACCCCAGTCCGCGACGTGCGCAGCGGCATGCACGAC
This sequence comes from Arthrobacter sp. ISL-72, assembly GCF_018613755.1. Taxonomy (GTDB): domain Bacteria; phylum Actinomycetota; class Actinomycetes; order Actinomycetales; family Micrococcaceae; genus Arthrobacter. The sequence goes on from NZ_JAGGPP010000004.1 coordinate 210,125, forward strand.
GGCGTCGACGTCCGGCGGCGACGGCGGTTTTCCGGCGCCAAGGTCCCACACACTGAGTCCCGGCAGGGGGCGCCGGCCATACCCGAGCACCTCCCAGCCACGTTCCTCGGCTGCCGCGGCCACCGCTCCACCCACAAAACCGCTGGCCCCGGTCACTGCGATCCTCATCCGTGCGCGCCCGGCTGACCGGCGAACAGTGCCCGCAGGGCAACCCGGTCCGGCTTGCGGTGCCTGCCCGCGGCCGGAAGCTTGGCCATGATTTCTATCCGGTCAGGCAGGGCGGATTCGTCGATGAGTTTGGGGAGACTCCTCTGGAGCGTCCGCAGCAATGCCGCGTGCCCCTGGCCGGGCAGCGGTTCGACGGCAAGCCACATGGCTTCGTCCCCGATGCCGTCCGGGACGCCCACCATGACGGCCTGGCCCACGCCCTCGATGCCGGTGATCACGGGCTCGTACAGGCCAGGATAGATGTTGGTCTTCCCGCGGATGATCATGTCCTTCTTGCGCCCGAGCAGGACCAGGCGCGGAGTTCCGGCCGGGCTGCCGGCGCCAGCTGTGCCGGCCGTGGCGCCCGGGGAGCCCGTGGCGCCGGGGGCAGAGTCCACCCGCACCAGGTCTCCGGTGGCGTGCTCGTCCATCGTGTCCTCGCCGAGGTAACCCAGGCACATGTTCGGTCCGGAGACGATCAGTTCGTGGTCGTCAGCTACACGGTACCCGACGCCGGGAAGGGGCTCGCCCAGGTAGTCTCCCTCCCCCGATCCATCGGGTGCCCTGAACTCCGCCGTACGGCCGGAGGCGAAGTCCAGCTTCTCCCGGCCGTCTGCAATGGCGATGGGCAGCACCTCCGTCATGCCGTATATGCAGTGGAAGCGGACCCCGGACAGAAGCCGGGAAGCCCGGCCGAGGAAGGAGGCCAGGACGGGGGCGGCACCGAGCATCACGGTGGTCAGGGTGGCGGGCCATGAGAGCCGGCCCGCTTCGACGGCGTCGAGGATCGGCGCCAGCTGCGAAGGGACAAGGAAAACATGCGTGGCGGCCCCATGCCCCTTCGATGCTCCAAGCTCGGCCGCAAACCGCAGCGGATCGATCGTGGCGGACAGACCATATGAAGGCATGGTCCAATGGGCGCCCGCGATCAGCGCAGGCAGCCCCATCATCAGTTGCTCCGAATGGATCCGGTTACCGGCGGCGAAAGTGCAGCGGGTGCTGAGCTGGCTGAAGCCGGCCGCCAGGGTCCCACGGCTGTGCACCACACCTTTCGGCTGGCCGGTGGTGCCGGAGGTGAAGATGATCACCGCTTCCTGGCCGGGCGCCGCCTCCACCGGCGGCATGGCACCGTGATCCCTGTCTGATTCGGCGCCGCGCAGGGACCGGATATTCGCGGATTTCAGCGGGACACCCGGCAGCCAGGGACCGGAATGGTAATGCCGGACCTCCATCGCGGCGTAGTCCGGCAGCAGCAGGCCGCGCCGGCGGGCCAGCGGCCGGAGCGGGCCCCGGGCGCTGAGCGCATAGAGAAGCGACTCAGACGCGGCCCACCGCGGAGATGCCAGCGCCGTCCTGTTCCTGAAGAGCTCCGGTCCCACCCCCGGATCGATGAACACGATGGCGCCGCCTGCCCGTACGGCGGCCAGCGCCAGGGTAAACGCGGCCGGACCGGGCCGGACGGAAAACAGGAGCCGCTCCCCCGGCCCGAAACCGTCCTTCCGCAGGCCCGCGGCTGTGGATTCGATCCCGGCGGCAAGTTTCCGGTAACTGATGGTCTTGCCCGGCCTGCCGTTGCGCTTGCCGGGTGCGGTGACCGCAGGATAGTCCGGGTACTTGGCCGCGGCATCGTAAACGGCGGCGATCAGGTCCTGTCCGCTGTCAGTTCCCACGGGTCAGCTCCAACGCCCGGTAGTGCGGGATGAGCACGTTCCGGCCAACCGTGCGGGAACGGATGTGCCAGGGTCCGCGCGTGTACTCGTCCAGGAGCACCGTCAGGGCACAGTTGATTTCGGCCATGGCCAGCGGCATCCCGATGCAGAAGTGCGCCCCCGCGCCGAACCACAGCTGCCGCGCGGCCGCCGGGATGGGAGTTGCCGGATCGAAACCGCCCAGGCTCTTGGCCGCGTGCACTGTCGACAGCAGGATCCTGTCCCCCGGCCTGATCCTGACACCGCCCAAACGGCCCGCCGCCGTCGCTTCCCGCAGCATCATCGGCGAGGGCGCCGTGTATCGCAAGCCCTCGTTGACGGCGTCCGGGAGGCCGCGGCGGTCATCTGCCAGGCGCGGAAGCCTGCCGCCGTCGAACAGCATTGCCGTTAGCCGCGGAACGTAGGACACCAGCGTTTCCGTTCCGGCGATCACAAAGGCGCTGACAATGCCCACGGCTTCGTCCTCGCTCAGCCCGAGGGTCCGGAGACGGCCGGGAAACGTGGAGGAGTCGTCACCGCGGTAGGCGTGGCGCACGGGGCCGGCCAGGATTTCGACGGCGGACTTCGCCTTTGCCACCTGCGGCACCGTCAGCTGCGGCCGGCCCAGCCGGACCAGCGAGGTGATGGAGGTGCCAAGGTTGAACAGTTCGGTGTCCGGCAGGCGGCCCGGAGCATCGTCCCGGACGCCAAGCAGCCTGCTGATCACTCCCCCGGACAGTTCCTTCACCAGCCCCACAAACTCCACTGAGCCCCCGTTGTCCAGGCCCGCGGCGAGGCGCCCGCGCAGCCGCTCGGCAGCAGGCGCCACAATTGCTTCAACAGCCCGCGGCGTGAAGAGGCCGTTGAGCCGGCGACGCAGCTCCAGATGCTCTGCACCGTGCATGTTCAGCAGGACCCGGGGGCCCACCACAGGAGTCCACAGGGCGCCGGATGCCTTGGCTCCCGATTTCGAATAGCTGGAATCCATGAGGACTTGGCGCACCAGCGATGCTTCGCTGACCAGTACACCGAGCCCCGGCAGCCGCACCACGGGCCGGAATTTCCCGAGGCCGCGGATCATCGGATACGCCACGGGGTGGGCGGCCGTATGCAGGCGCCGCTCCCAGCTGGCCAGGTCGCCTGCCAGGTCGCGTGGTGCCGCGCCTTGTTCGACGAGGGCCTTCAACGGATGTCCACGTGCTCGGGACGGTACCGGTGGTCCGCGTACCAGGCCAGGGTGTTGGGCAGGCCCCAGGCCTTTACCCGGCGGGAGGACCCGAACACCACCACGTCACGCCGGAGGGCATAGGCGCGGGTGAGCTTGCGGACGCGGTTGGACAGGGCACGGTCCTCATGCAGGTCCTCGATGCTGGTGCGGGGGAACCCGCCCGCGCGCAGGTACAGTTCCGCTGTGATGGCCATGTTGCAGCCCGGCAGCATTTGATAGGGCCCGAGGTAGCCTTCCCCCTTGTTGCCGGGACGGATGCGGCCAAAGAAGGAGGCAACCTCGACGGCGAGGAGCATCACCCAGCGGCTGCCCCGGCCCAGGCCTTCGTCCAGGCGCGGATTCAGTTGCCCGGCGATCATTTCCAGGCCGTCGTCGAACGCCTCCATGATGCGCAGCGTCCAGTCCGGGGCCGGCAGGCAGTCCGCGTCGGTGCGGGCGAGCCAGCGGGCGCCGTTCAGGGCACCGAAGCGCATTCCGGTGTCCGCAGCGGCACCGGTCCCCTTTTGCGCTTCGTGGATCAGCCGGACATCCATGGCCGGATGCAGCCGGGCAAACTCTGCCACGATGTCCAGGGTGGCGTCGGTTGAGCCGTTGTCCACCACCACCAGGGTGAAGTCCTTGTGCTCCTGGGCAGCCAGTGCGTGCAGGGACTGCCCGATGAGCTTCTCTTCGTTCAGCACGGGCATCCCCACGCACAGGGAGCGGACGGGCACGCTCACAGCCGCACCACGGCGATGCCCAGGCTCACGCCGCCGGCCAGCCCCACCAGCGCCACAAGGTCGCCGGGTCCGCAGCGGCCCAGGTCCTGCGCGAGCTTCAGCTGCAGCGCAAGGCTCACGGATGCCATGTTGCCGAAATCCTCCACGGTCTTGACCAGCTTTTCCTGCGGCACACCTGCCCCGCGGGAAAAGATGTCCCGGTAGGGTGCGCTCACCTGGTGCACACAGACGACGGCGAAGTCCTGCCAGGTGAGGCCCAGCCCGCCGAGCGTCTCGTCCAGGATGCCCCGGCCCAGATCCAGGAAGGCATCCTTGAGCTTTTCGCCGTCCATGTTGAAGTACGTGGCCTCAGGATCGCGCGGGGCCACGGAGCCGCCGGTAGCCAGCGTTCCCACCGCCCAGTGGCTGCTCTTGGCGGAAAAGCCCAGGCCGAGCAGGCGGGACCCGCCGTCGTCCTCGGGGTCGGCGGGCTCCAGCAGCAGCGCGCAACCGGCGTCGCTCATGGTGTACCCCGGGAAGGCGGCGGCGAAGGTCTCCTGGTCGGGAACCGACCACCGCACGGCGCGCGACGGCGATTCGCCGCTGACCAGCAGCACGCGCCGGTAGCGGCCGGTGCCGATCAGGGCGTCGGCAACCTCGAGCCCGTTGAGGAGGCTGTTGCAAGCATTCTTGACGTCCATTACCGGGCAGGCCAGTCCGAGCTTCGCGGCCACCATGTGGCCGGTGGCCGGTTCCACCATGTCCTGGCTTGCCGAGGCGAAGAGGAGGAGGTCGACGTCGGCCGGCTGGAGTCCGTGGTCGGCCAGCAGTTTGGCGGCGGCAACCGCGGCCAGGTCGGAGGCCTGCTCAGTGCTCGCCATCACCGAACGCGTCCGGATCCCCGTCAGCCTGCCGATCAGTCCAACCGGTACGCGGAAGGCAGGGCTGGACGCTGCCAGCTGCTGCTCCAGTTGCTCCGTGCCCAGACGGGCCGGCGGCACATAGACCTCAAGGCCGGCGATCCTCGCCGCCCCCGCACGGGCTTGGTTCATGCTGTATCTCCCCACAGACAAAGCGGTCTCCCCAAAGACAAAGCGGCCGGAGCCCTGTTCCGGTCCTGGGCGCTTACGGCGACCGACGCTCCAAAACAGGAAGGGCGCGTCCCGTACTCGATGGTACGGGACGCGCCCTTCACGGCACTGGAGGCAGGCCGCGGACTGCTGTCAGTCCGGAACCTCCGGCAAGTCCTGGATCAGGCCGCCTGTGCTGCCTTGATCGCCTGCATGACGCGGTCGGTGACCTCGTCGATGCCGCCGATGCCGTCAACCTGGGTCAGGATGCCGCGCTCGGCATACTTGGCCACGACGGCTTCGGTCTGCTCGTGGTAGAGGTCCAGCCGGTGGCGGATGACGGCTTCATTGTCGTCGCTGCGGCCGGTTTCCTTGGCACGGCCCAGGAGGCGGTGCACCAGTTCCTCATCATCGGCGGTCAGCTGCAGGACGACGTCCAGCTTCTGCTCACCGGTGGCGAGGATCTCATCGAGGTAGTCCACCTGCGCGGTGGTGCGCGGGTAGCCGTCCAGGAGGAAGCCGTTTTCGACGTCGTCCTCGCTGAGGCGGTCGCGCACCATCTTGTTGGTGACGCTGTCCGGCACGAAATCGCCGGCATCCATGTACTTCTTGGCCTCGACGCCCAGCGGCGTCTCACCCTTGACGTTGGCGCGGAAGATATCGCCGGTCGAAATCGCAACGACGCCCAGGCGGTCGGAAATCCGATCCGCCTGCGTTCCCTTGCCGGAACCCGGAGGTCCGATAATCAACATTCTCGTCATCGCAAAAGCCCTTCGTAGTGACGTTGTTGTAGCTGTGCGTCAATCTGCTTGACCGTTTCCAGGCCCACGCCCACCATGATCAGGATCGAAGTGCCGCCGAACGGGAAGTTCTGGTTGGCATTGATCAGGACCAGGGCGACCAGCGGGATCAGTGCCACGAAGCCCAGGTAGAGGGCGCCGGGCAGGGTGATCCTGGAAAGGACGTACTGCAGATAGTCCGCCGTCGGCTTACCGGCCCGGATGCCCGGGATGAAGCCGCCGTACTTCTTCATGTTGTCGGAAACCTCTTCAGGATTGAAAGTGATTGCGACATAGAAGTAGGTGAAGAAAACAATCATGGCGAAATAGAGTGCCATGTAGATGGGGTGGTCACCGCGGGTGAGGTTGTTGTTGATCCACTCAACCCACGGCTGCATCTGTTCGCCCTGCTTCGGCTGGTTGAACTGCGAGATCAGGCCCGGCAGGTACAGCATCGAGGAAGCGAAGATGACGGGCACGACGCCGGCCATGTTCACCTTGATGGGGATGTACGTGCTGGTCCCGCCCACGGTCCGCCGGCCGATCATGCGCTTGGCATACTGCACGGGGATGCGGCGCTGGGACTGTTCCACGAACACCACGAGTGCCACGGTGAGCAGCCCGATGGCCAGCACCATGAAGAAGGTTCCGGGGCCCTGCGAAGTCCAGATGGCTCCGAGCGAGGTGGGGAAGCTGGCGGCGATGGAGGTGAAGATGAGCAGCGACATGCCGTTGCCCACGCCCTTCTCCGTGACCAGCTCGCCCATCCACATGATCAGGCCGGTGCCGGCAGTCAGGGTGATGACGATGAGGATGGTCGTAATAACGCTCGCATCCGGGATGATGTCCAGCTGGCAGTTCGGGAGCAGCTGGCCGGAACGGGCCAGGGAAACCAGGGTCGTGGCGTTCAGCAGGCCCAGTGCGATGGTCAGGTAGCGCGTGTACTGGGTCAGTTTGGACTGCCCCGAGGCGCCCTCTTCGTAGAGCTGCTGGAACCGGGGAATGACCACCCGGAGCAGCTGCACGATGATGCTCGCCGTAATGTACGGCATGATGCCCAGGGCGAAGATGGATACCTGCAGCAATGCGCCGCCACTGAACAGATTGACGAGCTGGTAGATGCCGCCCGAGGTCTGACCCGACTGCAAGCATTGCTGGACATTCTGGTAGTTCACACCAGGCGAGGGGATGAAGGCACCCAAGCGGAAGATTGTGATGATTCCCAGCGTGAACAACAACTTGCGTCGCAGATCAGGCGTGCGAAAGGCCCGGCCAAATGCGCTAAGCAAGCGTCCTCCTGATTGGTTTATAAAGTCATGTGAGATAGGTCAATAAACCCAACAACCGAGTCTAGCGGGTCCATGCGCCCGGCGAACAATCGGTGCGGGTCCTTCTGCGGCGGGCGGCAGGAAAAAATCGTCCGGTGGATGTGAAAAAAACTCCCGGTACGCGGGGCCTGGGCCCCGGGTACCGGGAGTTCTCACAACGGGCGTCTGCCCCGCCGTCCCCTGTTAGAGGGCGGTGGTGCTGCCGCCTGCTGCCGCGATCTTTTCTGCGGCGCTGGCCGAGAATGCGTGGGCGGTGACGTCAACCTTGACGGTGATGTCGCCGGTGCCCAGCACCTTGACGGGCTGGTTCTTGCGAACGGCACCCTTTTCGACCAGGTGCTCCACGGTGACAGTGCCACCTTCCGGGAACAGCTCGTTGAGCTTGTCCAGGTTAACAACCTGGAACTCAACCCGGAACGGGTTCTTGAAGCCGCGCAGCTTCGGCAGGCGCATGTGCAGCGGCAGCTGGCCGCCGGCAAAGCCAGCCTTGATCTGGTAGCGGGCCTTTGTACCCTTGGTACCGCGACCAGCGGTCTTACCCTTGGAACCTTCACCACGACCAACACGGGTCTTGGCGGTCTTGGCACCCGGGGCGGGACGCAGGTGGTGAACCTTCAGTGCGCTCTGCTTCTCAGCAGCGGCGTCCTGTGCCTTCTCGGCGGTGTTCTTCTCTGCCATTTACTTCGCCTCCTCTACCTTTACCAGGTGCGGAACCGTGTTGAGCATACCCACGGTCACGGCGTCGGCGGTGCGGACAACGGTGTGTCCGATCCGCTTCAGGCCGAGGGACCGCAGCGTGTCGCGCTGGTTCTGCTTGCCGCCAATGGCGGACTTGATCTGAGTGATCTCCAACTGACCGTCGGAGGGAATCAGGTTCTTAGCCATGACTCAGACACCTGCCTTCTGGTTCATGAGAGCCTTCACCAGGGCCGGCGGAGCGATCTCGTCAAGCGGCAGGCCGCGGCGTGCTGCCACTGCTGCCGGCTCTTCGAGGCGCTTCAGGGCATCAACGGTCGCGTGAACGATGTTGATGGCGTTGGAGGAACCGAGCGACTTGGAGAGGATGTCGTGGATGCCCACGCACTCCAGTACTGCACGGACCGGACCACCGGCGATAACACCGGTACCGGCGGAAGCCGGACGCAGCATTACGACGCCTGCAGCGGCCTCACCCTGAACACGGTGCGGGATGGTGTTGCCAACGCGCGGAACACGGAAGAAGGACTTCTTGGCCTCTTCAACGCCCTTCGCGATTGCGGCAGGAACTTCCTTAGCCTTGCCGTAGCCAACGCCGACCATACCGTTGCCGTCACCGACAACGACGAGGGCGGTGAAGCTGAAGCGACGACCACCCTTGACGACCTTGGAAACGCGGTTGATGGTTACAACGCGCTCTACGAACTGGCTCTTTTCGGCTTCGCGGCCACCGTCGCGGCCACCACGGCCACCACGGTCGCCACGGCCCTGGCCGCGGTCGCCACGCTCGCCACGACGAGCGCCGCGGCGGTCGTCAGTGGTAGCAGGCGCAGCGGTCTCAGTTGCCGGAGCAGCTACAGCTTCAGTCACCTGAATGTCCTTTTCGTTATTTTCGGTCACAGTGCAAGCCCACCTTCACGTGCGCCGTCAGCGACGGCGGCGATCCGGCCGTGGTACTTGTTACCACCGCGGTCGAAGACAACAGCTTCGATACCGGCAGCCTTGGCACGCTCGGCGACCAGTTCGCCAACGCGCTTGGCCTTGGCGGTCTTGTCACCGTCGAATGCACGAAGGTCGGCTTCCAGTGTGGAGGCGCTCGCTACGGTCAGGCCCTTGGTGTCATCGACAACCTGGACGAATACGTGGCGTGCGGAGCGGTTGACCACCAGGCGGGGGCGAACAGCCGTTCCGGAGATGCGCTTGCGGATACGAAGCTGGCGGCGGCTGCGCGAAGCAGACTTGCTCTTGTTCGTACGCTTCTTGTTAATTGCGATGGCCATGGTTACTTACCAGCCTTTCCGACCTTGCGGCGGATGACTTCGCCGGCGTAGCGGATGCCCTTGCCCTTATAGGGGTCCGGCTTCCGCAGCTTGCGAATGTTGGCAGCAACCTCGCCGACCTGCTGCTTGGAGATACCTGAAACAGAGAGCTTGGTCGGGGACTCCACTGCAAAGGTGATGCCGTTCGGTGCCGAGACGTTAACCGGGTGGCTGTAGCCCAGAGCGAACTCCAGGTCAGAACCCTTGGCCTGGACGCGGTAACCGGTACCGACAATCTCAAGCTTCTTCTCGTAGCCTGCGGTGACACCCTGGATCATGTTGGCGATCAGGGTGCGGGTCAGGCCGTGCAGCGAACGTGAGGCGCGCTCGTCGTTCGGGCGGGCGACAGTCAGGGTGCCTTCTTCCAGGGTGACCTCGATCGGGCTGGCCACAGTGTGGTTCAGCTCGCCTTTGGAACCCTTGACGCTGACGACAGAGCCGTCAACCTTGACCTCAACGCCGGCAGGAACGGTGATGGGGAGACGTCCAATACGTGACATTATTCTCTTCCTTTCCCGTTACCAGACGTAAGCGAGGACTTCGCCGCCCACGCCCTTCTTGCCGGCCTGCTTGTCAGTCAGGAGGCCGGAAGAGGTGGACAGGATTGCGACACCCAGGCCACCGAGCACGTGCGGCAGGTTGGTGGACTTCGCGTATACGCGCAGTCCCGGCTTGGAAATACGACGAACGCCAGCGATGGAACGCTCGCGGTTCGGACCGAACTTGAGCTCGAGGGTCAGCTTCTTGCCAACCTCAGCGTCTTCTTCTTTCCAGGAGGCGATGTAACCTTCGGCCTTCAGGATGTCGGCAACGCGTGCCTTGAGCTTGCTGTACGGCATAGACACGGTGTCGTGGTATGCCGAGTTTGCGTTGCGCAGACGCGTAAGCATGTCTGCGACGGGATCTGTCATGGTCATGTTGGGCTCTTGCCCTTCCTCATAACGGTTTCCGCCTTGCCATCCCCTGAGGGAAGCGGCAAGGCCGGACCTTCTATGTAGCTAGATTAAGCTTCGGTCTTGAACGGGAAACCAAGCGCCTTGAGCAGCGCGCGGCCTTCGTCGTCGGTCTTGGCGGTGGTCACAACCGTGATGTCCATACCGCGAACGCGGTCGATGGAATCCTGGTCGATCTCGTGGAACATAACCTGCTCGGTCAGACCGAAGGTGTAGTTGCCGTTGCCATCGAACTGCTTGCCACTGAGGCCCCGGAAGTCACGGATACGCGGCAGTGCCAGCGTGACCAGACGGTCCAGGAATTCCCACATGCGGTCCCCACGCAGAGTTGCATGTGCACCGATGGGCATGCCTTCGCGCAGCTTGAACTGTGCGATCGACTTGCGGGCCTTGGTTACCTGCGGCTTCTGACCGGTGATCAGGGTGAGGTCGCGGACGGCGCCGTCGATCAGCTTGGAGTCCTTAGCGGCATCTCCAACACCCATGTTCACAACGACCTTGACCAGACGGGGAACCTGGTTGACGTTTTCGTACTTGAATTCCTCGATGAGCGTGCTCTTGATGGAATCGGCGTACTTGGTCTTCAGACGAGGAACGATCTTCGTTGCCGGAGTCTCGAGAGTCTCAGTCATTAGATGTCCTTCCCGGAGCTCTTGGCCACGCGTACGCGCACTTCGCGCTTCACGCCATTGCGCTCAACGGTCTCGGTGCGGAAACCGACACGGGTGGGCTTCTTGGTGGAGGGGTCAACCAGAGCCACGTTGGAGATGTGGATTGAAGCCTCGACGACCTCGATGCCACCGGTCTTGGTGCCGCGCTGCGACTGACCGACCTTGGTGTGCTTGGTTACGCGGTTGATGCCTTCGACCAACACGCGGTTGGTCTCCGGGAATACGCGCAGAACCTTGCCCTGCTTGCCACGGTCGCCGCCGCGCTCAGCCTTGGCGCCAGTGATGACCTGAACGAGGTCACCCTTTTTGATCTTAGCCATGGACTAGAGCACCTCCGGAGCCAGAGAAACGATCTTCATGAACTTCTTGTCACGCAGTTCACGACCAACCGGTCCGAAGATACGGGTACCGCGGGGGTCACCGTCGTTCTTCAGGATCACAGCTGCGTTCTCGTCAAACTTGATGTAGGAACCATCCGCACGGCGGCGTTCCTTCTTGGTACGGACGATGACAGCCTTGACGACGTCGCCCTTCTTTACGTTGCCGCCCGGAATTGCGTCCTTGACGGTAGCGACGATGACGTCGCCAATGCCTGCGTAGCGACGGCCAGATCCACCGAGAACGCGAATGGTAAGGATTTCCTTAGCACCCGTGTTGTCGGCGACCTTGAGTCGCGACTCCTGCTGAATCACTATTTACTCCTTGCGTCGCGCTGGTTCTCAGACCGAAAATCTTCCTACGGAATGAGCCTTGCGGAACGGTTGATCGGGGTGTCTCTTGACCTGCCTGGATTTTGCCAGACCAGGCCTAAACTCCCGTGCCACCAGCATTTGCTTCCCAGGCGATTCCGACGGATCGGGGCGCAAGGGGGCACTATGCCGTGGCACGATTGTTTACGAGGTTGATGACGGCGCACGAAAGGCGCCATACAAACTCAAAATCTTAGCACGTTTTGGGCCAATCCCCATATCACAGCCGTGCCCGGTCCGCCTAGACGGAGAAACCCCCGCTCCCACAAGGGGAACGGGGGTTTCTCGCACAAACAACTTGGCAGCGCAGCTGCCGGTGTTACTTGGCCTTCTCGAGGATCTCCACCAGGCGCCACCGCTTGGTAGCGGACAGCGGGCGGGTCTCGGCGAGGAGAACGAGGTCGCCGATGCCGGCGGTGTTCTCTTCGTCGTGAGCCTTGATCTTCGTGTTGCGGCGGATGACCTTGCCGTAAAGGGCGTGCTTCACGCGGTCTTCGACCTGGACAACGATGGTCTTTTCCATCTTGTCCGAGACGACGTAGCCGCGCTTCGTCTTACGGTAACCGCGCTCGTCAGCCTTGGCTGCGTCGGAAACAGTTTCCGTCACGTTCTCGTCCTTTTCACTCACTTGGCATCCTCCTCGGTCTCAACCGTTTCAGCCTTTTCAGCCTTCTTGGTTGCAGCCTTCTTGGATTTCTTCTCTTCCTTGGCTTCCACAACCGGTGCGGCAACCTCGACACGAATGCCCAGCTCGCGCTCACGGAGAACGGTGTAGATGCGTGCGATGTCCTTCTTTACCGCACGCAGGCGACCGTGGTTCTCCAGCTGACCGGTGGCGGACTGGAAACGCAGGTTGAACAGCTCTTCCTTGGACTTGCGGAGTTCTTCAACGAGACGCTCGTTGTCGAAACCGTCCAGCTGTGCGGGTGCGAGATCCTTCGACCCTACTGCCATTTCTATTCACCACCTTCGCGACGCACAATGCGTGCCTTCAACGGGAGCTTGTGGATTGCCAGGCGCAGGGCCTCGCGAGCTACCTCTTCATTGACACCGGAGAGTTCAAAGAGAACCCGGCCCGGCTTGACGTTTGAGACCCACCATTCCGGAGAACCCTTACCGGAACCCATGCGGGTTTCGGCAGGCTTCTTCGTCAGCGGACGGTCCGGGTAGATGTTGATCCAGACCTTGCCGCCACGCTTGATGTGGCGGGTCATCGCGATACGGGCAGATTCGATCTGACGGTTGGTGACGTATGCCGGGCTCAGAGCCTGGATACCCCATTCACCGAAGGAGACCTGGGTGCCGCCCGTAGCAGCGCCGGAACGACCCGGGTGGTGCTGCTTACGGTGCTTTACTCGACGTGGGATAAGCATTTAAGCCTGTCCTCCTTCTGCAGCAGCAGGTGCTGCCTCAGCTGCCGGAGCCTCTGCAGCAGGTGCTGCCTCGGCGGCCGGGCGGTCGGTACGACGACGGCGGTCACCGCGGTCAGCGCCACCCGGGCGGCCCGGGCGGTCGCCGGAACGTCCGCGGGACGGAGCAGCAGCTGCCTGCTGGGCCAGTTCCTTGGACGTGACGTCGCCCTTGTAGATCCAGACCTTCACGCCGATGCGGCCGAAGGTGGTCTTGGCTTCGTAGAAGCCGTAGTCGATGTTCGCGCGGAGGGTGTGCAGGGGCACACGGCCTTCGCGGTAGAACTCCGAGCGGGACATTTCAGCGCCACCAAGACGGCCCGAGCAAGCGATACGGATACCCTTGGCACCGGCGCGCTGTGCGGACTGCATGGCCTTCTTCATTGCACGGCGGAATGCCACGCGGGAAGTCAGCTGCTCTGCAACGCCCTGGGCAACAAGCTGGGCTTCCATCTCGGGGTTCTTGACCTCGAGGATGTTCAGCTGGACCTGCTTGCCGGTGAGCTTTTCGAGCTCGCCGCGGATGCGGTCTGCTTCTGCACCGCGGCGGCCGATGACGATGCCCGGACGTGCCGTGTGGATGTCCACGCGGACACGGTCGCGGGTGCGCTCGATCTCAACCTTGGCGATGCCGGCGCGCTCCATGCCCGTGGACATGAGCTGGCGGATACGGATGTCTTCGCGAACGAAGTCCTTGTACCGCTGGCCGGACTTGGTGCTGTCAGCAAACCAGTGCGATACGTGATCGGTGGTGATGCCGAGTCGGAACCCGTGCGGGTTTACTTTCTGTCCCACTTAGCGAGCCTCCTCTTTCTCCGGGGTAGCGACTACCACGGTGATGTGGCTCGTGCGCTTCTTGATCTGAAATGCACGACCCTGGGCACGCGGCTGGAACCGCTTCATGGTCGGGCCTTCATCAACAAACGCTTCGCTGATGATGAGGTCACCTTCGTCAAACGCCAGGCCGTCGCGGTCCGCGAGGACCCGGGCGTTGGAGATTGCCGACTGAACTACCTTGAATACCGGCTCCGAAGCTGCCTGGGGGGCAAACTTCAGAATTGCCAGAGCCTCGTTCGCTTGCTTACCACGAACAAGGTTGACGACGCGCCGGGCCTTCATAGGCGTTACGCGGATGTGACGCGCAATTGCCTTGGCTTCCATTGCTTTCCTTCTCTCGTCTTTGACGTAAGTGCAGGCGCCTAGCGGCGCTTGCCCTTACGGTCGTCCTTGACATGGCCGCGGAATGTCCGCGTGGGAGCGAATTCGCCGAGCTTGTGCCCGACCATCGACTCGGTGACAAACACCGGGATGTGCTTGCGTCCGTCGTGCACGGCGATCGTGTGGCCGAGCATGTCGGGGACGATCATCGAACGGCGGGACCAGGTCTTGATGACGTTCTTGGTGCCCTTTTCGTTTTCCCTGGCTACCTTCACAAAGAGGTGCTGGTCAACGAAAGGACCTTTTTTCAGGCTGCGTGGCATGTGTCCAGGCTCCTATCGCTTGTTCTTGCCAGTACGACGGCGACGAACAATAAGCTTGTCGCTCTCTTTGTTGGGACGGCGGGTGCGGCCTTCGCGCTTACCGTTCGGGTTCACGGGGTGACGTCCACCGGACGTCTTACCCTCACCACCACCGTGCGGGTGGTCAACCGGGTTCATCGCGACACCACGGACGGTCGGGCGAACGCCCTTCCAGCGCATGCGGCCGGCCTTGCCCCAGTTGATGTTCGACTGCTCGGCGTTGCCGACCTCGCCGATCGTTGCGCGGCAGCGCACGTCAACGTTGCGGATTTCGCCGGAAGGCAGACGCAGCTGGGCGAAGCGGCCTTCCTTGGCAACGAGCTGGATCGATGCGCCGGCGGAGCGGCCCATCTTGGCGCCGCCACCCGGACGCAGTTCAACTGCGTGGATAACGGTACCCACCGGGATGTTGCGCAGGGGCAGGTTGTTGCCAGGCTTGATGTCAGCGTTGGCACCGGCCTCTACGAAGTCACCCTGGGACAGCTTGTTCGGGGCGATGATGTAACGCTTGGTGCCATCAACGTAGTGCAGGAGGGCGATGCGAGCCGTACGGTTCGGATCGTACTCAATTTCGGCAACGCGGGCGTCAACGCCGTCTTTGTCGTGGCGACGGAAGTCGATCAGACGGTACTGGCGCTTGTGTCCACCACCCTTGTGACGGGTCGTGATCTTACCGGTGTTGTTACGGCCGCCCTTTTTGGGCAGCGGACGTACCAACGACTTTTCCGGCGTCGACCGCGTGATTTCAGTGAAGTCCGCTACGCTCGAGCCACGACGGCCCGGGGTAGTCGGCTTGTATTTACGGATTCCCATAATTCATTTCCTCGTTAAAGTGGTCTCCGCTACGCGAGCGGACCGCCGAAGATGTCGATAGTGCCTTCTTTGAGGGTCACAATCGCACGCTTGGTGTTCTTGCGGGTTCCCCAGCCGAATTTGGTGCGCTTGCGCTTACCGGCACGGTTGATGGTGTTGATCGATTCGACCTTGACGGAGAAGATCTTCTCCACGGCCAGCTTGATCTCGGTCTTGTTCGAGCGGGGGTCCACCAGGAAGGTGTACTTTCCCTCATCGATCAGGCCGTAGCTCTTTTCCGATACGACGGGTGCAAGCACAACGTCGCGCGGGTCCTTGATGGTGGCTGCACTCACTTGGCATCCTCCTCGTTCTTTGCCTTGGCGGCAACGAATGCCTCGTAGGCAGCCTTGGTGAAGACTACGTCGTCAGAGACGAGCACGTCGTAGGTGTTCAGCTGGTCTGCGTACAGAACGTGAACATCTGCGAGGTTGCGCACGGACAGTGCTGCAACGTCGTTGGCGCGCTCGATGACAACGAGCAGGTTCTTGCGCTCGGACACGCCGCGCAGCGTTGCCAGTGCTTCCTTGGCGGACGGCTTGGTGCCGGCTACCAGTTCAGCAACAACGTGGATGCGGCCGTTACGGGCGCGGTCAGACAATGCGCCGCGCAGTGCAGCAGCAATCATCTTCTTGGGGGTCCGCTGGCTGTAGTCACGCGGGGTCGGGCCGTGGACAACGCCACCACCGGTCATGTGCGGAGCACGGATTGAACCCTGACGGGCGCGGCCGGTGCCCTTCTGCTTGAACGGCTTGCGGCCTGCACCGGAAACTTCAGCGCGGGTCTTGGTCTTGTGGGTACCCTGGCGAGCAGCGGCGAGCTGTGCAACGACGACCTGGTGCAGCAGCGGCACGTTGGTCTGTACGTCGAAGATCTCTGCAGGCAGGTCAACCTGGACAGTGTTAGCCATTGAACTAGGCTCCCTTCACGGCGGTGCGTACGAGGACGACCTGGCCGCGGGCGCCGGGAACGGCGCCCTTGATGAGGAGCAGCGACTTCTCGACGTCAACTGCGTGAACCGTGAGGTTCAGCGTGGTGTGACGAACGGCGCCCATGCGGCCGGCCATTTTCATGCCCTTGAAGACGCGGCTCGGGGTGGATGCGCCACCGATTGAACCGGGCTTACGGTGGTTCTTGTGTGCACCGTGGGAAGCTCCAACGCCGTGGAAGCCGTGACGCTTCATAACACCGGCGAAGCCCTTACCCTTGGTGGTGCCAACGACGTCGATCTTCTGGCCGGCTTCGAAGACCTCAACAGAGAGCTCCTGGCCCAGCTCGTACTCAGCAGCATCTGCGGTACGGAGTTCGACAACGTGGCGGCGAGGCGTGACGCCTGCCTTCTCAAAGTGACCAGCCAGCGGCTTGGTGACCTTGCGGGGATCGATCTGGCCGTAGCCGATCTGAACGGCGACGTAGCCATCAGCTTCTGCATTGCGCAGCTGGGTGATGACGTTTGAGTCAGCCTGGACAACAGTGACGGGGATGAGCTTGTTGTTCTCGTCCCAGACCTGGGTCATGCCGAGCTTCGTGCCCAGCAGGCCCTTTACGTTACGGGTTGCGGTCATAGTCTCTCAGCACCTCCCTACAGCTTGATTTCGATGTTCACGTCGGCCGGCAGGTCGAGACGCATGAGCGAGTCAACAGCCTTGGGCGTGGGGTCGATGATGTCGATCAGACGCTTGTGCGTGCGCATTTCGAAGTGCTCGCGGCTGTCCTTGTACTTGTGCGGAGAGCGGATAACGCAGTACACGTTCTTCTCCGTCGGAAGCGGCACGGGGCCAACTACCGTTGCGCCTGCGCGCGTGACCGTCTCAACGATCTTCCGTGCTGAAACGTCAATGACCTCGTGGTCGTATGACTTCAGCCGGATGCGGATTTTTTGTCCCGCCATGTCGCCTGACTCTCTTTCAGTCTGTGCTTCCCCTGATTGGGGCTGCCCTGTTCACTTACCTGTTGTATGGCTGCCGAAGCATTTGAAGTCGTAACTACCACCCGCCGCACAAGCTGAATCCGGAAGAATCCGGGTTCCTCAACCTGCCGGCGCAACCGACCCCCGCGGTCGGGCGTGTCGCGTAATGCACGCGTACTCGTCCGCAATTCCATGGGGAGTGGGTTATGTTTGGTCTCCTACCTGGACCCTGACACCCGGCATTATCCGGATCGGGACGCGAAGGAGCGCTTGAACAACTCATCTAGTATGCCGGATTTTGCGGGCAGAAGCGAATCAGGGCAAACCGGGTCATTGCCCTCAGCAACTGCCGAATGGATGATAGGGGCATGACAGTGCAGAACTCTGCGGCGCTGCAGAGCCTGGCCGAGCGACTGGACCCGGAATTCACCCTGGGTGTAGCCGCTGCCGCGTTCCAGATCGAAGGATCACTGAAGGCCGACGGACGCGGCCCCTCCGGCTGGGATGCCTTTGCCGAGAAGCCCGGCAGCATCCTGGATGGGCACTCCCCCGCAGTGGCCTGCGACCACTATAACCGCTCCGGCGAAGATGTTGCCCTGATGCGCGAGCTGGGGGTGGACTCCTACCGGTTTTCCATCTCCTGGCCCCGGATCCAGCCGGACGGCCGCGGCCCGTTCAACAGCCAGGGCCTGGATTTCTATGACCGGCTGATAGACCAGCTCCTCGCCGCCGGCATCTCACCAATGGCGACCCTATACCACTGGGACACTCCCCTACCGCTCGAGCAGGGCGGCGGCTGGATGAACCGGTCCACGGCCGACCGTTTCGCCGAATACAGCGCAGCCGCGGGAAAGCGCTACGGCGACCGCATTGTCCAGTGGGTCACCCTGAACGAGCCGGTTTCGGTAACCCTCAACGGATACGCCCTGGGCGTCCATGCGCCGGGCCACGATCTGCTGTTCAATGCCCTGCCATCAATCCACCACCAGCTGCTGGGGCACGGCCTCGCGGTCCAGGCCCTGCGGGGCGAAGGCGTCACCGGTGGCATCGGCGTCACCAATCTCCACTCCCCTGTCCGGCCGGCAACCGGCAAGCCGGGCGACAGGATGGTGGCCCGGATTTTCGACATTCTGATGAACCGTGTCTACGCTGACCCCGTGCTGCTGGGCCGCTACCCGAAGCTTCCGCTGGTGGTGCGGCCGTGGTTCCGTTCCATGGGCCGGATCTCCGACGCCGACCTCCGCACCATCCACCAGCCTTTGGACTTCTATGGGCTCAACTACTACTACCCGGTGAAGGTGGCCATGGGCCGGGGAACGGTCAGCATACCGGCGAACAATTCCGCAGTGGTTGCCCGCTTGCCGTTCCACGAAGTGGGCTATCCGGAGTACGAGACCACCGGGTTCGGCTGGCCCGTGGCCCCCGAACACCTCAGCATCCTGCTGCGCGAAATGAAGGACCGGTACGGCGATGCGCTGCCGCCGGTGTACATCACCGAGAGCGGGGCGAGCTTCCCCGAACCCGAGCACGTGACCGGCCCCATTGCCGACACGAAGAGAATTGAGTATCTGGCAAGCCACCTGGGCCACGCGCTGGCCGCGACGTCACCGGGCGGAGTGGCGGAGGACGTCAAACTCCTGGGGTATTACGTCTGGACGCTGCTGGACAACTTCGAGTGGGCAGCGGGGTATTCGCAGCGCTTCGGGCTGATCCATGTGGACTTCGAGACGCTGGAACGCACCCCCAAGGAATCGTTCTACTGGTTCCAGGCGTTGAGCAGGGCACGTTCCAGGCGTTGAGCAGGGCGCGGAAAGCCTGACGCCCGCTCTCTGTTACCGGCTCTTGTGGCTACTGGTTCTTGTTGGTTCGGTTGATGCGCTTGGCGCGGTCGATCTCGTGACGGAAATGCTTCTTGGCCCAAAAGACGCCGGCGACGACGGCCACGGCAACCAAGAGGAAAATGATCCAGCCCATGATGCTGTCCTTTCGTTGTCAGCAACCTTACCAAGGCTTCAGTACAAATGATCTTGCCGGCCGTCCGGGGCCGGCTGCCGTTCGGGCAGCGGTCCGCCCCCATCCGGTGCCGCCGGCTTGGCGCGTGCCAGCTTCCACAGGGCAAAGGCAATGAGCCCGACTGCTATCAAAGCCAGCAGCGCGAACGTGTAGGACCGAAGGGCCCACATCAGGCACAGTGCCACTCCGGCCGCACCCCACCAAACGAACATCCGCTCTCCGATGAGCAGTCCGGCAAGCAACAGCGCAGCGTGAAGGACCAGGACCCACAATTGTTGGCTTCCGGATCCGCCGAACAGTATGCCCAGGCCGCTCAGCCCAAGCAGTGCGGCCCCGGAGCCGAGAAGTGTGCGGCCCGCTGTCCTGAAGCCTGCGATGTATCGCAGCGCGGCCAGAACCGCGGCCAGCAGGACGTACCATTGCAGCGCCCAGAACGTGGCGTGCAGCTCGCCGTCCGTGAAAAGCACCGCCCGCTGCACCGCAATCGTCACCAGGAACGCGCCGGCTTCGAGGGTCAGTCTGCATATGCCGCGGGGCACCTCCCTCGCAACCAGGGCGACGGTCATGGCCACCAGCACGGCGGCCGTCTGGGAAGTGGCATCGTTCGGCGTTCCGGCGATGGCAGCAGCTGCCAGCCCAAGCGCCCCTGCACCGGCCAGTGTCCGCTGCCGCATGCCGTCATTCGTTTTGAGGACGAAGCTGCCACAGTAGAGGACCGACCCGCCGAGTCCGCAGCCGGCCAGCCACGGCAGATAGGCGCCCCAAACCCCCTCGGCGTCGCGGAACAGGGCGGCCGTGACCAGCGTGCTGCCCGCCAGGACCAGTACTGCCGCTGGCGGATACAGCATCGGCAAGCGTTCGACATGTGATGCGG
This sequence comes from Arthrobacter sp. ISL-72, assembly GCF_018613755.1. Lineage (GTDB taxonomy): Bacteria > Actinomycetota > Actinomycetes > Actinomycetales > Micrococcaceae > Arthrobacter. The sequence goes on from NZ_JAGGPP010000004.1 coordinate 230,088, forward strand.
TAAAGCCGGTTGCGGCCAGGACAAGGAGTGTGGCGCCGGTGATCCAGTCCGCAGCTTGGCCGGCTGTCAGCCCCGCCACAAAAGAGGGAACCACCGCTCCGGCCAGCCAGAACCACGCGTCCGCGCCGGCCACACGCACGCCGTCGGGGCGCCGTCGTCGTACGATCCCCGAGACGTTGAAGGCAAGTGATGCCGCGAGCAGCGTCAGGGGGACGCCGTCCCGACTGAGAAGCGGCTCGGCCAAAAGAGTGCCGGCGCCGAACTGTAAGGCCGGTCCCGACGCGACAACGCCGAATACGCCGGCGTACAAACACAGATAAATCGCGCCCCCCACTGCGAACAGCCGATGGGCTGCGAGTGCACCAAGAAGCAGCAACAGCAGCTCCACCAATACAACGCCACGGCCGCCCTCGCCAGGCAGGGTGGCGGACACGCCTCCGGCTTGAACGAGGTACAGGGCGGGCAGCAGCGCCTGCGCCCCCAGCGTGACCCAGACTGCGGCGTCCTGGAAGGGCACTTGCTCCAGCCGGTGGCGCATGGCCCAGCGGACAACGTGCTGGAAGGCCAATACGCCGGCGAACGTCAGCGATACCACCGTGACGGAGGTCGTGACGTCATAGCTGAGGACTATTGCCAACGCCGCGGTCAGCAAGCGTGCGGCGGCGAAGTACGTGCCCTTCAGCAGCGGCGGGTCCGCAGCGACAACCATGACGGCACTATAGACAGCGAAGATTCCCAGCAGGAGCTCGACGTCGGACAGGCGGCCGCCGCTGCTGACCAGCAGGACTGCGAGCATGGACGGCGCGAATGCTGCCGCCGCTGACAAGTCCCGGAAAACGTAACCGCAGGCCGCAGCGCTGAGTGCCATCACCGTGACAACGACAGTTCGCTGCCACTCCCCCGGCCCCGCTTCCATCGCCGCGGACGGGATGACCATGGACAGCGCCAGGGTGACGGTCTGCACCGCCAGGACCAGGGCGACGTCGGAAACCACGGCGTCCGGGGCGCGATCCCGGACTGCGGCGACCAGCGGGAAAACCAGCTGCAATCCCAGAACGGCGATCAGGACGGTGGCCACGGAGAGTTCTTCGCCGGCGAACATCAACGGACCGGAGACCTCCTGGAGCTGCACGTAAGCCATCACCAGCAGCAATGTTGCTGCGGCCCGGGCCATCCACCAGTATGCCCACCGGCGGGCGACGGCGGCGGACCGAAGCGCCGACGAACCCAGGTACAGGACCACCAGCAGCAGGAGCCCGTTGGCCAGACCCCGTGAAACGCCGGAGTAGGCAGTCAGGACAGCTGCGGCCGAGACTCCCAGCGGCAGAGCCTCGGCGACCGTAGGGCGCCAGGAAGTACCCGGGTCATCATCCGGGCCCGACTTAGGCAGCAGCAGGGTGCCAATCGCGAGCGAGGCCACAAGCTGAGCCGGCAGGGCTATGGTCGACAACAGGCTACCGGCCGTGGAGTCCGTGACGGACAGGGCCAGCAAGCACGCCGCCCCGGCGGCAGTGAACCCCGCCAGGGTGGGCACGGGGACCATGGCCATGGCGCCCATGCGCTCCGCCGCTGCCGACGCCAGCTGCTGCAGCACCAGGGCGAGCGAGAAAGCGAAGATGGCCGCGGCAAGCACTCCGTCGCTCGAGTCCATGATGGCAGCGGTCAGCGCCGGTACCGCCAACGTGCCAGCCAGCCGCCCGGCAAGGATAAAGTGCGGACGCAGGGGGGAACGGGGGTCCGCCAAACGCACGGCCCAAAAGAGTGTAGCCGCCGCCAGGATGTTAAAGACCAGCCACGGACCCAGAGTTGAGCCGGCAATCAGGCCTGTAGCCAGTGCTGCCGGAAGTGCCCATTCGGCCGTTTCACCGGCCGCCACAGCAATGATCATGCCCGTCGCTACGCTGGCAAGAACCGAAGTCAGCAGCAGATCTTCCCGGCCTCCGGATGCAGGAAGGAGCATGACCAAGATCAGTATCAGCTGCGCCCCCAAGGAGACGAACGAGTCCAGCGTCCAGTGCTGCCGTCCGCCCGGGGCGGGACACCAGCGCTGTAACCTGTCCGCCGTTGCGGCCACGGCAGCGGCCTGAATTGCGAGCAGGACCCCGGCCGTGAACAGGGCCCAGGTGACATTCCCGGTCAGATGCCACGCCCAAGCCGAGGCAGCCACTGTCAACGACAGCCGCGCGCCGTAGATCTTCAGGAGGCGGTGGCCGGCTCCCGGCGCTGCGGCTGCCAGACCCAAGTACGCTCCGCAGAGGGCCAGGATCAGCGCGAACTCGCCGCGGTCCAAACGGAGCGGCAAAACCGTTGCCGCAACAGCCACAGCGGGGACCACGATCGGATCCAGGACCATGATGGGACGCAGGAACAACGGTGCAACCCAGCCCGGCTTGGCCAGCGTCACCAGCGTCATCGCCACAGCGAAGCCGATCACCACCGCGAAGTACCAGACAAGGGAAGCACCCAACAGGGAGACGCCGGACCACGCCGTCGAAACCATAAAGGTGAAGGACAGGTACACCAGAACCCGGCTTTCGAGCCGTACCGCGGCCACGACGTATGCGAGCGTTCCAAAGACAGAAGTCAGGAGCCAGGCGAGTGGCCCGTCCTGCACGGCAAAGTTATACATGGCCAGGCCGGCGACGGGAACCAGTGCCAGTCCTGTTCCGGCGAATGCAACGGCGGCGGGCCGGAGCTTCGGCGCCTTGGCGTGCAGTGCCAATCCGGTTCCGTAGAACAGGGCAGTGATAAGGCAGACGCCGGCAAAACGCAGCACAGCCGGCAGCGCGGTCCCTACGAAGAGTGCGGCCGCTGCCACCAGCAAAAGACTGGCCACATAAAGAGTGACGTTGATGTTCTGGCGTTCGCGTCTCTCCTTGCGTGCCAGGAGTTCGGCCGGTGACTCCTTGTGGAGGGATCCGTAGCTGGGCGCCACGACGGGCGCGGGTGGTCCAATCCTGGTCCCGGAAAACTCCGTTCCGGCGAACCCGACCCGGGCCGGCTGCACTGGCGCGGGAAGGGTGGTGTCCAGCACGGCGGGGGCACCACTGTTGGGGGTCCGTTGCCCCGAGGCCGCGGCCACCGCGTCATGCCATCCCTGGACATGGCCGGCGTTGAAACCGGCCCGGTAGGCTTCGCCGGCTGTCGCTTTCAGCTGGCGGATGGAATTCCGGGAGCCTGCCAACAGCACCGCGGTGATGATGAGCAGAAGTGTGATGAAGGCAGGCCACATCTTGTTTCCTTTCGGTGTCATCGCCGCGGATCGGAGCCGTAAGCTACTTATCCAGCGATTGGATAAATAGTAGCCAAAAAACAGCCCCGCTGCGACATGCGCAGCGGGGCTGTTGATCAGTATCAGATGGCCGTCAGACGGCCAGCCGATTCTTCATCAAAACAGTTCAGCAAGTATTACTTGTTGATCTTGGTGACGCGTCCCGAACCAACGGTGCGGCCGCCTTCGCGGATTGCGAAGCCGAGGCCCTCTTCCATGGCGATGGGCTGGATGAGCGCAACGGTCATCTCAGTGTTGTCGCCAGGCATAACCATTTCCGTGCCTTCCGGCAGGGTGATAACGCCGGTTACGTCCGTGGTACGGAAGTAGAACTGCGGGCGGTAGTTGGAGTAGAACGGGTTGTGACGTCCGCCTTCGTCCTTGGAGAGGATGTAGACGTTAGCCTCGAAGTCGGTGTGCGGGGTGATGGAACCCGGCTTGACTACAACCTGGCCACGCTCTACGTCATCGCGCTTCAGACCGCGGAGCAGGAGACCACAGTTCTCGCCGGCCCATGCTTCGTCGAGCTGCTTGTGGAACATCTCGATACCGGTAACCGTGGTCTTCTGGACCGGGCGGATGCCGACGATCTCGACCTCAGAGTTGATCGCGAGGGTTCCACGCTCGGCGCGGCCCGTAACAACGGTGCCACGGCCGGTGATCGTGAAGACGTCTTCGATCGGCATCAGGAACGGCTTGTCGCGGTCACGTACGGGGTCCGGAACGGACTCGTCGACAGCAGCCATCAGGTCCTCAACGGACTTGACCCACTCCGGGTCGCCTTCCAGTGCCTTCAGGCCGGAAACGCGAACAACGGGTGCTTCGTCACCGTCGAAGCCCTGGGAGCTCAGGAGCTCACGAACTTCCATTTCAACGAGGTCGAGGAGTTCCTCGTCATCGACCATGTCAGCCTTGTTCAGTGCGACCAGCAGGTAGGGAACGCCAACCTGGCGGGCGAGCAGAACGTGCTCACGGGTCTGTGCCATCGGGCCGTCAGTAGCGGCAACCACGAGGATTGCACCGTCCATCTGAGCTGCACCGGTGATCATGTTCTTGATGTAGTCAGCGTGACCCGGAGCGTCTACGTGTGCGTAGTGGCGCTTCTCGGTCTGGTACTCAACGTGGGAGATGTTGATGGTAATGCCGCGCTGACGCTCTTCGGGAGCAGAGTCAATCGACGCGAAGTCACGCTTCTCGTTGAGAGTCGGGTACTTGTCGTACAGCACCTTGGAAATGGCGGCCGTCAACGTCGTCTTACCGTGGTCAACGTGACCAATGGTACCGATGTTAACGTGCGGCTTAGTCCGCTCGAACTTTGCCTTTGCCACAGGTTCCTCCTAGAACGTTTTCAAATGACTTACTCTCCGGCCGCGCTTGTCGCGGCAGAAACTCCAGTAAGTCTACTTGGGGGGCTTTGGATTGGTGAAATTGCAGATTCAGGAACTAATACTAGTCCCTCGAGCCTGTTCGTGCAGATGGCCGGCATCCGGGCTGGCCTGCTACCGGCCACCTGCACCGGGCTAGTTTCCGAATTCGGAAACGCACCCGAGTTTGTCGCTTTGAAAGTCCGGTGGACTACTCGCCGCGGGTCTTCTGGATGATCTCGTCGGCAAATGCCTTCGGGACCTCGGCGTAGCTGTGGAACGTCATGGAGTACACAGCGCGGCCCTGCGTCTTTGAACGCAGGTCGCCGATGTAGCCGAACATGCCGGACAGCGGGACGTGTGCGCGGATAACCTTGACGCCCTGGGCGTCCTCCATGGACTGCATCTGGCCACGACGGGAGTTGAGGTCACCGATAACTTCACCCATGTATTCCTCAGGGGTGCGGACCTCGACATCCATCAGCGGTTCGAGCAGGATGGGATTCGCCTTGCGTGCGGCTTCCTTGAAAGCCATACGGCCGGCGATCTTGAACGCCATTTCCGAGGAGTCAACATCGTGGTACGCGCCGTCGATCAGCGTGGCCTTGATACCAACAACCGGGTAGCCGGCCAGGACGCCGTCGTTCAGTGCATCCTGGATACCTGCATCAACAGACGGAATGTATTCGCGCGGGATACGGCCGCCAGTGACCTTGTTCTCGAACTCGTACAACTCGCCGTCGGAAGTGTCCAATGGCGCGATGGCGATCTGGATCTTTGCAAACTGACCCGAACCACCGGTCTGCTTCTTGTGCGTGTAGTCATGACGCTCTACACCACGCTTGATGGTTTCGCGGTAAGCAACCTGGGGCTTGCCCACGTTTGCCTCAACCTTGAATTCGCGGCGCATGCGGTCCACCAGGATGTCCAGGTGGAGCTCGCCCATGCCGGCGATAATCGTCTGGCCGGTGTCTTCGTTGAGGGAGACCTGGAAGGTCGGGTCCTCAGCGGAGAGCTTCTGGATGGCCGTGGAGAGCTTCTCCTGGTCACCCTTGGTGTTCGGCTCGATGGCAACCGAGATCACGGGCTCCGGGAAGCTCATGGACTCGAGGACAATCTGGTTGCTGGAGTCGCACAGGGTGTCGCCCGTGGTGGTGTCCTTCAGCCCGATCGCTGCGTAGATGTGGCCGGCGGTAGCGCCGTCGACGGGCATTTCCTTGTTGGCGTGCATCTGGAACAGCTTGCCGATGCGCTCCTTCTTACCCTTGGTGGAGTTGACCACCTGGGCACCTGCTTCGACGTGACCGGAGTACACACGGATGAAGGTGAGCTGGCCGAAGAACGGGTGGGCAGCGATCTTGAACGCCAGGGCCGAGAACGGCTCTTCGGAAGACGGCTTGCGCGTCAGTTCCTTCTCTTCGTCGCGGGGATCGTGACCGATCATCGGAGGGACGTCGAGCGGGTTCGGCAGGTAGTCGACAACGGCATCCAGCATCGGCTGCACGCCGCGGTTCTTGAAGGCGGAACCGCAGAAGACCGGGTAGATCTCGGAGTTGATCGTCATCTTGCGGATGCCGGCCTTGAGCTCGTCGATTGAGATCTCTTCGCCCTCAAGGTACTTCTCCATGAGTTCTTCGGAGGCCTCGGCAACGGCCTCAATGAGGGTTGCACGGTACTCTTCAGCCTTCGCCTGGAGGTCAGCCGGGATCTCCTGGACCTCGTACTTGGCCCCCATGGTGACGTCACCCTTGGCATCGCCGGGCCAGACCAGTGCACGCATGTACAGGAGGTCGACGACGCCGATGAAGTCGTTCTCGGCGCCGATCGGCAGCTGCATAACGAGCGGCTTGGCACCGAGGCGGCTGATGATGGTGTCGACGGTGAAGTAGAAGTCAGCGCCCAGCTTGTCCATCTTGTTGACGAAGCAGATACGCGGAACGTTGTACTTGTCAGCCTGGCGCCAAACAGTCTCGGACTGCGGCTCCACGCCTTCCTTGCCATCGAACACGGCAACTGCACCGTCGAGGACGCGCAGGGAGCGCTCAACCTCAACCGTGAAGTCTACGTGGCCGGGGGTGTCGATGATGTTGATCTGGTTGTTTTCCCAGAAGCAGGTCACGGCGGCAGACGTGATGGTGATGCCGCGTTCCTTTTCCTGTTCCATCCAGTCGGTGGTCGAAGCGCCGTCGTGCGTTTCGCCGATCTTGTGGTTCACACCTGTGTAGAACAGAATGCGCTCGGTGGTGGTGGTCTTGCCGGCATCAATGTGGGCCATGATGCCGATATTGCGGACCTTACTAAGGTCGGTAAGCACGTCCTGTGCCACGGTGTCTCCCTTTCGGATGGACTGCACGTTCGCCGCCGGCTCATCTGAGCCGGCGGCGTCCGGGAAGTATTACCAGCGGTAGTGTGCGAAGGCCTTGTTGGACTCGGCCATCTTGTGGGTGTCTTCGCGACGCTTCACAGCGGCACCCAGACCGTTGGAGGCATCCAGGATTTCGTTCTGGAGGCGCTCGGTCATCGTCTTTTCGCGGCGGGCCTTGGAGTAACCGACCAGCCAGCGCAGGGCGAGGGCGGTGGACCGGCCCGGCTTGACCTCAACCGGAACCTGGTAGGTGGCGCCACCGACACGGCGGGAGCGGACCTCAAGGGAAGGCTTGACGTTCTCCATGGCCTTCTTGAGGGCTGCAACGGGGTCGCCGCCGGACTTGGCGCGGGCGCCTTCGAGGGCACCGTAAACGATGCGCTCAGCGGTGGACTTCTTGCCGTCTACCAGCACCTTGTTGATGAGCTGGGTGACCAGCGGGGAGCCGTATACGGGATCTAGTACTAGCGGCCGCTTGGGGGCCGGACCCTTGCGAGGCATATTACTTCTTCTCCATCTTTGCGCCGTAGCGGCTGCGGGCCTGCTTACGGTTCTTCACACCCTGGGTATCGAGGGCGCCACGGACGATCTTGTAGCGGACACCCGGAAGGTCCTTCACACGACCGCCACGGACGAGCACAATGGAGTGCTCCTGGAGGTTGTGGCCTACACCGGGGATGTAGGCAGTGACTTCAACGCCACCGTTAAGGCGCACACGTGCAACCTTACGCAGAGCCGAGTTCGGCTTCTTCGGGGTGGTGGTGTAGACGCGGGTGCAGACACCGCGGCGCATCGGGCTGCCGTTAAGCGCGGGAGCCTTGGTCTTTTTGACCTTAGGCGTGCGGCCCTTACGGACCAGCTGGTTAATCGTAGGCACTCTCGTGTTCTCCGTTTTATCCGGAGCGGCCGCTGACAGCCGCTCTCCTTTTGCTTTGCCCCGCCGCCCGAGCTTTGAAGAATCTCCAGAGCAGCTGAGGCGAAGCCTTAATAGTCGGATCGCACACCGGGACTCTGACTTGCGTCATCATTGGCCCCTAGGCATGCAAAAATGTGGCACACGTTGCACAAGAACCCTGCAAACCGGAAACGTCGCTCTGGCCTAGCTTTTCAGCTCAGCCGGCGCACTCATCCACTGCCACAATAACAATTGGTATCCAGTCTAACATGGACGGCCGTCAGGCCTTAATCGGCGGTTAAACGGGGAGGGTCCCCCACCTTGCGGTGCGGGACCCTCCCTTGTCAGACTCTGCGGTTAGCGGAAGTCGCTGCCGAGATCGTAGTCATCCAGCGGGATGGCATGGAACTCGGGAGCTCCGTCGCCGCCCAGGGTGTCGTAGGAGAAGTCGCTGAATGCGCTGGGACCTGTGAACAGGTTGGCCTTTGCTTCTTCAGTCGGCTCCACCGTGACCTCCGTGTAGCGCGGGAGACCCGTGCCGGCCGGGATGAGCTTACCGATGATGACGTTTTCCTTGAGGCCGAGCAGCGGGTCGCTCTTGCCTTCCATGGCCGCCTGCGTCAGGACGCGGGTGGTCTCCTGGAAGGAAGCTGCGGACAGCCAGGACTCGGTGGCCAGGGACGCCTTGGTGATACCCATGAGCTCAGGACGTCCGGAAGCCGGAGTCTTGCCCTCGGACACTACACGGCGGTTGGCGTCTTCGAAGCGGCTGCGCTCGGCCAGCTCACCGGGGAGCAGGTCGGATTCACCCGATTCGATGACCGTCACGCGGCGCAGCATCTGGCGGACGATAACCTCGACGTGCTTGTCGTGGATACCGATGCCCTGGCTGCGGTACACGCCCTGGACCTCGTCCACCAGGAACTTCTGTGCAGCACGGGGGCCCATGATGCGCAGAACCTGCTTGGGGTCGACCGGACCGTTGATGAGCTTCTGGCCCACCGCGACGTGCTGGCCGTCTTCAATCAGGAGGCGTGAACGGCGCAGGACCGGGTAAGCGATCTCTTCGCTGCCATCGTCCGGGGTGATGACCAGGCGCATCTGACGCTCGGACTCTTCGATGGCGATGCGGCCGGCTGCTTCTGCAATCGGTGCGACACCCTTCGGAGTACGTGCTTCGAAAAGCTCCTGGATACGGGGCAGACCCTGGGTGATGTCTTCGCCACCGCTGGCGGAAACAGCACCACCGGTGTGGAACGTACGCATGGTCAGCTGGGTACCGGGCTCACCGATGGACTGTGCGGCGATGATGCCCACGGCCTCACCGATGTCCACGGTCTTGCCGGTTGCCAGTGAACGGCCGTAGCACAGGGCGCAGGTGCCGACGCTGGACTCACAGGTGAGTACGGAGCGGACCTTGACCTCGGTGATGCCGGCTGCGAACAGTTCGGCAATGACCACGTCGCCGCAGTCGGTGCCGGCCGGCGCCAGGACCTTGCCCGCGGAGTCAACGACATCCACGGCCAGGGTACGGGCGTACGCGCTGTTCTCGACATTCTCATCCAGCACCAGCTCGCCGTTGGCATCAGCCACGGCAATCGGAGTGACGAGGCCGCGCTCGGTGCCGCAGTCCTCTTCACGGACAATGACGTCCTGCGAGACGTCCACCAGACGACGGGTCAGGTAACCCGAGTTGGCGGTACGCAGGGCGGTGTCAGCCAGACCCTTACGGGCACCGTGCGTGGCGATGAAGTACTCCAGCACCGACAGGCCCTCACGGTAGGAGGACTTGATCGGACGCGGGATGATTTCACCCTTCGGGTTGGCCACCAGGCCACGGATACCCGCGATCTGACGGACCTGCATCCAGTTACCACGTGCACCGGAGGACACCATGCGGTTGATGGTGTTCATCGGCGAGAGGCTGTCGCGCATGACCTGGGCGATCTCGTTGGTCGCCTTGTTCCAGATCTCGATGAGTTCCTGGCGACGCTCGTCGTCGTCGATCAGGCCCTTGTCGTACTGGCCCTGGATCTTTGCGGCGCGCTCTTCGTAACCGGCAAGGATGACCGGCTTCTCGACCGGAACCTCGATGTCGGAGATGGCAACGGTGACGCCCGAGCGGGTGGCCCAGTAGAAACCGGCATCCTTCAGGTTGTCCAGCGTTGCCGCGGTAACAACCTTCGGGTAGCGCTCTGCCAGGTCGTTGACGATGCGGGACAGTTCGCCCTTATCGGCAACAGCCTCAACCCACGGGTAGTCCTCAGGCAGGGTCTGGTTGAAGATGACCTGGCCCAGGGAGGTTTCAACGAGAGCCGGCTGACCCTGCTCCCAGCCTTCCGGAGCTTCCCAGCCGGCGTAAGGGACAAAGCCCTCAAGCCGGATTTTGACCTGGGAGTTCAGGTGCAGCTCGTGCAGATCGAACGCCATGATGGCTTCCGAAACCGAGGAGAAGATCCGGCCTTCGCCAGCTGAACCGACACGCTTGGTGGTCAGGTGGTAGAGGCCGATGATCATATCCTGCGAAGGAAGCGTCACCGGGCGGCCGTCGGACGGCTTCAGGATGTTGTTCGAGGACAGCATCAGGATGCGTGCTTCAGCCTGGGCCTCGGGGCTCAGCGGCAGGTGGACTGCCATCTGGTCACCGTCGAAGTCAGCGTTGAAGGCGCCACAAACCAGCGGGTGCAGCTGGATTGCCTTACCTTCAACAAGCTGGGGCTCGAACGCCTGGATGCCGAGGCGGTGCAGGGTAGGTGCACGGTTCAGCAGCACGGGGTGTTCGGTGATGATCTCTTCGAGAACGTCCCAGACCTGCGGACGGTAACGCTCAACCATGCGCTTGGCCGACTTGATGTTCTGGGCGTGGTTGAGGTCAACCAGGCGCTTCATCACGAACGGCTTGAAGAGCTCCAGCGCCATCTGCTTGGGCAGGCCGCACTGGTGCAGCTTCAGCTGCGGACCGACGACGATAACCGAACGGCCCGAGTAGTCAACACGCTTACCGAGGAGGTTCTGGCGGAAGCGGCCCTGCTTGCCCTTGAGCATGTCGCTCAGGGACTTCAGCGGACGGTTGCCCGGCCCGGTGACCGGACGGCCGCGGCGGCCGTTGTCAAAGAGGCTGTCAACAGCTTCCTGAAGCATGCGCTTCTCGTTGTTGACGATGATCTCCGGAGCACCCAGGTCAAGCAGTCGCTTGAGGCGGTTGTTGCGGTTGATCACGCGGCGGTACAGGTCGTTGAGGTCGGAGGTCGCGAAGCGGCCACCGTCCAGCTGGACCATCGGGCGCAGTTCCGGCGGGATCACCGGGACGGCGTCCAGCACCATACCGAGGGGGCTGTTGTTGGTGGTCAGGAACGCGTTGACAACCTTGAGCCGCTTCAGGGCCCGGGTCTTGCGCTGGCCCTTGCCGTTGGCGATGATGTCGCGCAGTGAGTCCGACTCGGCCTGCATGTCGAAGCTCTCAAGACGCTTCTTGATGGCTTCGGCACCCATGGAGCCTTCGAAGTACATGCCGTAGCGGTCACGCAGTTCGCGGTAGAGGCCTTCATCACCCTCAAGGTCAGCGACCTTCAGGTTCTTGAAGCGGTCCCAGACCTGCTCAAGGCGCTCGATGTCGGCGTCGGCACGCTTACGCACGTTGGCCATCTGACGGTCCGCGGAATCACGGGCCTTCTTCTTGTCGGCAGCCTTGGCGCCTTCGCCCTCGAGACGGGCAAGCTCGTTCTCAAGGTCGCGGGCGATCGTGGCGATGTCGGAGTCGCGGTTGTCGACCAGCTGCTTCTTTTCGATGTCGTGCTCAACCTGCAGGTTGGGCAGTTCCTCGTGGCGGCTTTCGGTGTCGACGCTGGTGATCATGTAGGCAGCGAAGTAGATGACCTTTTCGAGGTCCTTCGGAGCCAGGTCAAGGAGGTAGCCCAGGCGGGACGGAACACCCTTGAAGTACCAGATGTGCGTTACCGGCGCAGCCAGTTCGATGTGGCCCATGCGCTCACGGCGCACCTTGGCGCGGGTGACTTCAACGCCACACCGCTCGCAGATGATGCCCTTGAAGCGCACGCGCTTGTACTTGCCGCAGTAGCATTCCCAGTCGCGGGACGGGCCAAAGATCTTCTCGCAGAAGAGGCCGTCCTTCTCGGGCTTGAGCGTGCGGTAGTTGATGGTTTCCGGCTTCTTAACCTCGCCGTAAGACCAGCCACGGATGTCTTCCGCGGTGGCGAGGCCGATCTGCATGAGGCCGAAGGAGGATTCGCTGGACATATGGTCCCTGTTCTCTCTTGTTCTCTAAATTCTGAAGTCTTGGGTTACGGGAAGAGGGAGGTGGGTACGACGGCGGGTGGTCACCCGCCGTCGTACCTCACCTGGCTAAACCTCTTCTACGGAACTGGGCTCTGCACGAGACAGATCGATGCCCAGTTCTTCCGCAGCCGTGAAGACTGCGTCATCAGAGTCACGCATTTCAATTGTGGTTCCGTCCGTGGAAAGCACTTCCACGTTCAGGCACAGCGACTGCATTTCCTTGATCAAGACCTTGAAGGACTCAGGAACACCCGGCTCCGGGATGTTCTCGCCCTTGACGATGGCTTCATAGACCTTCACGCGACCGTGGATATCATCCGACTTGATCGTGAGGAGTTCCTGGAGCGTGTAAGCGGCGCCGTATGCTTCGAGCGCCCACACTTCCATTTCACCGAAGCGCTGACCACCGAACTGGGCCTTACCACCCAGCGGCTGCTGCGTGATCATGGAGTACGGGCCGGTGGAGCGAGCGTGGATCTTGTCGTCCACCAAGTGGTGGAGCTTCAGGATGTACATGTAGCCGACCGAGATCGGATCCGGGAACGGTTCGCCGGAGCGGCCGTCGAACAGGCGGGTCTTGCCCGAGGAGTTGATCAGGCGGTCACCGTCGCGGGTCACGTTGGTTGAGTCGAGCAGGCCCGTGATTTCTTCTTCACGCGCACCGTCGAAGACCGGCGTTGCAACAGTGGTCTGGCCACTCTCGCGCGGCAGGTTCGGCAGCTGCTTGACCCACTCGGGCTCGCCTTCGATCTTCCAACCGGTTTTGGCAACCCAGCCGAGGTGCGTTTCGAGCACCTGGCCGACGTTCATACGGCCCGGAACACCCAGCGGGTTCAGGACGATATCAACGGGGGTACCGTCGGCAAGGAAGGGCATGTCCTCGATCGGAAGGATCTTGGAGATAACACCCTTGTTGCCGTGGCGGCCGGCGAGCTTGTCGCCGTCGGTGATCTTACGCTTGGCGGCCACGTAAACGCGGACCAGCTGGTTGACGCCCGGGGGCAGCTCGTCGTCGTTGTCGCGGTCGAAGACGCGGACGCCGATGACGGTGCCGGACTCGCCGTGCGGAACCTTCAGGGAGGTGTCGCGCACTTCGCGGGACTTCTCGCCGAAGATGGCGCGCAGCAGGCGCTCTTCCGGGGTCAGTTCGGTTTCACCCTTCGGGGTGACCTTTCCGACCAGGATGTCGCCGGCTTCAACCTCGGCACCGATGTGGATGATGCCGCGCTCGTCCAGGCCGGCCAGGACTTCCTCGGACACGTTGGGGATGTCACGGGTGATTTCCTCGGCACCAAGCTTGGTGTCGCGGGCATCGATCTCGTGCTCCTCGATGTGGATGGAGGAAAGAACGTCCTCGGCAACAATGCGCTGCGAGAGGATGATGGCGTCCTCGAAGTTGTGGCCTTCCCATGACATGAATGCCACGAGCAGGTTCTTACCGAGGGCGAGTTCACCCTGGTCCGTTGCCGGGCCGTCAGCGATGATGCCGCCGACCTCCAGGCGCTGGCCTTCGCTGACCAGGACACGGTGGTTGTAGCAGTTGCCCTGGTTGGAGCGGGCGAACTTGTTGATGCGGTAGTTGGTTTCCGTGCCGTCGTCGTTGAGCATGATGACGAGTTCAGCGGACACCTCGGTGACCACACCGGCCTTCTTCGCGATGACAACGTCACCGGCGTCGACTGCTGCGGCGCGCTCCATGCCGGTACCAACGAACGGTGCCTCGGAGCGGACCAGCGGCACGGCCTGACGCTGCATGTTGGCACCCATGAGTGCGCGGTTAGCATCGTCATGCTCGAGGAACGGGATCAGGGCCGTAGCCACGGACACCATCTGGCGCGGGGAAACGTCCATGAACTCGACCTCGGCGGCGGGAACCAGCACGGGCTCGCCTCCACCACCACGGGCGCGGACCAGGACGGTGTCCTCGGCGAACTTCTTGTTCTCGTCCAGCGGAGCGTTGGCCTGTGCGATCAGGACCTCTGCTTCGTCGTCGGCCGTCAGGTACTGGACGTCGTCGGAAACGACGCCGTCCTTCACGAGGCGGTACGGGGTTTCGATGAAGCCGAACGGGTTGATGCGGCCGTAGGATGCCAGCGAACCGATCAGACCAATGTTCGGGCCTTCAGGGGTTTCGATGGGGCACATACGTCCGTAGTGGGACGGGTGAACGTCTCGGACTTCCATGCCTGCACGGTCACGGGACAGACCACCCGGGCCAAGCGCGGACAGACGGCGCTTGTGAGTCAGACCCGACAGCGGGTTGTTCTGGTCCATGAACTGCGACAGCTGGGAGGTTCCGAAGAACTCCTTGATGGCTGCCACGACCGGGCGGATGTTGATCAGCGTCTGCGGCGTGATGGCCTCGACGTCCTGCGTGGTCATACGCTCGCGGACAACGCGCTCCATACGGGAGAGGCCGGTGCGGACCTGGTTCTCGATGAGCTCGCCGACGGCGCGGATGCGGCGGTTGCCGAAGTGGTCGATGTCATCGATCTCGACGCGCAGTTCGTGGTCCTGGCCGTCGCGCTTGCCCGTGAGGGTCTTCTCGCCGGCGTGCAGGGCAACCAGGAACTTGATCATGGCAACGATGTCTTCAACGTGCAGGACCGAGGCTTCCTTGTCGCCAAGGGAGCGGTCGATGCCAAGCTTGCGGTTGATCTTGTAACGGCCAACCTTGGCCAGATCGTAGCGCTTGGAGTTGAAGTACAGGTTGTCCAGCAGGGACTGGGCAGCCTCGACTGTGGGCGGCTCGCCCGGGCGCAGCTTCCGGTAGATGTCCAGCAAGGCGTCTTCGCGGGTTTCGGTGGCGTCCTTCTCCAGCGTTGCGCGCATGGAGTCGTACTGGCCGAACTCTTCGAGGATCTGGCCTTCGGTCCAGCCGAGGGCCTTCAGCAGCACCGTGACGGACTGCTTGCGCTTGCGGTCAAGGCGGACGCCGACCTGGTCGCGCTTGTCGATCTCGAGCTCGAACCAGGCGCCGCGGGACGGGATGATCTTCGCAGTGAAGATGTCCTTGTCGCTGGTCTTGTCGGCAGTGCGCTCAAAGTAGGCACCCGGGGAACGGACCAGCTGGGAAACAACGACACGCTCGGTGCCGTTGACGACGAAGGTGCCCTTCTCGGTCATCAGCGGGAAGTCACCCATGAACACGGTCTGCTGCTTGATTTCGCCCGTATTGTTGTTCATGAATTCGGCTTTAACGTACAGCGGAGCCGAGTACGTAGCGTCCCGGTCCTTGCACTCGGCCATGGTGTACTTGGGGTCAGCGAACTCCGGATCGGAGAAGCTCAGGGACATGGTGCCCTGGAAATCCTCGATCGGGGAGATCTCTTCGAAGATGTCGGACAGACCGGAGCTAGTGGCGACGCTGAGGTCACCTTCTTCGACGGCTTTCGCAACACGTGCCTGCCAGCGTTCGTTTCCGACCAGCCAGTCGAAGCTGTCCGTCTGGAGGGCAAGCAGATTCGGAACGTCAAGGGGTTCGTGAATCTTTGCGAATGAGAGCCGGCGAGTGGCACCATCGGTGCTGTCGGCATTGATAGCGGTAGCGTTGTTTACATTAGAGGTGCTCGAGGCGACCAAGAGGGATCCTTCCACAGACCTTCAGGCGTTTTCAGATCTCCCCCGTTGAAAGCCCTGCAGAATGACTCCGCAGCGCTACCAGTCCGGTTCCGCTATATGACCCGGGACCCACGCTGTCCATGGCGTTGCCCGTCCGGGACGGCACGTTGATGGAACAGCTGCTAGGCAAAGCCCACCGCTATATGAAGGCTGAAGGTAAACAGGGAAGACGCAAATATCTACGATACGGCAAAACTGCGCACGTGTCTACCCCACTTCCCCGCTTATTGCAAGCACTGTTGCCGAAGGCACCTAGTTACAGTCTTAAGGTCACACCTTCGGCCGTGCAGGTGCCGGCGTTGGCGAACACTGCGTCACGCACAGCATCCTTGGATTCCTGCTCCACTTCCCCACCGGATTCGACCGCCGCCGAGCGGTCGATGGCGAGCAGGCTCAGTGCGGAAAACAGGCCCTCGAGATCACCGGACACAGTCTCCTTGGCGTCTTCGGCCCGAAGGTAGATGTCCTCGTAGGCATTCGCGTCGGTGCCCGCGACAGCCTTATATTCAGCGAACAGGGTGTTGAACTTTTCGCATGCTTCCTTCGCACCGAGCGTTCCCGCCGCGTCCGCCGCCGCATCCGCGGTCGAGGCCGCCGACGAGGCCGACGTCGCATCCGCGGTTGCGGAGTCCGAGGCCGACGGCGAACCTGCCGGCGCGCTGGACGCCTCCATGGTGGGTGCACCGGTTTCGGCACCGGGACCCGCGGTGCCGGCGCAGCCCGTGAGCCCGGCCAGGCCGGCGAGTGCCAGGGCGGCAATTATCTTCTTCAACTGAACTCCTGCTTCCCCACGACGCATCTGCCCCGCGGCCGTGATTCCACCCCTACCGAAACCAGCCGTTCCCTTCGCCGCACGCCGAAACGATGGGTAGTTCTATCCGCCCATGCCGGAATGGACGCCGCCCCGCCAACGTTTGAATGGATAGGTGATTCGGCTCACGATAGCCTTGGCTTACATCGTCACTGATCGGAAGAGATAACCATGAGCAACTCGATAGACGACAACGATGTTGTCATCCTTGCTGCGGCCCGGACGCCGCAGGGCCGCCTCAATGGGCAGTTGGCGAGCTTCACCGCCGTCGAACTCGGGGCGCATGCGATCAAGGCGGCCCTCGCGGCGAGCGGCGTCGACGCCCATGAGGTGGACACGGTAATCATGGGTCAGGTGCTGCAGGCCGGAGCGGGGCAGAACCCTGCCCGGCAGAGCGCCATTGGCGCCGGCATCGGCTGGAGCGTCCCCACTGTCACCATCAACAAAGTGTGTCTTTCCGGCCTCACAGCCGTGATCGACGCCGCCCGCATGATCCGCAGCGGTGATGCCGCCGTCGTCGTCGCCGGTGGCCAGGAATCCATGACGCGCGCGCCGCACATCCTGCCGGGTTCCCGGCAGGGGTGGAATTACGGGGCCGTCCAGGCACTGGATGTCGCCGCGCATGACGGGCTGACCGACGCGTTCGACGGCCATTCGATGGGGCTTTCGACGGAAAGCAAAAACCTGGTCCTTGGCATCGACCGGACCTCCCAGGACGAGGTCGCGGCGATGTCCCACCAGCGCGCCGCCGCTGCAGCCGAGAGCGGAATTTTCGACGACGAGATCGCCCCCATCAGCGTCAAGCAGCGCAAGGGCGACCCGGTTGTGGCAGCTACGGATGAAGGCGTCCGTCCGGGGACAACGGTGGAATCGCTCGCCGGGCTGCGGGCTGCCTTTGTCAGTGACGGCACCATCACCGCGGGCAACTCCTCGCCACTGTCCGACGGCGCCTCCGCGCTGGTCCTGACCACCAGGAAATACGCGGAGGACAACGGGTTGGAATACCTTGCGGTTGTGGGAAAACCGGGCCAGGTGGCCGGCCCGGACAATTCTCTCCACTCGCAGCCGTCCAACGCGATCAAGAATGCCCTCGACCGCGCGGGCTGGACAACCGAGGATCTCGACTTCATCGAGATCAACGAGGCTTTCGGCTCTGTGGCGGTCCAGTCGCTCAAAGACCTGAAATACCCGCTGGACAAATGCAACATCCACGGCGGTGCCATCGCACTGGGGCACCCGATCGGTGCGTCCGGGGCGCGCCTGGCCGGGCACGCTGCCCACGAGCTGAAGCGGCGCGGCACCGGTAAAGCCGCCGTCGCCCTGTGCGGCGGAGGCGGCCAGGGCGAGGCCCTCCTCCTGTACCGGGACTGACGGATGGCTCGGAACGCCGACGGCGGCACGCCCGGCAACGGCGGCACCGGCGACGGCAGGGAGCGCTTCCTTGCCGACGCCGCCGCCCGCGGGCTGGAGGTCCAGCTCGTGGAGCGCCTCGCGGCGAAAAGCCTTGAGGACGCCGCGCGGATTCTGGGCATCACGCCGGCGGACATCGTGAAGTCCCTGGTGGTCAAGCACAAGGACGGCAGCTTCCTGTTTGCCCTGGTTCCGGGTGACCGCCAGATTTCCTGGCCGAAGCTCCGCTCCCTGCTCGGTGTCAACAAGCTCTCGCTGCCACCGGCCGACGTCGCACTGGAGGCTACGGGCTACGAACGGGGCACCATCACGCCGCTCGGCAGCAGCAATCCGTGGCCTGTTTATGCAGACATGGCAATCACAGGCCGACGCATCTCCATGGGGGCCGGCCAGCACGGCTACAGCGCCTTCGTGGATGCCGATGCCCTGACCACCGCGCTGGACGCCGTGGTGGCGGACATCAGCGATCCCGGGTAGAACGCAGGAAACCCCGCCCACCGGAGTGGACGGGGTTTCCCGGAGCAGGATGGAAAGCTAAAAGCCTTCCGGAGCTGCGAGTGTTACTTGAGGGTAACGGTGGCGCCGGCAGCCTCGAGCTGCTCCTTGGCCTTCTCTGCAGCTTCCTTGGTGGCGCCTTCGAGGACAGCCTTGGGAGCGCTGTCAACCAGGTCCTTGGCTTCCTTGAGGCCGAGGGAGGTGATGGCGCGGACTTCCTTGATCACTGCGATCTTCTTGTCGCCAGCAGCTTCGAGGACGACGTCGAAGTCGGTCTTCTCTTCAGCTTCTTCAGCGGCTGCGCCACCGGCGGGGCCGGCAACAGCAACAGCAGCTGCGGTAACTTCGAAGGTCTCTTCGAAGAGCTTGACGAACTCGGAGAGCTCGATGATGGTCAGTTCCTTGAAAGCTTCAATGAGCTCTTCGTTGCTGAGCTTCGCCATGGTGTGGCGTCCTTCCTATAGGTGGTGCTTGGCGGCCGGGGCCGTTGCCTCACACCGGAGTCTGGTTTGAAAGAGAGTTAGTTCTCTTCGGTGGCTGCGGCTTCGGCCGGAGCTTCGGTCTCTGCTGCTTCTGCGGCCGGGGCTTCTTCAGCGGCGGGAGCTTCGGCAGCTGCCGGTGCACCGTTCTCTTCTTCAAGCTTGATGCGCAGGGCGTCGATGATGCGTGCGGCAGCGGCAGCAGGAGCCTTGAGGATGCCTGCAACCTTGGCGAGCTGCAGCTCGCGGGACTCGAGTGCTGCCAGGGCAGCAACTTCGCTGGCGTTCAATGCCTTGCCCTCGAAGTAACCGGTCTTGATAACCAGCTGCTTGTTGGTCTTGGCAAAATCCGTCAGGCTCTTGGCAGCTGCAACTGCGTCACCCTTGATGAACGCGATTGCAGTGGGGCCGGCGAGCTGACCGTCGAATGCTTCGACACCAGCTTCCTTGGCTGCAATTGCGGTCAGGGTGTTCTTGACGACCGCGAACTTGGTGTCCTGGCCGAGAGAAACACGCAGCTGCTTGAGCTGTGCAACGGTGAGCCCACGGTATTCGGTCAGGACAGCGGCGTTCGATTCCTTGAAATCGTTAGTGATCTCAGCTACTGCTGAAACCTTGGTAGGCGTTGCCATAACCCTCCTTCCGGGGATAGTGCCGGTATTCCGGGTCCCCGCTCAGGTGAGCTAAAACTAAAAACGCCCCGCGCAGATGCACGGGGCTTGGCTCGACACGGTCCATGACTGTGGAGCCTTACTTCGTTCACCTGCGCTGGCCGCCCTATGTTCAGGGTCCTTCGTCCGGAAACCCACTGGCTCTCCCGCGCACAACTGCAGTATTGAGCAATGCCCTGGAGAGTGGATTTCCAACAACCGACGGTCTTTGGTAGTTCAAGCTTACGGGGAACGCCGCCCGTACTCCAAATCGGAGGCCTTAGCTGCTGCTCGGCCCGAGGTCCGGGAGATCCTTCTGCCAGATTCCCGTCACACCTGCCGTGGTGAACCCCAGCTGCTGGTTCACCTTGAGCAGGTACCTGTTCTCCGGGGCGTTCCACGTATAGATGACCCTGGCATCGGGGAACTGTTCGGTCAGGCGCTCCATGTTGGCCACCTTGATCAGCAGGCCAAGCTTGTTGCCCCGGTGTTCCTGCATCACCACGGTGTCGTCCTGGAACACCACGTCCTGCCGCTGGGACAGGACGCTGATGGTGGTCAGGCCCACCAGCGTTCCGGTGGCGATATGTTCGACGGCGGTGACCACCGTCCGCCGGCCCTGCGCGATGGTGGCCTCTTCCGCCTCCCTGATCATGGCGCCGTCGAACACCATCTGTTCTTCGGTACTCGAAGCCGGAACGGTGTCCTCGCCGGCCTGGTTTTCCAGCGCGGCCACTGCTTCGAGCCACCGGTCCGGGCACCTGTCCGTCCAGTGGTGCAGGCGGTAGCGGCCCGCGTTGGCTTGTTCAGCTTCGTCCGTGAGCTCCGCGACCAGCTTGGTGTCCAGCGGCAGCAGGCATGAGCTGAACTGCTCGATGTGCTGCAGCGTGTAGCCGGTCTTGCGGGCAAACTCCACTTCGCGGCTTCCCATCGGAACGAAACCCAGCCCGGAGCCGGGGACCAGCTGGTCGTCCAGGACGCTGCTCAGCGAGACTCCGGGATGGTTGGTGTCCACCAGGATCATGCTCCGGCCTTCGCCGCGGGCAAACTGCTCGGCCGCTTCCAGCAGCTGGCGGCCCACGCCCTGGCGCTGGAATTCCGGCAGGATGTCCAGCGTGAATTCGGCGAGGTCCAGGTTGTCAGCCAGGGGCAGTGCGATGTCCGCCGTGCCCACGATTTCGCCGTCCACCCTGGCCACGAGGATCACCTGGCGTTCGTAGGGATCGGCAAGTTCCAGGAGCTTCTCCAGCGGCGTGTACGCAAGATCGTCACTCCCCCACGTCTGCATCCGAACTTTCCGGCCCACTTCGACGGCGGCCAGGAAATCGGCGCTGTCCGGCCCGTCGAGGGAATCGGGAATCCAGAGTTGTTCGATCCGTACGTCTTGTGCCATAGAGGGCGTCATTCCAGTCGTTTCTGCCACTCACCTTCAAAGCCGGCGGGCTTGAATCCAAGCGAAATATTTATCGCCAGCATATGCCGGTTTTCGCTGGCATTCCATGTGATGACGGACGCGGCCGCTGGCCAGATCTCTTGGGCGCGCCGGATGTTTGCGATTTTGACCAGCAGGCCAAGGCGGTGCCCGCGGTGGGGTCCTGCCACAAGCGTGTCCTCCTGGATCAGCACGTGGGGCCGCTCCGGCCGGTAGCTGAGCACCGTGTACGCTGCCAGCTCCCCCGTGCCTGCATGCTGGACCGCCGCCACCAAGGGTATTACCCCGCTGCGCGCCCAGCGTTGTTCCTCGTCGCGCACCCTCGCTGCGTCCCACTCTTCGATCTCTGCTTCCAGCCCCGCTGTTGGCACGTCGGCACTCATCCGCCCCTTCAGGACTGCGTAGGCGTCCACCAGCGGCGCCGGACAGCTGCCTTCCCAGCCCACCACCCGGTATCCTCTGGCGTGTACCAGGGCGCCGGCCTCCAGCGTGGCCAGCAGTCCGGGGTCGACGGGCAGGGCAAGCCTGCTGGACCTTTCCACCTGCTCCAGTTCGTAACCGCAGGCCAGGGCGAAGCGGGTGGAGGCAAGGTTCAAGGGCACGCCGCCACTCCCCGATTTCGCCGGCAGTTCTTCATGGTCCGGCCCCACCAGCTCATCCCACGGCTGGACCGGCTCCTCACAATAGCCTTCAAAAACCTTGCGTTCGCGGCCGCGCCCCTTCTCCTCGGCAACCGCCAGCAAGCGCCGACCGATGCCCTGCCGCCGGAACCGGGCATCAACCAGCACTTCGATCCAGGCCACGCCAGTGTTCTCCTTGAGCGGCAGCACCACTGAGCAGGTTCCCGCCGGGACGCCATCCAGCCTGGCCAGGAACTGCAGGCGTTCCTCGTACTCCGTACCCCGCCAATACTCCTGGTCCTCCCGGAGGGTGGATCCTCGGTCCAGGTTTCCCCACTTGGCCAGATGGTGCGCATCGCGGAGGTCGCGGCAGGCACGCAGGTCCGCGCCACGTTCGGTCCCCTCGTCCCCGGGCTCGTGGACGGCGACGGCGGTGATCGCCAAGCCCTTCACACTGACTTCTGCCATTCGCCGTCGTACCCAGCGGGCCGGAATCCGAGCGCCACGTTGATGGAGAGCATGTGATCGTTTTCGGCGGCGTTGAAAGTAGTGATGCGCTCGACGTCCGGATAGCCGGCCAGCAGCCGGCGCAGGTTCAGGATTTTCACCAGCATGCCCAGCCGGTGCCCGCGGTGATAGCTGGCCACGAGGGTATCGTCCTGATTGGCTATCCAAGGCTTGGCCGGGGAAACCTGCAGCACTGAGTACGCGGCCAACTCGCCGGTTTCACGGTGCCGTGCACAGGCCACCAAGGAGTCCTGTCCGGCCTTCTTCCACTTGTTCTCCACGTGCCTGACCCTGGCAGCATCCCAGGCCTCTTCGTCGTAACTGAGGCCGCCGGCAGGTGAATCGGTGATCATCCGCGACATGAGGACCGCGAGCTGGTCCACGTATTCGTCCGGGCACGTGTCCGTCCAATGGAGGAGTTCATAGCGCTCCCCTGCCCGCTCGGCCGCCTCCTGCTCAAGCCGGTCCAGGGCGTCACCGTCCGGCGGCAGTGTAAGTGAACTGAACCGCGATACCTGTTCGAGCCGATAACCCGCCTTTAACGCGAACCGGACGCTGCGGGCATCCGAGGGCAGGACGCCGCTTCCTGTGCCGGGGCGGAGCAAGCCCGGACCGTCCGCGGCAAAATCGGCCGGGTGCTCCGTAAAGCTCTGCAATGTAGTACGGCCACGTGCTGCAGCGACTTCCTCGGCATGTGCGAGCAGCGTGCGGCCGATACCGCGGCCGCTGTAGGCCTTCAGGACGTCCACTCGAAGGATCGCAGTATGGACGTTGTCCTGGAGTGCGAGCCGGATCCAGGACCTGGCAACCATACGGCCGTCCTGCCGCACGTAGAAGAGCCGAAGCTGGCTGTATGGGCTCTCCCGCCAGTACTCCAGCCGGGCGCCTGGCGGTGAAGTGCGGTCAGGATTGCTCCAGGTCTCAAGCACCAGGGCATCGCTGAGCGCCCCGAATTCCAGGAACTCACCGGCGTCCGGTGCATCGATGGCGACGGGCAGGACGAGTGGTTCTATGACGTAGGGCGCTGTAGGCACGGGGACAGCCTAGCCGCCTGCCGGGCTCCTGCAAACGAGAGAAGTGCAGACGCAGAAAGACCGCCCCGCAGAAGCGGGACGGTCTTTCTGTTGTCCTGTGGACCTGGTGAGGATTAGACCTCGGTCAGGACCTTGGTGACGTTCGGGTCAACGGAGATGCCCGGACCGAACGTGGTGGCCACGGTGGCCTTCTGGATGTAGCGGCCCTTGGAAGCGGACGGCTTCAGGCGAAGAACCTCTTCCAGTGCTGCTGCGTAGTTCTCGGCCAGCTTGACGGCGTCGAAGGAAACCTTGCCGATGATGAAGTGCAGGTTCGAGTGCTTGTCGACGCGGAAGTCGATCTTGCCGCCCTTGATGTCGTTGACAGCCTTGGTGACGTCAGGGGTCACGGTGCCGGTCTTCGGGTTCGGCATCAGGTTACGCGGACCCAGGACCTTACCGAGGCGGCCAACCTTGCCCATGAGGTCAGGGGTGGCGACGGCGGCGTCGAAGTCGGTCCAGCCGGCTGCGATCTTTTCGATCAGATCATCGGAACCAACGAAGTCGGCGCCGGCAGCGATTGCTGCCTCAGCCTTGTCGCCCGTTGCGAAAACGAGGACGCGGGCAACCTTACCGGTGCCGTGCGGCAGGTTAACGGTGCCGCGGACCATCTGGTCAGCCTTACGCGGGTCTACACCCAAACGGAAAGCGACCTCAATGGTGGCGTCGAACTTGGACGGGTTGGTGTCCTTGGCGAGCGTCACTGCCTCGAACGGCGCGTAGGACTTCTCCGCGTCGATCTTGGCGGCGGCTGCCTCATATGCTTTGCTGCGCTTTGCCATGCTGCTTATTCTCCTTGTGCAGTTGTGGTCTGCGGACCGCGCTGGGCCCTGCCACAGTTGGTTTATCCGGCTGGTTTATCCGGACCGGAATTCCAACATTTCAATGTTTCTATGGTGCCGGTCTCCCGGCGGTGCCGTCCGGCGTCGTGATCGGTTGCTTATTTGTCCGATTCCCGAGCCGCATCAGCGATGGGGAATTAACCCTCGACGGTGATACCCATGGAGCGGGCGGTGCCGGCGATGATCTTCGCTGCGCCTTCGAGGCTCGTGGCGTTGAGGTCTTCCATCTTGGTGGAGGCGATCTCGTTGACCTGGGCCTGGGTCAGCTTGGCAACCTTGACGGTGTGCGGGGTAGCTGAACCCTTGGCAACGCCTGCAGCCTTCTTGATGAGCTCTGCAGCCGGCGGGGTCTTGGTGATGAACGTGAATGAACGGTCTTCGTAGACGGTGATTTCAACCGGAATAACGTTGCCGCGCTGGGCTTCCGTCGCAGCGTTGTACGCCTTGCAGAATTCCATGATGTTGACACCGTGCTGGCCAAGCGCAGGACCGATCGGCGGGGCCGGGTTGGCGGCACCTGCCTGGATCTGCAGCTTGATGAGGCCGGTGACCTTCTTCTTGGGAGCCAATGTAGGGTCCTTCTCTCAATTACGTCCTGGGACACAGGAGCGTGCCTCAGGTTGGTGGCCGCCATGGCGAGGCGGCCGGCCGCTTCGTGGCTGCTAAGCGGGCAGCCCCGGAGCGAATTCTGTGGGTGTTGCTAGATCTTGGTGACCTGGTTGAACGCCAGGGTGACCGGGGTCTCGCGTTCGAAGATGGAAACCAACACCACGAGTGTCTGGGAATCGACCTTGATCTCGGAGATCGTGGCGGGAAGGGTCTCGAACGGGCCTTCCTTGACGATGACGGACTCGCCAACTTCGAAGTCGACGTCCACGGGAGCCTGGTGCTGCTTGTTGACCGGCTTGCCCTTCTCGGCCTGCTCTTCTTCGAAGACCGGGGCGAGCATGGAGAAGACCTCGTCGAGGCGCAGCGGCACGGGGTTGTGGGCGTTGCCCACGAAGCCGGTGACACCGGGGGTGTGGCGAACGGCGCCCCAGGATGCATCCGTCAGGTCCATGCGGACGAGGACATAACCGGGGATGCGGACGCGGTTGATGACCTTGCGCTGGGCGTTCTTGATCTCCACGACTTCTTCCATGGGGACCTGGATTTCGAAGATGTAATCTTCCATGTCCAGGGTCTGGATGCGGGTTTCAAGGTTTGCCTTGACGCGGTTTTCGTAACCTGCGTAGGAGTGGATGACATACCAGTCACCTTCCTGGCGGCGCAGCTTGGCCTTGAATTCCTCAGCCGGATCGACGTCGGCCTTGGCGGCCGCTGCGGCCAGGACATCGCCCTGCTCTTCGTCGGAGTCGTCCTCGGACGCCTCGGCGGTCGCATCAGCGTCGTCATCAGCATCAGCTTCAGCATCAGCGTCGTCTTCGGCGTCGTCATCAGCGTCGGCTTCGGAGGAATCGTCGATGGAATCGGGCGCAGCAGAATCAGCCTCGGACTCTTCCCCGGCTACCGCCGCGGCGTCAGCTGCGCTGTCCGTGGACCCATCCAGCTCAGTCTCAGTTACCTCGAGCTCCTGCTCAGACACTTGGTCTCCTGCTTCCTCATTGCCTAACATGCCTATTTAAATGGCTCAATTCCGCACACCCCGTGAAAACCTCCGGATCACCGGAAAATCCACGCGGTCTGCGGACGGATCGCCTTAGCGGTCCGTGGGGCCTGTGCCGCCGAAGACCCAGCTCACTCCGGTCCCGAAAGCCAGGTCCAGGACGGTAACGATGAGCATCATAATGGTCACGAACACCAGCACCACGAGCGTGTAGTTGATCAGTTCTTTGCGGGTGGGTGCGACGACCTTCTTCAGTTCGCCGATGACCTGGCGGAAGAAAAGTGCGATGCGAGCGAAGAAGCCTGCCTTTGCGGCGTTCTTAGCGGGGCGGCCCTTGGAGCTGCTTGCAGCCGTTTCGGTCACCTGGTCCTCACTCATCCTCGCAAATCTCGGATACCCGGCTCTGAACTGAACCATGGTTGCTGCGCCGGCTCCGGCTAACCGCCGGAACCGCTTGCGCAGGGCAGACAGGACTCGAACCTGCAACCTGCGGTTTTGGAGACCGCTGCGCTACCAATTGCGCCACTACCCTATGGATCGAAAACCAACGGCACCACACTTCCCGCAGACTCCACGGGGCGCAGACCATCATCGTGTTTTCAACACCGGAGAACTAGTCTACGCAACAACTGCGCTTACGTCGAACCAGCCTCATTTTCGGACTTTCATTGCGGCTGCCGGGACTGCCTACCGGGACACGGTCACATTCCTGGCCATCACGCTGAACGATCCGCTGAACAGCATAGAGTAGATCTCGTCGAATCCCACATCCAGCCATCGAGCTGCAAGCGAAGAATGGACCCCGCCATGCCTGCCGCCCGCGTTTCCCAACGCATTTCCGCTATCGCCGAATCCGCCACCCTGGCAGTTGATGCCAAGGCCAAGGCACTCAAGGCAGCCGGACGGCCGGTCATCGGCTTCGGTGCCGGGGAACCCGATTTCCCGACGCCCGGCTACATCGTCCAGGCCGCCATTGATGCCGCCAGCCAGCCCAAGTACCACCGCTACTCCCCCGCGGCCGGGCTGCCGGAGCTCAAGCAGGCCATCGCGGACAAGACGTTCCGGGATTCCGGCTACAAGGCCGAGGCATCACAGGTTCTGGTGACGAACGGCGGCAAGCAGGCCGTCTACAACACCTTCGCCACGCTGGTTGATCCGGGCGACGAAGTCATTGTTCCCACACCCTTCTGGACCACCTATCCCGAAGCCATCCGGCTGGCCGGCGGTGTGCCGGTAGAAGTTTTCGCCGGCCCGGAGCAGGAATACCTCGTCACCGTGGAGCAGCTTGAAGCCGCCCTCACCGAGCGCACCAAGATCCTGCTGTTCGTCTCGCCGTCCAACCCCACGGGGTCCGTGTACTCTCCCGAACAGGTCCGCGAGATCGGCCTCTGGGCTGCCTCAAAGGGCCTGTGGGTTGTCACTGACGAAATCTACGAGCACCTGACCTACGACGACGTTCCGTTCACGTCCATTGCGACGGCGGTTCCCGAACTCGGCGACAAGGTGGTCATCCTCAACGGCGTTGCCAAGACCTACGCCATGACCGGATGGCGCGTGGGCTGGATGATCGGCCCGGCGGACGTCATCAAGGCGGCCACCAACCTGCAGTCGCACGCCACCTCCAACGTTTCCAACATTCCCCAGATCGCCGCCCTAGCTGCCGTGTCCGGCCCGCTCACCGCAGTGGACGAGATGAAGGTGGCCTTCGACCGCCGCCGGAAGGCTATCGTTGCCGGCCTGAACGCCATCGACGGGGTGGAATGCCCGACGCCGAAGGGCGCCTTCTACGTCTACGCGGATGTCCGCGGCCTGCTGGGCAAGGAGTTCGAGACGGAGAACGGAACGGTCCGTCCGCAGACTTCCGCTGAGCTCGCCGCGCTCATCCTCGACGAGGTGGAGGTTGCGGTTGTTCCGGGCGAGGCCTTCGGCCCGTCAGGCTACCTGCGTCTCTCCTACGCCCTTGGCGACGACGACCTTGCCACCGGCGTCGCGCGGCTCCAGGGCTTCCTCGGCAAGGCCAAATAGGCACGCTCTCTCACTTCCTGCAGGAAATACCCAAACGCTCTCTCACCCGGTGAGAGAGCGTTTGTGGTTAAGCGGCAGGAAGTGAGAGAGCATCCGGGGCGGGTTAGAGGAGCCGGCGCTCGGCCGCCCACTTGGTCAGTTCGTGGCGGCTGGAGAGCTGCAGCTTGCGCAGCACGGCCGAGACGTGGGTCTCCACGGTCTTGATGGAGATGAAGAGCTCCTTGGCCACTTCCTTGTAGCTGTAGCCCCTCGCAATGAGCCGCATGACCTCCAGTTCGCGGGCCGAGAGGCGGTCGAGTTCGTCGTCGGCGATGTCCGCCGGCGCAGTGCCGAAAGCGTCCAGGACGAACCCGGCGAGCCGCGGCGAAAAGACGGCGTCGCCGCCGGCCACGCGCAGCACGGCGTCGGTTATTTCGGCTCCGGAGATGCTTTTGGTCACATAGCCCCGGGCCCCCGCGCGGATGACGGAAACCACATCTTCTGCGGCATCCGAGACGCTCAACGCGAGGAACCTGGTGCTTGCCAGCAGGGCAGCAGATCCGGAAATTACTTCGCGTCCTCCGCCGCCCAATCCGCCCGGGAGGTGCACGTCCAGGAGCACCACCTGGGGCCGCGTCTGCGCGATCACGGCGATGGCCTGCTCGACTGTCCCGGCCTCCCCCACCACGGTGACCCGGTCGTCGAGGTCCGCTTTGAGCCCCGAACGGAAGATGGCATGGTCGTCCACGATGACCACGCGGATGGCTGGAACGCCTCCTGCATGCGCGTCCCCTGTGCCGATGTTGTTCACGACTTTCCCTCTCCGTTGTCCGCGGCGTCGGACGGCAGCCTGAGCCGCACTTCCGTCCCGTCCGCACTGCTGCTGATAACTGCGCTGCCGCCGTGGCGCTTCATCCGTCCGACGATCGATTCCCTGACCCCCATCCGGTCGGCAGGAACCGACTGCGGATCGAAGCCCGGGCCGCGGTCCTTAACAAAAACTTCGACGCCGCCGTCGGCCACTTCCAGGTAGACCGATACTGTGCAGCCGCCGTGACGGGAGGCGTTCACCATGGCCTCGCGGCTGGCTTGCACCAGTGCCTCGTGGCGCTCGGTCATGGCGGTGTCACCCACGGTGACCACGTCCACAGCGTTGCCCAGTGAGTCCTCAACTTCGGCAGCTGCTGCCTTGATGCGTTCCGAAAGCTGCCCGGCTTCCTTGCCGGGGTCCCGGTACAGCCAGCCCCGCAGCTCACGCTCCTGCGCGCGGGCCAGCCGCACGACGTCGTGCTCGTTGCCGGCGCGGCGCTGGATCAGCGCAAGTGTCTGCAGCACGGAATCGTGGAGGTGCGCGGCGATCTCGGCGCGCTCGGTGGCGCGGACCCGGCCCGCGCGTTCGGCCTCCAGGTCCCGCCAGAACTTCAGGCCCCACGGGAGCAGCACCAGCGCCACGCCGCCGAGGACCGCCACGGAGGCCAGGAGGGCCAGCCACGTCTGCTCCCAGGAGCCGGATCCGGACACCATCACGAGCACCCCGGCCACCACGAGAGCCAGCCCAGCGGCAAGCCTGGCCCAGCCGCCGGCCTGGTCCGCCTTCGTCTTGTCCACAAGGCCGGCACGGCGGGTTTCATCCAGCTGCATCCAGGCAATGGCTGCCCCGCCGAGAATCGCCGCGGCCGGGATCAGGGTGCCCAGCGGAACGTCCACTCCCAGCATCCGCGCGGTCAGGATGCCGCCGGCCAGCAACAGGCCGGCGCCCAGCAGGATTTCCTTGGCGAACGGCATGCGGCGGAAACGGAACCAGGCCGGGTTCGTCGGCGCCGTTCCCTGTGATGTGCCGCTTCCCGCGGGCAGTGGCTGTCCGACGTCCGCGAGGCCGTCCCGGCCGTCGGCAGGACGGGAGACGGGTTCCGCTAGACCGGCGGCGGGCGCCGGACCGGCGATAAAGCCGGGCGGTACCGGCAGCGGGCCGGGGGCGCTCACTGCCGGGGCAATGGGCGACGCCGGGCGCCGCGCGTTCCGCTTTGCGTTCTCGTCCGCGGTGGGAACCATGATCCAGAGCCATGCATAGAACGCCAGCCCGGCCCCGCCGGCGAATGCGGCCACCACCATGCCGATGCGGACCATCCGCACCGGCCAGCCCAAGTGGGCGGCAAGGCCCGCGCAGACACCGGCAATCATGCGGTCGCTGCTGCGGACCAGCGGAGGGCGGGAAAGGGCGGTTGTCATGTGTCAATCCAAACACGGATCAGGGTTACCGACGCCTGGTTTCGCAACGAACCGGGGGTCACTCAGGGATAGCTCAGGGTGTTCCCCAATAGAGCGCGCAGGCAACAAACGGGAGGATCGAAGTATGAACCAGCACAATGCACACCCCGACGAAGATCCACTCCCCGCCAGCCGTCCGGATCCCGGTTCCGCCGGCCCGGCGGAAGGCGCATCCGCGGACAGCACCGCCTCGGTCCAGGATGACTCCGGCACCACGCAGGGCAGCTTCCCGGGCGGCCCGCCGCCGCTTTACCCGAACGCCCAGGTCCCCGGCGACCAGATCCCCACTGACCACTCCGGGAGTTCCCGGTACGCCTACCCCCAGCCCCAGCCGCAGAACTTCTTCGACTGGATCCGGGGCCATGGCATCCAGCGCGGCCGGGACCGCTGGATCGGCGGCGTCGCCAGCGGCATCGCGCACCGGCTGGGCATCGACCCGCTGATCGTGCGCGGCATCTTCATTGTCCTCGCTATTTTCGCCGGCATCGGAGTGCTGCTCTACGGCATCGCCTGGGCATTCCTCCCCGAGCCCGACGGCCGCATCCACGTCCAGGAAGCAGGCGCCGGACGATGGTCCACCGGCATGACCGGTGCCCTCATCACCACCGTGATCGGCTTCCCCAGCCTGGGCAGCGGCTTCTGGGGCTGGGAGCGGAACGGTTTCGGCGGCTTCTTCTGGACAGTCTTCTGGATCGCCGGCGCCATCTACTTCATCTACTACCTCTCGCAGCGCAACAAGGCCCGGAACGGAGCCCCCATCATGAACACCAGCACGGATGCCGGCTCCGCAGCCGGCGGGACCGCCTTCGCAGCCACCGCGCCGGCCGGCACAGCCTTCCCGGCATCCGGCGCGCCGTATGAGTCCGGCCCCTTCACAGGAAACACCTACACAGGCGGCCCGTACGACGGCGGCGCCCCCGGCGGTTACGGCCCCACCCCGCCCTATGGCGGCGCTTCCGGCCCCGGCGGCTATGGCGGGCACGGCCCGTTGGCTCCCGCACCGAAGGCGCCTAACCTTGGCCCGGGAGCCCCCGCAGTCGCGGTAACGGCCGGCCTGGCCCTGCTGGTAGGCGGCGGTATCAAAGCCTTGGAGGCCCTCAACGTCATCAACCTCGGTGACGCGGTCAACGCGGTGGTCTGGGCCAGCGGCGCTGCCGTCCTCGGCCTCGGCATCCTGATTCTGGGCCTCAGGGGCCGGACCTCGGGAATCCTCGGTTTCTTTGCCGTGGTGGCGCTCATCATCGGCGGCATCTTCAACGTGGTTCCCAACGGTGACCGGTTCCGCTTCCAGGAAGCCAACTGGAACCCGGCCACTATCCAGCAGGCCGGCGAAGGCTTCGACATCACCGGAGGCAGCGGCACCGCTGACCTGACGAAACTGAACCTGACACCGCCTCTCAGTACCGACGTCGTGATTCCCCTGGATATCACGGCAAGCAACCTGACCGTCATCATCCCGGACACCGTTCCCGTGGAAATCAAGGCCGACATGACCATGGGCAACCTCAACGAAGGCGGCCAGCACCACGGCGGCATGAGCTCCCAGCAGAGCAGTTACAACACCGACAAGCCCGGCGCCGCGCTCATCCTCGAGATCGACGGAACGATGAGCAACATCACCATCCAGGAAGGAAACTGACATGAGCAGCTACGAACCCGATCCGGACACTGCGCCGCAGGCAAAGGCGCAGGCAAAGGCCCCGGCAAAAGCGCACCCGGCGGCCTCGACAACGGAACCGGCACCCGGCGCGGCGGCACGGCACGGCGGACCATTGTCGGCACGGGTCGGCACGGTGGTCTGGGGGCTCATCATCCTGGCACTGGCAGCGTTGATCATCATCGGACAGCTCGGCATCGTGGCGCTGAACGGGACCTACGTACTGATCGGCCTGATGCTCGGTGCGGGCGCCGCACTCGTGGTGGGCGGGCTGCTCTCGGCCCGCGGACGTGACAAAGAATCCACAACAGGGAAGTCTTGAAGCATGGATAAGTTCTACAGCATCGTTAGGGGCCTTGGCCTGAAGCGCGGACCGCAGCGGTGGTTGGGTGGCGTGTGCGGAGGCATCGCCGCAAAGCTCAATGTGGACGTCGCCTTCGTCCGGATCGCGTTCCTGCTCTTCAGCCTCCTGCCCGGCCCGGCCTTCGTGTTCTACCTGGCAGCATGGCTGGTCCTTCCGGACCAGCGGAACGCCATCATCCTCCAGTCCTTCCTGGACAAACGGTCAATCAACGGATCTTGACCACACGAATCCCAAGGCCCCTGCTCTCCGGAGCGGGGGCCTTTTCGTTCGCCATCCCGGCTGAGATTAAAGGGGCACCGTGTAACCAGTTTGTGTCGTAACCCACACTCACCACTAGAATCTAGGTGAGCTCAGCGTGGCGCTCTGCCAGAACACCCTCTCACCAGGATTTGAGCCGAGACATGAAAATTGGAATTCTCACCAGCGGTGGCGACTGCCCCGGACTGAACGCCGTTATCCGCGGCGCCGTCCTCAAAGGGATTGCCATCCACGGCCACGAATTCGTAGGATTCCTTGACGGCTGGCGCGGCGTCGTCGAAGGCGACATCATTGACGTTCCCCGCACCATGGTGCGCGGCATTGCGAAGCAGGGCGGCACCATCCTGGGAACTTCCCGGACCAACCCGTTCGAAAACAACGGCGGCCCCGAGGTCATCAAGGCCCACATGGACCGCCTCGGCATCGACGCAATCATCGCCATCGGCGGTGAGGGAACGCTGGCCGCAGCCAAGCGCCTCACCGACGCAGGGCTGAAGATCGTCGGCGTGCCCAAGACCGTGGACAACGACCTTGATGCCACCGACTACACCTTCGGTTTCGACACCGCCGTCCAGATCGCCACCGAGGCCATCGACCGCCTCCGCACCACAGGTGAATCCCACCACCGCTGCATGATCGCCGAGGTCATGGGCCGCCACGTTGGCTGGATCGCGCTGCACGCCGGCATGGCATCCGGCGCCCACGCAATCCTGATCCCGGAGCAGAAAGCCTCCATGGACCAGATCACCGAATGGGTGCAGGAAGCCCACGACCGTGGCCGCGCGCCCTTGGTGGTTGTTGCCGAAGGCTTCGTTCCCGAGGGCCAGGAAACGCCGCACTCCGAGCGCGGGCTGGACACCTTCGGACGTCCGCGCCTCGGCGGCATCGCCGAGATGCTCGCCCCCGAACTCGAGGCCCGGACCGGGATCGAAACCCGCGCCACCGTCCTTGGCCACATCCAGCGCGGCGGCGTCCCGTCCGCCTTCGACCGGGTCCTCGCGACGCGCCTGGGCATGGCCGCCATCGACTCCGTGGTGGACCAGCGCTGGGGCACCATGGTGTCGCTCAACGGCACCGACATCGTGCACGTCGGCTTCGACGCCGCCCTGGGCAACCTCAAGAGCGTCCCGCAGCACCGGTACGACGAAGCCGCCGTGCTCTTCGGATAGCAGCTTCGGACCGCGAGTAGAGCGCGAACGGACACTTGAGGCCCCCGCCACGGGGGCCTCAAGTGTCCGTTCGCGCTTGTGTTGTGCTGGGTAGGGTTGAGGCATGACTCTCGACTCCGGCTCCGCCGACATCATCCAGCTGGCATGGGCCCGGCATCTGGGCCTCGACGACGGGGTGTTTGCCGCGGCGCGCATGCTCGACGCCGATGCGGCAGTTTCGGGCGCCGGCTGGCCTCCCGCTGGCGGGCGGATCCTGAGGGCGGACGAGTCCCGGAAATCCGTGGATTTTGTGCGGCTGTTTGGCGCGTCGGCCCTCGTCGGACCCCAGTGGGCCCTCGACGCCGCCGAGGGCATCCCGGACGAGGAACTGGCCCAGCACGTGACCCTGCTGACAATCACACGGCACCACGGCGGCCATGGACTGGGCGCGGCCGCTCTCTTCTTCGCCGACGACCTCCCCCTGCTCCAGCCCGGGGAGGAGCTGACCGTTTCGCACGGCAACCCCGAGGCCATTGAGCTGGAAGGCTGCTGCCCGCCTGACGACGTCAATGAGGTGGGACTGTCCGAGCTGGAACACCGGTTCACAATCCTGCTGGACGTCCAGGGCCGCAAGGCTCCCGTGGCATGCGGCGCCTACACCGAATGGGAAGGCATCCTGGCCCACATGGGCGTGCTGGTGGACCCTGACTGGCGCCGCCGGGGACTCGGCTCGCTGGCGGCATCCATAGCCGCGCATGAAGCACTCACGGCGGGCCTGACCCTGCAGTGGCGCACGGACGTGAGCAACAAGGGCGCCTTGGCTATTGCCCGCAGCCTCGGGTTCTCGACGGGCGGCATCCAGACCAGCGTGCTGCTGGGCTGACGAAGGACCCGGCCCGGCTGGCCATCCTGGCAGGCGAATAACCAGGCGGATAGTCAGGCGGACTTGGCCGATGCAGAGTCGGAGGCCGGAGCAGCGGCGCCGCCCCAGTTTTCCACCGGCTTGGGCTTCGCGAAAAACAGCGCCATGGCCGCGCCCAGCACAATCACTGCTGCCGGCAACATGATGGACTGTCCCATCGCCGTCGAAAATCCTGCGTGCAGCGCTTGTGGCAGCTGTCCGCCGAAACTCATGGCGCCCGCCTCGCCCGCGGCGCCCCCGGGGGCCGCCGGAAGTTCTTCAGCCAGCCGTGCCTGCATGAGCACCGCGATGGCTGCACTACCCAGCACCGCGCCGATCTGGCGTGTGGTGTTGTAGACCCCTGCACCGGCACCGGCCTGGCGCGGCGGCAGGTTGCGCGTGGCCGTGGAACTCAGCGGCGCCCAGATGCCGGCATTCGCGAAACCGAGCACGGCGCTGGGCAGCAGGAAGAGCCAGATGGGCGTGTCCGGATGCATCAGCGCTGAGTTCCAGAACAGTGCCACGGACATGAGCGTGAGCCCGGCAGCCGTGATGTACTTCGGATTCACGCGGTCGATGATTTTGCCGACCACCGGTGCGAGGCCGCCCGAGATGAGCGCCATCGGGACCATCATCAGGGCGGACTGCGTGGGAGTGAGGCCGCGGACCATCTGGTAGTAAAAGATCAGCGGGAGGCCGAAGGCCGTGACCGTAAAGCCCACTGTGGTGATTCCCAGATTGGCCAGCGAGAAGTTGCGGTCCCTGAACAGGGCCAGCGGGAGCAGGGGTTCGCCTTTATTGAAGCGCTGCCACAGTACAAACGCCGCCAGCACCACAACCCCGGCGATGATGAGGCTCCATACTGTGACGGGCCCGGTGATGGTCCCCCAGTCGTAGGTCTCGCCCTCCTGGATGCCGAACACCAGCAGGAACAGCCCGACGGCGCTGAGCAGCACGCCGGGAATGTCGAACTTGTGCGGATGGGTGGTCAGGGAGGGAACGAAGCGGAGGGCCAGGATGAAGCCCGCGATTCCCACCGGCACGTTGATAAAGAAGATCCACTCCCAGCCGAGTCCGTCCACCAACACACCGCCAAGGATCGGTCCCACCAGGGTGGCCACGCCGGCGGTGGCGCCCCAGATCCCCATGGCCGCCCCGCGCCTGTCCGGCGGGAAGATGCGGGTAATCACGGCCATGGTCTGCGGCGTCATGATCGCGGCACCGAAACCCTGGACCACGCGGGCAAGGATCAGGGTCTGGACGTCGCCGGACACCCCGCACCACAGGGACGCGAGCGTGAATACCACCAGCCCCGTCAGGTAAAGCTTCTTGGGCCCGAACCGGTCGCCCAGCCGGCCGGTGATCAGCAGCGGCACGGCGTAGGCCAGCAGGTAGGCGCTGGTCACCCAGATCACGGAATTGATGTCAGCGTTCAGGCCTTCCATGATCCGGGGGTTCGCCACCGAAACGATGGTGGTGTCGATCAGGATCATAAAGAAGCCGATCACCAGGGACCAGAGGGCCGGCCACGGCCTCGCTACGTTTTCCATGTGCTTCCTTCTGATGGTTGTTGTGGCTGCTGCGCTACCACGGGAGTTCCCCGGAGCGCAGCTGGTCCTGCAGGCCGCGGATCCAGCCCATTTCGGACCCCAGCATGGTCTGTTGGTACTGGAGGTCGATCCAGTACTTGCGGGCCACGTCCTTTTTCCGGACCGCGGCCTCTCCCGCCTGCAGGTACTCGAGTTGTTCCTGCAGCAGTACCAGCCGGCGGTCAAGGAGCTCCAGGACGACGGCGACCGGGAGATTGTATGCCTCGGACACGGCCAGCGGGAAGGCCGGATATTCGTTCACCGGCTCGGCGAGCATGTCCTGCAGGCGCCCCGTGAGTGCCTCCCGCCCGGCGGACGTGATCCGGTATGTGGTCCGTTCCGGCCTGTTGCCTTCCCGGTCCGTTCCGGCGGTCTCCACCAGGCCGCGCTCCTCAAGCCGGCCCACGGCGTGATAGAGCGTTCCCGGGCGCACCTTGACCAGCCTGTCTTCATGCCTGGCCATGAGGAGCTGGTACATCTCATAGGGATGCATCGGCTCCTCAACCAGCAATGACAACGCAGCTATGCCGAGCGGTGTCAGCGGAGCAGGTCGGGGCATGGTTCCGGTTGCTCCCTCTCGATGGCGGATAACTGGCTTATTCCATGTCAACTATTCCACATGGAATATTGAGGGGCAAGAAAGCCCGCGGGTCGAATAACCCGCGGGCCGTCCGGCGGTCCGCTCAGCCCAGCAAGGCCTGGATGTCGGTCCGGGCAAACATTTCCGCCGCGGCCCGTGCCGAGGGGGTTCCGGCGTCGGGGTCTGCGCCTGCGCCGAGCAGAGCTTCAGCCACCTCGGTGTAGCCCTTGAAGGCAGCCCCGGCGAGCGGAGTCTGGCCGCGGTCGTTGACGGCGTTGGCGTCGGCTCCGTGCTGCAGGAGCAGCTGTACCGCCGGGGCATGTCCGTGGTAGGCCGCCAGCATCAGCAGGGAGTCGCCGGCCGAGTTGGTCATGTTGGGCGGGGCTCCGGCGTCCAGATAGGTTGCCAGCAGCGCGGCGTCGCCCTGCCGTGCTGCATCAAAGAGGGCGTGGGCAAGGGCCAGGGTCTGGTCGTCGGGACCAGCGGTGCTGTTGTCCCCCGTGGTGTCGGTCATCGGTGCGTTCCCTTCAGGAATCCGGTCTGGCGGCCCACCACCTGGCCGGCATCGGGAGCCACGATGACTTCCTGCGCGGCCGTGTATGGTTCGTCGCCGTCTACGACCGTCAGTATTTCATCCGGAGACACCGATCGCTTTATGACCGCCAGGGCCACCGGGCCCATTTCGTAATGCTGCACCACGGAGGTCACCGTGCCCACCTTCCGGTCCCCAAGGCGCACGTCGCTGCCCACTGCGGGGAGCGTGTGCTGGGAGCCGTCCAGCTGGAGGAAGACCAGGCGCCGCGGCGGGTGCCCAAGGTTGTGCACGCGGGCGATCGTCTCCTGGCCCTTGTAGCAGCCCTTGGCCAGGTGCACGGCGGTGCGCAGGAGGTCCAGTTCGTGCGGGATCGTCTTGTCATCGGTTTCCGCGCCAAGGCGGGGGCGCCAGGCGGCGATCCGCAGTGCTTCCGCGGCCCACATGCCGGCCAGCGGACGGTCACCCACGGTGGCTTCCAGTTCAGCGGCGGGCACCAGGTATTCAAACCAGGGCCGTTCGAGTCCGGGATGTGATTCTTCCCCGACCACGGAGTAGGCGTAGCCGCCGGCGCCCACATGCGGCCAGGGGTCCTCCCACACCTTCAGGTCCTGCCAGTCCTCCACCCGCCGTGTGGTTCCGAGGACGGCCCAGTTGCCCGAAACGTCGGCAATCTCAACGCGGAGCATGAACTTCATCCGGTTCAGCCACTCCGCCAGCGGCGCCGCTTCGGCGGCCTCCACAATCAGCCAGGTGGTCCCCCCGTCGTCGATTACCCGCGCGTCAAACTCGATGCGGCCCTGGACGCTGAGCAGCAGCAGTTCGCTGGACTCCCCGGGGGCAAGGTTGGTGACCTGCTGGGAGGATAGGGTGTTGAGCCAGCTCAAGCGGTCCGGACCGGTGACGGTGACCACGCCGCGGTGGGAAAGGTCGACGACGGCGGTTCCGGCTGCCAGGGCGCGCTGCTCGCGCAGCGGCTCACCGTAGTGCGACGCGACGCCGGCGTCCGCGCCGGCGGCCTCGACAGCGCCAGGGCGCGACAACAGGGGGCTCTTGATAGTCATATGTAGGGAACGTCCTTAACGGGGCAGGTATTCCGGCACCGGATGGCCCGGCGACCGGCACACTAAATGCTGGTGGGCTCAGCGGTACTCGGGGTTCTCAAAGTCGAAGCGGGTGCCGGCCTTCCATTGTTCCGGCAGGTTGCCGTAGGCCGGGATCCCGCCGGCGTCCTTCAGCGTTCTCGCCAGGTGCAGCAGGTTCCACGTCATGAAGGTGGTGTTGCGGTTGGTGAAGTCGCTCTCCGGACCTCCGGACCCTTTATCAAGGTAGCTGGGGCCGGGTCCCACGGGGCCTATCCAGCCGGCGTCGGCCTGCGGCGGGATGCTGAAACCGATGTGTTGGAGGCTGTAGAGAATGTTCATCGAGCAGTGCTTGATGCCGTCCTCGTTGCCGGTGATGAGGCAGCCGCCCACTTTCGGGTAGAAGGCCCACTGTCCTTTTTCGTTCAGTTCCCCGGAGTGCGCGTACAGGCGTTCGATCAGTTTCTTCGTCTGAGAAGAATTGTCCCCCAGCCAGATGGGCCCGGCCACCACCACGATGTCCGCTTCCTTGACTGCCGGGTACAGCTCCGGCCATTCGTCCGTAGCCCAGCCGTACTCGCGCATGTCCGGGTACACCCCGCTGGCGATATCGTGATCGACGGTCCGGATCACCCGGGTGGTGACGCCCTGCTTCTCCATGATGAGGCGGCTGACTTCGATCAGGCCCTCGGTGTTGCTGGTCTGCGGAGACTTCTTGAGTGTTCCGTTGAAGAAAACGGCCTTCAAGTCAGCGTAGCTCCTGCCCGGTGCTGAGTTTCCCTCGTCCGGCTGCTGGTTGTTCACGACCTTGCTCCCTGCACTCGTTGCGGACAACAAAAATCAGTGAGACCTGGGGCCGCGCCGGGCCAGCCGGCCTAGGACGCCTTGCTGAGGATGGCCGAAGCGTGGGCTTCCAGTCCGCCGCCGGGTGTGGACGACTTGCCGGTGGCAACGTCCCAGCGCCAGAGCAGCTTTCCTTCCACCAGCCCGAAGATCCGGGTGGCGGCGGTGTACTCCTTGGAATGGCTTCCGCGCATCACCATGTCGGTGCTGAGCCGGATCTGGGGTCCCTTGATCTGGCCGTAGTACAGCTCCGAGATCCCGCCGGGGTGCGAAATGGAAACGGAGATGTCAAAGCCGCCGTCGCTGTTGCGCAGCGCTTCGACTTCGTCAGCACTCTTCAGCACGGGAACGATGTCGGCCGGGATCAGGCCCGGGCCGCCGTCTTCCTCCCGCTGCTTGCGCTCCAACGCCCAGAAACCGGTCTCGACCGTCAGTGGCCGCAGCTTGGTTCCTTCGTCGTCGCTCAGCCAGCTTTCAGCGCGGTACTGAAGGTACGGCAGGCCGTTGTGCGTGAAGGACACGTGCTGGAGGAAGTGCTCCGAGTCCTCGTCGCCGGCCCCGAGCCGTCCGCTGCCCTCCCACTCACCGATGAGCCAGGACAACGGGACGAGCTCGGGCGTGAGGTCTGTAGGAATTTCAATCGGCACAGTAACTACCTCCGCAGGCAACTAGCTCTGGACTGGTATTACTTCTGGCCCTTGAAGAGGCGGTAAACCACAAAACCAGCGAACCAGGCCATGGAAAGGCTGGCGATGCCAAGCAGGACAAGGAAGAAAATCTCAAATGCAAGTACGGACATGATGCCATCCTAACGCTTTAGAAGATGAGTAGTTTGTCTATGAAGTAGGCGAGCGAACCCACCGCTGCCACGGGCGCCAGGCCCATGCCAAGGGCGGCTGCAAAGTTAAGCCGGTCCCCGCGGAGTATAACCAGTCTTCGCAGGCTGACCAGAACCGAGCCCACCGTAACTCCCACTGCGGCGGCGGGTATGACGGCGATGTTCGAGAAGATGAGTCCGGCCAGCGGAGCAGTGATGCCCGCAAGGACGATGCCCAGCGGCGCCACGATCCGGTCCGGCCAGCGGATAAGGCCGGCCAGCAGGGCAAAGGCGGCGCTGATCCCGGCCACCAGCACCATTTCCTTGACTCCGTTGAACCGGGAAGCCGCAATCCAGCCTGCGCCAAGGCAGGACAGCAGCACGCCGGCGCTCGAGCCCAGCGTCGACTCCAGCCGCTGCGCCTGGCCCGTGCCCCGCAGCAGCTGCATCAGGAAAACGGCCATGACGCCTGCCGCGATAAAGGCGGGCGTCCAGTCGAGGAAACCGGGCGCCGGGACATAGGTGGCAGCCACGGCAGAGCCTGCACCGGGGAGTCCGATGATGGCGGCGAGGGTCTTCTTAGCTGGGATGCCCAGGAAGTGGGGCCAGCCGATGCCGACAGCCAGTGCGACGAGGACGGCAACGCCGAGCAACACTTCCGGCAGGGCATAGGCGCCGGCGACGAAGACAGCAAGCCCGGCCAGCCCGATGGTTCCGATGGTCCACGGCTTCACTGTTTACCCGCGCTCACTCTCTGCTGACATCGTCTTCGCTTCGTATCCATCCGGCACCCGTCCTGACGGTCCAATCCTGCCTTATGTGACCTGCTTATGTCGCAAAACGGAAATTGAAACGAGCCGGATCAGTGTCTGTTTAGGGGCTATTAGGTATACTCAAAGCTCAGCTACGCTTCCTTCGGAGGATGCGGGCAGGTCCGGGAATCCGGGCCGGCCACTACCGACGCGGGCAGCCAGTACCGGCCGGTGGAAGCCCGGTTCAGACGCCCAATGATGCGCGGACAGCCCCTTGGAGGAACAATGTCGCACATCCTGCTACTGACGAACAGCACCGGGTCATCGGTGGACATCCTGCCTGCCTTGGAACTACTAAACCACCGCGTGCATATCCTCCCTGCCGAGCCCACCGCGCTGCTGGAGACCGACCCCTGCGATGTCGTCCTGCTGGACGCACGCAAGGACCTGGTGGGTGCCCGGTCCCTCACCCAGCTGCTCAAGGCCACCGGACTCAGTGCGCCGCTGATGCTGATCCTCACCGAAGGCGGCATGGCGGCTGTCTCCTCGGCCTGGGCCGTAGACGACATCCTGCTGGATTCGGCCGGTCCGGCTGAAGTGGAAGCCCGGATAAGGCTCTCCGTGGCCCGCGCCGTACCGGAGAAAGAGGATCTTCCCACCGAAATCCGCGCCGCCGGCGTCGTCATCGACGAAGCAAGTTACACGGCCAGGGTCAACGGGGCCCCGCTGAACCTGACCTTCAAGGAGTTCGAACTCCTCAAGTACCTGGCGCAGCACCCCGGCCGGGTGTTCACCCGCCAGCAGCTGCTCACCGAGGTGTGGGGCTATGACTACTACGGCGGCACCCGCACCGTTGACGTCCACGTCCGGCGACTCCGCGCCAAGCTGGGCGCCGACCACGAAAACCTGATCAGCACCGTCCGCAACGTGGGCTACCGCCTGACACTGGTGCGCCAGCCCGAAGAGGAGCTAACGGAGGCCTAGCCGCACCGCAGCGGCACGCCGCGGCGATCAACACGAGCATACGAAAAAACCCCGGACCAGCGGTCCGGGGCTTTTCTCTTGGCTTTTCGCCTGCAGTGGAGGACATACGGGTCGAACGTATCGAGGCCACCCCAGTGGTGGATCCCCCTCAAATCCCGCTTCAGGAAGCCGGGACAGGTAACGACTATACGTGCCGGATCCCGGAGCTTCAAATCGGCCCGAATCCCGCCGCCACCCGGGCTGGCCGTATAGCCTTACTCCATGAGTCCTGCGCATCCCGAGACCTGGCCCGTGCTCGTCATCAAAGGCGGAGTGGACGACGAACTCCTGAGGGACTTCACCGCCCTCGCCGCAGCCGCCGAAGAGTCCGACGGAAACCCCCCACTGTCCGAGCAGACCTTTGTAACGCTCCGTGCGGGCGTGTCCGGCAGCCACTCGCTCCTGTCTCTGGCCCTTTATGCCCCGGATGAGGATTCTGATCCTGCCACCGCCCAGGACCTGGCCGGGTTCGCAGTGGTCGTGGAGGAACCGGACGGCACCGGGGTGCTCGAGGTGGCGGTGCACCCGGCCTACCGGAACCAGGGCGTGGCGGACAGACTGGTGTCCACGCTCAAGGCGTCCCGCGGATTCGACGGACTGAAGGCCTGGTCGCACGGGAACCACGAGGCCGCCGCGGACCTCGCTGCCAAGTACGGCTACGGCCCCATCCGGGAACTGTGGAAGATGCGGCTGACCGCTTCCGACGCGGAACTGCCCGACACCGCCCTCCCGGAGAACGTGACCCTGCGGGCCTTCGTGCCGGGCCAGGACGAGGAGGCCTGGCTGGCTGCGAACAAGGCCGCCTTCAGCCACCACCCGGAGCAGGGCAACATGACCAGGAGCGACCTCGAAGCCCGGATGGCGGAGGACTGGTTCGATCCGGCCGGCTTCCTTCTGGCCGTGGACTCATCCGACCGGATCCTCGGCTTCCATTGG
This sequence comes from Arthrobacter sp. ISL-72, assembly GCF_018613755.1. Taxonomy (GTDB): domain Bacteria; phylum Actinomycetota; class Actinomycetes; order Actinomycetales; family Micrococcaceae; genus Arthrobacter. The sequence goes on from NZ_JAGGPP010000004.1 coordinate 272,579, forward strand.
ACCAAGGTGCACCCCCGCCACGGCAGTCATCCCGCGATCGGCGAGGTCTATGTGGTGGGCGTCACCCCCGAAGCCCAGGGCATGGGACTGGGCAAGGCCCTGACCGTGGCCGGCATCAGATACCTCCAGGACAAAGGTCTGCACGCGGTGATGCTGTACACGGATGCGGGCAACCTTCCGGCCGTGTCGCTGTACCGCCGGCTCGGGTTCACGCGGTGGGATGCGGACGTCATGTACGGGCCGTTGACCGGCAGTTAATCCAATCGGCTGACGGGCGCGCCACCGTTCAGGAAATCTAAGTATCCCCTGAAAGGAATGCTTGTAAGGTTGAAGGTAAACCGTGCCAGCAATAAGGAGTGACCATGCAACCGGAATCAGCCGGAATCGCCACGTCTGAGGCCAGGGTGCTGCCGGTGCGCGCCCGCTTCGGCTCCTCCGAAGTGCCGGCTTCCCGTGCCACGCAGGACCGGATCGACATTCCTGAGTTCGCGCCCAGCCTTGAGCCCGACGGCGACATCAGCCCGGACCGGTTCCTGGACCGTGAACTGAGCTGGCTGGCCTTCAACTCGCGAGTGCTGGAACTTGCCGAGGACCCCGATCTCCACCTGCTGGAGCGGGTCAGCTTCCTCTCGATCTTTGCCTCCAACCTGGACGAGTTTTTCATGGTCCGCGTTGCCGGGCTGAAACGCCGGATCGCCACCGGGCTTGCCGTCCCGTCCCCGGCGGGGCTGAGCCCGATGCAGGTCCTGGACCAGATCGGCGAAGCTGCGCACCGTCTGGCCCAGCGCCACGCGCGGGTCTATGCCGAACAGATCCGGCCGGCCCTCGCCTACGAGCACATCCACCTCATGCACTGGGATGAGCTCGATGACCAGGCCAAAGACCAACTCAGTGCCATGTTCGCCGAAAAGGTCTTCCCGATCCTGACGCCGCTCGCGGTGGATCCCGCCCACCCGTTCCCCTACATTTCCGGGCTGTCCCTAAACCTGGCAGTCGTGGTCCGCAACCCCGTCAGCGACAAGGAGCTCTTCGCCCGTGTCAAGGTTCCGGACCAGTTGCCCCGCCTCATTTCCATTGACGGCCCGCGCGCCGGGTCGGTTCCGGGCCGGGTGGCCCGGTTCATCGCGCTGGAAGAAGTCATCGCCGTCCACCTGGACCAGCTGTTCGCCGGCATGGAGGTCCTGGAACACCACACCTTCCGCGTTACCCGGAACGAGGACGTGGAAGTCGAAGAGGACGACGCCGAAAACCTGCTGCAGGCGCTTGAAAAGGAACTGCTGCGCCGCCGGTTCGGCCCGCCCGTGCGGCTCGAGGTCACCAACGACATCAACCCCAACATCCGGGCGCTCCTGATCCGTGAACTGGGCGTGGAGGAGTCCGAGGTCTACTCCGTTCCTGCACCCCTGGACCTGCGGGGCTTGTCCGTCATTGCCGGCATCGACCGCGCGGACCTGCACTACCCGAAGCACGTGCCGCACACCTCGCGGTACCTGAACGAATCGGAAACGTCGAAGGCCGCTAACGTCTTCGCGGCCATGCGCCGGCGGGACATCCTGCTGCACCACCCGTACGATTCCTTCTCCACCTCCGTCCAGGCCTTCCTGGAGCAGGCCGCGGCGGACCCGAAGGTCCAGGCCATCAAGCAGACCCTGTACCGCACCTCGGGCGACTCCCCCATCGTTGATGCCCTCATTGACGCAGCGGAGGCCGGCAAGCAGGTGCTGGCCCTGGTGGAAATCAAGGCCCGGTTCGATGAGCAGGCCAATATCTCGTGGGCACGGAAACTGGAGCAGGCCGGCGTGCACGTCGTGTACGGCATTGTTGGCCTGAAGACCCACTGCAAGCTGTCCCTCGTGGTTCGACAGGAAGTGGACGGCCTGCGCCGCTACTGCCACATCGGCACCGGCAACTACCACCCGCGCACTGCCCGCTACTACGAGGACCTCGGGCTGCTGACGGCCAACGATCAGGTGGGTGAGGACCTTTCCAAGCTCTTCAACCAGCTCTCCGGCTACGCCCCGAAGTCCACCTTCAAGCGCCTCCTGGTTGCGCCCCGTTCGGTACGGTCCGGCCTCATCGACCGGATCGAGAAGGAAATCCGCAACGCCAAAGCGGGCATCTCAGCAAGGGTGCAGATCAAGGTCAATTCAATGGTGGACGAGGCGATCATCGATTCGCTCTACCGCGCATCGCAGGCCGGCGTAAATGTCGACGTGATCGTCCGCGGAATCTGCTCGCTGCGCCCCGGCATCCCCGGTCTCAGTGAAAACATCACGGTTCGTTCCGTGCTGGGACGGTTCCTGGAGCACTCGCGTGTCTTTGCCTTCGCCAACGGCGGCGATCCCGTGGTCTACATTGGCTCCGCCGACATGATGCACCGCAACCTTGACCGGCGTGTGGAGGCACTGGTCCAGCTCACCAGTGGCGACGACACGTCGTACGTGCTGGACCTGCTCCGGCGCTACATGGACCCGGAAACGTCCAGCTGGCATCTGGACAGCGAGGGCGAGTGGATCAGGCACCACGTCGGCGATGACGGGCGGCACCTGGAAGACGTCCAGTCGTGGCTGCTCGCCTCGCGGTCGCGCCAGCGCCAGTCGATAAGGCGGTAGGACCCTGGCCTTGAATAGTGATGCGAAAAGCGCTGCCGTCGACGACTCGGCGAACGATTCGCTTGTTGCGGACCAGACGGACCATCCAGGGGAACCGATAGCAGTCACCGCGGCAGGCGCGCTGCCTTGGCGCGTCAATGAGGACAAGCTCGAAGTCCTGCTCATCCACCGGCCGCGCTATGACGACTGGTCGTGGCCGAAGGGAAAGATTGACGCCGGCGAGACCATTCCTGAATGCGCTGTCCGTGAGATCGAAGAGGAGATCGGGCTCAAAGCCACCCTTGGCATTCCGCTTCCACCCATCCACTACCATGTGTCTGCCGGCCTGAAGGTGGTCCATTACTGGGCCGTGGACGTGGACGGTGCCAGGCTTCGTCCGGACGGCAAGGAAGTGGACAGCGTGATGTGGTGTTCGCCGGAAAAGGCGGCCGCCCTGCTGAGCAACCCTGGTGATGTAGCGCCGCTTGAACACCTGGTTGACTCCTACACCCGCAACGAACTTGATACCTGGCCACTGCTGGTGGTCCGCCATGCCAAAGCCAAACCGCGCTCTTCCTGGACCAAGGCCGAAGGGGACCGTCCGCTCGCGGCCACCGGGCGGCGGCAGGCGCAGGCTGTCGGCAGGCTGCTGCATGTGTGGAAGCCGCTGCGCGTGCATTCGAGCCCGTGGCTGCGCTGCGTCGCCACGATTGCGCCGTACGCCAAGTCCGCGGACGCCAAGGTAAAGCTGCACGATGCCCTGACGGAACACCGGCACGCCCGCAACCCCAAAAAGACCGCCGCGGTGGTCGAATCACTCTTTGACAAGCAGCGCGCCATTGCCCTCTGCACCCACCGTCCCGCGCTGCCCACGGTCATCAATCAGCTCGCGGAACACATGAATGGATCGCTGCGAGCCCTGCTGCCATCCTCCGACCCCTACCTTGCTCCCGGGGAAATCATCGTGTGCCATGTGGCCCGGGGCAATAACCACAAAATTGTCGCAGTGGAACAGTTCAGGCCTTTCGACGACTAGCGGCCCTCCGCCTCCGGCGGAGCCAAACTCCGGCCGCCTTGACCCGGACCTTTTTGTATCAAATACTCAGTACATTGATGCAAATTCTGGGGGATAATGCCGGTCCAATTCAAACTGCCGCCGATGCTGCTGCTGGGACCGCTGGTTGCCGCCGTCGTTCTCTACCTCATCCTGAGGTGGGTGGTGTGGGAACCCAAAACGGGGGCCTCGCCGGAGACGGTTTCCCAGCACGCGCTCTGGGTCGGCGTGATCGGCTGGATGGCCAGCTCATTGCAAGGCGCCATGAATATAGGCATCATCCCTGCCGGCTCAGTCGGCAATCCGGCCATAGGCCCCTCGCTCCTCACCCCGGATGCCATCATCCCTGCCCTGGCCTGGCCGATCCTCGGGACCCTCGGGGTACACGCCGTGGGCCAGCTGAGCTATCCGCGCCCCAAACGCCTCCGCCGCACCGCCACGCTCCAGGTGCGGAGAATCAGGGACTTCCTCCCCCGGCCGCTCGCGTGGACAACGCTGGCCATCTTCGCGGCCGCGGCGACTTTCATCGCCTGGACAGCCACGCTGCCGGGATTTAGGCCTGTCCCGTACGGGACGGCGCCGTACGGGACAGGGCCGGACGGGACAGTGCCGGACGTGACAGGGCAGGATCCGTACCGGTATTTCGGCGGCGATGGCCGTATCCCGGGCACCGAGCTGGCCGTCTGGCTGGGAACGGCACTAGCCGTCCTGGCGGCAGGCACCTGGCTGGTGCTCCTCCTGATCTCCCGGCGGCGGCAGCTCGAGCCGCTGTCGGACTATAACAACGCACTGCTTCGGACCATAGCGATGAACAGGCTCCTCCGCACCGTGGCAACCATTGCGTCGGGTCTGGCGGTCATTGCCGGGAATTTCGTGGCGAGGCCGGACCCTGGTAGCGGCAGCATGTCGTGGACCAACTTCGCCGCGATTCCCGGCATCGCCGTGCTGCTGGCCATGCTGGTCTGGGCGCCGCCAAAGCTGGCCGGGGCGGACGGCACCAAGGCAAGGCCGGCGGCACCGTCCGGAGGCTCACACCCCGCAGCACGGCTGGTTTCTTCGGTCGGTGCAGCGCTCGGTGTCGCCGCGGCGCTTCCCCTCCTCGCCGGGGTCTTCTTTGTGCCCGCCCTCATGGCCGCGCCTGGCGGCTACGGTCCGCCCGGATTCACCGCTACGGTGGCTGTGCTGGTGCTGTTGGTCCTCGCCGCCGGCGAGCTCCTGCTGCAGCGCAACTACGCCAAGGCCGGCGAGCCGCGCACCTGGCCCCGGCAGCCGGTGGCACCCGGCCTGCTCACTGCCGCGATCCTCGCACTGCTCGTTTTCCTGGCCGTACTGGTGGTGACAGGGCACGGCAATTCGCTGCTCGGCCGGGACGGCGGCTGGGTTCCCGCTGCGCTCGCCAGCTCCGCCGCCGTTGCTGCGGCAATCCCCGCTTTCTGCGCCGCGCGTTTCCGGCATGGAATACCGGACGCTCCCCCCGGGCTCGACGCTGCGCTGCGGGCAGTCACCCTGTACCGGCTGGTGCGGACCCTTGCGGCCATGCTCACGGCACAGGCCGGCCTCCTGCTGATGGCCAACAGCCACGCGTGGGCGGCGGTCTTCGGTACGGCGCCGTATCCGCCATCAATCCCGTGGTGGCCCGCTTCCCTCGCCGGGTCAATCCTGGCCGCCGCCGCCGTCGTCATGACGGTGGTGCCGGTGGGGACGTCAGCGGCTGCCAAAAGAGGCACTGCTCAGCTGCCCGAGGTTCCGCGGCGCAAAGTTCCCGGAGCAGGCAAGGACTGCGTCACATGACGGCGAGCCTTTCGGTGGACCTCGGCTCCGCGGTGCCGCCCTATGAGCAGATCCGCACCCAGCTCTCTTCGCTGATCGCCGTGGGCTCCCTGGCTGCGGGAACCAAGCTGCCCACCGTGCGCAGCCTGGCGGCGGACCTGGGCATTGCGGCCGGGACAGTGGCCCGCGCTTACAAGGAACTCGAGCAGGCCGGCCTGATCGAGGCGCGACGGCGGAACGGCACCATCGTCGTCGGGGTGCCTGACGCCGGCCTGCCCGCGGACGGCGCGGTGACCGCGGACCTGATTGCCGCCGTCGACCGTTACATCGCGGAAGGGCGCGCCGCAGGACTCGACGACGGCACGCTCGAGGGCATTCTGCACGTGCGGCTCCACCATCCTCAGTAGACTGGGACAGTGAGCATTCCAACGCCCTATGAAGACCTCCTGCGTGACGTCCTTGCCAACGGCACGCACAAATCTGACCGCACCGGAACCGGCACCCTCAGCGTATTCGGTCGGCAGATGCGCTTTGACCTCAGCCAAAGCTTTCCGCTGGTCACCACCAAGCGCGTGCATTTCAAGTCGGTGGCGGTGGAGCTGCTGTGGTTCCTTCGCGGCGAGACCAATGTGAAGTGGATGCAGGACCAAGGCGTCACCATCTGGAACGAATGGGCCGATGCCGACGGCGAGCTTGGCCCGGTCTACGGTGTCCAGTGGCGCAGCTGGCCGACGCCCGACGGCGGCCACATCGACCAGATCGCCGAGCTGGTGGAGAACCTCAAGTCCAACCCGGACTCGCGCCGGCACATCGTCTCCGCCTGGAACGTGGCCGAGCTGCAGGACATGGCGCTGCCCCCGTGCCACGCCTTCTTCCAGTTCTACGTTGCGGACGGGAAACTGTCCTGCCAGCTTTACCAGCGCTCCGCGGACACCTTTCTGGGCGTCCCGTTCAATATCGCGTCCTATGCGCTGCTGACGTGCATGCTGGCACAGCAGGTGGGCCTGGAGCCGGGCGAGTTCGTCTGGACCGGCGGCGACGTGCATATCTACGACAACCACATGGACCAGGTGCTAAAGCAGCTGCAGCGGGAACCGTACGAATACCCGCAGCTGAAGATCCTGCGCAAGCCGGACTCAATCTTCGATTACACGCTGGACGACTTTGAAGTGGTCGGCTACCAGCACCACCCCACGATTAAGGCGCCGATCGCAGTATGAGCACTGATAACGCCATGGATCCCCTGGCCTTCACGGAAAAAATCGCCGACGGCACCACCGGAGTGGGGCTCGTCTGGGCCCAGACCACTGCCGGGGTGATCGGCAAGGACGGCGACATGCCGTGGCACCTGCCTGAGGACATGAAGCACTTCACCCGGCTCACCACCGGGCACCCGGTGATCATGGGGCGCAAGACCTGGCTTTCCTTCCCGGACAAGTACCGTCCGCTGCCGGGGCGCACCAACATCGTGGTGACGCGGCAGGACGGCTGGGGTGACACTGCCGAAGCGCAGGGTGCCCTTGTGGTGAAGTCGCTCGACGACGCCCTGCTGGAATCCCAGTTCGTGCCCGGCCACGAAACCGTATGGGTGCTGGGCGGCGGGGAAATCTTCGCACAGACCCTGGACATCGCCGACGTTGCGGTAGTGACGTTCATCGATTCCGAGGCCGACGGTGACACGTACGCCCCCGAGCTCGGCTTCGAGTGGAAGCTGGCTGCGAGCGAGCCGGCGACCGGCTGGCTGACGTCCGCCAGCGGAACGCGGTACCGGTTCACCATGTGGCGCCGGACAGAGGCGTAAAGGCATGCTGAAGAGACCGGAAACACTCTTTGTCCTGGGCTACATGCTGCTCCCGCTGCTGGCGCTCCTCTCTGCGATCGTGGGCCTGACCATGATTTTGGGCGGCAACAAGATCGCCGGCGCCATTGTTCTGGTGGTGGTTACCCAAGCGTTCGCGTTCGGGGCCTTCTATGCGCTGCGCCTCCGCAAGGCGGCGGTTCTCGAACAGCACGACGCCGACTAGCGTCCTGAGGGGGTCCGCAGCCGCGATGGGGAGCTGTGCCCATCGCGGTCCTGCCGGGCAGCTATTAGAGTAATGCGAGCAGCCTGGCGAAAGCCTGCTGCTCGGACATTTTGGGGGATGATGCCTTGTGGCAGGAAACTTATGGGGCGCGGACGTTGCCCAGCTACGGACGCTCGCGCAGCAGTTCGGAAAAACATCGGACAACCTGCTGCTGCAGTCGTCGCAACTCAGCAACCAGATCAACAACAACCCTGCTTGGAAGGGCGACGACGCGGTCAAGTTCCGCTCCGAATGGAACGGAAGCCACCGGGCGCTCATCCAGAAAACGGCATTCGCACTCAAGCAGGAGTCCAAGAAGCTGCTGACCCAGGCCGAGCAGCAGGAGAAGGCGAGCCAGTCCGGCGGCGCCGGCGTCTCCGCTGGTACTCCGGGCCCCACTGGCGGAAGCACTCCTTGGGGCCCCGGTTGGATGTCGGACGGAGATTCGCCGTTCCGCAGTGGCTGGGACGCCTACAACGGCGTCCTCGGGCTGAAGGCAGTTCCCTTGGGGCTGAGGGACATCACTCAGTTCGTCACTCGGCACGGCGAAGAAGTCGGAGACCTGTTGATCGCTGGGGACGACATGGCCGCAATCAAGCAATTCTTCAACAAGGACCTCTGGGAGGCATCGGCCCGTTCAGACGACCTTCGGGGCGCATTTTCCGGTACCGGGGACCTGCTCAGCGGTAAATTCGGGGACTTCACCGAGATGGCGCGGGGGGCCGGGGCAACGGACTTGGGTCCGTGGGCAAAGTTCGGATTGAACTCCGCAGGACACATGCTTGGCGGAATAAGTGTGGGCTTGGATGGTCTGGACACCGTAAATGCAATCCGTAATGGGGAGACTGGGGATGCAATGAAGTCAGGCCTCAAGACCGCACTCGGCGTCGGTTCATTCTTCCCGCCGCCAGTAGGGGTTGCCTGCATGGTGGCCGGAGGCGCCTGGGCCGCCGTCGAGCTGATCCCAGGAGCCAAGGATACGATAGACGGCGCCTTCGATGTGGTTGGAAACGTCGCGGAAGATGGTGCAGAGATGATCGGCGAGGGCGTCAAAAACTTCTTCGGTTTTTAGCCAAAGCACTCTCATAGGATGATAAATATGACTACAGCACAAACCACGGTGGACACGTCCATAGGATTTGGCCTGGCTGAAATGGCCTACCTTCTGCACTTGCAATCGACCGCCGGATCGCAGGCAAGTGCTTCATGGCTAAGGCTCACGGAAGAGTCTGAAAACCAGGAAATGGTCCGCGCCGGGCTTTCTTCACTCATTGCGCGCGGATTGGCATCGGTAACGGGTTCGGACGTTGAATTCGATGAGCGCGTCGATGTTGTCGCCTACACCATGGCCAACGCAGTTAGATGGTCACAGTTGGATTTGCTCCTTGATGCCAAGGGAGGCGATTCAGTCCTGCACGCCGAGTCGGATCGGACCAAACTGATTCTGCAGCCGAGAACGATGATGAGCTGGTTTGCGCTGCCCCAGGACCCGGCCATCTCCGCGGAAGCAGCAGAAGCCATTATTGTCCGTAGTCATTTGAATCAGAATCCGGGCGGCGGCGTCAGAATCCGCTCCGGACTTCACCGCAGCTCACGACAGATGCTGGTCCGCAAGGAGGATCACGGCTGGATCCACGCCCTAGCCCTCGATGATGTGGTTGGAATCGAAGCATTGGCCCGGAGCGATGACGACCTCACGGCTGCACTGGCTGCCTTCAGGGCGGATGAGCGAGCAACTGATGGCAACTGAACCGACCGTGCGCAGAGCCGTTGTAGACCGTCCCTACTACTACGCCACCAGTATGGAAAAGACAGTTCACGCCTACACGAGGGACGAATGGGGCATTGGCGGGTCGCAGCCATCCGGCAATTACTCGGTTCACACCACCACGGGGCTATACATTGTCACGATCCTGATGACCATACCCGCGATATTTGCACCACTTCTTTTGATTATCGCGGTGGCCAGCCTCAACATCATTGTTGGCTTACTCGCTCTGGTGTGCACCGTGCTATTCACTGGAGGGTGGCTATTCGGGATCGGCAACCTGCGCCGGGAGCGGCAGGCGTCGAAGCAGCGACGGCTCAAGGGGCTGCCGAAGCCCCGCTTCGCCCTTTCCGACGATCATGCACGCGACTGGTTTGAGTCCCACCCGTCAGGGATTGCCATCACCCGAGAGAATTTTCCCGACAGCACCCGCCCGTTCCCGGGCGAAACTTTCCCGTAAGGATTTGATCGTTAACTGTCGTGCTGGGGCTGGTGTTCCTCGGCTCCCTGGTATTCCTAGCTGCCATGCGCCGTCGTGCGTTTGGTAGCACCGATGAGAGTGACGTAACCGACTGCGCCGTGCCGCTTCCGAAGTCTAAACTGGACGAATGACTACAGCAGCTACCCCCTCCGTCGGCCTGGTCGGATGGCGCGGCATGGTCGGCTCCGTCCTGATGCAGCGCATGCAGGATGAAGGCGACTTCGCCAACATCAACCCGGTGTTCTTCTCCACCTCCAACGCGGGAGGTGCCGCCCCGACTCTTGCCGGCACTGCCGCCGGTGCGGCCGGCAAGCTCGAGGACGCGTTCGACGTCGACACGCTGGCTAAGCTGCCCATTATTGTCACCGCCCAGGGCGGCGACTACACCAAGCAGGTCCACGGCGAGCTCCGCCGCCGCGGCTGGGACGGCCTCTGGATCGATGCCGCCTCCACCCTGCGCATGAACGACGACTCGATCATCGTGCTGGACCCGATCAACCGCGACGTCATCGACAAGGGCCTCGCCAACGGCACCAAGGACTTCATCGGCGGCAACTGCACCGTGTCCTGCATGCTGATGGGCCTCGGCGGCCTGTTCAAGAACGGCCTTGTCGAGTGGGGCACCTCCATGACCTACCAGGCCGCCTCCGGCGGTGGCGCCCGCCACATGCGCGAGCTCCTGAGCCAGTTCGGCACGCTCAACGCCGAGGTCAGCACCGAGCTGGACGACCCCGCGTCGGCCATCCTGGACATCGACCGCAAGGTCCTGGCACACCAGCGCACCGACATCGACGCCAGCCAGTTCGGCGTCCCGCTGGCGGGTTCGCTGATCCCCTGGATCGACGCGGACCTCGGTAACGGCCAGTCCAAGGAAGAGTGGAAGGCCGGGGTGGAAACCAACAAGATCCTCGGCACCGACGCTGAGAACCACATCAAGATGGACGGCCTGTGCATCCGCATCGGCGCCATGCGTTCGCACTCGCAGGCGCTGACGCTCAAGCTCCGCGAAGACCTGTCCGTCGCCGAGATCGAGAAGATCCTGGCCGAGGACAACGAATGGGCCAAGGTCATCCCGAACACCAAGGAAGCCTCCATGGCGGAACTCACCCCGGTGGCGGCGTCCGGCACGCTGGACATCCCCGTGGGCCGCATCCGCAAGCTCGAGATGGGCCCGGAATACATCAGCGCCTTCACCGTGGGCGACCAGCTCCTCTGGGGCGCCGCCGAGCCGCTGCGCCGCATGCTCAACATCGCCACCGGCGCCCTCTAGGCCACACCGGCGCACACTAGGAACTGCCGAGGAACGTCAGGTACCTCGCGGTCTGCAGCTCAAATGACTTTTGGGCTGCAGGCCGCAGTCCGTTAACGGCGTCAAACGGTTCCGGCACGACGGCGGCCGTCCGGCCGTTGCCCTTCGTCGCCCACGTGCCGATCACCTCTCCCCCGGAGACGATGGTCTTCTTGAACATCCCGTTGCCGCCGGGAACCACTTTCCGGGCGTGCTCGGTGGGCAGCACCAGCGACCGGTCCGTGTAGCCCAGCAGGAATTCATCGAACCCGGGCAGGGCCAGCAGGGAGCGCTGGCCGGGTACGCCGTCGTCGAGCAGGGCCGCGGTGGCCGGTGACATCCAGTAACTGGTTCCTTCGAACTCCAGCGCTGCGAGCTGGTCCTTCACCAGGGCCAGGGCGCTGCGGACCTCCGTGACCGGCGTGTTGGACCACCACGCGAAATCCCGTTCCGTGGCCGGGCCGTGGCTGAGCATGTAGCGCAGCAGCAGCTCGGCGACGCCCTCGGCCCGGTCCAGTTCCCGCGATTTCGGGATCCATTCGTCGAACGCCTTGATGAGCTGCTGGTTTCCCACGAGCGGTCCCTGCACCAGCCAGGCACGCTGGCACAGGATGCCGAGCAAATGGATGCCGCGCTGGCCGGCTGTGGACTGACCCGCGCGTTCAAAGGCCTCGAACAGTTCCTGGCGGGTGGCCGCTCCCCCGCCCGAGACGAGTTCCAGGGCCGTATCGCGGACGATGTCAACGTCACGCGCTTCGATCTGCAGCTCCCGGTGGCGGCTGCCCATTCCGCGGAGCAGGCGGGCGGCGGTGATGTCCAGTATCCAGCGCAGGTCCTCCGGAGCGAGCAGGTGAAGGGTCCCGCGCATCGGCCAGGACCGGACTATCGACCCGTCGTCCAGTGCCGCCCGGACCGTGTCTGCGTTGGCCCCGCGCACCCGCAAACCGACGGCCCACAGCGCCGCTTTCAGGTCCTGGGCCTGCATTGCTGTCATCCAGCGCACGGCCTCGGGAGGCGATTCGAAGGCAGGACCCAGCAGCCCCTGCGCAGCGAGGCGCAGCCGTCCGATGACGTTCCTGGTTACCCGGGTCCGCGTCTCTGGTCCCATGACCCCATCGTAGGGCGCCGCCCGGACATTTGCGGTCCGCAGAGCGCCACAGCCCGGCTGCGATGTCCCGCACGTGAATCGCCTCCGGGCGGAGCACTGCGTCCTCCCAGCGGATTTCCAGCGGAGGTCCGTACGCTGGATGGATGACCATCGGAGAGCTCTGGCCGCACCTGCGGCTCCTGTGCCGGGCGCTGGCCCTGCTGGGCTGGGCCGCGGCTGCTGCCGGCATGACGGCAGGACTGTCCATCGCCGTGGCCGGCGGGACCAGCCTCTCCCCCGCCATGCAGACCCTGCAGGTCGTTTCGGTGATCAGCATGGGTGTTGCCGTCATCAGTTTCATCACGGCGTCCATGCTGCAGCCCCGGCACCGGGGCCGGCGCGCCACGGAGCCCCGCGGGTTGGATTCAGCCCCCGATCCCGCACACGACTCCTCCGGCGAATTCCCGCCGACCCTGCAGAGTTTCCTGTTGGCTGCCTTCGCCATGCTGGCGGGGGCCGCGGTGTTCGCCTGTGCAGGGCTGGTCCTCCGCAACGGTCCCAGCGCTCAGTCCGTGGCCTTTTGCCAGGTCTTCCTGTTGGGCGCGGCGGCGTCCGGTTTCACCTTCATGCTGTTCAGCAAAGTGACCCCGCGCCACGGCAGCAGCTGACGGCCGGAGCGGTTAGAGTTCGACGCCGATCAGCAGGGGTTCGGGGTGCAGTTCAATTCCGAAGCGTTCGACGACGCCGCGGCGCACCTCGCGGGCCACCGCGAGGACGTCCGCCGCGCTGGCCGAACCGCGGTTGGTGATGGCCAAAGTGTGCTTGGTGGACAGGGAGGCCCGCCCGCCGGAGACGCTCCCCGGTTCGAGGCCGTAGCCCTTGCCGAAGCCGGCATGGTCGATCAGCCACGCTGCCGACAGCTTCACCAGGCCGTCGGCTCCGGCCGGGTACCGGGGAGCGTTGTCCGGAAGCGACTCGGCCGCGTCCGCAGGAACGATCGGATTCGTGAAAAATGATCCGGTGGAATAGGTGTCGCGGTCCTCGGGGTCCAGGACCATGCCCTTGGACGCCCGGAGCCGGAGGACCTCCCGGCGCACATCGTTGGCGTATGCCCTCTTCCCGGGCTCAACACCCAGGGACTTCGCCAGCTCGGCATAGCGGATGGGCGCGCTCATCCGTCCCAGCGGCAACTGGAACTCCACCGTGAGCACCACATAGCGCGGGGAACCCTGGACTGTGGTCTGCTTCAGGATCGAGTCCCGGTAGCCGAACTTCAGTTCTGAATTCGTAAAGGTCCGGACGGCGTTCTGGTGGCGGTCCCAGGTCCGGACGGCGGCGATGGTCTGCGAGACGTCCGCACCGTAGGCACCCACGTTCTGGACCGGTGTGGCGCCCGTGGACCCGGGAATGCCGGACAGCGCTTCGATTCCCGACCATGCATGGCGCACGGCGTGCTCCACGAGGGCATCCCAGTTGTGCCCGGCCTGGACCACCACGGCGACTCCGCCGCAGGAGTCCTCGGCGTTGACGGTGAAGCCTTCGGAAGCAATCCTGAGCACGGTGCCGGGGTACCCGTCGTCGGAAATCAACAGGTTGGACCCGCCCGCGATGATCAGCAGCTGCTCCCCGGCAGCGTCGGCAGAGCGGACGGCGTCGATGATTTCCGACTCGGTGCGCGCCTCGATGTAGTTGCCGGCGGGTCCGCCGACCGCGGCAGTCGTGAGGTCGGAAAGCAGAGTCTGGATCACCCATCCACCCTATCGGTCCGTGGTCGAGGAACGGGAACTCGAAGGAAGTTTCCGCGCCACCGGCGATAGCAGGAAGCTGACCGCCAGCATCACCATCACGGCGAGCAGCGAGTGGAGGATGCCCACATGCTCGGCCAGGAGTCCCAGCAGCGGCGGTCCGCACAGGAAGGCGCCGTACCCGATGGTGGACACCACGGAGACCCGGGCCGCCGCTTTGACCGGATCGTCGGCCGCAGCGGACATGCCCACCGGGAAGCCGAGTGACGCACCGAGGCCCCAGAGAGCCAATGCCACGAAGGCCAGCCACGGCACGGGGGCGAACACGAACAGCCCCAGTCCGGCCACGGCCAGGGCAGCGCACCAGCGCATCACCGGGACGCGGCCAAACCGGTCCAGGACCAGGGTGCCGGCGAACCGGCCGACCGTCATTAAGGTCACGAACAACCCGTAGCCGGCCGCACCGGCGGCATCGCTCTGGCCGTGGCCGTCAGCCAGCGCGAGAGCCACCCAGTCGCCTGCCGCCCCCTCGGCGAGGGCGAGTCCAAGCACCAGCACGCCGAGCAGCAGGGTGCGCTTGTCCCGCCAGGCCTGGGCGATCTGGCGTTTGTTGTCGAGGGGCTGCTCCGGGACCGCGTCCGTCTGGCGGACGATCGGGATGGGCCCGGTGGACGGATCCTCGAACGTGTTGGTCCCCGCCGCCTTGAACGGGCGTTCCCCTTGGACGGGCGTGATGTCGGCGCGGAACCAGGATGCTGCGGTTGTCACCGAGCCTGCGACCAGCAGCCCGGCGGTGGCGAGATGCCAGAACACGGGGATCCCGGCTCCGGCAGCCCAGGCACCCAGCCCGGCTCCCGCCACCGTTCCCAGGCTGAAGGAGCCGTGGAGCCGCGGCATGATGTGCCGCCGCACGGCCCGTTCCACCGCGGCGCCTTCGACATTGGATGCGGTGTTCCAACTGGCAGTGCCAAGCCCGATAATGGCCAGGCCGGCGGCCACCGGCACCGGGCTGGCGAGCACGGACGTACCGAAGCCTGCCAACACCAGCCCGAAGCCCACCATGATGCTGCCGATCCGGATGGTCCGTTTGGAGCCCAGCCGAAGCACAATCAGCCCTGAGGCGGAAACGGAAACAAACGAACCGGCGGTCAGGCAGAGCAGCAGCAGCCCGATGGTGCCCGGGGTCAGGTCCAGGCCGTCGCGGATGGCCGGCAACCGGGACACCCAGGTGGAAAACGCGACGCCGCTGGCGCCGTAGGCCACCACCACGGCGTTCCGCCAGTGGGTGACCTCGGCAGCCGGGACAAACACGTCCTTGGTCACTGCGGCATTTTTGTTACGCAAGCCTGACGACTGCCTGTGCCTTCATCAGGACCTTCTGGCCGGCGAAGACCACGGTGAGGTCGACACGGGCGGTGCCGGCATCGGCGTCGAGCGCGCCAATGACGCCGCTGACCTCAATGACGGCTCCGGGCTCTTCTGTCCCGGTGGTGTCCGTCACCAGGACAGGTTTGGTGAAGCGGGTCTGGAAGTCGACGACGGCGGCAGGGTCGCCCGCCCAGTCGGTCACCAGCTGTACTGCCGCGCCCATGGTGAACATGCCGTGGGCGATGACGCCGGGCAGGCCCACGCTGGTGGCAAAGGCTTCATTCCAGTGGATCGGGTTGAAGTCACCGGACGCGCCGGCATACTTCACCAGGTCCTGGCGGCTGACGGTGATGCTGCGGCTGCCGAGGTCCTGGCCGACGGCCAGTTCGGACAACGCGGGGGCAATCGATGCGGTGCTCATGGTTACTGTCCCTCTCCGCGGACCAGGATGGACGACGTGGTGGTGGAAACGGCCTCCCGGGAAGCGCCCGGGCCGTCCGCGGTGTTTTCGCCGGTAAGGGCGAAGATTTCCGCGCGGGTGGTGATCATTGCGCCGCCGCCCATGGCACGGACGCCGTCCACGTGGAGTTCTGCAATGAGCCGGTCCCCGGCGAAAATCGGGCGGTGGTGGACGAAGCGCTGGTCCGCGTGCACTACACGGGAAAAGTCGATACCCGACGCCGGATCCTCGATCAGCTGGGCATCGGCGCGCTGGGCGATGATGATGGCGAAGGTCGGCGGCGCCACGAGATCCCGGTGGCCGAGGGCCTTGGCAGCGTCCAGGTCGAAATGCGCGGGGTGGGTGGCCTTGACGGCCCGGGCGAACTCGCGGATTTTCTCGCGGCCGACGTCGTACACCTCTGCGGCAGGGTAGCTACGGCCCTGCAGATCCGGATTGATAGTCATGGCCTCAAGCCTATCGTTCCGGTGCTCGTTCCCCTGCGGTCCGGCCGGCTACCTCTTGTAGGTCTTGCGGATCTGCTGGCCGCGCACCACGATTCCCACCACGTGCAGGAGCAGGCCCAGCCCGATCACCGGCAGGGACGCCACGGCAAGGCCCTGGTTGTGGGACGTGTTGCCTACCAGGTTGAGGATGATGCCTGCAGCGATCAGTCCCATGGCGCTGAAAACGAGCACCTTGTAGGCGGTGGATGCGGTAGCCCAGAATTCGTTCAGCACCGTGCCATTCTACGGGGCCGGGTTCAGAACAGGGACTCCTGCACCGGAGGGACTTCCGAACCGTGGTTACCCAGTTCGACGGTCCGCGCCTTCAGCTCCCCGAGGTTCACCACAAATTCCAGCTCAGTTCCGTCCAGGGCCGCCACGGCGATGGTGCCGCTCAGTGCGGTGATCCGGAACCCGTGGGCGCCGGTGGCGAAGGTGGCCACATACAGCCACTGCTGTTGCATCAGGTAGGAGCGCAATCCCGGCGGTACGCGGCCGCCGCGATGGAAGTCGTGGATGAGCCGCGAATCGTCAACCACGAAGCATCGCTCGCACTGGTTGCCCCTGACGGCGGGCGCCTTGGCGGGGCAGAGGATGTGGTCCCGATCGGCAGGGCTGCGGGGCCGGGCGGCGGCCCATCCCAAAAGACCCCGTGGACCAGATAACGGGTATCGGTCACGGGGTCTCCTGGTTATGCTGATGCAGCTTACAGCGCGGGCTGCACGCCAAACGCTACCGCGAGCTTCATGATCTTTTCGGCGCGGCCCAGGCGGGGCAGGTCCGAACCGTCGCGGATGACTCGGCCGTTGGCCTCGAAGTCCGCCATGAAGTCCGTGGCCCAGGCGACGTCGGACGGCGTGGGGCTGATGACTTCGTTAATGACATTAGTCTGGTCGATGGCCAGGCACAGCTTGCCGGTCATGCCCATCATCACGGTGATCCCGGTCTGCTCGCGCAGGATCGGGTGGTTGGTACCCACCGTGGGGCCGTCAATGGGGCCCGGGAGGTTGCCGACGCGGCTGGCGACCACCAGCTTGGCGCGCGGATAGGCCATGGCTTCCTGCGTGGCTGCCATGCCGGTGTCGCGGCGGAAGTCGCCGGAGCCGAAGGCCAGGCGGAACGCGCCCTGGGCCTTCGCAATGTTGTTGGCTTCCTCGATGCCGACGGCGGACTCCACCAGCGGAATCACAGGGGTCTTGCCGTCCATGCGGTGGAAGCTTTCCGTGACCTGGTCAGCGGATTCGGTCTTGGCCAGCATGATGCCGAGCAGTCCGGGGGTGCCGCGCAGGCCGGCGAGGTCGGCGGCCCAGAACGGACTGGTGGCGTCGTTGATGCGCACCCAGGCACGGCCGCCGGCGGTCAGCCAGTTGACCACGTGCTCGCGGGCAGTCTCCTTCTGCGACGGGTCCACGGCATCTTCGATGTCCAGGATGATCGAGTCCGCCCGGGACACAGCGGAAACGTCAAAAAGCTCGGGCTTCATTGCGTTGACCAAAAGCCACGAACGGGCAATTTCGGCGGGGATATTTCGTTCGGGCCGTACAGTCACGACGGCGGCGGAGGTAGAGGTCATACATCTACCGTATCCGCCCGGAACACCCAAACGCTAAGTAACAGCCGCCCGCGGTCCGAACAATGCCGCGAACAATACGACCAATATCCGGCCCGCCCGGCGCGTCAAACTCCTTCACGGGCCCAAACCGGGCGAAACGGGGCGTCTTGTGACCCGGAGTTTCGTTCTGTTTCCGCTCATTTCCGCGGGTTTCCCGCGTGACAGCAACGTTCGCGGGCCCGTACGTGCTGCGCACCGACTTCATCGCGAAAAACCCCAACACCACACGCACGTTCACCACCGGGGTGGCCAAGGCCATCGAATGGGAACGGACCACACCCCGCGAGGAAGTGATTGCCCGCTTCACCAAGAAGGACGAGGATTTCACGCGCTGGGGCAAGTGGCTCAAGGACACCAGGATCGTCCAGGGCGAGCTGGATCCGAAGAAGCTCTACACCAACGAGTTCAACGGGCTGGTGAGCGGATGAGCCCCGCCCCGACGATCCTGCCACGCCGCCTGGCTGGCATCCGCACTCGGCGCCGCAGTCATCCTGGCAGTCACGGGCTGCGGCGGAGCTGCCGGCAATCCCGTCGCTGAGCAGGCCAAGACGGTCAGGTACCAGGGCTTCCAACAACGTCTCACTCCCGGAACTCGCGCAGGACCTGGGCTTCCTTGAGGACGTCAAGCTCGAGTGGGTGAGCAACACCACCAGCGGTCCGCAGAGCATCCAGTCGGTGGCCACCAGCCAGACGGACATCGGCGGCGCGTTCACCGGTGCGGTGATCAAACTGATCGAGGCAGGGGCTCCGGTCCAGGCCGTCATCAATTACTACGGCGAGGACGACAAAACGTTCACGGGCTACTACGTGCTGGAAGGCAGCCCCATCCGCACCGCCCGGGACCTGATCGGTAAAAAGGTCGCAGTGAACACGCTGGGAGCCCACCACGAAGCCGTCATCACTACCTTCCTGAAGAACAGCGGCCTGTCTCCCGACGAAATCAAGCAGGTCCAGTTGGTGGTGGTGCCGCCGAACGAAACCGAGCAGGCACTGCGCAAGAAGCAGGTGGAGGCCGGGACCCTGGGCGGCGTGCTGCAGGACCGCGCGCTCGCGGAAGGCGGCGTCCGTGCCCTGTTCACCGACGTCGGCGTGATCGGCGGGCCCTTTGACGCAGGCCAGTACGTGATCCGGAAAGACTTCCTCTCAGCCAATCCGGACACCAGCCGGAAACTGGTCACCGGCATCGCGAAGGCCATCGAATGGGAACGCAGCACCCCGCGCGGGGAAGTCATCGCGAAGTTCGAGCAAATCATCGCCCAGCGCGGCCGCAACGAATCCAGCGAAGCCCTCAAGTACTGGAAGAGCGTGGGCGTTGCTTCACCCGGAAGCCGCATCCAGGACAAAGATTTCACCCGCTGGACCGACTACCTCACCTCCGCCGGGATCATCAACGGCGAACTGGACCTGCCCAAGCTCTACACGAACGAGTTCAACGGGCTGGCCGCCGGGACGGGTCCGTCCCATGGAACCAGCGCCTCCCCCGGAACCACTCCCAATGACACGAAAGGACAACCATGACGCCGAAAATCAGCCTCCGGAACGTCACCAAGGAATTCGCGGTGCGCCAGGGCAAAGGCAGCCGGAAGCAGCCGGGCCAGTCGGTGCTCACCGCCCTGGATGACCTCAGCCTGGACGTCGCTCCCGGCGAGTTCCTCACCGTGGTGGGACCCAGCGGCTCCGGCAAAACCACCCTGCTGGACCTCCTGGCCGGTCCGGCCCACCTCGGGAAGCGTGCTGGTGGACGGCAAGGAAGTCACCGGGCCGGGACCGGACCGCGCCGTCGTCTTCCAGCAGTACGCGCAGACCATCATCTTCATCACGCACGGAATCGATGAGGCCGTCTACCTCGGCCAGCGCGTGGCCGTGCTCAGCGCCCGCCCGGGCCGGCTCAAGGAGTTCGTGGACATCGACATCCCGGACCGCGACGGCGACGGTGACGTGCGCTCACATCCGGCGTTCGTGGAACACCGGCACCAGGTCTGGTCCCTCCTCCACGACGAGGTCCGGCTCGCCCAGGACTCCGGACACCGCAAGATCCTCCCCGACGGTACGGCCCCCGACGAACAACCCAAGGAAAGGAGCGCTGCCTGATGAGCGCTGTGTTGACCCGACCGCCAGAGGCGGCTGACGCCGTCGAACCTTCCCTGCAGCCCGGGCCCTCCGGTCCCGGAACCGGACCGCGCCCGACGCCGGCGGGCCGGATCGCTGCCTTGACCGCGGTCGCCGGACGGGCGGGCTGGAAGTCGCTCGCCGTGCTGCTGTTCCTGGCACTGTGGGAACTGGGGCCGACGTACCTGGCCAGTCCGTCCACCCGGGTGTTCCTGCCGCCGCTGCACGAAGTCCTCGCGGCGGGCGCGAAGCTGCTGGAGACCGGGCAGCTGCAGAACCACCTGCAGGCGAGCCTCACCCGCTCCGTCTCCGGTTTCAGCATCGCTGTGGTGTCCGCCGTCGTGCTGGGGCTGCTGATTGCCTGGTACGGCTGGCTGAGTTCCTTCCTGAACCCGCTGCTGGAGCTGTTCCGCAACACCGCCACGCTGGCACTGCTCCCGGTGTTCACGCTGCTGCTGGGCATCGGCGAGGAGTCGAAGATCACCATCGTGGCCTACGCGGCGTTCTTCCCGGTCCTCCTTAACACGATCGCCGGCGTCCGGACCGTGGACCCGCTGCTCATCCGGGCAGCGAGGTCACTGGGACTGAACAGTTTCCGGCTGTTCCAGAAGGTCATCCTGCCCTCTGCGGTGCCGACCATTTTCACCGGCATCCGGATGGCGGGCACATCCTCCATCCTGGTGCTGATCGCCGCCGAAATGGTGGGTGCCAAGGCCGGGCTTGGCTACCTGATCGTCAATTCGCAGATGAGCTTCCTCATCCCGGACATGTACGCCGGCATCCTCACCGTCTCGGTCCTGGGGCTGGCGGTCAACGTCCTCCTCGTGGCCCTGGAACGGCACTTCTCCCGCTGGCGCACGGCCGTCGGCGCGGGCAACTGATTTCAACCCTGCACCACCAACCAGATTGGAAAAAGCAATGACCACCATCACCGAAACGAAGCTCGAATTCGCCAAGCTCGGCTCCCGCATCGGCGCCGAAATCCGCGGCCTGGACCTGAGCGGTGACCTCTCCGCGGACACCGTGGCGCAGATCCGCGCAGCCCTCAACGAGCACAAGGCCCTTGTCAACGCTGCGCAGCATCGACCTGCCGGCCTACGGCGGGGAAACTCTGATCGCATCCTCGGCCGGGGCCTACCGCGACCTGCCTGACGAGCTGCGGAACTTCGCGGACACTCTGTGGGCCATCTACACCAACGACTACGACTATTCGGTGCCCAAGAACCTGGAGCACCAGAACGCGGAGGAGCGCCGCAAGGAGTTCACCCGGCTCAAGTTCGAGACCACGCACCCCGTGGTGCGCGTCCACCCGCTGACCGGCGAGCGCGGATTGTTCATTGGGGGCTTCGCGCAGCGGCTTCGGATCGTGGGCCTGTCCAACACTGCGTCTAGGGACATCATCCGGCTGCTCCAGGCCTACGTCACGCGGCCCGAGAACGTGGTGCGGGTGAACTGGGAGCCGAACCAGCTCTGGTGCTGTTCGACAACCGCATCACCCAGCACTACGCCCCGGACAACTACGACGGCCAGCTGCGCAAGCTGAACCGCGTGACCATCGCCGGGGACATCCCCGTGGGCGTGGATGGCAAGCCGAGCCAGGCGTTGAAGGGCGACTCGTCCACGTACTCGGTGGTGGCGCCGCTCTAAAACGGCTAGGGGAGGTTGCTCCCCCGGGCGGTGACCCACAGCCGGTACCACTCGGCCCGGGTCATGGCGGCGGCGACCCGGGCCGCGCCGGCGCAGGCGCGGATGCGGTCCGGGTTCGCCGAACCGATCACGGGTGCAATCCCGGCCGGGTGCCGCATCAGCCATCCGAGGAGGATTGCCTCGCGGGTGGTTCCCGTGCTTTTCGCCATGTCACCGACGAGCGCGGCCGTGGCGGCCTCCGCCGGCGTCGGGCTTTCCGGCGGAGCTCCGGTGTAATGGCCCCGCGCGAGCGCTCCGTAAGCCTGCAGGGTGATTCCCTGCCGGCTGCAGAACTCCACGGTGCCGTGCGGGAAGCTGTGATCCAGCCCCTCCTCCGCATGGTTCACCAGCACGGTGCTTTCCAGCCAGGACCGTTTCAGCAGGCTCATTTCCAGCTGGTTGGCCACGACAGGGGTGTCCAGATGGTCCTGCAGTGCCTCAATCTGCGCCGCGGACATGTTGGACACCCCGACCTGCCGCACTTTGCCCTCCTGCATCAACTGCCCGACGGCGGACGCCACCTCCGCCGGGTCCGCCAGCGGATCGGGGCGGTGCAGCAGGAGGACATCCACGTAGTCGGTCTTCAGCCGCTTCAGGCTGCCGTTGACCCGCTCCAGGATGCTGTCGCGGCTCAGGTCGTAGTGCGTCTCGAGGCCCCGCTCGTTGAGCCGGATCCCGCATTTGGTCTGGAGCCGGATTCGTTCCCGCAGCCCCGGCGTGATCGCCAGGACTTCCCCGAACACGGCCTCCGCCTTTCCGCCGCGGTAAATGTCGGCATGATCGAACAGCGTGATGCCGGAATCCAGGGCCGCCTCGATTGCGGCCGCGGCCTGGTCCACATTCTCGGAGGCAAAGGGCTCGGCGGACCAACTGCCGCCCAGCCCCATGCAGCCGTAGATGAGCTCCTGGCCACCAGCCGATGCATGGCCAGCCAGTGCATGGCCGGGCCGGCCGGGCGCGGGGTTGTCCCCCGTCACCCGGCCGCCCTGTCCGCTCGACGGAGTGCTCACCGCATCCAGACCGTGGTGGCGCCGGGCAGCTTGCCGGCTTCCAGCGGCGCGCTGCTCAGCAGGACCTCGCCGGCCGGAAGTTCCACCGGCTCGGTACCGAAGTTGGTCACCGACTGCCAGCCTCCGTGGCGGCTGAAGTGCAGCACCTCGGGGTTGCCGGTTTCCACCCATTCCAGCTCTTCGGCGGCCTGCAGTTCGCGGCGCAGCTTCAGTGCCTTGCGGTAGAGCTCCAGGGTGGAGCCTTCCACGCCGTCCTGGACTTCCACCGCGTAGCGGCTGAACCATTCCGGCTGCGGCAGGTGTGCGTCACCGTTGCCGAATCCGTACGACGTTCCGTCTGCGGCCCAGGGCAGCGGGACGCGGCAGCCGTCCCGGCCGATCTCCACGCCCTTGTTGCGGAAGAACGAGGGGTCCTGGCGCTCGGAGTCGGGGATTTCGGTGACTTCCTGCAGGCCCAGTTCTTCGCCCTGGTACAGGTAGGCGGAGCCCGGCAGTGCCAGCATCAGCAGACTGGCTGCACGGGCGCGGCGCAGGCCCAGTTCAACATCCAGTTCCTCGGCGGGGGCGCCGGCCAGCAGCCAGCCCTTGCCGTCCTGGCCCTTGGCGTGGACTCCGCCGCCCTTGGGCAGGCCGTAGCGGGTTGCGTGCCGGACGACGTCGTGGTTGGAGAAGACCCAGGTTGAGGAGGCGCCGGTGGCTGTCGCTTCGGCGAGGTTCCGGGTGATGATTTCCTGGAACTCCTCCGCGTCAAAATCGGCCTGCAGGAGGTCAAAGTTGAAGGCCTGGCCCAGGCCCTGCGGGCTGGCGTAGCGGGCGCGGCGGGTGGCGTGCACCCAGGCCTCGGCGACGGCCGTGCGCGGCGGGTTGTACTCGTTGAACACTTCACGCCATTCGGCGTAGATCTCGTGGACTTCGTCGCGGTCCCAGAACGGGTGCGAGCCGTCCGGGAAGCCGTCCGTTCCCGTGTTCGCGGCGCTGAGCTCCACCTTGGAGATGAGCGGCTCGGTGAGGTCCTTGGTCAGTGCGTGTGCCACGTCCACGCGGAAGCCGTCCACACCGCGGTCGGACCAGAAGCGCAGGGTCTTCAGGAAGTCGTCGCGGATCTCGCGGTTGGACCAGTTCAGGTCCGGCTGCTCCTTGGCGAAGATGTGCATGTACCACTGCCCGGGCGTGCCGTCCGGTTCGGTGATGCGCTCCCAGGCGGGGCCGCCGAAAACGGAGTCCCAGTCCGACGGCGGCAGTTCGCCGTTCTCGCCCAGGCCGTCACGGAAGATGTACCGGTCACGGGCGGCCGAGCCCTTGGGTGCCGCGAGTGCCTCCTGGAACCATTCGTGCCGGTCGGAGGAGTGGTTGGGGACGATGTCCGCAATGAGCTTGATGCCGGCCTCGTGCAGTGCGGCGGACATTTCGGCGAAGTCCTCCAGGGTGCCCAGCTTGGGGTCCACGTTGCGGTAGTCGTCGACGTCGTAGCCGCCGTCCGCGAGCGCGGACGGGTAGAACGGGCTAAGCCAGACGGCGTCGATTCCCAGTTCCTTCAGGTACGGCACTTTGGCAGTGATGCCCTTGATGTCGCCCAGGCCGTCACCGTTCGAATCCGAGAAGCTGCGCGGATAGATCTGGTACACGGACGCCTGGCGCCACCAGTTGGGATCGGCTGCGAGGTTTGAGTCGGACAGGGTTGCCAGAGTGGCGGTGGTGGACAAAGGAAATTCCTTTTCTTGGATTAGGTGTTGTTGTTGGTCAGGAAAAAATGGATGCCTGTTTCACTGCGCCTATTTCACTGCGCCCCGCATGACTCCGGACAGTACCCAACGTTGCGCCAGGATGTAAACAACCAGTGTGGGAGCCATGGCCATCAGGTACGAGGCGAAGGCCAGGCTGTAATCGGTGTTGAACTCCCCCTGAAACAGCATCTGCACCACGGGTAGGGTCTGGAGGGCCGGGTCCGCGATGATCATCTGCGGCAGCAGGAAGTCGTTCCAGGAACCGAGGAACGCGAAGATGCCGACGGTGGCATTCATGGGGGCCAGCAGCGGCAGGATGATCTTGAAGAAGACCTGCCAGGTGGTGGCCCCGTCCATCCGCGCGGATTCCTCGAGCTCCACCGGGATGGCCCGGACGAAGGCGATGTACAGCAGGGTGTTGAACGAGATTCCGCCCAGGATGTGGAGGAAGGCGACGCCGGCGGGGTTGTCGAGTCCCAGCAGGGCGGTCTGCTTGATGAGCGGCAGGATGATCACCGGGAACGGAATGAACATTGCCGAGAGCAGGTAGACGAACGAGCCCCGGAAGAAGCGGCGGTTCCAGTTGCGGGCAATCGCGTAGGCCACCAGTGAGCTGGATGCCAGGGCGCCCAGCACGCTGAAGATGGTCACCAGTGCCGTGGACAGGAAGGCCTTGGGGAAGTTCGTCGCCACGTAGGCCTTCGCGAAGTTCTCCCAGTTCAGCGGGTTGGGCCAGGCCAGCCCGGTTCCGGTGCCGATCTGGTCCGGGGACTTCAGCGCCATGGCCACCGTGAAGTACAGGGGCACCAGGATGGTCAGCGAGGCCACGAGCATCAGGGCGGTGAGCCACCAGTTGATCCGGTAGCCTTCACGGGACGTCCGGCGGAACCGCGGCGGACGCGGCTTTCCGGGCTGGGAGGGAGCGGTGCCCGCGGGTCCTGCGTTGCCGGCGTCGGGCAGGGTGTTGGAAGCAGTCATTAGAGTGAAACCCCCCGGCGCTGGATGATGCGCAGCTGGATGACGGAGATCAGCAGAGTGATCAGGAAGTAGATGACGGCGTTGGCCATCTGGTAGGCGTAGTCCCCGCCGGTGAAGCCGGAGAAGATGCGCATTGCCACTGACTGGGTGGCCATGCCGGGACCGCCGCCGGTGAGGCCCACGATGATTTCGTAGGTTCCCAGGAAGCCTTTGAACCCGAGGATCACGTTGATCACCAGGTAACCAAGGATCAGCGGCAGGGTCAGGCTGGTGAACTGCCGCCAGGTGCCGGCGCCGTCGAGGTCTGCCGCCTCGTACACCTCGGAGGGAACACTCTGGAGTCCGGCGAGGTAGATGATGGTGGCTCCGGGCGCGGCCTGCCAGACCGTGACCACAACAATCGCGATCCAGGCCAGGTTCTCATTGGCAAGGATGCTGGTGGCCAGCGGCGTCATTCCGTAACGCTCCGCCAGGACGGGGAGGGTGTTGGAGAAGAGGTAGTTGAAGACAAAGGACACGATCAGGGCGGACAGCACCATGGGGATGAAGAACACGGTGCGGATGCCGGTGCGCCACTTGATCTTCGCGTTCAGGCCCAGCGCGATCGCCAGCGACACCACGTTCACCACCACGGTGGTGGTGAGGGCGAAGACGAACGTGAAGACGTAGGACTGCAGTACGGCCGGGTCCTTGAAGATGTTTACGTAGTTCATCAGGCCGATGAACTTCCAGTCCCCGTAGCCGGCGTAGTTGGTCAGGCTGAAGAACACACCCACGAGTGCCGGCAGGGAGATGAAGAAGGCGAACAGGGCCAGCACGGGAAGGATCATCCAGTAGTACGTGGGATCGATCCTGCTCCCGCTGCGCGTTGCTTTGGCGGTGGATGGGCGGGGTGCGTGTTGGGAGGGCGGCGCAGTCCTGGCCGCCCGGGAAGTGATGGTCATGGTTACTCCTGGAGGCGGGATCAGACGGCGGTGCGCTCGGCCACGCGGCGCCATTCGGCGTCGACCGTGGACAGGAACTGTTCACCGTTTTTGTTGTAGATGAAGGACTGGATGTAGTTGTTCATGGGGATCGACGGCGGGAAGTACGTCCCGGCGCCCTGGTAGTACCGTCCTTCGCCCACGTGGGCGGCCACTCCGCTCAGGTGCGGGTTGCTGTCGGC
The DNA here is from genome assembly GCF_018613755.1 of Arthrobacter sp. ISL-72. Classification (GTDB taxonomy): domain Bacteria; phylum Actinomycetota; class Actinomycetes; order Actinomycetales; family Micrococcaceae; genus Arthrobacter. The sequence goes on from NZ_JAGGPP010000004.1 coordinate 299,023, forward strand.
GGGGGCGTTGATGAGGGGTGAGAAGGCGGCGTTCTTCTCGTTGTACGTGTTCACGACGGACGGTTCCAGGAGGTAGTTAAGGAAGCGCTCCGCGGCCGCCCGGTTGGGGGTGTTGCGGGTGATGGAGAGGGCCATGTCCACGTTGACGCGCACCTTGGTCTCTTCCGGGTTGTTGGTGACGGGCAGCGGGAAGGTGCCCAGCTGGATGTCCTGGTTGGCCTGCACCAGCTGCGAGAGCGCCCAGGGGCCCTGCAGGTACATGGCGGCCTGGCCCTTGGCGAACGCGGCGTTTCCGTCGGCATAGTTCTTGCTGGCCGCACCGTTCTGCGAGAACGAGGCCAGCTGGAGGATCTTCGGCAGTGATGAAGCGTAGTGGTTGCTGAACGACTCGGGCGCCTGCTGCGAGATCCTGGCGCCCTTGGCCATCAGGTCCTTGAAGAACGCTCCGACGTCCAGCATCCCGCCGGTGACATAGTCAAAAGCGCCCTGGCGGAGGGTCCAGGCATCCTTGAATGTGCCGTAGATGGGCGTGATGCCGGCAGCCTTGAAGGTCTCGCACGCGGCCACGAACGCGTCCCAGGTGGTCGGAACGGCCACACCGTGGGCGGCAAAGAGGTCGCGGTTGTAGATCACGCCGGCAGCCGCGACGGAGAACGGAAGGGCGCTGGTCTCGTGCCCTTTGTACTGTCCCCAGGAATTGACGAGGTCCTGGAACTTCGGGTCCACGGTCTTGGCGACCGGGAGGTCTGAAAGGTCGGCGAAGATTCCCTTCCGGACGAATTCAGCCGTTTCGGTCGCGAAGCCGCGGGTCACGACATCGGGCGGGTCGTTGCGGACCAGTGAGGGGACGAAGTTGCCCTCGTTGAAGTCCTGGACCACGTGGATGTCAGGGTTCAGGGCCTCGAAGTCCTTGATGACCTGGTTGAAGTAGGCCACCACCTCGGGCTTGTTCTGCATGAAGCGCAGAGTGGTGATGCCGTTCCGGGGGCCGCCCGCGGCGGTGCAGCCGGTGAGGGGAATCAACGCTGCGGCCCCTGCCAGGCCCGCGGCCCGGATCAGGGAGCGCCTGCTGAGCAGCGCTGCGGGTACAGCGGCGTTCACTGGGCAGGGGCCGACGTGCGGGGGCGGCCTGGCTGGGACTGGAGTCCGGGCGGGCAGTGCTTCGGGATGCGGTTCACAGTTGCTCCTTTGCAAAAGGCTGAGTGAAGGGCGGAAGTAAAGCCAGTGGTCGGCGGCCGTCCGGTCCACGGTGCTCTAAGTTTATATGGAGTCTAAATTTAGTTCCTCAAGTATTATGTGGTGCAAAGCACAGAGAGGTCAACACCATGTCTGAAATGACGGCCGCAACGCCCCAGCTGCTGCGGCGTGTAAGCGCCGGGGCGGTCCTGGATTTCATGCGCGCGTCCCAGGCAGTGACTGTCACGGAAGTCATGGAAGCGACGCGGCTCACCCGCGCCACAGCCATTGCCGTGTGTGAAGACCTGATGGAGCGGGGCTGGATACGCGAACTGGAAAACCAGCGGGCCTTCGGCGGATACCAGAAAGGCAGGCCGGCACGCCGGTTCGAGCTCAACGAACGCGCCGGCTACGTTCTGGGCATGGACGTGGGCATCTCCAAGGCCACGGTGGTCGTCTCCGACCTCCGGGGCAAGGCCCTTGGCCGGGCGAGCCAACCGTTTGCCGGCGCCGAAATTTCGGCCGGGGAACGGGTCGCCGTGATCGACCGGACCGCCATGATGGCCCTCAACGGCGTGGGGGCCTCCCCGGACTCGGTGCTGGCCGTTGGTGCCGGAATTGCGGCCCCGGTGGACCGCAACGGGAACGTGCTGGTCACCCAGCACTTCTGGGGCCTGTTCGACGTCGGGCTGAAGGCCGCGCTGCGGGACCTGCGCGGCTGGACTGTGCTGCTGGAGAACGACGCCAACCTCGCCGCCCTGGGCGACCGCTGGCGGGGTGCGGCGGCCGGCGTGGACGACGTCGTGGTCATTCTCGCCAGTGAACGCCTCGGCTCCGGCATGATCGACGGCGGCAGGCTTCTGCACGGCCGCGGCGGCGGTGCCGGTGAACTCGCGTTCCTTGACATGGTGGACGGTGTGGGAGACACCTTCGGCATCACCTATCTGGCGAGGGCCTGGGCCGCCGATGCCCTTGCCGGGAAGGCCAAAACCTCGCTCCGCACCCATGCCGGGGAGATTGTGGAGGCGGAGCAGGTCTTCGCCGCAGCGGCTGCCGGCGACGCTGTGGCCCTGAAAATCCTGGACCGGCTGGCCGACAGGATGGCAAGGATCATCGGCGCGGTGGCCACGATCCTCAACCCCGATCTGGTGGTCATCGGAGGAGCCGTGGCGAATTCCGCCGGCGTGCTGCTGGAGCCGATCACCGAACGGCTGACCGAGTTCACCGTTACTCCGCCCAGGGTTGCCGTTTCCCCGCTGGGCGACTCCATCGTGACCGTGGGTGCCGTGCGGTGCGCGCTGGACTACGTGGAGCAAAACGCCCTCGACCTGGAGCTAGCCGCCCCGGCCTGAGCGGCGCCCGTCCTTACCAGCGCGAACGGACACTTGCGGCCCGTCGGGTTCGGGGCTCAAGTGTCCGTTCGCGCTCTCCGGCGGGGCGTTGGTTCCCGCTTAGCCCGCAGGCTCCAGGGCCGCGGCAACGGGCAGGGTGCCGTCCCGGAACTCAATGGTGCGTCCGGCCGTTTCCGGCAGCCTCAGGACGGCGGCAGCCACGAGTGCCACGTTGGCCCGGGATGTTCCGGTTCCCGAGGAGGTGTCCGCCGGATCGACGTCGATCAGCCCGTTCCCTGGGCCGTCCGTCAGGGAGCCGGGGCCAAGGATGGTCCAGGCCAGGCCCGTCCCGCGCAGGTACCGGTCCGCTGCGGCCTTCGCCTCCGCGTAGGCGTGGAAGCTGTGATCCGCAGGCACGCCGTGATCAGGACCGGCACCGAGATAGGACACCATGATGTAACGCCCGACGCCGGCCTCCGCCGCCGCGTCCATCGAACGGATTGCCGCGTCACGGTCCACGGCATAGGTGCGGTCGGGATTGCCGCCGCCGGCACCGGCGGACCACACCACGGCGTCATGTCCGCGCAGGGCGCTGGCGAGTTCCGCCGTCGTCGTATGTTCAACGTCAAGGACCGACGGCGTGGCTCCCGTTGCCGCGACGTCCTCCGTATGGTCCGGGTTGCGGAAGAAGGACGTCACGTCCTCACCATCCGCCGCGAGGATTCTGGCCAGTTCCAAAGCCACTTTGCCGTGGCCGCCGATGATTGCGAGGCGCGTCATGGCCCCATTCTGTCCCACGCGTCACCGGTTGTGGCGTTCAACCCGCTTTCTTGCCGGTCATCACCTCATAGTGCCGGACGATCTGCGCCTGGGTCAGTTCTTTGTCGTACACCGCTACCTTGCCCACTCCGCCTTCAAAGAACGATTCCAGGTTGCTGGTCCCGATCCGGAGCGGTGCGTCCCCCCTGGTGGGACCGATTGTCCGGCCATTGATGCTGAGGTCGTCCCGGTCACGCAGGATGCCGTCCCGGTAGATCTTCGTGTAGCCGTGCGGATAGTGCCGCCTGAAGCGCCCATGTTGATGACCAGGACGTAGTGGATCCATTCGCCTGCCCTGACGTTGTCCTGGAAATAGGACCCGGCCCCCAGTCCCCCGTCCTGGTCGAAGGCATAACCTGAAATCCGGTTGGGCCTGTCTTCGGCATTCTCGGCGGAATAGATGCGGGCAACATACTCGTAATTCTCCGGCTCGCCCTTGCCGAGCCAGTGGACGTAGCCGTGCCCTCTTCGTGGCGGAACTGGAGCGCATCGGGGCGCAGCCACGCCTCAAGCGTGATGACGCCGGCAGTGTCCGGGCTGAGGGCCGCAGCGTCGGCGATCTCCAGATGCCGCTCCGGGGAGGACCGACGCATTCGATAAACCAGTAGGCAAGTTAGCCATTGTGGTGCTTCCTGGCACGCTGTCGTGCCGATGGAGCCGGGGCGCGATGGCTGCACGCCGCTATGGATGCAGGTAAGGACCGGGGGACGGAGCCTTGTGCGCACCCGGACCGTGAGGAGTTATGTGCAAACCACGGTGGGCCGGGCCCTCGGCTTGGTGGTCCAGAGGGACCGGCCTTATGCGCCTTTGAACTGGCCGTTGTCTCGACCAGGGCTGCGGAAGCTATGCAACCTCTCGGTGAACTAATTCACACGATTTAACCTAGTTCGAGCAGACGGGATGGCTACGAGTGGTAACTACTCGATTCCCGCGTGGCTTAGGGCAAGAGGTGGAGTGGACTACTTGCTCGCCGGGCGGCGGCCTACTGAGGGAATCGGCGGCTACTCGGGGGCCGCCCATCCCCGAGGAAGTACTGTTGCGCCAAAGTCCACAGGTTGGAGACGGTCCAGTAGATCAGGACGCCGATGGGGAAAAGGATGCCTCCGGCACCAAAGACCAGCGGGAGGACATACAGGAGGAGCCTCTGCTGCCGCATCACCGGATCCGCTGCGGTCTCTTCCGTCACGTTCCGGGCCATGATCAGCTTCTGCGTGATGAACTGCGACGCCGTCATGGTCAGGATCATCAGGACGGCCAGTACTGCAACCGCCGCGGGATCACCGGGAGTGCCATGGAGCAGGGACGAGGACAGCGGGGCGCCGAAAATGCTGGATGAGTCGAACTGCACCACCTGCTGGTGGCTCATGGCCCCGATGCCTTGGTCTTGGCGGGGTGCCGTGGAGATCCCTGAGAACACCTGGAAGAGGGCGAGGAAGAACGGCGCCTGGATCAGCAACGGCAGGCAGGCGAAGAACGGGTTGGTGCCATGCTTTTTGTACATGGCCATCTGCTCCTGCGCCATGGCCTGCCGCGAGAGCTGGTCTGTTCTGCCTTGTATTTTTCCTGGAGCTTCTTCAGGTCAGGCTGCAGGAGCCGCATCCGGCGCTGGGCTTTGACCTGCACCAGGAACACGGGGATCAGCGCGGCGCGAATCACCAGCACCAGCCCGATGATGGACAGCGTCCAGGTCCAGCCGCCGGCGGCCGGCATGCCGATGGCACTCAATCCTTGGTGGAAGCCCACCATGATGGCGGAAACCAGCCACCTGAACGGAAGCATGACCGCTTCCAAGAAGTCCACCAAGTCCCCCATCCGCCAGTTGCTGCAAAGCTACTGTGAAACAACCCGCTTGTCACGGGCCCGGACAATGGGAATTCACATGATTCAGGAAACAGGAAAGCCCCCGGGATCTCTGGGATCCAGGGGGCTTCTCCTGTAGCGGTGGGGAGGCTCGATCTCCCGACCTCACGATTAGACAGGCCCGAAGCCCTTCACCTCCATGAGGGGGGCGGCTTCACTGACTTTGACGAGATCGGTGATCTGGTTGTTGTTCCTGGTCAATTCCTTGTCGAGCTCATCGATTCGCTTCGCCAGCCTGACAGCTTCCGCACGGGCTACGGAGAGTGCCAGATCCTCGTCCCGGGCACGCCACCGGGACACTTCTGCAATCTGCACTCCGCTCAGGGCCTTGCGGGCATCCAAGCCGAGCTTGTGGACACGCACCAGGGCGGTCAGTGCGTTCACCGCACGGGTCCGCTCGGCGGTCATGAAATTTCGCGCAGAAACCAAAACCCTCAATGCCGCACGGATACCTTCATTCAGGCGCGGCCGTCGCAGTTGCTTGTCCTCCAACGGGAGCACTGCCCTGGCGATCCGCTGGGCATCGAGTTCATCGGATTTGCCGACGCCGTGGTGGGCTCGGGCGTCCATCCGTGCCGCCTCGACAACCTGGTAGCCCTCGGAGGCCACGGCTCCGGCGAGGATGGCCCCGTAGGAGGCAGCGCCTTCGATCACCCAGAGCGCGGCAAGGTCAGCACCCGTGCGGCGGGCCACCCAGGCAATGGCGCTGTTGATGCCGGTACTGCTGGTGGGGAAGTCCCTGGTACCGACGAGTTCACCCGTCCTGGCGGCGATGATGGCGTAAACGTGGTTGCGTGCGTGAGTGTCGACTCCGACGACAAACGCGTGTGAATGCGCAACGATAGACATGGCGGTCGCACCTTCCTCTTCACGGATATGGTTGTGGCCGCTGTCGGCCGGTACCAGCCCGGGTAGAGGTCACTTCGGAACAAAACTGTGATGAGCCATGCCCTGGGGCGGACAACCTTCTGATCAAGTCACCGAGGTGGGCCGGACGGGTACCGGCCGACCACCCCGATGGAAGGACAGGTCGGGGCCAAGACACCATGGTCGGTCCAGCCGGGGTATTTTCGGTCCTCAGCAGGGTCTTTGACTACGGAAACCGATAGGGGCGCGAACAGCGTCCGGGGAGGAGGAGGAGGAGGAGGAGGAGCGCGTCACCGCTGACCAGCTATGCCACCATCGGCGGTCCGGAACTCCCGTCCTGTGTGGTGATAGGCGTGTGCTGGGCGAAATCTTGAGCGAAACGCCCGGGTGATCTTCAGTCCGAGCTGAGAATCTGTGCGTAGGCTCACTGCACAAGCCCGGTGAAAGGTTGCACCGAGATGACAATTACCAGCTATGTCGTAGGACTGTCGATCATGTTGGTCCAGATGATGGCCGCCCTGGGCGTTTCTGTCTTTCTGGTCCGATTCCGATTCGGCCGGTAGGAGGTTCCCGATGCCTCCGTATGGCGGCCTTAGGGCTTGGTCGGCTCGCGAAGATGCAGGACGATCACGGCGGACAGCGACGGCGAGCGTGGGCCGTCCGCGAAGATCGCGTGTCCGGATCCACACTATGAGGCCTGAACGATGGACGGTAAGGAATCCTCGCTCCCGCCGTTGGACTGGTACTTTACTTAAGCTAAAACCGTTCTCGAGTCTGGACTCCCATGTGGGATAACCATCCCCCCTGCCCGTTGCAGTTCACACGGCGGGCAACCCTTGGTGCCCTCGGTGCCGCCGTCGTCGCCGTCCTGAGTGCCTGTGGTGACCCAGGCAAGCCGGTCGCGTCCGGAACGGACGCGCCTTTCGCGCCTGAATCTGCAACCCCCACCGCGACCCCCACCGCGCCGCCCAAACCGACCTTCGTCTCGGACTACACCCTGCCACCGGTGGTGGACGGGCTGGCGCCGGTCATCACCAAGATCGACACCAAGCAGCCGGTGGTGTTCCTGACCATCGACGACGGCAACACCAAGACCCCCAACGAGCTCCAACTGCTGGCCGACTACGACTACCCGTGCTCCCTGTTCCTGACCAAGTCCGCCATCCAGGACAAGCCCGGCTTCTTCAAGGACTTCCTGGGCCACCACTGCCTGATTGAAAACCACACCATCAGCCACAACGTGAACATGGTGAAGCAATGGGGCTACCAGCAGCAGCTCAACGACATTGCAGGCATGCAGGACTACGCCGTGCAGCAGTTCGGCCGCCGTCCCGTGCTGTTCCGGCCGCCCGGCGGTGCATACTCCAACGCCATGCGCGCCGCCGTTGCGGCCGCCGGGCTCAAGGCAATCATCACCTGGGAAGCCAAGGCCAACGCCGGCCGCATGGACTACCAGGTGGGTAACTCGCTCCGCCCGGGTGACATTGTGCTGATGCATTTCCGCCCGGAATTCGCAGCAGACCTGGCGGCATTCCGCGCAGCCCAGCAAGCGGCCGGGCTCCACGTCGTGCTCTTGGAGGACTTCCTGGGCCTTGCCTAGATGGCTGCCGGGACCGGGGTTCGCGCCTCGGGCCCGGCTGCCGCGGTGACCAGTTCGACCGGCCCGTCGGCAGCATCCAGAGCGGGGGACTGGGCGGTGGCCGCTTCAAACGGTCTTCCCAGCGCCCGGTATTCCCAGCCGGCCGCACGGTAGGCGGCGGCGTCCAGGGCATGGCGTCCATCCACCATGCTTCGCCGGGCAACCAGCATGCCCAGGGCTGCGGGGTCGGCGTTCCTGAACACGTTCCATTCCGTGAGGAGGGCCACCACGTCCGCGCCGGTGACGGCGGCTTCGAGGCTCGGGGCGTAGCCCAGCAAAGGGTACTTGGCCCGGGCATTGTCCATGGCCTGGGGGTCGAAGACAGTGACAATCGCTCCGGATTCGTGGAGCATCCGCGCGACGTCGAGGGCGGGGGCGTCCCGGATGTCGTCGGAGTCCGGCTTAAAGGCGGCTCCCAGAATGGCGATCCTGGCCCCGGCCAGGTTGCCGTGGACGAACCCACGGATCAGGTCAACCGTGCGCCGGCGCCGGCGCTGGTTGATGGCGTCCACCTGGTGCAGGAAGCCCACGGCCTGCCCCACGCCCAGGGCTTCTGCGCTGTGCGCGAAGGCACGGATATCCTTGGGCAAGCATCCGCCGCCGAAGCCGAGCCCGGGTTTGAGGAACCGTCCGCCGATGCGGCTGTCGTAGGACAGGGCGTGGGCCAGCAGGTTGACGTCCGCGCCGGCGGCTTCGCAGACTTCGGCCATGGCATTGATGTAGGAAATCTTCGTGGCCAGAAACGAGTTCGCGGCGACCTTGACCAGCTCTGCGGTGGCAAGGTCGGTGACCACCACCGGTGTGCCGGATTCCGTCAGCGTCCGGTAGCACGCACTCAGCTGCTCACGCGCCCACCCGGACGCGACGCCGAACACCAGGCGGTCGGGCGACAGGGTGTCGCTGACGGCATGTCCCTCGCGCAGGAATTCGGGGTTCCATGCCAGTTCGATTGCCTCGCCGGCCGGTGCAGCTGCGCGGGCCAGGGAGGTGAGGTGGCGGGCGGTGCCCATGGGGACGGTGGACTTCCCCACGATCAGGCATTTGCGGTGCAGGTGCGAAGCGAGGCGTTCGACGGCCGCGGTGACGAAACTCAGGTCCGCGGCCGGAGAGTCCGGCGCCTGCGGGGTGCCCACACAGATGAAGTGGACGTCTCCGTGGGCGCCGGCCCTGGCGAAGTCGGTGGTGAAGCGGAGCCGGCCGGTGTCCAGGGCCCGGGTCAGCAGCTCCGGGAGGCCCGGTTCGAAAAACGGCAGTTTCCCTGCGGCGAGCGAGTTGATTTTGGCCTGGTCCACGTCCACACCGATCACATTGAACCCCATGATCGCCATGCACACGGCATGGGTGGCGCCGAGGTAGCCGGTCCCCACCACGGTGATGTCCGGATGCTCCGCGATGCGAGGGACCGCGCCGCCGGGAGGTTCCGCAGCCAGGGCTTCCGCAGGCAGATTCTGGTCCAGGGGAATCAGGTCAGGCATGGTGGTCTCCTTCAACGGTTGAGCGGTGAGCGGGCGTACCCATTGCTGTGTTGCGGGAAAATCAGTGGGAGGTGCACTTGATGTTGCTGGGGCCCTGCCGGGCCCCGGGAGCGGTGTTGGAGCAGCTGACGGTGTTGTGGAGCGCAGGCGTGGCGGCGATGCCGTGCCCGGGCCCGTTCACGGCGGCGGTGTTGCCGGTGAAGAGGTTGTGGTCGCCCCAGTTGTGGAGGACGTTGTGGGTCTGGAATCCGTCGCGGGGCGCGTCCCGGCCCTCATTTCCTTCGATGGTCCAGGCGTTCCCCTTGACGTTCACCCAGGCGTCCGCAGTGGTCATTCCCGTGCCGTTGAAGCGGTTGCGGGATACCACGCCGCCCACGGTGCCCTCCTTGATGTCCACGCTCTCACCGGTGGTGGCGGATATCGTGTTGCCGCTGATGGTGTTGTAGTTGCTTTCATCCGGGCGGCAGCCCGTCATGGTGCACCAATTGCTGAGGGCGGACCCGATGTAGATGCCCTCGCCGTATTCGGGGACATCCTGCCCGGTGTCCCTCACGGTGTTCTCGAGGAGGAGGTTGCTGCTGCTGTTCCGGCGCAGGTGGATGCCTTCCATCCCCACCTGCATGACGGTGAGCTTTTCCAGGACAGCGCCCGCCACAGCGTCGGCGACGATGCCCTTTTGGGCGTTGCGCACGGTGAAGCCGGACAAGACCCAGTAATCCGCCTGATCCAGATGGAGAACATATCCTTCACGGATGTCGCCGCCGTCCAGGACGGCGCCAGGGCCTCCGCAGAGGAAGATCCGCTCCTGGGCGGACCCGGGATGGTCAGCCGTGAAGCGGCCGGTATACACGCCGTCGTTCATGTGGATAACGTCCCCCGGGCGGGCACTGGCCAGCGCTGAGGAGAGTTCGATGGCGGTGCGCACCGACTTGGTGGGGCGGGGGCACTCCACCGCCTTCGCTTCGGGGACGGGGCCCTGCCCCGGCCGGGCGGCCTTCGCTGCGGAGCTCATCGGTACGTCCTTGGGGTCCATGGCAGGTTCCGGGGCTGCCGTAGGCGGCGGCAACGCCGGTGATGCGGTCTGCGGTGCGGCCTCAGGGGAGCTTTGCACTCCGAACCCGCCGCCCGGGGTCCGCCAGAAGCCGCGCTGGCCCAGGGACAGAATGCCCGCCCCGAGGAAGGCTGCCACCAGCACAGCGACCGCGGCGTACATCCGCCAGTTGCGGACAGTGGCCCGGGACATCATTTCCACCCCCCGATTCCTGTGAGGCTCCCGGTTCCGTCGGCGTGCCCGTCCGGGGGCAGGGCGATTGCGGGCGGCGTCCCGTCGGCCGTGAAGCTGCTTAGCGACGCCTGGTCACCGTACGGATGCAGGGTCTTTCCCTTGTGCCGTGTACCGCGCAAGGCAGTAAAGACGACGATCAGGGCCAATACGGTCCACACGATGGTCAGGGGCTGGAAGAACGTGGCCACCTGCGCCCAGAAAGGCCTGGTGGTGGTCCACGCCCGGGTGTTGTTGGTGTCCGTGACCGGGGCCCGGGTGCCTTTTTCGTAGAGGGCGCTGGGTCCTGTTCCGGCGATGGTGTTGCCGGCAATCTCATGCGCAGCGCTGCCCAGGGCGGTGATCCCGTGCTTGGTGATCCCCGCCATGGTGTTCAGGGCAATCCGGGCCTCTGCGTTGCGCAGGAACACTCCTGTTTCCCCGCCAATGATGGAGTTCCCCGAGACCAAGGTGCTTTTCACGCCGTCCAGCAGGGCAACGGTCCGGAATTTCTGCCGCAGCAGGGCGTTGCTCTCCACTGTGATGTTGGCGGCATCGCCGGAGACCAGGATGCCGGTGCCGTTGTCAGTGACGGTGTTGCCGTAGATTCCGACGTTCTGGCCGCCGATGATTTCGACGCCGGCGCGGCCGTTGCTCTCCACGGTGCTGTTGCTTACGGTATGGCTGCCGTAGAGCGCCGTGGGTCCGCCGCCCGCAGACGCGCCCGGAGCCAGTGACCGGCCGTCCACCCGGATTCCGTCCCACCCGTTCGATGCGGCCTGGACCTGGGTGAGCGCAATGCCCTGGGTGGCCCGGGCCAGGACGAATCCGCTGCCCGCATTGTTGCGCGACGCCGTCATGTCCACTGTGGTGTCGCTGACGCGGTGGTGCAGGACAACGCCGTCCACCAGGCTCCCTTCGACGGTCATGTTGCTGATGCGGACTCCCCGGGCCTTGGTCAGGAACAGGCCGAAGGCGTTGCCCGACACCGTGGTGTCCTCCACGGACCCGGTAACGAAGTTGTCCGCCGGGGCCGGCCCGGCGTCCAGCAGCGGTACCGCCGGCGGCGCGGGCGCGGGCGCGGGTGCCGGTGCCGCTGGGGCTGGGGTAGGGGCCGGTGGCGCAGTCACGGTCCTTGCCGTGGGGCGGTCGGTGCCGGTCAGCGCCAGGCCTCCGGTGCGGCCGCTCCAGAAGCCCAAGGCTTCGACGACTGCGTGGCTGATGGTTGCCTGGCCGCCGATGGAGCGGATGTAGGCGCGCCCGTCACCGGTCGCGGTGTCCGGGCCCGCCCCGCCGTCGTTCCAGCTCGTGATCCTCACCGGCCAGGCGGCGGAGCCGGCGATGTCCAGCCTGCCGCCGTCGTTCACTATGGAAACGAACCCCTGCGGCTTGCTGGCAAGCCGCAGGTCCAGCCCGCTGCCGCCGCCAACGGTGAGCACTGCGCCGGCCTGGATGAGAATGTTTTCCGACAGCAGGTACTGCCCGGGGGACTGCTGGGTGAAGCCCTGCGGTGCCAGCTGCAGCAGGTCCGGCACGGTGTACGGCGCGGCCCGCGGCGTCAGGACCAGCGTGAGGGACTGTCCGGACTGCACGCGGTACGGGCTGGCCAGCTTCACGCGCTTGGTCCGGGCATCGGCGGCGGCCGTACGCACCTGCGCCAGCCGCTGGTCCTCCGCGATGACCAGCGCCGGTTCGCGGACCCGATCGCCGGCGTAGGCGGCGCCATGGCCGCCTTCCGGCTGGGCGGTGTCCGCCGCGGAGGCGAGGACCATGGCCGGCGGTTCCGCTGCTGTGCCCGCGGTGGCAGGGGACGGGGAGAAAATAAGCGCTGCCGCCGCCAAGGGCAACACCGCGCAGCGCAGGACCGGGTTGGCCTTCATCCGAGGGCCTCCCGGCGGGCGAGGCTTTGCGCAGTCTGGCCTTCACCGCCAGTGGTGGTGTCCAAGCGCGTCAGCCAGCCCTGCTTGTTCATGGTGATGAACGCATAGACCTTGATGGGCAAAGCCACCGTAATCACGACTATGGCAAGCAATGGCAGCAGAACGATGTCCCGCGGATACCGGACAAGGTGCGAAATTCCCCGGACGCCGCGCCCCAGCAGGAGCCAGCCCACCGCCAGCCCCACTCCCAGGGGCGTCAGTTCCAGCCGGCTGAAGAGCAGGTACACCAGCGAAACGCCCATGGTGACGGGCGTCAGCAGGATCTGCAGCACTGTGATCTTGGTGACGAACGGCACGCGCCACAGCCAGCCTTTGTAGGCCGCAGTCAGGTAGCACCGGTAGGAGTTCCTGCTCCAGCGGATGCGCTGCTTCAGGAAGCCACGGAGCGTATTCGGGAACATGGACAGGGCCCGGGCCGAGGACTGATGGACCGTTTTGTACCCAGCGGCCAGAACCAGCCAGGTGAGCCGGCCGTCGTCGCCGGAGATGCAGCGGCGGCTCAGGAAGAACTCATCCTCAAGATGCGGCAGCAGCGGCCGGACGACCGACGCGCGGTAGGCCGCCGTGCGGCCGGACAGGCAGGCGACGGCGCCCGCCCGGCCCATGGCCGGAACGTAGTCGAAGTAGCGCAGGTTCACCAGCCAGTCTGCCATCCGCCGCCACACACTGGAATTGCGCTGGTACACGTTCTGCTGGGTGCCCACCCCGCCCACGGCGGGATCCGCGAACGGCATCTGCACCGCCGCCAGCAGCCCCGGCTCCCAAGACGTGTCCGAATCGACGAAGACCAGGATCTCCCCGCTGGCGGCCCGGACACCCCGGCCAAGGGCCGAGCGTTTACCGGCGTGGCGGAACAGGATGGGCCGCACCGACGGAATGTCCAGGGCGGTGATCCGCTGGTAGGCCTCCAGGTCCTTGGTGTCCAGCACAATGATGATCTCCGCCGGGTCCTGGGCCAGCCAGGACCCGAGGCAGCGCATCAGAATATCGGGATCCTCATGGAAGGACGGGACGATCACCGAAGTGCTTGCGCGGAAGGGGGTCACCACCGGGCGGGCCCGGCGCGAGAGGATGACCCGGTACAGCCACAGGCACCAGACCACGGCCCCCGCGGCGCCCACCGGAAGAAACTTTTGTACTTGCGTGAAGTCGGCGCCGGGCAGGAGCACCCACTCCCACCCGGTCCGGTCCTGCGCGTAGAGAGCAAGCAGCAAGGGTTCCACGGTAGTCGTCCTCCCGGAATGCGGTTACCTCGGCCAATGCGAGGCATGGGCTGAATACCGCAAGTGTGGAGGGGCCCGATGAGAAACGCATTTGAAGCAAATTAGAGGCTTCTCATCAAAAAATCAGGGCACGCCAAAGCCTGCGGGAACGCCGGTAAGCTCAGACGGCCGCCAGCCGGTAGCCGGTGCCGCGGACCGTGACGAACCGGTCGGCTCCCAGCTTTTTTCGCAGGTAGAGCACATAGACGTCCACCACATTGGACGCGCCGGAGTAGTCATAGCCCCAGACACTGTTGAGCAGCTGCTCCCGGCTCAGGACCTGCCCGGGGTGACGAATGAACGTTTCGGCCAGCGCGAACTCCCGGGTGGAGAGGTCCACCTCCTGGGCCCCCACCCTCGCGATGCGGGAATGCGGGTCCAGTACCAGCTCACCGCATTTGAGGACATGGTCGGCGTCGTCGGGACGCGGATCCCGGAGCCGGATCCGGATGCGTGCCAGGAGTTCCTCAACGTGGAATGGTTTGGCCAGGTAGTCGTCGGCACCTGCGTTGAGGCCGGCCACGGTGTCCTGGACCGACGTCCGTGCCGTGACCATTATCACCGGAAGGGGCACCTTACTCTCCCGCAGTAGTCCCAAAACGGTAAACCCGTCCAGGCGCGGAAGGCCCACGTCCAGGATCAACAGGTCGAATTCGCCGGACGTGGCATAGTCCAAGGCGGTGATCCCGTCGCCGACCACCGACGCTGCATGCCCGGCTGAGCGCAGGCCCTTCTCCATGAATTTGGAGATCCGCTCCTCGTCTTCGGCTATCAGGATGCGGCTCACAGCAGGGCCCTGTCCTGACTGAGTGGAATCAGGACGGTGAACGTGGAACCTTGTCCGAGGGCCGACGTCACCGTCACTTTCCCGCCGTGTGCCTCGGCAATGGCCGTCACGATCGCCAGTCCAAGGCCGGAGCCCTCTGCGCCGCGCCCCGCTTCGACCCGGGCGAACCGGGAAAAGATCCGGACCTGGTCCTCGGCGGCAATGCCCTGGCCCGTGTCCCGGACCCACACAGCCAGGGTGTCGTATTCGGGCAGCCCGTCCTCGTTGGGCTGGCCAGGTTCGACCCTGCTCCCAAGCGCTATGACCCCGTCATCATCGGTGTACTTCACCGCGTTGGCGGCGAGTTGTACCAGCGCCTGGGTGAGCAGCTGGGGGTCTGCCACCGCCACGCCGCCGCAGGCTTCGTCGATCTCCCACCGCCGGTTCGCGAGCACGCGGATCTTGCCCATGACCTCGTCCGTGAAACGTGCGACGTCCAGTTCCTGCACGCTGACGAAATTCGGGCGACGGGCATTGCCCAGCAGCAGCAGATCATCCACCAGCCGCTGCAACCGGGCCAGCTCATCGAGGAGGAGGGCCCTTGTCTCGGCCACATCCTCGGGGTCACTGGGCGACATCAACTCCAGATGGCCGCAGAGAATGGTCAAAGGGGTCAGCAGTTCATGAGCCACATCGTCCATGAACTGCCGCTGTTCATTGACCCCGTCATCGATGCGTTCAAGCATCGTGTTGAAGGTGCGGGCCAGTTGGGACACGTCACTGGCACCTCCGCGCACATCCACCCGTTGGCTCAGGTCGACGTGGCTGACGATCTCAGTGGTCTCGCGCATGCGGCGCAGGGGACGGAGGAGGTGTCCGGCCAGGAATCCGCCCACCAGTCCCGCAACCACTAGCGCGCCGCCGGAGACCATGGCATAGGTCCGTATGGAGGCGAGGATCCGCTCCTGCTGGTCCGATATGTCCCGGCCTGCCACCAGGAAGGCTGTTCCGCTGCCGCCGGAGACCTCGACGGGCAAAAGGGTGATCCGTATCTGGTCCGGGTCTGCGCCAACGCTCCCCGTTACCTGAGCGCGGGGATCCGACATCGCGGCGATCGGACGGTACAGGGTCTCGGGCAGCACCTGGTTGTCAGGGTTGCCTTCGACCTTCCAGGCGAGGTGTCCGTCGACAAACAGTGCCAGCACTCCGTGCCGGCCGGGTTCGACGTCGGCGGCTGCGGCTCGGAGCCGGTATGCAAACGGCTGCGCGCTATCGGCCGAACTGGCGCGGGCGAGTCTTTCCACGTTTCGTGCCCTGTCGGTGAGGCCCTGATCGACGCGGCTCTCCAGCTCGTTGAAGGAAATCGCAAACGTGATGGTGCCGCTGAGGGCGAGACCGGCAAACATCATGCCCAGCATGGCGGCCAGAACCTGGAAACGCACGGAATGTAAGCCGGACCAAAGGGCGGCGAGCCTGGCTCGCGTGGACGCGCGTGCATTGGCCGCCTTGGAGACGGGCAGCCTCACGGGGCACCACCCGACGTCGCTCGACCCCCTGTGATGGACACCGGTCTACCGTCCCTCCACGTCCGGCCGGAAACCGGCCTCCCAGGGAGATCCTTCCAGCGCCAGGCAGCAGAAGCGCGAGTGGCCACTACTTGTTTAACCTGCGCCTCACTACGCACATCCGCCACGCCACTTGCGGGCGCCAGCCGACTGACCGGTCACCTGCAACGCGCTGGCCGCGGCGCTCCTTATGGACGTCGACAAGGTGGCCCCGCACGAGCGCAATTACGTCCGGATGATGTTCACCGACCCCCACGAATGAAGGACTACTACGAGAACTGGAAGAGCACGGCCAGCGCCGTCGTGGCCCTCCTGGCATGCAAGCCGTCGACAACCCCACCGATCCGCAAGCTCCGCATCCTCAGCTCCTGGAGCCAGGTCCCTCCACCCGGTATGCGCCGACCGGAAGTACCGAGGCATGACCAGGCCCTCCAATGAACATGACCACCGATCGCAAACGCCACAAAGCGTCGCGGGACTGTGAATAACGGTGGATCCGTGGTTGGCCTGACACGCCGGGCCGTGCCTGGCGGGAAGGACCGATCATGAGCGAAACACTGGATCCCATGGCGACTGACGTGGATCAGCAAGAGTTGGCGCAGCAGCTCCTGGCTCAGGCCAGAGAACAGGGTATCGACCTCGTGGGCCCGGGGCGGGTTGTTGAATCGGCTCACGAAGAACGTTTTGGAGACCGCGTTGGAAGCCGAGATGGACGAGCACCTCGGTTACGGAAAACACGAAGTGGCCGGGCGTGGAAGCGGGAACTCCCGTAACGGCATCCGCACGAAGACCGTGCTGACGGAGATCGGGCCGGTTGAGATTGACGTGCCGCAGGACACCGGCTCCACGTTCGGCCCGCAGATCGTGAAGAAGCGGCAGCGAAGGCTGACGGGCGTGGACGAGATTGTGCTGTCGCTGAGCGCGAAGGGCCTCACGACCGGGGAGATCGCGGCCCATTTCGGGGAGGTGTTCGGGGTCGGGGTATCGAAGGACACGATCTCGCGGATCACCGAAAAGGTGATCGGGGAAATGACCGACTGGCAGAACCGGCCCTTGGACCGGGTGTTCCCCGTGGTGTTCATCGATGCAATCCACGTCAAGGTCCGCGACGGGCAGGTCACGAACCGGCCGGTCTACGTCGCGATCGGTGTCAGCGTCAACGGTGAGCGGGACATCCTGGGGCTGTGGGCCGGGGACGGCGGGGAAGGCGCGAAGTTCTGGCTCTCCGTCCTGACGGAAATCAAGAACCGCGGCGTTCAGGACGTCTGCATCACCGTCTGCGACGGGCTCAAGGGCCTGCCGGAGGCCATCAACACGGTCTGGGACCGCCGTGGTCCAGACCTGCATCGTCCACCTGATCCGGAACACCTTCCGGTACGCCGCCCGGCAATACTGGGACGAAATGTCCCGTGACCTGCGCCCTGTCTACACCGCTCCGTCCGAGGCTGCGGCGGAGGAACGCTTCGTCGATTTCTCGGGCAAATGGGGCCAACGGTACCCGGCGATCACCCGGCTCTGAGAGAACGCGTGGAGCGAATTCGTGCCGTTCCTGGACTACGACGTCGAAATCCGTCGGGTCATCTGCAGCACCAACGCCATTGAATCCGTCAATGCCCGCTACCGGCGCGCGATCCGAGCCCGGGGACATTTCCCCACCGACCAAGCCGCACTGAAATGCCTCTACCTGGCCACCCGGGCACTGGACCCGACCGGCAAAGGCAGGGCACGATGGGCAACGAGGTGGAAGCTGGCCCTGAACGCGTTCGCCATCACCTTCGCCTGAACGCGTTCGCCATCACCTTCGAAGGAAGAATCAATTAATGCCAGCCACGGTTCCACCGTTAAACGGACACTCCCGACCGCCGCCGCTAGATTCACTCTCGGGGCGCCCATGTTGGCCGGAAACTCTTACTGTGGCTGAGTCAGCCCGATCCGGACGGCGTGCAGGCATCCCTTAAGGCGAGCTTGGAGACGATGATGTGCGTCTGCGTTGCTCAGCGGTCTGACTATCTGGCGAGGAACCGGATGAGTGTTTCATTCATTCCTCGGCATGGCTGACATTGCAGCCATGCGGGCACCGGTGAACAGGTCGTAAGCATGCTGGCCTTCGGACGGGTTGAGTTTTTCCCAAGCACGGCATGATTGGCGACTCCCTGCTGAACCGCTCCGTGACCCCGTCCTCGTTCCACTGGATTCAGCGGCCCCCCGAGAGCGGTCAACACCTTGGATCCTGCACGAGAGCCCGAACGAGCAAGTCAACGTTCCCGTTTAGGGCTCCATCGGGGAGGCTTTGCTTCCGTCTGGTGGGTCTGGCCGCCCCAGCAGCGGCCAGTCCGTCAGGGTGTCAGCGGAGGACGCCGCATACGGCCGGGTCTGTGGCTTCGGCTGGCAGGTTCGGGTTCAGTTCGCTGGCTCCTTCAGGGTTACTGACGTTGTAGGTCCCGTTGCCGTCGTAGTCCAGGCCGTGGATGACCAGGACGCCTTCGCCTTCCCGGATGGAGTCGGCGATCTGTTTGGCTGTGCCGAGTCCGCCCGCACCGGGGTAGCCTGTGCCGGCGACGTCGGTGAACTCAATGTTGTCCCGGCTGTAGTTAAAGATCCCGTCATGGGAGACCGGGAAACGGGCGACGTCCAGGAAGCTGGCCGGGGTTGTGTCCCCGGTTGTGTTCAGGGATACGACCACGGGGCCGTAGGCCGGTATGCCTTCAACAGTGTTTAGGCCACCGTCCAAGTCGGCGTCCAGGGCCAAGGTCGGACACTCGTTCAGCGCGTCGTTGCCGTAGTGGATGTGCTGGGCGTGGGGTGCGTCCGGGGTCAGGCCGGTGGCATGGACCTCAATGTGTTCGATCTTCTGGTTTTTCACCACGGCCGTGGCGGTGCCGGACGCGCCGGACCCGTTCAGCTCGGTGAGCACAGCGGTGAGCGTCACCGTTTTGTCTGTCGCCTTGCCGTTCTGGGCCAGGACGGGGCCGGCACCCATCGAAACAACGGCAAGAACCGCCGCTGCCGCTCCGCCAAGAGCCAGCTTGGAATTTCTTTTCATGTTTTCGCTCCCTATCAAGGGGCCACCGAGTTAAGGGGCCACCGAGAAATTCGGTGGTCTTATGTGATTCGCGCCACAAGCGTGCGGGGATGGGCGGGGAGCCTACTATTCGTGGGCCGCCCGGTTCTCTTGGACAGACTTCTGCCTCATTCGGCAGTCCATAAGGGCCGGAGTGACGAATAGCGTGCGTGGGGTAGTTTCCTGATGGGCGCGCCGTCCGGCGGGTGGAGGACAACATCCCTTGAAGGGGATTGTCATGAAAACCATTACTCACATTTGGGCCGTAGCTGCAGCTGTTTCGCTGGCGGCCGTCACCGGATGCGCAGGTCAAGGCGGGGAGTCTTCCGCCCCGCCTGCCGCCAGCAGTTCCTCCGGCCCGTCATCCACTGCTTCGGCACAGGCCGGCGGGGCTGTCATCATGATCAAGGGCTTCGGCTATGACGTCCCGACATCGGTGAAGCCGGGGTCGATGGTGACGGTAATGAACGCGGACAGCGCCCCGCACACGCTGACCGCGAAGGACAAGGGCGGTTTCGATGTTGCGGTGCCGGCCGGTGCGACGGTGACTTTTCAGGCCCCGGATGCACCGGGTGAGTACGGAATTATCTGCAGCTTTCATCCGCAGATGACCGGGACGCTGGTCGTGAAGTGAAACGCGCACACATCCTCGTAACCGGTCATGGTCCCCTGCGGGTGGTCCGGATCTGCGCCGCGGCGTCGCTGGTGCTCAGCGCGGTGATTCATGTTCAGCTCGCGCCCGGATACCAGCAGGCCGCACCAGGAGGCATCGGTCAGGGCACCCTGTTCCTGATCCAGGCCGGGGCAGCCATCCTGGCCGCGGTGTTTATTCTGTTGAAAAACACACGGACCGCTTTCGCTGCCGCCGCATCAGTCGCCCTTTCCTCCCTGGCCGCCGTCATCCTTTACCGGTACGTACAGGTCCCCGCCATGGGGCCGCTGCCTTCGATGTATGAACCGGTCTGGTACACCGCCAAGGTCATCACCGCCGTCGCCGAAGCCATCGCCGGTGGGCTGGCAGTGACAGGTTACGGGCTGCTGCTGCGCAAAACCCGCCGCGGACCGTGGATACAGCCCCGGAGCCAGCACGCGTCAGCCGCCTGAAACGCCGGGAACGGACCTGAAGCGGCCCGGATCCCTGCCGGTGAAAGCCCTGCCAGAGTGTGCCTTGGCGTCCCGTTCATGTTTTTGTGTGCCGGGCCACATTCGTACCCATCCTTCGGTGGCACTGTTCCGAAGTATTGGTGACCCCCTTTTTCGGGGGCGCCAACATCACACGCGCGTGTATGAGGAGATTTTCCAATGAATAAGACACTTCGCTTTATGGCAGTCCCCACTCTCGCTTTGGGCGCTCTTGCCCTTTCCGGCTCCCCGGCCATGGCCGCGGACCAGTCCTACCAGTCCACGCTGGGCCAGATCAACGGCAGTGCCGGCTCGGGAACCATCACTGTTGATGTCACGGGAAACCAGGCCCATGTCGTGTTGAACGTCTCGGGCATGCCTGCCACTTTCATGGACGCCCCGTACCCCCACGTCCAGCACATCCACGGCGGAGCCAAGGGCCTCTGCCCGGACCCTTCAGCCGATAAGGACGGTGACCAGGTCATCTCCACCACCGAAGGCGCCCCGTCCTACGGCGGCATCGTCACCACCCTCTCGACCAGCGGCGACACCAGCCCCGCAGCAGGCCTGGACCTCAAGGTCGGAGGACAGGGCGCCGCCTACACCGTTGACCGCACCTTCGAACTGAACGCCGAAACCAAGGCAGCCCTGGAAGCCGGCACCGCTGTCGTGGTCGTCCACGGCCTTGATCCCGCCACCCTCAGCGCGGCAGGCCAGGCCGCCAAATCCGATCTGGCCCCCACACTTCCGCTGGCCGCCACTTCCCCCGCCCTGTGCGGGACCCTGAAAGCCGGGCAGATGAAGATGCCCGCGGGCGGCGCCGACACCGGCCTCACCCAGGAAACCGGCACCGATACCGGAGCACTTGCCCTCGGCGGCGGGCTCGTCCTCGTGGCCCTCGCCGGCGGAGCCTACGCAGTCCGCCGCCGCAACGCCGGCACCGCAGCCTAAACGCGGCCTGACCGGATCACTACTGTGAGAACCACGAATCCCGGCCGCCGCGGACGCCTCCTGGCCCCCACGGCGGCCGGGGTTCTGCTCCTGCTGTCCCTGGGCGGCTGTGCCGCCGGAACCACCGATGCCCGGTCCGCTCCTTCCGCTTCCGTTACGGCCTCGGCCTCTCCGGCCACCCCGACTGTTGCGGGCTCCCCAACAGTTGCAGCCTCATCGCCCGCCACCCCCGCAGTACCGCCGGCACAGCAGCGTCCACCGGTGATGGGCGCTTCCACTCCCGTCACCCTCAGCATCCCCACGATCGGGGTCCGGACGGACCTTCTCCATCTGGGACTGCGACAAAACGGGTCCCTGGAAGTACCGCAGGACACCGGCAGCGGCGCACCCGCCAGCTGGTACAACGGCTCCCCCACCCCCGGGGAACGCGGACCCTCCGTGATGCTGGGCCATGTGAACGCACTCGGCGGCAACACCGGTGTCTTCGCGGACCTCCGGACGCTCACCCCCGGCACCGAAATCAACGTCTCCCGAACCGACGGCAGTGTCGCCCTGTTCACCGTGGACCGCGGGGCCACCTACAGCAAAAACAGCTTCCCTACCCTCGAGGTCTACGGAAACACACCCGGAGCTGAGCTGCGGCTGATCACCTGCGACGGGTATGATCCCGCCACCGGGCTCTTCGACGACAACTACGTCATCTACGCCAAACTCAAAACCTGACAACGGACCCCTCCTCCAGGAGCAAGAAACAGGCAAAGGATGGACAAAAAATGAAATCCCAAGCCCACGCGCTGGCCGCCCTGGCCGTTGCGTCCGTGCTTCTCACCGGCTGCGCCGCCGCAGCAGGAACGGAGGGCGCGGTCTCTGCAACGCAAACGGACGCTTCAACGCTGGCCCCACCGGAAACTTCACCGGACACCGGAAACACTGGCGGTCACAGCGGCGGACATCACGGCGGCGTGACACCCTCACCCGGTACCACCCCGGAGGGGCCCAGCGATGCTGCCCTGATGGTCTGCGGGGACCAGCCCATGGACAGGCTCACCTCAATCCTTGACCTGAAGGAGGCCCCGCACACCATCAACATCTGGGCGGACAGCACCTTCACCTGCATCTACCACCTGCAGGAAGGGGCACTGGAAATATCCGTCCAGGACGCCTCCAACCAGGCGACGGCACTTACCTACTTCAACGCCATGCAGGCCCTCGCCAAAGAGGCAAAACCCATCGAAGGGCTCGCCAACCTCGGATTCCCCGCATACGAAACCACTGACGGGTCAGCCGTGTTCCAAAAAGACAACTTCATCCTGCACGTGGACGCCTCCGATCTCCCCGCAACCCTGGGACCGGAGGGCATCACCAGGAACGCCCTGGCCTACCAGCTCTCCACCACCATCCTCGCCTGCTGGGTCGAGCACCCCTGACAGCCGATCCACCGAGCAACCCTAGACCACGGGCGCTTACCCGAAGCCCACGAAAGGTTCATCATGAAAATGACCACTAGAACTGTCTGGGCGCTCGGGACGGCTGCGGCCGTCATTGCCCTCTCCGGTTGCGGGAACGGGAACCCGGCTTGACCCGGAACCGGCTCCTCGGCGTCGCCGGCCCGGACAACAGAACAGTCAGCTTCCGTCCCGCCCGCCGACACGACGAGAACCCAGGCCGCAACACCGCCTGCTGATCCACCGTCCGGCGGCGCGGATCCGGCTGAAATCCTGATCAAGGACTTCAAATACCAAGGGTCGGAAATTGTGGGCCCCGGGACGCTGGTCACCGTCATCAACGAGGACATCGAAGCCCACACGATCACCGCGGACACCGGAGCTGCGTTCGATGCTGTCATCAAAGTCGGCCCAGGCACCTTCACCGCACCGACCGAACCCGAAACCTATTCCTATCACTGTATTTTCCACGGCAATATGCACGGAACCCTCACCGTGAAGTAGGCATACACAGAGCGTTCCAGACAGGCCGCCACGTGGCCGATGGAGCAGTGCAGACTTACGGATGCAGCCGGAAGTGACACCGGCCGTGTACAGCCCCGAACCCTGCTAAAGACCGAAACCACAAGCGGGGTGAAGGTCTTTGTGTGCTGGAGGTGAATCGCCCAAACCGGGCCGCGCCGGCTGAAGGGTAAATCCGATCCTTTGGACGCCTACCAGGCCGCCAAATCCGTCCTCGACGGACGGACCACGTCGATCCCGAAATCCAAAGACGGCCCGTTGAATGCTTGCGAATCCTGCGTGCCGGGCGCACCTCGGCCCTAAAGGCCCGCACCGCACTCCTGCTCCAACAAGCGGTTCCGCTTCTTCAGCTCCCGCATCTCGGCCGACTCCGCTGCCGCCGGCCCTGCCCCGGTCTCCTTACGTTCGGCTATCGCAAGCCAACGCTTCAACGTCGTGACCGAAAGCCCGAAATCCTTCGCAATCTGCGCCAGCGGCGCCTCGCCCTTGCGGGCCACATCAATAACATCCTGGCGGAACTCCGCCCCATAAGCCGTGGGCATGGTCAACATCCTTCCACGAGCACCAGCTCGCTAGGTCAAGGAGTCAACAAAACCGGGGGCAGTCCCGTTGCTGATCCGGTCGGCGGGTGGGGTGTATATCTGCGGTCATTCGTGGATCCTACCCTGACCGCTGCTCTAGGATTTGGCTCGAGGTTGGAGCATCCTGTACCGGCGGACGTCGGACCAAGGGATCCTCAGTGGCGAGTTCTTCGTCCCGCTGCCTGCCTTGTACGCGTTGGGGAAGTCACCGGAGCGGGCCATGATTCGAATCGTTTCGTGGTGGTGATCAGGAACTCCGCCACCTGCGCAACGGTGGCGTCTCCCGGGGGCATGTCATCACTGTTAGTCATGGCCAGAACCTACTGTCCATGGCACTCCAAGGCCGTCATTCCCTATGTTCAACGGTGCGTCTGCCCCTATCGCCCCGGCGGTATCCCCAATCTTCCCTAGCCTTCTCTGACACCCGGCTGGTACGTTCAACCACAACTGAGGGCGCCCGGCGCTCGGTACGGATAAATGGGGGGACTATCTATGGCTGATCGAGAAATCCGAGACAGTAAGCATGCCTGCCCGCGGTGTGGCACCACGCTCCGCGAGGTATGGAAGTACGGACGGGATGACGGCTTGGTGCCGTCGTACGAGTGGCAGCGCATCGGCCGGCCGACATGCCCGCAGGGGCACCGCCTTGAATGGACCGTGGCTGGCACGCCCGTCTAGCGGCAGTTCCATGAGAGAAGCCCCGCGCCACCATGACGGGATGCGGGGCTTTTTCGTGCGATGTTTACTGGTGGTGCTAACCGGAACTAATCCGCCGGCAGAAACCCCGGAAGCCTCTTCCCCCACCTGACCGCCCCGCAGAGTTTCCGAGCATTCCTGGTACTCGATGATGTCCCACTCGGACGCGGTCAGCCGCCGGACATTGCCCTTGGGGACCCATGCGTTGTGTCGGTGGCCGTCGCCGTCCAGCCATTCGACGTGGATCGTGGCGTGGCTCCAGCGGGACGCCATGGCGTAGACGGCCACGGTGCCGCCGCCCACCAAGGGGACGGCGGCCTCGACCCGCGGCCAGTGCCCGTACTCCCATGACTGGATCTCCTCGAGGCGGCCGGTCGGCTCCGGCCGAAGGTACTCGTATGTGACGCCATTGAGGGTGAAACTGGTCATGGGGCCATCGTATGGCGTGGCCTGAAACGGCGGACAACAACCTGGGCTTCCACGCTGGCCGTGTTGGGCGTGAGTGCTTGAGGAGACCCAGGTGGCCACGCATGAAGGCCCCGCGCCTCCCCATGATGGGAGAGACGCGGGGCTTTCGTTACGGGTGGAACATAACCGGATTTATCCGCCGGGCGTATTGCGTCACACAGTACGGGTCTTGATCGAATCTTGAGGACCCCCCTAGTACGACTTGCGCATGTCAAAATACCGCCGTTACAAAGATTCACGCCAGGCTGGCACGTCGAAGCCCTACGTGGCGTACGTTGCCCTGGCGATGTTGTTCGTCGCAACGGCAATCGTGGTGGTCCTTGCGTTAACGAAGTAAAGCCTCCCGGGCACGCCTTCCCGTGAGTTATCTGCCCGCTATGCTCGGGCGCAAATGCAAGTGCTCAGGAGTGATTTGATGGATGCGACAGATGGCAAGCACTCGGCTCTGCCAATCAGGTCCGGCCATAGCTTCCCTCTCGATGAAGCCCATAGGTCAACCGGATCCCGGGTCAAGGAATGATCCGCGAAAGCTTCACGAAGACGGCCGCCGGCGAAAGAGTGCTGCCGTTGCCGGCGTTCGCCATTGCGATGGTCATGGGGCGCCAGGTGGCCGCTGTGGGGAGCGTCCACGACGTCGTGTTCCCGTCCGCGCTCGGCACCCTGCGCGATCCGTCAGCGGTACACAAGCAGTGCGCACGGTGCGCGCCTGCCTCAAGCTGGACTGGGTCACCTCCCACACCTTCCGGAAGACTCTGGCGACTCTGCTGGACGGTCAAGGTCTGTCGGCACGAATTGGTGCGGACCAGCTCGGCCATGCGCAGGTATCAATGACCCAGGACGTCTACATGGGCCGCAAGGTTATCCACACCGAAGTGGCGGACGTGCTCGATCGGGTCGTGTCGACGACGACGGCGTTCCAGTGACTGTCCGGTTCACTTGAACGCTTTGCAGGGCATTCCAGTTCACTTGAACAAGTGGCAGCTGGTTCTAGCGAGGGCCCCTCTCGCTAGAACCAGATACTGCTAGCGCCTTGTAAGAATGCCGAAGATGTCGGCGGCGATGTACGTCTGCTGCGCGGCCTCGAACGGGTAGTCCTCAAGAATTCCAAGCTGCTGGAGCTTCGCCACAGCGTTGCTAACTGTTTGGTAACTCTTGTTGAACTTCTTGGCGAGTCTCGGCCTTGTAATGATGGGGTTGGCAAGAAGAGACCCGGCGATGTCGAGGATGACTCCCGTGGCCGAAGCCTTCCGAAGAGTGTCCATATGCTTTTGGCTCACGTCGAGAAGGTCATCGACCAAGGCCGCTGTTTCGTGTGCTGATGCAGCAATGCCCTCGGCGAAAAACTCCACCCAACTCGACCAGTCCCCCGTTTCACTGAGTCTGGCCAACTGGTCTTGGTAGACATCCCTCCGTGCTTCGAACCAGGGGGAGACGCTCAGGAGTGGCTCGCTAATCACACTGTCCCGCATCAGGCCCAGCACAATCAACAGTCGCCCGAGCCGCCCGTTCCCGTCGTTGAACGGGTGAATTGTCTCGAACTGGTAATGGGCCAGGGCAGCAGCGATCACGGGATCGCGGCCGCCACTGGGGGCTTCTTAGTGGAGCGATTCACGCTGACTTGAAGACTACAACATTGATTCAAGTCAAAGCTGATTTCACTTGAATAGGCGCCAATCGGTTCAAGTTGACGTGAATCAGTTGGGTTTCCGTTGGATCGAGTACTTAAAACAGAAGCAGGCCAGAAGCGAAACGCCTCTGACCTGCGCAAACTGTAGCGGTGGGGAGGCTCGATCTCCCGACCTCACGATTATGAGTCATAATGTTCTCCCCCTAGATCACAAGGATATTTAGACATAACGTAGCCAGTTTGTAGCCACGACCTTTTTCGTAGCCACTCACGTGGCTACTGCCGGGGCAGTCAGCAAGGCGTCCACGGCCCGCGCCGAGGCGTGCACGTCGTGAGCCAAGAGCTGCGTGTAGACATCCAGCGTCGTCACTGCCGAGCTGTGGCCCGCAATCTGCTGGACAACTTTCACATGCTGTCCAGTGCTTATCGCCAGCGTGACGGCGGTACGCCGCAAGTCGTGAAAAACCATGGAGGGGAATTTCGGATCTAGCGTTTGGCATCGCTCCACTGCTGGATGGAATACCCGGCGTGCAAAGTTGGATGACCTCAATTCAGTACCGGACGGCGACGTGAAGACCAGGGCATCGGCAGATGCGCCCTTGACGTGCGCCTCAAGGTCTACCGCGACAGAGGCAGGAATCGGGACAGTGCGGGGCTTGCGCCCCTTGGTCGTCTCCCTAAACTCCAGCCGCCCATCCACAGGCACAAGGGTTGTCCGCACTTCGACTTGCGCCTCGTCGGCGTCCAACGAAAGAGCGCCAACCTTGAGGCCCGAGACCTCGGACCATCTAAGCCCCGTGGTGCCAGCAAAACGGATCAGAAGCCCGTAGGCGTCGTGTGACGCCTTCTCATAGCGACCGCCTGCTGCGGCCTGCTCCGCGAGCTTCATTAGCTGCGGGGCGGTCAATGCGGCAGGTTCCCTGACGGGGGCTGGTGTAGGCACGTTATTGATCGTGGCATTACGGGCTGGATTAGCGGCGAGGTAGCCGCTATCCACTGCGAATTGAAGCATCCGGCCAAGCTGTCGATACGCCCTGCGGCGGGCGTCGTCCGTGTCGAAGGTTGTCAGCCATTCGTTGATCACGGGCAGCGTGACGCTGGCCAACGTGCGGTGCTCAAGGTGGGGCCTCATGTGCTTTTCGTATACGCGCCGATAACCGGCGACCGTTACGGGCGACGTGGGCCGCTGA
This sequence comes from Arthrobacter sp. ISL-72, assembly GCF_018613755.1. Classification (GTDB taxonomy): domain Bacteria; phylum Actinomycetota; class Actinomycetes; order Actinomycetales; family Micrococcaceae; genus Arthrobacter. The sequence continues at coordinate 326,647 of NZ_JAGGPP010000004.1, forward strand.
CCCCGTGCGCCCACACGCTCTATCCGATCAAGCCACGCTAGGTAGTGATCATGAAACCTGATCTTGCCACCCTTGCGGGTGTCGATTAGCGTACCTCCGGCCTTGGCTGTGTTGATCTGCAACTCGTGCGCCAAAGCCTCAGTTTTGGTCCTGAACTGCTTGTAGGTGCGCTTGCCATCCACGCGATAGTCGTGTCGCCACTTCCCGTTTTCAAGTTTGTTGATTGCCATCCCCACACAGTAGCCATAAAATCGTAAGCTCGCGAAATAGCGGCATGCAGGGGTGCGACACGCCCGCCCATCTCGCGACACGGGGGGTGCTCATCGCCGGGCGAGCACAACGCGATATGGATCCTGTGGCGCAAAATCGCTGGAATCCGGGGGATTCACTGGAGCTCTGCCTGTGGATTAACGGTGCATTAAATGACATACTTGTAATACATCGCATTTAGTGCTAGGGAGCGCCTTGCACTACATGTAGGATTAGCAGAGCTTGACAGGGAACAGTGAGTGCGCTAGGCGAGGAACGCCAGCGCCCCTGACTCCCCGTTGTAGTTACCGATCAGGATCACTGGTCAGGATTCCGTCCTCCTAAGTTAGTTCCGCAGCCCCCTTTATCCGGCGCGGTGCTTGGGAGCCATCCGAATCCCAGCGTCCCCACCATCACGCGCCCTCTGTAGGGCGCTCCATCAGCACTGCCGCATGCCCCATTAGGCATAGGCCCTTAGTACCGGAGTTTTGTTTGCACTCGTCCACCATCATGCCCATGGTCGTCCAAGCGCGGGAGGTTACCGCGTCCATCTACCTGAGCCGCCGCGAGGCGTCTCAGTACATGTGCGTTAGTGAAAAGTTCCTAGCCACGCATCTGTCGGACGGCCCCAAGCGCATGCGCATCGGGTCCAAGATCATCTATCGCCTCTCGGATATTGAGGACTGGATGCGCCAGCAGGAAGTAAGCCGGTGATCAGGGTCCGCTTCGCTAGGGCTACGCGGCCCGCAAGTGGAGGCCACAACCCCAGTAGCCCTAATCATGCAACGGCACCTCCGAGCAGTGGCAGTGGGCAGGAATCCCCGCTAGCACTGGGGAGCTGGCCACGTTCCGGGCCAGAAACAGTGCAAGTTTCTTGGACACGTTTCTTGGACAAGATCGGCGGCAAATGGGCAGACCAAAAACCCTGAGCAAATGCAAAATCAAGGGCTGCGGCAAGGATGCCGCCAGCCGTGATAGGTGCTGGACCCATTACAAGCAATGGGACCGGGCATACGGCCACCTGCGTTGTCACTGGCCCGGTTGCCGCACACACCAGGACGACGGCGGACGACGGATGAACGGCGTCTTTTTGTGTAGACGCCACGAACACGAGCACCTACGGATCACGCAACAGGCACTAGCCCTGAACCTTGAGCGCTTGGGCCACGGCCTCACTGCCGATGCCAATGGCTGTTGGCTGTGGCATGGACCGGCCAACGATGGCGGTTACGGGCTGTTTGTTCCCGAGGGTGCGAACACTGCCAAGTGGTACGCGCACCGCGTTGCGTGGGGCCTACTCATCGGCGGTCACAGGCCCGGCCTTGAGTTGGACCACCGAACATGCAAACGCCGTAACTGTGTGAACCCGCTCCATCTGGAGCCGGTCACCACAAGCACCAACCAAAGGCGAAAGCGAATCGGCCCTGAATGGGCATGGATCAATCCAGACGCCGCTGCCTCCCCCAACATCCATGAGTTTGCCGAGCGCCACGGCTTACCCATGCCAGACCATGGCGCACCAACCACAATCAGAAAGACCCGATGCACGACGCCCCCGAAACTCTCAGCCAAGCCCGAGAGTTTGACAAGACCAACGCCCACTATCGCCGCCTAGGACTTTGCAGCCGCTGTGCACCACAAGCGGCGGACGGCCACGCCATTGGATTCAGCGCCGTACACCAGCCATGTTCCCCGTGCCTGCCGCTGATCTCTCGTTTTCCAAAGCAGGAGGTGAACCAGTGGCGTAGCCATGGCCGCCGATCTGTACGGACGCCATCCGCTGGCATGCCGGTGATCACCTCCCCCGCGCGGATTTGAGGGTGGAGACAGCGTCTCCCCCTCCCGGCACCCCAGCACAGCCCTTACCACCCTCAAACACCCCTACCAGTTTCCAAGGAGAAACACAGATGAGCACCACCAAGAACACCGCCAAGAACACCGCCGCTATCAAGGCGGCGGAGCAGGCCATCACCGAGGCCGAGGCCAAGCACGCGGCGTTGCTGGCCGAGTCCACCGCCGCCGAGGAAAACGTGACCAAGGCGCAGGCCGAGCTTCACCGGATCGAGCAGTGCATTGCCAACGATGACCCGAAAGCCGGTTTGGAGGAACTGACCAAGACGGATACTGAGTTGCGTTTCCACAAGCTCCAAGCGAAAGCCAAGGCACGTGCCGCCCGCTTTGCTGGCGGTGCTGTTGCCACCGCACGAACCGCGCTCATCCTGGCGCGTCTCGAAGCTGGAGAGTATGGCATTGCCGCCGACAAGCTGACCGCCGAGGCCGAAGCCCTCGCCTCCAAGATTGCCGGACTTCTGCAGGATTACGCCGCGAAGTGCGACGCCCACAATGCGGGCAGGCTGCGACTCCTGGCCGACGCCAAGGAGTCCGACGCGGTAAACGACCAGGGCACCGGCAACCCCGCCTCTTCTCTGGCCCATGGCCACGAGGAACGGAACCACCGCAAGCCCTTCTGGATCGAGGTTGATGGCGAGCTCGTGGCAAGTGACATCGGCACCGAATACAGGCTGGGCCGGGTGCAGGAGCGGGCCAAGCTCATCGTTGAACATCACGAAAAGCTAGCAGCAAACGTTATCCAGTTCTTCTAGGCCAAGCGGGAGACAAGGCGGGGCTTTGCGGCCCCGCCTTTCCGCATTTACTCGGCTTTTTATCCTGTAAAAAATGCCGGCGGCTAAGACCAGCGGGGGCGGCGGGAAAATCGCCAAGGGGTCCCTCCCCCTCCCCTACTAGTTCGCTGGGACCAAGTCAGGCGCAGGCTGCATGAATCCAGCCTCATCCACTAGGCGCGCCCATTCATCAATGACGCTCTGACCATCCGCGATACTCTTCATCCCGGCATCGAACCGCTTGAACGAGGGGCGGAGGTCCCTGCTGTAGTTCGCGTAGCTTCTGGCCATTGCCCCGACAGTTGACACGGTGGCCGATGTCGAAGCTGACGTTGCCGCCATCTCCTTGATCGACGCAAACTGTGTGCGCGCAGTTTCTGCCGCGTCTGATCCAGGCTCCGCAAGCTTTGAGACTTCGATCATTGCCCTAACCATTGGATCGATAGTCATGAGGCGGCTGATGTATTCGGCACCTCGTTCTTCAAGCGCGACTGTCGTCGGTTCTAGCTTCTTCGCCATGTTCCGAAACACGAGAATTCGCTGAGCGAAGGGCTTATCGCTTACTTCGCTGAGGTCCGAAGCACCTTCGTTCATAATGGCGGTAAAGTCTTGGAGGAGCGGAGGAATACTATTTACGGTCTCAAGCCATTCCTCTGATACTGGTTGAAAATCCGCGATCAGGTCCAGAAGGCCAGGGGCGTCTTCGTTCTCTTCCGTCTCTTCGTGGACCTCGGAGTAATGCGTGACGGCGTCCGTCGAAGGCCGTGACTCAACGAGTTCGGACAGTTCTTTGAGGCGCAAGGCGAGCTTGTTAACCGCTCGCCGGTACATGGGACCGTCCTCATCCTCAAATCGAAGGGCTTCCCAGTCCTCAAACTGTGTCGAGGCAACCAAAGCCTTGATGTCGTCCGTGCTGTCTTCTTTCAAATCTGGCACAGGGATGTAGCGGATGGCGAGTATGTATTCCGACACGCCAAGCGACTTCGCTGTGTTGACGAACGTCAAGAACTCCTTGCGGCACTCCTTGCTGTCAATGAAGTTTGGAGTAATTACGGGGATGTAGAAAGTGGTCGTCTGTAGCGATTCACTAATCCGGCCCCGCCACTGCTGGCCCCAGGAGAGACTCGTGCGGTCGACAAAAATTTCCAACTCCTGCGTCGTAAGAGCTTGATACTCAAGACGAATCTTCTCCGCTAGGCGTGTGACGCGACCTCCGTCTGCTTTGTCGTCCAAATGCGCATATCCCCAAAATCCTGCATTGCTTGTATCAGTCATGGGGCCCAGTGTATGTAGCTCACCACCGTTTTCCCTTTAGGCACTCACCCTTTAATCAAACGATTAGCAGATTAGTCATACAGCAAGGGTTCCCTTGTTGTATGATCGAGCTATGACCACCACCGAAACACCACTCCAGATACTGGGCTATGTCCGCGTGTCCACGGACAAGCAGGACATCGGCCCAGAGGTACAGATTGACGAGCTGCGGGCCGAAGCCAAGCGCATGGGCTATGAGCTCCACATCGTGCGCGAGGACGCCGCCAGCGCCGCCACAGTGGCTAAGCGCCCCCTCATGGTGCAAGCGCTGGCCGATATGAAAGCTGGCAAGTACCACGGACTCATGGTGTCCAAGCTGGACCGGCTCAGCCGCAACATGGAGGACGGCACGCGGCTACTGGCAGACTCCCAACGGCAGGGCTGGCGGATCATCTGTCTTGACCTGGGCGTGGATACTGCCAGCATCATGGGCGCTGGCATGTACAACATGGCGCTCAACTTTGCTGAGATTGAGCGCAAGTTCATAGGCAAGCGGACCAAGGACGCCATGGCAAAGCTTGGCGAGACCAAGCACATGGGCCGCAAGCGGCAACTTCCGGCTGAGACAGTGGAGCGGATCAAGGCGGCACGAGCCAGCGGTGCCAGCATGGCGAAGATCGCCGCCGCTCTGAATGAGGATGACGTGCCCACGTCACAAGGCGGGGCAAAGTGGTACGCCTCCAGCGTGAAAGCCGTACTGGACAGCACCGCGCGGGAATCCTTGCAGGGATTCACCGCCTGAACCGGGGCAGCTGAGGCCTCAAGGCGAAGTAGCCAGTAGCCATTTAGTAGCCACCACTCAGAGAAGTGGATAGTTTTTGGGGGAATGCAGGAGACTCCCGATCTGTCAAGCATTTTCTTTTGAGCAATGAAAAACCCCCGGAATCTCAAGGAATCCGGGGGTCTTTCTATGTAGCGGTGGGGAGGCTCGATCTCCCGACCTCACGATTATGAGTCGTGCGCTCTAACCAACTGAGCTACACCGCCACGAATGAGAAAAACCTGCATCAAGCCGGTCAAAACCGCCTTGACACAGGCCCTCATTCAGAGCCCCCCACCGGAATCGATCCGGTGACCTCGTTCTTACCAAGAACGCGCTCTACCACTGAGCTAGGGGGGCAACGAGTAAATACTCTACCGGAAGATTCCGCTCCCAACAAATCGGCGGCAGGGCGGCTTCGGAAAGTAGGACCACGAGCCGGAAAGTGCCCCGGAAGTGCGGAAAAGCGCGGAAATCCAAGGGCGCCGTAGCCACCGGGGACCGCCGCCGAGGGCAGCAGCATCCGGCTCGAGTAAGCGATGTGACGATGAACATACTGCTGACTGCGGGAGGCTTGCACGCTAGGCTCAGGGTCTGACCGCCCGCTTGGGCCCAAACCGCCCGGACGCTTCGACCAGGGCCGAAAAACGCCGGCTGAGCAGAGAGGCCAGCCATGGACTTCCTATCGGATGCTGAACCTGCGCTGAATCCGTTCCCGCAGTACGAAAGGATGCGGGCAGCTGCTCCCGTCTTCCGTGATGAGCAGTCCGGGAGCTGGCATGTCTTCCGGTATGACGACGTGCAGCGCGTGCTCTCCGAACATGCGACGTTGTCCTCCAGGATGGGCGGCGACGACCCATCGGAGACAGGCCAGCTGTTCGCGGCGAGCCTGATCACGACTGATCCGCCCCGGCACCGGCAACTGCGTTCCCTGGTGACGCAGGCGTTCACCCCCAAGGCAGTCGATGCACTGGCTCCACGCTTCGCAACACTGACGGAGGAACTGCTGGACCGGATCGCTCCCACCGGAACAGCCGACCTCATCGAGGAGTTGGCGTACCCCCTGCCGGTGATCGTGATAGCGGAACTCATGGGCGTGCCCGCCGAGGACCGGGACCGCTTCAAGCTCTGGTCCGATGTCATCGTGAGCCAGACACGGACCGGAGCGGAGAACGCCGACCACCGCGCCACCAACCGGGAAATGACCGAGTACTTCCTGGCCCTGATCGAACACCGTAGACGCGAGCCCGGAAATGACCTGATCAGCAACTTGCTGGCAGCCGAGATCGAAGGCCGGAAACTGAACGTGGCGGAGCTCCTGGGCTTCTGCAGCCTCCTGCTCGTCGCCGGGAATGAAACAACCACCAACCTGATCGGCAACGCGGTCCTGAGCTTCACGGAAACTCCGGGAACAATCGAACGGCTCCTCACCGAGCCGTCCCTCCTCCCCCAGGCGATTGAGGAAGTACTGCGCTACCGTTCTCCGGTCCAGTCCATGTACCGGGTGGCCGCTGCCGGTACGAAGGTTGGCGACACCGAGATCCCGGTAGGCTCCCCGCTGGTGGCCTGGATCGGGTCGGCGAACCGCGACGAACGGCAGTTCGAACGTCCGGATCAGTTCGATATGGACCGCGGACCGACACGGCATCTTGCCTTCGGCCACGGCATCCACTTCTGTCTCGGCGCCCCGTTGGCACGGCTCGAAGCGAAGATCGCGTTGGAAGCGGTCCTGCGCCGCCTGCCCGGCCTGGCCGTTACGCCGGGAGCCAGCCTCCGGCGAATGCAAAGCACCATCGTCTACGGGGTCAGGGAACTGCCTGTCAGCTGGCAGGGAACCTGACGCCCTGCCGCATCCCCCAACGCAGGAAGGCTCCGTCCGAATATTCGGACGGAGCCTTCCTTATTTCAGCATCACTGCAGCATCACTGTTGGAGCATCACTGCTGCGGAGTGGTTACCACTTGCCCTTGCGGTTGAAATCGCGGTGTCCGCCTTCGTTGCCGTGGCGGGGCTTGCGTGCTCCGTCGCCGTGGCCGCCGAAGCGGGAATCGCTGGCCTGGCCGCGGCTGGCGCCGCTGTCGGCGCCGAAGCTGCGCTCGGAACGCTCGCTGTACGAACGGCCGCCGCGGTCAGCGGAGGACCGCTCGCCGTCGTTCTTGCGGAATTCCTTCTTGAACCCGCCGCTACCCTTGAAGTTGCCGCCGCGGTCTCCGCCACGGTTGCCCTGGTAACCGCCACGCTCACCGCCGCCGGACGGCTTCCGGCCGTTGTCCAGCTCGAGGTGGATCAGCTCGCCGCCGATCCTGGTGCGGGACAGGGCGCGCAGCTGGTCGGCGCTCAGGTCCGCCGGGAGCTCCACGAGGGAGTGGTCCGAGCGGATGTCGATGCCGCCGATCTGGGCCGAGGAGATGCCACCTTCGTTGGCAATGGCGCCCACGATGGAGCCCGGCATGACGCGCTGGCGGCGTCCGACGGCGATCCGGTAGGTGGCGTTGCCCTCGGTCAGCGTACGGGTCGGGCCGCGTGAGCCGAAGCCGTCCTTGGCGCGTTCGCGCTTCTGGAACTCAGGAGCAGCGGGCAGTTCCTTGACCAGGAGCGGCTGTCCGCCCTGAGCCATAACGGCCAGTGCCGCAGCGATCTCCGCGGCGGGAACGTTGTGCTCTTCCTCGTAGGAGGCGATGAGATCGCGGAAGGCCGAGACGTCCTCGGACTCCAGGGTCTCCGTGATCTTTTCCGCGAACTTGCCGAGGCGCAGCGTGTTCACGGTCTCGGCGGTGGGCAGGTGCATCTGCTCCACCGGCTGGCGCGTGGCCTTCTCGATTGAGCGCAACAGGTACTTCTCCCGCGGCGTCATGAACAGGATTGCGTCGCCGGAACGGCCTGCACGCCCGGTGCGGCCGATGCGGTGCACGTAGGACTCGGTGTCGTGCGGGATGTCGTAGTTGATGACGTGGCTGATGCGTTCCACGTCAAGGCCACGGGCCGCGACGTCGGTGGCAACCAGGATGTCGATGCGGCCTTCCTTCAGCGCGTCCACAGTGCGTTCGCGCTGCTGCTGCGGGATGTCGCCGTTGATGGCGGCAGCCTGGAAACCGCGGGACTTCAGCTTGTCGGCGAGGTCCTCGGTGGCCATCTTGGTGCGCACGAAGGCGATGACGCCGTCGAACTCTTCAACCTCAAGGATGCGGGTCAGCGCGTCGAGCTTGTGCGGGACCATGACCTGCAGGTAGCGCTGCTTGGTGTTCGCACCGGTGGTGGTCTTGGACTTCACCGAGATCTCGGCGGGGTTGTTCAGGTACTGCTTGGACATCCGGCGGATCTGGCTCGGCATGGTGGCCGAGAACAGTGCAACCTGGCGGTCCGAGGGGGTCTGCTGGAAGATCTGCTCTACGTCTTCGGCGAAGCCCATGCGGAGCATTTCGTCGGCCTCATCCAGCACCAGGTACTGGAGTTCGGACAGGTCCAGGGAACCCTTGGCGATGTGGTCGATGACACGGCCGGGGGTGCCGACAACAACCTGGGCGCCGCGGCGAAGTCCGGCCAGCTGCGGGCCGTAGGCAGAGCCGCCGTAGACGGGGAGGACGGTGAAGTCATCGATGTGCTTGGCGTAGGACGTGAACGCCTCGGCAACCTGCAGGGCCAGCTCGCGGGTCGGAGCAAGGACCAGGGCCTGCGTCTTGCGGGACGGGCCGTTGAGGTCGTGGAGCTCGGCCAGGCGGGACAGTGCCGGTACTGCGAATGCTGCAGTCTTACCGGTTCCGGTCTGGGCCAGGCCCACGACGTCGCGGCCTTCGAGCAGCAGCGGGATGGTTGCTGCCTGGATGGGGGAAGGCTTCTCGTACCCGACGTCCTGCAGCGCGGCAAGAACGCGGGGATCGATGCCAAGGTCGGCGAACTTAGCGCCTTCTTCTTCGGCTTCTTCAGCCTTCGGGGCCACAGCAGGTGCTTCTTCAGCCTTCGGCGCCTCGGCAGGTGCCTCTGCAGCTGCGGGGGCCTCGGTGAATTCGGGGGCGGAACCGGCTGCGGGAGCGGCGGTTTCGGCAGACTCGACGGCGGTCTCGGCGACGGGAGTCTCGGTGGTGGCGTCGTTGTGATTTTCGGGCATAGGGAAGTTTTCCTCATCCATAGGGGGCCAAGCGGCACAACCCGAGGTGAGCGGAGCCGCAGTACATGTGCCGTTTGGACGCCGGGCAGACATTGACCGGCCGGTCACGTAGAAGTCCGGCGCTTTCGCAATCCCGTGGCAGGACTTCCCGCTGCATCTCTTGGCTGCTATCCCAGCAGTCTGTACAGCGTTTTCTTTAGCCGGCTCTCCCTATGAAAATGCCCGCATCACAGTTGCGGGCCCCAACACTTACCAGTCCTGCCTCAAAAATTGGGCAGGAATAAGGGATTTCCGGAGTGGGGGATATTTCAAGTGTAGGGCAAAGACCCAGCCCGAGGGTAATTGAACGTCCGACGGCGGCGGTGAGCTTGCGCACACGGCCCGCCGGGCAGCGGGCTTCTACCGCCCCAGCCGCCTCAGCAGGGCCTCAAACTTCGTGTCGAACTCCGGTTGCTGGAGCCGGATCTCACCGTCCGCGTCCGCGTCACGCAGCGCTTCCATGTCCTCGATGGTGGGCTCGCTGAACCACTTGCCGACGGTCACCCCGTGGGAGGGAACGAACAGCCGGTGGACATGGTCGCCGGCCTGGATCGTCCCGGTCTTGATGACGCGGAGGTAAGCGCCCACGCGCCCGGCCTGGGTGAATCGCTTGACCCACTGGGCCTCGTCCATGCGGCGCTGGAACGTGGCGCACGGAACGCGGGGCGACGTCACCTCGACTTCGACGTCAAGGCCGATCCTCCAGCGTTCGCCGATCACCGCTGTGGTGGTTCCGATGCGGGCCACCCGCAGGTTCTCACCGAAGACCCCGGGAGGGAGCTCCCGCTGCAGTTCACCCACCCAGTAATCGGCATCGGCCTCCGAGTATGCATACAGCGCCTGGTCCAGGCCGCCATGGTGGATGCGGCTGGCCTGGATGTCGCCGTGAAGCCCCAGCCGGTGAACCTTGACCGGGCCCTCCACCGCGCGCTTGTCAATGGCGGTGACGCCCACGCTCCCCTCGTCACGCAGAAGCTGGTGTACCCGGCAAACGGCAAGCACAGATGCGGTGTCCATGGCACCAGTCTAGGTTCTCCGTTCCAGGCTCCTTGGCGGAACGAGTCCGGCGTCAGGGATCGAAGCGGTACCCCATGCCTGCTTCGGTGTGCAGGTGGCGCGGCTTGGCCGGGTCCTGTTCAAGTTTGCGCCTCAGCTGCGCCAGGTACACGCGAAGGTATTGCGTCTCCTTCGCGTACGCCTGGCCCCACACCTGGGTGAGCAGTTGCTGCTGGCTGACCAGCTTCCCGGCGTTGCGGACCAGCAACTCGAGGATGTTCCATTCCGTCGGGGTGAGGCGGATGTCCTGCCCGTCCCGGACCACCTTCCGGGCCGCAAGGTCGACTACGAAGTCCGCCGTTTCCACCGTGGGCGCCTCCCGCATGCCCGGCGAGCGCCGTGAGGCGGCGCGCAGCCGGGCGAGGAGTTCATCGAGGCCGAAGGGCTTCGTCACGTAGTCGTCCGCGCCGGCGTCGAGGGCTTCCACTTTGTCCTCTGAGGAGTGGCGGGCGGAGAGCACGATGATGGGCACGGAGCTCCAGCCGCGGATCCCGCGGATCACGTCCGTTCCGTCCATGTCCGGCAGTCCCAGATCGAGCACGACGATGTCCACGGGGTGCTGGGCGGCCAGCTTCAGGCCGTCCGCGCCAAATCCCGCCGTGATTGCCTGGTAGCCGTGGGCGCGGAGGTTGATCTGCATGGCCCGGGCCAGCCGCGCCTCGTCTTCGATGATCAGCACCAGTGTCACGGCAGCGGACCTTCCCACAGCGGCAGGGTGACCACCATCGTGAGCCCGCCGCCCGGCGTCGGCTCCGCTGCCAGGACGCCGCCCATGGCTTCGGTGAAGCCGTTCGCAACGGCCAGGCCCAGACCGATCCCCACGTTGTGGCCACCGTCTGTCCGCTGGGCATCGTTGAGCCGCTGGAACGGCCGGAACATGTCCAGCACTGCGGCCGGAGCCACACCGGAACCATGGTCCACCACCCGGAGTTCGCTGGCGGGCCTGCCGGCCAGCGCGATCCCCTCCCCGGCGCGCGCGGTCAGCACCACATCGGCGTCTGGCGCGTATTTCAGCGCATTCTCCACCAGGTTGGCCACAACCCTCTCCAGCATGCCGGCGTCGGCCTCCACTCGGGGCAGGTTGGCAGGCAGCGCCACCCGGATCCGCTCCGCCGGCAGCCCCCTCAGCGCATCCGGCAGCACCTCGGCCCATCCCAGTCCGCCCAGGAACGGGTTGACGGAATCAGCCGTGATCCGGGACATGTCCAGGAGGTTGCCGATGAGGTGGTCCAGACGGTCCGCCGAATCCTCGATGGTGGCAAGCAGTTCGCCCTCATCCTCCGGGGAAAACTGCACCTCCTGCTGGCGGAGGCTGCTGACCGCCAGCTTGATGCCGGCCAGCGGAGTCCGCAGGTCGTGGCTGACGGCCCGCAGGATCGACGTGCGCATCTTGTTGCCTTCGGAGAGACGCTGGTTGTCCTGCATGCTCGCCGCCAGTTGCCGGCGCTCCAGGATGGCCACCAGGAATGCGCCGAAAGCGGCCAGCATCCGCTGGTGCTGACCGGTGAAGTGCTGGCCCGCCGGCGGCCCGCCGTTGATCAGCACCGTGTAGCGGGAATCGACGACAACGGCATGGTCGGCTGCCGCGTGGGTTACCGGCGGGCTGGTTCCGGCGCTGGCAACCACTGTCCATTCGGCAGGGCTCCCGGGCCCGTGGGGAGCCCGCCCCGGACTTCGGGGGCTGCCCGGCCCCGCGCCGCGCAGGCTGCCGGAAAAACCAGGGGTGCTGCCGGCCAGCAGAGTTACGGCTTCCACTCCCAGCCTGCTGCGGACCTTCTCCAGGAACGTCTCAAGGCTGCCGTCGGAGCTGAGGATCTGCAGCGAGAGTTCGCTCAGTGCCCTGGCTTCGGCCCCCGACCTCGCGGCTTCCTCCGCCCGGCGGGTTGCCAGGCCAACTGCGAGGGCCACGCTGCAGGCGACGGCCAGGAAGACCAGGAGCGTGAACAGGGTGGAGGGATCGGCGATGGACAGGGAACCCACCGGGTCGGCCGAGAAGTAGTTGAGCAGCGTTGTGCCTAGGACAGCTGCCACGACGGCGGGCCAGAATCCCCCGATGGCAGCCACCGCCACGGCCACGGCAAGATGCAGGAGCATGATGATGGCGAAGTTCCGGTATCCCGCCAGCGTCACCAGGACCTCCACGACGGGTGGCAAAAGCACCGCCAGGGCCATGCCGATGACGAAGCGGCTCCGTCCAATTCCCTGGAGCGCCGAGCGTGCGGTCCCGGGCCCGGCGGGGCCCGACCGGACGGTGGCTGCTTTTGCGGTGCCTGATCCAGCGGTGCCTGATCCAGCATCGCCTGGTCGGGCGGATCCAACTGCTGCCATGGCTCCATCTTGGCACGGGGAGTTCTCCTCCGTTTTTCGTTACCGGCACGTCCTGCCAGGCACTAGGCTGACTTCAGGATTTACGCGCCATGTTTTGCGGTGGGGGGTTTTGCCGTACAGCCTTGGCGCACGCGTGGCCGGTCACAGATTCAACATGGACAACCGAGGGGGACCCATGGACCCGCAGGACCCGATCCAGGATCCTTCGAAAGATCCGCAGAAGGATCCAAAGAAGGATCCGGACGACGCCCGTTCCCGGGAACAAGGCCAGGACAGCGGACCGGCGGGGCCCGCTGACCGCGGGGCGTCCAGGCCCGGCTGGATGACCGCGCCGGAGGACTTCACCCCGCAGCCGCACGATCCCGCGACGGGACAGGTGCCGCCTTGGCAGGTCCCGAAACCGGAGCTCCGGGACACCGGTGCAGGACCGGTTCCCACGCCCGGTCCCGGAACCGTGCCGGGCCCCATCATCGACCCCTTCGAACGTGAACGCGAGCGTGAGGCAGCGGCACGGAAGAAGCGCTCACAACGCCGTACCGTCGTCGTCGGCCTCGGTGTGACTGCCCTGCTGGCAGGGACCATCACTGCCATCGTGGCCAGCAATGAAGCGGAGGCCGATTACGCGCAGGTCTGCTTCAATGACGAAACCGGCGAGCGCGTCGAAGACACCCGGTGCGACAACAGCAGCAGCGCCGGGCGGAGCTCGGGAATCTACGCCTGGTACTTCTACTCCCGCGGTTCCAACGTCCCGGCCGTCGGGCAGAACCGCTCGCAGTACCCCAGCTTCACCAAGACCGTGCCGCAGGGAGCCAAGACGTCCACCGGCTACAGCACCAAGGGCGGCACGGTCAGCAGGGGCGGCTTCGGCAGCAGCTCCAAGGGCGGAAGCACGGGAGGCTAGGAGTGAAGAGACTGCAGGCGACCCCCAGGCCCGGCTGGAAGCAGAAGATCGAGGAACAGGGGCTGGTCTTTTCCACCACCACCATGCCGGACGGCAAAAAGATTGAGTACTGGAACGAATCCGCGTACTACGAATTCACCATGGACGAGGTGGAAGCCCTCGAAAAGACCGCAGAGGACATGCACCTGATGTGCCTCGAGGCAGCCGAATACTTGGCCACCGGTGCGATGGGCAGCATCGGAATCGGTCCGCAGGCGCTGGAACTTGCCGCGGAATCGCTGCAGGCCAGGGACATGGACATCTACGGACGCTTCGACTTCATTTATGACGGCCGGGGCGGCCCGGCCAAGATGCTCGAGTACAACGCGGACACGCCCACCGGACTGATCGAGGCGTCCGTGGCGCAGTGGTTCTGGCTGCAGGACGTGTTCCCGGAGAAGGACCAGTGGAACGGGATCCATGAAGCCCTGATCCGGCAGTGGAAGAAGCTTCAGTACCGCACCGGCATGAGCACCCTGCACATTGCCCATTCGGAAGCGGAGCAGTCCGGCGAGGACTGGATGACCGCCGCGTACATGCGGGACGTGGCAGGCCAGGGCGGCTGGACAACCATCGGGATCAACATGTCGGACATCGGCTGGGACCCCAACCTGCACCGCTTCGTGGACCTGGACAATTTCATGATCAGCACCATCTTCAAGCTGTATCCGTGGGAACTGATGATGAAGGAACCCTTCGGCCAGCGCCTGCTGCAGCGTGCCCACAATCCGCGCTGGGTGGAGCCGGCCTGGAAGATGCTGCTGTCCAACAAGGCACTTCTTGCGGCCCTGTGGCACCTTTACCCGGACCACCCGAACCTCCTGCCGGCGTACCTCAACGACCCCGGACCGCTGAAGGAATGGGTGGCCAAGCCCCTGCACGGCCGCGAAGGGGACAACATCAAGATCCACGCGGCCGGCATCAACATGGAGCAGCCGGGCGGCTACGGGCGCGAAGGCTGGTGCTATCAGCAGTTCCATCTGCTGCCCGACTTCGACGGGAACCACCCCGTCCTGGGCCTGTGGGTGGTGGACGGCGAGTCCGTGGGCTGCGGCATCCGCGAATCCGACGGCCCCATCACCGATTACTTCTGCCGGTTCGTCCCCAACACCATTGACGCTCCGGCACCTCTTTCAGCCCAGGCTTCGGCCTCCTCCAGCAAAGCAGGTATCGCACTATGAGCACAGGGACGTCGACGACGGGAGCGGAAGTTCCGTCGAAGGGACTGCGGGCCGGCATCCTGGACCTGGGCGACTCCGTCATGCTGGGGCTGGCTTCCACCGCACCCGTTTATTCGCTGGCGGCCACGCTTGGCCTGATAGTCGCAGTCAACGGCAATTACACGCCGCTGATCCTTCTCCTGGGTTTTGTGCCGGTGCTCTTCATCGCCTACGCCTTCCGGGAACTGAACAGCGTCATGCCGGACTGCGGCACCACCTTCATCTGGGCCCGCCGCACGTTTGGCCCGTGGGCAGGGTGGCTGGGCGGCTGGGGTGTTGCCCTGGCCGGCACCGTGGTGCTCGCCAACCTGGCGCAGGTGGCCGGGCAATACCTGTGGCTGCTGATCGGCGACGGTTCGCTGGCGGAAAACGACCTGGTGGTGACGGCCACCGGGGTGTTGTTCATCGTCTTCATGACCCTGGTGAACTACCGCGGCATCCGGCTGGGCGAACACGTCCAGCGGGTCCTGACCTACGTGCAGTATGTCTCGCTGGGCATTTTCGCGCTGGCGATCATATTCCGGATAGCGGGCGGGGCACCCGAGGGCCAGGCGTTCGATCTGGCGTGGTTCAACCCCGCAGGTGCCTTCGCCGATCCCGGGGCAGTGGTGCACGGGGCACTACTCGCTCTGTTCATTTACTGGGGCTGGGACACCTGCCTGGCCGTCAACGAGGAAACCGAGAACCCCGCCAAGACCCCGGGCCGCGGCGCCGTCATCTCCGCGTTCGTGCTCGTGGCCATCTACGTCTCGGTGGCCCTGCTGGTGATGATGTATGCCACCGTGGGCACGGACGGCATCGGCCTGGGCAACGAAGCCAACCAGGATGATGTGTTCCTGGCGATGAAGGACGTGGTGCTGGGTCCATGGGGGTGGCTGATCGTGGTGGCCGTGCTGGCGTCGGTGCTGTCCTCCACCCAGACCACGATCCTCCCCACCGCGCGCGGTACGCTGTCCATGGGTGTGCACGGCGCACTGCCCGCCAGGTTCGGCGAAGTCCACCCGCGTAATCAGACGCCCGGGTTCTCCACCCAGATCATGGGGGCCGCCTCCGTCGTGTATTACGTGGCCATGAGCTTCCTCAGCCAGAACCTGCTGTCCGACTCCATCAGCGCCATCAGCCTGTTCATTGCGTTCTACTATGCGCTGACCGGCTTCGCGTGCGTCTGGTTCTTCCGCGCCACCCTGCGTGAGTCCGCCCGCAACCTGTGGTTCCGCGGCCTCCTGCCGCTGCTCGGCGCGCTGATGCTGACGGCTGCGTTCTTCATCTCTGCGGTGCAGATGTGGGACCCGGCCTACGGGGACACCGAGATTTTCGGTGTGGGAGGTGCCTTTGTCAGCGGCGTGGTGCTGCTGGCGCTTGGTGTGGTGCTGGCCGTTGTGTGCCGTTTCGCCCCGGCGACGCGGGAGTACTTCCTGTCAGCCCGGGCGGTGCCGAGCAACCGGTAGGGGCAGCCCGTAGGATGCTCCAATGAGCAACGCTGCTGACATTCCCGCCGTGTCCGACCCCTCCGATGTCCTGGCCCTGGACGCCCTGCTGACTCCCGGGGAGCTGGCGGTCCGGGAGCGGATCCGCGACTTCACCGAGCAGCGGATCAAACCGGGCATTGCCCGCTGGTACGAGGACGCCACTTTTCCGTTGGACCTCGCCCCGGAGCTCGGCGAACTGGGTGTCCTCGGCATGCATCTGGACGGTTACCGCTGCCCGGGACGCTCCGCCGTGGAGTACGGCCTGGCCGCGATGGAGCTGGAGGCCGGTGACTCAGGGATCCGCACCTTCGTGTCCGTGCAGGGGTCCCTGGCCATGACCGCGATCCACAGGTGGGGTTCCGAAGACCAGAAGCAGGAGTGGCTGCCCCGGATGGCTGCCGGTGAGGTGATCGGCTGCTTCGCCCTGACCGAGCCCGACGCAGGGTCGGATCCGTCCGCCATGACCACGGTCGCCCGCCGGGATGGTTCCGGGGATGACGCAGGATGGGTGCTTGACGGCGCCAAGCGCTGGATCGGGCTCGCGTCCGTCGCCGGAGTAATGGTGGTGTGGGCAATGACGGACGACGGCGTGCGCGGCTTCCTGGTGCCGGCCGGAACTGCCGGGGTCACTGCGACGCCGATCACCCGGAAGCTCTCCATGCGCGCCTCGATCCAGTGCGACATCGCGTTCGACGGCGTACAGCTGGGACCCGAGGCCCTGCTGCCCGGCGCCCTGGGCCTCCGCGGTCCGTTCACCTGCCTCAACGAGGCGCGGTACGGGATCGCCTGGGGTGCCATGGGTGCCGCCCGCGATTCGTATGAGGCCGCCCTGAAGTATTCCCAGGACCGGCTCCAGTTCGGCAGGCCGCTGGCCGGGTACCAGCTCACGCAGGAGAAGCTGGTGAACATGCTGCTGGAGATCCAGAAAGGCACTATGCTGGCGCTCCACCTGGGCCGACTCAAGGACGCAGGCACCCTGCGGCCGGAGCAGATCTCCTTCGGCAAGCTGAACAACGTCCGCGAAGCGCTGGCCATTGCCCGCGAGGCCCGGTCCATCCTGGGCGGCAACGGGATCACGCTGGACTACTCCCCGCTGCGGCACGCCGCGAACCTCGAATCGGTGCGCACCTACGAGGGCACCGACGAGGTCCACACCCTCATCCTCGGCCAGCACATCACCGGGATCGGCGCCTTCCGCTGACCCCGGCACGCCTGCGTCAAGGGAACTACGCCGAGAAGCCGCCATCGGCCTTGATCAGCTGCCCGGAGACCCAGCGGCCCTCCGGCGATAGCAGGAAAGCCACGGTTCCCGCCACATCCGCCGGGGTTCCAAGCCGGCCGCCGGGCTGGCGGCGGGTGAGGTCCTCGCGCAGCTGCTCGTCCATCCACCCCGTGTCCACCGGCCCGGGGTTCAACACATTGGCCGTGATTCCGGCCGGTCCCAGCTCCCTCGCCGCGGCAATGACTGTCCGGTCCAGCGCCCCCTTGGACGCACCGTAGGGCAGGTTGAACGCAGTGTGGTCACTGGTCAGCGCGACGATCGCGCCGCCGCCGGGCCCTGCCTGCCGCGCAAAGGCCGCGATCAGCTGCCAGCTCGCCCGGGTGTTCACTGCAAAGTGGCGTTCCCAGCTCGCCAGCGTGGTGTCCAGGACGCCGGAGTCCACGGATTCCGCGTGGCTGAGCACCAGCCCCTGCAACGTCCCGGCCCGCTCCGCCGCGTCGGCCATGAGCCGGTCCACGGCCAGCGGATCCTCCAGGTCCGCCGGCAGGGCGATGACGCGTGCGCCGGTCGCCGCCAGCTCGGCCGCCAGGCGCCCGACGTCGTCCGGCTGGACTCCCCAGGGCATCCGCGAATCGTATTCCTGCCAGTACGTCAGCACGAGGTCCCAGCCGTCCGCGGCCAGGCGCCGGGCGATGCCGGCACCGATGCCGGCGAGGCGGCCCGCCCCGGTGACCAATGCTGTCCGGCTCATGCGGGAGCCTCAGCCAGCGAGCCCCGGCGGAGCACCACCAGCCAGCACGCCAGGACGGCTACGGCGCAGAACACACCCGCGCTGGAGGCCATCAGCCAGGGCTCCGGCACCTGAAAGTCCAGGTTCTCCGCTCCCAACGCCTTGCCGATGGTTTTCGGGGAAAAGAAGAACACCATGATCGATGCTCCCAGCACCCCGCCCAGGAGCCAGCGGGTGGCACGGTGGCGGTGCGGCGTTTCGCGAAGCGTCCAGGCGAAGGCCGGCAGGACCGCCGCCATCCAGACCCAGTGGTGGGACCAGGAAACTGGGCTGATGAGCAGCATGGTGAGGGCCGTCGCCGAAATGGCCACCACGCGGGCGCCCTGGTCGCTGGCGGCTTTGATGACCGCGGCGCCCATGCAAACCACCAGCAGGCTCAGCAGGAGCCACGGGACGGTGACGGCGGCTTCAGGAACGCCGAAGTGCAGCAGGGCGCCTTTGATGGAGAGGTTGTCCACATAGCCCGCCCCGCCGATCCTTGACGTGTCCGGCAGGATCTCCAGCCAGAACCGGAGCGTTTCCGCGGGCCGGACCAGCCAGCCCAGCAGCACGGTGAAAGCGAACCCCGCGGACATGTTGGCGAGTCCGCGCCAGTCCTTGCGCACCAGGAAGTACAGCCCGAAGACCAGAGGCGTGAGCTTGATGCCGGCGGCCACGCCCACCAGGAATCCGCGCCCGGGAAGGCCCCGGGTCCAGCGGTGGTTCCTGGCCAGGAGGTCGGCTGCCATGAGCCCCATCAGCAGGATGTTGATCTGGCCGAACGCCAGCGTCTCGCGCCACGGGCCCAGGTTGATGACGGCCAGCAGCAGGATCACTGCGCCCCAGCGGTTCCGCATCGCTTTGAACCCGGCGCCTCCGAAGACGCCGCGCCAGTCTTGCTTACCGCTCCAGTACCGCACTCCGCGCACGGCGACCCAGGCCGCAACCGCGGCACCTGCAGCATTGAAGAGCATCAGGGCCGACTCCTCCGGCAACCTGGCCAGCAGGCTGAACAGCATCGCGGCGAACGGCGGGTACGTGAACGGCAACTCCGGACCTCCTGCCCAGCCCACCGTCTTGCTGTAAAGGTTCGACGGCGCTGCACCGGCTTCGTTGAGGATCTTGCCGCCGTGCCAATAGACGCTGAAGTCCAGGCCCTGCTCACCCCAGGCGTCGAGCCGGGAGGACATAAAGACGGCGGCGGCGAGCAACGCGAACAACGTCACCAGCTCGCCGGGAATAGCCAGCGCCAGCCGGCTCCGGTACCAGGGCGCAGCGGACCCCGCGGATGGCCGTGCCGCCTTGCCGGTGCCAGCCCGGTTTTCGGCGTCGAGTTTCTTTTCGGCGTCGAGCAGTGCCATCCCGTTTCCCCAAACTTTTTTCGTGCAGAGCGGCGCCACTGCAGGCGCGGTGCGCGCTATCGCGATGTTGTGCCGGCGGCCCGCGCCGGATCGGGCGCGTCGTTCTCACATCCTACTGACCCCGACGCCGTGTCCCGTGCTGCGGGGCTCCGGCGTGGCATCGCGGCTCCGACGTGGCATCACCGGCTCGGGCGTGGCAGGCGGGCGGGGAACCAGCCCGGCCGTGCACTCAGCCTTCCGCGGCCTTGGCCTCCACCAGTACGGGTTCGCGCGCGCCGGCGTCCTTGCGGATGGTGGCGCTGATCACGGCGGCAATGGTGCACATGGCGGCTGCCCCGAACCAGGCATAGGTGTACTGGCCGGTGGCGTCACGGATGGCCCCGGCGGTCAGGGCTGCGGCGGCTGCACCGAGCTGGTGGGCGGCGAACACCCAGCCGAACACCACGCTGCCGTCGGCACCGAACACCTGGCGGCAGATGGCGGCGGTAGGCGGAACGGTGGCCACCCAGTCCAGTCCGTAGATCACCACGAACACGATCATGCTGGGCTGGACCGTGGCGCTCAGCAGGAGCGGCAGCACCAGGAGCCCGATGCCGCGGAACTGGTAGTACACCGCCAGGAGGATCCGCGGGTTGAAGCGGTCCGTGAGCCAGCCGGACGCGATGGTGCCTACGATGTCGAAGATCCCGACGACGGCGAGCAGGCCCGCCGCGGTGGTTTCGGGCATTCCGTGGTCGTGCGCGGACGGGATGAAGTGGGTGCCGATGAGTCCGTTGGTGGTGGCACCGCAGATCGCGAAGCCCGCCACCAGCGCCCAGAAAGTCCGGACTTTGCTGGCCCGCTTGAGCACCTGGAGGGCCCGGACGGCGGCGTTCCCGCCTAGCGCTGCTGACGGGGCCGTCGACGGCGCAGCTGACGGAGAAGGTGAAGGGGCGGTCCCGGGGGCCGGTTCGGCCGGGGCATCGGCGCCGTAGGCCAGCACGCCGGCGTCGGCGGGCGAGTTCTTGAGGAATTTGAGCACCATCGGCACCACGGCCAGCGCGCCGGCGGCGATAAGGAGGGATGCTTGCCGCCAGCCGGGATCCTGGGCAAGCATGGCGATGAAGGGCAGGAAGACCAGCTGTCCGGCGGCACTCCCGGCCGTCAGGATGCCGATCACCAGGCCGCGGCTCTTGGTGAACCAGGTGTTGGCGATGGTGGCGGCGAACACCAGTGCCATGGATCCTGTGCCCAGTCCGATCAGTAAACCCCAGGTCAGCAGGATCTGCCACGACTGGTTCACCAGGACGGTCAGGGCACTGCCGGCGCCGATCAGGACCAGCGCCACGGACGTCACGGCGCGGATGCCGAACCGTTCCATCAGGGCTGCAGCGAACGGTGCGGTGAGGCCGAAGAGCACCAGGTTGATGCTGACGGCCGCGGACAGCACGGTGGTGGACCAGCCGAATTCGTCCTGCAGCGGCACCATCAGCACGCCCGGCGCCGCTCGGAAACCGGCGGCTCCCACCAGGGCCAGGAACGCGACGGCGGCGACGATCCATGCCGGATGGATCCGTTTCCTGCGTACGGGAGGCAGGGTGGTCTGGGGAACGCTCATGCTGCGGGTCCGTTCTGTGAAGCGGAGTTCTGGGATGCGGAGTTATGCGGGGCGGCAGTGGCCAGCCGGACGGGCTCCGGCGTGCGAGTAAGGCTGTGCCAGCTGGTGTTGTCCGCGGTGAGCCGCTCACCGCAGGCCGTGCAGGAGTCCGCGGACGACGTCCGCTGCCCGCAGGTGGAGTGGATCACGAACATGTGCGCCTGTTCGGACGGGGCGGGGAGGTGCTTTTCGGCCCAGATCACGACGGCGTTGAGCACCGGCAGCGCATCCTCGCCTTTGCCGGTGAGCACGTACTCCTGGCGGGTGCGTCCGCCGTCGTCGTACGGTTTCCGCTCCAGAAGCCCGGCATCCACGAGGCCTGCCAGGCGTTTGGTGAGCACGGAGTCGGCAACCATCAGGCGATTCTTCATGGCATCGAAGCGGCCGTTGCCGAAGAACACCTCACGGAGCACCAGCATGCTCCAGGGGTCGCCGAGGATGTCCAGGCCGCGGGCCATGGCGCAGGTGCGTTGGGACCAGTCGGAGCGGAGTGCCATGCAGGAAACCGTAGCTGACTTTCTTGAAGAAAGCCACACTCCCGGGAAAGCTGCCGGCCGCGTTTAGCGGAGGGTGGCCCTCGAGGGGCGGTATGCCAAAGCCCAGTACACCAGCATCGCGATCCCGCAGACAACGCCCAGGCTGGACACTGTGAGTTGCCACTGGGTCTGCGGGTCCTTGCCCCATTCGTTGGCGCCGGCCATCATCGCCAGGTACTTCGGCGTGAGGTAGAACGCCACCACCGAGGCGGCCACAATGACCCAGCCGGCCAGCCGCATCTTCCCGTCCCGCGAGGGAACCCGGTGCAGCGCAAAGGCCATGGACGGCAGGGCCACGGCCATCCACACCCAGTGGTGGGACCAGGAGACCGGGCTGATCAGCAGCATCAGCACGGCGGTGGCGGACACTGCCACGAAGTTTTCGTCCGCGTCCACGGCCCATTTGATGACCAGCGCGGCCACGGCCGCCACGGCCAGCGAGAGGACCAGCCACAAAATGCTGGTGAGTCCGGAATCGGGCAGCCCCGCATGGAGCAGCAGGCCCTTGACGGACAGGTTGTCCACGTAGCCGGGACCGCCGATCCTGCTGGTGTCCGGAAGGATTTTGGTCCAGAACGTTTGCGAGGCGTGCGGCAGCAGGGCCCAGGACAGTGCAATGGAGCCGAAGAAGCCGGCCGCCATCCAGCCGAGCGCTTTGAAGTCCCGGCGCACCAGGAAGTACAGGCCAAACGCCAGCGGGGTGAGCTTGATCCCCGCCGCCAGGCCGATCAGCAGGCCCGCAGGCCACCGGAGCTCCCCCGCCCGCGACTTCCCGTAAAGGGCGAAGTCCGCAAGGATCAGGCCCATCAGGATGATGTTGATCTGGCCGAAGTCGAACGTGTCGCGCCAGGGACCCAGCAGCAGGATCGCCGCCGTTCCTGCAAGCGCCACGGCCCGGAACCGCCAGTCGGCGAAGGCATCCTTCCAGCGGCGCAGCCCGAAGTAGTGCCGCGCCAGCCACGCCGACACGACGGCGGCGCCCGCCAGCGCCGTCGTGATGAAGATGAGGCTGCTCGCGCCGATGCTGAGGGTCGCCAGCAGGGCAAACAGCAGCGCGGCGAACGGCGGGTACGTGAACGGCAGGCCGTCCCGCGGCGCATACAGCTCGTTGACGCCGGTCTCGCCGGTCTGGAGGACGCGGGTGCCGCCGTAGTAATACACCTCGAAGTCGTTCATCAGCGGGATGTACGACGAGTAGAGGACCACAAGGGCGACGACGACGGCGGCAGCACCGGCCGCCGTCGCGAACCGGCCCCGCGTGCTGGGCGAGATGTCCTGAAGCGAGATGGCCACCGGCTGCTAGCTGCCCGTCCCGATGAAGGTGAAGGCATGCTCGAGGTCGGCGATCAGGTCCTCAACGTCCTCGATGCCGCAGGAGAGCCGGATGAGGTTGACGGGAACGGCCAGCTCGGTTCCCTTGACGGAGGCGTGCGTCATCTCCGACGGGTAGTTCATCAGCGATTCGATGCCGCCGAGGGATTCGGCCAGGGTGAACACCGAGGTGTTTTCCGCGACGGTGCGGGCAGCGGCTTCGCCGCCCTTGAACTGCACCGAGATCATGCCGCCGAACTTCTTCATCTGCTTTTTCGCAAGGTCGTGGCCCGGGTGCGACGGAAGGCCCGGGTAGAGCACGGCTTCCACCTCGGGGCGTTCCAGCAGCCATTCGGCCACCGCCTGGGCGTTGTCGCTGTGCCGGTCCATCCGGACGCCGAGGGTCTTGAGGCCGCGGGTGGTGAGGAAGGCGTCCATCGGGCCGGACACGGCGCCGACGGCGAACTGGACGAAGCCGATCTTCTCCGCGAGCTCCGGGTCATTGACCACAAGCGCACCGCCGACGACGTCGGAGTGGCCGCCGATGTACTTGGTGGTTGAATGCACCACAATGTCGGCGCCAAGGGCCAGCGGCGTCTGCAGGTAAGGCGACGCGAAAGTGTTGTCGACGACCAGGAGGGCGCCGGCGTCGTGCGCCACCTTCGCGAGGGCCTCGATGTCGGTGATCTTCATCAGCGGGTTGGACGGAGTTTCCACCCAGACGAGGCGGGTCCTGCCGCCCTCGGGTCCGCCTGCGGCCACCGCCGCCGTGACGGCGTCCAGGTCCGCCATGTCCACGGGGGTGTTGCCGATGCCCCAGTCCCCCAGGACCCGGCTGATCAGCCGGTACGTGCCGCCGTAGGCGTCGTTGCCCAGCACGATGTGGTCCCCCGGCCGCGTGAGCGCGCGGATGAGGGAATCCTCCGCGGCCAGGCCGGAGCTGAAGGAGTAGGCGTGGGAGCCGCCTTCGAGCGCAGCCAGCTGTTCCTGCAGGGCGTCGCGGGTGGGGTTTCCGCCGCGACCGTATTCATAGCCGTCGCGCAGCCCGCCGATCCCGTCCTGCGCATAGGTGGAGCTGAAGTGTAGCGGCGGCACCACGGCACCGGTGCGCGGCTCGAAGGCCTGGCCGGAGTGGACGGCGCGGGTGTTGAAACCTTGGTTTTCAGAGACAGACATGAAGTTCCTTTCGGCTGCCGGTCGGGCTGGCAAACAGGACTAGTGGCTGAGGTAGGCGAGGAGATCGTGGCGGGTGAGGATGCCCACCGGGGCGCCGACGAAGGTGACCATGACCGTGTCCACGTCGGAGAGCAGTTCGCGGGCCGCGGAGATCGTCTCCAGCGAACCGATCACGGGAAGCCGCTCCCCCATGTGTTCGGAAATCTTGTCCGTCAGCTTCGCCTCGCCGCGGAACAGCTTCGAGGTGAGGCTCCGTTCGTCCACCGCGCCCAGCACCTCGCCCATGACCACCGGCGGCTCCTGGGACAGCACCGGGATGTGGGAGACGCCGAATTCGTTCATGATGTTGATGACGTCGCGGACGGTTTCGTTCGGGTGGATGTGCACCAGCTCCGGAAGTTCACCGGTCTTCGACTTCAGCACCTCGCCGACCGAGGACTCTTCGCCGCCGGACAGGAAGCCGTAGGACCGCATCCACTGGTCGTTGAAGATCTTGGCGAGGTAGCCGCGGCCTGAATCGGGCAGGATCACCACCACCACGGCCTCTTCAGGGAGGTCCCTGGCAACCTGCAGGGCAGCCACCACGGCCATGCCGGAGGATCCGCCCACCAGGAGGCCCTCCTCGCGGGCGAGCCTGCGCGTCATCTCGAACGATTCGGCATCGCTGACGGCGATGACCTCGTCCGGGACGGCTTTGTCGTAGTTCGCGGGCCACATGTCCTCGCCGACGCCCTCGACGAAGTAGGGCCGGCCGGTGCCGCCTGAGTACACGGAGCCTTCCGGGTCGGCGCCGATGATCCGGACGCGGCCGCCGTCGGCCTCGGGACGGCCGGCGGACACTTCCTTCAGGTAGCGGCCGGTTCCCGTGATGGTGCCGCCGGTGCCGGCACCAATAACGCAGTGCGTGACCCGGCGGTCCGTGTCGTTCCAGATCTCGGGACCGGTGGACTCATAGTGGCTGCCTGGAGCCGCCGGGTTGGAGAACTGGTCAGGCTTGAAGGCGCCGGGGATTTCGGTGACCAGGCGGTCCGAAACGCCGTAGTAGCTTTGCGGGCTGTCCGGGGCGACGGACGTGGGGGTCACCACCACTTCGGCGCCGTATGCCTGCAGGACGGCACGCTTGTCCTCGCCCACCTTGTCCGGCACCACAAAAATGCACCGGTAGCCCTTCTGCTGGGCCACGAGGGCCAGTCCGACGCCGGTGTTCCCCGAGGTGGGTTCAACGATGGTTCCGCCGGGGAGCAGCTTGCCGTCCCGCTCCGCTTCCTCGATCATCTTCGCCGCGATGCGGTCCTTGATGGACCCGCCCGGGTTCAGGTATTCCACCTTGGCCAGGACCGTGGCTTTGATGCCGTCGGTTACGTGGTTGAGTTTGACGAGGGGCGTGTTGCCGATGAGGTCCAGGACGGACTGGGCGTACTTCATAGGTACAAAGTTACCGTCTCGGGCCTGCCCGCCCCGCTTCGGCACTGCTTCTTAGGCGCCGATTTCTTAGGCGCCGATGTCGTTGGCCGCCGTACCGGCACCCGTCTGAGCGCCGCCTTCCGGTGCCGCGTTCTGCCACAGGCCCAGGACGTTGCCCTCGGTGTCCCTGAAATAGGCGTAGTAGCCCATGCCCGGAATGGCGTCCTTGGGCTTCACCACTGATCCGCCCAGTGATTCGATCTGCGCGAGCGCGGCGTCGATGTCCTCGACGTCCACGGTGATGATGGGTGTCTTCAAGTCCCCTTCCCTGGCGAACATCCCGCCGTTGATGGCGCCGGGGGTTTTTGGCATGCCCGTCTTTTCGTCGGTCGGCGTTGTTGTCACCACGTTGTAGTCCATATCGGGCATTGCATTGATGGTCCAGTCGAAGGCCGACTGGTAGAACGTGGTGGCCCGGCCCTGATCGTCCGCCGGGATTTCGAAATGCACTATTCCAGCCATTGACTGCTCCTGACATCGTGGGGTTGATGGCGCGGAGTCCCCCGCCATACCGCGGATTTTAGTCCCGGGCACGCCTGCTTGGGCAGTGCCGTTGGCCCCTTTGCGGCCAGCCGTTTCAGGCCGTGTCAGCCCGGCGTGGGACGATGGATTAGTGACCATCGCCGACGTCCCCGCCGGCCTGGCTGCCGCGGCGGACGCGTCCCTGCGGTGGCATCCGGGCGGGCCCTACAACCTCCTGCAGACTGTCGGCACGCTCATGCGCGGCGCCGGGGATCCGACGTTTGCCGCCGCTCCGGGCGGCGTGTGGATGTCCTTTACGACGGCGGCCGGCCCCGCCACGCTGTGCCTCACCCTTTCCGAGGACCCGCGCGAACCGGCTGTCGACGTCCAGGCCTGGGGGCCGGGAGCCGAGGCCGCCGTCGCTGCCGCGCCGCGGCTGCTGGGCAGCGACGACGACTGGTCGGCGTTTGACTGCCCGGAATTCCATGCGACCCTCCCCCGGATTGTGGTGGAAGCCCGACGCCGGAACCTCGCCTTACGGCTCCCGGCCACCGGCCGGATGGTTGATTCGCTCGTGCCCACCGTGCTTGAACAGAAGGTCACCGTGATCGAAGCGCGGCGCGGCTACCGCTACCTGATGTACCGCTTCGGCACGCCGGCCCCCGCCGCCGGAACGGCCGCACCGGCCGGGCTGCTGGTCCAGCCCACCCCTGAGCAGTGGCTGCGCATCCCGTCCTGGGAGTGGCACAAGGCGGGCGTCGGGCCGCAGCGATCGGCGACGGTAATGCGCGCGCTGCGTTCCGCCGTCGCGCTTGAACGGCTGGCGGGTGTGACGGCCGCGGAAGCATCTGCGAAGATGCAGACCATTCCCGGCATCGGCATCTGGACCACCGCCGAAGTCGTCCAGCGCACGCACGGCTGCCCGGACTCCATCGCCGTGGGTGACTACCACCTTGCGGCGTACGTGGGGGCGGCCCTCACCGGCCGGCGGACGGATGACGCCGGGATGCTGCGGCTGCTTGCCCCGTGGCCCGGCCACCGGCAGCGGGTGGTGCGGATGATCGGCCTCAGCGGCTTCCGCAAACCCACCTTCGGCCCGCGCATGACCATCCAGGACCACCGCCGGCACTAGGTCCATAACTGGAGTGACTCGAGCGCGAACGGACAGTTTGGGGCCCTCGTGGCTAGAGGCCCAGGCGCGCCACCGCTTCCTCGCGCATCTCCACCTTGCGGACTTTCCCGGAGACGGTCATCGGGAAGCTTTCGCGGACCTCCACGTACCGCGGAATTTTGTAGTGCGCCAGCTTTTCCCGGCAGAAATCGGCGACGGCGGCCTGGTCCAGCGGCTCAGCGCCGGGTTTGAGGATGATGCAGGCCATCAGCTCCTCGCCGTACCTGGCATCCGGAACGCCGATCACCTGCACGTCCTGGATGGACGGGTGGGTGTACAGGAATTCCTCAATCTCGCGGGGATAGATATTTTCGCCGCCACGGATCACCATGTCCTTGATCCGGCCTTCGATCACCACGTAGCCGTCGTCGTCCATCAGGGCCAGGTCGCCGGTGTGCATCCAGCCCTCCGCGTCGATCGCCTCGGCAATCTTGTCCGGCTGGCCCCAGTACCCCTTCATCACGGCATAGCCGCGGGTGCACAGCTCGCCGATTTCCCCGCGCTCCAAAACCGTCCCGGTGACCGGATCCACCACCTGGCTCTCCAGCTGCGGCATGGTCCGGCCCACGGTCTCGGTGCGCTGTTTGATGGTGTCGCCGGTGCGGGTCATGGTGGACACCGGGGAGGTCTCCGTCATGCCGTAGCAGATGGCCACGTCCTTCATGTTCATCTCCGAAATGACCCGGTTCATCACCTCGATGGGACACAGTGAGCCGGCCATCACGCCTGTGCGCAGCGTGGAAATGTCATACGAGGCGAAGTCCGGCAGCGCCAGCTCGGCGATGAACATCGTGGGCACCCCGTACAGCGACGTGCCGCCGAAATCCTGCACCGCTTCCAAGGCCGCCGCGGGCGTGAATGACCGGCCGGGGATGATGGTGGCGGCGCCGTGGCTGAGCGCGTTCAGGTTCCCGATGACCATCCCGAAGCAGTGGTAGAACGGCACCGGAATCACCACCCGGTCGTGCTCCGTGTAGCGAAGCAGCTCCCCGATGGAGTAGCCGTTGTTAAGGATGTTGCGGTGCGTGAGCGTGGCGCCTTTGGGGAAACCCGTGGTGCCCGAGGTGTACTGCAGGTTGATGGGATCGTTCGGGTCCAGCCCCGCGAGGCGGGCTTTCAGGGCGGAATGCCCGACGTCGTCGGCGCGCTTCAGCAGCTCGGCGTACGTGAGCTCCGCGTCGGATTCAGGGACGCCGGCTTCCAGGAGCGGTTGCCCGCCGTCGGGCAGGAAGACCAGCTCCTGCAGTTCGGGACATTCGGCGAGCGCCTGCCGGGCCATCCCGGTGTAGTCGCTGCTCCGGTCCGAGGGTGCGGTGACCAGCATGCGCATACCGTTTTGCCTGACGACAAACTCCAGTTCGTGGCTCCGGTAGGCCGGGTTCACGTTCACCAGGATGGCGCCGATCTTGGCGGTGGCGTACTGCAGGATGGTCCACTCCGCGCAGTTGGGGCTCCAGATGCCCACCCTCTCCCCCGCCGCGACGCCGAGGGCGAGCAGCGCGCGGGCCAGCCTGTCGACGTCGTCGTTCAGTTTTGTGTAGCTCCAGCGGCGGGCGTCCGCGCCGGGAACCGGGGCCGCCTCGATGAGGGCGTCGTGAAAGGGAAAGCTGGCCACCATCCGCTCGAAGTTCTGTCCGATGGTCTCTTCAAGCAGCGGAACGTCAGTGTCCCCGGCTGTGTAAGCGCGCATGCTGGCACGCTACCAACAGAGCCCGCCTTAAAGAAGCGCAAAACTTGGAAGCCCTATACATATGCGGGCCGCCCATCCCGGGCCGGTATTGTGAAACGCATGATTGCACCCATTGACCTGAAGGCCACGTTCATCCCCAACGACGGCGAGTTCTTTCGCGTGAAGCTCGCCCTCGAGATTGCGATCGACGAGGTGGTCAACGAACCCGGCTGCATCCGCTACGAACTGACGGAGGCCAGCGAGGAGAAGCTGGTGCTGACCGAGCGCTGGGCTTCCGAAGCGGATCTCGACAAGCACTCCAAGGGCACGGCCGTCCAGGACCTCAACGAATCTCTGAGCGCCCTGCTGGCCGAACCTGTCCAGCTCGAACGGCTGTAGTCCCGCCTCGTTTCCGGATAAAACAACGCGGGCCCCTTCCCCGGCGAACCAGGTTCGCTGGGGAAGGGGCCCTTCCGCTTAAGGCGTTGGACGGCCGGCGGACCTTTAGGCTTCCGGAATCTGGGTGCCATCCTGCTTGCCGGCTGCTGAAGCCGCTTCGGCCTTTGAACGGGCCACGTGGGCGTGCACTTCCTCCATGTCCAGTGCCTTGACGGCGTCAACCACCTGCTCCAGCTGCTGGGCGTTCAGCGCACCGGGCTGGGAAAAGACCAGCACCTTCTCACGGAAGGCCATCAGCGTGGGGATGGACGTGATGCCGGCTTCGGCGGCCAGCTGCTGTTCGGCTTCAGTGTCGACCTTGGTGAAGACGACGTCCGGGTGCTTTTCCGAAACAGCGGAGTACGTGGGTCCAAACTGCTTGCAGGGACCACACCATTCGGCCCAGAAATCAACGAGGACGATGTCGTTGTTCTCGACGGTTGATGCGAACTGTTCACCTGTAATGTCTACGGTTGCCATCCTTCAACGGTACGCGAGCGGCTCCGTGATGTCCCGGCGTTTCGCTGTTGGCTCAGAATCAACTGATCTTGATCATCGAGGCGACGCTGGGCACGCCATTGCCGTCAACGGCGAACAGCAGGTAGCTGCCCGGCACCAGCACTCCTCGATCCGCTGGCAACGTCAGTGACGCCGTGCTGCCCGACGTCGCGGTTGGCGTCAGCGGGATTCGCCGCTGATCCATGTTGACAGTGTGGGTGACTGTGGACATCCGCATCAGGGAGAACTTCGTGACCGGCGCTCCGGTGGTCACCGCAATGGTGCTGCCGGCCGTGGCGGTGGCCGGTGCGGTCACAATCGTTGGGCGGGTTCGCTCACTGCCGTCGGCATTGAGCAGGTACGGCGGAGTGAAGATCTCGCCGTCGAGATGGTTCGTCGTGCATGTGCCGCAGAGCCCCCCGCCGCCGACGAAGACCCTTCCATCGGGGAGCAGCAGGGCGACGCTGTGATATGTCCGGGGAACGGCCATCGGGGCCAGTGCTGTCCATTCTCCCGTTGCCGGGTTCCAGATTTCCGGCGACATCCTGGCGTTGGTATCGGTGAACGGAACGGGCGTGGCCTGACCGCCGACGACGAGCACCTGGCCGTCAGGCAGCGCGACTCCGGTGGCGAATGCCCGGGAGAAGGCCATGTCGGCAGTACGGGCCACGTCGACCCCGTCGTTAATGTCGATGGTGTACGCTCCCGGCGTGGCTGGGGTTTTCTCGTAGGCGGTCGAACCGCCTACGGTAAGAATCTTTCCGACGTCGTACATCACGGCGTCGCCGTTCATCGCGTCCGGGCTATCTGACCTGGGTCCGGCCGGGGTGATGCTGCCCGCTCCAGCCGTGGAGATCCAGTTCATCTGGCGGCTCGGCCCGGCGTGGAACACCATGCCACCGGGGGCAGCAAACAACCACGCGTGATTGTCGGAACGGTACTCACCCGCGGGATCGTCGGTCAAGATGTTATTGACCAGCACATTGGGCAGCGTCCGCCAGCCGGCGGCCGCGGACCACACCTCGCCGTTCTTGCCGCCGATACCGCCCGACCACGACCCACCGAGGGTAAACACCTCACCGGTGGAGGTGGTCACGTTGGTCTGGTAGCCGCGCGGAATCTTCATATCCGGACCGGGGGTCCAAGCATTCGTCTCAGGGTTGTAGAGCGTGGTTTTCGAGCTGTTGCTGCCGCCGCTGATCAGGATCTTCCCGTCCGCCAGCAGCGAGGTTCCGGGGCAGAACATGTCATGACCGGTATTCGCCACTTGGGCCTGACTCACCACGCCTGTGGAGAGATCCAGGATGGACGTCTGCGTGTAGCCGGTGCCGCCGGCGAAAGCTGTGGGGGCATAAGCGGACCAGGTCAACAGCCGGTTGCCAGGCAATAGCGCCGCCGCGGCCGGAACTATCGGAAAGTTGATTGTCGGACCCCAGGACCCCAGTTTCCCGTCCGCCGGCACCTGCGTCCCACCCGTTGCCAGGCCGAGCAAATTGATCTCCGCGGCGCTGCTCCAGTCCCCGCGATTGCCCGCCTCGGTGGTTGCGGTCAGCCGGACGTACCGGGCGCTAATCCCGGTGAAGGTCACTGTCTTCTCGGCGATGGTGTCCGGCCAGGTGCCGCTTGTGACAACGCTCCAGGTGGTTCCGTTGGAGCTGGCTTCGACCGAGTAGGCGCCGACCCGCCCGTTCACGTGGTCCCAACGCGGGAGATAGCGGAACCCCGAGATGCTTTGAATGGCCTTGGTGTCGATAGTGATGGTATGCGGCAGCGGAACGGCGGGCGCGGTCCACTTGCTGTGCCAGATGGTGCCCGGGTTCCCGTCGAGCACATTGCTGGCCCGGCCATTCCCGCCGGAGGTCTCCTCATCGCTGGCCGAAGCCGTCCAGCCGGCACGGGTCAGCACTTGGATGGTAAGCGGTGGAGGCGTGGTTTGCTCGGCGAGAAGATTGATCTCGGCAGCGCTACTCCAAGGCCCGCGATTGCCCGCCTCGGTGGCTGCGGTCAGCCGAACGTACCGGGCACTAACCCCGGTGAAGTTCACCGTCTTCTCCGCACTGGTGTCCGGCCAGATGCCGCTGGCGACCACGCTCCAGGTCGTGCCGTTGGAGCTGACTTCGATAGAGTAGGCGCCGACCCGCCCGTTCACGTGGTCCGAACGCGGGAGATAGCGGAACCCCGAGATGCTTTGACTCGCTTTGGTGTCGATGGTGATCGTGTGCGGCAGCGGAACGGCAGGTGCGGTCCACTTGCTGTGCCAGATAGTGCCCGCGTTCCCATCGAGCACATTGCTGGCCCGGCCGTTCCCGCCGGAGGTCTCCTCATCGCTGGCCGAAGCCGTCCAGCCGATCCGTGGCAGCACTTGGGTCGTAGTCGATGGGGGCGTGGTTTGCTCGGCGAGAAGGTTGATTTCAGCGGCGCTGCTCCAAGGCCCGCGATTGCCCGCCTCGGTGAGTGCGGTCAGCCGGACATAGCGCGCCGGCACCGCCGCGAACGTCACACTTTTCTCGTCACCGCTGTCCGCCCAGGTGCCGCGGGCCACCGGGTTGCCCCAGGTGGTGCCGTCAGTGCTCACCAGAATCTCGAAGCTCCCGACCCGCCCATTCACATGGTCCGAACGCGGGAGATAGCGGAACCCCGAGATACTTTGAGTCGCCTTGGTATCGATGGTGATCGTGTGCGGCAGCGGAACGGCGGGCGCGGTCCACTTGCTGTGCCAGATAGTGCCCGCGTTTCCGTCGAGCACATTGCTGACCCGGCCGTTCCCGCCGGAAGTCTCCTCATCGCTGGCCGAAGCCGTCCAGCCGAGTCGTGGCAATGGAGCCGGCGCCGCCGCCATCGCGGCAGCCGGCAGTACCGAGATGTGCCGGTGCTGTCCGTGCGCGCTTGAGGGGTGGTGCCGCGTCACTGTCACGTACCCCGTGATGAGAAGTAATCCGACCAAAACTACGGACATGTGGCGAATCTTTTGCGGTTTCGATTGGGACATCAGACACCTAACGTCGTCAATGACGCAATCAGCCATGAAGTAGTTGTTTGCCCTAGGACGAGCCTATGAATCGGCAGTATCTGCCACACGAGTAGGCCCTACGCGAATCTGCTGGCAACCCAGTTGCGTACCTTGGAGCTTTACTCGATAAGTCAGTTGTTCAGGGCCGGGGACTACTTGCCTAGGTCGGCAAGACACGTCGTTGACAAGCCGCTGTAGCTGGCAGGGCGGTGGCCTCAGTGCCAGACGTGCGGCGCGGGCCGGCGGGCTCCAGGCAGGGCGGTGGTCTCGCGCCACTCGTGGATCCATTCCGCCAGCTCCAGCTCAGCTGGCGGCTGGCCGAATTCAGCGAAGATCTCCTCCTGGCTGACCGGTTTCCCCTTGCTGACCAGACGCGTGGCGATGTGCGCGCGGGCGTAAATTTCGCCCTTCACGACCATGCGCTGCTCGAAGTAAATGGCCTTCGTATCCAGCCCGACGATCCGGGTTTCGATGGTGTATTGCTGCCAAAGCAGCAGGGACTTCCGAAACGCGATGGTCTCCCCGGAGGCCACCGGCGACCATCCCAGCCTGCGCATCCTTCTCCAGGTTCCGCTCCGCGCCATAAGGTCGAATCGGCCCAGGTCCATCAGGGAGAAGTACATTCCGTTGTTGACGTGCATGGCAATGTCGATGTCCGTGGGCAGCACTCGCAGCGGCAGGGAGGACGTGTCCCAGATACTCAGGGGCGGCTTGCGGGATGAAGTGAACAGGAGCAGAAGGGTTCGCAGAAGCAGATGCACAGTTGCCATGTTACCCGTCGGTAACATGGAGTGCCAGGAGGCTGCGCCCTCAGGATTTCCGCATGACGCAGCAACGCTACAGGGACATCGCCGAGTGGCCACTGATGGGGACGGCGCTCGTGTTCCTGGCAGCCTACGCCTGGCAGGTGATTGGCAATATCGAAGGGCGCCATGCCGGGCTCCTCGAAGGCGTCATGTGGGTTACTTGGGCCGTCTTCGCACCCGACTACGCCGCCAACCTGTGCCTCGCGGCCAACAGGAGGCGCTGGTTCGTCCTAAACCTGCACGAGCTCCTGATCGTCGCCCTCCCGTTTTTCCGGCCACTGCGGTTGCTCCGGCTTGTCACGCTGCTCTCCGTGCTGCAGCGTACCGTGGGCGAGACACTACGCGGGCGGGTAGTCACCTATGTCGGCGGCTCCGCGGTGCTGCTGGTCTTCGTCGGAGCACTGGCTGTCCTCGCCGTCGAACAAAATGCTCCCGACGCCAAAATCTCTACTTTCGGCGATGCAGCATGGTGGGCCATCACCACAATCGCTACGGTGGGCTACGGCGACCTTTTTCCCGTCACCCCGATAGGCCGTCTCGTTGCCGCGGCCCTCATGATGAGCGGCATCGCAGTGCTGGGTGTCGTCACAGCTTCCATCGCCTCCTGGCTGGTGCAGGGAGTGGAAGAAAACACGGAAGCGGCCGTCGACGCAGCTGAAGTCCCAGTCCGGGCGGAAATCCGAGAATTATTGGCGGAAGTCGCTGCACTGCGGCACGAGCTGGCGGAACTGCGTCGCCAGCGCGAGCCCTAGAACTTCCGGCAGCCGGCCGGATTCAATAGGCCAGTCATCCGGAATTAGCCTGGGGATGGCCGTCTTCCCGTTCATGAATGAATGAACATTTTCGTTGGTTTATTTGAAGAGCGTTTTAAGCGGCCAAATAATTATTCAGGATTACGAACTGCACGTGACCTGGCGGCAATCGCCCCCTGCAGACAAGGCGCCCAAGACTGTACACGCGCCTGACTGGGTAGCCTCCTGCGAAAAATGGAGTGTTCCCGCCGCGAAACAAATACTCCATTAGGTACGCGCCCCTAATGCTTGGGTGTTGCGCTTGCCGATTCGAGTATTACCCACTCGTGCGGTGGATATCCCCCATTCATAGACTCGATATTCCTAGGGCAAGCAGTATTCCGGAATTTTCACATTGCCACCGTCGTGGCCATGGGTCTTCTACCGTTCGGGCTTCCGCAACTCCTGATTTCGGCAGCTCTCTTCCTGCGCCCGGGCTACGGGCCGCACTCAAATGCGGTTCCGAGCCGGCGCACCACCGCCCTGGGGCTGCTCCCGTTTCACTCAAGGGCATTGACTCTCGGGGGGAACCGATGGATCAAAATGAGCTTAAAGACGGCGACAGCACTCCTGTCCCAACAACTACAAAAGTCCGCGGCACAAACGCCAGGCTGAGGACCATGCTGGCCGCCGGAGCCGTGGTGACGGCAGTTGCCGTGACAGCGGTGGCATTCACAGCCGCAGCCCAGACGTCACCAACCAGTGAGGCGCAGGCCGTCACGGCGCCGGCTGAAGCTGAGCAGCAACCCTCAGATCCGCCTGCGACAGGGCCGGCAACCGCTGGTGGCAGCACACCGGAGGCTGCAGTTGCCGCGGCTGCGGAGCCCGCTCCACCGGCGGCGCCGGCTGCCGAGCCGGCGCCTGCTGCGCATGCTCCTGCCCCCGAGCCCGCTCCTACTCCTGCGTCGGCTCCGTCCAATGAATACACGGTGGTGGCCGGGGATACAGTGGGCTCCATCGCTGCCCGCTTCGGCGTCGACGTGAACGTCATGCTGGCGGCCAACGGGCTGGGCGCGTACTCACCGATCGTACCGGGGCAGGTCTTGAAACTGACTGGCCCTGCCGTCGCAGCCCCGGTCGCGGTCCCCGCCGCCCCCGCCCCCGCACCGGCCGAGGCCCCGGCACCGGCACCTGCGCCCGCAGTACGGACCATCTACGTCGCTGGCGCCGGCGGCCAGGCAATGGTGGACGCCTGCATCGGCCCCATCCATTTCACCCCCACTGATGCTTATGCCGTGTTCATCACCGAGCACGACTTCTGCGGCGGGTGGGCAAGGTTCTCGGGAATCGGCGTCGGCGAAACTGTCAGCATTCCCGGCTATGGTACCTACACCGTAAGCGGACGGGGGCAGGTGCCAAACCCTGGCACCACCAACAATGTCTCGGCGGTTTTTGGCGGCTTCCCACGGATTATTCTGCAGACCTGCATCCCGGGAACCAACCAGATGCTGGTCATTGGCCTCAACTAACCCTTACGGAGCTTGTCCGCGGTTTCCAACCAGGAAGGTTGGAGCCGCGGACAAGGCCAGACGGGTGTGCGAGCACCGAAGTTACCGGGCTACACCTATACCCGGTTTCGCTCGGAAATGTGCTCCACCAGTTCGCCCACACGCTCCTCGGAGTAGTTGCGTGCAATGTCACCCTGGCTGATGATGCCCACCAACTTGTGGTCGGCGATGACCGGGAGCCGCCGGATCTGGTACCTCTCCATCATTTCGATGGCAGCATCAACATTCGCATCGGCGTCAATCCAGTGCGGCCGGCCCATTGCGAGTTCGCGGGCCATCATCTCTCGTGGATCACGGCCGGCTGCCACGCACTTGAGCACGATGTCACGGTCGGTGATCATGCCCTTCAACTTGCCGTCGTCCCCGCAGATCGGCAACGATCCGCAGTCCAGATCCAGCATCATCCGGGCAGCATCGGCAAGGGACTCGTTCTCGCGAATACACCGTGCATCCGTTGTCATGAATTCACGTACAGCACTCATTAGTCCTCCTTCATCGACTGGTTCATCGACGCAGGCATCGGGGCACATACGCCGATGCTGTCAGCCTACGCGCAGCCCGCACCGGCCTCAAGACGCAAAAAAGTCTCCGGAACCTGTTGGTTCCGGAGACTTTTCCTTGGGTGGCAGATGAGGGATTCGAACCCCCGTAGGCGTTGCCAGCTGATTTACAGTCAGCCCCCTTTGGCCGCTCGGGTAATCTGCCGAACTTCAAAAGAAGATCACTCGCGGCTTCTGTAGTCGGAACGGCTGTTTCCAGTTCGTTTCGCTTCCAGCAACCGCGGGCAAGACAACTTTACAGAACTTCTGCCGAAGAATCGAATCGAGGCGTGCAAGGCCCCAAATACCCCGGAAATCCGGGAGAAATCAGGCTTCACCAAGAATGCGTCCGGCCAGTTTCGCCTCGAACTTCGCGGCCTGCTCCTCGGTGATCTGGTTCAGCTGCACCGCCCGCATCAGGTCCGAGTGAACTCCGTCCAGACGGGAAGAAGCGTCAGCCACCGGGCTGAGGATGACCGAGGCGGCGACTGCGGCGGCGGCCACTGAGGTTGCCGCAGTGGCGAACGTGGCGGCTGCGGCTGCAGTCGAGCGGGTGACGTAGCGGACGGCTTTCTGGTGCATGTGCTTTCCTTCCGGGGCAACTCTTCCAACAGGTCCAACTCTGGAGGCCAACACTTCGTTCCCGCCATGTTTCCGCTTGGAGGGAACTGTGAATCCCACCGATGCTGCCGGGACGGGAGCCTTCACTTGCACGCCATCCGTACTAGGCTGGAATGCAGACAGACCGCCCTTCGCAGGGGTATCCAGGCAATCAGCAGGAGGAAAGTTATGGCAGGCGAATCCACATTCGACGTCGTCAGCAAGGTAGACAAGCAGGAAGTTGCCAACGCGCTGAACCAGGCGCAGAAGGAACTGACCCAGCGCTATGACTTCAAGGGCGTTGGCGCGGAAGTCGATTTCAGCGGCGAGAAGATCCTGATGAAGGCGAACTCGGAAGAGCGCGTGCTGGCCGTCCTGGACGTGCTGCAGTCCAAGCTCATCCGCCGGGGGATCTCGCTGAAGTCGCTGGACACCGGCGAGCCCTACGCCTCCGGCAAGGAATTCCGTCTGGAGGCCACCATCAAGGAGGGCATCGCCCAGGACCTTGCCAAGAAGATCAACAAGCTGATCCGCGACGAGGCGCCCAAGTCCGTCAAATCCCAGATCCAGGGCGATGAACTCCGCGTCACCTCCAAGTCCCGCGACGACCTTCAGGCCACCATGGCCCTCTTGAAGGACTTCGACGAAGCAGACCTGCAGTTCGTCAACTTCCGCAGCTAGCCTGCCCCGCAGCCCCATAGGACAGCGCAATGGGCTGAGGACAGCGAAACGGGCTGAGGACACCGGAATTCCGGCGTCCTCAGCCCGTTTCTGTGTCCTCACCTCAAAACGGGTACGACGGCGGCGCTCAGCTGGGCGGGCCGCCCGCCATGAGTTCCAGGCGGGCGATGCGGTCCTGCATGGGCGGGTGCGTGGAGAACATCTTGCTGAGCCCGCCGCCGCGGAACGGGTTGGCGATCATCAGGTGCGAGGCATTGACGAGCTTCTGGTCCTGCGGGAGCGGCACCATCTGCACGCCCTGATGGATCTTGCGCAGGGCTGAGGCGAGCGCCAGCGGATCGCCGGTGAGCTCGGAACCGTCCTCGTCGGCGTCGTACTCCCTGGTCCTGGAGATGGCGGACTGAATCACCATCGCGGCCATAGGGGCCAGCAACGCCATGGCGATCATCGCCAGCGGGTTGGAATTCCGCCGGTCCCCGCCGCCGAAGAACAGCAGCATCTGCCCCACCGAGGTGATCACACCGGCCACCGCCGCCGCCACGGACGACGTCAGGATGTCCCGGTTATAGACGTGCATGAGCTCATGGCCCAGCACGCCGCGCAGTTCGCGGACCGACAGGAGCTGCAGGATGCCTTCGGTGCAGCAGACGGCGGCGTTCTGCGGGTTCCTGCCGGTCGCAAACGCATTTGGCGCGGGCGTCGGCGAGACGTAGATCCGCGGCATGGGCTGGTTGGCACGGACCGAGAGCTCCCGGACGATCTGATAGAGCTGGGGAGCCTGCTGCTCAGTGACGGGGTAGGCCTGCATGGACCGGAGCGCCAGTTTGTCGCTGTTCCAGTACCCGTACGCCGTGGTGCCCACGCCCACCAGGGCCATCATCCAGATGGGTGTGGCACTCCGCGTGCTGCTGCCGATCACTGCGCCCAGGCCCAGCAGCACCGCCCAAAGTACCCCGAACAGGGCCGCGGTCTTCAGTCCGTTGTGGTGATTGTGCACTGTTCCTCCTCGCGAAGTTACTGCTCCGGTTCCGCTGCTACGGAACGGGATTCCGCGCGTCGTACTTAAGGAACCCCGACTGCCAGCGTGCCGCCGCCCAGGCCACGGCGATGCACAACAGGCCACCCAGCAGCAAAACCCAACCTTCACTCAAAAGTTTAGTGCCGCCGCCGGCGAGCACGTCGCCTATCCGCGGACCGCCCGCAACCACCACAATGAACACACCCTGGAGCCGGCCGCGAAGGTGGTCCGGGGTGGCGGCCTGAAGGATGGTGGTGCGGAACACCGCACTTACCGAGTCGGAAATACCGGCCAGGGCACAGCAGAGCGCCGCCGGGAGCAGCCACAGCGTCACACCGTCCGCCCCCGAGCGCCCGGCCAGCACCACTACCAGTCCAAATCCTGCGAAGGACGCCCCCCAGCCCATGACGGACCACACCACGGCGACTCCCTGCCGGCGGATCCCGCCCAGCGGCCCGGAGAACAGCCCGGCCAGGAACGCCCCTACTGCGACCGATGCCAGGAGAATGCCCACGGTGGCTTCGCCGCCGCCGATCATCACCGCACCGATCGCAGGCATCAGGGCCCGGGGCTGCGCGAAAATCATCGCCACCAAATCGATGATGAACGTCATGCGCAGGTTCGGACGCGTCCCCAAGAAGCGGAAGCCCCCCACCACCGACCGCAGCCCCGCGCGGTGCG
Source organism: Arthrobacter sp. ISL-72 (assembly GCF_018613755.1). Taxonomy (GTDB): domain Bacteria; phylum Actinomycetota; class Actinomycetes; order Actinomycetales; family Micrococcaceae; genus Arthrobacter. The sequence goes on from NZ_JAGGPP010000004.1 coordinate 366,094, forward strand.
CTTCCTTTCCGGGCGGCATGGGCGGCAGCTTCAGCAGGGCCCAGAACGCGAAGACAAAGCTCACGACGTCGAGCGTGTAGGTCCAGCCGAAGCCCACCCACGCAACCAGGACTCCGGCAAGGAGCGGACCGGCGGTCATGGACAGCCCGAAGCTGATCATGCTGAGGGCATTCGCGGCCGGGAGCAGTTCCGTGCGGACCAGCATGGGAATGATGGCGCTGCGGGCTGGCTGGTTGATGGCCTGAGCCCCGGACTGCACGGCCACCAGAATGTAAAGCAGCCAGACATTTCCGACTCCGAGCCACGCCTGCAGCGCCAGAACCGCCGTGGTCAGCCACAGCACACTGGTCGCCAGGAGCGCCACCTTGCGGCGGCCATGGGCGTCGGCAATGGAACCGCCCAGCAGGCCTCCCAGCACCAGGGGCACCAGCGCGAAAATGCTGAGCAGCCCCACGTACAGGCTGTCCTGCGTCAGCCGGTACACCTCCAGGCTGACGGCCACCAGTGTCAGCTGGCCGCCCAGGTTGGAGACGGCCGACCCCAGCCAAAGGCGGCGGAAGGCAGGGCTTTCGCGCAGCGGAGTGATGTCGGCCAGAAGTTTTCCCACCGGGCAACTCTAGCCGCGGGGGCCGAGGGAACCTGGCCATTTGCCCGCCGGCCCGCTGAGGCAGGCCTTTACCTTGATAGTCTCGGCGGGGAACACGACCGGGGGAAGGGGTTCGCATGCAGTTGTCCAGACGGCTGCTTTTCGGCTCGTCAGTATGGGAAGTCAGCCGGCCCCGCACTCCGCTGACGTCCGGCCACCTGCTGATCCGCCTCAGCGATCCGGCAACCGCACTCGACCACCGTTCGGCTGCGGCTTGGCTGCTGTGTCACAACGCCGCCCGCACGGCGCTGGCGGACGTCCTGGGAGCGGCCACCTGCACCCTGCTGTTTGCGCACCGCTGGCATGCGCTCGGTGCCGCGATCGGCGAACCCGCAGCGGAATCCTCCACCCCCACCTTCCACCTGTTCGGCCGCTGGGACGGGGAACCGGTCACCCCGTCGGAGCAGCTTTCCCTGCCGGCGCAGCGCCGTAAGCCGGTGCCGGACCAGGACCTGGACAAGTACGACGCCGGGCTGCGCACCGCGCTGCTGAAGGCCGCCACTGCCGCTGCGGGCAGTACGGCGGCAGGAAGCGGCAGCGGGGCGCCGCTTCCCGCCATCCGGTCGTGGACGCCGCCGGACGCTGCGGGTCCGCACCATACGGTCCTGGCACCGGAGCGGACCATCAGCTCAGTGGCGGACGTTACCCCGCCGGAGCTCCTTGCCCTGGCCGCGGCGCTGGAAGCTTTGGCGTTGCAACAGGCCGTGACCGGCTTCAGCTGCGTTGTTCCCGACACTGCACTGATGGGCCGGTTTGAACTGCACGCTCTGGGGCGCTCCGCAGGCGAAGCAGTCAACCCGCTCGAAAAGATCCTGCGGTCTCCGGAAATTAGCCAACCCTTATTGTGATTTAGTCATAATAAGTGCTTCAATGGGGCTATGACAGTTCACGAGGCCGGCCAGGATGCATGGGCAGCTGCCCTGCGCGCCCACGGCCGGCGGGTGACAAAGCAGCGGCTGGCGGTTCTCACCGCCGTCGAACGCCACCCGCATTCGCCGGCGGAAAGCATCCTTGCTGCCGCCCGCGAGGAACTCCCCGAACTGACCGCCCAGTCCGTCTACGTAGTCCTCGGCGACCTTACCGACCTGCACATGCTGCGCCGGTTCGAGCCGCCCCACTCCCCCGCCCTGTACGAGACGCGCGTGGGCGACAACCACCACCACGCCATCTGCATCAGCTGCGGGCGGGTGGAGGATGTGGACTGCGCCGTTGGCCATGCCCCCTGCCTCACCCCGCACTGGAACGACGACGCCAAGCCGATGACCATCCAGATCGCCGACGTCATGTACCAGGGCATCTGCCAGGACTGCCAGCGGACCCAAAAGCTACCCGAACGAAACTAAGCAAGAAACCCCACTAAAAGGAGAAAGATGACCCTGAACATCTCTGCGCCCGCTGTGTCTACCACGCAGTCCGGTGCTCCCGTCACTTCCGATGCACACTCGAAGGCTGTCGGCGCTGACGGCGCCATCATCCTGACCGACCACTACCTGGTCGAAAAGCTGGCCCAGTTCAACCGCGAGCGGGTGCCGGAGCGCGTGGTGCACGCCAAGGGCGGCGGCGCGTTCGGTACCTTCACCACCACCGAGGACATCTCCAAGTACACCAAGGCAGCGTTCCTGCAGCCCGGTGTGGAGACCGAGATGCTGATCCGCTTCTCCTCGGTCGCCGGCGAAAACGGCTCCCCGGACACCTGGCGGGACCCGCGCGGTTTCGCCGTGAAGTTCTACACCTCCGAGGGCAACTACGACCTCGTGGGCAACAACACCCCGGTGTTCTTCATCCGCGACGGCATCAAGTTCCCGGACTTCATCCACTCCCAGAAGCGCCTCCCCGGAACGCACCTGCGCGACGCGGACATGCAGTGGGACTTCTGGACGCTGTCCCCCGAGTCCGCCCACCAGGTCACCTGGCTCATGGGTGACCGCGGCCTGCCGGCCTCCTGGCGTGAAATGCAGGGCTACGGCTCGCACACCTACCAGTGGATCAACGCCGAAGGCGAACGGTTCTGGGTCAAGTACCACTTCAAGTCCAACCAGGGCGTCAAGACCATCACCGGCGACGAAGCCGAAGCACTGGCCGGTGCGGACGCGGACTTCTACATCCGCGACCTGTCCGAGAACATCGCCGCCGGCAACTTCCCGTCCTGGGACCTGCACGTCCAGGTCATGCCCTACGAGGACGCCAAGACCTACCGGTTCAACCCGTTCGACCTGACCAAGGTCTGGCCGCACGCGGACTATCCGCTGATCAAGGTCGGCACCATGGAACTGAACAAGAACCCGGAGAACTACTTCGCGCAGATCGAACAGGCCACCTTCGCGCCGTCGAACTTCGTGCCGGGCATCGCCGCGTCCCCGGACAAGATGCTCCAGGCCCGCATCTTCTCCTACGCCGACGCACACCGCTACCGCGTTGGCACCAACCACGCCCAGATCCCGGTGAACCAGCCCAAGAACCTGGTCAACAACTACAGCCAGGACGGCGCCGGACGCTACCTGTACAACGCACCCTCCGTTCCGGTCTACGCACCCAACTCCGTCGGCGGCCCGGCTGCAGTCGAGCCGCAGAACCCGGCCGGCGGCTGGGAGAACGACGGCGAACTGACCCTCGCCGCGCACTCCCTCCACTCCGAGGACAGCGACTTCGGCCAGGCCGGCACCCTGTACCGCGAGGTCTACGACGAGGCCGCCAAGGCACGCCTGCTCGAAACCATCACCGGTGCAGTGGGCGGTGTGAAGAGCCCGGGCATCAAGGAACGCGCCATCCAGTACTGGACCAACGTCGACGCCGGACTCGGCGCCAAGCTCCGCGCGAACCTCGGCGCAGGCCAGGGCGAGTCCGCTGCTGAAGCAGCAAACAAGCTCTAAAGCCCTCCCAAACGGAGAGGCGCCCCGGCGCCACTGGCTGTCTCCACGAAACACCCCGCTGCGGACCATCCGCGGCGGGGTGTTTCTGTTTCCACATACGGGGAGCCGACCACTGGCCGTGCTGCAGGGGCGGCCTTAGGCTCCGTACATGGATACATTCGTGGGCATCCCCGCCGCTGCCTTCGGCTTCTACGCCGAGCTTGAGCAGAACAACAACCGCGAGTGGTGGCTGGAACATAAGCCCCGCTATGAGACGCTCGTCCGGGAACCGCTGACGGCCCTGCTGGCCCGGCTTGAGCCGCGGTTTGGCCCGGCGAAGATTTTCCGGCCCAACCGGGACGTCCGCTTCTCGGAGGACAAGTCCCCCTACAAAACGGCCCAGGGGGCAGTGGCGTCCTTCCAGGAGGGCGTGGGGTACTACGTGCAGCTGAGCGCAGAAGGCCTGCTGGTGGGTGCCGGCTGCCATTCCATCTCGCCCGCCCAGCTTGCCCGGTACCGGAACTCGGTTGATGCAGCCGGCACCGGCGAGTCCCTGGAACAGATCATCCGAAGAGTCGCGGACGCCGGCTTCACGGTGGAAGGGGAACGGCTCAAGACCGTTCCGCGGGGCTTTCCGCGCGAGCACCCCAGGGCGGAGCTGCTCAAATACAAGTCCCTGTCAGCGGGCCGGGAGCTGGGTGAACCCGAGTGGCTGTCGACGCCTGCTGCCGCTGATGAGGTTGGCAGGCTGTGGGAACAGCTGCGTCCGCTCGTCGAATGGGTGGGCCGCCATGCCGCACCCTGAAGGGCGCGCTGCGAGGCACCGCCCACTAAGGGGCCCCGCCCCCTGAGGGGTCAGACGTGCTGGCCCTCGGTGGCCAGGCGGTGCTCCAGGTTGGAAAAGAACACGGCCACCATCAGTTCGAAGGCCCGGGTGGCTTCCTCGGGCTGGTTCATCACCACAAAATCGAACTGGAGCCCGTAAAAGGTGGAGGTGAACAGCCGCGCGTCTGTTTCGGCGAACTCCGGCCGGATGCCCTGCACCACCAGCCAGTCCCGGGCCTTTTCGTGGAGCATGCGGAAGTTGTCCTGGGCTGTACCGCGCGGCGAGGCGGCCACGACGTCCTGCGCCGTCGCCTCGAACTCGAGCCGGGCCAGGTGCCGGTTCCGCTGGGCCATGGTCCATTGCCACGACTCCATCAGGAAGGACCGCCAGGCGTCCCGGTCGATGTCGCGCACATCCGTGGTGCGCATGCTGTCCAGCCGCGACTCGATGGAAGCGATGATTTCGTTGACCAGTTGTTCCCGGTTGCCGAAGTTGTAGACCAGCACGTAGGAGCTGATGCCCAGGCCGTCCGCCAGGCTCCGGAACGTTAGCTCAGCCAGGGTCTTGTCCATCAGGTAGTCCTGGATGGCGGACAACAATTCGAGCTTTCGCTCCGGTTTAACTGCTCTGGCCATGACTCCATCTTATGGAGTCATGGCCAGAGAGCAGTTTCAGGAGGAGGGGCCCGCCGGACCCGCACGCGCGTCAGCTGCGGCTGAGCGCGTCCTCGTCCTCGTCCTCAGGAGCGGCATCCGCCCCGGCATCCGCCCCGGCATTCGTGGCCCCGTTGACGGCGGCCTTTGCCTGGGCGAACTTCTCATTCAGCCGCGAGTGGCGCTGGCCGTAGGAGAAGTAGATGGCCACGCCGATGACCAGCCAGATGGCGAAGAAGATCCAGGTCTCCACAGCAAGGTTGGTCATCAGGTACAGGCACAGCAGGGCCGATACCACCGGGAGCACCTTGCCGAACGGCACCCGGAAGGCCGGCCTCAGGTCGGGGCGCTTCTTCCGCAGGACCAGGATGCCCAGGCTCACCATCACAAAGGCGGACAGCGTGCCGATGTTGATCATTTCCTCCAGCAGGTCCACGTTGGTCAGGCCGGCCACGAGGGCCACTGCCGCACCGCAGATCACCTGCAGCCGGACCGGCGTTCCGCGGGTGCTGGTCTTGGACAGTGCACGCGGCAGCAGGCCGTCGCGGCTCATGGCCAGAACCACCCGGGACAGGCCCATAAGCAGCACCATGATCACCGTCGTGAGGCCCACCAGTGAGCCGAAGGCAATGACCTTGGCGGCGTCGGTGTTGCCCACGGCTTCGAAAGCGGTGGTGAGGGTGGGGTTCTTCGCCTCGGCCAGCTGCGTGTAGGAGACCATGCCGGTCAGGGCGAGGGACACCAGGATGTAGAGCACGGTGACGATTGCCAGGCCGCCGAAGATGCCGCGCGGCAAGGTCTTCTGGGGGTTCTTGACCTCTTCAGCGGAGGTGGCAACGACGTCGAAACCGATAAAGGCGAAGAAGACGAGTGCCGCCCCGGCAAAGATGCCCAGCGTGCCGTACTGCGCCGGAACGGCTCCGGTCAGGAAGCCGAAGAAGGACTGCTTGAGAACGTCGGCGCCGCCGGCGGAGGCAGTCGGCTCGGAGGCGGGCACGAAGGGGGCGTAGTTTTCGAACTTCACGTAGGTGAAGCCGACCACGATGACGAACAGGACCACGCCGATCTTGATGAGCGTGAAGATGTTGCCGACCCGCGCGGACAGCTTTGTCCCCAGCACCAGGAGCACGGTGAACACGGCCACGATCAGGAAGGCGCCCCAGTAGAGGTCGATCCCGCCGAGGGAGAGGGCGGGCGGAATGTCCACGCCCATCAGTGCGAAGACCTTGCTGAGGTAGATGCCCCAGTACTTGGCGATTACGGCGGCGGCGGTGAACAGCTCAAGGATGAGGTTCCAGCCGATGATCCAGGCCAGCAGCTCACCCATGGTGGCGTAGGTGAAGACGTAGGCGGAACCTGCCACCGGGATGGCCGTGGCAAATTCGGCGTAACACATGATGGCCAGGGCGCACGTTACTGCGGCGATGGCGAAGGAAACCGTCACGGCGGGGCCGGCGAAGTTCGCGGCGGCCTTGGCTCCGACGGAGAAGATGCCGGCGCCGACAGCAACGGCGACACCCATGATCATCAGGTCCCACGTGCTCAGGGAACGCTTCAGCTTGCGTCCGGGTTCATCGGCGTCAGCGATGGACTGCTCAATGGATTTCGTCCGGAAAAGGTTCATTGGAAAGTCCACAATCTCGATAACTTGTTGGAAACAGACTTATCAAGCGTAGTGTCCATCCAGTGGACGGCCATATTTATCCCGAATAGTGAGACGAAGAAGCGCGAACGTACAGTTGGGGCCGCTCGCATGAGGGCCCCAACTGTTCGTTCGCGCTCGTAGTGCGGAGCCGCTCAGGCCGGCCAGTCCATCAGCGTGGACCGGATGAGGAACCGCTTGCCTTCCGGCGCCTCAACCGAGAATCCGCTCCCGCGCCCCTGGACCACGTCCACCGTCAGGTGGGTGTGGCTCCAGTAATTGAACTGCTCCCGGGACATCCAGAACTCGAGCGGCTGGCCGGCGTCGCCAGCGTCACCGGGCGCGCCGCCGTCGTCGTCGATAGACAGATCGAACCGCCCCAGGAGGACGTCCGCCTCCGCGGTGACGAAGTCCCCCGCGGGGTAGCACATCGGCGACGAACCGTCGCAGCAGCCGCCGGACTGGTGGAACATCAGGGGCCCGTGCTGGCCCCAGAGCTTCCGCAGCAGCGAAACCGCTTCGGCGGTGAGCGCCACCCGGGAGAAGTCCTCCCCGGGCAGCGTCACGGCGGCATCCAGCCTGGCGTCGGGCATCAGAACCTCAGCACCACACGGCCGTCGATCTTGGCGTGCTTCATCTCGTCGAAGACCGCGTTCACCTCGGAAAGCTCCCGGGTGGACACCGTGGGGTGGATCTTGCCCTGGGCGTAGAAGTCGAGGGCTTCCTCCAGGTCCTGCCGGGTTCCCACAATTGAGCCGCGGACGGTCAGACCCTTGAGCACAATCTCGAAGATCGGTGCCGGGAAGTCGCCGGGCGGCAGGCCGTTGAACACAATCGTGCCGCCCCGGCGGGCCATTCCGATCGCCTGACCGAAAGCTGACGGGTGCACTGCCGTGACCAGGACTCCATGGCAACCTCCTGTTTCGCGCTGGATGACTTCCGCCGGGTCCTCATGGAGGGCGTTGACGGTGAGTTCCGCGCCGTGTTTCTTGGCAAGGGCGAGCTTGTCGTCCGCGATGTCAACGGCCGCGACCCGCAGGCCCATGGCCACGGCGTACTGGACGGCGATGTGCCCCAGGCCGCCGATGCCGGAGATTGTGACCCACTGGCCGGGCTGGGCCTCGGTCATCTTCAGTCCCTTGTAGACGGTGACGCCGGCGCAGAGCACCGGGGCAACCTCCACGGGGTCCGAGCCGGCCGGGATCCTCGCAGCGAAGCGGCTGTCGACGAGCATGTACTGCCCGAAGGAGCCGTCCACGCTGTAGCCGGCATTTTTCTGGGCCTCGCAGAGCGTTTCCCAGCCGGTGCGGCAGAACTGGCAGTCGCCGCAGGCGGACCAGAGCCAGGCGTTTCCTACCAGGTCGCCGACAGCGAGGTCCGTGACCCCCTCGCCAAGGGCCACCACTTCGCCCACGCCTTCGTGGCCAGGGACGAAGGGCGGCGAGGGCTTCACCGGCCAGTCCCCTTCCGCGGCGTGAAGGTCGGTATGGCAGACCCCGGTGGTGATGACCTTGACCAGCGCTTGTCCGCGCTCCGGGGTGGGAACGGGGATGTCCTGGATCTGAACTTCTTTTCCGAATTCGGTTACTACGGCTGCTTGCATTGTCGTCGTCATTGGCGAAATCCTTGCGTCGTTAGGCGGGTGTTGAGTGGAGCGGTGAGGTTTTGCTGTCTTCCTGAGGGGTGGCCAGGCGTGGTGCGGGCGGGAACGGATGCGTGCAATCCGTCCCCGCCCGGGTTCAGAGCGGCTTAGAAGAAGCCGAGCTTGTTTTCGTTGTAGCTGACCAGGAGGTTTTTGGTCTGCTGGTAGTGGTCCAGCATCATGGCGTGGTTTTCACGTCCGATGCCAGAGGACTTGTAGCCGCCGAACGCGGCACCCGCCGGGTAGGCGTGGTAGTTGTTGACCCACACGCGGCCGGCCTGGATCTCGCGGCCTGCCCGGTAGGCAACGTTGCCGTTGCGGGACCAGACTCCGGCGCCGAGGCCGTACAGGGTGTCGTTGGCGATCCCCATGGCGTCGTTGTAGTCGCTGAACTTTGCCACCGAAACCACGGGGCCGAAGATCTCTTCCTGGAAGATGCGCATCTTGTTGTGGCCCTCGAACACGGTGGGCTGGACGTAATAGCCGCCGGCCAGCTCGCCTTCGAGCTGCGCGCGGCCGCCGCCGGTGAGGACCTTGGCGCCTTCCTGCTTTCCGATGTCGATGTAGGAAAGGATCTTTTCGAGCTGGTCGTTGGAGGCCTGCGCACCGATCTGGGTGTCGGTGTCCAGCGGGTTGCCCTGGATGATCTTCTCCACCCGGGCCACGGCGTCCGCCATAAAGGATTCGTAGATCTCTTCCTGGACCAGGGCCCGGGACGGGCACGTGCAGACTTCGCCCTGGTTGAAGGCGAAGAGCGTGAAGCCCTCCTGCGCCTTGTCGTAGAACGCGTCGTTGGCCGCGGCGACGTCATTGAAGAAGATGTTGGGGCTCTTGCCGCCCAGTTCCAGGGTGACCGGGATCAGGTTCTGGCTGGCGTACTGGCTGATCAGGCGGCCGGTGGTGGTTTCACCGGTGAACGCGATCTTGCGGATGCGCGGGCTGGAGGCCAGCGGCTTTCCGGCTTCGACGCCGAAACCGTTGACCACGTTGACCACACCGGCGGGCAGGATATCGCTGATGAGCTCCATCAGGACCAGGATGGACGACGGCGTCTGCTCGGCCGGCTTGAGCACCACGGCGTTGCCGGCGGCCAGGGCCGGGGCGAGCTTCCACACGGCCATCAGGATCGGGAAGTTCCACGGAATGATCTGGCCCACGACGCCGAGGGGCTCGTGGTAGTGGTAGGCGGTGGTGTCGTCGTCGAGCTGCGAAAGCCGGCCCTCCTGGGCGCGGACGGCGGAGGCGAAGTAGCGGAAGTGGTCGGCGGCCAGCGGGATGTCAGCGTTGAGGGTTTCGCGGACCGGCTTGCCGTTGTCCCAGGACTCGGCAACGGCGAGCATTTCGACGTTCTCGTCGATGCGGTCGGCGATCTTGTTCAGGATGGCGGCGCGCTCGGCAACGGAGGTCTTGCCCCAGGAGGGGGCGACCTTGTGGGCGGCGTCCAGTGCCAGTTCGATGTCCTCGGCCGTGCCGCGGGCCACCTCGCAGAACGCCTTGCCCGTGACCGGGGTGATGTTCTCGAAGTACTGGCCCTTCACGGGGGCCACCCATTCGCCGCCGATCCAGTTCTCGTAGCGGTCCTGGAATGTAACCTTCGAACCCTCGGTACCGGGCTGTGCGTAGACAGTCATTGCTAGCTCCTTTGCTGTGCAAGATGGCTGGCCGCCTGTGCTGGCGGCCGCCGTTGCATTCAGCGTAGGAGCGGGGAGGTTGCAGCCAGGTTGCAACAGCGTGACACCGGTCACGATTGGTCACGGGCGTGTCAGGCGCTAGCGCCGTTCGGGCTTAGGCGCTGAGCTCCGTTTCCAGCCGCTCCAGATCGGCAACGACGGCGGCCCGCTTGGGCGAGCGCGGCGGCAGGAGCTTCAGCGCGGCAGTGCGGACGCCGACGTCGTTCTTTGCTTCCGGCAGTTCCGCGTACTTCAGCAGCGCTTCCGCGCTGCCGTCGGTAAGCAGTGCTTCGCGCAGCAGCGAGGAGACGCGGTCCCTGAGGTCCACGATGCCCGGCGCTTCCGAGCGGGGCAGCACGGCGCCGCGGTAGATTTCCAGGGCGATGCGGTGCGCGCCACGCTGCAGGCAGTTGAGCACCTGACTGGAATCGGGCATGAGGTCCATGGGCAGCCGGTAGGGGCGCGAGCCGGGGACGGCGTCGGGGCTGAGCTGCTGCAGGACCTTGCGCAGGCGCACCATCTCCGGGCGGAGCGTCATGGAGGTGCCGTCGCCCGGGTACAGCAGGGTGCAGAGCTCCTCGGCGCTGAGCCCGTCCGGGTGGATGCTGAGCAGGGCCAGGATTTCACTGTGCCGGGCCGAGAGCGCCACGGTGCGGCCCTCGATGCTGAGCAGGGCCTGGTCCCGGCCCAGCAGCTGAAGGCTGTTGCGGTACAGGCTGCCTTCCGCAGCGGAACCGGCGCCGTCAGCTCTGCGGGCAGCCAAAGCCGGGGTCCGCCGTCGTGCGGGTGCTGCCTGCCGGACGGCCGCCAGCTGGAGCCGCTCAACCCGCAACTGGGCCTGGGCCGCGGCAACCGTCGCCTCCACGAGCGAGAGCGTGTGGGGTGCGACGGCGGACTCGGTGCCGGTAATGTCCACAACGCCGAGCAGGGCGCCGGAATCCGGATCGTGGAACGGGACGGCCGTGCAGCTCCACGGGTGGACCGAGCGCTTGTAGTGTTCCGCGCCGGAAATCTGGATGCTGCGGCCCACGGCGAGCGCCGTGCCGGGCGCGCTGGTGCCGACGCTGGCCTCGGACCAGTCGGCGCCGGCAACGAACATCATCCCTTCGGCCCGGCGTTGCATCACGGCGTCGCCCTCCACCCACAGGAGCCGGCCCACCTCGTCGCCAACGGCAACCAGCAGGCCGCTATCGTGGCTGGGCAGGACCAGGAGCTTGTGGATCACCGGCATGATGGTGGCCAGCGGGTGCTGCCGGCGGTATTCCTCCAGCTCTTCCCGGTCCAGGGCAAGGGGCGCCTCGGGGTTGTCAGGGTTGGCGCGGAGCTGGGCCGAACGCTGCCAGGATTCCTCGACGAGGCTCCGCAGTCCGGGCACGTGCCCGGTGTTCGAGCCAAGCAGCTCGTGGCCGGCAAGGGCCTGCCGCTGCAGCAGTTTTGCGGCGTCGCTGCTGTCAGCCCTGCCCGGGACAGCCGGATGCATCGTATTGCTCATTGAACTCCCCTGCCGGCACAGCATTGTGCGGGCGCGACGGCGTGCGGTGGCGTGGTCCGGCCAGTCTAGTGGCCACCCTCCCCCGCCCGCCAGAGGAGTTTTTGTCCACCTAATGGCCTTTCGAGGGCGCATAAGTCGCGATAAGTGGACAAAAACTCGAATCGGCGGGAGGTGTGTCCGGGTTGAGTGTTCGGCGTTAGTAAGCGGTTGCGGTTGCGTGTCCGGGGTTAGTCGCCGGCGTTGCGGGAGATAAGGATCATTTCCTCGCGCGGCACAACCTTGACGCGTTCACGCACGACGCCGGTGTCCGCCCGAGCTTCGGTCCACGCCTTTCCAAGGGCTGCTTCGTGCGTGTCCAGCCTGTTCCAGCCCTCCCAAGTGGTGTACTCGACGCCGCGCTCTTCCAGCAGGGCGATGATGGCATGCGGGTCCGGGTTCTGCGCCGGCGGCAGCGTCAGGCGGTCCTCGAGCAGGCAGCCAATGGTCTCCAGGGCGTCGCCCTTCGTGTGCCCGATGAGACCCACGGGGCCGCGTTTGATCCAGCCGGTGGCGTAGATCCCGGGAACCGGCTTGCCCTCCGCATCCAGGACCCGGCCGCCCTCGTTGGGGATCACTCCGGCCCTGGCGTCGTATTCGAGCTCATCCAGCGGCGAGCCGTGGTACCCGATGGCCCGGTAGACGGCCTGGACGGGGTAGTCGATGTACTCGCCGGTGCCTTTAACGTGACCGGTGCCGTCCAGCTGCATCCGCTCAAACTTGATGCCCGCCACCTTGCCGGTGCCCGCATTGTTGCCGGCGCCGTCGTAAATCTCCACGGGGCTGTGCAGGAAATGCAGGTGGAGCCGGCGGGAGGACGGCTCTTCGGCTTCGGCGTGCTCTTCCACCAGCCAGTTGGTCATGGTGTTCACCATGGTCTTGGTCTGGTTGTTGCTCCGGATGGCTTCATCGGAGGCTTCGTCGAACTCAAAATCCTCCGGGTAGAGCACGATGTCCACGTCCCTGGCGTGGCTCAGCTCGCGCAGCTCCAGCGGAGTGAACTTCACCTGGGCCGGGCCGCGGCGACCGAAGACGTGCACGTCGGTGACCGGGGACTTTTTCAGCCCCTGGTAGACGTTCCCCGGGATTTCCGTGGACAGCAGCTCGTCCGCGTGCTTCACCAGCATGCGGGCCACATCCAGTGCCACGTTGCCGTTGCCGATCACCGCGATTTCCTTGGCATCCAGCGGCCATTCACGCGGCACGTCAGGGTGGCCGTCGTACCAGGACACAAAGTCGGCACCGCCGAACGATCCTTCGAGTTCAACGCCGGGGATGTTGAGGTCCGCATCCTTGACGGCGCCGGTGGAAAAGATCACGGCGTCATAGAACGCACGGAAATCGTGGAGTTTCAGGTCGCGGCCGTACGTGACATTCCCAAGGAAGCGGATGTCGCCGCGGTCCAGGACCTTGTGGAGGGCATTCACGATGCCCTTGATGCGGGGGTGGTCCGGTGCCACGCCGTAGCGGATCAGGCCGTACGGGGCAGGGTAGGCCTCGAACAGGTCAATGCTGACTTCGAAGTCGCCGCCTTTGACCTCATTGGATTTGGTCAGGATGTCCGCGGCATAGACGCCGGCCGGTCCGGCGCCGACAATCGCGACACGGAGGGGACGCTTGGGGGTGGTTTCGGCCGAGTTGGACACGGGAGCCCTTCTGAAACTGAGAGACTGCGCCAGGCAGTTAGCGCACAATGCCTCATTCTAAATGGTCAGACTGCTTTGCCCCTGGAGCCGTTCATGGAAACGAGGTCGCCTTCCCGGTACAGGAGCGCGCGCAGTTCCGACTCGGCCGAGTCCGTCCTCCGCGGGTCGATGGTCTCCCCCGCGGCAAAGTGGTCCAGCAGCCGCGGGTCCACATAGCTTTTCCGGGCGATCGACGGCGTGTTCCCCAGCGCCGCCGCGGCGTCCTGCATGGCCAGGCTGATCGCCCTCTTTCTGGCTGCAGCGGTCTTCTGCGGTCCCGTCAGGGCAAGGCTGACGGCGGCGGCAACGGTTCCCCGCAGGGTGCGGAAGTCCTTGGCGGTGAAGTCACCCCCGGTACGTTCCTTCACATACTCGTTGATCTCGGCGCTGGTCACCGGATGCCAGCTGCGCCCGTTCCTGTAGGCAAGGAGCCGGGCGTTGGGGCCGCGGCGCTTGAGGGTGCGGACCAGAGCGGCGAGCTCGGGGTTTTTGATCTCAGATTCCCAGGTCTTCCCGCTCTTGGCCGGAAAACTCAGCAGCAGGCGATCCTGCTTCACTTTCACGTGGGCGCAGAGCAGGGTGGCCAGGCCGTGGCTGCCGTTCTCGTTCGTGTATCGCTCGGACCCAACCCGCAGCGAACCGCTGTCCAGCATCCTGAACGCGCCGGCGAGGACGCGTTCGCGGGTTATCCCGTCGCTGCGGAGGTCCCGCGTGACCAGTCTTCGGGCAGTCGGCAGGGATTCGGCGAGCTGGAGGGCGCGGTCAAACTTGAGCCGGTCCTTCTTTTCGCGCCAGGCCGGGTGGTAGATGTACTGCCGGCGGCCCACGGCGTCGAGTCCTGTTGCCTGGATGTGCCCGTTTTCGTAGGGGGCGATCCACACATCTGTCCAGGCGGGCGGAACGCCGATGCTTTCCAGCCTTTCCCGGACCGGACCCCGGGGCAGCGTGGATCCGTCCAGGTCCCGGTACGTAAAGCCGGCGCCCGCCGCCAGACGCCGGTAGCCCCTCCCCGAGGCGTTGCTGTGGCGGAGCCTCATGGCCCGGCCGACTTAGGTTGCACGTTCATATAGTAAGCCTACTGACTAATGCAAGGCCCTGTCCGGTGACGGCCCGCAACTGGGTACCGTTGCTGGCGGAATACGCCCGGCGGGGGTGGTGTTATTGATCTTGTGCCTACACCCGACGGAACCGCCCCCGCTGCCCTGACCACTCCGGGCAGCACCCCTGCAACTACCGGACATTCAGGTGCTCAGCCGCCCCGCCCCGGCGTCGTACTTAAGGCAGTGGACAAGGACACGACGGCGGGCGTCATCTTCGGAATCGGTGCCTACGGCCTGTGGGGGCTGCTGCCCCTGTACTTCTTCGCCCTGCAGCCCGCCGGTGCGGTCGAAATCGTGGCCAACCGGGTGGTGTGGTCGCTCATTTTCTGCACGCTGCTGATCACGGTCACCCGCTCCTGGCGCGTCCTTGCGGCAGCATTCCGGGACCGGACCGTCCTCGGCACCCTCTCCATCGCAGCGGCGCTGATCGCCGTGAACTGGCTGACGTACACCTACGGAGTGACCACCGGCCAGGCCGTCGAGGCGTCCCTGGGCTACTTCATCAACCCGCTCGTCTCGGTGCTGCTGGGCGTATTCGTGCTGAAGGAGACGCTGCGGCCGCTGCAGTGGGCCGCCGTCGGAATTGGATTCGTCGCGGTGGTGGTGCTGACGATCTCCTACGGAAAGCTGCCGTGGATCGCGCTGACACTCGCGGTGAGCTTCGGGCTGTACGGCTTTGTGAAGAAGCGGATCGGTCCCAAGGCCGACGCCATCACCAGCCTCACGATGGAAACCGTGGTGCTGGCTCCCCTTGCCGCCGCCACTATGATCTTCCTCGCTGTCAGCGGGGCAGCCACCCTGGGGACCGAGGGCTCTGGGCACTTCTGGCTCTTGGTCGCGTCTGGTGTGATCACGGCCGTGCCCCTGCTGTTCTTCGGCGCATCGGCCCGGCGCCTGCCCATGACGACGATCGGCCTGCTGCAGTACTTCGCCCCGGTGCTCCAGTTCATCGTGGCCCTAGTGGTGTTCCGGGAAACCATGACCCTGGACCGCTGGATCGGCTTCGGCGTGGTCTGGCTGGCACTGCTGGTGCTGACCGTGGACATGGTGGCGGCCGCGCGCCGGAGTGCAGTGGCCAGGAAGCGCCTCGCCGCCCACCCCCTAAGCGCGGCCAAGCAAGCGCGAACGGACACTTAAGCCCCGCCGCCCCGCGCCCCGCGCCCGCGCGCCGAGCGCTCTGTACCGGCAGTCCCACCGCCGCGGAAGGCTTAGGGGCTGTCCGTGCGCTCGTAGTCGCGCGGGATGACCACCATCGGAACGGGCAGCGCGCGGAGCACTTTGTTGGCTGTGGTGCCGATGAACAGCTTGTTCTTCTCAGCCAGGCGCGAGGATCCCACGATCAGGATCTCGCTGTCGTCCCATTCGAGGTCGTCAATGCACTCCTCGATCGTGCGGCCGTGAGCCACCTCCACGGACGCGTTGTGGCCGTCGGGAAGCCGGTGCGACGCTTCGGTGAGCACGGTGTTTGCATGGATGTGCGCGGCGTTGACCACTTCCCCGCTGTCCCCTTCGGCGTCGAGCTCCACAAGGGAGACCATGCGGAGCGGCACGTCGCGGCGCTCGGCAGCGCCGATGGCGACGTCGATCGCGGCGTTTGCGCCCGCACGCTGACCGACCGCGAGGGTCAGCCGGGTGATGGCCTCGGTCCCCCGGTAACCGCGGGGAGCCAGCGCCACCGGGGCCGGCGAGGCGTGCAGAAGCGCGTTGGCAACGCTGCCGATCGTGTGCCGCTTGAATAATCCGCTGCTGGCCGCGCCCACCACGATGAGTCCGGCCTCGTATTCGACGGCGGCATCGATCAGACCCGCCGCCAACGAATCGGCATGGCGCACGTGGAACTCGACGGGGACGTCCTCCGGGACCAGGCCCAGCCCCTCGCGCTGCGCGTTCACCACCGCCCGCTCCGCGGCGATGTCATGGCCGGTGGCCACCTCCTGCGCAGCGTGCAGCCCCTTGTCCACCACAAAGACGAGGTCCAGCCGGGCGCCCTGTGCACGTGCCAAGGCGGACGCTAGCGCAACGGCATCCGCGCCGCGTTCGTTTGGTGTGTAGCCGACTACGTATCGCATGGGTAAACCCCTTGGGTCTGGGGCAGAATCCAGCCTGGCTCGGGGTTCCCGGGCGACGTCGGCCGGTCTGCGTTCCTGCAGTGGTACTGCAGACTCTACCGGAGCGAACGACGGCGGGCCGGGCACCTTAAGGTACCCGGACCGCCGTCGATCTCCACCCCCGCGCGAACGGGCAGATAATGCCCCGACGCGCGGCGTTTGGGGGCCTTATCTGCCCGTTCGCGCTCGAGGGTTCGCGTTCTGGTGCCGCCTGGAGCTACGCGTGGGCCTTGATGGCCGCGGCGAGGACCTCGAGGCCGTCCAGCAGCAGCTCATCGCCGATAACCAGCGGCGGCAGCAGGCGGATGACGTTGCCGTAAGTGCCGCAGGTGAGGATGATGACACCCTCCTTGAGGCAGGCGGCGGCCACGGCCTTGGTCAGCTCCGGGTTCGGTTCCTTGAACCCCGCCTGCACCAGTTCGATGGCCAGCATGGCGCCGCGGCCGCGGATATCGCCGATCACGGAAACGTCAGCTGCGAGCTCGCGGAGCCGGCCTGTGGCCAGTTCCTCGATGTGCTTGGCGCGGGCGTTGAGGTCGTACTCCTCCATGGAGCCGATCGACGCGAGAGCGGCCGCGCACGCCACCGGGTTGCCGCCGTACGTTCCGCCCAGGCCGCCCGGGTGGACGGCGTCGAGCAGGTCGGCGCGGCCGGTGATCGCCGAGAGCGGCATGCCGCCGGCGATTCCCTTGGCCATGGTGATGATGTCCGGGACAACGCCCTCGTGGTTCACGGCGAACCATTCGCCCGTGCGGCAGAAGCCGGACTGGACCTCGTCGGCGATGAAGACGATGCCCTTGTCCTTCGCCCAGGCGGCGAGTGCCGGCAGGAAGCCGTCGGCCGGGACGATGAAGCCGCCCTCGCCCTGAATCGGCTCGATGATGATCGCGGCCACGGACTCGCCGCCGATCTGCTTTTCGATCATGGTGATGGCGCGCTTGGCGGCCTCGGCACCGGTGATCGAGGGGTTCTCCTCGCGGTACGGGTAGCTCATGGGCATGCGGTAGACCTCGGGCGCGAAGGGGCCGAAGTTGGTTTTGTACGGCATGGCCTTGGCGGTCAGCGCCATGGTCAGGTTGGTGCGGCCGTGGTACGCGTGGTCAAAGGCGACGACGGCGTCACGGCCGGTGGCCAGGCGGGCCACCTTCACGGCGTTTTCCACAGCTTCGGCGCCGGAGTTGAACAGCACCGTGCGCTTTTCGTGGTCGCCAGGGGTGAGGCGGTTCAGCTGCTCGGCGACGGCCACATAGCCCTCGTACGGGGTGACCATAAAGCAGGTGTGGGTGAAGTGCTCCACCGCTTCCTTCACGGCGCCGACGACGGCGGGATCGGACGCGCCGACGCTGGTCACCGCGATGCCCGAGCCGAGGTCGATGAAGGAGTTGCCGTCGACGTCGTGGATGATGCCGCCGTCAGCGTCGGCAACATAAACGGGGACGCCCGAGGCGACGCCTGCGGCCACAACGGCCTTGCGGCGTTCGGCCAGTGCCAGGGACTTGGGGCCCGGGAAGTCCGCCTGGATGTTGCGCTTCTGCTCAAGGCGGTAGGTGATGTCATGGGCGGTTGCTGTCATGGGAATGCCTTTCGGAAAGCCGGGGAAGAGTTGGGGTTTGCAGCTGAGTCATGCATCCAGCGCGCTCATCACGTGCTTGATCCGCGTGTAGTCCTCAACGCCGTACATGGAGAGGTCCTTGCCGTAGCCGGACTGCTTGAAGCCGCCGTGCGGCATTTCGGCGGTGAGCAGGATGTGGGTGTTGATCCACACTGCGCCAAAGTCCAGGTCGCGGCTGACCCGCATGGCCGTGCCGTGGTCGCTGGTCCAGATGCTGGAGGCAAGGGCGTATTCGACGTCGTTCGCGAGGTCGACCGCTTCGGCTTCGGTGCTGAACTTCTGGACGGTGATGACCGGCCCGAAGGTTTCCTGCTGCACCACGTCATCCGTCTGCTTGGCGCCGGTGATGATGGTGGGTTCGAAGAAGAAGCCCTTCTCCCCCGCGCGGTGGCCGCCGGTGACAATCCTGCAGTTCTCCGGCAGGTGCTCCACCACGGACGTCACCGCTTTGAAGTGGTTGGCGTTGTTGAGCGGGCCGAAGTAGTTGTCTTCGTCGTTCTGCGATCCGGTGTGCAGGGTCTTGGTGTGCTCCACCATGGCTGCCACGACGTCGTCGTGAACGGAGTCCTCCACCAGCACCCGGGTGATGGCCGTGCAGTCCTGGCCTGCGTTGAAGAAGGCGAACTCGGCGATGGCCGCGGCGCTCTTCTTGATGTCGGCGTCCTTGAACACGATAGCCGGGGCCTTGCCGCCGAGCTCCAGGTGGGCGCGCTTGAGGCCCTTGGCGGCGCCGGAGGCGACAGCGATGCCGGCCCGGACGGACCCGGTGATGGAGACGAGGCCGGGGACCTTGTGGTCCACCATCATGGCACCGGTTTCGCCGGTGCCGAGGACGACGTTGAGGACGCCGGCCGGGAAGATGTCCTTGGCCAGTTTGGCCAGTACCAGGGTGGATTCCGGGGTGGTGTCCGAAGGCTTGAGCACCACGGTGTTGCCTGCCGCGAGCGCCGGGCCGATCTTCCAGATGGCCATCAGGAACGGGTAGTTCCACGGGGCGACCTGGGCCACGACGCCGATGGGTTCGCGGCGCACGTAGGAAGTGTGGCCTTCGAAGTACTCGCCGGCGGACTTGCCTTCGAGGATGCGGGCGGCGCCGGCGAAGAAGCGGAGCTGGTCGGCGCCGGCGGCGACTTCCTCGGAGGCAATGAGGCTGCGGACCTGGCCGGTGTTGCGGTGCTGGGCTTCCACGAGCTCGTCGCTGTTGGCTTCGACGGCGTCGGCAAGCTTGAGGAGCATGAGCTGGCGCTGGCCCGGGGTGACGTGCTTCCAGGTCCGGAACGCCTCGCTGGCGGCGGTCATGGCGGCGTCGACGTCGGCCTGCACGGAGATGGGGGACTTCGCCACCACCTCACCGTTGGTGGGGTTCACGATGTCCAGCAGTCCGGTCCCGGCTGGCGTGACGAATTCGCCGTTGATGAAGTTCTGCAAGGTTTGGACCACGGTGTACAACCTCTTTCATGCTGGGTTCTTCAGCCGGTTCTGCAACGGGCTGTGTCTTGCGATTGCTCACGAGCCTATGCCAGGGCCGATACGGAGGGAATAGCCACCTGCACACCATCTCCGGAACCCTTTAGTGCGGTTGACCAGCGCCCGGTTATCCTGAGTTCATGGCAATCTCCCTCGCCGCCCTGCTGGGCGTCCATTCGCTCAAGCTCGTCAAATCCGGCCTGGCGGAGACCACCTGGCACCAGGACATCCAGTGGGTTGCCGTCACGGAGCAGGAGGACCCGCAGCGCTTCCTTAACGGCGGTGAACTGGTGCTCACCACTGGCATGCGGCTGAAGTCCGCGGCGGACCAGCGCCGCTTCGTGCGTCAGGTCCAGCGGGCGGGCGCGGTGGGGATCGGTTTCGGGATCGGATTGACGCACGACGCCGTTCCGCCGGCGCTGATTGCCGAGGCCAACCGCTGGGGCCTGCCTGTGGTGGAGGTCCCCTATGAAACTCCGTTCATCGCGATCACCAAGCTCGTCGCGGATGCCCAGTCGGCGGACCACTATTCCAAGCTGGAACGGCTCATCGCCGGCCACCAGATCCTGGCCCGCGCCCTCCTGACCGGCGGCGGCCTCGCCGAGCTCCTCAAGAACCTGGGTTCCATGCTGCGGACGGACATCGTCCTGACCCAGTTCACCGCCCAGCTGTACAACAGCGTGCCCGGCAATCCGGCACCGACGGCGGACACCTGGGCGTCCTACCCAATCCCCACCGGACGCAGGGATGCGTGCACGCTCTGGGTCCGGCAGCCCTTCGAGGATTCCGGCATCGTGGGCTACGCCCAGAACCTGATCAGCGTGGAACTGAACAACATGGTGAAGCAGCGGCAGGCGCAGCGGGCGCTGTCCGGCCAGGTCCTGGAGGACGTGATCCACGGGACCCTCGACGCCAGCGAGGCATCCCGCCGCCTCGCCGGCATCGGCGTCAACAGCACCCGCAAAAGCGTGGTCCTCCTCGCCGAGTCCGCGGCGCACCCCAAACAGTTGGCTAGTTCATCGGTGCCGCGGCCGCTGGAGCACGGAGTGACCGCCGTCGTCGGCAAGGACCTGATCATCGTTGTCCAGGACGACGGCAGCGGTGCCAGCGTGCTCGCAAAGAGCCTCAGCGACCATCTGGCCGAGGCCGGCATCCACGCCACGATCGGCATCGGCGGCGCGTACACGAAACCAAATGGGCTGCGGTGGAGCTACTTCGAGGCCCGGGATGCCGCAAGCCACGGCCTGCCGGTCAACGAGCCCGAGCGCCTCAGCCTGACGTCGCTCCTTTTGGCGAGTGAGGACGTCCCGCTCGCGGACATGGCGAATGAGTCCCTCAACCCGCTCCGGAACTTCGACGCCCTGCACGGGGCCGAGCTGATGACCACGCTGGAAAGCTACCTGAACAACAACGGGTCGGTCGCCGCCGTCGCCGAAGCCCTGACGCTGCACCGCAACACGGTGCGTTACCGGCTGGCCCAGATCACCGAGCTGACCGGCTACGACCCCTCCCAGACCCAGGACCGGGTCCAGCTTTGGCTGGCGCTTGCCGTGCAGCGGCTCTCCCAGCGGCAGCAGGGCTAGCAGCGGCACAGAGATGTTGCCCACATCTTTACAAACATCAAACGTCTAACGTCTAATGTTTAAGCATGGCAACCACGACGACGGCACTTCCCGGAACTGACACCTCACCTACCGCACGGGTCAGCGCTGCCCGGCCGCGCGCCGTCGTCGTCCTCGGAATCCTTGCCGTTGTGCTGATCGGCCTCAACCTTCGCGCCGGCATCACGGGGGCGTCCGCCCTCCTGCATGACCTCCAGGAAGTGCTGGGCTACGGGCCGTTCATCGCCGCCGTGATCCCTTCCATTCCCACCCTGTGTTTTGCTGTCGCCGGCGCGGCTACTTCCTGGCTGACCCGGCGGGTGGGCGTGGAGAAGGCCATCCTGCTGGCCCTGGCAATGCTGGCCTTCGGACTCCTGCTGCGCGGCATCCCGTCCACCGGCATGCTGCTGGCAGGAACCGTCGTGGGCATGTCCGGGCTGGCCGTCTGCAACGTGGCCATGCCGTCCTTCATCCGTGAGCACTATGCCCACCGCACCTCCCTGATGACCGCCCTGTACACGGTGACCATGACCACCGGCGCCACGGTCACTGCGGTGATCATCGTGCCCGTCGCCCAGGCCCTGGGTTCGGAGTCGGCGGGGATGGGCTCCATCGGCCTGTTGTCCGTGGCCGCTTTCCTGGGGTTCCTGCCGGTAGCGCTGCATGCGCACCGGAATGCCTCCCCCGGCAGAGGCACGCACATCTCCCCGTGGCCGCTGCTGCGGACCCGCCAGGGCCTGCTGCTCACCGCCATCTTCACCCTCCAGGCACTCCTCGCGTACGCCGTGCTGAGCTGGTTCCCGTACATGCTCACCACCAACGGCCTTACCCCGGCGGACAGCGGCCTGATGTATGGGCTGATGCAGCTGGTCTCCGTTCCTGCCGGCATGGTGCTGATCGCCATCGGATCCCGCCCCAGGATGCTCCGCCCGGCGTTCTACCTGGCCAGCGTCACCATGGTCCTGGGCGTGGCCGCGCTGATGCTGCTGCCCGCAGCGCTCGCTTCCGTCCCGGCGGTGCTGCTGGGATTCGGCCTGGGCATCTTCCCGCTGGTGATGGTGATGATCAGCCGCAGCGGACGCACGACGGCGGAAACCACCGCCATGTCCACGCTCGCACAGTCGGTGGGTTACCTGCTCGCCACCGCGGGACCCTTTGGCATGGGGCTGCTGCACAGCGCCACGGGGGGCTGGACGGTACCGTTGATCCTGCTGCTGGCCATCGCCCTGGCCCAGATTGTGGTGGCCCACCTCCTCACCGGCAAGAAGCTGGCTGCCGCCGCCAGCACTGAACCATCCACGAAGACCTCGGCAAGGACCCGGCCATGACCCTCACTGCTTCGCACCGGCCGGTTCTGGCCGACGAGATCACCGGCAAGCTCCGCGGGATGATCCACTCCGGCGAATGGCAGCTGCAGGAAAAGATCCCCGCCGAGCCCGAGCTGATGGCCCGGCTGGGCGTCTCCCGGGGCACCCTGCGGGAGGCCATCAAGGCACTGGCCCACAGCGGCATGCTGGAGGTCCGCCGCGGCGACGGCACCTACGTGCGGGCCACGAGCGAGATCTCGGGCGCGGCGCAGCGCATGTACAAGGACCACACCCAGGAGCACATCCTCGAGGTCCGCGTCGCCCTGGACACGCAGGCGGCCCGGCTGGCCGCCCGGAACGCCACGGCAGAGCAGGTGGCCGCCATGAGGGAGCTGCTGGTGCTGCGCGACGACGGCTGGAACTCCGAGGACTACGCCGCCTGGGCACGCGCCGACTGGGAATTCCACGTTCTGGTGGCGCTGGCAACGGGCAATCCCCTGCTGCACGAGCTGTACGTCAGCTTTGGCGGCGTTTTCCACGCCGACCTGCTCCGGCAGCACCGCCGAAGCGGCTTCAACGGACTCCCGGACGAAGGCCACGGCCAGCTGGTGGATGCCATCGAGTCGCACGACGAAGCCGCGGCCGTGGAGAGCGTCAACCGAAACCTGAACTCCTGCGCGGAGTGGCTCGGGGTTTAGCCGCCCCCGGCCCCCCGGCCTGAACCCCCGCCCCCGCCGCTGCGAGTTTTTGTCCATATCGAGGGACTTAAACGTCGTTTAAGTCCCTCGATATGGACAAAAACTCCAAGGGGCCGGCGAAAACTCAACGGCGCGGAGGGATCTGCCGCGTTCATGGGGTTTCGCCAGGCCACAATCCATCAGTAGGCTTACTATCTGACTGAGGTAGTTATGCCTGCAGCGTGCACCGGTGCGCAGACACCCGCCGACGATGAGGAGTTCCCATGGCGCGATCAACACGCTTGACCGAACAGGAGTTGGACACCGGGCCAGTCCGGCGGGCAACAGTGGAGGAAACGCCCCGGGAAGGGCACACTCCGGGGACCGTAAAGCAACCAAAGGAACCCAGGCCGCCAAGCGCACTATGGGCCGACAAACTGGGCAGAGTGGGCATCCGCGCTGCCCAGATCCTGCTGATCCTCACGGTGGCCGTAGTGTCCGTATACGCCCTGATGCAGATCAAGCTCCTGGTCATTCCGATCTTGATAGCCCTGATCCTTGCCGCGGCCATCGGCCCCTTCGTCAACATGCTCCGGCGGCGCGGCCTCCCGGGCGGAGTCGCTACCGGGCTGGCGTTTGCGGCACTGATGCTGTTGCTGGCCGGCGTTTCCACCGTGATCTACTTCTCGGTCCGCAACCAGTGGGGCGAGCTGGTCCAGCAGGCCTCTTCCGGATTGGATGAGCTGGAGAAGTTCCTGCTGACCGGCCCCATCCCCCTTGAGCAGGAACAGCTCGACCAGGCGCGGGAGGGAATCGTCCAGTTCGCCACCAGCAGCCAGGTCCGCTCGGGCGCCATCACCGGGCTCTCGGTGGTCACGGAGTTCATCGCGGGAGCCAGCCTCATGGTGGTCATCCTGTTTTTCTTCCTCAAGGACGGCGCCAAGATCTGGAACTTCTTCCTCCGTCCCTTCACGGGCCAGCGCGAGGCGAAGCTCCGCCGGGTGGGCCGGCGCACCCTTGCGGTGCTGGGCGGCTACGTCCGGGGCACCGCCATCGTTGCCCTGGTCGACACTGTGGCCATCGGAGCGGCACTGCTGATCATGCAGGTTCCGCTGGCCTTCCCGCTGGCCATCATCGTCTTTATCACCGCCTTCATCCCGCTGGTGGGCGCCACCGTGGCCGGCATCC
Organism: Arthrobacter sp. ISL-72; assembly: GCF_018613755.1. Lineage (GTDB taxonomy): Bacteria > Actinomycetota > Actinomycetes > Actinomycetales > Micrococcaceae > Arthrobacter. Next base: position 390,295 of record NZ_JAGGPP010000004.1, read on the forward strand.
TGGCCGCCCTGGTCGCCCTCGTGGCCAATGGACCGGTGGTTGCTTTGATCGTGGTGGCAGTGGTCATCGCCGTCAACCAGCTGGAGGGCGACCTCCTGCAGCCGATTGTCATGGGCAAGTCGCTGCAGCTCCATGCCCTCGTGATCCTGATGGCACTGACCGCCGGCACCATCCTTGCCGGCATCATCGGCGCAGTGCTGTCCGTTCCGCTGGCCGCCGTGGCGTGGGCCATCATCCAGGTGTGGACGGCGGAGGATCCCAACCTGGAGGACATGAACCCCGACCTGCCGCTGCCCAACACCGAGCCCGTCTGACCACCCTCCGACGTCCCCGCCGCTCCCCTTCCCCGTCGCACCCTTGGAGTTTTTGTCCACTTATGGCGACCTTAGGGGCGTTTTGGTCCCTTTATCTGGACAGAAACTCCGTGGGAGGGAGTTGGCGTAACGCACGACGACGGCCGGCACCCGGGTGCCGGCCGTCGTCGTGCGTTTCCTGCTTTAACAGCCGCCGGGGCGCCTGCCCTTGGGTACTAGGAGCTGCGGAGACCCGCGAAGACGTTCTTGGGCCGCTGCATCTCGCCGTGCTTGGCTCCAAGGATGATCACAGCCGCGGCAAACGCCGGGATGGCCCACTGCAGCATCTTGAGCTGCTGCTGCGCCGCCTTCAGCTCGTCGGAGGCCTCCGGCCGCGGCTCGGTGGCGCCTTCGGCACCCTCGCCGGCAAGCTTTTCAACCTTCTTGCCGAGGATGCCGGAGTACAGGGTCACGGCCGCACCCAGCACGGTCACCGCCGTCTTGACCACCGTGTCCCGCGCAACGCCGTCCTGCTTGGCGATGCGGCCCTTGTTTTCCCATGCAATCGCGAGGTCCGCCACCAGGTGTGAAGCAAACGCTGCGGTCTGGAACGGCGCCCATTTCATCCAGCCGGCACTGGAGAGCCGGGTCCTTTCGGAGGGGTCCTTGGCTTCCGCTGCTGCACCGTTCAGGCCGATGGCACCCATCAGGGATCCACCAAACCACGCCGCTGCCGTCAGGTCGTGGACTGACCGGGCAATAAGATTTCCTGCCATGATGTGCATTCCTAACGTTGAAGTGGTCGAGATGCCGCTCCCGCGGATTTGCCGGGCGCTGGGTCACTGTCCGGCAATATCGCGGTCCGCCCATGGTAAGCACACTTACTAATGTTACGAAAGCCCGTCTTGCAAGCGGTGACCGCGTAATATCGTCGGCATGGGAACCACAGGGACTTTGTTTGGCTGGGCCTTCGGTGACCCCGCCCGCGCCCATGAAAGCAGTTATCTCGACGGCCTTGAGCGGGCGGCCCTTGGAAATGCCCGCGACACGGCGGAAGCGAAGGGGGTGGCCGTGGTGCCAGGTTCTGAAGTCTTCACGGTCCTGAGCGCCGACGAGACCCTCGTGGAGCTGGACAACGCACCCGGAAAACTCGTGGTCCGATGCACCGTGCACGTCGAAGGACCGCACGCGGAAAGACTGCGTGCCGAAGGACCAATGAACGGCTAGCCGATGTCGGACGGAGGATCCACCATCAGCGACGCCGCGGACGCCGTCGAGGAGGCGTCCAATGCCAAGGCCCTGGACGTCCTGGCACGGTCGGGCTTTGCCGTCATGGCCCTGCTCCACATTGTTGTCGGGGCCATCTCAATCGCCGTTGCCTTTGGCCAGCCCGGGCAGGCGGAAGCCACCGGCGCGATTGAACAACTCGCCGCAAACCCGTGGGGCCCCGCCGTGATGTGGGCCTGCGTGGCGGCATGCACCGGACTGGCATTGTGGCAGGCAAGCGAGGCCACCCTGCGCGCCCGCCACCTTCCGCGCAAGGAGCGGGTGGGCAAGCTCATCTCGTCCGGTTTCCTGGCGATCGCCTACGGCAGCGTGGGGCTCAGCTTTGCCGGCTTCGGCGTGGGGCTGCGCGGGGATTCGGGCGACAGCACGCGGGACTTCAGCAGTTCGCTGATGGCCTCCCCGGCAGGCCTGTGGGTGCTGGTGGTCCTGGGCCTGACCATCATGGGCATCGGCGTCTACTTCGTGGCCAAGGGAATCCGGCGGGGCTTCAAGGAGGAACTCTTCCACTTCGACGGCACCCGGCGCGGCAGGCTCATCGATACCCTGGGCGTCACCGGCCATACCGCCAAGGGCGTCGCCCTGAACCTCGCCGGACTGCTCTTCGTCATCGCCGCCGCCAAGCACCGCCCCGAGGAATCCACCGGACTGGACGGCAGCCTCAAAGCACTCCGCGACCACCCGTTCGGCCCGTACCTGCTCGTCGCCATCGGGGCCGGGTTCATCGCCTACGGGAGCTTTGCCCTGATCCGCGCCCGGTTCGGACGGATGTAGTTCCACCTGTTGACAGAATAGGAAGGAAGCCATGACGGACCACGAACCAAGGAACGCCGCCGCCGAAGCCGCGGTGGCCGTTGAAACCGCAGGCATCACCGAAACGGCAGGCCGAGCGTTTGCGGCGATGTTCCGGGCCCTCAAACTGGCGCGGCCTGACCGCCCGATCCATCCGGAAGGCGTAGGCCTTGAAGGTGAACTCACCAGGACCGGGGAGCACGGCCGGCCCAGCGGGATTGACTGGCTCGACGCTCCCGGCGTCGACCCGGTTAAGGCCAGGTTCTCCCGCTCCGTGGGACTGCCGCAGACGCTTCCGGACATCCTGGGGCTCGCCCTCCGCATCACAACGTCCGACGGCGGCACGGCCGGCGCCGCGTCCGGCGAGGGCACGTCCGACGGCGGCACAGCGGACGTGCTGTTTGCCTCCACCGGCTGGAAGGTTCCGGGCAGATTCCTGCTGATGCCCAAGCTCGACGTCGCCGGCGCTGCGCTGACAACCCTCATGCCCTACCGCGGCCGCAAGGGTCCCGTGCTGCTGGGGCTGCGGACCGTGAGCCTGCCGTCGGGGTCGCTGGGTTCGGGGGAATGGGTCCTCGGACTTTATTGGGCCAGTCCGGCGGGACCTTGGCGGCAATGCGGGGAGCTGCGCCTGAGCGCCGCGCCGGAACCCTCGGACATTCGCATGCGTTTCAATCCGCTGGAAAATCAGCCTCCCGGCGCCCGGACCTACGCGTGGACCCGGCGCCTCCGGGAGCGCTCCTACCGGGCGGCGCAGCGGCCGGCTCCCGCCGCCGTCGTACGCTCAACCGCAGCCAACCAAGCCCGCTCAGCCACCACAGGAAGGGATTCCATGTCCACCGTTTCCAAGACTTTCCTCACCCCGCCCGCCGACGTCTGGAAGGTGATTGCGGACGGCTGGCTCTACTCCGGCTGGGTCGTGGGCGCGTCCAGAATCAGGGACGTGGATGCGCTGTGGCCCGCTACCGACGCCGTGCTTCACCACTCGGTGGGAGCGTGGCCGCTGCTGATCAACGACAAGACCCTGGTGACGGCGTCGGACCCGGGGAAGTCCATCGAGCTGATCGCCCGGGGCTGGCCGCTGGGAGAGGCCAAAGTGGTGATCACCCTGGAGCCCGACGGGGCCGGCTGCAAGGTGACCATCGCCGAGGACGCCATCAAAGGCCCGGGCGTGATGATCCCCAAGTTCATCCGGGACCCGCTGATCTCCGTCCGGAACAAGGAAACCCTGAACCGCCTGGAGCTGATGGCCTCGGGCGGCGCGGGCCAGTGACGCCGCCGGCTTAGCGAACCAACAAACGGGCCAACCAACAAACGCGCGAACCGGCAGGTAATGACGTCAAACCCGAAGTTTGAGGTCATTAGCTGCCGGTTCGCGCGCCAGGAAAGCGCCAGGAAACGAAGACGCTAGACGCTGGCGGCCACGCCGTCACGGGAGATGGACACCATGTCCTCGCGCGGCACAACCTTGACCCGCTCACGGGTAACCTGAACGCCGTGCGAGCCGGTCTCGGTGGCCTTCTCGCCGAGGCCGCGCTCGTGTGCGTCCAGTGCCAGCCAGCCTTCCCAGCTGGTGTACTGCACGCCGCGGTTCTCCAGGAGTTCGACGACGGCATCCGGCGCCGGCGACGCGGCCAGCGGCAGGTTTTCGCGGTCTTCGAGCAGGTAGGTCACGGTTTCGAGGGCGTCGCCCTTGGTGTGGCCGATGAGGCCCACCGGGCCACGCTTGATCCAGCCGGTGGCGTAGATGCCCGGCACATGGGTGCCGGAGGCGTCCAGGACGCGGCCGCCGTCGTTCGGTACAACACCCTTCTTGTGGTCGAACTCGACCTCGGGCAGGGCGGAGCCGAAGTAGCCGATGGCGCGGTAGACGGCCTGGACAGGGTAGTCCACGAACTCGCCGGTGCCGCGGGCGTTGCCCGTGCCGTCCAGCTCGGTGCGCTCGAACTTGATGCCGGCAACGCGGCCGGGGGTCTCGGCGTCGTCGTACACCTCGACCGGGCTGTGCAGGAAGTGCAGGTGCAGGCGGCGGGAGGCCTTGAGCTCGGAGACGTCCTCCGGCTGCTCGGCGATCCAGTTGGTGAGCGTGCCAACCATGGTCTTAGTCTGGTTGTTGGTCTGGACCTGGCGGTCGGATTCCTCGTCGAACTCGAAGTCCTCGGGGTAGAGGATGATGTCGACGTCCTTGGAGTGGCTCAGCTCGCGCAGTTCCAGCGGGGTGAACTTCACCTGGGCCGGGCCGCGGCGGCCGAAGACGTGCACGTCGGTGACCGGCGATGTCTTGAGGCCGGCGTAGACGTTGTCCGGGATTTCGGAGACGAGGAGGTCGTCGGCGTGCTTGGAAAGCATGCGGGCCACGTCGAGGGCCACGTTGCCGTTGCCGATGACGGCGATTTCCTTGGCGTCCAGCGGCCATTCGCGGGGCACGTCGGGGTGGCCGTCGTACCAGGACACGAAGTCGGCGCCGCCGTAGGAGCCTTCGAGTTCGATGCCCGGGATGTTCAGGTCCGCGTCCTTGATGGCGCCGGTGGCGAAGATGACGGCGTCGTAGTGGGTGCGGAGGTCCTCGATGGAGAGGTCCGTTCCGTAGTCGACGTTGCCGAAGAATCGAATATCTCCCCGGTCCAGGACCTTGTGCAGGGCGTTCACGATGCCCTTGATCCGCGGGTGGTCCGGAGCCACGCCGTAGCGGATCAGGCCGTAGGGCGCCGGGTAGCGGTCAAAGAGGTCGATGCTCACGGTCAGTTCGCCGCTCTTGACGGCTTCGCTCTTGGTGAGGATGTCGGCGGCGTAGACGCCTGCGGGGCCGGAACCCACGACGGCGACCCGGAGCGGGCGGGCGGCAGAACCTACGGTGGTGCTAGTTGACACGGCTGTGTTCCTTTTTTCTGTCACTGGTGGGGGCTACGGGCTACTGTGGGGCTACGGGGTGAGGACGCGGGTGGTTCTCGGGGCGGCGCTGGAACTGCGGGGGCGGTTCGGGGCGGTGGTGCTGTAGTCGGCGGTCTTGAAGTGCGACGGCGCGAACGGGCTGACGCGGACAACGTCACCGATCACGATCACCGCGGGATTTGCGACGCCGGTGGCCTCCGCCTGGTCAGCGATGGAACCGAGAGTGCCGATGGTTACGCGCTGGTTGGGCAGATAACCATTCTCAACGATGCCAACTGGAGTGTCCTGAGGCAAACCGGCACCGGCCAGGGCGGCGGCGGATTCGCGGAGCTGGCCCACTCCCATGAGCAGCACGATGGTGTGGTCCGCACGGGCCGGGACCTCGGACAGCTCTTCGTGACCGGTGACCACGCTGAAGCCCTTGGCCAAGCCGCGGTGCGTCACGGGGATGCCTGCTGCTGCAGGAACGGAGATGGCCGATGTCACACCGGAGACCACTTCAACCTCGACGCCGTGCTGGCGGCAGAATTCGGCTTCCTCGCCGCCGCGGCCCAGGACGTAGGGGTCGCCACCTTTGAGCCGGACCACACGGTGGCCGTTGAGGGCCTCCTCGACGAGGATGCGGTTGATCTCGGCCTGCGGCACGGGGTGGTGGCCGGGGGTCTTGCCCACTTCGATGACGCGGACGTCGGGGGCGAGTTCGTTGAGCAGTTCGCGCGGGCCGAGGCGGTCGGCAACCACGACGTCGGCCTGGCCCAGCAGCCGGCGGCCGCGGACGGTGATGAGGCCGGTGTCGCCGGGCCCGCCGCCGACGAGTGCCACGGTGCCCGCGGAGGCACGGCGGCGGCGCAGCGGAAGGTCGCCGGTTTCCAGTGCGGTGGCGACGGCATCGCGCAGTGCCATGGCGCGGCGCGGGTCTCCCCCGGCGTTCACCGCGATCTGCACATCGTCCACCACGGCCACGGCGGGGGTCCAGGCGGCGGATGCTTCGTGGTCGGAGGCGTTGACGCACCAGACGCGCTGCGCTTCGGCGTCGGCCGATACCTGTGCGTCCACGGCGGAATCGCCGGTGGCGGTCTGGACGAACCAGACGCCGTCGACGTCGGAAGTGCGGTAGGGGCGCTGCTCCCAGGTGAGGAGTCCGCCGTCGGCGAGTTCCTCAAGTCCCGAAGTGGCAGCGGGGGCAACCACGGTTACCCGGGCACCGGCGTCGAGCAGGCCCTTGGCGCGGCGCGTGGCCACCGGCCCGCCGCCCACCACCAGTACGGGGCGGCCCAGCAGGCGCAGTGCCGTGGGGTAGATATCCTGAATTGCCATAAATCGACGATAGGGCCGCGTCATATACCGGAACAACGGCGCGGAAACACCAGTTCACGTAAGGTAACGCTGCGTCACAATGCTTGTGGGCACAGTCGCCGCCGTCGTCCTCCGCCCGCCACCGTCACCGGCGCGTCGTGGGCCGCCGTCCTGGGCGGCGCCGCCGTCGTGGGGCACATTGCCGGCCATTCGCCCCGAAACCGGCCCAATCCCCCGGCGTGTCCGTGTCGAAGTGCCCCACTTCGGCGTCGAGGGAAAGAGCTGAGGAACAAAGCAGCAGAGCCCGACGGCGGGACTCGCCGTCGGGCTCTGCTGTTGAGTCGGTGTGAGGTGCCTAGCGGGTGCTGCCGGCGAGGAGGCCGCGGCGGCGCAGGAGGCGCTTTTCGATGGGCGCGAAGACCAGCAGTTCGATCAGGATGCCGACCGCGAGGATGAGCAGGATCGCGGACATCACGACTGTCATGTCGGCGAGGTCGCGGCCCTGGTTGAGCATGGAGCCCAGGCCGAACCCGATGGTGCCGCCCACGGCGATGATTTCCGCGGCCATGAGGGAGCGCCAGGAGAACGCCCAGCCCTGCTTCAACCCGCTCAGGTAGCCGGGCAGGGCAGCGGGAAGGATGATCTGCACGGCCATCTGCAGCCGGGACGCGCCCAGGACGGTGCCGACGCTGCGGTACTGCGGCGGGATCTGGTCCACGCCGGAGATCAGGCCGTTGATGATGGACGGGATGGCGCCCATGAACACCACAAAGTACACGGTGGCGTCCGTGAGGCCGAACCAAATGATCGCCGCTGGCACCCAGGCCACGGAAGGCAGCACCTGCAGCCCGGAGATCAGCGGACCGAAAGCGCGGCGCAACGGAGCCACCTGTGCGAGCAGCAGTCCGATCGGGGTGGCGATGGCAACACTAATGAGGAAGCCCACCAGCCCGCGCTGCAGCGACGTCCAGACGGCTTCCTGCAGCGACCCCTCGGCCCACAGCGTGCCGAACTGGCCCAGCACATCGAGCGGCCCGGGCACCAGGTCCCGCCGCTTGAGGCCCAGCGACACGTAGAACTGCCATGCCAGGATCAGGACCACGAGCGCCGCGACCGGGAGCAGGATGCGGCTCCAGTCGATGCGCACCGCCCGGGCTGCGTCGGACTGCAGGGAATCAAGGCCGGATTCGAGCTCGCGAAGGTCTTCGTTGCCGGTGGAGGAACGCGTCAGGGCGGCGTGGACCTTCTCAGCGGACGAAGCGTCGGACGAAGCGCCGGATGCTTCCCCGGGAGCGGGGGCTTCGGCAAGGGGGGTGGTGTTACTTGGCATGGCGGCGGATCTCCTCTCGCAGCCGGGCAGTGATGACCCCGGTCAGCTGTCCGGCAAGTCCGGCGTCGGTTCGGTGTTCCTCGGTGACGTTCCATTCCTGGACCACGCGGCCGGGGCGGGAGGACAGCAGGAGCACCCGCTGGCCCAGCCGGACGGCTTCGCGGACGTTGTGCGTCACAAAAACGATGGTGCGTCCGGTTTCCTTCCAGATGCGTTCCAGTTCGTCGTGGAGGAGGTCGCGGGTGATGGCGTCAAGGGCGGCAAACGGCTCGTCCATCAGGAGCAGCTGCCGGTCCTGGGCCAGGGAACGCGCCAGGGAGACGCGCTGGCGCATGCCGCCGGAAAGTTCATGGGGGCGCTTGTCGCCGGCTCCGCCCAGGTGGACGAGGTCCAGGAGTTCGTTGGCCTTGGTCCGGCGGTCCGCCTTGCCCACGCCGCGCAGCTTCAGGGCGAGCTCGATGTTCTCCCTCGCCGTCAGCCACGGGAAGAGGGCGGCGTCCTGGAACATAAAGGCCGCGCCGTCGCTGGGAACCTCAAGGGCGCCCGACGTCGGGAGTTCCAGTCCCGCCATGATGTTCAGCAGGGTGGACTTGCCGCAGCCGGAGGCGCCAAGGAGGGCAACGAACTCGCCTTGGGCGATGTTGGCGTTGACGTCGTCCAGCACCGGGGCGCCGTCGCCGAAGCGTTTACCCAGGTTTTCCAGTACGACTGGCATGGTCCTGTCCTTACGTTGATGGGGCTGGAAGTTGTGCTGCGGATGGTCGTGGGGATTAGTCCCTGCCCAGGCCGGCCGCGGAGGCCGGGTCGCCGCCGGTTTCGCCGGTGATGCTGTTCAGTGCGGTGAGGTCGAAGATGCCGTTGATGTCCGCCTGCTTGGTGGTGCCGGCCTCCACGCCGTCCTGCAGCAGCTTCTTGTAGGTTCCGGCCAGCGGGTCCACGGTGAAGACGATGTTCTGCAGCGACCGGTCGATGACGTCGGCCGGCAGTGCGGCGCCGCCGTTTTCCTTCAGCGCGGCGTTCAGCACGCTGGCCTTTTCCGCGGCGGGGGTGTCGTTGAGCCATTTCACTGATTCAGCGTGGCCCTTGAGGAGTGCCTTGACCGTGTCCGGGTGCTCGGCGGCGAACTTCTTGTTCACGATCAGGATGGTGGTGGGGAACTCGCCCGGCTTGCCGGTCAGGGATCCGTCCCACAGGTCCTTCTCGTCCACCAGGACCTTCGCGCCGGCCTGCAAAACCAGCCGGGACGCCCACGGCTCGGGCAGCCACGCGCCGTCGAGCTTGCCGTCCTGGAACAGCTTCAGGGTCTGCGCATTCTCAGTCGGGTTGATGGCCACGTCGCCGCTGCCGTCAGTGCTGGTCTTGTAGCCCTGCCCCGCGAGCCAGGCCCGGAGCGCCACGTCCTGCGTGCCGCCCAGCTGCGGCGAGGCCAGGGTCTTGCCCTTCAAATCCGCCGCCGAAGCAATCCCGGGCTTCACCACCAGCTGCGCCCCGCCGGCCGCAGCGCCGGCGATGATGCTCACGGACTCGCCCTGGCTCTTGACGAACGAGTTGATGGCCGGGTTCGGACCGATGTATGTCGCGTCGATCGCGCCGGCATTCAGCGCCTCGATCGCTGCGGGCCCGGCGTTGAACACCTGCGTGCTGAGCTTGGTTTCGCCCAAGTTCTTTGCGATGAAGCCCTGCTTGACTCCCACGAGGGCCGGGGCGTGCGTGACATTGCCGAAATAGCCCAGCTTCAACTCTGCGGCAGGGGTTGGTGCCGCTGCCTGGGCTTCGCTGTTGCGGGAAAGTGTTGACGCCACCACGGCACCGGCGGCAATGAGCAGCACCAGGCCGAGGGCAACCAGAACCTCGACGGCGCGCCTGCGCTTCGGCTTGTTGCTCTCTCCTGCCACGATGCGGATCATTCGGGGCTGGGGACTTGTCATTGTTTCACCATAGGGAGTGTCACAAACGAGGTTCAACGACTCGGAAACCCGGGGTCACGCGCGTTCATGCAGCGTCATATTCGCGACACACAGGGCAAGGCCATTCCCGGCGAGGCAAGAGAGCGGGCCCATTGCTGCGCTGGCGGCAGACTGCCATTCTTGCTGGATCGGCACCATCGGCACTATCGAGACGAAGGAACGTCCGACACCAAGGAAAGGACCAGACGATGCCGCTCTACCTGTCGAAGTTCAGCTACACACCTGAGACCTGGGCGAAACTGATCAACAACCCCGAGGACCGCAGGAAAGCCGCCCAGACCTACATCGAATCCGTCGGCGGCAAACTCCACGGCTTCTGGTACGCCTTCGGCTCGCATGACGGCTTTAATCTCTGGGAAGCACCCGACAACGTGTCCATGGCCGCTGTGGCCCTGGCCATCAGCGGAGGCGGCGCGCTGAGCTCCTTCGACACCACGGTGCTCCTGACCGTCGACGAAACAATGGAGGCCCTGCGCAAGGCCGAGCAGATCAAGTACCGGCGTCCGGGCACCTGACTTTCCAGACTCCCCCCGACTGCAGGCGGCCCGTCAGTCCTGCATGCGTTCCAGCCGGTACACCAGCTTCGACTCGCGTTTGGGGTCGTCCCCCAAGGACTTAGTGCGGGAGATGTAGCCGGTGCCCCAGGTCTTCAGCAGGAAGTCGTCGGCAATCCGCACGTGGCCCGCGGGGAACTTGTAGTCCATTTTCTTGGCCACGGCGGACCAGTCGGCGGCGCCGAAAAGCTCCTCGGCGTCGGCCACGGTCCGCACGCCGTTGGCGGCCAGCAGGTCCCCCAGCCAGCCGTACTGCCGGGCCTGGCTGCGGGGGTGATCCGAGAGCAGCCGGGCCAGCATGTCCTGAAGGATGTCGCCGGTGAGCTCCGTGGCGGGGCTTGGCGCGAACTCGGCGGTGCTTTCGGCCTGGCGGCGTTTGACGATGTCGTTGATCGCCGAGAACTGGGCGTCGGCGAGTTCAATCAGCGTCGAGGCCATGGTGAACGCGCGGTCCACTTCCGCATTGGCCTCGGCGCCGCCCTTGTAGCGGATGTCGTGTTCGAAGGCGGCCCACGCATGCTGCAGCACGGTCCGGATCTGGACCTCGAACCGCTCCCCGATGAAGGTCTGGCAGCCCACGGGAACATTTTCGGCAGGGACTTGGAGGATGAGGTGCCGGCCGGCGTAGCCGATCTGGCCGCTGCGCCGCTGGGAGCTGGTCTTGTCGTCGTCCTCGCGGCAGTGGAATTGCCCCTTCAGGGCCGTTGCCACGTCCGCGATGTCCGGTTCCAGGAACATGATGACGCGGACGCCGATGAGGTCGTCGAGCTGCTCGAGGCCGCGTTCATACTTGAACCTGCCGTCGGCCGTGAGCCGGTCCAGTTTTCCCTTCACGGAGCCGGGGTCCTTGACCCGGGCCTGGACGGTGTGGTGGTTCAGGCCGTCGTCCCGGAGCCTGGCGCGGATGGCGTGTCCGATGGCCACGGACGCCTGGTTCAGCCGGGGCAGCATCGCCGCGTAATGCTCCAGCGAGCTGGCAACAACTGCCTCATGATCTTGCACCGTTCCCCCTCAGACCACTGCAGGCCGTGTACCCAGCAGAGTATCCAAGCCTACGGGTTTCAGCCACTGCAACGCCTCACTGCAAGGCAGAAGGCCCTCGTCCCTCGGCCCTGCAGTGCCATGCTCAATCCCCCTTGACGTTGATCAGCTGCCGAAGGGTGTGACGGATCCTCACCAGGTCCTGCGCGTCGCGCATCACGACGTCAATGGGCTTGTACGCCGCTGGAATCTCGTCAATAAAGGCCTCGGTAGCGCGGAATTCGATTCCGTCCATTGCCCTTTTCAGCTCGGCCAGGGAGAACGCCTTGCGCGCCGCTGTCCGCGAGTACTCGCGGCCCGCACCGTGCGGCGAGGAATTGAGTGACGCCGGGTTGCCCAGTCCCTCCACCACGTACGACGCCGTCCCCATGGAACCTGGAATGAGTCCGGGATCGCCGTGCTCGGCTTTGATCGCCCCCTTCCGGGACACCCAGACCGACTTGCCGTAATGCGTCTCCTGCCGGGTGAAGTTGTGATGGCAGTTGATCCGCTCACGTTCCCGCACCGGCGCGCCCGCCCACTTGCCGAACTGGGTGCTGACACGCTCCATCATTTCTTCCCGGTTCAGGAGGGCGAAGTGCTGGGCCCAGCGCAGCTCCGCGATGTACCGGTCGAATTCGGGCGTGCCTTCCTCCAAGTGTGCAAGGTCCGGGTCGGGCAGCCGGATCTTCTTCTTTGCCGCCACATGCTGGGCGACGCCGATGTGATGCTGGGCGATCTTGTTGCCGACGCCGCGTGAGCCGGAATGCAGGAACAGCCAGACGGCATCGGTTTCGTCGGCACAGACCTCGATGAAGTGGTTGCCCGATCCCAGCGAGCCCAGCTGGAGTTCCCACTTCGCCACGTACTGCGCCGGGTTGAAGCCGGCTTTGGCTGCCAGCTGTCGCAGCTCCGCGATCCGCGGCTCGGCTGAGGCCGTGACGTTCCTGTTGTTGTGGCCCGCCGAGAGGGGAACGGCCCGTTCGATGGCCTCGCGCAGCCGTTTGCGGTCCTTCGGCAGGTCCTTCAGCGAATACTGCGTCCGTACCGCGATCATCCCGCAGCCGATGTCCACGCCCACGGCGGCAGGAATGACCGCGTGCAGGGTGGGAATCACGGAGCCCACGGTTGCGCCTTTGCCCAGGTGGGCGTCCGGCATCAGCGCCAGATGCGGATGTATGAAGGGCAGCCGTGACGTTCTCAGGGCCTGCTCGCGAGTCTTGTCGTCCAGGATCGAGGCCCAGTTGAGCAGCTTGCTGTTGATGGTCTCCACGTTTCGCCTCCCACCGTTAAGAATACGAAACGACAAAACCGCGGCTTGTTCGCGAGCCCTGACCGTAAGGGTCCGGATCTGCGAACAAGCCGCGGTTTCTCGGGAACTAGATGCTGTAGCGCTCGTCCTCGTGGTCGCCGGGGTGGTCGTTGACCAGGCCGGCAGCCAGCGTGTTGCCGTCCAGCGGGTCGATCACCAGGAACCCGCCCGTGCGGCGGTGGTGCAGGTAGTTCTCGAGCGGCAGCGGGGCGGCGAGCCGGAGCTGCGCGTGGCCGATGTCGTTGAGCTCCAGGTTGGAGGCGCCCTCGAGCTTGAACGTGGCCAGGTCCAGCTTGCCGCTGACGCTGCGGACCAGGGCCTGCACGGTGCGGGTGCCGTGCTTGACCAGTACCTTGGCACCCTCGCGGAGCGGCTTCGGGGACAGCCAGCATAGTGCCGCATACAGGTCTGCGGAGGCTTCGCGGACGGTGCCGGCGGCGGCGATGGTGTCACCGCGGGCGACGTCGAACTCGTCGGCAAGGCGCAGGGCCACGGACTGCGGCGCGACGGCTTCCTCCAGCTCAGCACCGGCGAAGTCGATGCCCGTCACCGTGGTGGTGCGCGGGTCCTGGCCGGGGGTCAGCACGCTGACCTTGTCGCCCACCTTGACCGAACCTTCGGTGATTTGCCCGGCGTACGCGCGGTAGTCACGGTACTTTTCGACGTCGAGCCCGCCGGCGATAGCGTCCGGTGCCAGCGCGCCCTGCGGCCGGATGACCAGCTGCACGGGGAAGCGGAAGCTCTCCAGGTGGCTTTCGAGTTCGTCCGCAGCGGGCAGCGTCTCCAGCACCTCGAGCAGGGCGGGGCCGGTGTACCAGGGGGTGCGCTCCGAGCGCTCCACCACATTGTCGCCGTCGAGCGCGGAAACCGGAACCACCAGCAGGTCCGCGATGCCATCGGAGCCGAGGCCGAGCTCACGCCCAACCTTCTGCACGTCCGCTTCGATCTCGCGGAACACGCTCTCGCTGAAGTCCACCAGGTCGATCTTGTTCACGGCCACGATCACGTGCGCCACGCGCAGCAGCTGCAGCACGGACAGGTGCCGGCGGGTCTGCTCCAGGACACCCTTGCGGGCGTCAATGAGTACGACGACGGCGTCCGCGGTGGATGCGCCGGTCACGGTGTTCTTGGTGTACTGCACGTGCCCGGGGCAGTCGGCCAGGATGAAGCTGCGGCGGTCCGTGGCGAAGTAGCGGTAGGCGACGTCGATGGTGATGCCCTGCTCACGCTCGGCGCGCAGGCCGTCGGTCAGGAGGGCCAGGTCGATCGCTTGTACACCGGCTGCGCCGGGTCCTCCGAAACCGCGGTCCGCAGAGGTGCGGGCAACAGCGTCAAGCTGGTCGGCGAGGATGGCCTTGGAGTCGTGCAGGAGGCGGCCCACCAACGTGGACTTGCCGTCGTCGACCGATCCGGCGGTCGCGAAGCGGAACAAGGAGGCGGACGCTAGCGGGGCCTCGTCAAGAAGGGCAGCCGCGCGGGCTGTATCGATTTCGGTGCTCATTAGAAATAGCCATCCTTCTTGCGGTCTTCCATGGCGGCCTCGGAAATGCGGTCATCCGCACGGGTTGCGCCACGTTCGGTGATGGTGGAGGCGGCAACTTCGATGACGACGTCGCGCACCGTGGCGGCGGCCGATTCGACGGCGCCGGTGCAGGACATGTCACCGACAGTCCGGTAGCGGACGGTCTTGGTGATGACTTTCTCGTGCGGCAGCGGCTGGGACACTTCGCCCACTGCGCGCCACATGCCGTCGCGGGCAAAGACCTCGCGGTCGTGGGCGTAGTACAGGCCCGGCAGCTCGATGTTTTCGCGCTCGATGTAGCGCCAGACGTCCAGCTCGGTCCAGTTGCTGATGGGGAACGCACGGACGTGCTGGCCCACGGTGTGGCGGCCGTTGTACAGGTTCCACAGCTCGGGGCGCTGGTTGCGCGGGTCCCACTGGCCGAACTCGTCACGGAGGCTCAGGATGCGCTCCTTGGCGCGGGCCTTGTCCTCGTCGCGGCGGCCGCCGCCGAAGACGGCGTCGAACTTGTTGCGCTGGATCGCGTCCAGCAGCGGGACGGTCTGCAGCGGGTTGCGGGTGCCGTCGGCACGCTCGGCCAGTTCGCCGCTGTCGATGAACTCCTGCACGGAGCCCACCACCAGCTTCAGGCCGAGGCGCTCAACGGTGCGGTCGCGGAAGTCGATGACCTCGGGGAAGTTGTGGCCGGTGTCCACGTGCAGCACGGGGAAGGGTACCTTGCCCGGCCAGAAGGCCTTGGTGGCCAGGTGCAGCATCACCACGGAATCCTTGCCGCCGGAGAACAGCAGCGCGGGCTTCTCGAACTCGGCCACCACCTCGCGGATGATGTGGATTGCCTCGGATTCGAGCGTGTCCAGGCTGGAGAGGCGCGTGGAAACAGCAGCGTCGGTCACCTGGGTGGGCTCCTCAGTTAGGAAAGTGCTCATACGTGTAGTCCGCATTCTGTCTTGTCGGATCCTGCCCAGCGGCCGGCGCGGGGGTCATCGCCGGGCGCTACCTTGCGGGTGCAGGGCTGGCAGCCAATGGACGGGTAGCCCTGTGAAAGCAGCGGGTTGACGGGAAGTAGGTTGTCGTCGGAGTACTGCACCAGCTGGTCGAAACTCCAGGCCGCCACCGGGTTGACCTTGACCAGGCCGTTGGCTTCGTCCCAGGTGATCAGCGGGGTGTTGGTGCGGGTGGGGGCTTCGTCGCGGCGCACGCCGGTGAACCACAGTTCGTAGCCGGCCAGGGTGCGGCGCAGCGGGGCCACCTTGCGGAGGGCGCAGCACTGGGCGGCGTCGCGGGCAAAGAGGTCCTTGCCGAGCAGCCGGTCCTGCTGTTCCACGGTGTTCTCGGGGAGGACGTCCACCACGTTGACGCGGAGGTTTGCGGCCACCTCGTCGCGCGTGGCGTAGGTCTCCGGGAAGTGGTAGCCGGTCTCCAGGAAGAGCACGTCGACGCCGGGGAGCTGGTCCGCGACGAGCGCCGGCAGGACGGCGTCGGCCATGGAGCAGGCCACGGCCACGGCGGGCAGTTCGAAGTTGCGGACCACCCAGGCGATGACGTCGCGGGCAGGGGCGTCCCAGCCGAGCTCGGCGGCGCCGGCTTCGGCCAGTGCCTTGAGCTCCTCGTGGGAGCGGAGTTTTGCTTCAACATCGGTCACTGCAGTGCCTCCTCATCGGCTGCGTGGGCCCACTCGGCGAAGGTCTGGCCTTCGGCTCGGTCGGCCACGAACTTCCGGACTACGCGCTCCACGTAATCGGGCAGGTCCTCGACGTACACCTTGAGCCCGCGGACGGTGCGTCCGAGGCCGGCCTCTTCGCGGTCGTTGGAAGCCAGCCCGCCGCCCAGGTGGACCTGGAAACCCGGGGTGGGGTCGCCGTCGGGCGTTGGCAGCATCATGCCCTTCAGTCCGATGTCCGCGGTCTGGATGCGGGCGCAGGAGTTGGGGCAGCCGTTGATGTGCAGGGACAGGGCCTGGGGCAGCTGGCCGCTGGCGGTGAGGTCGGCCAGGCGGCGTTCCAGCTCGGCCACTGCGGTTGCGGCGGTGACCTTGGTTTCGACAATGGCGAGCTTGCAGTACTCGATGCCGGTGCAGGCGATGGTGCCGCGGCGGAACACGGACGGACGGGCGGAGAGGCCCAGGGCGTCCAGCTCGGCGACCAGCGGCTCGACTTCTTCCTTGGCAACGTCCAGCACCACGAGCTTCTGGTGCGGGGTGGTGCGCAGCCGGTAGGAGCCGCGGGCCTCGAGGGTGTCCGCGAGCTTGACCAGCGCCGCGCCGGACAGGCGGCCGGCGATGGGGGTGGCGCCGATGAAGAACTTGCCGTCCTTCTGCTCGTGCACGCCCACGTGGTCGCCCGGGGTGGACGGCTTGGGTGCGGCGGGGCCGTCGGCCAGCTTGTAGCCGAGGTATTCGTCCTCGAGGATCTGGCGGAACTTCTCGGGGCCCCAGTCGGCCATGAGGAACTTCAGGCGCGCCTTGGTGCGCATGCGGCGGTAACCGTAGTCGCGGAAGATGCTGGTGACGCCGAGCCACACTTCGGCGGCCTCTTCAGGGCGGACGAAGGCGCCGAGGCGCTTGCCCAGCATGGGGTTGGTGGACAGCGCGCCGCCGGCCCAGAGGTCGTAGCCGACGCCCAGTTCAGGGTGCTTGACGCCCACCAGGGCGAAGTCGTTGATCTCGTGCACCACGTCCTGGCTGGGGTGGCCGGTGATGGCGGTCTTGTACTTGCGCGGCAGGTTGGACAGCAGCGGGTTGCCGATAAACCGCTCCCCCAGTTCCGCAATCAGCGGGGTGGGGTCGATGATTTCGTCCTTGGCGATGCCGGCCACGGGCGAACCCAGGATGACGCGGGGAACGTCGCCGCAGGCCTCGGTGGTGGACAGGCCGACACCTTCGAGACGGCGCCAGATCTCGGGGATGTCCTCCACACGGATCCAGTGCAGCTGGATGTTCTGGCGGTCGGTGAGGTCGGCGGAGTCCCGGCCGAAGTCCACGGAGATCTGGCCGATGACGCGCAGCTGCTCGGTGGTGAGCGCGCCGCCGTCGATCCTCACGCGGAGCATGAAGTACTTGTCCTCGAGCTCATGCGGTTCGAGTGTGGCGGTCTTGCCGCCGTCGATCCCGGGCTTGCGCTGGGTGTAGAGGCCCCACCAGCGGAAGCGGCCGTGCAGGTCCTGGCTCGGGATGGCGTCGAAGCCCTCTTTGGAGTAGATGGACTCGATACGCTCGCGGACGTTGAGGCCGTCGTCTTCCTGCTTCCAGGTTTCGTTGGCATTGAGCGGCGTGGTGCCGTCCACTTTCCACTGGCCATGCGGCTTCGCTGCCGGACGGTTGGCGCGTGCAGGTCGCTTGGCGGCAGCGGAGTCCGCGGACGCTCCGGCTAGAGCTGTATCAGTCATGCATCGACTGTAGGTCCCACCCGAAAGCCGTCACAAAGGGTCGGAAACGCGAGGTCACCTAGGGAAATATTTCGTCATGAATCGCCGGAGGGCCTTGCGGATTCCCGGTTTGCGGCAACGGCGGCGTCATACCGGTCCAGGGCGATCTCGGCCATGAGTTTCGAGGGCAGCAGCGGCTCGGTCACCACGTCGGCCTGCGCCTTGGCCAGCTGGTCGTGGAAGAAGCCGTGGGCCAGCAGGTAGGAGGCAATGATGACGCGTCCCTGCCCCTCCCCGCCGGGGTATTCGGCGCGCAGCAAGGCGACGGCGTCGGGCACGGACGGTTTGGCGGCCGCACCGTAGGCGGGCACGATCCTGTTGCCGCGCAGTGCCCTGAGGTGTTCGGCGAGCTCTTCAACGCTGACCGAGGCCTTGGGGTTGGTGGATCCTGCCGCAGCCAGCACCACGGCGTCGTGCTCGGTGGCCCCGGCCTCGCGCAGCCGCTGGTCCAGGATCTCCGCCAGCCGGGGGTCCGGCCCCAGCGGCTCGGACGCGAAGCTGCCTTCCCTGCCGCGCGCAGCCTTCGCAATATCCACCTTGGTGTGGAAGCCGACACTGAGGAGCAGCGGCACAATGACGGCCGGCTCCCCTTCCGGCAGCCCGGCCATGACGTCCACCAGGTCCGGATCCTGCACGTCAACGTAGGCTTCCCGGACATCCAGGCCGGGGCGCAACCCGCTGATGTCGGCGCGGAGGCCGTTGACCTCGGAGGCACCCAGCGGGCTGGACGTTCCGTGGGCACAGGCGATCATGATCGGGCTATTCATAGGGGCTAGCGTAACGTTGGAGCCACCCTATCCGCCCCTTTGGAACTGACCGGGACGCCCATTGACCATCTCATTCGACTCCGTCCTGGTATGGCTGGATCTGGCCGGTGTCTTCTTCTTCGCGGTCTCCGGGTCCCTGCTGGCGGCGCGGAAACAGTTCGACATCCTCGGGTCCCTGCTGCTCGCGTCCCTGGTTTCCCTGGGCGGCGGCGTGATCCGCGACATCATTCTCAACAGCGGCCCTCCGGCGGCGTTCACCAATCCGGCGTATCTGGCTCCCCCGCTGCTGGCCACCGTGCTGGTGTACTTCCTGTTCTCCAGTGTCCAGCGCTACACCTCGCTGCTGTTCCTGTTCGACGCCGGCGGACTGGCCCTGTTCTGCATCACGGGCACGCTCAAGGCGCTGACGCTGGGGATGAACCCGGTGGCGGCGGTCCTGCTGGGGGTCACGACGGCGGTGGGCGGCGGCCTCCTGCGCGACATCACTGCCAATGAAGTGCCCCAGCTCTTCGACCCCAAGGACCTCTACGCCCTCCCCGCCTTCACCGGGGCCGCCCTGACTTCCGTCCTGTGGGTTTCCGGGTTGTTCAACGCAGTCACT
Organism: Arthrobacter sp. ISL-72; assembly: GCF_018613755.1. Taxonomy (GTDB): domain Bacteria; phylum Actinomycetota; class Actinomycetes; order Actinomycetales; family Micrococcaceae; genus Arthrobacter. The sequence continues at coordinate 409,348 of NZ_JAGGPP010000004.1, forward strand.
GCCGGCGCCATCGCCGCCGTCGTTTTCGCCTTCCGGGTGACGGCCTGGCGCAAATCCTGGCACGTTCCGCTAGCCGTCCGGGGGTGGCACCGGCTGGGGCTTGGACCGGCCGAAAGCGGTGCCCGGGATTAGCTAGGATATGAACCATGACTGACATGTTCCTCGAGAAGTTCCGCGCGCTTGTTCCGAAGTATCTCGAGGACGAATGGCAGGAGGAGGACGGGCTCTCCCCCGAGGAGCTCGATGAAGCCGTTTCCGAGCACCAGTTCCAGATCCCTCTGGTCCTGCGCGAGTTCTACCAGGCAGTGGGTGGCTGCGAGGACCTCATGGAGGCCTACCACTACTTCTGGGATCCCGAGGAACTCGAAGTGGACGACGAAGGCTTCCTGATGTTCCTGGAGGACGAGGAAGAACAGTTCACCTGGGGCTTCCGCGTGGGCGACCTCGGCGTCCCGGACCCCATTGTGTACCGCCGCAACAACGCCCGCGGCCAGTGGAAGAGCGAAGAAGGCACGTTCTCGGAGTTCGTGTTCGACATGTTCGAGTGGGCTTTCAACGACGAGGACTAAGTTGTTGGGGCTTCGCCGCCGCCGTCGTGGCTCTCGCGCCAAAACGGGGCACTTCGACACGGACACGCCGTCTGCTAAGCCCGGTTCCGCGGTTCTGTGGCTCAAAGTGCCCCACGACGGCGGCAGTCACCTCGCGTCGAAAGCTCCCCGCCGGCAAAGCTCCAGTACCGCCAGCACTTCGGCCACCATCCGCTCAGGGTGATGAACGACGTCGTCATAGCCATACCTGAGCCCGAGACGTCCGCCTATGACCGTGGCATTGTTCCGTTTCCGGTCCTTCTTCACTTGTCGGGGTTCCGCGTGGGAGCGGCCGTCGGTTTCCACCACGAGGAACTCTTCGATGAGGAAGTCCACCTCGCCCACGCCCGGAAGCTCCACATGCCTACGAACATGGAGGCCTGCCCGCCGGAAATGATAATTGGCCAGCACCTCAAGGAGTGAGTCGGCCCGCGGGATCACGCTGTCCAGGATGGCCCGGACGCGGGCATTGCGATTTCCGGGGAGCTTGCGACGCAGGAACTCCACGGTGATGTCTCCGCGTTGGGCAGCGCATTGGACCATGACAAGGGATTCCAGCGCAGGCAGGCATCGCAGCGCGTGAATGAGGACGTCGGCCGGGCCGGCAACCGGCAGCCAGGGATGGGGCGCATGGAGGCACCGGCCATGGGTCAGCGCTCCGGAAGGTGTTGCCTTGTGGCCCGGACTCAGGTGGACCGCGCCAGCGTCATTTAGCGTCCAGAGCCTGTAAATGGGCGCGGCCGATAAACAGGTAAGCAGGGCGTTGTGCCGTAGCGCGATCCCGAACACACCTGCCTCCCGGGGCAGGCTGTAGACGCCCCGCCGGATACGTACAACGCGCCCACCGGCCACGGCTTTGGTGAGGGAAGCACGAGTGAATCCCGCCCCGCAGAGTGCCGACGCCCGGGCCGCCCCGGCCCGGCTGCGGAGAAAGCCCTCAATATCCATGACTCCACGGTGCCTGCGGACTGATGCCGGGGCGAGACGCCAGCTGGGACATGTGGACAACTCGGCCGTCGTGGGGCACTTCGACACGAACACGCCGAACTCCACCCTTGGAATGCCCCATGACGGCCGCAATCTGCCCCACGACGGCGGGAGGCCCAGCTGCCACCCACGTGACATGGGCATTAACAAGACAGTTGGCATTTGTGACAAAACTGTCATAGACTTATTCACGGATCCACTAAATGCCTCCGGTGGATCTGATGCGAACGGAGAAATGGCCCCGGTTCGATGCAGCGAATGACTCGTGTTGCTGCAAAGAACCGGGGCCGTTCCGTTTAAGCCCCGGGTTAAGCCCTGGGCCCTCGGGGAACAGAAAACTCAGCTGGCGCGGTCAACCACCGCGCGGGCGAAGCTTGTCAGGGACTCCTTGACCACGCCGTCGGGCAGCGGCGCCAGGGCGGCAATGGCCTCATCGGCCCAGGCACGCGCCACAACCCACGATTCCGCCGTGACACGGTGATCGCGCAAGCCTGCCACGGCGGCGGCCAGGGCGTCGTCCGAGGAGAGGTCGCCGTCGATCAGTTTCAGGAGTTCGACGGCGGACGCGTCACCTTCGGCGGCGGCGTTGCGGAGCAGCAGGACCGGCAGGGTGGGCACGCCTTCGCGCAAATCCGTTCCGGGGGATTTGCCGGACTTGACCTTGATGCCGGTGACGTCGATGACGTCGTCGGCCAGCTGGAAGGCCACGCCGATCTTCTCGCCGTACTCCACCAGCAGCGGCTCGTAGGCCTCATCCGCACCGGAGAAAATGGCGCCCAGCTGGCCCGAGGCAGCCACCAGGGAGCCGGTCTTGTCCGCAATGACGGAGAGGTAGTGCGCCACGGGGTCTTCGTCCGGGCGCGGCCCCACGGTTTCGTGCAGCTGGCCCAGGCACAGGCGTTCGAACGTGCGGGCCTGGATGCCCAGCGCGCGGGAGCCAAGCTCCGACACCAGGATGGAGGCGCGGGCGAAAATCAGGTCGCCGGTGAGGACGGCCACCGAGTTGCCCCAGACCTCATGGGCGGTGGGCGCACCGCGGCGGAACGGGGCCGAGTCCATCACGTCGTCGTGGTAGAGGGTGGCCAGGTGGGTGAGCTCAACGACCACGGCAGCCTGGACCACAGCCGGGCGCGAGGCGTCGCCGAGATGGGCGCAGAGCAGGGCCAGCAGCGGACGGATGCGCTTGCCGCCGGCTTCCACCAGGTGACGCGACGTTGCATCAGCCAGGGGGTCGGAGTTGGCAATGGCCTCGCGGAGCTTCTTTTCCACGCGGGCAAGGTTGGTGGTGATGGCCGGGCCCAGCTCCGGGTCTTCCGCGATGGCGGCGAAACCGGCCGGCAGCTGGAGGCCTGTGGCGATGGCGGTGGTGTTGGGCTCGGGCTCCCTGGGGCCCGGCAGGCCGTGTCCGGCGTGGGTCCAGCTGTGCTTGGCAGAGTTCGTCACGGGTTAACCCTAACTTTTTGGTGCGGAAACCGCGGATGTGTAGCTGGACGGGGACAGGGAGGTGTTGGACGTGGCAGGCACCAGGGCCTCCAGGAGCCTGATCACCCTGTCCTCGAACCCCTTGGCTGATTCATCCGTGACGTTGGCCATCAGCCGGACTACGAACTTCATAAGTGCCGGCAGCGGCATGCCGGTGCGCAGGGCAAGCTTCATGACCGAGGGCTTGCCGATCACCGAGGCGAACGCCCGGCCCAGGGTGAAGTGGCTCCCCCACTGGCCGCGCACATAGTCCGCGTACCCCTTGAAGTGGAGGTCGGCGTCGTCGTGCGTCCACTTGGCGTAGCGGCTTTGCCAGTCGGCGCCGTCGATGATGTATTCGGCCGCAAAGCGGGCGGACTCCATGGCGTAGGAGATGCCTTCGCCGTTGAACGGGGAGACCATGCCGCCGGCATCGCCCAGGAGCAGCAGGCCCGGGTAGTAGTGCGGGGTCCGGTTGAAGCCCATGGGCAACGCGGCGCCGCGGACCTCGCCCACCTGGTTTTCGGGCGTGAAGCCCCATTCGGCGGGCATCCCGGCGGTCCACTCGCGCAGGACCTGCTTGTAGTCGAGCTTGCCGAATTCGGCCGAGGAGTTCAGGATGCCGAGGCCCACGTTGGAGGTGCCGTCGCCCACGCCGAACACCCAGCCGTAGCCGGGCAGCAGTCCGCCGTCGCGGCCGGGAAGTTCCAGCCAGCCTTCCATCCAGTCGTCGTCGTGCCGGGGGCTCCGGAAATACGTGCGCACGGCAACGCCCAGCGGGCGGTCGTCGCGCTTCTGGATGCCCAGGGACACGGCAGTCCGGGATGAGTTTCCGTCGGCGGCCAGTACGACGTCGGCAAAAAAGTCGCGCGTCTCCCCCGTCTTGCGTCCGGATTCGTCAAGCAGGGCCGCGCGGGCACCGATGACGCGGCCGTCCTCAGCACGCAGGGCTTCGGTGACGCTGTGGCCCTCCAGGATGCGCGCGCCGGCGGACTCTGCGTGCCGGGCCAGCTCCTCGTCGAAGCCCAGCCGGGTGCGGATCAGGCCGTACGTGGGGAAATCTGAGACTTCCGGCCAGGGCAACTCGATGGTGCGTCCGCGGGCGATCAGGCGCAGGCCCTTGTTGCGCCGCCAGCCGGCCTCTTCCGGGTGGGGCAGGCCCAGCTTCTGGATCTCGCGGACGGCGCGCGGCGTGAGGCCGTCGCCGCAGACCTTTTCCCGCGGGAACCTGGTTTTTTCCAGCACCGTGACGTGGATGCCGGCCTTGGCGAGGTAGTAGGCGGCAGTGGACCCTGCGGGGCCGGCGCCGACGATCAGTACGTTCACGGCAGCTGTCGGCTAGCTCGCCGGCCGGGTGATGTTGCGGCGGAGCTTCGCCACGGGGCCGGTTTGGTTGGCGATGGCCGCGGCGTTCCCGGAGACGGGCTTGTGCGCGCGGTGGACGGCGACGATGCCGCCGCTGAGGTTGCGGTAGGTGACCTTCTCCCAGCCGGATTCCTGCAGCCAGCTGGCCAGGTGGTCCTGGTCCGGCCAGGCGCGGATGGACTCGGCGAGGTAGACGTAGGCGTCCGGGTTGGACGAGACCTTCACGGCGATGGCCGGGAGGGCGCGCATGAGGTATTCGGTGTACATGGTGCGCCACAGCGGGACCACGGGCTGGGAGAACTCGGCGATCACCAGCTTGCCGCCGGGCTTGGTCACGCGGAGCATTTCGGCCAGGGCCTTCTTCGGCTCGTTGACGTTGCGCAGGCCGAAGGAAATGGTGGTGGCATCGAAGGTGTTGTCCGCGAACGGCAGGCGGGTGGCGTCACCGGCGATGAAGTCGATGTCCGGGCGGCGGCGCTTGCCGACCTTCAACATCCCGAGGGAGAAATCGCAGGCGATGACGTTAATCCCCGCGTCGGCATAGGGCTCGCTGGAGGTGCCCGTTCCGGCGGCGAGGTCGAGCACGCGCTGGCCGGCCCTCACATCCATTGCTTCGACGACTACCCGGCGCCAGCGGCGCGTCTGTCCCATGGACAGGACATCGTTCACGACGTCGTATTTGGGGGCGACGTCGTCAAACATCGTGGCTACTTCGTCCGGACGCTTATCCAAGGATGCTCGGTTCACCATGACATTGTCTCAAATGTTGGGCGGACCCACGAACCACCGCCGCAGCCCCGCGCGGCGCGGTGGCGGCCACGGCCCCGGCCGCGGTCCCGGCCACAGCCCCGGCCGCACTCGGGAGTACTGTTGTTCCATCATGACGAGTACGTTCCGCGCCGGCATCATCAAGACCCTGACAGTCCCCCTGGATGGAAGATCATTCTCCGGGGGGCTGCCGTCATTTCTGGTCCGGGACGATGTCCTCTGCTGGACCCGCCGCGAAGCCGGCCTCGTGGGCTTCGGCGAAATTGCCCGGTTCAGCGCCACCGGCCCCGAGCGTTTCCTCGAGGCCGACATCTGGTGGCGGCACCTGGTCCTCGAGGCGGACATCACCGACTCAGTGGACTGCCCCGGCACCGGCCCGGTGGCCTTCGGCTCCTTCGCCTTCTCGAAGATGTCCACGCACCGCTCGCGGCTGATCGTGCCCGAGATTGTTGTGGGGGTCAGGGACGGCCGCGCCTGGCTCACCCAGTTAACGTTCGACGACGGCGAGCTCACCGAGGCCGGCGCCCTCGCCGCCCTGGGTCGCTGGCTGGACGCCGACCCGCTGGTGACCGCGGCCTCCAGCGCCGAACTGGAGGCGGAACCGCCGGTGACAGGGGCCGGTCCGCAGGCGGGCAGTGCCGGCGTCGGGCTGCACGTAGGCAACCGTCCCGGCGGCGGCGTGGCCGCAGAGCCGGCTGCCGACGTCGTGCCTAAACTCGAAACCGGATCGCTCAGCGAGCATGACTGGATGGCGGCGGTGGCTGCCGGCGTCGCCGAAATCCGCACCGGCAAGCTCGAGAAACTCGTCCTGGCCCGGGACATCGTGGCCACGATTCCGGAGGGCGTGAACGCCGCCGAAATCCTGCGCCAGCTGGCCATCCGGTACCGCGAATGCTGGACCTACGGCGTGGACGGGCTGGTGGGTTCCACTCCGGAAATGCTGATCCAGGTGGAGGGCCGCACGGCCCAGGCCCGCGTTTTGGCCGGGACCCTGGACCGGCGCGACGCCGAGGGGATGGACGGCTCGCCGCTGGAATTCGCCGAGCGTGTGCTGGCCGGGTCCGAGAAGCAGCGGCACGAGCACGAGATCGCGATCCAGTCGCTGACCACCCAGCTGGCGCCGTTCTCCGAGGCCATGAATGCGCACAGCGAACCGTTCATCCTGGAGCTGCCCAATGTGTGGCACCTTGCGTCGGACGTGAAGGCGGAACTGACCGAGGTTGAAGGGCACGTGCCCACGTGCCTCGCGCTCATCAACGCCCTCCACCCGACCGCCGCCGTCTGCGGAACCCCCACCACGGTGGCCGGGGCGCTGATCCGCAAGCTGGAACACATGGACCGTGGACCGTATGCGGGGCCGGTGGGCTGGCTGGACGCGGCAGGGAACGGCGAGTGGGGCATCGCGCTGCGCGGCGCGGTGATCGAGGCGCCGGACTCGGTGCGGCTCTATGCCGGCTGCGGGATCGTGGAGGGCTCGCATCCCGAGGCGGAACTCGCCGAGACCTGGGCCAAGTTCCGGCCGATGCTCGAGTCGCTGGGGCTGAAGAGCTAGTTTTCTGGGCCTCCTTGGTGAAGAGTCCGGGATCTCAGACAATGCCGCGACCCTGGGGCTTGCGCTAGCCTCGATAATAGTTATCCAATAGTGAAACTAAGTTTTCTGTGATGCACATCTCAAATTCGGCGTTACACTATAAGCCGTCTTAGTCACGCATGCCCCTGCAACAAAAGGTAAGAAACTATGCAGCCCAAGTCCTCCGCCACGGCCAAGCTGGCCGCCAAGGCAGCCGCAATCCTCGCCGTCGGGGCCCTCTCCCTGACGGCCTGCGGCGGTAGCTCCACACCTGCAGCGACCTCCGAAGGCGGCGTCCAGCTCATCAATGCCGGCAAACTGACCGTTTGCTCCGACGTTCCCTACGAGCCGTTCGAATTCCAGAAGGACGGCAAGATTGTCGGCTTCGACATGGATATCGCCGGCGAGCTGGCCAAGGACATGAAGGCCGAACTGAACGTTGTGGACAGCTCCTTCGAGGCAATCGAGACCGGAACTGCCCTGACCGGTTGCGACGTCTCCATCTCCTCCGTCTCCATCACGGACACCCGCAAGGCCGTCATGGACTTCTCCGACCCGTACCTGAACGACGACCTGACCCTGGTCGCCACCGAGGCTTCCGGCATCACCAACCTCGACGGCGCCAAGGGCAAGAAGGTGGGCGTCCAGCAGGCCACCACGGGCGCGCAGTACGCCAAGGACAAGGGCATCGAGGCGCAGCAGTTTGAGGACACGGGGCTACTGGTCCAGGCACTCAAGGCCGGCACCATCGACGCTGCCCTGGGCAACCAGTCGGTCCTCGGCTACGCCATCAAGGACGATGACAAGTACAAGCGCGTGGAGAACTACGCCACCGGCGAGAAGCTGGGAATCGCGGTCAAGAAGGGCAACACCGCCATGCTTGACCAGGTCAACAGCACGCTGAAGCGCCTGACCGACGACGGCTCCTTGAAGAAGTACGAGACCACCTGGTTCGGCGAAGCCGCCAAGTAACCGGCGCGCCTGACACCTACGCTTCCGGGGCCCCGTTCGGGATCTGTACAACAGTCCGTACGGGGCCTCATCTGCGCAAAACGAATGTGAGAACACCATGGCAATGACCGCCCGACAGCGAGCCCAAGTCAGCCTGTACGTCCAGGCCGGAATCTTCGTTGTGGCTGTGGCCGCACTGATTCTGGCCACCGACTGGAAAACCATCGGCACCAGCGTCTTCAACTTCGCCAAGATCGGCCCGATGTTCCCGGACATCTTCGTGGCCGGCCTCAAGAACACCCTGATCTACACGTCCCTGGGCTTCATCGTGGGCCTGTCCGGCGGGCTGCTGCTGGCCCTCATGAAGCTTTCCAGCTTCCCGCTCTACCGCTGGATCGCCACCGGCTACATCGAGTTCTTCCGCGGCATTCCCGCGCTGCTCGTGTTCATCGCGTTCGGCTACGGTGTTCCGCTCGCGTTCGGCGTGCAGTGGAACGTGACCATCGTGGTGATGATTTCGCTGGGCATGGTGGCCGCGGCCTACATCGCCGAAACACTCCGAGCCGGCCTGCAGGCCGTGCCCAAGGGACAGCTCGAAGCCGCCCGTTCGCTGGGCATGCCCCAGTGGCGGGCCATGGTGTCCATCGTGATCCCGCAGGCCTTCCGCATCGTCCTCCCGCCGCTGACCAACGAGGTGATCCTTCTGACCAAGGACTCCTCGCTGATCTACGTGCTGGGCCTGACCGCTTCGCAGTACGAGCTCACCAAGTTCGGCCGCGACGGCATATCCAGCCTGGGCGCAGGGCTTACCCCGCTCCTCGTGGCAGGCGCCTTCTACCTGGTGATCACCATCCCGCTGAGCCTTTTGGCCAGGAAGTTCGAAAGCCGCTCCGCGCGGACGAAGCGATAGGCAGGACAGTCATGAACGACGTCGTACATTCCTCCGGCACCAGCGCCCCCGTGCGCGCCGCCGGAGTTTCCCTCAAGGACCTGCGCAAGTCCTACGGCTCCAACGAAGTCCTCAAGGGCATCAGCCTGGACGTTGCCCCCGGCGAGGTCGTCTGCCTGATCGGCCCGTCCGGCTCCGGCAAGTCCACCCTGCTGCGCTGCGTCAACCTGCTCGAGCAGCCCAACGAGGGAACCATCCACGTGGGCGGCTTCGAGGCCACCGACCCCGATGTGGACATTGACCGGATGCGCCGCAAGGTGGGCATGGTGTTCCAGCAGTTCAACCTGTTTCCGCACCTGAACGCCCTGCAGAACTGCACCATCGCGCAGACCAAGGTGCTCAAGCGCCCGCAGTCCCAGGCGGACAACGTGGCACGCGCCAACCTGGAACGCGTGGGCCTGGGCCACCTGGCCGACCGATTCCCGGACCAGCTCTCCGGCGGCCAGCAGCAGCGTGTGGCCATCGCCCGGGCGCTGAGCATGGACCCCGAGCTCATGCTGTTCGACGAGCCCACCTCGGCCCTGGACCCGGAGACCGTGGGGGACGTCCTGTCGGTCATGCGGAACCTGGCCAAGGAGGGCATGACCATGCTGGTGGTGACCCACGAGATGGGCTTCGCCCGGGAAGTGGCCGACCGCGTGGTGTTCATGGACGGCGGCGTTGTGGTGGAGGAAGGCACGGCCGAACAGGTCGTCGGAGCGCCCACGCAGTCCCGCACCAAGGAGTTCCTCAAGCGCGTGCTGGACCCGACGCACATCGAGATCGCGAGCTAGGGCGGGGATCCGGCCTTAGGACGCAGAATCGGTCCGGGGACACTCAAATTTGGGTGTCCCCGGGCCGATTCTGCGTCCTGGGACCAATGCCGCGTCCGGGAGATGACCAACGACGGCGGGGCACGCCTGCCGTCCTCAGCTTGCCTTCCAGTTCGCCGCCCTTCCGCAGATCACTCCACACCCACCGGACCACGTTCAGCCCCGTTGCCCGGATCCGGTCCTCCCGCAGCTTCTCGTCCACCACGACCTGCCCGGGCGTCCTGCCTTTGAGGAATTCCGGCTTGAGGTACTTCTCAACGCCGTCGAACTCGCCGACCGTCCGGCTCTCTTTCCAATAGAAGTCGGTGAAGGCCACGAAGCCGGTGGTGCTCCGGACCTCGTGCTGCAGGGTTGGTGCCTCGAAACCAGCCGCGTGAATCAACCCCCGGCTGTACGACTCGCCCGGAGAGCCGGACCGGGCGTCGGCAAACTCGACGGCAGCCCGGACGCGCCGCATAGCAGCAGCGGAGTATCGTCCCGCCGCAGCCGCCAGCAGCTCCTCCTTGGTCAGCGCCGGGAGTGCCCGGACATTGTCGGCCTTAAGCACGTGATCCAACGGAACCAATGCCTCGGCAAACGGGACGGTTGCCGCCAGGTCGAGGACCGTCACCACCCGTGAGGTGACGCGCAAGCCGTCCACGGTGTCGGCGTCGAGCATTGCGGGCTCCACCAGATGTTTCCGCACGCCGCCGCGGGACCGGCCGCCGCCCCGGAAAGTGGTCAACGCGTGAACCGGCTGGCCCCGCTGGATTGTGGGGACACCCCAGAGCGCGGCGCCGGAATGATGCGAGAAGACCGGCGGGAGCTGGGAAGTCTCTGCAACTGCCTCGATCCTCAGCCGGTAGCGCTGCCAGGCGGCGAGCCCGGCCCAGGCCGAAGCCTCCACGTACACGCCCTGCCGGACACGCACCAGGAAGCCGGATCTCACTGCAGCGGGCAGCGGACGGGTGCTCGCACCGGTCTCGGCAAGATGGCGGGTCAGGATCAGGCGGGGCAGCTCACTCACACCGGAACCATCGCAGGGCACCAGGCGTTCCGGCAGATGCCAACCCGGTTATGTGGACAAACCACAACGGACGGCGGGACGCAGAATCGGTCCGGGGACCCCGGTTAATCCTTGTCCTGGGGCCGAATCGGCGTCCTTAGGCTACGCCCTCAAAGTCCCAGCCACCGCTGCTCCCACTGCCGCCTTGATCCGGCCGTGCAGTTCCCTGAGCCCATGCCGGTCGGTGCGGACCTCAATGATGCTTCGGCCCGACCTCGGCACGGTAAGCGCCTCGGCGAGTGCCGCCGTCGTACTTACCGAGCAATGCTCGACGCCGTACGCTGCGGCGAGTGCCGCGATGTCCACTGTGTGCGGGGTGCCGAAGAGGCGTTCGACGGCGTTCCCGTACGTTCCGGCTTCGTGCACGGCGCCGTGCTCGAGGAGGTTGAAGATGGCGCCGCCGGAGTCGTTCAGGACCACTATGCGCAGCAGCGGATCGGTCTCGGCGAAGCCCAGGAGGAGCCCGCCGGCGTCGTGCAGGAAGGTCACGTCACCGAGCAGCAGCGTAGTTTCCTGCCGGCCGCCCCACGCGATTCCCGTGGCGGTGGAAATGGTGCCGTCGATGCCGGCGAGGCCGCGGTTGGCGAATACGGTGGCGGACGGTTCGGGCATGGGCTGGCCGGCGAGATCCACGTCGCGGATGCCGTTGGAGGATCCGAGCATCAACTGTCCGCGGGTGTGCTTCCAGACCAGTGCGCCGACCGACGGCCCGGTTGCCGCTGGTTCCTGGGCGAGCACCTGGTCGAGCGCGTGCTGGGCGGCGGCACCGGCCAGCAGCCACGCGTCCAGCCACGCCGCGGGTCCGCGCCCGGAGAAGTCGGCAAGGTCGCTGAGGTTGTCCAGCGGGAGCTCGGTCCGGCGGCCCGGTTCGAACCAGGCAACGGGAACCGGCTGGTAGAGGGCCGAAGCCACGTCGGCGCGGACCAGCAGCGCACTGACCGGCCGCGAAAGGGTTGGCCGGCCGAAGAGCACCACCCGCTCGATCGGCTGCGCGGAATCGGGGCCGAAGTGCTCCAGCAGCAGCCGGTACGGACCCACCGCGTTCGGGCCGAAACGCGAGTTGGAGGACGGCTCGGCCAGCAGCGGCAGGCTGTGGGCGCGGGCAAAGGCTTCGGCGACCGGTCCGGCGTCGTGCCCTGCCAGCACCACGGTGCGCCGTTCCTCCAGGGAGTCCAGTGCGGGCGCAAACGTCAGGGGCTCGGGGCCGCGTCCCATCTTGAAGACCCGTCGGTCCGCCGCCGCCGGCAAATGGTCGCCTGCGGCAGGAACCAGCGGATCACGGAAGGCCAAATTCAGCTGCACGGGTCCGCGCGGCGTGTCCTCAAAGGCTCCGGTGGCCGCGCTCAGGGCGGTCTCCACTGCACGCTGCGGGTCCGTTCCGGCGGGAACGTCGACGGCGAATCGCACGTGTTCGCCGAAGAGGTCCAATTGGATGGTGGTCTGGTTGGCGCCGGTCCCCCGCAGCTCATCGGGCCGGTCAGCGGACAGCACCACCAGCGGAAGCGCGGCGTGGTTGGCCTCCATCACGGCCGGCATCAGGTTCCCGACGGCGGTGCCGGACGTGGTGAGCACGGCAACCGGCGCTCCGGTGGACAACGCGAGTCCCAGCGCCGTGAACCCGGCCGATCGCTCGTCGATCCGGACCAGGAGTTCCACGCGGCCAGCGGCGTCGGCCTCCGCGAGGGCGTAGGCCAGGGGTGCCGACCGTGAACCCGGCGACACCACGACGTACCGCACGCCGCCGTCGAGCAGGGCGGACACGGCAATCCGGGCGGATTCGATGGCGGTGAGGGTGGCGCTTGCCGCTTCTCCGCGGGTGCCGGGGGTCGGGGCTGAGTCCTCGTCCTCGTGCAGAGCTGTTGGGGCGCTGGTCCCGTCCGGAGTAGCGGCGCCGGCCGCACTTGTGACTGCCGAGGCGGCCGGGGCGCCCGTGGGGTCGCCTTCGGAAAGCGGGGCGTCATCGGCGGCGGAATAGGCATCGAGCGGTTCCAGAGGGTTCTCAGAAGTCACCAACCCAGTCTCCCACCAACCCCAACGCTCTCTCACTTCCTGCCGCCCAAACCCAAACGCTCTCTCACTACCTAATGAGAGAGCGTCCCGGAAAAACCCTCCAGACGTGAGAGAGCGTCCCCGAAAAACCCGCCGGAAGTGAGAGAGCGTCCGGGAAAAACCCGCCGGAAATGAGAGAGCGTCCGATAGCTCACACGAGTTAGGTAAACTGCAGCAAAGCAGTGATTAACCCAGAGGATCAGCCCATGAACCGCAAGGCCACCGCACTGGACGTCGCTAAGCTGGCCGGCGTCTCGCGCAGCGCTGTGTCGCTCGTGCTCAACGGGCGGGGCGACGGCAACGTGGCCCTCGAGAGCCAGCAGCGCATACGGGAAGCAGCCGCCGCGCTCAACTACTCGCCCAACAAGATCGCCCTGAGCCTGCGGAACCAGCAGTCGCGGGTCATCGGGATCGTCTCGGACCAGGTGGTGACCAGTCCGTTCGACGGCAACATCATCGCGGGCGCCGATGCTGTGGCACGCTCGCACGGCTTTGTCACTGTCGTGATGGACACGGAGCTGGACGAGTCCCGGGACGAGGGTGCGGTGGACACCTTGCTGGACCGGCAGGTCGACGGATTGATGTACGTCACCGTGGGCCTGCGTCCGCTCCACGTGCCGCCGAACATGGCGCGTGTCCCGTCCATCCTGGCCAACTGTTTCGACGACCGCCCGGACGCCGGCCTTCCCGCGGTCATACCCGATGAGGTCCGCGGCGGCCGGGAAGCCGCTGAGCACGTCATGGCCCTCGGACACCGGGACATAGCCTTCCTCGCGGGCGACTCCCTGACGCCCGCTGCACCCCGCCGGATCGAGGGCTACCGCGAGGCCTTCAGCGGCGCCGGCCTTGAGGTCAACGAGGACCGTGTGCTGCAGGTCGGTTGGGATATCGACGCCGGATTCCACGGCGCCATGAAGCTCCTCGACGGCGTGGAACCAGCCCGGCGGCCCACCGCCATCCTGTGCGCCAACGACCGGTTGGCCGTCGGCGTCGTGCTCGCCTGCTACCGTCTTGGCCTGACCATCCCGCAGGACGTGTCGGTCATGGGCTACGACGACGAATTCCGCATCGCCAAAGCCATGGTTCCCGCCCTCAGCACCATGGCACTCCCGCTCCGGGAAATGGGCGCCGCCGCCATGACCGCGCTGCTCGCCGAGGTTGGGGCCACTCCGGCCGGAAAGAACGACGACGGCGGCCCGGCTGCCGGCGCCGCTACTCCTGCCGGTGCTGCTGCCGGCGCCGGCGCCGAGACGATGGTTCCCTGCCGCCTGGTGGTCCGTGATTCCACCGGCCCCGCCCCCGCCGGGCGTTAGCCCCGGCGGGAGGTGGTCCGCCGTCGTTAGTTCCCGACTGTGGGCTGCCTCAGCTGCCAGACGTCGGCGGTGGCATCAGCCGGAAGGTGCAGCTGCCACTCTTCACCGGCGGCCGGGTAGGCGCGGAGGGTCGTGGCCACGGAACCGGCCCGATACACTTCCACCAGCGAGGCATCCACGAAGATCCGCAGCTCCTCCCCCGGCTGCAGGTTTCCGCTGAACACGGTCTGGCGGCTGCCGCCTCCCACCAGCAGGAGTTCGACGGCGGCGCCCCCACCCGTGCCGGTCCCGCCAACAGCAGCACCACTGACCGAAGGCGCAGTCACCACGGTTTCAGCGAACGGGGGAAGCACAACGACTCCTCCGGCCTGGCGGGCCGTCTGCCTTCCCCGGTAGGCCTCGACTTCGGGAGCAGGGCTGACGGCAAGCGCGCCGTCGACCACCGAGAGTTCACGAGGGAAGGTCAGGACTCCGGCCCAGCCGGCAGCGTCGATTTCGTCCTGGTTGCGGCCGCGGCGACCGTCGCGACCGGCCCCCTCATTGGCCCAGCCCCACAGCAGTGCCCGGTCCTCCAGCGCCACGATCTGCGGCGCATAGAAGTCGCGCCCGAGGTCGGACTTCCCGCCGCCGCGGGGTGTGAACACCGGCAGCCCGGTTCCGGGGTCCTCGGCCAGCGAACCGACCAGGTGCCCCACACCGTTGGCGTGCTCGTGCTGGTCGCCGGAGAGCCAGAGCGAGAACATCATCAGCCAGGTCCCGGAATCGCCGGATTCCCCGGCCGAATCGGGCACCCGCACCAGCTGCGGGCATTCCCAGATCTCGGCGGGCGTGAATTCGGCGGCCACCGGGTTCTCCGAGGTGAGCCAGATGCCCTGGTATTTCCAGTCGGACATGTCCTCCACTGTGTACAGAAGCAGCGCGGCGTGCCCGTTGGCGAGACCGGCGCCCTGCATGGCGTACCGCTTGCCGTTGAACCGGAAGATGAAGGGATCCCGCACTGCCGTGACCTGCCCGTCATCGGGCATTGTCGCCGCCACCTGGCCGGTCTGCTCCCAGAAGACCAGGTCCTCCGAACCGCGGGCGACGACCACCTCGGAGTGGCCCCTGTCACCCCGGACGCCGGAGTACGCAGCGGTGGGAACACCGCCGTCGTCCGTCACCACACCGGTCCAGCAGCCATACTCATCCGGCCCGCCGTGCTGCGGGCGCAGCGCCACCGGGTGCTCCGCCCAGCGCACCAGGTCCGCGGAGCTCACGTGGCCCCAGGTGATCCGGTGGTGGCGGGCCGAGTCCGGGTTGTACTGGAAGAACACGTGGTACCGGCCGTTGAGGTAGCTGATGCCGTTGGGATCGTTGATCCAGCCCTGCGCGGGACGGGGGTGGAACCGCGGGAAGGCGGGGTCGGGGTGGGCGGCGGCGACGTCGTCGAAGTGGACGGCGGCGAGGTCCGGGGAGGACATGGCGGGGCCTTTCGGTCTTGAGGGAGAGGTTATTTTCCGGTGCCGGCCGTGAGGCCGTCCTGGAGGGCGCGTTGGCCGAACATAAAGACCACCAGCGCCGGAATCATGGACAGGACCACGCCGGCCAGCACCACCGAGATGCTCCCGGTGCCAAGGTTGCCCTGGAGCGAGACGAGGCCCAGCGGAAGGGTGAAGTTTTGCTCGGAGATGGTCAGGATGAGTGGACGGAAGAACTCGTTCCAGTGGAAGTTGAACGCGAGGATTCCCACGATCGCCATGCCGGGCATCGCCAGAGGTGCGTAGATGGAACGGAAGGTCCGCCAGGGCGAGGCACCGTCGATCGCGGCGGCCTCCGCGAGCTCAACGGGGAGTCCCATGAAGTACTGGCGCATCAGGAAGGTGCCGAACGCCGTCGGGATGGCCGGAAGGATCAGTGCCAGCAGCGTGTCCGAGAGGCCCATGCCGCGGATCAGCATAAAGACGGGCACGATCGTGACCTGCACCGGCACCATCATGGTGGCCAGCACGATCGAGAACAGTGCCCCGCGGCCCCGGAACTTCAGGTGCGCAAACGCGTAGCCGGCCATCGCGGCGGAGACCATCTGGCCCACGGCGATCAGCCCGGTCACCAGGGCGCTGTTGAGGACAAGGAGGAAGATATTCAGCTGCTGGAATACTTCCCCGTAGGACGTGAAGTCCGGGTTCCAGGGGATGAACGACGGCGGCAGCTTGAACGACTCCGACGGCGACCGCAGCGAGGTGGAGAGGGTCCACAGGACCGGGCCAAGGGTCAGGGCGGCCGCGATCAGCAGCAGGAGGACGCGGACCGTGAAGTTCCAGCTGAACCTGCGCCGGCTGGGCGTTTCCGGGAGGCCCTGGGACAGCTTCGGGGAATGCCCGGGCGCCAGGCCGTGCTCTGTTGTGGTGGTCATGGCTGGCCTTACTGGTAGAAGACGAATCGTTTGCTGAGCCGGAACTGCGCTGCCGTGATGGCCATGATGATCAGGGTGAGGAGCACGCCGATGGCGGAGGCCTGACCGAATTCGAGGCGCTGGAAGGCCGATTCGAAGATCACCATGACGGCGGTGCGCGTGGAGTCGCCCGGGCCGCCGCGGGTCAGTACATAGGGCTGGTCGAACACCTGCAGCGCGCTGATGATGGCCATCACCGAGGCCACCAGCGTGGTGGGGCTTAGCAGGGGCAGGGTCACGTGCAGGTGTTTGCGCCAGCCGGTGGCGCCGTCGATGGATGCAGCTTCATATGTCTCGACGGGAATGGAGGCCAGCCCGCCGATGAACAGCAGGAAGGAGAACCCGAAGTTCTGCCACACGTAAACCAGGATCACGACGGCGGCGGACCCGCCCGGCGTGGTCAGCCACGGCACCGCGGGGATGCCGACGAGGGACAGGAACCAGTTGACCACGCCGAACTGTTCGTTGAAGAGGTACCGCATGAAGATGGACACCGAGGCCGCGGACAGGATCAGCGGGAAGAAGAACGCAGACCGAAAGAACACCCGCAGCCAGGCCGGCATTTTCTCCTGCACCATGATCGCCAATGCGAGGGCGAGCCCCAGCTGCAGGGCCACAGCCACCACCACGAACAGGATGGTGTTCACGAAGGAAACCCGGACCGTGGGGTCCTGGACCACTTCGGAGAAATTGTCGAAGCCTACGAACGTGGGCGCCGAAATGATGTCCCAGCGGAAGAAGGCAAGGACCACGGACGCCACGATCGGGATCAGCGTGAACAAGCCCATGCCCAGGATGGTGGGGGCCAGGAAGACCCAGGCCAGCCAGCGCTGGCTGTGCCTGCCGTTGTGGCGGGGGTGGGCGGCACCGGCCTTCTGCGACTTGGCCCCGGCAACGCGGGCCGCCATCGGGGTCGCCGTTTTATCGGTCCGCTTCGGCCGCTCCCGCCGAGGGGTGGTGGTGCTCATGACTGCCTCCTCAGGGCCAGTTCAAGGTCGCGCTGCATGGATGCGAGGGCCTGCTTGAGCTGCCGCTCGTCGCCGCTGACGGCCAGCGATACGTTCTTCATCAGGGCCGTTTCGACGGCGGCCTGCTGCGGTGGTGCCGGAATGGGGCCGGTGGTGGGGAACCGGTCCAGGGTGTCGTAGAAGACCTTCCAGTGGGCGGGTCCCTTGCCGGCGTAGAGCCGTTCGTTGACCATGGAGCGGCGCGCCGGGGTGGTGACTGGGTTGGGGAAGATCAGCTCCATCGCCTCGCGGCTGGAGCTGAACTTGATCCATTCCCAGGCGGCGTCCTTGTCCTTGGCGGTCTTCATGATCGCGTAACCGGCGGTGCCGAACTGGTGACGCTGCGTCTTCCAGCGCGGGAAAAACTGGACGTCGAAGTCACTTGCGCCCATCCCGGCCTCGTGCAGGCCCTGCACCCAGTAGCCGCCGGCCGGTGTGGTCCCGATGCGGTTGGAAGCGAACAGCCCGACGAGGGAACTGCCGCCACCCTCCTCCGGACGGACACCGAGCCCGTCCTTGACCAGCCCGCGGAGGTAGTCGAAGGACTCGAACACGCGGTCGTCGTCGGCGTTCGGCTCGAGCCACTGGTATCCGCCGGACCGGAGGCTGCGGGAGGGATCGTTGGCGTAGAAACCGTCCCAAAGCCAGTCCCCGCCTGCGGACCGGGTTTCCTTCAGGAAGCTGGTGTCGTTCGCGTAGAGCCATGGCACGACGCCTCCGAACAGCCGGTTGGTCCAGTAGTACGGCGTGAAGTCCGAGGTGCGGGCCTTGCGCATGGCGGCGAGGCTGTTGCGGAAGTCCACATGGGTCCAGTCGTCGGCCGGGCGCTCCAGGCCGGCCTGCGCGAATGCGGTGGTGTTGTAATACATGTTGGCGGCATTCCAGTCCATGGGGAGCTGGTACAGGCTGCCCTTGTACATGAAAGCCTCCACCAGGCTGGGGTGGACGTCCGCGAAGAACTCGGCCATGTCCGCGGCGTCGCGGCGCACATATTCGTCGAGCGGATGGGCGAGCTTTTCGGCGAAAAGCTGGGCGCCCTCGGTGGCCACGTAGACCACATCCGGGGGCGTGCCTGCGGCCACCATGGTGAGGATCTTGGTGAAGAAGTCTTTCCAGTCGACGGCCTGGATGGCCTGGACCTTGACCTTGATCTCCGGGTGGAGTCGAGTGAAGGCATCGATGGCGCGCTGGCGGGCGGCGGCGTCCGCGGCGGTGCCCATGATGGCGATGCTGAGGCTGTTGTCTCCGCGGCCTGGAATGTCGGTCCCCGAGAGCCGGGGCCACGACGCCACGGTTGCTCCGATAATTCCCGCGCCGAGGGCACCGAGGGCGGTGCGGCGGGTGATCTCCCGCAGGTGCCCGTGTGTGGCTCCGGTCATGTCTCTTTCCTTCCTAACACGTGTTAGGTACTTTAGATGCCTCACCTAACACGTGTCAAGCATCACAATCCCTTGCCCCTCTCTCACTACCTACCGCTTCCCGCGCGACGCTCTCTCACGTCCTGCTGCTTAAGCCCGCACGCTCTCTCACCCTTCCGGAGCAACGGCGAGAGAGCGTTTGAGAAAAACGAGCGAAAGGTGAGAGAGCGTTTGAGGAAAACCCGCAGGATATGAGAGAACGTTGCAGGGGAAGATCCGGTGCCGGCCCGAAAAGGACCAGCCCAGGTTACGCCAAGCAGTGCCGCTACATGTTCTCCGGGGTCTCGATGCCCAGCAGGCCCAGACCTTCTGACAGCCTGTGGAGGACGAGTGCACAGAGGGCGAGCCGTGACTCCCGTACGGACTCATCCGCCTTCAGCACGGGGCATTGATCGTAGAACGAGGTAAACAGCTGCGAGAGTTCGAACAGGTACCCGCACAGCCGGTGCGGCTCCAGCAGGTCGCCCACCCGCCGGAGCGTTGCGCCGTACTCAAGGAGGTGCAGCGCCAGGGCACGCTCGGCCGGTTCGACGACGGCGATCCTCGCTCCCGCAGTCCGCTCCCCCGCCGCAGCTCCCGCAGAGCCCGCCTCCCCCGCCGCAGCTCCCCCAGAGCCCGCCTCCCCCGCCTTCCGCAGGATGGAGCGGATCCGGGCCGCCGCGTACTGGACGTAAGGCCCGGTGTTGCCGCTGAGTGCCAGCATCCGGTCAAAATCGAATACATACTCGGTATCATGCCCCACCGAGAGGTCGGCGTACTTGACGGCGCCGATGCCCACTTGGCGGGCAGTCGCCGCGCGCTCCAGCTCCGACAGGTCCGGCCGGCTCGAGTCCACAACGGCCCGGGCCCGGTCGACGGCTTCGGCCAGGAGTGCCATGAGCTTCACCGGAGTCCCGGAACGCGACTTCAGGATCTTTCCGTCTGCCCCGAGCACGTTGCCGATCTGCACATGCGTGGCCTCAACCGTATCCGGCAGCCACCCGGCCTCACTCGCCGTTTCCATGACCATCCGGAGGTGGACGTTCTGCGGTGCTCCCACGACATAGAGGATGCGGTCCGCGTGGAGTTCCCGGACGCGGTACCGGATGGTGGCCAGGTCCGTGGTGGCATAGCCGTAGCCGCCGTCGGATTTCCGGATGATGAGCGGCAGCGGTTCGCCCTCCCTGCCGGTGAACCCGGCCGGGAAAGTGCACAGCGCCCCTTCGCTCACGCGGGCCAGTCCGCGCTCCTCCAGTTCCTGGCACAGCTGTGCTAGATGGGGATCGTACGAGCTTTCGCCCGCGATGTGGTCGTCCGCGAGGCTGACCCCCAGGGTGGCGTAGATGGCGTTGAAGTAGACCTTCGAGTGGTCCACAAGCCGTTGCCAGACTTCCAGCGTCTCTTCGTGGGCCGACTGCAGTGACACCACGCGAAGGCGCGCCCGCATGGCGAAGTCAGGGTCGCCGTCGAACTTTGCCCGCGCTGCCTGGTAGAAGGCACTGGGGTCCTCCACCAGCAGGGCGGCCTCCGGTGAATCCTCGCCGATCTCCAGCCAGTGCTCAATGAGCATCCCGAAGGGCGTGCCCCAGTCGCCGATATGGTTCTGCCGGATCACCGTGCGGCCCAGCGCCTCGAGGACGCGGACCAGGCTGTCACCCACCACGGTGGTGCGGAGGTGCCCCACGTGCATTTCCTTGGCAACGTTTGGGGAGGAATAGTCGACGACGACGCGCTGGGCTTGCGTCTCCGGCCCACCCTGCGGCTGGGATGCCATCGTCGTGCGGGCCTGGGCGTTGAGGAGTTCCTCGATCCAGGTGCCGTCGAACGTGAGGTTGATGAAGCCGGGGCCGGAGATTTCGACGCCGGTGCAGAGTCCGTCGAGTTCCAAGGCCTCGACGATCCTTGCAGCGGCATCGCGCGGCTGCAGGCCGACCTTCTTGGCGAGGGCCATGGCGGCGTTGATCTGGATGTCGGCGAACTGCGACGGCCGGACCACCGGATCGGTGTTCCGGAACTCTTCGCCGAACGCTTGGGCAATGGCTGCCTGGACTCTGGGGACGACCATCTCGGCCGGATTATTCACAAGCTCAAATTATCAGCCCCGGCCCCTGTCAACGCTCTCTCACTGGGCGTTTAAATCCGGGACGCCCTCTCACCTCCTGGCCGGGCGGCGAAAGAGATGAGAGGGCGTCGCCCAAAAGCCCACCGGAAGTGAGAGAGCGTCGGAACAGGGACTAGGCGTCCGTGCGGAAGACCTGGATCACGGACGGACGGGGCGCACGCACCTGGCCACGCGCCGGCGTCGTGCCTGCCGCAACGTAGTCCGGGAAGAACGAGAACTGAGCGTCGAACGATCCGTCCTCCCCAGGGTGCTGCACGGAGACGAAGACGGTGCGTTCGTCGTCGTGGATGATGGGGCCGCAGGTCTCGGCGTCGCGCGGGACGGCGAGGAACTGCTCCACCTTGCCGCGCTCTGCGCCCTCGACCGTGACCTTGTACAGGCCGTCCGCCTTTTTGATGCCTGAGGGGGCACCATCGGTGGAAATCCACAGGTTGCCCACGGTATCGAACGCCAGGTTGTCCGGGCAGGAGATGGGCGAGACCTTGTCCACCGGGAAGCCGGAGAAGTAAGTGACATCGCCCTGCGCCGGGTCACCACAGACCATGAGCAGGTTCCAGCTGAACGTGGTGGACGTCTGGTCGCCAGTTTCGATGATCTCGACGATGTGGCCGTCGCGGTTCTCGTTGCGCGGGTTGACCTCCGTGGCGCCTTCGTTGGTGCCGGTGCCGCGGTTGCTGTTGTTGGTGCAGGCCACGTAAACCTTGCCGGTGAGCAGGCTGGGCTGCACGTCCTCGCAGCGGTCCATCTTGGTGGGGCCAACCTTGTCGGCGGCCAGACGGGTGTACACCAGGACCTCCTCCAGGGACATGCCCGGAACGGCGGACTTGCCGTCCACCACCAGCGGCAGCCATTCACCGGTGCCGTCGAAGGCGCCGTCAGCAGGGACAACGCCGGTTCCGGTGATTTCCGCAGCGGGCGAGCTGCTGGTGAACTTTGCAACGTAAAGGTTGCCGGCGGACAGGAGCGTCATGTTGTGCGCCCGGTCGGCAGCCGCAGTACCTGGACGGTATTTTTCCGCGGAGACGAACTTGTAGAGGTAGTCGAAGCGCTCGTCGTCGCCCATGTAGGCAACCACATGTCCGGACTCGGCCACGATCACGTTGGCGCCCTCGTGCTTAAAACGGCCCAGCGAGGAGTGCTTCTTCGGGGTGGAGGTGGAGTCGAACGGGTCAACTTCCACGATCCAGCCGAAGCGGTTGGCCTCGTTCTCGTAGCCGGCGTTGCGGGTGTCCCACCGCGGGTCGTCCAGCTCCCACTGGCGGGCGGTCGCCTTGGAGGTCAGGCCGTAGCGCTTGTCCCCGGCGGAGGTTCCGGGCGCGACGAAGTAGCCATTGAAGTTTTCCTCGCCGGACAGGATGGTGCCCCAAGGGGTGGTGCCGCCGGCGCAGTTGCCCAGGGTTCCCTTGATGGCGCGGCCCGTGGGATCCGCCACCGTCTTGACCAGCGACGAGCCGGCGGCCGGACCGGTCAGTTCGTAGACGGTGCTGTTCAGGTAGCGGCGGTTCAGCCCCGCACCCTTGACGTAGGTCCACGGCTTGGTGGTGTTCTTGCGCTCGAGCTCCACCACGGACAGGCCGTGTGCGGCGGCGCCCACTGCGCGCACCTGGTCGGCCGGCATGGTGGCCGGAAACATGATGCTCTCGTTGGTGTACTCGTGGTTGGCGAACAGCACCGCACGGCGGCCCTTGCTGCCCGGGATCTCCAGGATGTCCGTGTAGTCGTTGTTGTAGCCGAACTGCTGTTCCTGCGCGGCCGCCGTCTGGTTGTTGAGGTCGAACTCGGGCGCACCGTTGAAAATCGGGTCGCCCCAGCGGATGACCGGCTCCCAGGTGAAGCCTTCCGGGACGGTGACGGCGTCGACGGCGGCATCCACCGGGGCGATGGGCGCAAACTGCAGCTTGGACTTGCCGAAGCCGTCCTTTGCGGCGGCGGCGAGGCCGGTGCCGCCGTCGGCCACTGCGGTTCCGGCGGACGTCACCGCATTGCCGAGCACGACGGCGAGCGCGCCGGCGGCGCCGAAGCCGAGGGCGGCGCGGCGGGACATGGTGGTGGAGGCGATGTCGCGGAAGTAGCTGTTGGAACTCGTGTTGCAGACGTCGCCCGAGCAGGCGTTGTCACACTTCAGTGCGCAGGTGACGGCGCTGCGCTTGCCTTTGGTGTGGCCAAGCATGGGGAGCAGGGCAAACTTGCGTCCGGTCGTTTCAGACATGGGGGCCTTCCAGGGAATTCGATGCGGTCCCGCTCACCCTGCCAGCCGATCCCAACCGTCAGTCGTCAGACAGGTGAAGATCGGATGAACGGCGGGCCGGTACCGAGTGAGAGAGCGTCGCAGGAAAGGCGGCAGGAAGTGAGAGAGCGTCGCCAGGGAGGGCGGCGGGGTTAGGCGGGGTTCGCCAGCAGGGCGTGGACGCGGCGGAGGCGGTCCAGCCACCAGTCGCGGCGGTCGGGCGACGCGGCGTATTCGGAAAGCAGCCCGGCGTCGGCGGCGACGTCGCGGAGGCGGATGGCGCCGTCGTCGGCCACGAGGGGGTCCCGGGTGACGTCGGCCGCGAGCAGGGAGACCGTGCCCAGCCCGCACGCATACGGCAACTCCGGGAGCGCCGCCGCCAGCGCCAGCCCGGCCCGGATCCCCACCGAGGTGTCCAGCGCGGAACTCACGACGGCAGGCAGCCCGGCCTGTGCCACGATCTCCAGCGCGCGCCGCACTCCCCCGAGCGGTGCCACCTTGACCACGATGAGGTCGGCTGCGCCCGCCCGTGCGACGCGCACGGGGTCGTCTTCCTTGCGCACGCTCTCGTCCGCTGCGACCAGGACCGGCACTCCGGCGTCCTGCAGCCGGCGGCGCACCTTCGCCAGTCCGTCGATGTCCGGCACCGGCTGCTCGGCGTATTCGAGCCCGACGTCGGACAGCCGGGTGAGTGCCTTCACTGCGGTGTCTACGTCCCAGCCGCCGTTGGCGTCCACGCGGATGGCGGCGTCAGGGAGGGCGCTGCGGACAGCGGCGACGCGGGCGGCGTCGTCGTCGAGCGTCTGGCCGGGTTCAGCCACCTTGACTTTGACGGCGTCCACCCGGCCGAAGCGGGCCAGGACCTCCGGAACCCGGTCCGCGGTGACGGCGGGAACAGTCGCGTTAACGGGAATTACCGACCGCAGCGAGGGAGGGAATCCTTGCCAGCTTGCTTCAACGGCGGAGGCGAGCCAGCGGGATGCTTCGGCGTCGCCATATTCCGGGAAGGGACAGAATTCGCCCCAGCCGAGCGGGCCGTCCAGCAGCAGGGCCTCGCGCTGGGTGATCCCGCGGAACTTCACCCGCATGGGCAGGCTCACCACGTGGGCGGACGCGAGAAGCTGCTCCAGGGAAGGAAGGTCCTGGAGCCTGTTCTGGGGTTGGCTCAGTGCTTCAGCGGGCATGGATTCACTCTACCGGCGGCCACCGACAGCAAAGCGGCCGGCAAGCGGCCGGCCAGCGCATGAGATACCAACGCCTTGGTAGGGCCGACGGCGACTGGGGGCGAGCTTCACGTTTTATGAGTCTCGTCGCCGCCGGCCCAGCTCAAGGAGCCCCGGGCGAACATTCCCTGCGGCTGACCGCAGGACCTGCTCGGGGCGGCCGGTCCAAATCCCGGCCGTTGATAAGAGCTTAGGCACAGCAGTCCGGGGCCGCATGAGTGGTCGCTACTCGTTTTTGCCCATGCACTGTACCTAAGCAAAAACGGCCATCACGCGCCGCAAAAGGAGCGCGTGATGGCCGGCAGGTAGAGCGGTGGGAACCGGAGTTTTACCGGTGGTTGCGGCCGTCATCCTTGGCGCGGTCCAGCATCTTGCAGATGTCCTTCGCGTCCCGGATGCTGTTGTGCGTTATCTCGCCGGAGACTTCTTCCATCTGGTCGGCCGAGGCATAGACAACATTGCCTGCGAGCCGTCCGTGTTCGAAGTAGAACGCCTTCGGGAGGCCCTCGTCCTCGAAGATTTTCTCGCTAGCGGCACCAATCGCGAAAATCAGGCTGGGGCCCCGTGAGGAGAGGTGGGCACTCAGGCCGTCCGCGGCGAGCCTCTGGGTGAACGGGCCGGAGACGTCCAGCTCATCGATGGTGGCTCCGTCGGAAGCGCGGGTGAGGTCAATGGTGGCGTCGCCCCGGAACTTGATCACCAGGGTCCCGTCGTCCTTCTTTTCTCCCTTGTATTTCACGTCGCGCTCGTCGCCGGCTTCCACTTTGATGGTGGTGTCACAGGCCGCGAACTCGTACGGCTGGTAGTACGCATCGGGAACGGAGACGTACTTCCCGTCGGTGTCCTGCGGGGGCCACGGGCCTGCGGCGCCTCCCCCGTCGTCGGACCCTGCAAACGCCGGAGCGGAAACTCCGGTCAACAATGCCAGCGCCAGGGTGGCGGGCAGACTCAGATACCTCATTGTTCGCTTCATGGCAGCACTCCTGAGTGTGGCAGGAGAGACGCATGCGGGCCTGACCTGCCGATGTATTAACACCAAATGCCCGGAGGGGCGACGAGACCAGTTGTGATGCGCGATATTGCTGGGTATTGCGGCCGCTGGGTTCAGGCCGACAATACGTTCAAGCTAGCGCTGCCCGCGCCGGGGTGTCAACGGGAAATTGGTGACGCGCGCGGACGCGGTATTGCGGATGCCAATGCCCTGCGTGTCACCGTCGCCCGGGGCATTGACATCCGCTACGGTCGCCGGCTTAGTGCTGATCGGCTGACGGCCGTTACCCCTAGCGTAGGAACACGGGAGCCTGCTGGCACGAGTGTTTGCTACTTAACTTGGCGCGCAATTACAGCCGGTGGCGGGCGGGTGTACGGTGCCGCCCGGGCCCGTCCGCAGGCTGCTCCCAGCATTCTGTGGGACGCTGATGGTGATGAGTTCTCACCTGAAAAATTCCCGACGACGGCCTCCCGCCGGGCAGGTGCGCGCCACAGCGGCGCTGGCCGCGTTGTGCCTCCTTGCGACGCTGGCGTGTGTGGCGGGCCTGGCCGCAACGTACTACTTCTTCGTTCGGACCACCACGGGGCAGTACATCGACGAATCGGCCCTGGTGGAGGCCGTGGCCATTCACGGACCCGCCGGTAAGGCCGCCACCAGGTTCCTGGACTGGCTGCCCACCATCTCGCTGGTGATGGCCGCCGTCGTCGTCCTGTTTGTCACGGTGATCCGGAAACGCTGGCGGGCCGCGGGGATCGCGGTTGGTGCTTGTGTCGCGGCGAACATCGCGACGCAGGTCCTGAAAGCGCTGCTGCCGGCCCGGCCGTTTCGCGGCGTGGAAACCCTTGACCTGAACTCGCTGCCGTCCGGGCACACCACGCTGGCTGCGTCGGCCGCGGCCGCGGTGTTCCTGATGGCCTCGCCGCACTGGCGGCCGTTCGCAGGATTTGTGGGCGGCAGCTTCGCCATCGTGTCCGGGATCTCGACAGTGGTGAACCAATGGCACCGCCCGGCCGACGTCATCGCGGCCTTCCTTCTGGTGGGCGCGTTCGCCATCCCCGCCGGCTGGCTGATCATCCGCACCGGCAACAGCTGGAATGTCTGGGACGGGTACGGCGGGCACTGGGCGTCGTCGCGCTGGTGGATCCGGCTGCAGGGCCTGATCTGCCTGGCGTTTGCGGCCGCCGCCTTCTTCCTGCTCACCCGGTACGTTCCCGGCCAGGAGGGCAGCATCACGAACTACTTTTACGGCGGAATCTCACTGATCGTCGTTGCCGGGTACCTTGCCGCCGTGGCCACCACCGCCCTGTTCGCGTTTGCCGCACGACGGCGCGTGGCCGGCCGCCGCTGACGGCTGCGGCCTGGCGCGGGCTACTTCAGGGCCGGGCTACCTCAGGGGCCGGGCTACCTCAGGGACCGGGCTACTTCAGGAACGAGGCGTTGAAGGAGTTCAGGTCCACCGGCACACCGTTGAGGACGTGCTCGAACTTCTGCTGGACCCCGATGCGCATGGTGGCGGCGGTATTCCAGCCGCCGTACTGGACCGGGGCCGGCGCCAGGTGGTCCGCGGACCAGCCCGCGTAGTCGACGTTGCCCGCGTTGGTGTCCCAGAGCGGAACGTCGGCGAAGGACGTGTTGTTGCCCATGAGCGCCGGCCAGATGTGGCTGCCGCTGTAAATTACCGGCCGAACACCCATGCTCTTGACGCCGTCCACCATCGCACGGGTCACCGGGGAGCTGCCCGGCTCAACATCCAGGGCGAAGAACTGCAGCTGCGGAGCGTACGGTCCGGCCGCGTTGATGCCGCTCTGCCAGCAGGAGGCGTCGCGCGTGTAGACGGCAATTTTCAGCCCCGCGTCCAAGGCCATCTTGAGCTGTGCCTGGGTCCGGTGCCACGGGTCGCAAGTAGCCCACGCGGTGGAGTGCATCACGTAAAGCCGGATGCCGGCGTCGTACGCCTGTTTGAACCAGGCAGGGTCCGTGATCTCCGCGGTGGTGTCCACAACCTTCACGGACGGGCTTGCTGCGGACGGGGTGGCGGCCATGGGCTCCAACGTCGCCTCCTTGTCGATAGCGGGCGGGGCTACTGCGGCTGCGGCTGCGGCTGCGGGCGAAGATCCAAGGCCCAACAGCAGGGGCACGGCGGCAAGGGCAGCAACAAGGTTGATCTGAAGCATTCGATACTCCTGGGTATGGCCGGCCGTCGGTCCTGCAATGCGCAGTTGAATCGGGCCCAGATCCCGGTCAACGGTGGACACCACAAGTAATGCAGGTCGCTCCCTGATTTTACGGCCACTGCATCGAAAAGCGCCTCTCATTTGCAAGGCACTTCCCATTTACATTGCCGTCGACGAGGACCAGAATAAGTCGCACATCAGCCTCCACTGGCTCAGCAGCGAGCTGACTTCCACGCTGCTTAAAAGGGAGTTGCACTGATGGCTGAGATCTACACTTCCAGGCTCACAACCCGAGTGGATTTCCCAGCACGCGCCAGGGCTGTTGCTTCGATTCCTTCACTGCTGAGGGTCCAAGGATTCCTGAGCGCGCACGCCGGCCGCCAAGGCAGACCCGGCATATGCGATTTCACGCTCGGCAATCCGCATCAAATGCCGCAGGAGGCATACGTCGCGGCGCTACGGGAGCAGCTGGAACCCCGGAACGAGGGCTGGTTCGCGTACAAAACCAACGGCGTCGAAGCCCAGACAGCCGCGGCCGAGTCGCTCCAGCGTCTACTGGAGATGCGCTTCGAGCCGCAGGACATCCACCTCACCACGGGCGGTTTCACGGCCATCGCCATGGCTCTGAAGTCCGTGGCCAATCCCGGCGACGAGGTGATCTACAGCCTGCCGCCGTGGTTCCTGTACGAGGCCATGATCATTGAAGCCGGGCTGGTCCCGGTCAAGGTGCGGATCGATGCTGAATCGTTCGACCTGGACCTCACGGCCATCGCCGCCGCCATCACGCCCCGGACCAGGGTGGTCATCGTCAACTCGCCGAACAACCCCACGGGCCGGATCTACCCGCCCACGCTGTTGGTAAAGCTCGCGGCGCTGCTGGAACTCGCGTCGGAGCGCAACGGCCGCCGGATCTATCTGCTGTCGGACGAGGCGTACAACCGGATTGTGTATGACGGCGCCCGCTTCCACAGCCCGGCTGAGTACTATCCGCACACGCTGCTGGCCTACTCCTACGGTAAAACGCATCTCGCACCCGGCCAGCGTGTGGGCTATCTGGCCTTGCCGCCCACCATTCCGGACCGGGATGCACTGCGGGAAATCCTGAGTGCGCTGCAGGTTGCCATGGGCTGGATCTACCCCAATGCGCTGCTCCAGTACGCACTGCCTGCGCTGGAAAAGTTCTCCATCGACGTCGGGCAGCTGCAGCGCAAGCGTGACCGCCTATACGACGAGCTGACGGGGATGGGCTACCAGCTCCACCGGCCCGAGGGCTCGTTCTACCTCTTCGTGCACTCGCCGATGGCCGACGACGAAGCGTTCACGGAGTCCCTGGCAACCCGCGACGTCTATGTCCTGCCGGGCGCCCTGTTTGAAACCCCAGGGTTCTTCCGCATCTCCCTGACCGCCAACGAGGAGATGGTGGAGCGCAGCCTGCCGGCGTTCGCGGAGGCGATCCGCCTCGCGGAGGGCGGCTGAACACGCCGGGCTTTGTGTTGACTCCCCGCGGGCCGCGGAGGAATATCGCACATGTCCGCACCGGCGCTGCCAGGGCTCTCGCCGCCGTGCAGCGCGGGTGGCCCAGCCGGAAGAAGGATCCCCCATGTCCATATTCGCCACCACTCCCGAAAGCCAGGCGTTCGGCCTGAAGGCGAAAATTTACGACGACGATTTCCGCTCCCACGGTTATGTCGCCAAGCACACCAAGGACCTGGCGCTGAATCCGGAGGCGTATGTGGCGTTCGAAGCGCTCATCAGCGCCATCACCCAGAACATGGATCTGCGTCGGTACGAGCTGGTGACCCTGGCGGCCGCGCAGGCACTCGGCTCGGCCCACTGCCGGCTCGCCCACGGGCTCAAAGCCCTGCGGGCCATCGACGAGGAGGAGCTGGTGCAGATCGCCCGGGACTACCATAACGCCGGACTCTCACCGGCGGAGGTGGCGATGATGGAGTACGCCGAACGCCTCAGCAACGACGCAGTAAGCATGACGGATTCGGACACCCTGGACCTGCGGGACCATGGCTTCACCGACCGGGAAATCCTGGACATCACGCTAGCTGCTGGGGCCCGGAATTACATGAGCCGCGTACTGCAGGCCATCGCAGCCGAAGTGGACGTTCCCACCAAGCTCTCCCCGCAGCTTCGCAGCGCCCTGCTGGCACCCCTGGCGCAGTACGGAGCGGCCGCGAAGCCCCGCCACCGCGGCGCCTAGCCTCCCCGACGCTCTCTCACATCCTGCCGGTTTCATAGCAACGCTCTCTCACTTCCTGCCGAGAAACCCCCGGCGGGTTCAGGGGGCGTCCGTGGGCATGAAGCGCATCAGGTTGTGGCCCTGCCAGCTGCCAGTGAAGGGCGCCAAACACTCAACAATCGTCATACCCGCAGTCTGGCCGGTTTGAGGCCCTGCCGCCAGAGGCCGGCCGGGAAAGGTGAGAGAGCGCTCCTAAAAAGCCGACAAAAGGTGAGAGAGCGTCCGGAAAAAACCCGCAGGAAGTGAGAGAGCGTCCCCACGCTCGGCGCAAGGCGTGGCCAGCCCGGACCGTTGGTTCGGCCATTGGCTGCGGTTGCCGCCCTGTGCAAGACTGTCCGCCATGGGGACAGAACGCGGCGCAGAGGGTCGGGCGGACCTCCCCTACGATCCGAAGCAGCTCTCATCCCGCCAGCGTGCGCTCCTCTTCTTCAACACGACACGTCGCAAATTCTGGGCGGGTTTCGTCCTTGTGGCGGTGTGGTTTCTACTGCTGGTTCTGCTTGAGGACAAGCCGTACCTTGAGCAGATACCGATCCTCTTCCTGTATGCAGGCATCGGACTGCTGTGGGGTCTCTTTTCCCACGGTTCCGGCAGGTACAAGCCCGTAGCCATGCCTGCACCGGTGATGCAGCCGGACGCCAGGCGACGCTTCATGAACGAGGAGAGCTGGGAATCACCGCTGCCGCCGGCCAACGCCATGGACGCCTTGACGGGACTGTTCGGACAGCCCGAGGTGGAGGCCGAGGTGATGGATCACAGCATCTGGGTGCAATTGGGCAAGAACTGGCAGGCCGCTGAATGGTGGCACGGGGCAGCTGCACCGCACATCAAACGCAGGCCGGCACTCCAGTTCTTTGTCTACCCGTCAGCTGGGGGTTCCACCATCACTGCTTACAGTTCGGACCGCACGCTCGGAGGCGTGTATGACGTGCTGAAACTGTCGGACGAAATGTCCGCCACCGCCGTCGAACTAGCCCGGAAGGCAACCGAGAAACCTTCCCCCGTGTAGCAACCGGGCCGAAATGGGAACCGCCTACACGTACCCGTCCACGATCGCCGCCGCGATCTCCTTGTACGCGCGCCGCGTCTCGGGGCGGAGCACGTCCAGCGTGACCAGGTCGCCGTCGGCCACGCCGCGGTCGTGCGGGACGGCGATCAGCTGGCGGCAGATGCCGGAGAGGTGATCCTCGATGGCGTCCTTGTCCACGCGGGAGGAGACCTCGTCCTTGTCCGTGATCACCACGATCGCGTTGCGGGCCAGGTCCTCGTAGCCGTGGTGGGCCAGCCACTGCAGGGTGCTGCGGGCACGCTTGGCGCCGCTCACCGCGTACCCGGCCGCGATCACAAGGTTGTCCGCGGACTGCAGGATGCCGCTCATGGCGTTGTGCGTGACGCCGGTGCCGCAGTCGGTCAGCGCCACGGAGTAGTAGCCGGAAATGAGCTTGCGGATGCGCAGGTATTCCTCCGCCGTGAGCGAGTCCGACACCTCCGGGTCCTGCTCCCCCGCGATCAGGTGCAGCCGCCCGGCGTGGTGCATGTAGCGGGCCAGGGCCGTCAGGGAATCGACGGATTCGATGTTCTTGAGCAGGTCAGTGATGGTACGCGGGCTGGCCTGCTGGTAAATGCCTTCGCCCAGGGCGCGCTCCACGAGGTCGCCGGAGTCGGGATTGGCGTCGATGGCGCACGGGGCGTCTCCGCGGTATTCCGCGAGGGTCAGGCCGACGCCCACCGTGGTGGAGGTCTTGCCGATGCCGCCCTTGAGGCTGAGTACCGCGGTGTTGTAGCTGCCCTGCAGCTGCCGCGAGATGCGCCGGCCCAGTTCGTCCTCTTCGCGCTGCCGGGGACCTGGGCCCAGGTTGATGGCGCCGCCGGTCAGTGCGTACAGGGCGCCGCGGAAGCCGCCGCGGGGGCGCGGCTTCTGCTGGCGGACAAAGGACCCGGGCGAGGTGATGAAGTCGGAGATGGGCGCGTCCGTTGCGGCCAGTTTGGCGGCCTGGCGTTTGGCTCCGCGCATTGGCGGAACGCCAGCAGAACCGGCGTCGCCGCTGCCCTCCTGAACGCTGCCCTCTTGAACGGTGACGTTCGACGGCGGCGTGCTGGGTTCGGCGGGGACGGCCCGGCGGCTGCCGGCCGGCTGCGCGGCGGGCTGGGCCGGAACCGAGGCGGGAGCCGATGCGGGGACCGAGGCCGGCACCGGGGACGGCACAGCGTCCGGACTGGCGTCAGCTTCGGCCTGCGCGTCGGCAACGGCTGCTGCCTCCGCCCAGGAATTCCGCCGGGCGGGGCCGGTGCGGCTGTTGTTCGGGGTGGCTGCGGCTGGCATGTTTCCTGTCCGGGCATCCGGAGATGCACCTGCCGGGCGACGAAGGTCACGGCGGCGGCGCGTCTGGGACTGCCCTGCATTTTGTGCAGTGGCGCGTGGCTTCTTATCGGCCGGTTCGGGCATTGTCGTCCCCCCAGGACTGTCGGCAAGCGGGCAGCGTGTCTTTACGACTTCGATCAAACAGTAATTCTAGGTGCTGCGGCAGTGAAGTCCGCCCATAAACAGCAGGAAGTGGTTACGCGCACAGTTGCCCGGACGGGGTGTCCGCCTTAGATTGAGGCATGGCCAACTCTCACGATCACGAACGCGTCGTGGAACTTCAGGACCACATTATCGGCACCGCGAACGTCGCCGAGTTCCTGGAGCGCCTGTCCGTCATGGCGGCCGCGGCGCTGAGCCGTGACACGTCGAGCCCCATAGAATGCGGCGTGACCCTGAAGCGCCGGCGCCGCACCTTCACCGTGGCCGGGAGCAGCCCCCGGGCTGTCCACCTCGACATGATTGAACAAAAAATCGGGGAAGGCCCCTGCATTGAAGCGCTCCGCATCAAGGCGCCGGTGCTGCTGGCCGACGTCGACACGGAGCCGCGCTGGCCGTCGTACCGGGAAGCATTGGCCGCGGAGGGGTGCCTCAGCACGCTGGGCGTGCCGCTGGAACTCGGGGAGGATTCGGCCGCTGCGCTGAACTTCTTCGCGGCCGAACCCGGGCTGTTCACCCCTAAGGTGGTCCAGGAGGCCGTGGAGTTTGCCGACATAGCCGGCGGGGCCGTCCGGCTGGCGGTCCGGCTGGGCACCGCGCAGTCGCTGGCAGACGATCTTGCCGCCGCCTTGGAGAACCGCACCTCCATCGATCTGGCCTGCGGTGTGATCATGGGGCAGAACCGCTGCAGCCAGGCCGAGGCAATGGCCATCCTCACCAAGGTGTCCAGCAACCGCAACCAAAAGCTGCGTGTCGTGGCCGAGGAACTGCTGGCCAACCTGACCGGCGCCGACATCCGAACGCATTTTGACGCCTAGTCCCTCCAGAAATTCATAAAGCACGACGGCGGGATCCCCCACGCGCGTGCACCCTCACCACACGGACAACCCCCGCTTACCGCGCCAGAGCCCTCATGCCTCTTTTCGAAAGCGATGAGCGCTGCCCGCAGTTTGAACACGTCACGAAGTACGTGCGGGACATGGTGAAGACCGGGATGAAGAAGAGCGTGAATTTGGAGGCCCGTTCTTCGAGGTACTGCTCCGCGTACACGCCACAGTAACGGCACGTTGAAAGCCGGCCGGGCAACGCCCGCTGGACCGTCTTGATTCCGAAGAGTAGAAGCATCTCTTCCTTTCTGGGGTTCTCGACCCGTGTCACGGGGACAACTCGAATTCTTAAGTGTTCGTGTTCCAATAGTAATCATGCTTAGTATTGTTGTGACGCTTCACCCGCAGACCCACCACCACGTCCTGAGCGCGGCATCCCGGAAAGCAGGCAACAAGCACATGGCTACATCCAGGCAGGAACGACCCGCAGGATGGTCCACGCACCGCTTATTGTCGACGGCGGCCCGTTTGGACGAACGCAGGATCAACCGGTGCCTGTTGGGCCTCGGTCTCACCAAGTCGTCCTTCGATGCACTGGACTGCGTGGAGGAACTGGGCCCCGCCACGCAGAACTACCTGGCTGATGAGCTCGGAATCACTGCCCAGAGCCTGGGCAAGATCCTTGACCGGCTGAAGGACCTGGGCCTCCTCATCAAGGAACGCGGCACGGCCGACGGCAGGGTCAGGAGCGTAAGGCTGACCGCCCGCGGCCGGTCGGTGCTGCGGACGGCCGAGGAACTGGTCCGCGGGCTCCCCCGGCCGGAGCGCCAGGCCGAGGTGGACCTGCGGCATCATCTGGAACGGCACATCGCATACATGACGGAGACCGAGAAACGCCAGTCCCGGCAGTCCCGGGAACAGCACCGGGCATAGCTGGCAAAGCCCCAAGAACGCGTCACAGGAGTTACAAAAGCAACCTTGAGTTAACCTTGAGCGCTCCTTGGCCACCACTTGAGTGTGCTCCCCCAGACTTTTTCTATCGGAGCCGGACAGGCTCGAAGGTCTGCGGATACGCCGCACAAGTTCAAGGGGAACTTCAAATGAGCAAAGTAGCTGGACGTAAAAAGCGCATCATCGCCACCACTGCTGCCATGGTTGCCATCGGTGGCGGCGCCGCCTTCGCGTACTGGACCGCCACGGGCACCGGAAACACCACCACCTCCGCCGGCACGTCCTCCAACTTCACCATCAGCAGCTCGGTCGCAGGCGGGGCGCTCTCCCCCGGAGGCCCCACCCAGACGGTCACCTTCACGGTCACCAACCCCGGCACCGGCGTGCAGAAGCTCTCCACCGTTGCCGCTACCGTCGCCGCCACGGACGGCACTGCCTGGACCGCCGTCGGCAACTGCTCCAAGGATGACTTCGCTGTCGGGACGCCTTCGTTCACCGTCACCGAAATCCCTGCCAACGGCGGCACCGTCACCGGAACCGTCACGCTTCAGATGATCGACCGCCCGGGCGTGAACCAGGACGGCTGCAAGGGCGCCACCGTACCCGTGCACTTCGTCGCTGGCTGAAGAGGCAACGCCCTCACGTTCCTCGTGCACACGGCCACGCTCCTTCCCCAATGGTGAGCGTTGCCCCAAAAACACCCGCTAAGCAAACGTCGAGAAGGTGCGTATGTCCGGCAGGCGCAACACCAGCTCCCCCGAAGCCCCCCGAAGCTTCCGGCGGGGGCTGGTGCTGTTTCAGCGTGTGTTTGGCCGCGGCGTCACAGCCGCTGTGATGCTGATCGTTGCCACGCTTTTCGGCTCCACGGCGGCTTCCGCTTACTGGGCGGCATCAGGAACGGGAAGCACGACGGCGGCAGTCGCCACCCTGGCACCGCCCACCAGCGTGACCGTCCCCGCGACCAGCGCTTCAGACGTTTCCGTCAGCTGGACCGCATCAGCGGGCACTCCGGCTCCCACCGGCTACTACGTCACCCGCATCACGGGCACCGCGTCCATGCTGGCCTGCGGCAGCAGCCCGGCCGCCCCGATCACCGGCACCGGATGCACGGACTCTTCGGTCCCGGAGGGAACGCACCGCTACGTTGTCACGGCCATCTACCGTTCCTGGACTGCCGAGAGTGCGGCCAGCGGAAACGTCACAGTCAATAACATCAGCACCATCAACTTCACGGTTCAGCCGGCGGCCAGCGTCACGGCCGGTTCAGTGCAGAGCGTCACTGTGGAGCTGCGGACTGCACTTGGGCTCAAGCTGATGATGGCCGGAGTCCCTGTGACCATCGGAATCGGCAACAACCCCGGCGGCGGCACGGTCACCGGCCCGGCACTGACTGCAAACACCAATCTCCTCGGGGAGGCCACTTTCTCCGGCCTGACCATCACGAAGGCAGGCACCGGCTACACCCTGCTGGCCACCAGCCCGGGATACTCCGGTGCAGTGAGCAGTGCCTTCACGGTCACGGCAGCAGCCGCCGTCCGGCTTGTGGCCACCGGCCCTGCCTCGGGCACCGCCTCCGCAACGGCAACCGTCGGCCCGTTCACTCTGGAGCGGCAGGACACCTACGGGAACCCCGTGACCTCCGGCAGCACCGATGTGACCCTGGCATCGACGTCCACCGGCACCAAAGTGTTCGCTGCAACGGCAGGCGGCGCAAGTGTCACGAAGGTGACCATTCCGGCAGGGGCCGCATCGGCGTCGTTCTTTTACGGCGACACGAAAGCCGGATCGTACAGCGTCACGGGCACCGCCAGCGGGCTTATCCAGGCGGCAGCGCCCGTCATTGTTTCCGCTTCGGCGGCCACAACGATCGAATTCGTCCAGGGTCCGGCCGGAGGAGCCAGCGGGCAGACGCTGTCACCGGTGACAGTGCAGGTCCTGGATGAATTCCGGAATCCGCTCCTCACGAGCGCCAATCCCGTGACACTCACCAAGTTGGAGCAGTCGGGCGGCAGCCTCAGGGGGACAACATCGCAGAACATCGCCGGCGGCCTTGCAACCTTCAGCGGGCTCTCCATCACGGGCAAAGCCGGGACCTACCACCTGGTGGCGAGCTACGGAACACTAACGGTCACCAGCGCGGCCTTCACCATCACCTGATCGTCAGACCGAAAAGCCGGCGCCGATGAAACCTGGGCGCCCAAAGAAGCCGTTAGACCCGGAACAGCGCGGCTGCCACCACGGCAGCGGTCAGGACCAGGAGAACACCGAGCAGTACATACCCCCGCCATTTGGGGCCGGAGCGGTGCGGGTTGATATCTACATAGGGCATTACTGTCGGACCTTCACGGGAACGGGCTTCGCTGCGGAGCCGCGCTTGAGGCGGAGCACCAGGTACAGAGCGGTAAACGGAATGAACAGGGTTCCCATCAATGCGCAGAGCGCAAGGGCGTAATCACTCAGAGCCACGGCCTACCTCCAGAATGCGTCGTTGCTGTCGTGGCAGGACGTGAACTGAAGGCTCTTCAGAGAAACGGCCGGCAACGAACGGTGGGATCCCTTATGTCGGATCAAGCAACACCGTGGCACAAACGGTTCTAATTTGTCAAAACGCCGTATAGGCACTCGACAAATCTTGTCAATTGGATGCTGGTTTCCCTGGGAGTTCGGCACTTACCGCGCCAGTGCCATCACCACCACGGCAGCGGTGGCAACGGCCAGCGCGGCCAGCCCTGCATAGGCCGTAACCCGAAGGCGCCGCCTCCGCAGCTCGCGTCGTGAATCCCGGGCGGTCATTCGACGCTTGTAGTTCCCCATGCCGCGATGGTATCCGCACAATGTTTCGGGAAAACCAAGTCAAGCAGTTTATGGCGGCCGGGCTCGTGCAGCGAGAGTCGCAGGTCAGGTCCACGCTTGCACTCGAGCTACGCCGCGGTAACTCCTACAGATAACGTGGAGCTACCGCCTAAATAGAGCAGCACTCGTTTACAGGGGGAATTGACTACTTGCTTTTCAGCGCAGATGGGCAATAGCGTTAATGGCCATTTTCCGAATTAGCCGGACCCTAATTTGCCCGAATTAAACATTTCGCGCCACGTCTAGCGCAGCTTTCAGGGGAAGGAGCATACTGATACCGCCGCCCAAATCGATGGATGATTATCCACCCGGGCGGCGCATTTCACCGGCAGTGCCCATCGGGCCGGCCCGGCATCCTGGCGAAGGTGGGGCATCCCACCCATGCTTCGCATCCCTTACCGAAAAATGGGTTCTCGGGTCTCAGAGGGTTGGAAGAAAATGTTGCATCGCACCAAAAGAGGGTTAATTTCCATGGCCGCCGCGGCTGTCCTGGCCTTCGGGCTCGCCCCCGGCGCCGCCGTCGCACACGACGGGCACGATGGCTCCGGCAGGGGCGGCTCGGACAAGAGTGACGACTGGAAGAAGAATTCCGAGCAGCGCAGGCTGGTGAAGACGTTGCGCCATGTCACCGAGGATTACCGCTGGCTGCAGAACGCGATTGACGACGGCTATGAGAAAGCGAGTGAATGCGTCGAGAAGGCGGACGGCAGCGGGGCAATGGGGTTCCATTACCTGAAGAAGGACCTCTTGGACGACAAGACGCAGGCCCGAAAGCCGGAAGTGCTTGTTTACATGCCCAATGAGGAGGGACGGTTCCGGCTGGTGGCCGTCGAGTTCATGTCCACGGCCATGGAGCCGCCGGAAATAGCGGGCCTGGACTTCGAAGTCGGACCGTTCCCGGGCACGTGGGCCCGGCACGCATGGGTCTGGAAGGACAACCCGGATGGCATGTTCGCCGCATACAACCCGGACCACAAGTGCCCGAAATAACAGCCCGGCCCTAGCGCCGATCTGTCACAGCTGAAGGTCATATCTCATGGTGGGCGGCACCGGCCGGACCGCGGTGCCGTCCATCCTTCAAAACCGCCCACCCATTACAAACGCGCGTCAGGACTTCGCGGTGATGAGCGCCTTCTGCAGGAGCGGAACCAGCTTGCTGTTCCGGCCCCAGACGGGGTCGAAGATCTGCAGTTCCCAGCACTCGGCCAGGGTCTTGGCGAGCGTCTCGTTGGTCCAGTCAGTGTAGGTTTCGTGGGCGTAGGAGGGCCCGCCGGAGCTGCCCAGCCAGGTGAACTCGCGGGTTCCGTCCAAGCCCACGCAGATCTGGCCGCTGCCGGATTCGCCCGGGGGAAACACCAGTACCACCAGGTCGGTTTCCACCAGCACTGCCGAGATGATGGCCGCCGACTGCTCGGTGCAGCGCCCGGTCACAAAGGCGCGCTGCCCTTGGCCCCCGGACATCTCGGCTCCGGGCTGTGAGTCGTCGGTCAGGAAGCCAAGCCGGTTGATCAGAGCCAGTGCTTCGCTCATCGGGCCGTTCTCGCCGGCGTACTGGGGTGCGGTGTAGCCGGGCACGTAGCTGAGGGAACCCTCGAGCCAGCGTGCAGTCAGTTCACAAGCGCCTTCGAGCGTGGTGCAGTTGCGCCACGCCTCCTCGTCGGGGACACCTTCAAACATGGGCTGTCTCCTTACATTCCCCAATGGTCACTTGCCGAAATGTATCACTGCTCACATCCGAACCATTCAGTAACTTCCGTAACAATGCTGTTCGAGGAGCAGGCTTAAAGACCGCTTCAGGGCCTCGACGCATAGCGGTACATAAAGGCCGCCATCTGGTCCCGCAGGATGGAGGCGGACGGCCGGAACGTGCGCGTCCCGTCGCTTTCCGGCCAGCCCTGGGAGATGTCCATCTTCCACAGCCAGGAGATCTCCTTGTAGAAGGGATGTCCCACGGAAATATCGGCGAAGGGTGACTGCGCCAGCGGGACAAAATCCGGGGATCCGGCGTGGCGGTACAGGAAGGCTGCCATCTGGTCGCGGTTGACGGTCTGTGCGGGGCGGAACGTGCGGGTGCCGTCCGGTTCCACCCAGCCGTTGCTGATGCCTGCCACGGACAGCCAGGCGATTTCCTTGTAGAAGCCGTGCTGGGTGGAGACGTCGGTAAAGGGTGATGTGGCGGGCGATTCGAAGTCCGGGCTGCCCGCCAGCCGGTACAGGAACGCCGCCATCTGGTCACGGTTGACGGGCTGGGCGGGACGGTAGGTACGTGTCCCGTCTGCCTCGGTCCAGCCGTTGCTGATTCCGGCAGAGGCCATCCAGTTGATCTCGTCGACGAAGGGAGTGCCCGGGCCCACGTCGGCGAACGCCGGGCCGGGCACCACGGAAACCGCGGCAGATTCGGCGGTGGCCGTTCCGTAGCCGGACTTGGTTCCGGTCACCTTCACGGTGATGGCGGCTTCCAGGTCGGCGTCGACCAGTTTGTAGTTCGTTGCTGTGGCACCCGTGATGGCTGTCCCGGAGCGGTACCACTGGTAGGCAAAGGAGTCCGGGGCCGGTGTCCAGGTGCCGGGAAGTGCGGTCAGGGTGGAGCCCACCGCGGGAGCTCCGGAGATGGACGGAACTGCGGCGATGAGGGAGCCTTTGAATGTCAGGCTCCACTGGGTCTCTGCGCCGGCAGCGAGGATGTAGTCCGGCTTCGCCCGGGCCGTCACGGTGACCGTGCCGGAGCCGGGGTATGTGCCCGCTTTGATCACCGTGCTGCCCGCGAGGTACTCCACGCCTTCCGTCACCGGGACCGTGTAGCTGTCCCCGGCGGTGCCGTCCTTGTCCGTGAAGACCACCGGCGACGGCGTGACAACGGTGGGGGTCTTCACGCCCACCGCTTTGGCGGCGTCCACCAGGCCGGCCCCGCAGCCTCCGGTGCAGGTTCCGGGGAGGGGCCGTGCGGTGTCCTTGAGCTGCTGCTCCGCGCTTGCGGGGGTCATGCCGCTGCCGCCTGCGGACATCATCAGTGCTGCCACCCCGGACACGTGCGGGGCAGCCATGGAGGTTCCCTGCGAATAGGCGTAGTTTTCCGCTACCGGCCCGTAGCTGCCGCTGTTCAGGGTGGAAGCGATCCCGTTCTGCGCGCTCTGGGACATGTCGCCGCCGGGGGCGGTGACGTCGACGGCGTCGCCGTAGTTGGAGTACGGCGCCCGGCTGCCGTTACGACTGCTGGCGGCCACCGTGATGACGTTCCTGCAGTTGGCCGGGCTGGAGTCGGCTGCCGGCCGGTCTGAGTTCCCGGCGGCGACCACCACGGCAGCGCCTGCTTTGTAGGCGAAATCGATGGCGTTCTGGTAGGTGGCCGAGCAGGGAACAATACCGCCCAGGCTCAGGTTGATGACCCGGGCGCGGTTGCGGTTGGCGGGAACACCGGAGACGCTGCCGCCCGCGGCCCAGATGATGGAGTCCGCAATGTCCGAGGTGTAGCCACCGCAGGCGCCCATGGCCCGGACGGGCAGGAGCTTGGCTTCCGGGGCCACGCCGGTGACGCCCTTGCCGTTGTTCGCGACGGCGGCCACGGTTCCGGCCACATGTGTGCCGTGCCAGGACGAGGGGTCTCCCGTGGTGCCGGCCCCGCACTGGCCGTCGGAAGTCCAGTCGCCTTCGTCGCGGGGGTTGGCGTCGCGCCCGTCGGAGTCGCGCGCCGCGGAGGCGACTGAAATCATGTCGTAGCCGGGCAGCACGTTGGGGTTGAGGTCGCTGTGGTCGGTAATGCCGGTATCAACGACGGCGACGACGGTGCCCGCACCTTTGCTGACGGGCCAGGCGGCGGGCAGGCGGATCCCGGCGGTCTCCTCCCACAGGTGCCACTGCAGGGGATAGTAGGGATCGTTCGGATCGGCCAGGGGGAACATCCGGGCATCCGGCTCGGCGAACTCGATGTCGGCGTCGGACTGGAGGGTTTCCACCGCCCGGTCAACTTCGGCGGATGTCAGGGCACGGTCCGCCCGGAGGACGCGGGAGCCGCCGGCCGTGCCGCGGACCTCCTTTACGCCGACGCCGAGTTTCTTCGACACCCGGCCGTAGGATGCATTCCGCTCGGCCGCACTGGCGTTGGCCTTTTCCTTGAATCCCACAATGAACTGATCGGTGGGCATGTCCCGAGCTGCGGAGGGAGCTGAATGCGGCGCCGCCGGCAGCGGACGTTCATCGGCTGCCGCGGCAGGAGGAACGATGGCTGCCGCACCCACCAAGGCGGCCACAGCGGCAAGGACTAGCCGGGAGGACGCATGCATCCTCAGCGCACTAAACATTTCATGCATCCTATGGTCCGTGCTTTGCCCCCACTGGACGCGGGATCGGAGCGTCACCGCGTCCATCCCAATTCTAACAACTACCTACTCGCTGCTCATAGGACTCAACAGGAAACAGCTGTAACGGGTAAAGCAGCTTTTCCCCGCCTATGGGAGCGGGAGGCGATTCCCTTAGGGCAGGTGGCGGTAACGGTACATGAAGGCAGCCATCTGGTCCCGCAGGATGGAGGACCCGGCCCGGAAGGTCTTGGTCCCGTCCGATTCCGTCCAGCCTTTGCTGATGCCGTTTTTGGCCAGCCAGGAGATCTGTTTGTAGAAGTTGTGTGTGGTGGGGATGTCCGCGAACGGGGACACGGCTTCCGGGACGTAGTCGGGCGATCCGGCGTGGCGGTAGATGAAGGCTGCCATCTGGTCGCGGTTGACCGTGGCCGCCGGGCGGAACGTCCAGGTGTCGTCGGCCTCCTTCCAGCCCTCGCTGATCTTCTCGCTCGACAGCCAGGAGATCTGCTTGTAGAAGTTGTGCGTGGTGGGCACGTCAGAGAACGGCGACTGGGCCGGCGGGACGAACTCCGGGCTGCCGGCCAGCCGGTACAGGAAGGCCGCCATCTGGTCGCGGTTCACCTGCTGGGCCGGCTTGAACAGGCGCTGTCCGTTTTCGGTCCAGCCCTCGGTGATCCCGTTCAGGGCCAGCCAGTTAATCTCCGTGGAGAAGGCGGAGGCCGACGTGATGTCGTTGAAGATGATGGGGTCGAACAGGTGGCCCCACGCGGAAACGTGCCCCTCCACAAGAGCGTAGCCCCCGGTAGCCCGGGCCATCACTCCGACGTTGCCGGTGCCAGGGTAGGTTCCTGCAGGGACGACGTTTCCGGCCACCA
This sequence comes from Arthrobacter sp. ISL-72, assembly GCF_018613755.1. GTDB lineage: Bacteria > Actinomycetota > Actinomycetes > Actinomycetales > Micrococcaceae > Arthrobacter. Next base: position 451,353 of record NZ_JAGGPP010000004.1, read on the forward strand.
GGTACTCCACCCCTACGGCCGCGGGGACTGTGTAGGTGTCATTGGGGGTTCCGATTTTGTCGGTGAACTGAACGGGCACCGGCATTGCCCCCGTGGCCACGACGGCCGTTTCTTCACTGGTGCGCTCCGCCGAGACCCACTCGGCCTTGGTGCCCGTAACGCGGAGTCTGAGGGTCTTCCCCTTGTCGTCGGCGGTCACCGTGTAGGTGGCGGCAGTGGCCCCGGGAATCGCGTTGCCGGCCCTGAGCCATTGGTAGGAAAGGGTGACCCCTTCCGGTTGCCACGTCCCTGTGTATGCGGACAGTTGGCTTCCAACAATGGCTTGGCCGTAGATCATCGGGTCGTATGGGGCGGTTACCAAGGCCACCACCGGCGCCGTCGGCGCCGACGTGAAAGTCACGCTGCTCCCGAAAAACCGGCTCGCGGTGACGGTCGCAGTCAGGGTTGTCCCGACGTCGGCCGGTTGTACCTGATAGCTCGCCGTCTGGGCCCCCTGGATGGGGGTGCCGTTCCGGCGCCACTGGTAGGAAAGATCGATATCACTGGGGGTCCAGCTGCGGGCGTCGGCGTAAAGGGTGTAGTTGACGGCGGCCTGTCCATTAATGGTCGGCGTGCTTCCGACAATTTCGCGGTCGGTCTTGAAGTTGAGTGCCGCGGTTGCGTCCAGCACGCCGCTTCCGCACGTTTTGGTGACGCACGCCCAGGCGTACTTCCTGGAGGTCGTTTTCAGGCGCGCTTCCACGTTTGCCGGAGTGGCCAGGTCTCCCAGCCGTGCCATGAGCAAGGCGGCGAGTCCGGAGGCGTGCGGGGCGGCCAGGGAGGTCCCTTCGGAGAAGGCGTAGGTTTCCGCCGCGGGCGTCTGCGTGCCGGTGTTGAAGGCCACCACAATGCCGTCTTCCGTTGCCTGGCTCATGTCCCCGCCTGGTGCCGCGAAGTCAACGTTGGACCCGTAGTTGGAGTACGGCGCTAACTGCCCGGAGCGGGCAATGGCGGCCACCGAGATCACGTTCTGGCAGTTGGCAGGGCTTGATTCCTCAGCCGGCACGTTCTCGTTGCCGGCGGCCACCACCACTGCTGCTCCGGTGTTGTAGGCGAAGTCGATGGCATTCTGGAAGGTTGGCGAGCAGGGCTGGGTGCCGCCGAGGCTCAGGTTGATCACCCGGGCAGGGGTGGGGTTTGAGGGCAGGCCGGCGATGCTTCCGCCGGCGGCCCAGATGACGCCGTCGGTGATGTCGGACAGATAGCCGCCACACGGGCCCAGGGCACGGACGGGCAGGATCTTCGCGGCGGGTGCAACTCCGGAGATGCCTTTGCTGTTGTTCGCGGCGGCAGCGATGGTGCCGGCAACCTGGGTGCCGTGCCAGGAGGATGGACTGGCGGGCGCGCCGTCGCCGCACATGCCGGCCGGTGTCCAGTCTCCTTCGTCTCGGGGGTTGGCATCGCGGCCGTTGGAGTCCCGGGAGTAGGCGGGGTCGAACATCATGTCGAAGCCGGGGAGCACGTTCGCGTCGAGGTCCGAGTGGCCGGTGATCCCGGTGTCGATCACGGCCACCACCGCGCCGGCACCTTTGGTGGCGTTCCAGGCATCGGTCACGTTCATCGAGCCGGCAGCGCCTCCGCTGTGGAGGCCCCACTGCAGCGGGTAGTACGGGTCGTTCGGGATTGCTGCCGCGTACATCCGGGTGTCCGGCTCGGCATATTCGACGGCGGGATCGGCCGTCAGCGCGGCCAGCGCCTTTTGGGTTTCACCGGAATCGAGGGTGCGGTCGGCACGCAGGACGCGGGCACCGGCCGAGGTCCCGCGGAGGTCGTTCACCGGGACACCGACGTCCCTGGTGACCCTGCTGTAGGCCTCTGTCCGGAGTGCTGAGCTGCCGGCGGCCGTGGCCTTGAACTTAACGATGAACTGGTCGGTTGCCACGCTTGGGTTCCCGGGCCGCGCCGCGGCCGGAGCAACTGGGAGGGCAGGCGTATCGTCGGCCACAGCCGGCAAGGGAACCGCCGAGCCGCACAGCAGTGCCACAACGGTTGGAATCAGGAGACGGGAGGACAGACGTGTCCGCAGCGCGTGAAACATCGCGAAATCCTAGGTGCCGAGCGTCGACCCCCAGGAGCCGGTACGCAGGAGGAAAAGAGACCGCGAGTTCCGCGTCAAGCATGATTGTAACAACGACTTGATTTATAGCTAGTCCCTAGGGAAGCTTCGCCCCCGCCAGCGCCTCGCCAACGACGTCAGCGAGGTGCTGGTGGCCAGCGTCGTTCGGGTGAACGTTGTCTTTCGTGATCATCTCCGGGTGGCCTTCCAGTGGGGCGCCGATGGAAACGAACGAGCCACCGGCGGCAGTCACTCCGGCCCTGACCGCCTCGCCGAACGCCGCCGAATCGGGCTGCGGGGACTCGGCCGCCCAAATGGGGTTCAACGCAATAATCTTCGCGGCAGAGAGACCGGCGCGGAGCTTACTGAACACGGCGGTGACGTTGGACGCCAGGTCCGGGGTGAGCGCCGCACCATCGTTCCGGCCGCCCGCAACGATCACAACATCAGGCTTGGACTCTATGGCCTTGTCCGCCATTGTCAGGTAGTTCGGGCAGACCTCGGCGCCGCAAGCGTTGACGCCTCCGCTGGCGATGGTCTTCAGGTATCCGGTCCCGCCACGGCCAAGATTTACTGCACTCCAGTTGTTCTTCGCAGACAGAAGCTTGACCCAACCGTGCTGATTGGTGGCACCGGCTCCGGCTGTGTACGACTCACCAATGAAGGTCACCTTCACGGCCTTGGATGTCACGGACTCGGAGGCACGTGTACGGGCAGCCTCCAACGCATGCTGGACCTTGTCGGACACGGGCGGCGGCGCCGGGGTGCTGCATCCGGCCAGGGCAAGAGCGGCAACAGCAAACAATGCAAAGCGTTTCAAGGAAGTCCCCCCTTAGAGACGTGATTGAGCCTGATGACGGATTAAGGCGCCGAAGACGGAGCAACCTGTCAACGCCAGATCCGCAAATTGCTTCGATCAGCCGGCGGTCGCCGCCATGGATCGTTGTGCATCAGAGTCATCTTGTACCGAGGGTAGGTTTGCAAATTGCTCCGCACCCGAGTGGTGGCTACTTGTTTTAGGCGCGACACTACTGGCGCTCTGATGGACTGGAAAGCCTGCGGGGCAGCAGTGGTCAAGGTGAGGAGCTAGCCCCCGGGCTGACTAACCCATGGAAGCAGGCGGCAGTCCGCTTTGTGTTGGGCACAGCTGTAAGCGGACCGCCGAGCTTATAGTAAGCCAGGCTTATGAACTTATGGCCCTCGTTGCGTAGCGGTACATAAAGGCCGCCATCTGGTCCCGGAGGATGGACGACGCCGGACGGAAGGTCTTGGACCCGACGGATTCCGTCCAGCCGTTGCTGATGCCGTTTTTCGCCAGCCAGGAGATCTCCTTATAGAAATTGTGGTTCGTGGGAATGTCCACAAACGGCGACTGGGCTTCCGGGAGATAGTCAGGTGATCCGGCATGGCGGTAGATGAAGGCTGCCATCTGGTCGCGGTTTACGGTCGCCGCCGGGCGGAACGTCCAGGTGCCGTCTGCTTCTTTCCAGCCCTCACTGATCTTGGCGGACCACAGCCACGAGATCTCCTTAAAGAAGTTGTGCGTGGTGGGCACGTCTGAGAACGGCGACTGAGCCGGCGGCACGAAGTCCGGGCTGCCCTTCAGCCGGTACAGGAACGCCGCCATCTGGTCCCGGTTTACCGGTTGGGCCGAGCGGAAGGTCCGAGTGCCGTCCGCTTCGGTCCACCCCTGAGTGACCCCGGCACTTGCCAGCCAGGAAATCTCAGAGGCAAAAGCCGACCCCTCATGGATGTCGTTGAAGGACGGCGGCGCCGCCACGGAAACCGGGGCTGATTCCGCGGTCGCCGTTCCGTATCCGGCTTTGGCGCCGGTAACCCGGACAGTGATGGTGGTCCCGACGTCGGCGATGGCCAGGTTGTAACTGGCACCTGTCGCATCGGCAATGGCTAGACCCGAGCGGTACCACTGGTAGCCCAACGAGTCCGGTTCGGGAGTCCAGATCCCGGGAACGCTGGTCAGAGTCGAGCCGACAGTGAGTGTGCCCGTGATCGTGGGGACCGGCGCCGAAAGGCTGCCTCTGAACGTATTTGTCCATTCGGCTGCCGCACCTGCTGCCAGGATGTAGTCCGCCTTGGCACGTGCTTTAACGGTGACCGTGCCCGAACCCGGGTAGTTCCCGGCTTCAACCACGCTGCCGTCAATAAGATACTCAACGCCGTCCGTCGCCGGAACCGTGAAAGTGTCCCCCGCGGTGCCGTCCTTGTCAGAGAAGACGACGGCGGCGGCGGTCACCGTGTATGGGGTCACCTTGAACGTTGAGCTCCATTCGGCGGTAGCGCCCTCGGCAAGGACGTAATCCGTTTTGGCTCGTGCTGTCACCGTTATTGTCCCCGTACCCGGATAGTTTCCCGCCCCGGTGAGGATGCCCTCGACGAGGTACTCCACCCCCTCCGTCGATGGAACCGTGTAGGTGTCATCGGCGGTGCCATCCTTGTCCGTAAAGACGACGGCGGCAGGAGTCACCATGTACGGGCTCGCCTTGAACGTCGAAGTCCATTCGGCAGTAACACCCTCCGCGAGGACGTAGTCCGTTTTCGCCCTGGCTTTCACGGTGACTGTACCGGTGCCGGGATATGGCCCGCCAGCTACGACCTCGTCACCGACTACGTACTCCACGCCCTCCATCGTCGGAACGGTGTAGGTGTCCTCAGCGGTTCCGTCCCTGTCCATGAAGACGACGGCGGCAGGAGTCACCGCGTACGGGGTCGCCTTGAAGGTGGCGGACCACTCCGCAGCGGCACCTTCGGCAAGGACGTAGTCCCCCTTCGCCCTGGCTCTCACGGTGACTGTACCGGTGCCGGGATATGGCCCGCCAGCTACGACCTGGTCACCGACTACGTACTCCACGCCCTCCATCATCGGAAGGGTGTAGGTGTCCTCAGTGGTTCCGTCCTTGTCCGTAAAGACGACGGCGGCAGGAGTCACCGTGTATGGGGTCGCCTTGAACGTGGCGGACCACTCAAAAACTGCGTCGTCGGCCAGGACGTAGTCCGTCTTCGCCCGAGCAGTAATAGTGATCGTCGCCGTGCCCGGATGGGTTCCAGCTTCAACGACCTGTTCGCCGACCAAATACTCCACGCCCTCCGTCGACGGAACCGTGTAGGTGTCCTCAGCGTTTCCGTCCTTGTCCGTAAAAACGACGGCGGCAGGAGTCACCGCGTACGGGGTCGCCTTGAACGTGGCGGACCACTCTGCAGCGGCACCCTCGGCGAGGACGTAGTCGGTCGTGGCGCGAGCCTTCAACGTCACCGTGCCGGATCCCGGATGCGTCCCGGCCTCGACGACGGTGTCGCCTGTGAGGTAGTCCACGCCGTCGATGGCGGGGATCGTGTACGTGTCCTCGGCGGTCCCCTCCTTGTCCGTGAAGACGACGGCGGCAGGAGTCACCTCGTACGGCGTGGCCTTGAAGGTACTGCTCCACTCGGCAGCGGCACCCTCCGCGAGGACGTAATACGCCGTCGCCCGTGCCTTAACAGTGACCGTGCCTGCGCCCGGGTAGGTTCCGGCTTCAACAACCTTGTCGCCGAGCAGGTACTCCACGCCACCGGTCGACGGAACCGCGTACGAGTCCTCGGCGGTGCCGTCCTTGTCCGTGAACACGACGGCGGCAGGAGTCACCTTATACGGCGTAGCCTTGAAGGTACTGCTCCACTCTGCAGTTGCGCCCTCGGTCAGGACGTAGTCGGTCGTGGCGCGAGCTTTCACAGTCACCGTGCCGGACCCCGGATGCGTTCCGGCCTCGACGACAGTGTCTCCTGTCAGGTAGTCCACGCCGTCGATGGCGGGGATCGTGTACGTGTCCTCCGCGGTTCCATCCTTGTCCGTGAACACGACGGCCGCAGGAGTCACCGCGTACGGGGTCGCCTTGAACGTTGCAGACCACTCCACAGCGGCACCCTCAGCCAAGACATAGTCGCTCTTGGCCCGCGCCTTCACAGTGACCGTCCCGCTACCAGCGTGGCTGCCGGCTTCAACGACGTGGTCGCCAACGAGGTATTCCACGCCGTCGGTCGACGGAACAGTGTAGGCGTCCTCCGCGGTGCTGTCCTTGTCAACGAAAACCACGGCGGCAGGAGTCACCGCGTACGGTGTCGTCTTGAACGTGGTTGACCACTCCGCAGCTGCACCTCCGGCGAGGACGTAGTCCGTCTTTGCCCGGGCTTTCACCGTGACCTTCCCGGTGCCCGGATAGGTGCCGGCTTCAACAGCCTTGTCACCGACCAAGTACTCGACGCCCTCCGTCGAGGGAACCATGAACGTGTCCTCCGAAGTGCCGTCGGCATCCGTAAACGTCACAGCAGCGGGAGTCACAGGTGCCGCTCCGACGTAAAAGGTAAGGGAGGCGAAGTCCAGGGGAACATTCGGGGCAGGTATGGCGCCGGGCGGATAGGACTCAGGCTGTCCACCCGCATAACGGGTCCAATTGTTGGCCGAGTCGACCACACGGACGTGACTGAAAGTGTATTCCCCGTTCGGAAATGACGAGTCAATGTACAGGCTCCCACCGCTCAGGTAATAGCCCTGACCAGTCGGCCCGGCATAGGCGGCATCCGAGATGTAACTCGAGGTGTCGTCCTCAGTCTCAAACGAGAGGGTAACGACATCACCCGGCTTCACAACAGCCGGGCTAGTCCGAGCCACAGACGTAATACTAGGAGCCTGAACATCCGCCATGGACTGAGTGACAGTGAATGTCAGCGGGGCGAAGTCTAGGGGAACATTCGGGGCAGGTATGGCGCCGGGCGGATAGGACTCAGGCTGTCCACCCGCATAACGGGTCCAATTGTTGGCCGAGTCGACCACACGGACGTGACTGAAAGTGTATTCCCCGTTCGGAAATGACGAGTCAATGTACAGGCTCCCACCGCTCAGGTAATAGCCCTGACCAGTCGGCCCGGCATAGGCGGCATCCGAGATGTAACTCGAGGTGTCGTCCTCAGTCTCAAACGAGAGGGTAACGACATCACCCGGCTTCACAACAGCCGGGCTAGTCCGAGCCACAGACGTAATACTAGGAGCCTGAACATCCGCCGTGGACTGAGTGACAGTGAATGTCAGCGGGGCGAAGTCCAGGGGAACATTCGGGGCAGGTATGGCGCCGGGCGGATAGGACTCAGGCTGTCCGCCCGCATAACGGGTCCAATTGTTGGCCGAGTCGACCACACGGACGTGACTGAAAGTGTATTCCCCGTTCGGAAATGACGAGTCAATGTACAGGCTCCCACCGCTCAGGTAATAGCCCTGACCAGTCGGCCCGGCATAGGCGGCATCCGAGATGTAACTCGAGGTGTCGTCCTCAGTCTCAAACGAGAGGGTAACGACATCACCCGGCTTCACAACAGCAGGGCTAGTCCGAGCCACAGACGTAATACTAGGAGCCTGAACATCCGCAGCATGAGACGGCATCACTGAACTGGCCAGAACAGCTACAGTCAAAATGGCAGCGCCAAATGCTCTCTTTATCATTGTTGGTTCCCCCAGGCCAGGCGTGGAGGCCCACGCGAACATACGACGCTGTGTCACTAGAGTCTGCAATCGACTATAGCGCCCGGCGTCTATTCACTTGGCCAACGGAACGACCTGCTGCCGCGTTTTGCTTGCAAGAGTATGCCACTACGCTGAGCCTGTTACTTCCTTGCGGCCACATCGACACCTTCCAAGTGTCTCGAAGTATTCAAGTGGACCGCCGCCACCTAGTGGTGCGAGCGTGTCTCCTGCAGGCGCTTGATGAACCAGCGGGACTGCTCCGGTCCGTAGGGCAGCACCGGGATCGCCTTCGTGGCGTCGCTTGGAGTGTCGCGGATGGACTGGAATGCCTGCCGGACAGCAGTGGTCATGGTGTTGGCCATCGTCTTCACGAACTGGTCGCTGCAGGGCTCACCGTGGCCAGGGATCAGGAATTCGTAGCGGTGCCGCAGGGCCGAAATGTGCCGGAGAACGTCGGCCCATTCCTCCGGGAAGGCGTCCTCGAAGGACGGATGCGCGCCCTGCTCCACCAGGTCGCCTGCGAACAGGGTGGTGGACGTGCCCGCCAGCAGGTCGCCGTCCGTGTGCCCGCGGCCCAGGTAGAACAGCGTGACGGTCTGGCCGCCGAGGTCCACCAGCACCGGCTGGTCCTTCACGATTGCGTTGGGAACCACCAGTTCCGCGTCGGCGCCTTCGCCGGCGGCCATTTCCGGTTCCAGGGTGGCGACCATGCGGCGCTGCCGGTCCCCGTTTTCCTCAATCTCGCGCGCACAGTTCTCGTGGGCATAGAACTCCGTGACGCCGTCGTCCGCGAAGATCGCATTGCCGAAGAAGTGGTCGTAGTGGGCGTGGGTGTTCACCACAACCAGCGGCAGCTGGGTTTTTTCCCGCACGGCGGCCAGGATTTCGCGGCCCTGCCGGGGTCCCCCGCCGGTGTCGATCACCATGGCGCGTTGGGCGCCGACTATGAGTCCGGTGTTGAGCTTCGAGCCTTCGGTGGCCAGCACGTGGTTGCCCTGGCCGACCTCCATCCATCGCGACATTCTGTTCTCCGTATTCATGCGTTCCGGCGATCTTAGGCCTCGATTCTACCCACGCCTGGCTGATGGAAGCCTGATGAAAGGCACGCGGCGGCGGGGCAAAAGGGCGGTCATCGCCAATGTTCAGCGCAGGCGAGTAGCCTGTGCCGTACTTCAGTTGCCCGGCCGATGAAACGGAGGTTCCCCGCATGGAATCCGGAACGCCCCTGGAGCGGATGGTGTTTTTCAGCGATGCTGTCTTTGCCATCGCCCTGACCCTGCTGGCCCTGGACCTGAAGCTTCCCGAGGGCATCGCGGCGGCACAGCTGGACGGCGCCCTGATCGGGGCCGTTCCCGAGCTCTTCGCCTATGCGCTGTCGTTCGTGATCATCGCCAAAACCTGGTTGTCCCACCATTCAGATTTCGCGCTGATCCGCCGCTTCAATTCCACGCTGGCATGGCTGAACCTGGCCCTGCTGTTCTTCATCGCCATGCTGCCGGCGCCCACGTCCGTCCTCAGCGAATACGGGGACGACTCTACGCCCTGGCCCAGCATTCTGTATGCCCAACATTGCCGCGATCTACCTGCTGCTGGCTGGGATCTGGGCCTACGCCCGGCACGCGAAGCTCATGGATCCGGGGATGGCTTCGCATGTGCACCGGCGGATATTTACCGCCCGCGTCGCTGTACCGGTGGTCTTCCTGCTCAGCATTCCGGCCGCGTTCCTCCTTAATGCCTACACCCCGCTGCTGTGGCTGCTGCTCCTGCCGGCGTCATGGGTGTCGCGGTGGGTCTCCGCACGCTTCCGGCGAACGGCGATTGAAGAGGACACTTCCCGTGACTCGAACTCGTTGCAGGATGGGATATGACGTGACGCTTGTACCAAGACTCTCCAGTCGGGCTCGTGACGGGATGTTGCATTGTTCCGAGGAGAGGAGTGGGCCGTGAAGGAGTCGAACCTTCATACCACCAGGGTTCGGGGGAAAGCCTGATACCTAACCGTGCAGCCCGTGTTGCTGAGGAACACGTCAGGGACGCAACCTTGGAAATTTCTGGGGTCGGCGGTCCGGGAGGCGAACAACTGCGCCTCAACCGGACCGCCCCGCCACGAGTGCGAACAGCTTCCTAGGGCACTATCACCCCCGTGGGCATCAGGCACGTTACCAATCAGCTTCGCAAAGCGAAACCCTTGCCACGTCTTGCGGAGTATGCGCGCCAACGTGCAGCCCGAAGTGCCAAGCCTCCACGGCAGCATCTGGCGGCGACCGCGCGCCCTTTACTTCATTGTTTTCGATCACGAAGCGCCACCCTTCGATGACGCTCCATCCGGTCGAGAGCAACCGCCGATACAGCACCCTGGCACCCCGGCGCAAGATCAGCCCTTTCACCCCACCCTCCGGTGCGGGACGCCGCTACCGTCGACTGTCGGCCTCGATCCCGGCGAGCAGCTGCTTCAGGGTCCGCTCGTAATGGTCCTCACTCCCGTAACGGTTCATCGGTCCGACCACCGCGGCAGTGAGCGGAAACTCCGGCGGTGCAGGCGGCAGCTCCACCTCTCCCCCGCCGCTGAACGCCTCGGTTGCCTCGCGGGCCAGGACGAAGGAGGACCAGCCGTAGTTTAGTGCCACTATTCCGCTGAAGACGGCGACGGCGGCGTCACCGGTGATGCCCGCACGCTCCAGGATGCGTAGCGCTGCCTCGCCGATGGGCAGGGCGTTGGGCCCCGGGTACGGGTGCCCGATCAGCGGGGTGATGGCCCACGGGTGATCACGCAGCAGCTGCTGGTGGTTCCGCGCGAACGCCGCCAGGTCGGCAGGCCAGTCAGCGGTTTCCTGCGGAGCGGTGAACCGCCCCAGGACCCGATTGAGCAGGGCGTCCACCAGCTCGTCCTTAGTGCCGAAATAGCGGTAGAGAGACATGGGCGCGGCGTCCAGCGCCACCGCGACGGCGCGGACGGTCAGCGCCTCGAACCCGGTTGCCGCCACCTGCTCCGCGGCGTCCAGGATGGCGTCCACGGTCAGCGAGTTCCGGGCGCGGCGACTACGGGGTTCCGCCGAGGTTTTCGAGGGCATGGCACCGGCTTTCAGTCGGGGAAATACTGGCGGAGGTTCTTGTGTACAGTGTACGTTATGCCGTAGCGTACTTAGTACGCAAACATTTCCGAAGGCGATCCTCCAATGTCATTCCTACGCTGGGCACCAACATTCCTCGGCTTCCCCGTGGGAGGCTGGCTGGCCTTTCAGGTGGCCGGCTTAATCACCGGCCCGCTCACCGCAGCGCTGGCAGGCGTCATCGCCGGAGCCGTGATCGGCGGCGCACAATGGCTGGCACTGGGACCGGCCGCCGGGTGGCGCTGGCTCGCCGGCGCCGTCCTCGGAATGGGCGCCGGCAGCGCCCTGGCGGCAGTCGTCACCGGGGCAGGAACCACGACGCCGGCCCTCGTCATGTCGGGGCTGCTCACCGGGGCCGTGATCGGCGCAGCCCAGGGAGTCGCTCTGCAGCGCGGCCTGCGCGTCAGGGCGCTGTGGGCGGCAACAGTCAGCCTCAGCTGGGGCCTCGGCTGGCTGGTCACCGCGAATGTGATCGTCGACGCCGAGAACGGCTACGCGGCGTTCGGCTCCAGCGGCGCGCTGGTGGCCACGGCTCTTACCGGCCTGGTGCTGCGGCGCATCCTCGGCCCTGATGTCCGGCGCCCCGCCGCGGGCACTCCTTCCGCGGCTCCTGCGTCCGCGAAACCCGTTCAATGAACGCCACCGTTGCCGCCGCGGTCCTGCTGATCGTGCTGCCGCTGGCCTTCAACGCAGCGTTTGCGCCGCTGGCTGCGAAGTTCGACTACCGGACATCCTCCGCCGCTCCACCGGCGAAGTCCTGGACCGCTTCCGGCAGGGCGGCTCCGCGCTGGTGCTGCTCTGGTGGGCGCTCGCCATGACGGCCGTCCTGCTGGCGCCGCTGGCGGTGCTCCTGGCCGGCGTCCTGTCAGGCGCCGATCCCGTGCTGCTCAACTTGCGATCAACCGTCGGTCGTTCAACCGGTTCCTGGGCGTGGCCGTGGGCGAACACCTGGGCTACCTCTTCACGGGGGCGTGGAGCCTGCTCGTGGGCGCAGCGATCCTGCAGAGCGACGTCGTGCCGGCGTGGCTGGGCGTCGTGGGGATTGTGGTCGGTGCGGTCTTGGCCCTTTGCTCGCTGGAGTTCGTCGGCCCGTTCGAGCGCGGCGGCTGGAAAGTGGCTGCGGCGATGACTCCTGTGATCTACATTGCCTGGTCACTGTAGCTCGTGGCGACGGGTGTGGCAATGTTGCTGTGACCTTGCCGCACAGTTTTTGTTCCACTGTGGTAACCCACAGGAAACTACCGCCTGCTTATGATCTGGCTATGGCTACTAAACAGCACAAGACTTTTTGCGCCCCGTGTGGCGCCACGACGAATCACGTTACGTCATACGAGCGTTCCGACGGTGGCGGCGACCTTGGACTGGTCGCCAACCTAAGGTGCGCCGAGCACTCCGACTTGCGTCCATGAGAAACGGCCCCTACAAGGCTGTCGAGAGCGTCAAATCTCTGTCACCAGCACTGTCCCTACGCCGTGTTCCGTGGAACCTCGGCACCCTTTGCAAACGCCAACAAACTGATGCGGGCAGTCCAGCGGATCGTTGCCCTCCCCAAGGGACACCGTAACTTTCATGGGACATGTATAGCACCGGGCCACGGCACTAGACGAATTCATTTCAGCGCGTCCAGTGCCGCGTCAAAGCGCACGCCCGTCGAGAGTAGGCAATTGCCTGGAGCTCCCCCCCTTATTCTACGGTCACGCTCTTGGCCAGGTTGCGTGGCTGGTCCACGTCGTATCCCTTGGCCGTGGCGAGTTCGAGGGCGAAAATCTGCAGCGGCACTGTGGCCAGCAGGGGCGCCAGGAGGGTGGGCGTCTCCGGGATGTAGAAGACGTGCTCGGCGTACGCCTTGACCGCTTCGTCCCCTTCCTCGGCGATCACGATGGTCTTCGCACCGCGGGCCCGGACTTCCTGGATGTTGGAGACCACCTTGGCGTGCAGCGAGTTCCGGCCGCGCGGGGAAGGGACCACCACGAACACGGGCTGGCCTTCCTCGATCAGCGCGATGGGGCCGTGCTTCAGCTCACCGGCGGCAAAGCCTTCGGCGTGGATGTATGCCAGTTCCTTGAGCTTGAGCGCGCCTTCCATGGCCACCGGGAAGCCGACGTGCCGGCCCAGGAACAGCACGGACTTGGAGCCGGCCATGGAGCGGGCGAGTTCCTTGATCTGGTCCTCGTGGTCCAGGATCTGCTGGATCTTGGCCGGGATCTTCCCCAGGTCCGCCAGGATGTCCTTGATCTCGCCCTGGAACTTGTTCCCGCGCAGCTGTGCCAAATACAGCCCCAGCAGGTACGCGGCGGTGATCTGCGCCAGGAACGCCTTGGTGGACGCCACGGCGATCTCCGGCCCGGCGTGCGTGTACAGCACGGCATCGGATTCACGCGGGATGGTGGAGCCGTTGGTGTTACAGATGGACAGGGTCTTGGCGCCCTGTTCCTTGGCGTACCGGACGGCCATCAGGGTGTCCATGGTTTCACCGGACTGCGAGATGGACACCACCAGGGTGTTCTCATCCACAATCGGGTCGCGGTAGCGGAACTCGTGGGAGAGCTCCACCTCGGTGGCAATCCGGCACCAGTGCTCGATGGCGTACTTGGCCACCTGGCCCGAATACGCGGACGTCCCGCAGGCCAGCACGATGATCTTGTTGATCTTCTTCAGGTGCTCCGGGTCGATGCGCATTTCATCAAGCGTGAGCTTGCCGTCCAGGTCCGAGCGGCCCAGCAGGGTGTTGGCCACGGCGTCGGGCTGGTCATGGATTTCCTTTTCCATGAAGGACGGGTAGCCGCCCTTCTCGGCCGAAGCCGGATCCCAGTCAACGTGGTATTCCTTGCCCTGGGCGGGGGCGCCGAAGAAGTCAGTGATCTCCACGGTGTCCGCGGTGATGGTCACGATCTGGTCCTGGCCCAGCTCCACGGCGCGGCGGGTGTACTCAATGAAACCGGAGACGTCCGAGCCGAGGAAGTTCTCCCCTTCGCCCAGGCCCACCACGAGCGGCGAGTTGCGCCGGGCGGCCACGACGACGTCGGGCTGGTCCGCGTGCACGGCCAGAAGGGTGAAGGCGCCTTCGAGGCGCTGGCAGGCAAGCTGCATGGCCCTGGCCAGGCCGCCGTTGGAGGCATCACCGCCCAGCTTGTTCCGGAAGATGTCACCCAGGAGCGCGGCGGCCACCTCGGTGTCCGTTTCGGACGCGAACTCGGTGCCGCCTTCCAGCAGTTCCAGCTTCAGCTCGCCGAAGTTTTCAATGATGCCGTTGTGGATCAGGGCCAGCTTGCCGCCGTCGGACAGGTGCGGGTGCGCATTCTGGTCCGTGGGCCCGCCGTGCGTGGCCCAGCGGGTGTGACCGATTCCGGTCACGGAATCAGGCAGCGGAGACGCTTCCAGTTCAGCGAGCAGGTTGATCAGTTTTCCGGACTTCTTGCGCGACGAAATGGTCCCGTCCGCCACCACAGCAACGCCCGCGGAGTCATAGCCCCGGTACTCCAGGCGGCGGAGTCCCTCAAGGACAACGTCCAACGCGCCGTGGCCAACATTTACCCGGCCTGACGAATGGCCTACGTATCCTACGATTCCACACATAGAGCCAACCGTACAGGCTACATGCTGGACGGAATTGCTCCGTGATGCTATCTGGCCGAATACCGGCACTGCGAGCGCAAAGACTCACTGTAGATCCTCGCGTGCTACATCGCCTTGCCATCTACGGTTGAACTGCGTTCCGTGGTCTTCGCCGCTCCCGCGCTGGGCTCGACCGAAGTCACGTCGTAAGGGAAGTTGAGCGATGTTGAGTATCATCTTGCTTGCCCATGACTTTGCTCCCACGAACCGCATGAGGAGAAGCTAACTACTCCGATTTCTTTTCGTCAGCTGCGGCATGGGTAGTGCATTCGTTACAGAACAACAAATCACAAATATCCCCGCAACACTGGCACCGGTGGTCTATTGCATTTGCTTCAACAATATAAGTGGTCATACGGCCATATTCCTCTTCTCGCCGAAGAGAGCAGTAGAGTAGGCGGTACCTGTATTTATGCGTAGACGTCCTCGTCGTACCGCGGAGACGGCAACCTCAAACGGCGTGTCCGACGGGTTTGCTGGTCCCGAAACATACAAATAGCTTGAACTATCCAGTGCAAGCTACCTTGACAAGGTTGCGAGCGTGCTCTTCACACCCGACTCAGTCACAAGTCAGCCAATACCGATGCCGGGTGCTCAACTCCATCAGCGACGTACCGGAGAAAACCACCGGCCGTCCCGCCGTCGCACACGCGATGATCGAACGTGAGGGTCAGCTCCGTGACCTTGCGGACGGCCAGCTCGCCGTTGACCACCCACGGCTTGTCGATGATTCTCCCCACGCCCAGGATCCCCACCTCAGGGTGGTTGATGATCGCTGCAGAGCCGTCCACTCCGAAGACCCCGTAGTTGTTCAGCGTGAACGTGCCGCTGCCCAGTTCCGACGGTGTTGCCTTACCTTCCCGTACGACTGCAGTGAGCCGGCGGATTTCGGCATCCAGCTCCCGGGCACTCATCTTGTCCGCGTTGCGAACTGATGGCACCATCAGTCCCTGGTCCGTCTGCGCCGCGAAGCCCAGGTTGACGCCGTCGAACGCGACGATCTCCTGGCTCTCCCCGCCGGCGGCGTCCTCCGTCGTGACGATCCGGGTGTTCAGTTCCGGATACTTCTTCAGTCCGGCCGTCACAAACCGCGCGACGAATGCCAGCAACCCGGGGGTGTTGTGCGGGTCTGCCTTCTTCAAAGCGGCCCGCATCTCCACGAGGGCCGTGGCATCCACGTCGACCCAAACTGTCGCTTCCGGAATCTCGGAGCGGCTGCGGGTTATGTTTGCGGCCACGGCCTTGCGAATGCCCCGGACCGGGGTACGGGCAGTGATGCCGAGCCCTGTGCGGGAGTCGGTTTCCGCTCCGGTTTCGACGGGCTCAACAACGGACCGCGGCTCAACCCGCGGGCGCCGTGTTTCGGCAGGCTCAGCGACCTGGTGCGGCTCAACTGTCGGCGCGGGAGCGATGGCTGCTTCGACGTCCTTGCGCATGATCAGCCCGCTGGCACCGGACCCTTGGAGTCCCCCCAAATCAACTCCATGGTCACGGGCCATCCTGCGGACCAGCGGCGAAATCACTGCCCCAAGCTTGCCGGGCACGCGGGTGCGCAGGAGCAGGAGATCGTCGGCGGCCTTTTCCGCGTCGCTGACCGTTGCGACAGCACCGGTCGTGGCTGACCCGCCGACGGGCTGTTTGCGTGCACGGGTGCGGCGGGCGGTGCCGTGTCCGCCCGGTGTTCCATAGCCGATGAGGACGTTGCCTGAGCCTGCTTTTTCCTCGTCCCGGTAGGCCTCCGCTGAGGCTGAGGCGGCAGATTCGGTTTCGACGGTCTCCCCCGCCGGGGCCCTGGATTCGGCAGGCTCAACGGCCGGGGAACCGATGGGCGTGACGGAGATCAGCGGTTTGCCGACATCCAGCGTCTGGCCCGGTTCGCCGTGCAGCACTGCGACGGTGCCGGCGTACGGCGACGGGACCTCGACCATGGACTTCGCGGTTTCAACCTCGGCGATGGGCTGGTCAACCCGGATTTCGTCGCCCACGGCCACAAGCCAGTTCACGAGCTCGGCCTCAGTGAGGCCCTCGCCCAGGTCCGGCAGCAGGAATACTTTCGGTTCGCTCATCTGATCAGTCTTCCCACTGGAGGTCGTCAACGGCGTCGAGGATGCGGTCCACGCCGGGCAGATAGTAGTGCTCAAGCTTCGGCGCCGGATACGGCACGTCGAAGCCGGTAACGCGCCGGATCGGCGCGGCAAGGTAGTGGAAGCAACGTTCCTGAACCCGCGCCACAATCTCGGAAGACACGGAGGCGAAACCGTGGGCCTCGGCGATGACCACGGCGCGCCCTGTCTTTCGGACCGAGGCGCAGACGGTCTCGTCGTCGAACGGAACGATGGAGCGGACATCGATTACCTCAAGCGACCGCCCTTCCTCTGCCGCCGCGGCAGCGGCAGCCAGTGCGGTCGGAACCGACGGACCATAGGCGATCAGCGTGGCATCGCTGCCGGGACGGGCGACGGCGGCGCGGCCTTCCGAAGAGGTTCCCCGTTCGGTGTTGGCGGCGTGCTCGGCGCGGAGTCCTTCCAGGTCCACCAGGTCCTTGGACCAGTAAAGCTTTTTAGGCTCCATGAACATCACCGGATCATCGGAGTCGATGGCTTCGCGGAGCATGCGGTAGCCGTCGGCCACGGTGGCCGGAGTGAAGACCTTCAGTCCGGCAGTGTGGGCGTAGTAGGACTCGGAGGAGTCGCAGTGGTGCTCCACTCCCCCGATGCCGCCGGCGTACGGGACGCGGATGACGATGGGCAGCTTGACCGCTCCCTTGGTCCGGTTGTGCATCTTGGCCACATGGCTGACGATCTGCTCGAAGGCCGGGTAGGCGAAAGCATCGAACTGCATCTCGATCACCGGGCGCATGCCGTTCATGGCCATCCCCACGGCCATTCCCACTATGCCGGACTCGGCCAGCGGGGTGTCGAAGCAGCGGGACTCACCGAAGGTCGTGGTGAGCCCGTCCGTAATACGGAAGACGCCGCCGAGCGTGCCGACGTCTTCCCCGAACACCAAAACGGAGGAGTCTGCGTGCATGGCATCAGCCATGGCGGTGTTCAGTGCCTTCGCCATCGTGATGGTCTGCGGGCCTGCCGATTCCGCCGTGGCGGCTGCTTTGGCGGCTGCGCGGGCGGTTGCTGCACCGACGTTGCCGTTGGCTTCCGAGGAAGTGGTGACGGTGGGACTCATTTTGCGGCCTCGTCCCGGGCGATTTCGTCGGCGAGCATGGCGGACTGTTCCTTCAGCTGCGGGGTGGGAGTAGAGAAGACGTACCGGAAGAGATCCTGCGGGTCGACGGGGACGTCCGCTCCCAGGCCCTCGCGAAGCTGCGTGGCAACTGCCTCCGCCTTCTCCGCGATGCGGGCGGCGCCGTCGTCGTCGAGCAGTCCGCGGCCTGTCAGATAGGTCTGCATCCGCTTCAGCGGATCCCTTGCCACCCATTGGGCCACTTCGCTGTCCTGGCGGTAGCGGGTGGCGTCATCGGCGTTCGTGTGCGCCTGCATGCGGTAAGTGTGGGCCTCCACCAGGAGCGGGCCGGAGCCGTCGCGGGCCAGCTTCACTGCGCGGCCCAGCACGGCAAGGAGCGCGACGACGTCGTTGCCGTCCACCCGTTCGCCGGCCATGCCGTAGCCCACGGCTTTGTGGGCGAGCGAGGGCGCCACGGACTGGTGGGCCAGCGGCACCGAGATGGCGTACTGGTTGTTCTGGACGAAGAAGACGACGGGAAGGTGGAAGACTGCCGCGAAGTTCAGGGCCTCGTGGAAGTCACCTTCACTGGTGGCGCCGTCGCCGCACATGGCCAGGACCACGGTGTCCTCGCCGCGGAGTTTTGCCGCGTGGGCGACGCCGACGGCGTGGAGCAGCTGGGTGGTCAGCGGCGTGCACTGGATGCCCACCTTGTGTTTGGCGGGGTCGTAGCCGTTGTGCCAGTCACCCCGGAAGAGGGTCATGGTTTGCACGGGGTCCACGCCTCGAGCCATCACGGCAACGGAGTCGCGGTAGGTGGGGAAGATCCAGTCGCCGTCGGCAAGGCAGAGAGCGGCCGCAACCTGGCACGCCTCCTGGCCGTGGCTGGAGGGGTAGACCGCCATGCGGCCCTGGCGGACCAGGGCGGAGTTCTGGTCATTGACGCGGCGGCCGACGACCAGGTGCTCATAGGCCGCCAGCAGTTCAGCGTCACCGGGCAGCGCGTATTCGTGGCCGGGCTGGGCGCCCTGCTCTGTGTGGGCGTTCAGGGTGCCGTCCTGATCCACCATCTGGATCTGGTGGCGGGCCGGCAGCATGTAGTCCTCCACCGTGATGCCGAACTTGCGCACAGCCTCGGCTGCGGCCCCTTCGGTCACGTGGTTCCCGGCCAGCTGTTCCGGCGAGTCCTGCCCGAGGGCGGTGTGGTCCGCGGAGATCGTCATTGGTCAATCCTTCTGTAGCCACTATTCGCTTCCAGTATGGCCCTAGCGGAACTTTCGTATCCAGTCCCGTGCAGAATCGTGGAGAAGTAGGGAACTTTGACCTAGTCTGAAAGACAAATCGTAAGTGCGAGCTGCATTACCGGCGGGAGTTGTGGACAAATGGCAGAGACAGAAGCGGACCAGGTGGCGGTGCCGCTTGATGACGTGGACCGGAACATCATCGCGGAGCTGACACGGGACGGCAGGATGTCCGTCACCCAGGTGGCCGAGAACGTCCACATCTCACGGGCGCACGCCTATACACGGATCGCAAGGCTGACTGGCGAGGGCGTGCTGACCAAGTTCACTGCGCTCGTTGACCCTATAAAGGCGGGGCTCAAATCCTCCGCGTACGTGACGCTTAAAGTGAGGCAGCATTCATGGCGCGAACTGCGCGAGTTGCTGCAGGCCATCCCTGAGGTGCACCACATTGCCCTGGTGGGCGGGGACTTCGACGTCATCCTGCTGGTGCGGGCAGTGGATAACGTTGACCTGCGTAGGGTGATCTTCGACCAGCTGCAGTCCATGCCGGGGGTGTTGGATACGCAGACGTTTCTGGTGTTCGAGGATGTTGATACGCGGTAATTGGGCCAAGCTGGAAGTTCATTGGCGTCAACCTCACAAGATCGCCACAAGTTTCCTCATCGACCCCAATAGACCTTTCGTTTGTCTAACTACCGCTAGGCCTTGCCGCTTTCCCAATCTTTCCAAGAGCTTAAAAATCTCGGCCCCCACTCCCGCGAATCTAACTTCCGCCCGGCAAGTAAGCGAGTAGTTACGTCCGGAAATAGAGTACCGAACGCTTCATCTAAGTAATTAGTTGCGCCTGTTTTCGAGGGATAACTACTCGTGCCCCCCGTCCTTTGTGACCGTAGGCTCCTCAAAAGACAATACAAAGCAGGAGATGGACAGAAATGGCGATACTTTTGAAACGGCACGAGTCGCTGGTGGTCTGCCATGACTGAGATTGCGCGAGTGAAGAACCAGCTAATTAATCGGCGCTCGATCTTCCGGATGGGTTCCGCTGCGGCCGTCGGCAGCGGCGCAGTTCTCGCCAGTGCTGGGGAGGCCCAAGCCACTTCGTCACTTAGCGCCCTTCGAAAAGAGCCGGCGCAAGAGTTGTCACCAGCCAGTGGAGAGGTCATTCCGCCGCCGGTAAGAGTACCTGTCCTGACAATTTCGGATATGTGGCCCTCAGCTCACAATGACTACTCGATTGCCTGGGCGCAGGGGGACATTGCCTATGGTGTTTCACGTAGCGGTAGCACCTATAAGTCAATAGATGGGGGAAAAACGTGGGTCTTCCTAGGCTCGAACTCGATTATGCCTGCTCAGCGAGGAATGTGGATACGGCTTGCGAGCGGCACCCACATTACGATTCTCAACAGCCTGCCACTCCAGATCGGCCGGTCCACCAATGACGGTGCTAATTTTTCAAGTGTCAAAACTTTGGAACCCAATGAGCTGTCCCTGACGGCTCAATCTTGGTGCCAAGACGAAGTTACTGGCTATATTTACCTTGGGATTTACCAAATAACTGACTCATTCAAGACAATAAATATCTACCGATCCGCCGACGACGGTGCGACGTGGACGGTTTGGTATGCATTCCCGGGTATTGCCAGCAATGATCCTCAAAAAATAAGACACATCCATGGTGTTCAGTATGATCCCTTCAGTCGACGCGTCTACTTCATGGTTGGCGACAATGAGGATGCCGCCGGCATCTACCGTGTTACGGCAGATGGATCCACTGTCGAGAAAGTCGTTACAAAAGCGACTGCCGGCCATAACGCTCGCGCCATTGGTCTGATGTGCTTTCCCGACTACCTGGTGTGGGCATCGGACTCCCAGCCGCTCGGATACCTCGTTCGCATGCCCCGAAGCGAGATTGGTAAGACAAATCCACAAGTTGAACGGATCTACCAACTCAATTCGTCTGGATGGGGAAGCATATGTGCGGCAAAGGACATGTCGGAGTGGATATGCTTCAGCTCAGGCGAGTCGACCCCAGCCAATCCTATCGATCGAAATGCCCATGCCTACTACGTAACCAACAACGGTGCAACGATCTATGAGCTCGGCGCAATGTCGTCCCAATCCGCTTCACGCACGCCTGTGTTCCATCCTGTGGGACAGGCATCATTGCACGACGGTCAGACGCTGTGGATGCAGACTAAGGATTTTTTTCCGGAGGCCTTCTTTCGGGCATCGATATCCAAATCGAGCGCACAGATAGCGCGTCCTTCACCTGGACCCCGCGTTTATGCCTGGGAATCTTCATCAAGTGGATTGGTCTCAATACCGACGGGTTCAAACACGATTACACCCTTCATGCGTGCCCGAGTACCAATATCGGCGCGGACTCTTTACGTTCACGACGCCGAAATTCGCACAGTATCTGGTTCTGGAACCGCACCACGACTTCAAATAATACGAACCGATAATGGTTCCGTACTTATGGAGACTAGCGGCTCCATCCGAGTAGGTGCGGCTAGACGGGAGGCCGATGAGTTTGTGCTTCAGCTTCCAGGCTTACCCTCAGATGTGGATCTTGAATTCCGAATAGTAGGAAGAGATCCTGCAACGGTCTTTTCAGTCACTGCGAGAATCACTTTTGCTTTTGGCTATTGAAGATTAGAGCAACACCAACGAGTATCAGCTCGGATGACTGTTTTAGGAGCAGATTCCGCATGAGTTCACGCATCGAAAAGGGTACGACCGATACTGAGTTGCCAAAGGATCTGCGTCGTCGGTACGTAATGCGATGGGGTGTTGCGGCTGCCGTTGGCGCTGGCGCGACAGCGCTCGTATCACCTCGCGCAAATGCGGCCGCGCAAGCCGAAGCACCAACGAATACGGGCGGGCATGTAGGTCTAGAGTCCCTCGTCGATGCGTCAATCACGTATATCTCTATAGATCGTGACCCTGACGACACGTTTCAGCCAGTAAGACGCCGACTGGACTTTAAAGACGTCGCTGCGTCCAAAGGTTCAGTCGTTAACATAGATCACCGCGGCGATGGAACAGGAAACGCGACAAACCCAGGCCAGACATATGGTGTTGATATTCATAACTTTCCCGGATCGAGATCAGCACTAGTCATCCATCAGTATTCTTCTCTAGACCGAGCCTTGATGATAGACAATACTGGTTCTTCTCCATCAATTGAAATAAACAACACTCGAAATGATGTCATTAATCCAGGCAGTGACGGAACGGGCGACTTTCTGGTGTTTCGCGATCATGGGACACTGGCCCTGCGAGTAGATAAGAATCTTGTTTTCCGTATGGGTGCGGCAAAGACTGCGACTTTTGTTCATACGTCCGCAAAGGCCCTTTCGGTTCAGACCTCATCCACCTTCGACGGTGAGGCGATGGATGTCACCAAAGCCGGCAAGGGCCCAGGCACGGCTCTCCGAGTGAGCAACAGCGGCACAGGAATAGGTCTTCATATAACAGAGACCGGAGGAGGTCGAGCAGTTCAAATTGATGCCAACTACAGTGCAAACGCTGGACAGTACGCTGCTCTCGTCCAAGGTTATGACTATGGACTGTCAGCGACGACATCCGGAGATAACGGGACCACCTTAGTAATCACCAAATCAGGCACTGGCGGGGGAACCGTTCAACAAATAGTGAACAAGGGCAGCGGAAATTCCTTCGAGGCTCGCGATACTACGGGTCAACGATTCACAATTGCTGCATCTGGTCTTATAAGTGTGATTCAAGGGCAAAATGTAAATCTGGGTGCCGGCATTGGGAGTCCGGAAGGTGCTAGGAGTGCGCCGGTCGGGTCCATTTATCTAAGAAGTGACGGAGAATCTTCGTCGACTCTGTACGTCAAAGAATCGGGTGGAACGACAAAGTTAGGTTGGGTAGCCAAGTGATCGAAATAAGATTAGAAGAAGCCTACGCGGAGGCGTGTCGCGCCCTGGGCGAGTCACTCGTTCGAGAGCGGGTCCTTACTCGGCTCCTCGCCGAGAACCAACAACGTGAGCATGTATCTCCAACCGATTCCTGATCACGGACAACCTCAGACGAGCATGTATTGAATTCTGGGCATACGTTGAAGGCGCACGCGAAGCCTGTGGGACCTAAAACGGCCCTTCGCATTTAGCGGTCTAGCGCCGCTGTCGCGCCGTGGTAGGAGAAAGTACGCTGTGCCCGAGGGTGTGTTAGCGGCCATGAAAAACTGCCCATAGGCGGCCACGAAAATGCCCACTGACGGCCAGTAAAACTGCCCATTGGTGGCCATGAGATCTGCCCACTTCCTTACTGAACCTGCCGCGTCTTAAGCGGCGGGGGCCTCTCCCCGGGATTTGATGACGGTGTCTAGTCGCACCAAAGTCGCCCAGGAAGAGGCCCTGTATGAAGCATGACGGAGAAATCATGGAAATTCTTGCTGCCTACGATCTGACCGGATCGTTGCGCGCCACCGCGGAGCTCACGGGCTGCTCCCACCACACTGTTGCCAGGCATATCGCTGCCCGCGACGCTGGCCGGCCCATCGCAGAGCCCGCGGCGCGGGACCGGGTCACCGACGCCTATCTGCCCAAGATCGAGGAATGGATCGAGGCGTCCAAAGGCCGGATCCGCGCCGACAAAGCCCACGAGAAGCTCCTCGCCCTGGGCTATGAGGGTTCCGAGCGGTCCACCCGCCGCGCTGTCGCTCAGGTTAAGGCCGCGTGGCGGCTGGGCCACACACGTGTCCACCGGCCGTGGATCACTGAGCCGGGGATGTGGCTGCAGTACGACTTCGGCGA